>NZ_AOLQ01000055.1 GCF_000337775.1 Haloarcula vallismortis ATCC 29715
CCTCAGTTTCGAGCCCCGGAAGTAGACACGTTTTTACTGACCAATTGCGGATTTTGTATCATGGCGGTAGATAACAATCGGTGTGAAAGCGGCTGTGCTGCCACGCTACCCGATGTTGTTCCGTTCAGCCTCTCTCATGTGACACGACAGAGTTGGGAATTAGGCACGCGCTCTGTGCAGGATGAGCAAACGACAGCGCTCGGGAAATGGTCCTATCAGGCCGGGCAGTGGTCCCTGTCACTGTTTGCGGTAACAAGCGAGACCGCCATTATCCGTATCCAGACACCAGTCGGTCGAAAGCGGTATTACGGGGCGATTCAGTCAGAGCTCCACACAGCTATGCAAGAACTCGAAGCGAGCGCAGCCTGGCAGAAAGTGATGTGAGTCCTGACGACACTACGGACCTGTTCCTCTGGAACGGATTCCGTACAGGAAAATGGGTGTCGCCTTGACGAAACTATAGACGAGCCAGTTAGCAGTCGAGTCTGAAAGGTGTACGCATCAGTCAGGCTGGCCGAGCCCTCCCGCCTGTCCTAGCCGCTTCGGCCCCGAATACACGACTACAACGATAGTGGTGGCGACGAGGAACCCGACCATTGCGAGGCTCGCCGGATCAGAGTCAAGAACAGGGAACATTCCATGGGTCCAGTTCCACGAAGTGTGCATGAGAACCACCGGAAGTAGACTGCCGTTCGTGCTGTTGTACACCCAGGTCATGAGCACAGAGAGCAACGTGATAGCGACGGCGAACCCAAGGAATGGATTGTCGTAGTAGATCGTCTCGCTCGGGATGTAGAACAGAGGGAGATGCCAGACTGCCCAGACGAGTCCAACAGCGAGACCTCCGCCGAGTGGCGTAAGCTGTTCTTGGAGCGGATCAAGGAGGTAGCCACGCCACCCGAACTCTTCTTGAACTGGCCCGCCAAGCAGGAGGATCCAGACGAACGCGATGGGGAGAACAAACGGTTGGTCCGCCCAGGGAAACGTCGGTGTCGTCCCGGTAGCGACGGCTACTACGAGGGCGCTGCCGACGAGCACTGGTGGGAACAGCAAGGCGATGAGAACCCAGCGCTTGCGATAGTCGAGTCGGAACGCTCGGACAGCGAGTCGCCGCACTCCCCTGAACCCGTCGGCGTAGACGACGACGAGAAGCGCAGCGACGGTTGGACCGAACGCACCCAAATCCGGCAGGACCTGCACACCCACATCGGCACCCTCTGCGAGAAGGACCTTCAGCCCCCAAAACCCCCACGACCACGCGAACGTCAGGACGAGAAACGTGGCTATGCCGCCGGTGCCGACCTCCCTGGTGTCCGATTTCCCGCTGACTCGTGTCATGTCACTAATAATATATTACACACAGTATAATATGGGTCATCGGTCCTCGCGTGCCGGCAAGTCGGCTATTTACCGGCAGCCAGTGATCCAGTAAGAGGAATAGTTCCACACGATGGCTGCCGAAACTACGCAAATTACTGTTTGTATGGTCTTCAGCAGTGACAGCCGCCGAATCACATGGTTACGTAACGGCTGAAGGCCTATCAGAGATGTTGGTCGTCGGTATCGGGGCTGGGCTGTTGCTTAGATTGTTGGCGACTCTTCTATCTTTCTCGGCTGAAGCGAGTCGCCATTGACGCCAAGCTCGTGACGAACTCGCCGTGGTTGGGCGATGGGCGTTCGCCACGCTCAGTCGGTGTACCAGTACGCCCAGAGAATCAACACGCCCTGAAGCGGCAGCCGCGCCCAGCGGACCAGCGCAGATGGCTGGCCGCCACCCGTTCCATCGATGGTGACCATAGAGACAGCCATGTAGATGTTCGCGGGAAAGATCGCGACGAGCAGTGCAATCGTCGCCCAAGCGGCGTATGAGCGCGTCTGCGGCACCAACAGGCCGAGCCCGACACCGACCTCGGCGACGCCGGACAGATACACCAGCGCAAGCGGCGCCGGCAAAACCGGCGGCACGATCTGGACGTATAGCTCTGGCACGACGAAATGCAATATCCCAACAACATACAGGAGCGCCATCACGTAGCACAACGGTCGTTTGAACTGCCGCAAGCCAACACGCATCTGTCAGTGTGTAGGTCGGGCAGTAGAAAGGAAGTTGGGATTTGGACTCCAGTGGGAAAACAGAGGAGCGGCCTCTCATCCAGGGAGAAAGAGATTGAGGATTGCCACGACTACGCCAGCAAGTCCCATTCGAGCGGCAGCCACGTACCACCGCTGGCCCGAAATCGAACCCATGTAGGCACCGAACGCACCCAACACACCGACGCCCAGGCCGACCGCAATGAGTGCCGCCTCCGTCATCGTGACGACAGTCCCGGCGACAAGGAACGGCGTCAGCGGAATCAGAATCCCGACAAGCGGCCCCAGCCCGCTCATGATGGCGTGAACGAACCGGGCACCGCGCTGGTTCCGCTGTACGCGGGTATCATCAAGATCTGTGAGCATCGCTTGCTCGATACGTCTGATTTCGGCTCGAGTTTCGGCACGTTCGATTTCCCACACGCTCCAGACCGCAGAGGTCCCGAGTCCGACTGCTGCCCCCAGTCCAATTTTGATCACAGTGCCTCCGTCAGAGACCCCCGAAAGGACGGCCCCGACGATGATGCCAATGCTCGTGAGCGTCCCGTCGAAGCCGTTCGAAATGAAGTATCGACGAGAGATTGCAAGGACATCTTCCTTTCCAAGCAGGCGCCTGAAGAACTGTCGAATGGACGCCACAGCGAATCAGCCATCCTGTAACGTCCGTCGATCCGTGACAACGGCGTCACCGCAGGCAACCTGGTCGACGGAGTGTACTGACCCGCCGAGGTTTTCGATCGTCTCATCGATCGCCTCGAAGTCCAGATCGTCGCCTTCGAACGTGAGCTTGACGTTTTGCACTTCCTGATCCAGTTCAATCAGGGACGCTGTTGCTCCATCGACACTCGCAATTTCGGCCAGTTGATCGGTGAACGTCAGTAGCGGTGGGTCGTGTGGTTTCAGGACATCGATAACAAGGCGTCGGACTGCTGCCATATCTCAACACGCGAAGGGTTATGGTAAAAATGTGTGCCAAGACCACTCCGTCAGCGCATCAACTCTATAGAGACCCGACAGCAGTACTGTACATTCTCTATCAGAATAGATGTCAAGAACCGTCAGCAGGCGAGATGTTATTAGATCTCACTGTGTAGTTCGTCGAACAGCGTCTCTGGACTACCATGCATCTGAAACGACAGCGAGCCGAACAGTTTGCTACGCAGACGATGATACAACAGGGGCTCAGAGGCCACAGTCACAACGGGAGGACAAATAGAGCCTTCCACCCACCCCACGACGGTCTCCGTTGCCCAGATAGCTGACCGGGGTTCAACCAAGCGACTACCAGCATGTACGACACCATCCTGTTCCCGACTGACGGGAGCGACGCCGCAGAATCGGTTCTTGAATACGCGCTACAGATCGCAGTCGAGCACGAGGCGACAATCCATATCCTCAACGTCGCTGACACTGGCCACGACAGTGCCACCACGGTTCGTGAAGAAGTCGTCGACGTTCTCGAAACAGAGGGAGAGCGCATTGTGGCAGAAGCCACACAACGCGCGAAGGACAGCGGCGTTCCAGTTGTCTCTGCAGTCCTTCAGGGTGACCCACACAGGACGATAGTCGACTACAGCGAACAGTCCGACAGTGACTGCATCGTCATGCCGACACACGGGCAACGTGGGATCAAGCGAATCCTCCTCGGAAGCGTCACCGAGCGTGTCATCAACACGGCGACAGTGCCCGTCGTTGCGGTCAACCCTGCCAAGGATCGGTCACTCGCGTATCCGCCAAAGCACGTCCTCGTCCCAACGGATGGCAGTCGTGGCGCAGAGCTCGCAGTGACACAGGGGATTGCCGTTGCAAAAGCGACGGGGGCCACACTCCATCTGCTCCACGTTGTCGAGACCGCCGGGCTCGGGCCCGAGACGCGCTCTGGCCGAAAGGAGGGGGAGTTGACTGATCGGGCGAGCGAAATTGTGGCGGAGGCGACCGAGAGGGTCGAGGAAGCGTCGCTTGACTCGGTCACCACAGCCATCGAATACGGTACCCCTTCGAAGGTGATTTGTGACTACATAGACGAGAACGAGGTCGATCTCGCGATGATGGGGACACACGGACGGACGGATTTCAGCAGGTACGTCATGGGTGGTGTCAGCGCCAAAATCGTCCGGACGTCCCCAGTTCCAGTGGTGTGGGTGCGCGAGCCCGACACTGAATCAGATGAGTCGGTCGAGTTGTGAATCTGCCAGCCTATCCTAGAGTACGGGTCACATAACGCTTCTGTGCGTACTGGTCCCCAACGGAACTCTCGATATGCGGGAGTGTTTAGTAACCATAGACACCACGTAAATCGAATCATGACCACAGATGACTCACAGCCCGGAGGGGGGACGAGCAAAGTCGATGCCGTGATTCAGAAATACGATCTTGTCGGGATGGGTGCAGAGCTCGAAAGTCGGTGGGTTGGCGACGAGGGCGAAGAGCAAAGTACCCGCGACCTTGCTGACTATTTCAATCAGTCAGTGCTCGAATCGGCCATCGAAGGGACTGACGCTCCGACACTAAGTGGCGATATCCAACAGGTCTATCAGTCACTCAGTGAAGATGACGCCGACGCCCCGATCATACGCTCTCGCCTCGAACAGAGCGGCGTCGATATCGAATCTGTGATGGCTGACTTTATCTCCCACCAGACAGTGTATCGCTACCTCACGAACGACCGTGGCGCGGTCAGACCTGAGCAGACGCCCGGAGAGCGGAAAAAAAGCGCTATTGACAGAATACAGCGCCTCCGGGGGCGAACCACCGCTGTAACAAGACAAACTATCGAGAGTCTAGAAAAAAACGACGCCATCTCGGCAGGCGAGTTCAACATCATCAACGAACTGCAGGTGCTGTGTGAGGACTGTGGCCGTAGCTACGATATTGTCGCGTTTCTGGAACAAGATGGCTGCGACTGTCAGTCCGCATAACGGTATCTGTACGTATTATCACAGACAGCCCGGACAGCAGTCCCGTAAGCACACCTGTTCCACGACGGACAGCAGTCAGCCGAGCCTCGGGAACCGGTCGGACTTACAGTCGACACTGCAGAACGCGTATTCCGTGACGTTACCGGAATTATCTCTGGTAGTCACATTTCGATACTGGACGTTTTCACCGATCGGTGCTCCACAGTGATCGCAGTGTCGCGTTGCAATCGAGTTAACCACGACCCTGATAGATTGGCTCTCAACGCTTTCGGGGACTGCACTTCGCGCTTGGTCCGCGTTTGCGATATCTGCTGGTTGTTGGCTACGATGCTCCTGCGTGTTTTGTGCGTTCATGATGTTGCTGAGTGTGATTTGTCGTTGGTGTCATAGCGCTTCGTAGGGTGGGTCGTCTCGACCCGAAAACCGTCGGCTGGTGCTCTGGAGACCAGCCAAGACTGACGTTTTCCACCTGTGTGCCGGCGTTTGCCCGCACTGTGATGGTCTACGTCAGTTTAAAATGTAAAAAATGTAAAACTAGATAGAGAGCAATCCGCACCGATCAAGTGCCGGGACAGCGGGCTTGCCTTCCAAGCCGTACGGTTAACGCCCGGGTTCATGCAAGTATCTTTAATGGATGTACACTTAACGATTCTGTGAGTGATATTCACACTCACCAATTACCTGCGTCTGTAAGCGACCCCCTCTCAGTAGCGGAATTGCTGTATACTAACCAAATGATTAAATACGACAGTTAATCATATAGATGTATGATACCGGGTTCTCGGACGACAGAAGCGTCCCAGAGAACGAGAGATGCAGTGGCTGTAGAGACTGATTATACGTTTTAATCCGACATATCCGGTGGCCCACCATACCCTGGGCAGTAACCCGGAATCGGTGGTAAACGTCGGGAAGCCGTCCATCGCTACGCCGGAGATGTGTTCCAGTAAAACGAGCCCTCCACCTGTCAACAACGAATCGATACAAACGATGAAGGGAGAAACTGAGGCAGAGCAGCCACTAGCAACCGGTCGTTGCAGCATGAATACTAGCAGCAACACAGCCGCTGCCGAGCTGATTATTCAAAACAAGTCAACGCGAGTCTTGGTTGGCGGGTCACCGAGCTACCGCTGTGACTACTGTGGACAGGTAATCAGCGAGCGGATGAGATACAGTGGAGTTACGATACGAGACTCGGCCGGAAATATAACGGAGCATTTCTTCTGCGAAGAGGAGTGTATGATATCTCAGTATCCCGACATTTAACATATATGTTTAGATCGATATCAGCACAAGCCCTATATATACAAAGCTATCGAACACAATATGATATCTTCATATTTTAGCTGACGCTGTGGAAAGCCAAATAGCAGTACATCTAGGAGTATAAAACAATATCTGAGTATTTGGCTGAGATAAAAGCTTGGGTATATGTATATTACCCGTTTTGTTTGGACACTCACTTTATTTTCTCGTTCTGAAGAGTTGTCTGATATATAAATATTCTCAGTGTATTAATATGCAACAGTACAGAATAAGGGATGGGTTTAGGTGTTTCCACAATCCATGCCACCACATGACATACTATAATGGAAGTAAGGGTATCCTGTACAAAGAACTGCCAACAGACGCACCGAGACCTGAAAAAGAAGAAGACAACAAACTGAGCACCAGTGACGGTGGCGCAACGCAAACGGTCGCAAACGACTGACTCTGGTTCATAGCCGGTGTCCGCCGGCGAACCTATATACAGTCGGTATGATGAAAGGGCAACGTAGAGTCCTCTCAGTGACTATCTGCTCTGAAGTTGCAGTTTTGAATTAGCAGACAATACCATATCGGCCATAATTGGGTGGAGGCTTTCGCAGTTTGGTCGTAAATAAAGAGACGGATGTCTCAATGTGGTTCAGTTAGTTTTGTCTGTGTATCGCCTTTCCTCTTGCACTCTGTGCGGCTTCCATTATCGATTCACTTAATGTTGGATGCGTATGGACAGTGGACCCGATGTCCTGGAGCTTAGCACCCATTTCGATCATTGCTGCGATTTCTGCAATCAATTCGGCTGCCTCCGGCCCGACAATCTGTGCACCGATTACACGTTCAGTTTCTTTTGCAGCGACGATTCGGACAAAGCCGTCCGTCCGGTTTGCGGTTAGTGCTCGTCCAGATGCCTGAAACTGGAACTCACCGGTGAGCGGTGCGACACCTTCATTTGCTGCTTCCGCTGCCGTCAGCCCCACAGTTCCGATTTCCGGATCGGTAAACACGGCAGCCGGGAGTGCCTGATAGTCGACCGCAGCGGGTTCACCAGCAATGACTTCCGCTGCAACCTCTCCTTCTTTCGATCCCTTGTGCGCGAGCATCGGTTCACCCGCAACGTCACCGACCGCGAAAATGTGCTCCTTGTTTGTCCGGCACCTGCTATCTGTTGGAATGAACCCCTGAGAACTGGTTTCGACGCCAGCGGCGTCGATACTGAGGGTGTCAGTCACCGGGCGCCTGCCGACGGCAACAAGTATTCTGTCAGCGGTGAGTTCTATATCGCTATCATGTGCCGCCTCTTCCGTGGGGACAGCAGTCAGAACGGCCTCATCGCCCGACTCCACCCAGCTGTCCGCAGTGTACCCGAAATGGAAATCCACACCGATGTCCTCCGCTCGCTGCCTGACTATCGAGGCGATGTCTTCCTGATAGCTGGGAAGCGCCTGTCCGAGCATCTCAATAACCGAGACGTCGCTCCCAAGTCGGCTAAAGACAGTCGCTAGCTCCATGCCGATGTATCCAGCTCCGACGATTGCGAGTTCGTCTGGCACTGTGTCGAAGTTCAGAGCGCCATCTGACGAGACAATACGCTCATCATCGAAGTCGAACCCCGGAATTGCAACCGGTCTGGATCCCGTCGCGATGATGCAGCGTTCGAATTTCAGCGATTCAGACCCCTGTCCTTCACCCTGGTGGACGATTCTGACCTTGTTTTCGTCGGCAAATTCGGCAGTCCCTCTCAGCAGGTTCACACCAGTTGCCGTACACAGTTGCTCGATACCGCTCGTTAACTGGTCGACGACGCCGTCTTTCCAGCTCATCATCTCGTCGAGTGCGACCGTTGGGTCCGCGTAAATCCCCAGTTCCTCCGCGTTGCCGGCCTCTGATGCCAGTTTTGAACCGTGTATCAGCGCCTTAGAGGGGATACAGCCTCGGTTGAGACAGGCTCCCCCGTACTCTCCCTTTTCAACGAGCGTGACATCGAGGTCAAGCTGTGCAGCGCGGATTGCGGCGACGTATCCGCCGGGACCCGCACCAATAACCAGTACGTCAGTCGACGTAGTTACATCTCCGACGACCATTATTCTAGTAGTAGCAGGTTTGGATTTCGCAGGTATTTCTGTACGGAGTTCGTGAACTGTGCAGCGTCTGCACCATCAAGCACCCGATGGTCGAACGACAACGATAGTGTCATAATATGTCGAGGTTCTATCGTCTCTTCACCATCAGCTTCGACGACCCGTGGCTTCTTCTTGATTGCACCCAGTGCCAAAATAGCGCTCTCCGGCTGATTGATTATCGGGGTGCCGTACTCCCCGCCGATTCCGCCGATGTTCGAGATGGTAAATGTCCCATCACGCATTTCCGCCGGCGAAAGACGCCGTTCTCTGGCTTTCTGGGTCTTTTCGTTGGTTTCCGAGGCAACTTCGAACAGGTCTTTCTTATCGACGTCCTTGACAACGGGAACTAACAGCCCAGCATCAGTTGCCGTTGCGACGCCGATATTGTAGTACTGTTTCTCGACAATCTCTTCGTTTGCTTCGTCGAGGGAGGCGTTTACCTGTGGGTTCTTTTTGAGGGCCGCGGCACATGCTTTCATAACGAACGGCATATACGTCAGTCGAGTACCGTGCTCCTCGGCCTCCTGTTTGAGGGTCGAGCGAGCGTCGACCAGAGCGGTAACATCAACCTCGTCCTGATGGGTGACGTGTGGAGCCGTGTATTTCGACGACGTCATCGCCGATCCAATCGTTTGCCTGATCCCGTTGTATGGCTTCCGAGATTCCGGGCGCGCTGGATCGTCTGTTGCTGCGCCCTCGGCTAGCGCTTCTCCATCCGTTTTCTGTGCCTGCTGTTGTGCCTTTGCGTACTCCTGGACCGCTTCCAGCGTGACAAACGGTTCGCCGTCCTTTTGTTCGTCGGTGGGGACGGTATCGAGATCTATTCCTGCCTCCGCTGCAATATGCCTGGCTTTCGGGACGGCAACGGTCGTTTCCCGGTCTGCTGTGTCGCCAGTCTGTGCCGGACTGACAGACTGCGCCGAGGCCGCCTCCCGGTTTCGTTGCGTCGGGGCAGCGGTCTGTTGAGTTGAACGGTCCTGAGTCGCGGGGTCCGCTCCCGCGTGCGCGCGAACATCGGATTTGGTTATCCGTCCCGAAGACGAGTCCGCGATACTGGAAATATCGACGCCCAGCGAGCGGGCAAGACGACGCACAGACGGCGAGGCGGGGATGTGGACGCGCTGTGTCACTTCCGGGTCTGACTGCGTATCGCTGGCTGGCTGTGCTGTGGCTCCGATAGTGGATTGCTGGCTGGTGTCCGCAGTGGTGTTGTCTGTCGACGCTGTTTCAGCTCCGTCTTCATCCTCAACCCGAAAGACAATGATCACATCACCGACTGGGACGGTCTCACCTTCACCAGCACGGAGTTCTTCGACAACGCCGTCGACGGGTGATGGAACATCAACGACGGCTTTGTCGGTCTCGACTTCCGCTACCGGCTGGTCCTCCGAAACAGAGTCGCCCGGCTCGACACGCCAGCGTAGCAGTTCGCCCTCAGCGACGCCTTCACCGACATCGGGTAGTTCGAATTCGCGCACCATGTTAGAAATCGACTGTTTCGCGGATTCCGTCCTGAATACGGACGGCCTGTGGCAGATAGTAATCCTCCAGCGAATGGAGTGGCATGGGGGCATCGAAGCCGGCGATTCGTTTGATTGGCGCTTCCTGATGTACGAGCGCTTCTTCCTGAATTGTCGTTGCGATTTCCGCTCCTAATCCGCCAGTCTTCGGTGCTTCGTGAACAATCGCGGCTCTTCCGGTCTTTTTGAATGAGTCAGTGATCGTCTCTATGTCGAGTGGGGACAGAGTCCGCAAATCGATGATTTCGGCATCGATGCCATGTGATTGGCTGAGATTCTCCGCGGCGATCAGGGCAGGCCGAGTCATTGCCCCCCAGGTATAGACTGAGATGTCGGTCCCCTCCCGCCGGACAGCAGCCTCACTCAGGGACACTTCATACGGCTTCGTTGGGACATCCTCACGAAAGGCGCGGTAGATCAACTTCGGCTCCAGGAAGATGACTGGATCCGGGTCGTGGATGGACGCCGCCAGCAGTCCCTTTGCATCGTAGGGCGTGCTTGGCGAGACGACCTTGAGGCCGGGCTCGTGCACGAAGAACGCTTCCTTCGACTCGGAGTGGTGTTCTGGGGCCCGGATACCACCGCCGTACGGAGCCCGTATCACCATCGGCACCGAATACTGGCCCTGACTACGGCTCCGGAGGCGGGCAGCGTGACTGACAATCTGGTCGAAGGCAGGGTACATGAAGCCCATGAACTGCATCTCGGGAACAGGCTTCATCCCGGTCTGAGCGAGTCCGATCGAAGCCCCGATGATTCCGGCTTCTGCCAGTGGCGTGTCGATGACGCGGTCTTCGCCGAACTCTTCGTAGAGCTGGTCGGTTGCTCTGAAAACACCGCCGTTCTTGCCGACGTCTTCGCCCAAGACGACGACGTTGTCGTCCTGTGCCATTTCAGTGTACAACCCGTCCTGTATCGCCTCCACGAGAGTGAGACGCTGGGCATTTTGCCCAGTCTGCGTGCTGGCTGTCGAGCTCATTCCAGCACCTCCGAGAACGCACCGTCATCGTACTTCTCACGCAGCCGGTTCAGTTCGTCCCGCTGTTCTTCGAGTCGCGCTGGAACCTCGTCGTACACGTGCTCAACGATATTGTCCGGACTCGTCTCCGTCTGCTCCGCCGTTTCTATCGCTTCACTAACCTCTTGTTCGATTCGGTCTTGGATCTCACTTTCGAGAGCTGAATCGAGAATGCCCTCGTTGTAGAGATACTTTTCAATCCGGTCCACAGGGTCACGGTCTCGCCAGGCTTCTTCCTCCGATTCGTCTCTGTAAACGGACGGGTCATCCGCGGTAGTGTGTGCACCAAAGCGATACTGAACGGACTCGATGAGCGTCGGCCGTCGCTCACCGGGATCTGGATTCCGGGCTTTTTCGAGTGCCTCACTGGCGACCTTGTAGACCGCAAGCGGGTCCAACCCGTCGACTCGCACGCCGTCGATGCCATATGCCTGTGCCTTTTCAGCGATTGTTTCGCTCGCGGTCTGTTGCTCTCGGGGGACCGAAATCGCCCATTGGTTGTTGTTACAGACGAATACAGCAGGGACATCGAACACCCCAGCGAAGTTCAGCCCTTCGTGGAAGTCTCCTTCGGAGGTCGCACCATCACCGAGGTGACACAGGACGGCCGTATCCGTTTTTCCCTGTAGCTTGTGTCCCCAAGCCATTCCCATGGCCTGTGGGACTTGGGTTGCAATCGGTATGTACTCCGGCATCACGTTGACGTCTTCCGGAATTGCGTATCCTTCCCGATAACCCCGCAGTGGCTCGAAGAGGGATTCCAGTTCCATCCCGTGGGCGTACTTCGCCGCGTGCTCTCTGTAGGTCGGGAACAACCAGTCTTGTTCGGCAAGCGCCAAGCTCGTGGCGACCTGTGACCCCTCCTGTCCGGTCATTGGTGCGTACGTTGCCAGTCGTCCCTGTCGCTGAAAGCTAATCGCCCGCTGGTCAAAGTGACGAGCGAGCTTGATAGTCTCATACAGCTCAAGTAACTGCCTATCTGAGAGAGGTGGGACAGAGGCCTGCGGTAGTACGTTGCCTTCAGCATCCAGTACCTGTACCAGGTCCGAATCTTGTCTGACGGGCGCTGGCAAGTCCGTGTTTCCTGCTTCGTTTTTCATGTTCATTGTTTTCGATGATGTTTTCGTATTCGACAGACGCTCCCTCGACAGACCCTGATGACCCGAACAGCCGCTGGTTACGGCTCCCCGAGCGAGTTCAAGGCTGGCGTTTTCCACCGGACCACAGGGACCACCTGTGCGCCAGCGGTCTACGCCAGTTTAAATGTCGAAAATCGAAAAGATGTAGCTGTGGCGGAGGGCAGTGCCCAATCCATTAATTGCCGGGACAGCTGACCTGCAGGGCAGGCGGTAGGGTTCGAGCCCGGGTGCATATGTGGAGTCTGACATGGTAGATACTTATTGTTTGTGCGGCACTCGTTCACACGACACAGTGGCTATCCCGGTGTGAACGGTGATGTGTGTCGGCACAGAGCGGCGTGGATGTGGCGGCAAATGTAATTTTATTGATGTTTGCAGCCATGGCTACAATTTGTGAGAGTATCGGTACAACCGTCATGCAGACACTCTTACCGACGGTACGATAGTGCAAGCAGTTGTCTGGAACGAGGCGTGTAAAATGACTGCCACCTAGATGGAGGCAGGCCGGCAGCGTCCAAATGTGTTCGCCAATTATGCGGCCCATCGAAGAGTCAACGACATATGCAGACGCAACAGCCCGTGGAGTAATTCGTGTGGGAGTATGCCTGTGACAAAACACAGCCACCAAGCCAGTGTCGGGATACAGGAGCTACCCGCCGAGAAAATCCTCGCGGACCTGTTGGTCGTTGAGGAGTGCCTCACCGCTGTCTTCGTGTCGGTTCTGCCCCTGTACAAGTACATAGCCGCGGTCACACCGGCGCAATGCCTCTTTGGCGTTTTGTTCGACGAGGAGAACTGCGGTACCGGCGTCGTTAATCTCATCAATCCGGTCAAACATCTCATCGACGAGATCCGGTGCGAGGCCTGCGCTGGGCTCGTCGAGCAGTAACAGGTCGGGATCAAGCATGAGCGCACGGCCCATCGCCAGCATCTGTTGTTGCCCCCCTGACAGTGTCCCTGCTTTCTGCTCCGACCGGGATTCCAGTATCGGGAACCGGTCGTAAACCGCCTGTAACCGTTCCTCCGGGAACTGGTCCAGCGTGTATGCACCCATCTTGAGGTTCTCGGTGACCGTCAGCGGCTCGAACACGTTGTTGCTCTGGGGAACAAAGCTCAAACCGTACGAGATTATCTCTTCCGGTTGTTCACCGGCGATGTCCTGCTCACCGAATACGATTTTCCCACCCATGTACGTCGTCAGTCCGAACACTGATTTCATCACAGTGGATTTGCCTGCACCATTCGGGCCGACGATGGTGATGTACTCACCCTGTCCGACCTCCATGTCGACATCTGTGAGAATCTGCAGATCACCGTAGCCGGCGTCCAGTTGCTGCACTGATAGTAAGCTCATATTGTCACCTCTTCTCCGAGGTATGCATCGAGTACTTTATCATTGTTTTTCACTGTGTCCGGTTGGCCCTCTGTGAGAACACTCCCCTGGTGCATCACGATGACCGTATCGCAGTTATTCATAATGACGTCCATGTCGTGTTCGACGAAGAGGAAGGTGTAGCCCTGCTCTTTGAGCGTATGCAACCGGTCAATGAGTTTCTCCTCAAGCGTTGGGTTGACTCCTGCAAGCGGTTCATCTAGCAACACCATCTCGGGATCGGTCATGAGCACACGCGCCATCTCCAGCAGCTTCCGTTGGCCCCCTGAGAGATTGCCGGCGGATTCGTGCGCGACGTGTTCTATCTCGAACAGTTCAAGCATTTCCCAGGCCTGTTTTCGGAGCGCCTTCTCCTGCTCGACGACCTGTGTTCTGGCTCGCGGGAGGACCGCCCGCCAGATTGCTTCGCCGACCTGGTTCTGTGGTGCCAGCATCAGATTTTCCAGCACGGTCATCTCCGAGAGCTCCCGTGCTATCTGGAAGGTCCGTACGAGACCCTGGTTTGCAACCTGATCTGACCGATACCCCGTTATCTCCGTGTCGTTGAACTCGACTGCGCCCCCGTCCGGGCGTTGCACACCGGTAATGAGGTCGAACGTCGTCGACTTGCCTGCACCATTCGGACCAATCAGGCCAGTGATCGACCCCTTTTCGACGTGGAAAGAGACGTCAGCGACGGCGGTAATACCACCAAACGTCTTTCGCAGGTTCTTCACTGTGAGTATCTGCTCTTGCTGTCCGTTCTGGGTCTGGTCCCTCTGTGCTGATTGTACGTTCTTACTCATAGTCGTCCTCGCGAGTTTCCCGTTGCGAGAGGTCAACGCTTGATGCGATTGCTTTTCGGTGACCGAGCAGGCCATCCGGATGCCGTTGCATAAGATACACCAGAACGATACCTAGCAGCATAAGCCGGAGCGCAGAGATGCTCACGTCCTGCACGGAATACGCCAGTAACGGTATGACATCACCGGAGCCTAACTCGACGATGGCCGCGACAAGCGTATCGGGAGCATTGCTGAGCTGGAGGGACTCCGCTACGACCCGGCGGATAAACGAAGGGCCTTCGAAGAGCAGACTCGCGAATAGAGCACCGCCGACAATACTCCCCGTTGGCGAGCCAGTCCCGCCGATAAACAGCGCAATGAAGATGTAAAACGTCTGTATCGGTTTGAACATCCGTGGTGAGGCATACCCCCCAGAGAGACGCCAGAGGATAGCAATCAGGCCCATGAGCGCACAGCCAAGCGCGAACGTCTTGATCTTGAACAGGCGCGTATCCTTCCCCAGCGCCTGCGTGACCTGCTGGTCCTCGCGAATACTCTTGAGGACGCGTCCGAAAGGTGACTTCCCGATGCGAACCATCAGCCAGTACAGGAGGCCAAGACAGAGGCATAACACGACCACGTACGCCCAGCCGATGACTAGCGTCTCCTCAATTCCCAGCGGTTCCACGGCGCTGAATATCGCCGCCCCGAGAGCGTTGGGTGCTGGGGCTGTTGCGGCCGGGTCCGTGTAAAAGAGAATCCGGATCGGATTCGATGGCAAGGACAGCCCCGTTGCGCCGCCCGTCCCGAATGCAACACCGGCGATGCGGGTGTTTGCGAACTCCGGCGCACGGAGTGTGAGGCGGACGATTTCCGAGAATGCGACAGTGACGATTGCAAGATAATCGGCACGGAGTCGGATCGCAGGTAACGCAGCGAGGCCACCGATGAGTCCAGTCACGAGTATTGCACCCAGAATCGCAACCGGGAGTGGTAGCCCAAAGCCAGGCGGACTGGCCGTCACCGGAGCGGTCAGTATCCCCATCGTGTACACACCGATTGCCATGAACCCTGCTGCACCGAGATTGAACAGGCCCGCGTATCCCCACTGGAGGTTCAGCGCGAGCGCCAACATGGCATAGATCGCTGAAAGGAAGGCGACACGGCGGAGCGTGTTGACCGTGCCATTCAGCTGGAACCCAAGGACGACGCTGAAAAGCGCGTACAACCCCCCGATAGCGAGGGCAAGAGCGATAAGCAGGCGCACGTCATTGTTGCCGAGCCAACCCTCAGCCCGCGCCTGAATAGAGCCTGTACTCATGCCGTCGTCCTCCCGCTGAACAGCCCCGACGGACGCACGAGCAGCATGACGATCATGAGAACGAACGCCGCAGCCAGGAGGAAGCTGGCTGGAATCCAGACGAGCGCGAGTCGGCTCGCGATGCCGAGAATGACACCGCCGACCATTGCGCCGTAAATCGAACCGACACCGCCGAGGATGACCGCTGCGAACACCAGTAGCAGCAGGTCCCACCCCATTGTTACTGTGAGCGTCCCCTGCTGTAATGCGATAAGAAAGCCTGCACACCCGGTAAGCCCGCCGCCGATACCCCACGTGAGTTTGACGACGCGCTCTGTGGGGATGCCCGTGACTTTTGCGAGGTCTTTGTTCGCAGCCATTGCACGCATCGCCGTACCGATTTTAGTGTACTGGAGCAGAACGTGGGTGGCAAGCATCAGGAGTGCGGCGACGAGGACCAGCGTAATCTGGTGCCCGCCAAAGGTGACGCCTCCAAGAGTAAACTGGGGGACGTTCCCGCCTGTCAGTCCGCGGCTGTCGGTCAGGAACGAAAAGGTGAGGAAGTTACGAAGGAACAGTGCGACACCGACGCTAGCAATCATCAGCGTCACACCGTCGGCGCTACGCATCGGCTTGAAAACGATTCGATCCAGCAAAAGCGAAAGGGCGGCTGTCAGGACCGCAGCGACCAGTAGGCCAGCCAGCAGGGCCAGTGGGGTATTGACGACGTTTATTCCAAGCTCGTTCGAACCGACCGCGATTGGGCCGCCGATGAGGACGAGCGCTTCAACGGAGAAGTCACCCAGCCCGGCAATCAGAAACGCCGTCGCCCACCCGGCGAACGCACCGCTCGTAATCAGGTCGCCGTGGGCAAAGTTCGCGAAATTGAGGATGCTGTATGTCATCGAGAGGCCGACGCCGGCCAGTCCAAGCGACATCCCAAGCACCAGTCCGTTCCAGAGATAACTCACGAGATCTGTGGCGGTAATTGTTCCAGTTCCTAGCTGTCGAAAGATATCGAAGACGAGAAACACGCCGATAACCGCGAATACAACGAGTACTGGGCGGTTATACACTATATTCTGTCCACGGCTGTAGTAGTCTCGTGCCGCCATATTTCTGTGCTCTGTACCCAGTGTTAAAAATCTTGATGTAAAATTGTCATAGAATCCGGGAGAACCGAAGACGCACACCAATTTCGTGCTAGTATCACACAGGGCAACATTCCACAAGTATGGGCCATCATATGTGAATCGGACAGGTTTTCTCTTGCAGGTGCCGATAACGAGATTATACCCCGTCACGGACCCGGACCCGCGACGAGAGATATGAGCCCACCTATCCGAAAGCACAGTCAAGCACGAATCTCAGTGGTACCCTACAGCGAATTCGTGACCGTTCGCATCACTTCCAGCGCCGATTTCAGTTCAGTTGTGCTTGTGGCATACGAAATGCGTGCTTGCCCACTTCCACTCGGCCCAAACGCCTCGCCAGGGACCACGATGACATCGTTGTCCAGCATCTTCTGGGTCCACCCTTCCGGGACGTGAGGCATCGCGTAGAACGCCCCCTTGGGGACCGGCGTGTCAAGGCCGATATCCTCCAGCCCATCGAGAAGGACGTTTCGTCGCTCCTCAAAGGCCGACACCATCTCTCGAACCGGTTCCTGTGGGCCAGTCAGCGCCGCTTTAGCTGCGTACTGTGAGGGAGCACTGGCGCACGCCTGCACGTACTGGTGGACTCGAAGCATCCGCTCGATTCGCTCCGAACTGGCCGCCACCCACCCGAGCCGCCACCCTGTCATCGAGTACGTTTTCGAGCACGCACTGGCCTGAATGACCCTGTCGGAGCTAGCGAACTCCGCCGGCGAATGGTGCTCACCATCGAAGACAATCTTCTCGTACACCTCGTCGGAGAGGCAGATGATCTCGTGCTCGTCCGCTATCCGCGCGAACTCTGCCATATCCCGTTTCGATTGCACTGCGCCGGTGGGGTTCGCTGGACTGTTAACGATAAACAGCGACGTGTTGTCCGTGATGGCATCCTCGACAGCAGCGGGGTCAAGGGTCAGGTCGTCTCTGAGCTCGACCCGCTTGGGTTCGCCGCCGGCAAGTAGTACCAGTTGTTCGTAGGCCAGAAACCCGGGGTCGGGGCAGATCACTTCGTCACCTGACTGGACGTGGGCCTCGATTGCGACGTGGATTGCCTCGCTTGCGCCGGCAGTGGCGATGATATTTTCGGGCGGTATGTCCTGCCCGTTATCGGTGGCGTAGCGTTCACTGATGGCCTCTCTGAGTTCTGGAATCCCCTTGTTGGACGTGTATGAATCACCCATCCCATCCTGAATCGCATTCATCGCTGCCTCCCGGGCGTGTTCTGGAGTGGGGAAATCAGGCTGACCGAGACCCAGATTTATTGCGTCTTCGCCTGCCGCCTCGAAGACTTCTCGGATACCACTGATATCCATCTCTTCGACGCGTGCTGCGTACTGAGACATCAGTTCAACCATATAATGGTATTTGATTATAGTCTTTTGGTTGTGTGATACTGTCTATCTTGACGGCCTTGCCACACAGTATGTTGAATAGTATCTACCTGAGTCATGGCGATGTCACAAGCTCTTCCCGGATGGCCGTCTCTGAAAGGGACGCAACTGGGAGTGAGAAAGCCCAATGGTGTTCTCGTTACACTTCGACCTGCTCGATGTTCTCTGTGCCGTTCGCTGTGTACCTGAAGTAGTTGTACACGGCGCTGGCGAGGTCACCATTCTCGTCGAACTCGACTGGGCCTGAGACGCCCTGATAATTGATTTCGTTCCCGTCGGCCGCCAGTGAAACACCAGCGCCCAGATTTTCAGGTCCGACCGCTTCGCCACCAGAGTCTGTGACCGCTCGCATTTGATCGCGGATTGCAGTCCCATCATCTTCACCCGCTGCCGCGCGTGCCAGCATGAGGACTGCCGCCGCATCAAACGACTGCTGATTGAACGGCCCCGGTGCAGAGCCATACTCCTCCTCGTATGCCGATCTGAAGTACTCGATCCCTGGACCGGCCGATGACGGATTGGTCCCGCGGACGTTTGTCATATCGTGTCCCACGTTCCCGGGTAAGTCATCGGCCCTGAGGCCGTCCGGGACCAGAATGTCCATGTCCGCTCTGTTGAAGTTCTCGTAGAAGTTCCGGAAGATCTTGGTCCCGCTCTCGGGGTAGCCAATAATCACGAGCGTCTCCGGGTCACCGTCAAGGGCGTTTTGCAACTGTGATGTGTATGAGGATCGACCCGCCGAGTACGAGACCTGATTTAGAACCTCACCACCGTACTCCGACTCAAACGTCTTGGTGAATCCGTTCGACAGACCGTTCCCGTACGCGTTGTTGAGAAAGAGGATAGCTGCACTCTCTTTCTCACGCCGTTCGGCCGCTATCTGTGCCAGCAGCGACCCCTGTAGCTTGTCTGTCGGCGGCGTTCGGTACACAAAATCGTTGTCTTCGAGCGAGGCGACATCAGGCGACGTCGCCGATGGTGAGCACATCACCGCCTGATTTGGAATCGCGACGTTCTCGGCGACCTGCAGTGTCACTGACGACGCTAGCCCCCCACAAATCATCGGATACCCGCCGTTTATCAGAGCTTCTGCGCCACTCACGCCTCGGCTCGGTTTGGTCTCCGTATTCTCGAACTGCGTATCGACTGAGAACCCGTTGTCCGCGTCCTGGACCTGCTTTACAGCTAGTTCTGCTGCATCCCGAATCGCAGGACCCACCTCGGACAGACCGCCTGTTACTCCCATTAGGATACCCATGCTGATGGTGTTCTCGCTGCCACCACCATCTGCCGAACAGCCTGCAAGGCCGACAGCGCCTGCGGCACCAATGCTCTTCATGACAGTTCGACGGCTGACTGTGTCGTGCATCGCAACACTCCCCATGACACAATCTTTCGTGATAAACGTTATTATGAGCCGTAGCAGTTCTGCCCAGAGAAGAAACGGGCCTTGCGAGGGGCTGAGTCAGGCACAGACAGCGCTCGGGCTGTTCCGAGTGGCTACTGTATTGGACGGGCCGCGGACGATTCTGTCTGGTACCAAGCGTACAGATACTCGGAAAGCTCTCGTCTGAAGTACCGCCTTTTCCATACTGTCATGTCCGTGGCGCGTCAGCGTCGATACTCGTTCGAACCTTACGAACGGTGTCGGAGGCAGGTGTCACACACAGTTCATGTCCTCTACAGTGTGATTCTGACCCTCACTGGCACGGATACTCGTGACACGGATTCTGATCCTTCCGTGCAATCACTTGCGGTTGACTGCGCTCTATACCGGGCGTGCAGAACGCTTCTCGTATCGGTGCTCAGTCTCGGATCGGCGATTTCCTGTCATCCCCGCTCGGATAGGGGACCGTCCGGGCGGGTCCGGTATATAAACATCTTGTAGTGTGTACGGGTTCGAACTAGTAGAACAGACAAGCAACCACGTTCGCTGTGACCTCGAAGAACGAGTGGCTCTACCCCGGGCAAAGACAGTTCGTTGACCTATATAATCAATCTGTGGTGAGAGTACAGAAAGAGTCTACGTGCCCATATTGTTACACACATATGCTTGTAACACTGTCCATGATTGTCGGGTGGGTGCTGTTACAACAGTACCGCTGTAATCAGCCGATGGCTGTGTCCAGCGATATGGGAGACAGGCGTCCGACGCAACGGATTCAATCGAACGTAGAACCGCGTTCCCGGCGATTAATACAATTTGTCCGTGTACGCTCGATAACTCTATATCATATATGTTGAAATATATTCTGTCCAAGTTAGCAGAACACCGCTTTTAGAGAGAAACGGGAAGCACAGGCCACAAAGTGACTGATTGTGTGAGATTCCGGTACTGCTGGCTGATCGAATTACTTGAACAACGTAACAAGCCAGCTGGTTTCGAATGACCCCGAGTGTCCGGCTCCCCACTCATGACTGCTGCAACGTTGCACCCCAAACTCTATATCTTGGGAGTTACCCACAGTGGGACGTAGCGCACCAATCGAGAATGACACCCAAATGTACTACTCATGACTGAAACAGGAAAGCGCCTTGTCGAAGAACTGGACGAGCAAGGCGTCGAGTACGTCTTCGGATACCCCGGTGGTCGTGCTATCGAGATTCTCGATCACGTACCGGACGCCGACGTCGAGATGGTCCGACCACGCGATGAGCGCGAAGCCAGCGTCATGGCCGAGATGCACGGCCGACTTACCGGCAATCCCGGGGTCCTCGCGGGACAGGGACCCTGGATCGGGAGCCTCGGTGCAATCGGCCAGATGGAAGGAAAGCTCGCTTCGTCACCGATGGTCGTTATTACCGAGGCCAGCGAGCGCGGCGACTATTCCACGCTTGCGCCGTACCAGCAGGCCCGCGGTGACTACGGTGGGCTTGACCTTCCGTCAGCGCTCGATGCCTACACCAAAGAAAACTGGTTCCCGCGCTCTCCGACGGAGACGGTACGGAGCCTCCAGCTCGCGTTCAAACACGCGACAGCCGGCCGGCCCGGCCCAACAGCGATAATCCTCGACGGCGACGCCGTCACCGAGGAGGTGCCCGAAGATCCGATTCCGCCGGTCTGGGACGGCCACGATCAGGTGCAAAACTGGGACTCGCGACCTACCGGCGAGGATGTCGAGACGGCGATTGCCGCACTTACCGACGCCGAGCGGCCGGTCATCATCTCCGGCAACGGCGTTCACGCCGCCGACGCCTACGACCACCTCGAAACTGTGGCAGAAGCGACTGATGCCGTCGTCACTACCTCCTATCTGGGCAAGTCGACGTTCCCCGAAACCCACGAACTGGCTGCAGGCGTTATCGGCTCATTCGGGCACGAAGGGGCAAATCAGGTCGTCAGCGAAGCAGACGTCCTTCTCGTCGTGGGCTGTCGGATGAACCCGATGGATACGAACTGGCAGTCCCCGGAGTTCATCCGGCCCGACGAACAGACCATCATCCATGCTGATATCGACACACGCAACGCTGGCTGGGTCTATCCCGCAGATGTTGCACTCATCGGTGATGCCGCACAGAGTCTCGACGACCTGGCGGCGAACCTCCCAGAGAGTGCTGGAAACGACTGGGCACGCGACCGTGCGGCCGCAGCGCAGGAGTCGTTTTACGCCCCCAGATGCGAGTCAGATGCGTCGCCGATCAAGCCACAGCGTGCGGTCAAAGAAATCGAGGCTGTCGTTGATTCGGAAACGATTGTGACCGCCGACTCCGGCAACAACCGGTTCTGGTTGCTGAACTACCTCCAGACACCGGACACCGGGACCTACTACGGCAGCGGTGGCGTTGGCGCGATGGGGTGGGCAACGCCGGCAGCAGTGTCAGCCGCCATCACGACAGAGAAGGATGTCATCGCCGTCGCCGGCGACGGTGGCTTCACGATGACAATGACCAGTGTGGAGACGGCCGTCGAGAACGACGTCGCGCCCACGTTCGTCGTCCTCAACGACACCAGCCTGGGGATGGTTCGGCAGATGCAACACGAAGACGGTGACATCGCTGGCGTCGAGTTCCACGACACCGACTTCGTGAAAGCGGCCGAGGCGTTCGGCGCTGAAGCGACGCGTGCCGTGACACCCGCTGAACTCGAAGACGCACTCGCCGACGGGACCAGCGCCGACGTCCCGTTCGTCATCGACGTTCGCATCGACCGTGACGAAGAGATGGTCGAGACCCTTCAGTCGTCGTTCTACAAAGAAGTCGGCGGGCTCCACGAATGAGGTCCACGACACGGTGTCGCAAAGAATATAAATCAGCCACGGAACACACATTGATATAACAATGACAGATACGACAGTGCTCGTCACTGGCGGAACCGGCTTCCTCGGCTCGTATGTGGTCGAGGACCTCATCGAACACGGCCACGACGTCGTCGCCTACGACCTCTCGACGGACGACCATATCCTCTCGGAGTTGGGTGTCGCCGACGACGTGACCATCCGGCGCGGTGACGTTTCGGAGGCGACAGACGTGATTCGTGCTGTCAAAGAGACCGGGACGACACATATCGTTCACCTTGCAGCACTCCTGACGAACACAGCACGGGACAACCCGCGGGCCGGTCTCGATGTCAACATCAAAGGGACGAACAACGTCTTCGAGGCCGCACGTACCCTCGACGACCAGATCGAGCGCGTCGCCTGGGCCTCCAGCGCCGCGGTGTACGCGCCGCCGCACAACTACGCTGCCGAGTACGTCGACGAGAGCGAACTCGTCTATCCCGACACGCTCTATGGCGCGACCAAAGAGTACAACGAACATCAGGCCCGGGTCTACCACGAGGACTACGGCGTTGACCACGTCGGGCTGCGTCCGACAGTCGCGTACGGCCCCTACCGAGAAACCGGAGGGTCGGCATTCCTTGCAAACATCATCGAAAAGCCGGCACTCGGCGAACCGTTCAGCGTCGAGTACGGTGATCAGGTGATCGACTGGCAACACGCACGCGATATCGCACAGGCGTTCCGGAAAGCCACGTTCGTCGACGAGGAATCGCTCAGCCAGCGTATCTACAACGTCCGCGGCGTCCTCGCGACGATTCGTGAAGCCGCCAACGCTGTCCGGGAGATCGTCCCGGACGCCGATCTCGATGTGTCCGACGAAGGCGAACTCCCGTGGACTCAGAATCTCGATATGACTGCTGCGCAGGACGACCTCGGCTACGAGGTCGAGTACGGCCTCGAAGCCGGGTTCCGGTCATACATCAACACACTCCGGGACGAGAACGGCCTCGAACCGCTCTGAGACACGAGTCCCGCCGGCGGAGCGTAGTGCATCTTGTGGGTTGGCCCGTTTTTCGCTCAGTGCTCCAGAGTGACCCCAGTGTTTGATTAGGGACCTCGCTGTACGCATAGGTGATGTACGAGCGCGACTTCATGGAAGGAACGCGTGGCACCATGGCCGTCGACTGGGAAGAGCGAATCGACGTTCAGCGGATGCGGCGCGAGCGCAAAGAACGAGCCCTCGACCGACTGCAGGACTCAGGACTGGGGTCGATGCTGCTGATCAATGACCCAAACGTTCGGTACGTCACTGGGCTGGCGATGACCGGGGGGAGCGGGGCAGACCACTACACGCTCTTGACCGAAGACGGCGACGTGGTCCACTGGGACACTGCTGACCACGCATCAAACCAGCGGTTCAACTGTCCCTGGCTTGATGACATTCGGTATGCCTGTCCGGGACTCGGAAACGTTCCCCGGGCGTCAGGCAGCGCCTCCGCGCGTGACTGGCTCAAAGACAAGATGGCCGAGACAGTGTACACCGCCATGGAGGAGTACGGCGTCGACCGGGAGCCGATGGGCATCGACGTGGGGAACGGGACGCTCATCGAGAAGTTCGAAAACCGCGGCGTCGATGTCGACACCAGTGCGGCGACTGATATCATGCTCGACGCGCGGAAGATCAAAACCCGCGACGAGGTCGAGTGTCTGCGACAGGTCGCTGCAATCTGTGAGGCAGGCTTCCAGAAGATTACAGAGAGTGCAAAACCGGGCAAGCGGGAATCGGAAGTCTGGGGCGATGCAGTCGGCGAACTCTGGGGCCACGGCGCAATGGCCCAGGGCGGGTACGTGACCTCCGGTCCGAACACCTGGCCGAAACACCAGGCGAACACGACAGACCGAATGATTCGACCGAACGACCTCGTCTACGCAGATTTCTACAACATCGGCTATCTCGGCTATCGCTCCTGTTACTACCGCACGTTCAGCATGGGCGAACCGACGCAGGCACAGAAAGACGCCTACGAAAAAGCGCGTGACGACCTCTACGACGTCCTCGAACGGATCAAGCCGGGGGCCACGACCGACGAAATCTGCAAGGGGTTCCCCGACAGGGACAGCGAGCATATGGACTGGTACGACGCAGACGAGTTCTGGCAGATGACGACCAACCACTGGGCGCACGGACTGGGGCTGCAGCTGTATGAAACGCCGCTCATCTGGCGCGGACTCTCGCCGGACCACCCGATCGAAATCGAGGAGGGCATGACGATGGCTGTCGAGACAATGCAACCCGCGGAGCGGCAGGGCGTCCGCGTCGAGGAGATGGTTGTCGTCCGCGAGAACGGCGTGGAAATCCTCAGTGAGTGGCCCGTTTCGGAGATCACTCGGATCGACTACTGAGCTGACGGGCGAGCACCGCGGCCGGGCTCATGTACTGTTCGGTTGCCACTGCGTCACTAGCATTAAGTCGGTCGCGCCGTAACAGGAATTTATGCAACTGGGAACAGGCCTGTTTACCTGTCAGCAGCGCCCGGACGACGACCGCGAAACCAGCGAGATTTACGACGAAATGCTCGAACTGGGTGAGGTGATTGACAACGCAGGGCTCGATAGCGCCTGGGTCTCAGAGCATCACTTCCTCGACGACGACTATCTGTCGGGCGTCACACCGGCGCTTGGCGCGTTAGCTGCAGTCACCGAAAACATCGAAATCGGGTCCTGTATCGCACTCGCGCCGCTGTATGACTCAGTCCGGCTCGCCGAAGATATCGCAACAGTGGATCAGATCTCCGGTGGCCGAACGACGCTCGGCCTGGCAATCGGGTCCAACGTCTCCGAGTTTGACGCCTTCGGGATTCCCGACGACGAACGGGCCGAACGACTAGCCGACACGGTTGATACGCTTCGCGGTGCCTGGTCTGACGGGCCGCTTGCTTACGACCCGGAGTTCCACAACATCTCGTCGGACATCACTGTGACACCGAAGCCCGCACACGACGTTCCGCTCATGCTCGGTGGGGCGTCGCGGCCTGCCGTCCGGCGGGCCGCCCGGACCGCTGACGCGTGGTGCGCCCCGTCGTCGCTGTCAGTCGATGGCGTCCGCAAGCGTGTCGAGGACATCCGTAACGTCCGTGACGACGAGGATATCGAGGGCGATTTCCAGGTGTATGTCCTTCAGCACGGGTTCGTCGGTGACTCCCGTGAGGACGCATGGGAGCAGATGCGTGACGGCTACCTCTACATCCAGCGCCGGTACGAGGAGATATTCTCCGGCGAGACGGTTGCGGAACTGGATGAAGACCGCAAACAGGAGCTCAAGGAACAGGCTATCTTCGGGACACCAGAACAGGTCGCGGCTGAGCTGGAGACGTACCGGGAGGCGCTGGGCGATGACATTCACTTCATCTTCCGGACGTATCATCCCGGAGCCGGAACGCAGGAGATGGCCGAGTGCATCCGGCGGCTGGGTGAAGAGGTGCGGCCGATGGTCAAATAGGGGCTGACACGCCGTGTCGGTGACTGCTGCGACGCCAGACGCAGTCCGGCCGGAAACGGTCTCGACAGGGCGGGGGCAAGCGATTCTCTGACCGTCGCCCGTGGGTTTCGGACCCGGGGAACACCAATACTTATTTCCCCAGGTGAAGAACCGAATTGATGAGTATGGACATCGAAGCATTCTTCGAGAACATGCCGTTTGCCGACCTGCTCGATATCGAGATAACCACCGTCGATAACGGGCACGCCGAAGGCCACATCGAAATGCGCGAGGAACTGTCCTGGAACGAGGAGCAGATAATGGCCCACGGCGGCGTGACGTTCACCCTTGCCGACACTGTTGGTGGGGCCGCTCTCGTATCCCTCGTCGAACAGCCGGTGCCGACCATCGATATGCGTATCGATTACCTCGAAGCCGGAACAGGTGATCTCCGAGCGGAAGCGGACGTGGTTCGCAACGGCGGTGACGTCGGCGTCGTCAATGTCGAAGTGTACGCCGAGGATGGTGCACAGGTCGCGGATGCACGCGGCGTCTACAAGACCGGGTAGCCCGACTGCGGCAACTGCACAGGTGCCACGCACTGCCACAGTCGACGGTCCCGGTGTCAGACCGACGCAAGACAATCGAGGAGGGACACGACGAACCGACCGGGACGTTACGGGAGTCGGGACAGTACTTGGCAAGCCGGTCCGTCCGCGTCGACGCCGGTGTGTCGACTCACCCCCGGAAACCCAGTCACCAAAAGCCGTTCGGCGAATCGTTCAGAGCGTCCACGAGGGCACAGAACTGCGGGCCTGCCCAAGACTGTGCAGCAACAGACAAAAGCAAGAGCGCAATTGACCGCACGACGAGACGATTTGAACTGTGGCGAAGAGTGGAGGCGTTGCCGGCGTTTAGTTGAAAGTCACACCGACATCGTGCATCCCCTCGTTGTATCGGGCGATGTTTATCAGCAGTGGCGTCAGACTCTCCACTTCCGCGGCGTTCGAAAGCGGCCCAGCAGGAATCGGTCGGACGCCCGCGAGGTCAGCAGTCAGCGTCACGACCCGTTCACTAACCGCCGGGTCGTCCGCGACGACCAGCGTATCCACATCGAGCGTGGCCTCTAGGTCCGCCAGCCGGTCCGCTGCGAGATTGTGGAACGCGCCCGCGACTGGAACCGAATCAGGGGCCCGCTCTGCGACGAACTCGGTAACGCTGCCCGTCGACGGTGGTCGGTAGTGAAGTCCATCCTCGTCGCCGCTCATCCCGACAGCAGGGCTAATAAGCAGTTGGTCCGAAAGCACGTCATCCGCAGTCAGTGCTTCAACTGTATCGCCGACGTGATGTGGTGGAATGGCCAGAATAACCACGTCTGCACCCGCCGCGGCACTACTGTTGTCTGCCCCGTTGATTGCACTCTCGATACCATGAGCAGAAAGCTGCTCTTCGTACGCCCTCGCTCGCTCACTGGCTTTTGCAGCGTCCCGTGAGCCGACCGTAATCGTATGCTCTGTATCGGAGGCAAACCGCATCGCAAGTCCTTCGCCAATATCACCAGTACCGCCCAGTATGGCTAACTCCATGCACTCGCATAACGCCCCTTGAGATAAGAAGCTTTGTTCTGTCACGCGAACGCTGGCTCCCGTAGCTGCTGCCAGCAGACAAGAGCCGAACGCGGCAGCAATAGCGGACTGTGCAGTTGTAACCGCGGACGGTTATTCGGTCCAGACCGTCTTTTTGTTGACGAACTCTTTGATTCCCATCTCCGAGAGTTCACGGCCGTAGCCGGCGTCTTTGATGCCGCCGAACGGAACTCGCGGGTCTGATTTGGTCATCTCGTTGATGTAGACACAGCCCGCCGAGATGTCTCGTGCCAGACGCTGGCCGCGTTCCCGGTCTGCTGTCCAGAGGCTCGCACCCAGCCCGAAGCGGGTGTCGTTTGCGACTGTGATCGCTTCGTCGGCATCGGCGACCTCATAGACGGTCGCCACTGGTCCAAACGTCTCCTCGGTGTCAGCGGGGCACCCTGAGGGGACAGCAGTCAGTACTGTCGGCGGGTAGAACGCACCAGTCCGGTCAAGCGGCTCGCCCCCAGTCAACAGCGTGGCACCGGCGTCGACGCTGGCCTGTACCTGCTCGTGGAGTTCGGCCATGAGATCAGGGTCGGCCTGCGGGCCGACATCGGTTTCTTCGGACATCGGATCGCCGACGGTGAGGTCTTCGAAGGCAGCGACGAGCCGGTCAACGTACTCCTCATAGACATCTGTGTGAACGATAAATCGCTTGGCGGCGATACAGGATTGGCCGCCATTTAGTGTCCGAGCTTGTACCCCAGTCTCGAGGGCCGCGTCGAGGTCTGCGTCATCAAGGACAATAAACGGATCAGATCCACCCAGTTCCAGCACGGTCTTTTTCAGATGCTTGCCGGCCGTTTCGGCGACGGCACGGCCAGCCGGGCCACTTCCGGTCAGCGTCGCCGCGCGGACACGGTCGTCTGCGAGAATGCCGTCGACATCACTTGATCCGACCAGCAGCGTTTGGAACGCGCCCTCGGGATACCCCGCTTCGGCAAACACTTCTTCGAGCGCGAGCGCACACCCGGGGACGTTTGAGGCGTGTTTGAGGAGGCCCACGTTCCCAGCAGTGAGATAGGGCGCGGCAAAGCGAATGACCTGCCAGAACGGATAGTTCCAGGGCATCACTGCAAGCACTGGCCCGAGCGGGTCGTGGACCGTCTTTACTTCCGTTCCCGGCGGACTGGGGTGGTGTTCATCGGAGAGATACTTGTGTGCGTATTCGGCGTAATGGTCACACGCCCAGGCACACTTTTCCACTTCAGCGATGGCTTGCGTGATTGGTTTACCCATCTCCCGGGTCATCAGTTCAGCGTACCGCTGTTTGTTCTCCCGTAGAACCTCACCGGCGTTTACAAGTAACTGCTCTCGTTCGCGCAACGGAACGTCACGCCATTCCTCAAACGTCGACGTGGCACGGTCTAGCTTTCGCTCGACTGTGTCATCATCATCAGGCTCGTACACGTGTAGCCGCTCGCCCGTAGCGGGATTGACTGCCTCCATATCGATTCAGTCTTCGGCGTCACGGATACATTAATCTTTACTGACCCAAGTTTTCTGACAGTTGACAGCGTTAGCTTTTATACTCATAGGTCAGAAACATGTTGATGATGTACAAGCACGTAGCCCTGTTAGTCAGACAGAGCGGCATGTCTCACGAGGAGTTCGTCGACTACTGGCAGACCAACCACACGCCAATCGCGAAGGATATCGAGGGCGTCGTCCGCTACCAGCAGGTCCTTCCAACAGAGCCAGCACACGCTGAATTCGATGGGCTAGCAGAGCTGTACTTCGAGACACTTGACGATCTGCACGAGGCGCTTGGCAGTCCCGGCTCCCGGGACTATGACCCAACGAAAGAGGTCGCCACAGAGGCCCGCGAGGACGTGAATAACTTCCTTGCTGTCGAGGAACGGCCGCGTATCATCGGTGAAGAGATCGTCCAGAAAGACGAGGTTGGCGGTGACACTGATGGCCTCTACAAGCACTCGGCGTTTCTCGTCCGACAGGACGACATGACACACGAGGAGTTCATCGACTACTGGCAGACCAACCACACTCCAATTGCCCGCGAAATCGAGGGCGTCGTCAAGTACAATACGGTCATCCCCACTGATCCCGAAAACGCCGAGTTCGACGGTGTCGCTGAGCTCTACTTTGACGACCTCGAGAAGCTATACGACGCGCTCGGCAGCGAGGGGTCCCGAGATTACGCTCCCGACAGAGGGAAAGCGAAAGCGGCCCGCGAGGATGTAGATAACTTCTTGGCTATCGACGAGCGCCCCCGGTTTATTGGCCAGGAACAGCTCGTCAAGGACGAGGGGTAGTATGCCTGACTACGAGGCGCAGGTCACGCAGGCGTTCCCGGAACTCGACTACATCACGTCGGACGATCTCCGCAGCGAAGTCATCGAGGCGTGGACACTCGCACTTGATCGGGGTGGCTGGCGCGACATCACAGATGTTCCCTACGCCTGGAACATCCACGAAGTGAACAACGTCAGGCACGTCCGCGGTGTCACCAGAATCGCACGAGAAACTGCTATCGAACAACGGGAGTTCCACGGTGCAGACCCCGATATCGACGTCATCGTGGCGGCGACGTTACTGCACGATGTCGGAAAGTGCTATGAGTACGTCGACTTTGTCGAGGACGAGATGCTAATCGATCCAGAGCCCAAGTATGCAAGCGAAGAAGTCCCACACTCTCTGTCAGGCTATGCACTTGCTCACGAGGTCGGGTGTCCACTGGCTGTCCAGCGGGCGATTCCCCACTTTATCGGCGAGATCCCGACACGGACGTTGGAAGCCGAACTCGTCAAAAGTGCAAACTCCGCGTCCTCGAACGCGATTACACAGTCCACGATGGGGATTACGCTTCAGGAGTGGGTCGATGAATACTCACAGACGTAGCCGGTAGCAGGAGCGACAGCGGTCCCTGCCGAGGAGTCGACCGATGAATTAGTACTCCGGCGATTACCGGTCGTCGTGGTGCTATCCAAGGCCTTCCAGAGTTCACTGGTAGCTGCAAGTTCGAACAAGCGAGGGTCCCGCCGCTCGCAGATCAAGGCGGTCGAGCGTCACGGCGTAGCGTATCAGCTGCCCGTAACAATAAATCGAGACCACAGTGTCAATCCTCGAAAGCGTTCTCAGGAATCGACGAGGCGATAGGCGTGCCCTCAGCGGTGATACTGTCGACCGCTTCGAGCGGACTCTGATGGACAGCGGTATGTGAATGCTGCGTACGCATGCGGTTTTGAGATGTTCGATTACGCTTTCCTTGCTCAGCGGAGATCAATAGCTAAACCTATCGCAGGTATATCCAAAAAGTGATCGCTCAGCATATAGGTAGCTCTACGACAGCTATTCACGTCCAGAAGGTAACTGAAATAATTATTAATAGAGAAATGTGGTTGGGATACCAGTATTTGTGTCAAATATGAATCTATAACGGCTTGACCTGATTTATACCCTGAAATCTACGTACGATTTGATAGTATCCGGTGTATCTTCAAATGCATCCGCAAACTCCGACACCGGGCACTGGGTCGTCATGATAGACGGAAGGAACCAGTCCGGATATTCTGCCAACGTGTCACGGGCACGTTGGTAATGCCGGATATTCGAATTTACGCTCCCGAGCAACGCTTTGTTCTGGAGAACCAACTGCCTGTGGAGGGCCCCACCATTGACGGAGAATTCCCAGTCGTCGGGGATACCGAGAAGCACTCCGACCCCGTTTGCATCGAGTGCCTCTATTGTTGAGAACGCGTGTTTTGCGTGCCCCGTCGCCTCGAAAACCAGGTCCATCGGCTCGTAAACTGTGGGGATCTCATCCACAGCCGTCTGCTGAGAATTGATGTACGTGGCCCCCAGTTCCTCGATAATGTCGATGGTCGGATCTGGTCTTTCACGGCGGCCGAGACAGTACGTTCGCTCACACTGATCTGCAAGCATCGCCAACGTCAGTAGGCCTAACGGTCCGTTTCCAAGGACAAGTCCGGCAGAATCCTGCCACTCGAAGGTCGACCGTGAGCGCTGTGCCAACTCGAGTGCCTTTTCTGCATTGCTGATCGGTTCGACCAGAAAGCCGACGTCCGCCAGCGATTCTGGGAGTGAAACGAGAAACGATGCAGGTGTGGTGAAGTACTCGGACATATAGCCGTGCGCCCCCGAAATTCCCCGTTCCACATACTCACCGGGGGGTGCCATATCTGGCTCGTTATTCTCGAAAAACCTGCTCGGTGTGTTTGCGGGCCGCCGGACTGTGGGGACAACAATATCTCCTTCATTCAGTGCGGTCCCGTTTGGAGACTCGACGACACCGACGGCCTCGTGGCCAAGTATCTGGTAATCGCTGCCCTCAGGAAACGCATCGTGTGATCCAGATAACACCTCAAAGTCCGTTCCGTCGATACCAACCCGGAGAGTCTTCACGAGCACTTCTCCCTCGTCCGGTTCCGGACGCTCGATATCAATCAGCTCTGGGCGAGTCTCTCCCTGCTTGACGGCGATTGCATGCATTGTTCTACGTGTCCCCTAACTGGAGTCCACCACGCATCGACATTTGAATGTTTCGACCAGTAGCCAGCGGCTCTCTATGCAGTTTCGCATTGTGAAAAGCTACCGGTGGTGGAACCATGATGAGCGATAGGAGCGAGCAGAAAAGCGGGTCGAAGGAAAGTCGTCACAGCGCCCCTGTACCACGAGATGTGCAGGTCAGGAAATAATCAGGTCCATATGCGCAGTTCTCCATAACAAGTGTACTGTTGTTATAGTTCGTGTCAAGTAATTCATTATATTTTCGCTTAAAGAAATACTCTATCTCGAATGAAAGTTTTAATTGATATTTGTATTAGCTCCGCTGAAATCAGCGTCGATCAGAGACACTCCCAACTGAGCGAGCCGTACTGAGCATTGCCGATTACACGTTGTCCTGAGGCCGCACCTATGTACAGGAGTAACTATCGGTCGGCTCAGATCTGCTCCGCATTGAGTTGCCTGACGGCACTAAGGATCATTCCTGGGACATCCTCCTGTAGCCGCTTCCCGCTCAGTCGCTCAGCATGTCCCGCTACGTACACAGCTGCAGTTGTGGACTGGTCCTGAATCGGGACCGCGACGCAGTTTACGTCTGGATACTGCTCACGGCGCTCGAACGCAATACCTCGGTCCCGGATATTATCGAGTTCGGCAATGAGTGTCTCGCGGTCCGTAATCGTGTTTTCGGTCAGTGCAGGCAGCCCAGTATGGTCTAAAATGGTAGTAACCTCCTCCGATTCGGTTGCTGCGAGGATTGCTTTTCCCGGAGCACTGCAGTGAAAACAAGGGGAGTTTACGTGTCTCGGTGAGTCGTCGACGGCGGTATGATAGACATCGGCGATTTGCTTTTCGTGCTTGATAACCAGCCCGGCCGACTCGCCAGTTGTCGCGGAAATCTGGTCAATCTGTGGTTTTGTGTCCTGATAGACTGATGTCTGTGACTTAACGTGTTCGCCGATATCGGCGAACTGCACCGTAAGCTGATAGTCGCCTGTGCTCTTTGTAACGTAGCCCGACTGCAACAGCGTGTTCAGATGTTTGTATGTCGTACTCCGAGTGTAGCCGAGTTGCTCTGCCACCGCTGAGACGCCACGCGGCCCGTCGGCGTCTCTGAGCACCTCAACAATGGCAAGCGTCTTCATCGGCGCCGAAAGTGTCGCTGTCTCGGTATCGTTTGGCATACGATACCCACACTCGTCCACAGTTTAAGTTTTTTTACTATTGTGAAACGACGGCTACCAGTCGGCGACGCTCCCATCTTCGTGCCGCCATATCGGGTTATGCCAGTCGAGATCGGCTTCTGACTTCTCCCGAACCACGTCCAGTGCGACATCGATACCCAGTCCCGGGCCGTCAAGCGTCTTCAGGTAGCCGTCGTCGAACGCGAACGGATTCGAATTCAGCAGATCATGCGCGGGGCTGGTCGTCTCAGAGTGAACGTCGAACCCCTGATCCTGTACTAACAGATTCGGGACGACTGTATCGACCTGAATCGACGCAGCCAGTGCAATTGGACCCAGTGGGCAGTTCGGCGCAATAGCGACATCGTGTGATTCAGCCATGTTCGCCAGTTTGACCATCTCTGAGATACCGCCTGCGTGAGAGACATCGGGCTGAATCACATCAATTGCCCCGGTTTTGAGGAGGTCTTTGTAATCCCATCTCGAGTACAACCGCTCGCCTGCTGCGATGGGTGCGTGGGTCTGAGCGGCAATGTTCGGTAGGTGTTCGATGTTCTCGGGGAGTACTGGCTCTTCAATGAACATCGGCTCGACGGATTCCAGGCGGTTGGTAAGAGTCTTCGCCATCGATTTTGATACTCGACCCCTGAAATCGATCCCGAGATCTACCCGGTCGTCAACCGCCGCTCGAACGTGCTGAATTCGTTCTGTGATCTCATCAAGCGACGCCCTCGTTTCGATGAATCGCGTCTGGTTCGTTGCATCCATTTTGAGCGCGGTGTAGCCAGCCTCAGCTAACCGCGTCGCTTCTGCAGCGACATCCTCTGGCCGGTCACCGCCGATCCATTTGTACACTCGCACTTTGTCTCGACTTTTGCCACCCAGCAGTTCGTACACGGGTGCACCGAAGTGTTTCCCCTTGATATCCCAGAGTGCTTGATTGATGCCAGCAATCGCAGACATCAGTATCGGCCCCCCGCGATAGAATCCGCCACGGTACAGCGCTTGCCAGTGGTCCTCAATTCTAAACGGGTCCTTCCCGATGAGGTACTGGTCCAGCATCTCCTCGACTGCCGCTCGAACTGTCTTAGCCCTGCCCTCGATGACAGGCTCACCCCAGCCCAGAAGTCCGGTGCTGGTTTCTAGTTTCAGGAAGACCCAGCGGGGAGGGATTTCGAACAGTTCGTATCCGGTGATTTGCATACTGCTGCGTCGTATCCGGAGGGTGATTAACCTTCATCATCTAATCAGCATAATTCTGTGCCGGCCGGGTCTGGATATCGGTTGTGTATATATATATCATAATTTCCGACATCGGTGGTGGAGATCTACATACTTGGGATGCTAGAGAGCGGAGAATATGGAATAGGCCAAGGATGAGTGCGTAGCACTCGGTGTCAGGTGCTGTGTGTCGTGCGCTGGGATAGTCGATGCAGTCCACTACCCCAGTGCACTCCATTCAACGTGTTTCGAGAGTTCCGGTGGATCATCTGGATTGTATCCTTTCTTGACGGCCGTCTTGTACGTGAGCGACTGCAGAATCTTTAACGGCACTATCGGGTGGTCTGGTGAATGAGTGGGGAGTTCAATTGAGATGTCTCCATCATAATCGCTCGCCGGCCGCTTCAGGACAATTGTGGTGACTCTGGCGTCACGTAGTTTTGAGACGACCTCACTGGTCAAGGATGACTTCGACTCTTGGGTGGCGATGACGAGCGCCGGCTCACCGGCGGCATTTGCGATGGGGCCGTGGCTGATTTCGGGTGTCGGGAGTGGTGTCGTATGCAACAGTGCACCTTCACCGAACTTCGTCGCGGCCTCGCCTGCAAGCCCATATTCGATCCCCTGTCCGAGAGTGTAGAGTGTCTCGGCCTCTGCAAGGACACCGACTGCTGCCTGGAAATCCTGATCGATAACGGTCCGGCATGTGCGTTGTAGCTCGCTCGGTGGGTGCTCACTATGTCTGCTTTCCAGCAGCGAGAACGTCAGCATCAACGCGGCGTCGACTGTTTTGGTGGCAAGGACTGCCTTTTCGGTCCCTGCCGGCGTGACAAGGACCTCGTCCACGACTGAGCCTAGCGTCGACTCCTCGCTGTTTGTGATACCAATAACGATCGCACCACAGTCTTTTGCTCGCCGAGCGGCTGTCACAGTTTCAGTTGTCTCGCCGGACTGGGAGTAGGCGATGACAGCCGTTCGCTCAGTAATCGGCGGACCGGCGAACAGGTACTCTGACGCGGCGTATGCAGTCGCATCGATGTCACTCTGGAACGCCGCATACTGACCGATCACACCGGTCCAGTATGAGGACCCACAGCCGATGAAGTGGACCCGGTCAGCGTCTGCAATACGCATCCGTGGTTCAGAAATGGCATCTGGGCTCAGCTCGAAATCATGTAGCTGGTCGATACCCGAACGAATCTCATTGTACACTGCGTGTGTGGTCATATTTTGATGTTCATGGGACCGCACCGTAGTCAGTTGTTTCAACGACAACGCTGGCAGAGGCACTCCCGGTAGCCGGTACTTGTCCGACGGTAGCTTCTCTGCGAGCACTTAGATTACTGATTGATTATAGTGGGATATAAACTATACGGTAGGTGTTCCCGATGGTACGTTGCAAGCAGTATCAAGAACATTATCCTAAACAATTAATTATATATACTACATGCGGCGTTGGTGATAGCATATGCCAGACAGTAGTGTGCGGAGTGGCAAGCGACGTCGTTTCATCAAAAGCGCCGGAGCGGCAACGGTGACGCTGCTTGCAGGTTGTGGAGGCAGTGAAAGTTCGGAGAGTACCCCCGGAGATGGGGGAGGTGACGAGAGCGGGGCAAGTACTGGGGCGCAATCGAACAAGATAACCACCCTCACAGTCCGCCACTTCGTCAATGATCACATCGAGACGTTCTATAAGAAACACAATCCGATACTGAAGAAAGAACACGGGATCAACGTGGATTTCGAGACGATGGGCTGGGGCGTCGCTCGCAAGAAGCAAAACAACAGTATCTCCACCAGGACCGGTCCGGATGTCGAGGAGATCGCATCAACGTGGATGCCACAACAGGTCAATTCCGACGGCTGGATGGACCTCGAAGCGGCCGGCGTCTCGCTACCGACCGACGAGATCTACGATTCGCCGCTTCAGATAGGCAAGTTCGACGGTGTCCGTGCCGGATTCCCCTGGTTCTGGGGACCCCGTGGGCACATTTATTATAAGTCGCTCTTCAAAGAGGCTGGTATCGACGGCCCGCCATCGACCTGGGATGAACTCGTGAATGATGCGACAAAGTACAATAAGCAGGCTGAGAAGTGGGAACAGGAGGGGTACAACACGAGATATCTGTTTGGCATTCCCGGTGCGAACAACTGGGCAGTTGTCCAGTACTATATGATGCTCATCTGGCAAAACGGTGGGAGCGTGATTGACGGGTCCAAGGCGACGTTTGACAGTGACGCGGCGGTGGAGGCGCTGAATTTCTACAAGGATCTGTCCACAGCGCACGGGGCATCTCCACAGGCGTCAGTCGAGTGGAACGGTGTTGCACGGAACAACGCGTTTAGCAGCAAGCGCATCGCCTCTACGTGGCAGGGGCTCAGGGTCGCCAACAATATCGACGCCGAACTCGGCGTCGGTAGACCACCTGCCGGTCCCCGAGGAGAGTCCTCAACCTTCTTCGGAGTGAATCTCATGGGCATCCATCCGTGGACAAACAAGAAAAGCGAAGCCGCGACGTTCATCGAGTATCTGATGCAGCCGGAAGTCAACGCGGAACTCGCGAAAGGGTCTGGCTTCTTGCCGACAATCAAGAGTAGCTTCGAGCAAGAGGCCTTTCAGGGTGAGCTGTATCAGTCCTTCAGTGAAGACGTGCTGAACAATACAAACGCCAAGACAGCGCCGCAGGTGGTAGGATGGGGTGATGTCTCCGGAGCGATCAAAGGGGCTGTCACGAAGGTGCTCACGAAGGCAGCAACAGACTCTTGGTCCGACGGTGATAGCCGGAAGGCACTCCAACAGGCTGCGATGCAGGCAGAGAACGCTCTCCAGAGCTGAATCTCGACGGCGGGTCGGTCCGCTGTGTGACGCCGTTCAGCCAGTCAGATACCTTTCTATTCTGTACCGATACAGCGGTACGCCGCTGCCGTGCAGAACGGTTAAATACATAGCATAATAATCGATTGGTATGCTCCTGTCCGCGTACCAGCGAGTCAGACGTCGGCTCCCAGCAGTTCATATCCCGTACGTGAGCTCATTACCAGCAAGCCAGCGGTTCGGGCTCAAGCTCATTGCTCCGGCCCTGGCAATGATGCTGCTCGTTCACGGGATTCCCGTCATTCTGGGGTTCGTTATGAGCTTCTATGAGTTCCCATCGCTCAGATATACCGACTGGTTCCGTCCCGAGACGTTCGTCGGACTTGCCCACTTCATGAAGGTCTTCCAGAAAGACACGATCTATGGTGCACAGTTCTGGAACTCGCTCAAGGTCACAGTTCTGTATACGGTTGGTTCGGTGATAGGGACGTACGTTCTTGGACTCGTCACCGCGCTCACTCTGGATAAGCAATTTCGGGGCAAGCTCGTAGCGAGGACCGTAATTCTGCTTCCGTACGTGACGCCGGTTGTCGTCACGCTTCTTACCTGGCGGATGATGTTCCGAAGCGATACCGGGGTCATCAACGCCTTACTCCGACAGGCCGGACTCATCGAGGGGTCCCTGTTCTGGCTGCTGGGCCCAAACTCGCTGTATGCGATAATTATCGCGAACGTCTGGCGGAACTTCCCGTATGCGGCAATCATGTTGTACGCTGGACTGCAGTCGATTCCTGAACAGTTGTACGAGGCTGCCGAGATAGATGGAGCCGGTCGATGGGGGAAACTTCGGTATGTCACACTGCCACAGTTGAAGCCCGTCTCTGCCGTCATTCTACTGCTGTTGATCCTCTGGACCTTCATCAACTTCCCCGTCCCGTACATTCTGCTGGGCGGGTCACCAAGTGAGTCAGGGAACGTACTGATGTTACTCATTTACTCCTTTGGGTTCAAGCAGAGTGCGTACGGAATCGGGTCCGCACTCAGCGCGATGCTGTTCCTGTTCTCGATGACCATCGCATACGTCTATTACAAGCGCGTTGTGGCGTCAAGCTACGACGGAGGTACTATCTGAGATGCTTAGTTCGCTCATGGCTGCTGTTGGGTCAGAGAAGACACTCGTCCCTGACGAAATGCGACTCACTGCGGACGGTAAAGAGCTCGTGTACCAGCTGCTCTGGCGCTCCGTGCTCATCCTGATTCTGATATTCGCGATATTCCCCGTCTGGATGATGTTCACGACATCGTTCAAAACCCGCACTGAAGTGCTACAGCTCGGGCTCGACATACTTCCGACAGACCCCTATGTCCAGAACTACTTCCTGATGTTCCAGCGATTCCCGCTTGTCGATTACTACGTTAACAGCCTGATCATTTCGAGTGTGACAACGGTCCTCTCGCTGCTTATCGGTGGACTGGCTGCCTACTCGTTGTCGCGGTATGAGTTCCCCGGCAAGGAGAAGTTCGAGATGGGAGCACTCGCAACCCAGATGATTCCGGGCGTACTCATCCTCATCCCGATGTTCCTGTTGTTCATCTTCATGGACCAGTCCCTGAACATTCCGATGAAAGATACGTACCATGGCATGATATTCCTCTATACGACGTTCACCGTCCCGTTCACCATCTGGATGCTGCGTGGGTACTTCGACGCGATTCCGACCGCACTGGAGGAAGCCGCACGAATCGACGGCTGTACACGGACACAGGCCCTGTTCCGCGTCGTAATGCCGCTTGCAGCACCGGGCCTGGCCGCTACTGGAATGTTCGTGTTCCTGCTCGCATTCAATGAGGTGCTTTTCGCGTCAGTGCTGGCGACTGACAGCGTCACGCCGTTCTCCATCGGGATTCAGAACTTCCAGCAGCAGGATCAGACGATGTGGGGCCAGATGATGGCTGCCTCGACACTCGCCGCGGTGCCATTGCTCGCGATCTTCGTTGTGTTCCAGCGGCAGATCGTTTCTGGGCTAACATCCGGGAGCGTCAAACAGTAACCTCGGACAGATTTTTGTGGTGGTTCGCGGCCGCAGACGTAGTTTTATATCCCCAGCACATCGGATGTTGTTATATGCAGGCGCAGACGGTAGCGAGTATGCCAGTAGCACAGAAAGTCGGCCAGTTATTCATGGCTGGCTTTGATGGCTCCGAGCCGACTGATGGGGTGTTGGAACTGATTCGTGAGTACAACCTCGGAAACATCATTTACTTCGCCAGAAACATCACGTCGCCAACACAGGTGGCAACACTCTCAGCGGAGTTACAGTCGGAAGCCACAGCAGTTGGCGCTGGTCTTCCGCTGTTCGTCGCCACCGATCAAGAGGGGGGCGTCGTCTCACGTCTCAACTGGGGCACGCAACTGCCGAGTCAGATGCTCATTGGGGCCTGTGATGACGACGTGATGGCCCGGAGGGCAGGTGCGACCGTCGGGCGAGAGTTACGGAGTCTCGGGATCAATCTGAACCTCGCGCCGGTCCTCGATGTCAACAACAACCCAGACAACCCCGTAATCGGTGTCAGATCCTTCGGGGAAGATCCAGAGCGTGTGGCCACGCTGGGCACAGCCATGGCTCAGGGCCTCCAGTCTGTGGGTGTCACAGCCTGTGGAAAGCATTTTCCCGGCCATGGCGACACAGCAGTCGATTCACATCTCGATCTGCCGGTAGTTGCCCACGAGCGGTCCAGACTGGAACGCATCGAGTTCGCACCGTTCAAAGCAGCAATACAGAGCGGCATCGACGCGATTATGACAACACATGTCGCATTTCCGGCCATAACCGGCAGCAAAGAGCTGCCGGCGACGATGTCGTCAGCTGTGCAGACAGCACTTCTTCGCAAGCAGTTAGGATTTGATGGGGTACTCGTTACGGACTGTCTTGAGATGGATGCGATTGCTGAAGGCGTCGGCCCCGCCGAAGGGGCTGTCCGTGCAATCGAGGCGGGGTGTGACATAATCACTGTTTCGCATACACTTGAGCGACAGCGGGCGGCGATTGAGGCCGTGCTTTCGGCCGTTCGGTCGGGGCGGCTTACCGAGGAACGAATCGACCGGTCGCTGTATCGCATCCGGCGTTGTAAACAGCGACGGCTGGGTGAATCTGAGACTGTCGAAGTGCCGGAGTGGCGTCGCTGTGCGACCGCGTCGAAACAGCTCGCAGCTGAAATCGCGGACTGTGGGATAACACTCGTCAGAGATGACAGCGAGACACTACCGTTCGATACGTCACGTCCGCTACACGTGGTCAGCTTTGCCGGGACGCGAGGGTCGCCCGCTGAGGACGAGCGTTACGACCCAGAGGTGGTCTCTACTGCGCTCAGAGAGGTCGGCTTCGAGGTTACGACACAGATTATAACTGGGGACGATCCAATCAGTATTGAGGCAAAAAACGAACAGATGATAGCTGTCAGTTACGATGCACGGGCTACCGAGTCACGAGCAGAGGCACTCCAGAGTCTCAGTCAGCATCACGACCAGTTGGCTGTCCTTGCTGTGCGGAACCCATATGATCTCTCTATCTGTCCGGATACGGTTACGTTTTTGACGACGTACGACTATTCGCCAGGCGCAATTCAAGCGGCGGCAAAAACACTGGCAGGGAACGTCGAACCAACGGGGACGCTGCCGGTCACGGTTCCAGAATGAGGGGTTTACACCGACAGTGTTCGGGCGGTCGCCGGAACGCTATCCGAGAAATTCCTGTGCGGACTCATGTAACGGGACGAACCCCTCCGCGCTCCGGGCACCAGCCTGCTTACCGAACACGAGGTTCTCAGCGCGAAGTCCGTCGATGAGGTTGTCGAACTCAGCATCGATGCCGCCGTGTTCGACAAGGAACTCCACCTGTGACTCGTGTTTCCTGATCGCTGTGACCTTTTGCTCGAGATACCCATCGATATCGATGAACAGGGATGGGGTAAACTCCGATGTCGGCTTGCCGAAGTAGTAGATATTATCGGGGTCACAGGGCTCGAAATCCGTCTCAACGAGGGGTAGCGAAGCCATGTAGTACGCGTCGGTAACTAACCGTGACGTCGCTCGGTGGTCTGGATGTAGATCGTCTTTATAATGCGTGAGGATGATATCTGGGTCATACGCCCGGATGACATCCACCATCTCGAATCGGTTCTCAAGGGAGTAAGTGACACGTCCGTCTCTGAACCCGAGAAACGCGACTTCTGACGCGCCCAACACTGCACCGGAGGCGCGAGCCTCCTGTTCACGGACGCTCGCGACCGCTTCCCGTGAGTCCGTTCGCAGCCCGCCGTATTCGCCGCGGGTCATGTGTACAATACTGACCTCGTCGCCACGTTCAGCGTGCTTTGCTATCGTACCGCCACAGAAGACATCTGCGTCGTCTGGGTGAGCAACTACTACGAGGACATCCATGGTATGCTATAGTATTGTAAGTTATTATTTATATTTTTTCTTTATTACAGATGGGTGAGCAGGCGGTCGATGACGTACGCAGCACCGTCTTCATCAAGACACATCGGGTTGAGAACAATCGCTCCCTCGTCGATACGGTCCTCACCGACATATACGCGGGGATCATCACGCTGTAGTTCCGCTACCAACGCAGCTGCTGAGAGAGTGGATTGTGAGTGGCTTATGTCCACAATGACCCGGGGAGCAACACTCTGCTCACCGCCGGCGACAACTGTGGTCGCCACGCCCGCTGCCTCGAGTTGGCTCGCCATGCTCTGGGCGAGATCCTCCCACTCGGCAACCAGTGCTTCCTGATCCTCCTCAATGAATAGGTCCAGCGCGCGAATGAGGCCGACAAGTTCCTCTTTGCCGACCTTGAGTGACCGTCCGATTCCCTGTCTGGGAACCCCGTCGAATCGGTCCGTATGGATAAGCGAACTGGGTGGGTTCCACACCCGGCGGTCGACGTGCATATCCTGATGCTGCACAGCGATTGAGCGGATGTACCGGCGTTTACCGGCGACGATACCTGTCGTCTGTGGGCCGCGAATCCCTTTGCCACCACTGAACACGACCATGTCTGCTCCCTGCTCGATGAAACGAGAGAGGTTCGCAATGGGAGGCACCTCTGCGGCAGCGTCGACAATCACAGGAATGTCGTGTCGGTGTGCAATCTCTGTGACAGTCGAGAGTTCGGGCTGTGTGTATGCTTTCTGGACATACGCAACCCCAGCAGTGTTTCCGTCGATGGCGCTTTCGATTTCCCAGGGTTCCACGTTTGTTGCGCCGGTGCCGAGATGGTAATCGTTTGTTCCGACATCGACGATATTTGCGCCAGCCGCTCGCAGCGCGTGGTCGTATCCTGTCCGGTGAGTTCGAGGCATCACGATGTCGTTTGGCGCGTCTGTCGGATGGGGTAACTCCGACATCGTCTTCGGGTCGTCCCCTGCAATCGCAGCGGCTGCGGCCAACAACAGGCCGGCTTCAGCACCCGGCGAAACGTATCCGGCTTCCGACCCAGCGATTTCAGCGATTTGTTCTGACGCCCGTGCCTCTAACTCACTCAACTGGACGAATTCCTTGGCAGCGGCACGCATAGCTTCCGCAGCTTCCTCTCGGATGAGGCTGCCGCCAATTCGCGTTTTTGTGCCCGCTGCGTTGATGACCGGCGTGACACCGAGCTGACGATACACCGACTCTGACTCTGTTGTAGATGGAACCATAGTTGTACGCTTGTCATTCCCGCTAGCGCTATATACGAACTCGAACTCCCTCCAAGTATATGAAAGATTCCCATCTATGATCGAATAACACAAACTATTATATATCTCTGTAGAACAATAACAGGTATCCCATGGCACAGTTAGAGCTTGATGGCCTTGTCAAGACATTCTCCGACGGAAGTGATGAGGTCGTCGCTGTCGATACGGTGAATATGTCGCTGAATGACGGTGAGTTCCTGGTACTGGTCGGCCCATCCGGGTGTGGGAAATCCACGACCTTGCGGATGGTTGCCGGGCTTGAGACGGCAACTGAGGGTGATATTTTGATCGGTGATGAGTCTGTTATTGGCAAGGAGCCCCGTGAACGTGACATCGCAATGGTGTTTCAGAACTACGCGCTCTATCCACATATGACCGCAAAGGAGAATATGTCGTTTGGGTTGAAGATGACGACAGATCTGGATACAGAAGCGATTGAACAGCGCGTAGCTGAGACAGCCGAGATGATGGGAATCAAGGACCTGCTTGATGACCCACCAAAGGAGCTGTCTGGTGGCCAGCAACAGCGAGTAGCTCTTGGGCGGGCAATCGTTCGGGACCCGGCAGTGTTCCTGATGGACGAGCCGCTGAGCAATCTGGACGCCAAACTCCGGACAAAAATGCGGACCGAACTAAAGCGCCTCCAGAACGAACTCGACGTTACGACTATCTATGTCACCCATGATCAGACAGAGGCCATGACGATGGGCGACCGTATCGCTATTCTCGACGACGGAGTGTTACAGCAGGTTGGTACACCACTGGAGTGTTATCACCGTCCAGCCAATCGGTTTGTCGCCGGGTTTATCGGGTCGCCCTCGATGAACTTCATCCAAGCCGCCGTCGAGGACGGGTCGCTAGTGCATCGGGAATTTACTTACGCGCTGTCTGCCGAGACCGCCGCCCAGCTTGACGGGTACGAGGACGTCGTTCTCGGTGTGCGGCCTGAAGATATTCAGCTCAGCACCGCGACGGGGCCAGAGCAGACAGTTACCGCGACTGTCGACGTCGTCGAGCCGCTCGGGGACCTGTTTCATGTGTACGTGACGATTGACGGAAAGCAGTATACGGTTACTGTCGAGGATGGGGCAGACCTCAGAAATGGACTCACAGTCGGACTGAAGTTCCCAGAAGACACGATCCACCTCTTTGATTCGGCCACCGGCACCGCGATCAAAAACAGTGAAACGAAAATCGACGAAGAAAGTCCAGTTGCAGCCTGACTTTTCACAGTCTGTACCGATTGGGAGGACGTGAGTCACGAAGACGAGCAGTGGTTGCTGGTGACAGTGACGACTGAAGGGTGCGCAGTCGAATCCCAGAGACAGAACTACCGACCGTATGCGCTGATAGATGCTTCCACAGCATTCAATATTCGCTTTCTGCGGGCAAGTTCGAGAGTTTATTTCGTAATGTGACACTCATACGGACAGCCTTCAGGAGTCGGTAGCAGGCCGGAGTCGCTTGCCAGCCGAACTGCTATGAGTGGGAGGCGTCAAGATTACAACCATCAACTGTTTCGTAATACGATATCGGCGACAATTCAGATAACAGGCGTACAAACATTACCGGAGTGGGCAACTTGTCCTGCCACTCTTACTAAACGCGCAAGCGCAGCAGAGAACCAGACCCAACCCTGACTGGTATTCAACAGGTATGAACAGCTTTCAGTGTAGTCCAGATTGTTTCGTGACAAGTACAGAGTTCCCAAACCACAGACGACCAACCACAATATAACAGACGTACATATGTTAGTATTGCCAGTATCGACCCGAAAGTCGCCGATAACAGGAGCGGTATTTGATTGAACTACCACCGGAAGCGTCTGCGCTTGTCCACGGAGAGTGCTGAACCCAAACAGGGCAGGTCGAAGTGGACCGGACCACCGTGGCAGGACTAGTCGCAATTAGCGACGGTATCCTCGCTATGCTTTCATCACATTTCGTCGGCCAAGACTGGATTCAACTCTATTGAACGCAATAGTAGACCGTAAAGATACCAGCGTGCGGTAGCTGACCGACCGGAACGAAACCGCCGGGACCGGGCCGCACTACTCCGTTTTTTCATCGCGGCACAGCAGTAGCGGACACGTGGGCCGGAAAGTGGACGCACAGGTGATTGTCGAGTCCTGTGTTAGTGTAGCATGATATGATCGACCCAACAGCGATTGGACGACACCGGGCAGAACAACTTACGGGCAATGAATTCAGTCTGATTGAACAATTTTATAAACATTTAGCCGAATATACGCGTATGACAGGACAAGGCCCGATAGAGTCCGCCGAGAGAGTACTGGACATTATTGAGGCACTGAAAACAGAGCAGGCGCTCGGCGTCACCGAGTTGGCAGAGCGGGTGGGGATGCCCAAGAGCACGGTCCACGTCCACCTCTCAACTCTCAAGAGCCGAGGCTACGTCGTTCAGGACCAGAACAAGGCGTATCGGCTGAGTTTGCGGTTTCTGGACGTTGGGATGAAAGTCCGTGAGCGACAGGAAATGTATCAGGAGGTTAGGCCGAAACTGAATGAGATAGCTGCCGAAACTGACGAAAAGGCATGGTGGATCGTCGAAGAGAACGGAAAGGCGGTCTTTTTAGCAAAGTCACTCGGCAGTCGAGCGATTCAGACAAACTCACAGATCGGCCAGTACACCGAACTGTACAGGCTCGCTGGTGGCATGGCAATCCTCTCAGTGTTGCCGAAACACCGACGGGAGACAATCCTCGAAAGCTACGACTATCCCCTCCCCGACGGTCGAAACAGAGCGGAGCTCGAAGCAGAACTCAACGAGATTCAGGACCGCGGCGTCGCCTACGGTATTGACCAGTTCCTCGAAGGCGTAGCCGGTGTTGGTGCACCACTGGTAGATAACGCCGGCAACACGTACGGTGCTATCAGTGTTTCGGGACCAGCGAACCGACTGGATTCGGAACGCATCGAAAACGAGCTGACCGGACTTATTCGTGGGATATCCGGCGAGCTGCAGGTGAATCTCTCCTATCAGTAGTTCGACTGACTCGAACACCGCTTATCTCGGCGAGACACCCGTGATACCGTTTGAATCACGTACAACAGGGCTCTGGACGGATAATATCTGGTTCAATAGAGTAGAACGAATCGTGTGAAACGTACACATCCGAATCAGCGCTATCACTCAGTGTATGGACCTCAAACAGTGGTCGGGGGACACTGTAGCGAACGGGACCACTGTACCAGACAGTCGTATAGCCGAGGGTTGAGTCGTTGTCTGGCGATTATGACGAGAGTCAATCAGTGACGCCGACGCCGAGATGCTGGTCAAGCACCTCCTCGTTGTCCTGAATCTCTGCCGCAGTTCCCTCGTGGACGATCTTGCCCTTTTCGAGGATGTACGTATACTGTGAGACCTCCAGTGCAACCGGGATGTTCTGCTCAACGACCAGTACTGTGATACCCTGATCGTTCAACTCAAGGATAAGGTCCTCTATCTGTCGGACGACATAGGGTGCGAGCCCTTCCGTCGGTTCGTCAAGCAACAACAAATCCGGGTCAGCAGTCAGGGCACGACCGACCGCAAGCATCTGTTGTTCACCACCTGAGAGGACCGAGCCGTCCTTGTGTTCTCGCTCCGCGAGGTTCTCGAACATATCCAGTACATCGTCAACTGACGGCCCAGCAGGTGATTCAGCACCAATCTCACCCATTCTGATGTTCTCCCGGACAGTCAGTTCGGGAAAGATACGTCGTTCTTCGGGAACGAACCCGATACCGCTCCGGATCGTCGCCTCTGAATTACGTGTCGTGATGTCCTCACCGTTGAACGTGATTGACCCACCAGTCGGAGTGATATTGCCGACGATTGAACGGAGCGTCGTCGTCTTGCCGACCCCGTTGCGGCCGACCAGCGACACGACACTCCCCCGTTCGACGTCCATTGAGACGCCCTGTAGCACCTCAGTCATGCCGTACCCGGCCCGGACATCTTTGAGAGACAGTAGCGGATCAGTCATTCTCGAACACCACCGAGGTACGCATCACGGACGTCCTCGTTGTTTGCAATCTCTTCGGGTGTTCCGCTTGCGAGTTCTTCGCCGCGGGTGAGGACGGTAATCCGGTCCGAAACACGCATCACGAGGTCAATGTCGTGTTCAATAAGCATCAGGGACTGGTCTGCAAGAACAGTGTCGATAAGATTCATTGTGGCCTGTGTTTCTTCGCTACTCATTCCGGCGGTCGGTTCATCGAGCATGACGAGGTCGGGATCTGTCGCCAACACGAGCCCCAGTTCGAGTCGTCGCTGGTCGCCGTAGGCCAGGGCTTCTGCGTGCTCGTCAGCCCGATCTTGGAGACCAATCTGGTCCAGCACTGTCTCAGTTTGCTCGGAAATCTCCTCAAAGCTGTTCTTGTTACGGAACAGCGCCTCGCCCGGGTTGATCCCCTCGCTATGGACGGACTGGGCTGCCAGACGCACGTTTTCCCGAACACTGAGGCCGCCGAACACATTCGTGATCTGGAACGAGCGCCCCAATCCACGGCCAACTCGTTCGTGTGGAGCAACGTCAGTGATATCCTCACCTTTGAAGCGGACGACTCCCGCTGACGGTGACAGCGCGCCAGTGATGAGATTAAACGTCGTTGTCTTCCCGGCCCCGTTTGGCCCGATGACACTCCTGAACTCACCATCTGCAACCGACAACGACACGTCGTCGACGGCGGTCAGTTTGCCGAACCGTTTCGTCAGTCCGTCTGTTTCGAGGACAGTCTCAGTCATCGCTTCTCACTTCCGTCTCATCCATGTCAACAGCACCGTCCGCGTTGTTGGCCGTCTCCAGTCGCTGTGCAACAAGAGACGGAATCGATACGATACCGCGTGGGACGAACAGCACGAATAGAATAAACAGTGTTCCAATGATAAGCCGCCACTGGTCGGTGTACGACGAGAGGAATTCTTCAGCCCCGAAGAAGACACCAGAGCCAATCATGGGACCGTACAGTGTGCCCATCCCACCGAACAGCGCAATGACAATGACCTCACCAGAGTGGATCCAGTTGAGTGTCTGGTCCGGTGAGATGATGACAGTCGACGGACTGACAGCGAGAAGCCCGCCGGCCAGTCCAGCCATACCGCCGCTGATGACAAACGCTCGGCGCTTGTATCTGTTGACGTCGTACCCGATGAACTCCGCTCGCTCTTCGCTTTCCCGGATCGACTGCAGGACACTGCCAAACGGCGCGTTCATCATGCGGCGAGCGAACAGGAGCGAGAGCACGGCAATTAGCAGGGCGAGATAGTAGAACACGAACTGCTGTCCGACCTCGTACCCCAGAAGGCCGAACTCGATGTTCGAGAGTGCCGCTCCGACGCCGCCGAGTCCAAGGAACGCTTCGAAGCCGAGCAAGCCGTCGCTCCCGCCGGTGAAGTCGAACTTGAACACGGCACTGTAGAGCAACTCCGCGAACGCCAGCGTAATCATTGCGAAGTACACGCCGGAGACGCGAATCGAGAGGCTTCCGACGATCCAGGCCAGGATTGCACAGAGGAGAATAGCCCCGAGTAACACGACAAAAACCGACTGCGAGTAGTGCAACATCACGAGCGCAGCGGTGTATGCACCGACGCCGTAGAACATCGTGTGCCCGAGCGGCACCAGTCCGGCGTATCCCATCACGATATCCAGACTCAGGGCGAAAATGGCCCAGATGAGGATCTCATTGAGGACGACAAGGTAGTACTGATCGCCCATGAGCAGAATCGCCACTGGCGCGACTGCGAGTGCGACCACGGCGATTCCGCCGAGCCGGACCCGTGTGCTGTCTGCCAGTATCCCGCCGTAGCCGCCGACGAGAAGCTCACCTTCGCCCTCTGATTCCTCACCCCGTGTTCCAAACAGCCCTTGCGGTTTGACGAGCAACACTGCGATCATAAGCAGGTACACGGTCAGCCCTTCGAGATTGGGAACACTCAGCGTTGTATCACCGAACGTGGCAAGGACACTCCCACTGTAGGCCCGCATCAGCGTCTGGACGACGCCGACGAGCAATCCACCGAAGACGGCCCCTCTGAAACTACCGAGGCCACCGAGAACGACAACGACGAACGCCGGAATGATGACGCTGTTTCCCATCCCGGTGTTCACGTTCTGGTAGCCGCCAAGGACGATTCCGGCGACGGCAGCCAGTGCCGCACCGACGCCAAAGACCAGTGTGTAGTACTGGTCGATATCAATACCGACGTTGCGGACCATCTCACGGTCCTGAGACCCGGCACGGATGATCATCCCGTACTTTGTCCGGTTCAGTAGGTACCACGTCACGACTGCAAGCAACGCCGCAAAGGCGATCATGAAGTAGTTGTACACGGACACCTGGACGCCCAGTATGGACACTGGTTGGCTCAGATACGCGGGGACAGCTAGCTGTCGTTGCTGTGTCCCCCAGATCAGACGGATGCCGTCGTTGATGACGAGTACGAGCCCGAACGTCAGAAGAATATGATACAGCGGGTCCCGGCCATACAACGGTCGGACAGTCGTTCGCTCGATAGCGGCACCGATGAGACCGACGACGACCGGTGCGACCACTATTGCGACCCAGAATCCAATCCCAGCACCGAACGGCGCGATGATGCTCAGGGAGAGATACGCACCGAGTGCGAACAGTTCGCCATGGGAGAAGTTGATTACGTCCATTACGCCGAAGATGACTGACAGCCCGGCGGCTAGCAGGACGTAAACCATCCCCAGGGTGAGGCCATTCAGCAGTTGTTCTATGAAGTCGGCAGCGACCATTGTGCTACCTACATCTCACAACCGAGGTCACTGGCCGGTGGCAGCGTCTCCGACCCCGGGACCTGCTCGAGCAATTCGACATCCGCTGTATCACCGTCGCCCTCGACGAGCTCAGCCATCCACGTTGGGTTCGTGGCCTGATGGTCGCTCTCTCGAAGCGTAATGTCTCCCAGGACTGTCGTGAACGTGCCGCCCTCAAGTGCGTCTCGGACATCTGCCGGTTCGGTACTCCCAGCTTTGTTCATTCCTTTCGCCATCAACCGCATCGAGTCGTAGCCGACACGGGCGAAGTTGCCTGGCTCTCTGTCGTTTTCGCTGGCGTAGGCCTCAACGAATGCCGGATTGTCACCGGTGTCGAGCGAGGGGTCGTACCGAGCGCCGCCGAAGGTACCGACACTGTTTGCGCCGGTTCCAGCACGGACACTCTGGAACGTCTGGGTCGGACCGACAACAGCCATCTGGTCGGTGAGGCCCTGATCCGCGGCCTGGTTGGTGAAGTTCACCAGGTCACCGCCGGTCATCCCCAGAACGACCACGTCAGCGTCAGAGTTGCTGATCTGCGTGATGAACGAGCCGTAGTTACTGGCACCCAGCTCGGACGTTGATGTCCCGACCTCAGTGTAGTCGTCGCTGGCGGCCTCCATGCGCCTGCTGGTGCGGTTGTACACCGAGTCGCCGTACGCGTAGTCCGCATAGTGGAACCAGACGTTGCTCCCCAGATTATTGACTGAGTAGGCAGATATGGCCTCGGCAATCTGTGCAGTGTTCGTTTCGAAGCGGAACACCCACTCGTTGCAGGCAGACCCAGTGATCGGGACTGCTGCGCCGCCGGGGAAGTAGATGTGCTCCGACTGAGCGGCGAAGTCGTTCAGCCCGAGTGCAACGGAGCTGGAAATCGCACCGAACACGAACTCCGCCCCCTCTTCCTGAACAACGCGCTGTGCCTCGGACTGTGCGGCTCCGGCCTCGGTCTCCGTGTCGCCCGTCACCAGCTCGAACTCGAAGTCGTAGTTGTCGTTGTTGTTGATTTCCGTTACGGCGAGCTCAGCCCCAGTTCGCTGGCCCGGCCCGAGAGAGCTGAAGGGGCCGGTCATCGGGTTCAGGCTCGCAACGGTCACAGCACCGTCGCCGCCTGTGGACCCGCCCTGACAGCCAGCGAGGCCAAGCGCGCCGACCGCGCCGGCGGCGGCGAGGAACTGTCTCCGTGAACGGTCGATGCCCGCACTACTGTCTGATGAAGTACCTTCGCTCGACATAGGTTCATTATCTATTGTTAAGCAAATCGTATTAAAGCCTTGCCCCATGTCGGCGTGTCGCTCGCTGTCCGCACCCTTCAGGCTCAGCAGTATCGCGTCTCACCGCTTCTGTTCCGTACCCGCCGTCGTGGCTAGCGAGCCGTGTCGTCCTGTCTGTACAGCCACGCCAGCGCAGTCCCGAGTACTGCGGACACCCCGGTCAGTGTCGTGAATCCGGGGCCACTGGCGTCCGTTCCGGTATTCACCGCCGTCGCTGTGTCCGCGCGCTCTGTCTCAGCAGTCGTCGCCGCCGTACTCGTCACGGTGCTCTCGTCTGTCTCAGTGCCCTCACTCGTCAGCGTGTCATCGGTGCCACCGTCAGACGGACTCACTGCCCTCATCAGCGTCCGTGTTGCCGTTGTTGCAGACTCGATATCTGCGTCGGCGAACAACAACTGTTTGTACTCGAAATTCTCGAACATCGCCAGCTGGTCGTCGTAGTGTTCGCCGGTCGTGTCGTCTGGAGCAACGTAGCCGTCGTTGCCGGGCGGGAGAATGTTCTCTGCCTGCGGGTCGTCACTAAGCTGGACGAGGTGATTCTCGGTCCCGCGGTTCATCAGCGCCGTGTTCCCCGCGGACGTGACACCGATAGGCATCCCGAACAGCGCGAGGTTGTCGAACTCGTGAAGTGCTGCCGCACGCCGCCAAGTTCTCGGGTCGCCGTCGTATCGCTCGGCGAGTTCGTCCACGGCGGTCCGGAACGCGCTGACCAGCGCATCTGTGATGTCGCCGTCAGCATACTCGGCCTGCGTCGACAGTGCTGTCTCCGCTGAGTTGAGGACTCGCATCAGGGTGCCGCGGCCGTAGTCGTAGCCGAGGAAGTACGACGCCGGACCGTATGCGCTCCCGAACGTCTCGCTGAAGACTTCCTCTAAAATATACGGGAACGTTGCATCCCAGATGGTGTACCCGGCAGAGTGGCGTCCCTCGTTGTCTTCGCCGTCAGCCTGTGCAAAGTGGTCCCACGAGGCCAGTTCGTCGCGTGCTTGCTGTTCGGTGTCGGAGAGGTCTGCGTCCGCAAGCGCATCAAGCAAATGGTCTTTGTACCGAATTGAACGCAGATCAGTAAAGGAGATATCGTAGATAACAGTCTTCAGGAAGTCGTAATCGACTGCCCCCTCCTGTGCTAACCGCTGCTCGACCAGATTGATGATCCGTTGCACGCGGTGGTCGGTCGACCACGAGTAGCTCAGGTCGCCGTTGTTCCACTCCGGAGCGGGTTTGTTGTTCCACTGGGCCGAGTAGCCCGGGTCGGGGTTGATGGCGTAGGGCACGTCGCCATCAGCCGCACGCAGGTAATCCTCAGCTGTCAGTTCGTACTGCGTCCCGTCAGCGGGGAGCCGTGTATCCCAGTCGACCGATTCACTGTCCGGATACCGACCCAGATGAACGTACGCGATGTCACCGTCTTTGTCTGCCCACATGAAATTCAGCGCGTAGTCACAGCGCTGTGCTGACTCCCGGAACTCCTCGGCGTCCGTCGCAAACTGACATTCGTAGTAGGCCCGCCAACAGTTCATATGCCGGCCGGCGTATGACTTCGTCTGTGCCAGTGCTTCCCCGCTGTCAGGATCCCACTGTGTCACAACGCCGTGGCGAGTGAACCGTTCAGTGTAGGTTACGTCCTCGCCGTCGGCGACAGTGATTGTCCGCTCAGCCGTTTCGACCTCGTACTCCGCACCCTGAAAGGTGTACGTGTCCGGACCCGACGAGTTGGTCGTGATCGACTCCGTGAACATCTGGATGCAGTTGTCGATCCCGGCGGTCGAGGTCATTGCCCCGTTTCGGTTGTGGCCGAACATGATGAACGGATACCCGGCAACCGTGACACCAGCGACGTCGAAATCCGGGCCGTGCAGGCTCGCCTCGTACATTATCGAGGGTGTGTTGAACCCCATCTGTGGCCCGCCCATCAGTAACGCATCGCCACTGGACGTGATATCACCCTGAACAGCGAGGGCGTTGCTGCCGTATTTGATCGGGAGGCCCAGGCTATCGAGCCCGGAGGCGAGCGTTCGCATCCGATCCATCTCTGCCTCGTGCATCCCCTCAGCGTCAGTTGGGGGCGCGTAGTCCCCGCCAGTCACAACATTGCTCGGTGTTACGGACGGGCCGCTTGCGCCACGGGTCACCCTGCGTGTCTCCTGTCCCCCGGCCACGTCGGGTGTCGGCCCTGTTCCCACATCAGTATAGGAAGGGGAGTAGCCATCCGACGGCTGGACCGTCGAGGTCGGGCAACCAGGGTCGTCGCCCCACTGCAGGTCCTCGAACAGCTCCATCGCACGCTGTTCACTACCGGTCTCCTTCGTGAGTGCGTCGAGAACTGTCGCGCTGAGCGTCTCGAGCTGGAAGCCGCTGAAATACGCCATGCTGGCGACGAACATTCCAGCAGCGTCTGTCGTAGTAAACTCCTCGGGCTCGAACCCGTGCTCCTGAAACGCCCGGTGGAATTCCAGCTCCTCGCTCTCACGGACCTCGGTAATGTACCGATTGATGCCGTCTGTAAACGCCTGCAGGACCGCTCGCTGGGCCGCCGTCAGCTGTTCGGCGGCCTGCTCGTCGAGTGACGGCTCGCCGGCCGTGTTGCGCCGCGCCTCGATATCGAACTGGACCCAGTCAGTGTCCTCATCACCCGCACCGAGGACTGCCGCGACAGTCCCATCATAGTACCGCCGGTACAGTTCTAGCTGATAGAGTCGGTCTGCTGCTGTTGCGTATCCGAACCCATAGAACGCCGGCGCGCGGCTGTCAGCGTCACGCGCGTAGATGTGGGGAACGCCGTGGTCGTCCCGTCGTATCGTAACCGTGACATCGTCTTCCTGCGCGTACGCCAACTCCGTCTCGACGGCACCGATGCCGGTCATGCCGGTCACCGCCGCGCCTGTCTTCAGAAGCGTTCGTCGCGAGAGATGCTGCCACGAGTGCTGGTGCTGTGCTGGCATCCCGTAGGTGACAGTCTGGATATGTAATAAATATTTGGAGATATTTTTCGTGAAGGAGGATGTGTGCCTGCGCAAATCCCGTTCTGGGACCCAAGTCACGCTGAACCGGGCAGAATACCGACGCTCAGCACCCGACCCAAGCATATAATTGGGAGCCTCCCACAGTCCTCGCTATGTCACAGGAGACACCGGTCCGTGTCGACCATATCGGAATCGCTGTCGAGGACATCGCCGACGCTGAGCCGTTCCTGTTCACACTCGGCTGTCGGAAACTCATCGAAGAGTCCGTCGACGGCCGGTTTCGCTGGGCGCAGTACGACTTCGACCGGGACGCGTCGCGGCTCGAACTTATCGCACCGGAAGCACCGGACACGTTCCTCACATCGTATCTCGACGACCACGGCCCGGGACTACACCATGTCACGCTCGAAGTGGCATCTGTTGATGCAGTGACAGCGGTCATAGAGCACAATGGATACAGCGTCGTCGACTACCGCGAATATCAGGACTGGACTGAGGCGTTTGTGTCCCCCTCGAACCCGACCGGGGCGCTGTTTCAACTGTTCGAGTATCACGACAGCTACGATGCTGACCGGCCACCTGCCGGGCAGCTCTACGTCGATGGCAGCCGACTCGATGGCTGACAGCTGCAGCGGTTCGCTCTCGGGAAACGCGTCAGGCGAGAACAACAGGTAGTGCGCTCTCAGTCGTCGTCAGCAGCCTCGCCCCTGCTTTCCGGCGTCTCGTCGTCGAACTCATCGCGTGAAGGGACGGTGTGGCCTTCGTTGATAACGTGCTCGGGCGGTACGTCAAGGGCTTCCGACTGGCCGAAGAAGTTGTCAGGGGTTAGCTTGAGATTGGCCATCTGTACCGGCAACACCGGCCAGTCCTCCGGTCGCGTAACGTGGTTTTTCCCGAGCGTGTACCAGACGACGAGGTCTTCATCGGTGAGGTCGCGGTCCGCCTCGGTCCAGACCGGGAGCCCCGCGGGGCCTTCAGCCTGATTCGGGTAGTCGCCGGCGGGGAACATCTCGTTCTCGTCGTGTGGGGTAACCCAGAGATGGTTCTTGACGAAGCCGGAGCGCCGAATGACGCTACTGTCGTCCTGCTGGGCGGCTTTGACGTTCTCGTGGGGTTCGATACGGTACCCGACCTCGTTGTCCAGGCGGTTCGTCTCGGTTGGGTTCGTGACTTTCCAGTAGCGCCCGTCGAGCGGGTTGATAAGCCGCTGTGCCTCCTGTTCACTCTCTAACTGACGCTCTTCCGCGTAGAAGGCGTTGCCACCCGGGTTGGGTGTTTCCGCCGATGGGTCCGCGTGCGGACTGAAACCTTGCGGCCCACTCGGCACCGTCTGGTTCTCGACTTCGTAGACGTTGTTCTCGGTCCCGTCGATGTCGAAGTCCAGTCGGAAATTGAAGAAGTGCTGGTGAATTGGGGCTTTCAGCTGAGGTGCGACTAGCTCAGAATAGCCTTTGACGTCCTTGTTTTTCGGTGCCGCGGAGACGTTATCGATGCCAGTCAGGCGTACCTGCACCTGCACGGAGCCGTCCTGATAGAAGTACCAGTAGAAGCCGTAGTCGTAGTTGCCGACAGCGGCGATGAACGAGACGACAAGGCGACGGTTACGGCGGGATTCGGCGCTCTCGGTGCGCCAGTCGGAACGTTCCCACAGCAAACCGTAGTCTTCTTCGTGCATACAGATAGCGTTGGGGAGGACATTGACAGCACCGTCCATCGTGTTCATCACCGCATCGAAGTAATGCATATAGCCCAGACAGTCACACCGCTTCTCCAGGGACTTCGCCATCCGGCCGATGTTGTACTCGCCGGCGTCCATGGCGTTTTTGAACCGGTCGTTCTGATCAGGCGTCCCGTATGGGACGGACATTTCAGCAAGCGATGCCCGGTGCAGAATCTTGCGGAACTCCCCGTCATCGTTGTAGCCGACGTTGTGCAAGACGAGCCCCTCACGCTGGGTCCACCCGACCCGGAACTCCCAGTTTTGCCACTCGACCCTGTGACCGGACACGTCGAACGACGGCCCGTCCGGCTGCACAACGTCGTACGGTTTCAGGTCGTCCCGCAGGTCAATGTCCGCCTCGCGATATGCCATCTCCTCGGGTGGCAGCGGGTGGTCTTCATCCGGCGGCCCGTTATCCACGACCTCGACGACAGACATCTCGTCTAAGTCGACGTAGACGTGCAGGCCGGTAACTGGCTTGGCGTAGCCCTCGTCGCCGTCATCCGCACTCGGTCGTACGTACGTCAGACCGTGAGCAAGCCGACGGTCGCGGTCGATGTGTTCGGGAATGAAGTCGTACCCGACCGACCACGGGTCAACCATGGCTCGCTCGGTGTCCACAACACCCCGGTCCTCGAGAGCGGCCTGCCACTCCTCGTGTGCTTTCACCGTCTGTTCACACTCGATGAACTCCTCGATAGCGATGGAGGGCTGTGCGCCTTCGATGTGCTCGACCGAACTGATCTCCTCAGCTTCGAGCGAAACGGTTGCTTCGTACGTCTTCCGCTCTGGGCTGTCGCGGATGACCGCGAAGGCCTGCCGTTCGATCTCCCGCCCATGTTCCTCGTGGGCAGTGATGGCGTCTTTCGACGGTTCATCGAGTTCGATTTTGACGATGCGTGCGCCATCAGTGAACTCACTCGTACTGGTCAGGAGGTCACCTGCGAGTTCAATCTCGTCCGGAGTGAGCGGGTCGAGTGGGTGACCGACCTGTTCTTTGGGTTCGGTTGCCATGCCTGTGATTATCTGTGTAACAGAATTATTAGTATTTTACTATTTATACACAGGTTACACTATGAGGGGTGAGAGTGCTACAGAGGCGAGAACGGGACTGTCTCAGTCGGCTCTCTCGTCTAACTGGACCGTCTCCTCGACAATAAGCCGGGGACCGGCCTCCAGATCGATGAACTCAGCCGCGTCGGCCTGCACCCGCTCGGCGAGGTCGGAATCGAACGCCTCGCTGAGTGCGTCCATGTCCTCGAAATAGAGTTCGAGCACGCCGTCGTAGGCCGCTCGCTCCGGGTCTGTCGGCACAGATGTCACGTAGCGTTGCAGTCCCGGCAGATCCTTCGCCAGCTCCGAGTGGTCGCCTTGCCATCGGTCGGCGAACTCCTCGTGAGTGTAGCCATCTCTCCGGACGAGCAAATCGACGATTTTTGTCATGCGTACACCACGTCGACTCGGAGTGGCTTTTAGCTGCCGGTCTGACAGGGCCGCCACTGATTCAAGCTACTCGAACAAAACACTTGTAAGCCGATTAGTCATGTGTGTACGTATGGCAATCCCGCCCGCTGTCAACAGGCCGGTCGGAACAATCGAGAGAGCAATCGAGATCATGGAGTATCTCAAAGCGCACGACACGGCCACGGTGTCTGAAATGACAGCCCACCTCGACTGTGCGAAGAGTACAACGCACAGATATATGAAGACACTCGCGGCCAATAGCCTCCTCGTCGAGGACGACAACGAGTATCAGCTCGGGATCCGCTTTCTGGACTACGGCGAAGTGGCGCGGAACAAGTACCGGCTCTACGACGAGGCGAAGCCGAGAGTCGACGAACTTGCAGAGGAGACTGAGGAGAAAATCTGGTGTGCAGTTGAAGAGCACGGCCGCAGCGTCCACATCTACGGCGCGCAGGGCAAACACTCGGTACAGACGTACGCCCGGGTCGGCCACCGGAACTATCTCCACCAGCACGCCGCAGGGAAGGCGATACTCGCACACCTTCCGGATAGCCAGATCACAGAAACAATCGACAGACATGGCCTGCCCGGCCGGACGCCACAGACCATTACCGACAGGGACGAGCTCTGGGAGGAAATCGAGGCGATACGTGACCGCGGCTACGCGTTCAACTTTCAGGAGTCTGTGGAGGGACTGCACGCGGTCGGTGCGCCGATTACGGACGAAAACGATACTGCCATCGGGGCGATCAGCGTCTCCGGCCCGGCAAGCCGACTTGAGGGCACGATTCTCCGGGACGAACTGCCGACGCTGCTACTGGGCGTCGTCAACGAGATCGGGATAAACATGGCCCATCCGTAAGGCCGGCGGCGCGGTTCTAGCGGAGCAACGGGACGTTTTCGAGCTGTGTTTCGCTGGGCATGGCCGCAACCGAGCGGGGTTCCCCGTTCCGGGGACAAGGCACGCTCACTCGCTGGCCCACTTCGGCTCTCTGTCTTCGAGGAACGCGTCGATTCCTTCGTCCTTGTCGCCAGTTGCGAACAGCTGTGCGAACAGTTCAGCCTCGTACTCGATGCCGGCTTCGAGGTCCATGCGGGAACTGGCACGGACGGCTTTCTTTGCGAGTTCGAGTGCTGCGGGACTTTTCTCGGCAATCGACGACGCTATGTCGTAGACCCGCTCGTCGAAGGAGTCGTCGTCGTGGACCTCGTCGACGAGGCCGATGTCGGCGGCCTCCGTCGCGTCGATGAGTTCGCCGGTGAGTATCAGCCGCATCGCGTGGCCTTCCCCGACCAGACGCGGCAATCGCTGTGTGCCGCCACCGCCGGGCATGATGCCGAGGTTGATCTCCGGCTGGCCGAACTTCGCGTCCGTGTGCGCGATCCGGATGTCGGCCGCCTGAATCAGCTCACAGCCGCCGCCGAGTGCGTGCCCGTTGATGCGAGCGATGACCGGCATCGGACACTCGTCGACGTGTTCGTAGACCCGGGGCCGCTTACTCGCCTCCCGTTGCTCCAGCATATCCCGCTCGCGGAGTTCTGTCACGTCCGCACCGGCAACGAATGCGCCGGTGTCTGCCGCGCCAGTCAACACGACAGCACGGACGCCACTGTCTGGGATTGCGTCGAAGACCTGTTTGAACTCCGACCGCAACTGGCTGTTGAGCGCGTTTCGGGCCTCCGGCCGGTGCAACTCGACAGTGGCGACGTTCTCGACGCGGTCGCCGACGCTCACCGAAACCGTTTCACAGTCCGCCGCGGCGTCGGCGAGGTCCGTCATGCGTCCCCCCAGTCGCCGCTGGTGCCGACGATGTCGCCATCCTCCCAGACGTAGAACCCCTCGCCGGATTTCCTGCCGAGTTTGCCCGCACGGACCTTCCGTTTCAGAATCTGTGGCGGGCGGAACCGTTCACCGAGTTCCGCACGCAGGTATTCGAGGATGTCGAGTCGGACGTCGAGACCGACGACGTCGCCGAGTTCGATCGGTCCCATCGGGTGATTGTAGCCGAGTTCCATGGCGGTATCGATGTCCCCCGGTGTTGCAACGCCCTCCTGTACCATCCGCATCGCTTCGACGCCCAGCGAGACACCGAGCCGGGAGGAGGCAAAGCCCGGTGCATCAGCCACCTCCACCGGTGTCTTATCGATCCCGTGCACGAACTCCCGAGCACGCGAGACCGTCTCGGTACTCGTCTGTTCCGCGACGACGATCTCGACGAGTGCCATGATGTGTACCGGATTGAAGAAGTGGAGGCCGATAGCTCGTTCCGGGTAGTCAAGAGCGCTCGCTATCTCAGTCAGTGACAGCGAGGAGGTGTTTGAAGCGATCAGCGTCGCCGGGTCGACGTGGGATTCGACCTCGGTGAGCGTCTCGTGTTTGATCTCCATGTCCTCGGGGACTGCTTCCAGAACAAGATCTGCCCCGGTCACGGCCTCCTCCAGCGACGTTGTTCCAGTGAGGCGGTTTAGCGTTGCCTCGGCCGTGGACTCACTCACTTTCTCCCGGGCGATACCCTCTTGCAGATTCGACTCAATGGCGGCCAGGCCGTCATCGACGATATCCGCCTCAATATCGCGGAGAGAGACGTCGTGACCGGCCATTGCCGACACTTGAGCGATACCGTGGCCCATGGTACCGGCGCCTAGAATGGCTACGTGCATCATTTCTCAGCACAGTAGCAAAGGATAAAAACGTTGCTTGCATCTCACCCCAGCGTGACCTGTATTTATTACAGCGGCCACGATAGGAGTCGGTGAGGATGACTGCTTCCGACTCGCAAGCCGTTGTTGTCGACGCCGTACGGACGCCACAGGTGCCGAAGGATGGCGCACTGGCCGGGACACATCCCGAAGACCTCGTCACCACGGTGCTTGCTGCACTCGGTGACCGGACCGGTGTCCCGGCCACCGAGTGGGACGACTTCCGACTCGGGTGTGCAAACCAAGAGGCAGCGCAGGGCCGAAACCTCGCCCGGCAGTCGATACTCGCCGGCGGGTTCCCTGAAACGGTGCCCGGAGCGACAACAACCCGATTGTGTGGGTCGTCGCTGACAACACTTGTTGACGCCGCTCGCGCCATCGAGACGGGTGACGGTGAAGTGTATCCGGTCGCCGGCGTCGAGCACATGAGTACCGTCCCCTTCTCGGACTGGCTCCATCCGGCTATCGAACAGCGGTACGACCCCGACAGGCTGCCGATGGGACAGACGGCCGAAACCATCGCCCGTAACCACGATATCAGCCGTAAAGCCCAGGATGAGTTCGCGGTGCGGTCACACGAGCGTGCGGTCACGGCGATGGAAGACGGCCGGTTCGACGCAGAGACCGTGCCAGTCCACGCCGACGAGACAGCGGTCGAGAGCGACAAAACACCGCGAGCAGACACGTCAGCCGAGCAGTTGAGCGAACTCCCGACGGTGTTCCGCGACGACGAGGCAGCGACGGTCACGCCGGGGAACGCATCACCGCTGACCGACGGCGCGGCCGGGATGCTCGTCACCTCGGCAGCGTACGCAGACCAGCACGGTCTAGACATTCTTGGGCGGGTCAAGACGCGCGCTGTCGCCGGTGTCGATCCGCTGGTCATGGGTCGGGGACCGATCCCGGCGACGCGTACCGCGCTAGACGACGCCGGCCTGACAATCGGTGATATCGACCTCGTGGAGCTCAACGAGGCCTTTGCCGCGCAGAGCCTTCACTGTAAGCGCGAGCTGAAGATTCCAGACAGCCGGCTCAACGTCAACGGTGGGGCCATCGCGCTCGGCCATCCCCTTGGCTGTTCGGGGGCACGAATCACGACAACGTTACTCCACGAGATGCAGCGGCAGGACGCGACGCATGGTCTGGCGACGATGTGTGTTGGCTTCGGTCAGGGCGTCGCGGTTGTGTTCGAGCGTCTCTGATCGTGGCGGCTACCGGCGCTGGCTGGCGACCTGCGCTTTGAAGCCGTATCTGATGACCCCCTCCTGCGTGTAGATGCGCCGCGTCGTCAGCACGACAGGTGTGTCGATGGTGACCTCGTCGGTTGTATCGAGCACCTGTGCGGGGACGCTCACGGTCTGCTCGCCAGATGGGCCATCAAGCGCGACGATAGCGCTATCGAACTCGCCGCTGCTGGACTGCTGCGCGACGAACTCCGGCGGTGCACCGCCCTGTTCGATCGTCGTTACTGCCGCAACTGTCCCTGTCCCGGGCAGTTCGACAGCCTCGAAATCACCGGTGCGCTCGTGACAGTCGTTGCAGGCCCCGGTCGGCGGGAAATTCAACGCGCCACAGGCAACACACCGGCCGGCGACGAGTCGGTGACGTTGCGGAATCGTCCGCTGCCAGGACGGGACACTGACGTACGCTCCGCCACCCTCTGGTTCGTCGCGCGTAATCTCGCCACGCCGCCTGAGGTACTCGGCATAGGACAGCGAGACAGCACCATCAAGCGCAGTTTCGACCGGAACAGGACCAGTGGCGACGAACAGCGTCGCACTTGCTCCGCTTCCGTACGCGGCGATCAACACACGCTCGGCGTCGTCCGCGAACGCTGTTGCCGCTCCAAGGAATGCACTTGCCGCGCCGGTATCCCCGAGCGTACTGACTGTGTCCGCGGCAGCGATGGTCTCTGCGTCGACCCCGAGTGCACCAGTCGCCCGATAGGGGAGTTTTCCGTCCGGAGACTGAACTGCTGCCGCATCGAGGTCATCTATCGGCACGGCCAGTCGTTCCGCCGCACTGCCGAGCGTGGTGATAAACGCCTCACGGTCGTACTGCGTCACGCCAAGACCGGTCGTCCGGTCGTCCCCGCCCGTTCTGAACCGTGTTCCGGGGTACGCCTCCGTGTGTGACGCCCGGTCAACGACGGCTCCGGGACCGTCATCATCGACAACGAGCGCAACACTCCCGGCACCGGCGGCGTGTTCGACCTCGCTGTCAGGATCGCCCCGCGGACAGTCGCTGACGATGACGAGACCGATGCCGTCTCCGAACGGGCCGCCGTCCATGGTTGCGTCCAGTGCTTGCGCCCCGGTGTGTGTGGAGCCGGTCATCGTCTGGGTCTTGGCATCATCAGGGACGTTGAGAATACTGCAGAGTCGCGCCGCAAGGTCCTCTTCCGCCATCGGCGGTGTCGTCGTCGCAAAGGCCAGGTGCGCGACATCCGTGCCGGACGCGTCGGCCGCAGTTAGCGCACGACGGGCTGCTTCGACACCCATCGTGACCGCGTCCTCGTCGGCGTCGGGGACCGCCTTCGCATCGATTCCCGCTGCATCGAATCGGCCCCAAGCAGCTTCGAACTCCGCGGCGTCGATCCGTAGGCGAGGCGCGTACGCACCGATGGCCGCGAGCCCCGACGCGGTCATCGTGCGGCCTCCCGTTCGAGGATATGAACAACGGCACTACCGCCGCTTCCCCCCACATTGTGAGTCAGCCCGTACTTCGGGGCCGCTAGCTGTCGGTCCGCGGCGCGACCGGTGAGCTGTTTGAACGCCTCGACAATCTGGCCGGCCCCAGTTGCGCCGATAGGGTGACCCTTCGATTTCAGTCCGCCGGAGAGATTGACCGGCATGGCTCCGTCAGCTTCGGTCGTTCCCTGTTCCAGCAACTGTGGGGCCTCGCCGCGGTCACAGAAGCCGAGGTCCTCGTAGGCAAGCAGTTCGGCAATCGTGAAGCAGTCGTGTACCTCAGCGAAGTCGAGGTCGTCTGGGACGACGCCAGCACGATCATAGGCCGTGGTTGCAGCGGCTTCCGATGCAGAGACCGCGGTGTAGCTGTCTCGCTGGAAGAGCCCGACCCGGTCGCTGGCTGCGCCGACTCCGGCGACCCGAATTGGGTCGTCAGTGTACTGCTCAACGACATCCGCACTGGCGACGAGAGCAACGGCTGCGCCGTCGGAGGTTGGACAGCAGTGATAGAGGTTCAACGGGTCCGCGACAACGGGTGCGCTGGCGGCGTCTTCTAAGGAGCACTCAAAGCCCAGATGGGCCTTCGGATTTTTTGCGCCGTTCCGGTGGTTCTTGACCGCTACCATCGAGAGATGCTCCTCGCTTGCCTCGTATTCCCGTAGATACGCGCTTGCCATCTGTGCGTAGACGCCCGAAAACGTCGTCCCGGTCAGCCGTTCCCACTCTGTTTCGCCGGAGACGCCGAGCCAGTACTTCGTCACGTCGCTGCTCATGTCTGTCATGACTTCGACGCCGCCAGCCAGCGCCACGTCGGCCATCCCGCTTTTGACGGCCTGCACTGCCTGACGGACGGCGTAGCCAGACGCGGCACAGGCATTTTCGACGCGCACGCTGGGGATGCCGTGCAGTCCGGCGTGTTCGGTTGCTGCCGGTCCCGAGAGACCGAGTTGTCGACCGCCCACACCGAGTGAGCCGACGACCGCCTCATCTATCGCATCCGTATCGATGCCGTGGTCGACACTGTCGACGGCTTCGCTGACTGCGTGGTCGAACAGTGATCTATAACTCTCTTCGGGCATCGAGCCAAACGGCGTTTGCCCGGCGCCGATGATATACGCGTCCCGCATACATAGAACTCTGAAGGTACTGAAAAATAGCTTTGCATCACTTGCCGATAGTCGCACAGCACGTACGCAACTGGCAGCGGAGTGACCAATCCCAAACCATTTTATCACTCTCATTCCATTCTATCATTGACGATGGTGTACAAGCCACTGGAGGCGTCTGACCGTACGGAGCTGCGTGCGTTACAAACTGACCGATTACAGGGGATTGTCGCACACGCCTACGAGAACGTCCCGTTTTACCGGGAAAAGCTCGACGAGGCGGGCGTCTCGCCCGACGATATCCAGAGCATCGACGACATCGCAAAGTTGCCGATGACGACAAAAGAGGATTTCCGCGACGAGTACCCCGACGGCCTGTTCGCCGTAGACGATGAAAACGTTGCCCGCATCCACGCGTCATCTGGGACGACCGGCAAACCCAAAATCGTCTCGTACACGGATGACGACCTCGACACGTGGAGTGAAGTTGTCGCACGTTCGCTGGCTGCGAGCGGTACCGAAGCGGGCGACACCGTCCAGAACGCATACGGGTACGGGTTGTTCACCGGCGGGTTGGGGCTCCACTACGGAACTGAGGAATTGGGGGCTTCGGTTATTCCCATTGGGAGCGGCCAGACACAGCGACAGGTCGAGCTAATGACCGACCTAGAGAGCGATGTGTTCACGTGCACTCCGTCGTATGCACTCTACCTCGCCGAAACAGCCGAGGAGATGGGCCACGACCCCAGAGAGCTGCCGATTTCGACGATTATCTTCGGAGCCGAACCGTGTACCGATCCGATGCGGGCGGAGATTGAAGAGCGACTGGGCGTCGACGGCATCGATATTTACGGACTCTCGGAGATCATCGGTCCCGGTGTCTCGTGTGAATGCCACGAGGCGCAGGACGGGCTCCATATCTGGGAGGACCACTTCTACCCGGAGGTCATCGATCCACACACGAAAGAGCCAGTCGAGGAAGGCGAGGAGGGTGAGCTCGTCCTCACGACACTCACGAAAGAAGCGTTGCCGGTCTTCCGGTACCGGACCGGTGATCTCACGACGCTGAACTACGACGAGTGTGCGTGTGGACGGACGATGGTACGGATGGACAACGTCACCGGTCGGACCGACGACCTCCTTATCGTCCGCGGTGTGAACCTCTACCCCAGCGAGATCGAACACGCTGTGCTGGACATCGACGGCGTCGCTCCGCATTACCGGATTGACCTCTACGAAGAGGATAACCTCGACGTTCTAGAACTCACCATCGAACGGACTGCGGAGCAAGGCCCGGGCAACGAAGCACTTGAAGACGAAATCATCGAGCGTCTGGAAAACGTACTCGCGTTCACCCCAGACGAACTCGAACTCGTTGCGCCCGGAAGCATCGAGCGAACGCAGGTCGGGAAGGTAAAGCGCGTCTACGACCACCGTGATTAGCTGTCAGGGCCGGTAGACTCGTCCACGAAACGTCGCGATGCGCTCGTCGTCCTGTGCAGTTACCGTGATTTCGTACTCTGCGGTACTGTCCGCGAGATGCGTCTCTTCAGCGACCGCAGACAGCGTTTCACCGGTGTCGACGGCGTCTAGGTACGAGATGTTCGTCTCCAGTGCAACCGCCGCCTCGCCATGTGAGTTCGACGCCGCGGCGAACGCTGCGTCGGCGAGTGAGTAGATTGCCCCGCCATGGGGTGTCCCATGAAAGTTCAACAGGTCCTCGGTAATCGTCAGCTCAGTCTGGGCGTACCCCGAATCAAGTTCGACCAGGTCAATGCCGAGGGTTTCGCAGTACGCGTCCGATTCAATACGCTCTCTGACTTCGTCAGCGACACCGGACATACGGCCTGTGATTCCGTCAGGAATACTAAATATATACCGGTCACTGCCAGTGCTGTCAGGGAAGCGTAAAAATATAAATGGCTGCTATTAGATGACAAACTATGGCGTACAGCTACGAGCCACACCACTTCGAGGACTTCGAAGCGGGTCAGGAGTTTATCAGCGTCGGCCGGACAGTCACCGAGTCAGATTTCGTCATGCACTCTGCCCTGTCGGGAGACTGGACAGAGCTGCATACGAACAAGGAATACGCGGAAGAACAGGAGTTCGGTGAGCGAATCGCACACGGTCCAATGACGTTCGTGCAGGCGACCGGCTTCGTCTATCGGACCGGCATCGTCGAACGGACCGCATTCGCGTTTCTCGGGATGAACTACATGGACCTCCCGAACCCGGTTCACATCGGTGATACGCTCCAGTTAGAGATCGTCGTTGACAAAACCAAAGAGGTCGGGCGCGACGACGCCGGATTAGTCGTCCTCGACACCGAAATGGAAAATCAGGACGGGACCGTCGTCTTCGAGGGCGATATGAAGTTCCTCATAAAGAAACGCGAGTGAGTCAGCTGACGTGTCAGAAAGCGATGCATCGATAGCGGGTAGTCCCTCGATTGTGCGACTTGGAGTTCGAGGATAGCGCTCCCGCCAGCCAAACGTTAATAATCAATAATAACAACTAAGACGCCGCGCACTCCCTCTGTTATTGCAATGGAGTACACCGGTCCGACAGACCTGTATATCGGTGGAGAATGGCGAGAAGCGACCAACGGCGACAGCATTGCAACGGAGGACCCAGCAACTGAACGGACTTACGCAACAGTACAGAAAGCCGAGGCGTCCGATATCGATGCGGCGGTGCAGGCAGCACAGGCGGCCGTCGCAGACGGTTCAGAGTGGGCGACGATGGACCCGGGAACGCGCCGGGCGAAGCTCCATTCCATGGCCGACGCCATCGAGGCGATGAAAGACGAACTTTCCATGGTTGAATCCCACGACAACGGGAAAACGCCGTTCGAAGCCGGGCTGGAGATCGACATGGTCACCGATACGTTCCGCCACTACGCCGGGTGGACGGACAAGATCCGCGGTGACGAAATCCCCGTCGAAGACGGCCGGCTCAACTACACCGTTCGTGAGCCAGTCGGTGTGACCGCACACATCGCGCCGTGGAACTACCCGTTCCAGCTCGCCGGCCGCGGCGTGGCACCGGCACTGGCAGCGGGGAACAGCGTTATCCTCAAACCGTCCGCCATGACGCCGCTGTCGGCACTGTATTACGCGAAAGCCGCAGAAAAAGCGGGTCTTCCGGACGGTGTCGTCAACGTCGTTCCCGGGAAGGGATCCGAGGCTGGTGACGCACTCACCGGGCACGAGGGCGTCGACCACGTCACTTTCACCGGGAGTACGGGTGTCGGAAAGACCGTCCAGCGCACCGCTGCCGACGCAGTCGCCGACGTGACGCTCGAACTCGGCGGGAAAGGCCCGGCCGTTGTGTTCCCGGACGCGGACCTCGATGCCGCCGCCCGCGGCATCCAGTACGGAATCTTCATGAACGCCGGGCAGATGTGCTGGGCGAACTCGCGTATTGTCGTCCACGAAGACGTCTACGACGAGATGGTCTCCCGAATGGCTGAAATCGCTGAAAACATCCCACTCGGCGGCGGCATCGACGACGATGGCCAGATGGGACCAGTCGTCAGCGCGGGCCAGCAACAGGAGATTCTCGACTACATCGAGACCGGCAAGCAGGAAGGAGCAACTGTCGTGGCCGGCGGCGGCGTTCCTGCAGACAGAGATACCGGTCACTTCGTCGAGCCGACCGTCTTTGCCGACGTGGACAACGAGATGACGATTGCACAGGAGGAGATTTTCGGTCCCGTTCTCACCGCAATCGAAGTTAGCGACGAAGAAGCGGCCGTCGAGGTCGCGAACGACTCACCGTTTGGCCTCACCGCCTGTGTCTGGACGAACGACCTGACTCGCGCACACACCGTCACAGACAGGCTTGACTACGGGATGGTGATGGTCAACGAGACGCCCAACACCTGGCCACAGACCCCCTTTGGTGGCACGAAACAGAGCGGCCACGGCCGCGCACAGGGTGAGCAGGCCATCGAGAGCTACACAGAGGTCAAAAACGTCCACATCAACCTTGGCTGAATCTCCCACCGACGAGTCGTGGGCGGACCGCCAGTAACAGTTGCATGGATAGAACCGCTGCTCTGTTTCACAGTATGGACCCTCGAAGGCAGCTCTAACGAGTAAGACCTGCTTACTCGAACTTCTTGAACTGCTGTAAGCACTCGTTGCAGTAATGAATCGACTGGCACCGCGATGGCCCGCGTGGGTGTTTCCGCTCGGTGTCGGTCGAGTTACAGTACGGGCACTCAGCGCCCGTCTGTTCGCCGCTGGTCGTGACGCTGGGGTCTGGTTCACTCATCCGTCGAAACTCATTCCGAAGTCCCGCAGCGCTTCTTTGCCCTGGTCTGTGACCAGATCAATCGACCAGTCCGGAGACCAGACAAGGCGGATCGAAGCGGTCTCGATTCCGTCGACGCTCTCGGCGGCCGCCTCGACTTCATCGAGGATGATCTCGCGCGCCGGACAGCCGCTGTAGGTGAGCGTCATGTCGACTGTAACGTCGCCGTCGGACACGTCGAGCCCGTATATGAGCCCCAGATCGACAATACTGACTGGCATCTCCGGGTCCTCGACCTGATACAGGGCCGCCCACACATCACGCTCAATGCCGTCAGCATCCTCGCCCGTGGCTGGCACGTCGTCCGCTGCGTGGTCTTTCGTCTCGTAGTCGGTATACGAGCACGCAGTGGCATCAGCGTCCCCGCGTGGCCGGTCGTAGTCACTACTCATCGTCGTCCGCCATTATCAGCGTCGCTTTGTCACGCCCCAGATTTCGGTAACTGGCAGTCATTTCGTCGTGGAGGTCATGCCAGTGGTCAGTGTGTTCGTTATCCCGGCCTGCCGGCGTTGCAGGGGTAGCGTCGGTCGGCACGTCGAACCCAAGTCCAGTCAGGAACGAGTCGACGCGTGTCTCCCATTCGGTACGCATCTCGTCGAGGGTCATCGTTCGGATGCCCAGTCGTTCGATGTCGTTCTCTACGTCGCCGACAGGTTCGAACAATGTGAGGGCATACGGATAGAGCTCATCGATAGCCGCCTGAACGCGTTCGCCGGCTTCGTCGTCCAGTGCCATCCGGTCCAGCCAGCTTTCGGCGTGTTCAAGATGATAGCCTTCCTCGCCCTGAATACGACTTGTTCTGTTCCGGATGATCTCGTACGATGAGTTCTCAAGCGCGGAGAGGCGGATGTCTTCGGCAACGTCGTAGAAGTACGCTCTGACGATGGCGTCGGCCCAGTCACCTTCCGCGAACGGTAACTCGACGAGCGTGCTGTGCTGGAAGTCGCTGGGGTCGCTCTCGTAGATGAGCGACTCCTCGGAATAGCCGAGTTGCTGCACTGCGTCGTACCACAGTCGTGCGTGCCCCAGTTCGTCCTGTGCGTTGTTCGAAATCGAGAGGTCCGATTCAAGCGTCGGCGCACGCACCTGCCAGAAGGTGTAGCGTTCAGCCTGAATGAACTCGTCATCAGCAAGTCGGAGCAGCTGTGCCTCGACTGCGCGCTGTTCTTCCTCGGAGAGGTCGGCTGGACCGCCGAGGTCGGATTCCGTTGTTGCCATTAGATCTCACCTCGCTGTTTTTCCGCTTCGATCTGCTCAGACTCGGAGGCTTCGACCTCCTCAGCGGCCGGATTGACGTTGTACGTCTGTGCGAACCGGTAGGACTTGTTGGTCGTCCCACCGAAGCTCACGTCATCCTCGGTGACTTCGCCGATGTACTGGTGCTGTACGACCCAGAGACTGTTGGGGTCGTCATCGGTGAACGCCGCAATCGCCGCCTGTTCTGCCTCAGTGGTGCTATCGGCTTCGACATCACCGCAGTGCGTGTGATACCCGCCGGGCTGGTCCTGCCGGAAGACAGCCCACGGTGCCCCGGCGCTGTCCCCGACCTCTTCGTGTCCCTCTGCGTCAGGGTCGACCTGTGTGATTTTCTCCTGTGGGGCAACCCAGAGCGCGTGGGTCGGCTTCCGCCGTCCGTGCTGGATGACAGAGAACTGCTTTGCCATCTCTCGGTCGGGGGCGTGGACGTCCCGGCAGTGAACGAAATCTGCGTCCGGACTCTGTTGTCGGAATACTTCCCAGATCATTGTTCTCAGTCCGCTGCCTGTGACTGCGGGCCGCTGTTCGTGGTCGTCTGGTCGTCCATCATGTCGCGGACCCACTGCACCGCTTCCTGCGCCTGCCGGCGACCGCTGATCTGTTCGATGCTGCCGTCGTATTCGTTCTGTGAGACAGTGAAGAACTCGTCCCAGTCGAGGTCGTCTTCGACGACCTCGTAGGTCCCGTCACCGTTGTCCCTGATGCGTGGCTCATCAGGCATCTCCAGTCCGTATTTCTTGGCTTTCGGGATGTACGTGTTCAGGAACGCGTTCCGAAGTTCGTCGTTCGTACACGTCTTCAGCCCGACCTCCGCGGCGAAGTCGTGATGGGTGCTCTGGTCGTCGGTCGGGCCGAAGAACTGCAGGATTCGGGGCCACCACTCTTCGAAGGCCTCCTGCACCATGCGCTGTTCCTTCCGGGACCCGTTCATCAGTTCGCGGAGAATCGACTCACCGTGCTTGACGTGCATCCCCTCTTCGAAGCAGATCTTGTCCATCGCGTGGGCGTATGGCTCCCAGCTGGACTTTTTCAGGGTCGCCTGGCGGCGCATTGCGGCCCCATCGACGAAGAAAGCGATCATCGGCGTCTCGACGTAGCTCTCCATCGGATAATGGAAGCAGTTCAGGAACTTTCCGTCCCCGTTTGCCAGGTCGTCAAGCATCTCTTCACGGGTCTTGATTCCGAGCGACTCCGCCGCTCGGTAGAGCATCTGCCCGTGACCGATTTCGTCCTGCACCTTCGCGCTGAAGGCCATCTTTCGCTCGATACTCGGTGCTTTTCTGATGAAGGGCCGTTCGAGGAACGCCCCCATGATTTCGCTGTTGGCGTGGAACTCGAGCATCCGCGTCGCTGCCTTCCGATACTCTTCGGGGAGGTCGTCTTTCGGACTGAATTCCCGGGGTCCGGCGCGGGCTTTGGTTTCGTCGACGTTCATATCTATCCTATAGATTGTGAGGAATTATCTTACTAATTTGCCCCTATATAGACGGGTTTTATAAGTATATCCGCACTTATACGAGGTAATGATAGAGGAGTGTCTCATGGTCGAGTTTCGCATCGAGGGCGACGACTGCCCGCTGGCGGATGCGAGCAGTGCCACGGGGACATCCATCGAGGCGGCCCCGCCTCTCCTCCGAGATGATCATAACGTATTGTTGCGGTTCAGCACTCGGGGGGGTGAGGAGCTCAGTGACTACCTCGACGGCGACGACCGGATCCGCTATCTCTACCAGTCAGTTACCGACGGTCGGTACAATTACCGGTGTCTGTCGCTCCAGCAGTGTGTTGTACATAAACTCATCAGCGCGGGTTTCATGGTTGAGTCACTGACGTATCGGGACGGAAACGCAATCTTAGCTGGCGCTGTAGTGGGCCACGACATTCTCCAGACGGTCATGGAGACGGCCGGTGAAACTGTCGGCGTGAAACTACAGCGCGTGTACGCACTGCGTGCAACAGAGGACGCGTCTATCGCACAGCAGTGGGACCTGACCCCAGCACAGGCGGAAAGTCTCCGCTACGCGGTCGAGATGGGTTACTTCGTCGTCCCACGACAGACCACCGCTAGTGAAGTCGCCGCCGAGCTCGGTATCAGTAAGTCCGCGTTCCTCGAACGACTCCACCGCGCACAGCACTCGCTTTTCACACAGCTGTTCGGCGATGCCGACGGAGGCCGTCCGGGCGACAGCAAAGAGTGACACGAACTGCTGTCCGAGCGACGACGGACAGTAAAGTGCCCGGGCGTGTGAGTACGACCATGCGCGTTGAAGACGGCGCTGTTCGACGGATCGTATTCGACCGTCCCGATGTCAAAAACGCGATGACCGGGGCGGTCGCAGCTGAGCTCGCTGATGCGCTCGCTGACCTCGACCCGGCGACGCACGACGCCATCCTCCTCACCGGCGACGGCGATGCGTTCAGTGCCGGCGGGGATATCGAGGCGATGAGCGAGCGCGAGGAATCGACACCGGAAGCCTACGAGCGAGTCCGGACGACACTGGGCCGGGTGGCAAGCAATATCCTCGCAGCCCCGGTGCCTGTCGTCGCGAAAGTCAACGGCGATGCAGTCGGTGCCGGGCTGTCGCTCGTGGCTGTCGCTGATTTCGCGTACGCCGCCCAGTCCGCCCGGTTCGGTGCGTCGTTCATCAGCGTCGGCCTCGTGCCGGATATGGGCGCGACCGCGATACTCCCCCGGCTCATCGGGCTCAGGAAAACAAAAGAGCTCGCGTTCACCGGGAAGCTGATCGACGCCGAGGCCGCCGCCGAGATGGACCTGATCAACGAGGCGGTCGAACCGGCCGAACTCGATGCGCGGACGGCCGACCTGCTGGAAACGCTTCGGGCACAACCGACGGCGAACCTCGGGCTGGCGAAGGAGGCGATTCACGACAACATCGGCCAGTCCCTGCAATCCGGGCTGCGCCGAGAGGCACGCATCCAGTCACTGGCGTACGATACGCCGGCTCATTCACGTGGTGTCGAGGCGTTTCTGGACGGACGCACCCCGGATTTCGACTAGCGGTCGAAAAAGTCCTGGGCGTTTTCGAACAGAATCTTCCGCTGGACATCGGTGTCAAAGTCGGTGTCGCGAGCGAACGATTCGAGCCACGTTTCGGGGTCAATCATCGGATAATCGGTGCCGAACATCACCTTGTCTTTGAGGACTGTGCCGGCGTAATGAAGTACTTGGTCGTCGATATACTTCGGCACCCAGCCCGAGAGGTCCATGTAGACGTTGCCCTTCTGCTGGCAGATCGCCAACTGTTCTTTCTCCCAGGGGAAGGCGGGATGGGCGATAAGGATGTCGAGGTCCGGATGGGCGGCGGCCACGTCGTCGATAAGCATCGGATTGCCGTATTTGACTTTCAGGCCCCGGCCGCCGGCGCTACAGGCACCCAGTGTCGAGTTCCCGCCGTGGAAGACGACGGGAACGCCGAGGTCTTCGATAGTACTCCAGAGATGGTCGTGGCGTTCGTCCGAGGGGTCAAAGCCCTGTGCGATCTGCTGGAACTTGAACCCCGAGAGGTCCAGGTCCTCGACGCACCGGACCGCCTCCTGCACGCAGTCGTCTTTCAACGGGTCGACGCTTCCGAAGCCAACGAAGAAGTCGGGATACTCGTCCCGGACCTCGGCGACGTAGTCGTTGGGGACGGGCGGGTTCCCGGTGTTCGTCTCCGCGTCCCAGCCAAGCAGGACAGCGCCACCGACACCTGCCTCGTGGTACTCCGCGAGCATCTCTTCGTAGTCCCACGTCTCCAAGTCAGTCCCAAAGCGGTCGGCGGCGTCTTGCATCATTTCGCCGCCGGCGTCGTGGAGGAACTCACTGGTCGGCTGATGCGCGTGCGTGTCGAATAGTTGCCTGTCGGCGACGCCGGGGAGGTCGGTTGTCACAGAGGGAGCTTTTACCCAATATCATAAAAATCCATGCCTGTTTGTACTGTGCAGAATACCGCCGGAGTGAACGCGTACTCGTGACACCACCAGCTGAGTCGAGAAGCGCCGCTGCTGACAGCGACAGACAGAGGGCTCGTCAGTAGCACGGTCACCCCCGGTATGGCCGGGCGTCTATCCCCTACCATCTTACTACTGGGGGGTGAAGCCACCGCCATGGTTCGTCGCAGTGTGCTGTTCGCACCGGGTGACAACGCGGAGTTGATGCGGAAAGCGGCTGGTGGCGACGCTGACGTGGTCGTTTTCGACCTCGAAGACGCGGTTGCACCGGCTGATAAAGAACAGGCGCGTAAATCTGTGCAGTCAGTACTCTCGGCTGTCAGTTCGGACAGCCACATCTGCGTTCGCATCAATCCCGTCGGAGTCAGTGCCACAGCCGACCTCGCTGCGATACTGACGGACGCCGGGCCTGACAGCGTGATGTTACCGAAGGCCGGGTCCGCCGAGGACATCGAAGCACTGGAACGGCTCCTCAGAGAACACGATACGGACCTCCCAGTGCTTGCGCTGGTCGAATCAGCCGCCGGCGTCCTCAACGCGGCAGAGATTGCAGCCGCCGATGCCACTGATGCCCTCCTGTTCGGGGCCGAGGACCTGGCGGCCGACATCGGTGCGAGTCGGACCAGCGACGGACGGGAGGTGCTCTATGCGCGCCAGCGAGTCGTCGTCGCGGCCAGCGCCGCCGGAGTCGATGCAATCGATACGATTTACCCAGACTACGGCGATTTAGACGGCCTCCGCGAAGCGACTGAGTTTGCTGCCCAGCTGGGGTACGACGGGAAAATGGCGATCCATCCGGATCAGGTCCCGGTCATCAACGACGCGTTCACACCGAGTGACGAGGATATCGCCTGGGCCGAACGCGTCGTCACGGCCGCCGATGAGACAGATGCCGGCGTTTTTGAGGTCGACGGGGAGATGATCGACGCACCGCTTATCGCACAGGCAGAACGTGTCCTCGAACGCGCTCGCGAAGCAGGTCAACGGTAGCCAACGGCAACACCTATCTGAGACTCGACTGTGCTGTCGTGTATGAAAGACGTCGTCCGGCGGAATTTCGATGCCAGCGTCGACGCCTATACGACGTACGAGCGACGGACTAATCGCTTCACCTCGCTCGCTCGTCTGCTCGCTGCTGAGATGGGCGCGCGGACTGACGGCGGACTCGGGACAGTCCTCGATGCAGGTGCTGGAACAGGCGTAAGCACGCGTGTGTTCACCGAGACGGCAGCGGACACTATTGCGCTCGATATCAGTCGCGCGATGCTGCGCGAAATCGACTCTACTGCCCGTCTGCAAGCCGATTTCGACCACCTCCCGCTCAGTGGCCAGTCTGTCGACGGGGTGGCGTTTACCGCCTCGCTCTTTCTGGTCCCTGACCCAGCGGCCGCGGTACGGGAAGCCGCCAGAGTCCTCCGCCCGAACGGCGTGGTGGGTGCTGTTGCACCGCTGGGTTGGTTTTATCCTGACGGAACCGACGTGTTCGAACAGTTCGAGCGTGCGTCACGCTCCCCGGCTGACACATCGGCGCTCGAAGGCGCCCTTGCAGGTGAGTTCTCGACGACAACAGGCACATGGCAGTTTTCGACGACTGCCGAAAACATCCGACTGTTCCACGCGATTCCCGCGATGGCCGCACGGCTCTATCCGAAACTCGAGACGGAGAGACGAGTGCGGCACGCCAGCGAACTCCTCAGCGCTCTCGACGGCACGTTCGAGCAACGATGGCGCTGGATCGTCGGTGTGCCGGAATAGCTTACTGGAAGCCGCGGTTCGTCGGTCGACCGGTCACAGCATCACTCGGCGTGGTTCCGTTTCAGCGACAACACGGTGCGGTCGAACTCACAGACGAGGACGTCGTCCGAATCTGTGAGTTTGAACACCTCGACGTGCATCGTAACGATACCGCGGTCACCGTCACTGGTCTCGCGTTTGTCAGTCACGGTCGATTGTACGCGGATCGTGTCGCCGTGAAACACCGGGTTCGGGTGCTCGACACTGTCGTAGGACAGGTTCGCGACGATAGTGCCGTCGGTCGTCTCTGGGATGGTCAGCCCGACAGCAACACTCATCGTGTAGAGGCCGTTGACCAGTCGCTCGCCGAACTCCGTCTCGGCCGCGAACTCGGCGTCGAGATGGAGCGGCTGCTGGTTCATCGTCATATCACAGAACTGCTGATTGTCGCGCTCGCTGATCGTGCGGCGCTTCTCGTGTTCGATGGTCTCGCCGACCTCGAACTCCTCGTAGTAGCGTCCTGTCATAGCTCAGAGAACGGTTCCGTGTTTCTTGTCCGGGAGGTCCTTTTCCACAGTCTCGTAGAACGCAAACCGGTTTGTCAGTTCTGTTCTGAGGTCGCTCGGCGGGACGATGTCGTCGATGACGACCTCGCTTGCCATTCGATGAATGTCGATATCCTCGCGGTAGGCCTCGCGGAGTTCCTGCTCCTTTTGCTGTCGTTCGTCCTCGTCGTCGATCTCGGAGAGCTTGCGAGCGTAGACAGCGTTGATAGCCGCTTCGGGACCCATAATCGCGATTTCCCCGCTCGGAAGGCCGATTGTCGATTCGGGGTCGTACGCGGGGCCAGACATCGCGTAGATGCCCGCGCCGTAAGCTTTCCTGACTACGACTGACTGCTTGGGCACTGTCGCCGAGGACGTGGCATAGATCATCTTCTTGCCCTGTTCGAGGATGCCCTCCTTCTCGACGCCAGACCCGGCCATGAACCCCGGCGTGTCACAGAGGTACAACAGCGGGATGTTGTAGGCGTCACAGGTCCAGATGAACTGAGCGGCTTTCTCCGCCGCGTCCGGGAAGATAGCCCCGGCGCGCTGGGCCGGCTGGTTAGCAATGACTCCGATAGGGCGGCCGTCTATCCGAGCAAACGACGTGATGATCTCCTTGCCGTACTCGGGCCGGAGTTCGAGCGTCGACCCGGCGTCGACGACCCGCTCGATCACGTCGAACATATCGTAGCCTTTGTTGGGCTTGTCCGGGACGACGGCGTCGATGCCTTCCGGCGAGCGCTTTGGAGCTGTCCCGCTTGTCTGTGGCGGGTCTTCATCGGCGTTATCGGGCAGATAGCTGATGAGTTGCGCGACGAGTTCCCGGGCGTGTTCTTCATCGTCAGCAATGAGATCCGCGCTTCCGGAGTGCTGTGCGTGGACGGCAGGGCCGCCGAGGTCTTCGAGGCTGATCTCTTCGCCGGTGACCATTTCGACCATCCGGGGACTGGCGATAGCCATGGCGCTCATGTCCCGAACCATGACCGTGAAATCCGCGAAAACTGGCGTGTAGGCCGCGCCAGCGATACACGGCCCATAGAGGACACATATCTGCGGGACCCGCCCCGAAAGCATCGAGTGGTTGTAGTAGAACTTCCCGATACCCTCGCGGTTGGCGAAAAAGCCCGTTTGCTGGTCGATACGGCCCCCTGAGGAGTCCATCAGGTACAGCACCGGACGCCCGGTTTTCAGCGCCCGCTGTTGCATCCGGAGGAACTTCTCGACGCCCTTTGCGGCCATGCTGCCGCGTTTGACCGTGTAGTCGTTGGCCATGAAATGCAGGTCACGGCCCTCGAACTCCGCGGCTCCCGTGATGAGCCCGTCAGCCGGGAGGTGGTCGTCGGCGTCGAATTCCGCGAACGTCCCGTCCTCGAAGAGGAAATCGTCGCCAAACCACAGGTCGATACGGTCACGAACGAACAGCTTACCCTCCTCAGGCAACTGCTCTTTGTACTTTTTGGGCCCGCCTTCGTGGATCTCTTCAATCTCCTTACGGAGGGCCTCCTCACGTTCGGTCGGCCCGAGGTCGTCGTCGACCTGTTCCGTGGATTCGTCCCGGTGGGCGTCGTCGTACGTGGCACTGCCGACCGCTTCGCCGCTGTCGACAACGAGGGTAATGTCGTCCTCGAAGTGTGTCGCCAGTGCCTCGGCAATGGCCTGTGCTTCCGATTCGGTCGCGTCGTCTGAAATTCTGACTTGCATGCTTACTCCTCCAGTACAACTAGGGTGTCACCCATGTCTACGGAATCGCCCTCCGCAATCGGGACGGACGCGACAGTGCCGCCCGTGGATGCCACAACGTCGTTTTCCATTTTCATCGCCTCCAGCACGCAGACGACATCGCCCGCAACGATATCGTCGCCGGGCGCGACTTCGGTCGAGAGGATAGTTCCCTGCATCTCGGCCGTAATCGCGCCCGACGTGGTCACGTCTACCGTGCCGCCACTGGCTGAGTTGCCACGTGAAGCGTCACTACCGGAGCCGCTACTGGCGTTGCCATCACGGGAGACGCGGGGTAATCCGTCCGTGACGACGACATCGAAGCGCTTCCCGTCGACTTCGACAGCGATTTCCTCCGCCGCGGCTGACGAGGCATCGCCGCCGATATCGTCGGTTCCCCATTGTGCGACAGCAGCATCGAGGGCATCATCGGCGAGTTCCTGATCGAGGTATTTCGTCGTGTGCGTCCCGGCGCGGAAGGTGTCATCGTCCAGCATCAACCGATGGAACGGAATGGTCGTATGGAGCCCCTCGACGGTGAAATGCTCGAGAGCACGCTTCGACCGGGCCAGACAGTGGTCCCGGTCCTCGCCAGCGACGATGAGCTTCGCGATCATCGAGTCGTAGTCGCCCCCGATGTCGTCGCCCTGTGACACTGCATGGTCGAGCCGCACACCGATGCTGCTGGGCGGCGCGTACGTCGTCAGCGGTCCCGGTGTCGGCGTGAAGTCTTCTGCCGGGTTCTCCGCGTTGATCCGGTACTCGACGGCGTGGCCGTCTATCGACACGTCGTCCTGTGTGAAATCCAGTTGCTCGCCTGCGGCCACCCGGAGCTGCCAGCGAACGATGTCGATGCCCGTCACAGCCTCGGTGACGGTGTGTTCGACCTGAATGCGGGTGTTCACCTCCATGAAGTAGAACTCCCCGTCCTCGACGAGGAACTCCACCGTGCCGGCGTTCGTGTACCCGGCTTCGCTGACACCGCGTCTGGCGGCCTCGCCGATTTCCGCACGCAGGTCAGCGTCGAGTGCCGGGCTCGGGGCCTCCTCGATGACCTTCTGGTGGCGACGCTGGAGCGAGCAGTCGCGCTCACCGAGGTGGCGGACGGTGCCGTGTTCGTCCGCAAGCACCTGCACCTCGATGTGTTTCGGAGCTTCGAGGTACTTTTCGACATACACCGAATCATTACCGAAGTAGGCTTCGCCCTCGCGCTTTGCGCTTTTGAGTGCGTCTTCGACCTCGGCCTCGCTCCGGACAATCTTCATGCCCCGACCGCCACCGCCACCCTCGGCTTTTATTGCGATAGGGTAGCCGTACTCGGCCCCCAGTTCGCGCACTTCGTCCGGATCACTGACCAGATCCGTCGTGCCAGGGACGACTGGGACACCAGCCTCCTGCATCACCGTCCGGGCTTTCGTCTTTTCACCCAGCGTCTCCATCGCGTCGCTCGGCGGGCCGACCCAGGTGATACCGTCGGTAGCCTCAACGCGGCTGGCGAACGCGGCGTTTTCGGCGAGGAAGCCGTACCCGGGATGGATCGCGTCGGCCCCGGCTCGCTCAGCGACATCGAGGATCGCTGTCTGGTCGAGGTACGACTCGCTTGCAGGTGCCGGACCGACGTTGTACGCGTCGTCGGCGTACTCGACGTGGCCGGCGTTGCGGTCGGCGTCGCTGTAGACGGCGACCGTCTCGATACCCAGCTCTTCACACGCAGCCATCACACGAACCGCGATTTCGCCGCGGTTTGCGACAAGGACTTTCTCGAACATCAGTAGGATCTTGGGAAGCCGAGGTGCTGCCCGATGTGGTTGTACGCCATCTGCTGGGAGACCGGGGCCAGCCGCGTCAGGTTGATTTCACGCCACCACCGCTCGATGTCGTATTCCTTCGCGTAGCCCCAGCCGCCGAAGGCCTGCATCGATTGCTTGACCGCTTCGATACCGGCACTGACGGCCGTCGCCTTCGCGACGTTTGTCTCGTACCCACACTCCTCGCCCTGATCGTAGAGCCAGGACGCCTTCTCGCGCATGAGGGCCGCCGTTTCCATGCGGGCGTACGCCTTTGTGATCGGGAACGAGACCGCCTGATGGCTCCCGATAGGCGCATCGAACACCTCCCGGTCGCTGGCGTACTCGATAGCAGTGTCGGCGGCTAGCTTGCCGATGCCGGTCCCGGCGGCCGCGAAGCCGATGCGTTCCGGGTTCAGCATATCGACGAGGGTCCACCAGCCGTTGTCTTCCTCGCCCAGCAGGTTCTCCTCGGGGACCCGGACGTCCTCGATGAAGACCTCACAGGACTTCGAGTAGTTGATTCCGTGTTTGGGAATCGGTGACACGTCGATGCCGGGGTCGTCCATATCGACGATAAACAGGCTTATGCCGTCGGTCCCGCGCTCGACCTCGTCGCGTGGGGTCGTGCGCGTGACGAGGATCATGTTATCAGCCCGGTCCGCGAAGGTGATCCACGCCTTGTTCCCGTCCAGAACGTACTCGTCGCCGTCTTTCTCGGCGCGGGTCGCGACATTCAGCGTGTTTGTGCCGGCTTCGGGCTCTGTAATCCCGATGGAGAAGTTTCGCTTGCCGTTGGCGATGTCGGGTAGATAGGTCTGTTTCTGCTCTTCTGTCCCGTTCTCGTTGATGCCGACGGCGGCCATGCCGGCGGTGAGCACCAGATACCAGGTGCCCGCCATGCCACAGCCCTCGGCACAGAGCGTCTCCATGACCAGCCCCATCTCCTGTATGCCCATCCCAGCCCCTTCGTACTCCGGCGGGACCAGCAAGCCATGGAAGCCGGCCGCGGCCAGTTCGTCCCAGAACTCCTGTCCGAACTCGCCTGCTTCCTCTTTCTCGCGCCAGTACTCCGGTCCGTACTCGGCCGCCACGTCCGCGGCGGTCGACCGAATCATCGAACGCTCCTCGGTGGATTCGAAATTCATTGGTGTTGTGTCTGTGTTATCGCTCGTGATGCTTGATACCTTATGTCAGGATTCGACTTCAGCTTCTGCTTCGGCGTCGTCGTGAAGCTCGGTTCGTCGAATCTTCCCGGTCACGGTCTTTGGCAAATCCTCACGGAACTCGATCTCCCGCGGGTACTCGTGTGCTGAGAGCTCTTCTTTCACGTAGCTCTGGATATCTTCTTTGAGGGGGTCGGACGGCTGCGCGTCCTCGCTTGGCACGACGTATGCCTTGACGATGTTCCCCCGCGCTTCGTGTGGTTTGGGGACGACGGCCGCCTCAGCGACCGCTTCGTGTTCGCCCAGCGAACTTTCGACCTCGAACGGCCCGATACGGTACCCGGAGGAAAGGATCACGTCGTCTGCCCGTCCTTCGAACCAGAAGTACCCGTCCTCGTCTTTGTGTGCTAAATCGCCCGAGAGATACCATGTCCCGTCTGGACCGTCGATGAACGCCCGCTGTGTCTTCTCGGGCTTGTTCCAGAACTCGGCAAAGAAACACGGGTAGTCGCCCCGCTGTGCGATCTCGCCCGTTTCGCCGGGGTCCAGAACCGCCCCGCTCTGTGGGTCGACGATGTCGGCTTCGATTCCGGGGAGTGGTTTGCCCATCGACCCGGGCCGGAGCTCCATCGTTGGATAGTTGTTGATGATCATGTTCCCGGTCTCAGTCTGGCCGTACGTGTCCAGAATCGTGACACCGAGTTCGTCTTCCCCCCACTCGACGACGCCAGCACTGAGCGGTTCGCCGATAGAAAGCGCGTGGCGCAGATCGAGGTCGACGTCAGCAAGGACCTCCTCGTTCTCCCGGAGCATCCGGTACGCCGTCGGGACCGAGAACAGGACGCTGATCGGGTATTCGTCGAGCAGGGCGGCCCACTCGTCGGTGTCGAACTCGCCCTCGTAGGTGAACAGCGATGCCCCCCAGAACCATGCGCCGAGCGTGTTGATGGCCCCGGTCAGCCAGCCGAGGTCGCCGGTCGACCAGTACAGGTCGCCGTCCTGGAGGTCCACGGCGTACTTCTGTGTTGCCGCGACGCCGGCGATCCAGCGCTGTTTGTGGAGGACGCCTTTGGCCAGCCCGGTCGTCCCTGAGGTGTAGTACAGTAGCGCGTCGTCTTCCCCGCTGGTCTCAGCGACTTCGTACGACGTACTCGCGCCGTCGAGCGCGGTATTGAACACCACGTCGTCAGCGGGTGCGCCGCCTCCGCGGTCAACGGTGATTACGTGTTCGACCGCCGGGGCCTCGTCCAGCGCGTCTTCGACCGTGTCTCGATTGTCGGTCGTGGTGACGACCACCTCTGCGTCGCAGTCGTCCAGTCGGTACGAGATGCCGTCGGGGCCGAACCGCTCGTTGACGTTTCCCCAGACAGCGCCGTGTTTGAGCGTTCCGACCAGCGCCACGTAGTGCTCCGGAATCCGGGGCATATACGAGAAGACTCGGTCACCCTGCGCAACGCCGAGGTCGTCGAGGACGTTAGCAAACTGACTTGAGCGGTCAGCGAGCTCCCAGAACGTCATTTTCGACAGCTCTCCGTCGGTGCCGACCTGATAGAGGGCGACCTGTCCCCGGTCGGTCGCATGTCGGTCGGCGACTTCGTGCCCGATGTTCAAGTTGTCCGGTGCGTCCCAGTCCGCTTCCGCGAAGATATCGTCCCAGGAGAACTCGTGCCGTGCCGCGTCGTAGTCAGGGAGGTTGTGGCTGGTCGCCATACACCGCTCGGAATACCGGATTTCGGTATAATTGTATCGGTTGCTTTTCCCGAATAATGTATTAAATGTATTTTATTTTATGTTCCTACATAGGTATTATTTGGTTGCTGTATGGCGTAAACAGAACTGATTACAACATATTCGATAATATATACATGTGAGAGACATATTCAACGGGGCGATTCGTTTTCACTCGTTTCTCCGGGAGCGGTTCCGGGTTCGTCCCACAGGACACGAGCTACGTCGCGAACGCTACTTGGGAAGGAGTTCTCGAACGTGACCCGCGGCGCGATGTACGTTTCCTTCCAGCGTGGGTCCCACGCCGCATTCACGTACAGACGCGAGCCGGTTTCGTTGTCCCGTCGATAGTGAGGCCGTGTCGCGGCCGGTGCATCCGGTTCACTGAATGTCCAGTCGCGAGCCGGGTGAGACTTCAGCCAGACGTCGGCCAGGACACGGCCGAAATCCTGTGGCGGAACGTCTTTATCCACGATAACCACCGTGTCGAAAAGCGATGAGAACGAAAAGAGGATATTCGCGAGTTGCCACTCGAAGCCGCCGTAAAGTATGTCACTGGCCACGAAACAGATTCCGAGTTCGGCCTCTGCCGGCAGCATCACCCATTCCACTGGCGAGATACCCCAGTAGTTGTTGAGCCGGTGATACAGCGTTGCGGCGGTCGCAAGCCCTGTGAGCTGGATATCATCTGCGAGCGGGCAGCCGACCGGAGAGATGGGGATGACCGGGGAGTCAGTAGTGCGCACGGACTCGACCGACAGCGAGAGCGGCCCGCTTGCAACGACATGCTCCCAGCCCTCCCGGCGGTCGGAGCGGAAGTCAGGCTGGCGGTCCACAACCGTCGTCTCCATGACGATTTCTGTCGCGCTCGGGACGAGTCCGCCGTTGGTCGGGACGAGCGGAACGGTTCCGGTCACCCCACAGGACTGGATCGGCGTGGCAGTTTGTTCAGTGACAGCAAGCAGGTATGCCGTCGTCATCGCCGCTGGGGGCACGCCGAGCGCTATCGCCATCGTTGTTCCGTCAGCAACAAGCGACGACAACGCATCCGGGACGCGAACTCTGAGCGTCTCGCCGCCTACGACTGAGCCGTGGACCGGTGCCCAGTGTGTGCCGTCAGCGGGCGAGACCGATGCAACACCGAGGGTCACTGCCGGCCACGTCTCAGTTTCGCCCTGCGGGAACTGCAGGTCCTGTACGTCGGTATCCGTCCCTGAGGCTGCCTGGCCTGTGTACGTCGGCTCGGGATTCTCGCCGGCCGGACCGAGGTCACCGATTGTCTCTAGCAGGTCAACGAGCGTGGCGTTCGGGTCACGTCCGAGCCCGAGCGACAGCCGTGACCACGGCCGAGCCTCGCGATGCTGTGTCTGGTCTGGACCGCTGAACACACCGCTGACTAGATCTATACCCGTGGGTCGCTGGAACCGAAGCGCCGGTCCACTTGCACGCAACGCCTCCGCCGCAAGCACGTCGACTGGGACCTCGAATGGGCCGTCGAGTCGGACGAGGTCATCGTCGCCAGCAAGTCCACGGACGTACTGGCCGAACGGAATCACTGTGATTTCTCCTCCCGCTCGTCGAGTCGGGCAAATCGCGCAGCGTCCAGTCCCGCCTCGACCAGCCGTTCCTGCGCCCGCTTTCGTGTTTCTGTGGTCGCCGCCGTATCCGTCGCATCACCGTCAGTCGTCGCGTCGATGTAGGCTTTGGCCGTCTTCGCCTTCGAAGTCCCTACGTCCGCACTGCCTTTCTCGTCAGGCGTCTGGTAGATGTTGAGCGGTACTTTCGGCATCCGCTCGACACCGAACTGGTGGAAGTCGGCGTCCGGATCGGCCTCAAGCGCGATAGCTGTCAGGACTGCCCGCGGGTCGAGCGGGTCGACAGCAGCGTCGACAAATACGAAAAAGTCGATGTGGAGCATCCCCCACGTCGTGAAAATAAAGTTCGCCAGTTCGTGGAGGTACCCCGGATACGGTCGGTCCGTTGCGATGACCCAGACGGTACGGGACGTGAATTGCCACGGGACCGCCATCGCAACGTCGAATCCAGCGGCTCGAAGCCCAACAGTTGCGTCAGGACCAGCTGCGACGAGCCGGAGCGTACTGGTCGAGTTCTGCCCGTATCCGACACCGCTCCCCTCGACGCAAAACGGTATCCGCGGTTGGTGCCGGTGAGTGATCGCATCGACCTCGAACACCGGCATAGAGCGACGCGGGCCGTTCATGTAGCCGAAGTAGTCCCCAAACGGCCCCTCATCGAGGCGGTCGTTGGGTCGAACATGCCCTTCGAGGACTAGCTCGGCCGTCGCCGGGACGTACAGGTCATTGGTTTCACACTGGACGAGGTCTACAGGCGCGTCTTTCAGGCCGCCCGCGAAGGCCGCTTCGCTTCGCCCTGTCGGAATCCACATATCTGCAGTACTCTCAACGGTGGGTTCGGAGCCGATAACCACCGCAACCGGCATCGGTTCCCCCCGTGGCTCGTAGTCGTAGTAGTACCGGTTCGGAACCTGCTCACCGGCCAGTAACAGTAGACTGGCTCGGGAGTCGTCGTGGATCATCATGCGATGGCTCGACCAGGTTCCCCACTCCGTGTCGGGATCCGGTGCGACGATGGTGTGGTGGTTCGAGTACCGCCCTCCATCGCCCTCGTGAATGTAAGGCCACGGGAACGACAGGAGGTCGACCTCGTTCCCTGTCCGCACTGTTTCTTTACACGGGGCCCGGTGACTCGCGACAGTTCGAGGGGATTTCGGGGCGTTGAGACGATCAATCACTCGGTCATAGTACGTACGGCCTGAGAGGCCATCTTGGAGTCCCAGCGCTTGAGCGAAGTGATCCCAGGGACGAGTCTGAGGGCCGCGATACGGGTCGCCAACCAGTTTCGACTCCGTCTCAATGCCCGCGATAGAGGCGAATACAGGGATTGGTCCGTCGCGGATGTTGGCAAGCATCGTTGCTGCACTCGCTTCAAGATCCCACGACACCGGCCGGTCAAAGGTCCGGAGCCAGCCAGCCGTGTCGAGCAAATCGAGATACTCCCGGAGCGAATTGACGGACATGTGTCACTCCTGTGTGTCGAGTACGCGCCTGAGTGGGTCGTCATCGAGTTCGCGACGGACCTCTGCGTAGGCGTCAAGGAGGGCCGGTCGTTCCGTGGCGAGGTGGTCGAACGTGATCTCGCGAAGCGCATCGGCCGTTGAGTCGTACTCGTCGGTCTCGACGAGATACTGCAAGAGTACTTTCAGATCGTCGGACCGGGTATTGAGGATATTTGACGCCGTCTCCTGTTCGGCCGCCAGATTGGCTACAAGCTCCTGATCGATACCGGTCGCGTCAGTCTCATCAAGCAATTCGACGTATCTGGTCTCACTGACGCTCTCGTGTGGTCCGGCGACGATTGTTAGCGGTTCCGGATCAGTGAGTTCAGCAGGATCCTTAGCAATCCGAACGCGCGCCTCGAAAATACGTTTCGTTTGTGCATCTGTGATCTGCAGTGTGGTTTCGGCCTGTGCCTCCTCAGGGAGATGGTCTGCTGACGTTATGTAGTGGCTCGACATTACCTGCCCTCAGTTGGATTGCTGATGTTCTTAGCAACCTCTTGTTCCAGTGGCATATATGTACCGTCGTGGAGTGATTGTTATATTGGTTCGCACGTCGCGGTCACGACCCGAGTGAAGTAAGATCGTGGATCGCTGCCCCGACAGCTGCAACTGGCGTTGCTTCACACCCCCACCCCACTGCTTCCGCTGTTAGGAGAAAAATAGACGGCACCATCCCCATGGGAGGGGGTGTTTTGCTATTTTGTGATAACGGTCTACGGTTATGGTTTCTTGCCGATGCACTTGAAGTTATTCACTAGAGAAAAGAATGTTGGCGGACGTAACTCGAGTTGGGTCACCACCTGCTGCTAGTGCTAACAGCGGAAGCAGTGGGGTGGGGGTCCCTTGAATCTCTGTATGTTGCATTTCAAATAGTCCCGTACCCTCCAACAGATTCTGTTCTGATGAGTCACCGTGAGACCACTAGAACCGGTTTCCGATTTCCATAGCGTAGTTTAGGCAGTGGAAATGCACCCTCTCGGTGGCAAAACACGTCGCACTTGGCCCGTGTAAACTGGAAAGTCTCGTACCACTCGGTCCGCACAGACTGAAGAAGCGGTGGACCGTGTCACCCCCCACTCTCGTTTTTGTCGAACTAACAGCGGAAGTGGTGGGGTGGGTGTGTCACTCTGCTACCGCCATCCCACTACCTACCCACCCAGGGTTAACCAGTCCAGTTCCTCACAGAATGCACTACCCCGGCGTCACCTCGGCACCATCCTAACAGCGGAAACGGTGGGGTGGGGGAGTACTGTGGTCGCAACCACACATTTCATCTAACAGCGGAAGCAGTGGGGTCAGTCATTTATATACCTAACCGAACAGCGGAAGCAGCGGAACCAAAGGTTAAGAGAGTCGGTGTTGCAACTACATACAAATGAGCGATATTACGTTCTCGCCAACATCCGCGATATTCGAACAGCGCGAGGCGCTGCTCGAAGAGTGGACTCCCGAGGAGCTTGTTGGACGCGACGAGGAACTCCAGAAGTATCACGCTGCTCTTCAGCCAGTCATCAACAACGAAACCCCGTCGAATATCTTCCTGTACGGGAAAAGCGGAGTTGGGAAGACTGCTGCCACCCGATACCTTCTCTCCGCTCTGGAGCGTGATGCAGCAGATGTCGACGGACTGGACCTCAGCACGGTCGAAGTCAACTGTGACGGACTCAATTCGAGCTATCAGGCCGCGGTCGCGATCGTCAACACACTCCGTGATCCAGCGAATCAAATCTCAAACACTGGATATCCACAGGCTTCGGTGTATCAGTTCCTTTTCGACGCACTCGATGATCTGGGCGGGACGGTACTCATCGTTCTCGACGAAGTCGACCACATTGAGGATGATTCGCTGCTGTACAAACTCCCCCGTGCCAGATCAAACGGTGACATCTCCGAAGCGAAACTGGGCGTTATCGGTATCTCGAACGATCTCGATTTCCGCAACCAACTGTCCTCGAAAGTCCGGTCGAGTCTCTGTGAAAAGGAGGTGTCGTTCTCGGCTTACAACGCCAACGAGTTGCAACTTGTTCTGAAACAGCGCGAGGCCGTCGCGTTTCAGAATGACGTCCTTGATGACGGCGTCATAGAAATGTGTGCTGCGTACGGGGCGAAAGACTCCGGGGACGCCCGCCAGGCGCTGGACCTGTTGCTTGAGGCCGGCGACCTTGCCCGAGAGTATGACGATGAACTCGTAACTGAGCACCACGTCCGCGAAGCCCGGCAGCGGCTTCAAACTGATCAGGTCGTTGAAGGCATCCGTAACTACTCCGATCACGGGCAACTCGTTCTCTATGCACTCACCGGGCTCGCCGAAGACGGCGACACTCCAGCCCGGACACGAGATATCTTGGGGGCGTATCAGGAGCTAGCACGTGAGGAGGGGCTGGACCCGGTTTCAGAGCGGTCAGTTCGTGACTATCTCGGTGAACTCACCCAACTCGGAATCGTGTCCTCAACGGAGTACAATCGGGGGAAAGGCGGTGGTAAGTACAAGGAATTCGAGTTAGAACAGTCCATCAGCTCGATCAAAACAGGTCTGTCAGAACTCCTGAAAAAAAGCCCGTGACCCCACCGGTTCCGCTGTTAGTCACCCCACTGATTCCGCTGTTAGACGGCAAGTCGGACTGTGTGCCGGTCCGGACAGCGATGGTCTGGCTGTTTCGGCGAAGCAGACGGGGAGCAACGAATGCAGGGCCTGTCCTATACCGATGACTGACGCTGATTCTCGACAACGCTGAGTGGCATCGTCCCGACGCGTTTTATCATACCGCATCTTACAGTACGTATGCGTGAACTTGTTTTCGCTCTCGACTACGAACCGGGCTGCAACACGGTTGCGGACGCTCTCGCCGAGCACCCTGCGGCTCGTGTCCGCTCACTGTCGTTGCACGCCACTGCTGACCGCCTCTGGCGCGTCGACCACGTTACCGGAACCCACGAAGCCCTCGATGCCATCGAGGACGCCTTTCTGACAAGTGACTACTACGCCGACTGCCTCGCCACCGAGGACTGCGGTGCCACCCAGACCACTCGCGTCCTCGACCGAGCCGACAACACGCTTGTCCTCTACTCTGACTGGGAGCGCACTCCCGCCTGTGACTCGGTTCCCCATATCGCCCAGGACAATTTGGGCGACGGTGTGCTATTCGAGACGCGCCACGAGGGGCGTCACTACACGTGGCGGCTCATACACTCCGGCGAGGGTGACGTGGCAGCGTTCTTTGACGACCTCGCTGGGGCCGTCGGCGAAAGTGCCGGGATGGAGGTACTCCGCACTGCGGATACAACAGCCTCGATGCGGGGATCCAACGGGACACAGAGTTCCCCGTCCCCGGAGCAAGAGGCTGCACTCCGGGCTGCTGTCGAGCACGGGTACTACGAGTCACCCCGGGAGGTTGACGTCGCCGAGTTAGCCGAACACCTCGATGTCCCACGGTCGACGCTCACCTACAGATTGCGTCGGGCTGAGGAACAACTGGCAAAACAGTACGTCGCAGGCAGGCTCGTGACCGACGAGGCTTCGATCTCACGCTGACATCTGATTTGGAATATTCCAACAAACTCTTATCGAACTCACGCGCCCATGATGAACTAGATGACAGAGAATCTGGATCCGACGGATCGGGCGAGTGGGGGTAATCAGCAACAGGCGCTGACTGTCCGCCTTACAGTCCCGGAAATGGATTGTCCCTCCTGTGCGCAGAAAGTCGACAAAAGCCTCCAGCGCGTCGCTGGCGTCGTCGACACCACGCTTCAGCCGACCACTGGTACAGCCAGTGTCACGTACGATTCTGAACGTACCAGCGAGGCAGATCTGGTCACGGCGATTGAGGCTGCCGGCTACGAGGTCATCGGAGGCCCGGACTCCGACGGCGATGAGCAAGCGGAGATGGGTAACGGCGTCGACATCGCGCCGCCCTCGAAGGTCTGGACGAGTCCACGCGCGAAGAAGACGTGGATCGGCGCGGCGCTTGTCACGTTCGGTCTCCTGTTCGAATTTCTTCTGACGGCACAGAACGTCACGGTGGCAAGCGTTCTCGGCTATCCGCTGCACGCCGCCGACGTACTGTTTCTCGGGGCCGTCGCCGCCAGCGGTGTCCCCGTCGTCCGCAGCGGCTACTACTCCGCGACGAACCGGAGTCTGGATATCGACCTGCTCATGGGGACTGCCATCATCGCTGCGACCGGTATCGGCTACTTCGTCGAGGCCGCGACGCTTGCCGTCCTGTTCAGCATCGCCGAGTTGCTCGAAGATTACGCCATGGACAGGGCACGGGACTCCTTGCGCGAATTGATGGAGCTATCACCGGATGAGGCCACCGTCATGCGCGACGGCGAGGAAGTGACGGTGTCCGCCGACAAGGTGGAGATCGGTGAGACCGTGGCCGTCCGTCCCGGTGACAAGATCCCACTCGACGGGACGGTCGTCGAGGGGGAGAGCGCAGTCGACCAGTCACCGATCACCGGCGAGAGTGTGCCCGTCGACAAGGCCGTTGGCGATGACGTGTACGCCGGCGCAATCAACGAAGGAGGGTACCTCGAAGTGGCAGTCACGTCGACTGCGGGCGACTCGACGCTTTCGCGAATCATCAAGCTGGTGCAGGGCGCACAGGCGAAAAAAACCGAAACAGAGCAGTTTGTCGACCGGTTTTCGGGCTACTACACGCCAGTCGGCCTCGGGCTAGCGATTCTGACCGCCGCTATCCCGCCACTGGTTATCGCCGATCCAGTGTCGGTGACAGCAGCCGGGTATGGACTTCTCTTCACCGGCGACTGGCAGACGTGGTTCATCCGCGGACTCACGCTGTTAGTGATTGCCTGTCCCTGTGCGTTCGTCATCTCGACGCCCGTCTCGGTGGTCTCGGGTATCACCAGTGCCGCCAAGAACGGTGTCCTGATCAAGGGCGGGACACACCTCGAAGCGATGGGCGGTATCGACGCCGTCGCCGTCGACAAGACTGGCACGCTCACGAAGGGCGAACTCGCCGTCACCGATGTCGTCCCTGCTGGCGACACCGACGCGGCGACGCTCCTCCGCCGTGCCGCCGGACTGGAGCGACGCAGCGAGCATCCGATTGCGACGGCGATTATCACCCATGCCGACGAGGGAGGTGTAGATGACCTGCCAGATCTGACGGGCTTCGAGAGTCTCACCGGAAAGGGCATCCGCGGGGAGATCGACGGCGAGACGTACTACGCGGGTAAGCCCGCACTCTTCGAAGAGCTGGGCTTCGATCTCTCGCGTACTCGTCGCGAGACAGCCGGTGTCTCCGGGAGCGGAGCGACCGGGGGCCGGGCAGACCATCGGTCTGACGGCGGCGTCGTGCCCGAAGAGACAGCTGTGTCCGACACCGGAGCGTTCGCCGAGGACGCACTCGCCGCACTGGAGCGTGAGGGTAAGACAGTCGTTATGGTCGGAACGGATTCGGAGCTGCTGGGTGCCATCGCCATCGCCGATGAAGTACGTCCAACTTCGAAACAGGCTGTTCAGCGCTTACAGGACCTCGGTGTCGAGCGTGTTGTGATGCTGACCGGCGACAACGAGGGCACCGCCCGTGCTATCGCCGACACGGTCGGCGTTGACGAGTATCGCGCAGAACTCCTGCCAGACGAGAAGGTCGATGCAGTCGAGGAGCTGCAGGCGGCGTATGGCGAGGTAGCGATGGTCGGCGACGGGATCAACGACGCCCCAGCACTCGCCACCGCGGACGTCGGCATCGCGATGGGCGCTGCCGGCACCGACACCGCGCTGGAAACGGCGGATATCGCACTGATGGGTGACGACATCGGGAAGCTCCCTTACCTGTACCAGCTGTCACACACTGCCACCGACGTGATTCGGCAGAACATCTGGGTGAGTCTCGGCGCGAAGCTCCTGCTTGCACTGGGCGTCCCACTGGGGCTTGTAAGCGTCGCGCTCGCGGTTGTGGTCGGTGACATGGGGATGAGTCTCGGTGTCACCGGAAACGCGATGCGGCTATCTCGAATCAAGCCTGACCGGTTCTCTGACGCCTGACGTTTCGCCACCTCTTGGCACTCGCTACCAGTCCCGTTCTCAGGCAGGGCTGCACTACCCACGAGCACAGCATCTCCGAAGCACAAACTGCGTTCCTGACTAGTTCTGGGACCGTACACTGTCTCCTCCATGCGGCAGTTGCTGTTGTCCTATCTCACACTGGTGGGACGCTCACGTGGATTTAAGATGCCACAGTGACAATTCTGCATTATGGTTGCTCAGTCGACACAACGGTCGGACCGGTTTTTTACACTCCCATCGCATCCGGTGGGGTACCTCGCAATCGTAGCCACGCTTACCACTGCTAGCATCCACTTACTGCTTGGGCCACGCGTCATGGGCTTCAGTCAGACACTAGGGACCCTGTTCATCCTGAATGGGCTTGGGTTTCTTGGCGGGATCGTCCTGTATAGTAGCCGGTACTGGCGACCCGAGCTGTTTCTCGTCGCAGCGGGATACGCTAGTGTCACTATTCTTGCACTGTTTGTGTTCCAAGGTTTCAGCCTTGAGGCGTTCTATATGCAGGGGAACCTGAATCCCTTGGCTGTCGTTTCGAAGATTGCTGAGGCTATCCTCGCCCTCTGTGCCATCTACTTATACAGAACGTCAGCTCCCTGAGAAGGTTCTACTGACCGTGTACAGGAGGAGAAGCGGTTCAAGGACACACAGATAACCGTAAGGTGTCCGACGAATCTGTGTGTCTATCCCGACCCATCGATCGGTTCAGAGATGGAGTGACGTTCGTCGCCGCAACCGAGTGCCACTGTATCTCTGATTTGAGGGTCAGGTACATGCGACGGATATCATGTTAATCACTGTCGAACCTGAGCGTACCAGAAATCAGTGCCGTCGATGGTAAGCGTAATCACACCACTGCCCCAGCTCTGGATACACCACTGTTCCGAGTAACATACTCCCAGACCGCGACCAGAGTTTACTGGAAATGGTGTGTAGAAAAGGTAGAACGCTACAACCGTGAGTTGGCTTGCGCGCATACGAACGGTTCGAAGACCGCAAATGCCGGCGATATAATCTGGGAAAATATCAAGGCCGAAACAGGAACGACATCAGCGTATCACTCACGGCGTCACAGTGTCGACATATACGCTTCGACGAGTGCCGCCTCGGCTTGACGCAGCCTGTACGAGACCGTCGAACGCGGCCAGTCAAGTTCTGCTGCAATATCGTCGAGGGTCGTCTCGCGTGGCGTCTCGTAGTAGCCCTTCCCAGCAGCTAGTTCGAGTACCCGGCTCTGTTCCGGCCGAACTGAAACCGAGCCAAACAGGGTGAGCAGCGGACCAGTCGCGTCGCGTACGTGGTTGAAGTGAAAAGAGAGCCCGTCCTGAAGGACGCCACCCAGTGTATCATACAGCATACCGACTTTCTTATCATCCTCCATGAGGATGCGCCAGCGCTCGGTGTTGCCCTGCCTGATAATTTCGAAGAGGAGTGCGCCGTTGATATACCGGTTCGTGATCGTCGGCACCGAGTCACAGTGGACAAGATCCTCGAAGTAACTGTAGACAAGAGTACGCCGGGAGCCGTTTTCGAGCACGTCACTGTAGTGGCGGCCGCCGCAGGGGCGGTCACTGATACTCAACTGATTGTACGCCGAGTCTGTCAACAGCGCCGTCGCGTCTTCGACGACAGAAGTAGCGCCCGTTATTCAGTCCAGCCGCCAGATTTGCGCGTTCCCCATCGAACAGAGGAACGTTGTCGAACGGGCGTCCGGTGTCGCGATGAACAGATCCATTAGCTCGTCCACGCCATCGTCGTACCGGATCTCGAAGACAAACTCCCGCATCTCTTTTGTTTTGTGTGTGGATCGTACAGTCAATTTCGGTTCGGGGTGTTTACGAGGAGGCAACCAGATGGCGGCTACGCTGGCACTATCGCCTCACACGCTTGTCGCATGACAAGGCAAAATACAGGCCTTCACGGGTACAATAGAGCTATATGAGCAACACTACCGCTGATGATTCTCTTCCGTGGTTCGTCAAAGTTGTTATCGCGATAACACTGTTGATAATCCTCTTCATCATCGGTATCGATCTGTTAACGTTCGCTGAAGCTTGGTAGCGGTGTACGTAGCTTCCAGTCTGAACGACGAAGGAGATGGTGAATATCTTGATCCAGAAGCAGCGCAACTGTTCGCATCTCGGCTCATCTGTCCGGATGTCCTCCCACGTGAAGTAGATGAAAAACGGGGCCAGTCCCATGCTCGTCACGGGAAAGCTGCTGTAGACAATCGCCGTGGCTGCGAACTGGAGCTGACTTGCGATTACCGGGTCGATTATAGTTTACACCCCCCGCGGGGCCCTCATACGTCTGAAGTAGCCGAGCCGAAGCCTTAATTTCGCTTTCGTCGTCGGGCTGGTTCGGTACTGGGATCGAATCGGGCGCTAGTTCCGAGTGACCAGCCGTGGGTCTGCACTGTGTAGTTTAAAGCCAGCGTCCGGGGAGCTTGTCTTTCACTGTGAGTGTGCTGTCGGAAGCTGGAGGTCGGCCCGGATTCGGGCAGTGGGCCTCCGAGCGGAACAGATAGTATTGTGCGTTATCCGCAAAACAAATAAACGCCCCGAGTACATACTGAACAGTGATGACCGACGAGCTAGCAGAGATCCGACAGAAGAAGCTCGAAGAACTCCGAAACGGAGAGCGAGGAACCGCGGCTGAGAACCGGAGCAACGAGTCGCCGGACGACCCAGTCCACGTCCACGGGGCTCAGGAACTACAGAACACCGTCGATGATGGGGTCGTCCTCGTGGACTTCTACGCCGAGTGGTGTGGCCCATGCAAGCAGCTCGAACCCGTCGTCGAGCGTATCGCGGCTAGCACCGCTGCAACCGTAGCGAAAGTCGATATCGACGCGAACCAACAGGCAGCAGCCACATACGGCATCCGTAGCGTGCCGACGCTGTTGCTGTTCGCCGATGGAGAGCCGGTCGAGCGCCTGGTGGGGATGCAACAGGAGCCACAGCTCCGGTCGCTCATCGAGAGCTACGCCTGATCCCGTCAGCTGTGACAGCCCAGTTCGATACCGCAGTGAAACCACAATGGATGTACTGATAGATTCACGCCTCAATCGCCAGCAGAAGACCGCTAATCGGCTTGGCAGTCTGGGTGGTATGGCTGCTGAACGCTGGTGATGATCTGTGATTCCAGAGCTGCTATTGTTTATATTGTACAATCGAAACGTTATTGTCCTCTGAGGACGAAATGTGATCTATGGAGCGTAACGTCGGTTCGACGGACAAGACTGCCAGAATCCTTATCGGTGCCCTCGCGGGGGTAGTATCGCTTGGCATCCTCGCCAGCGCCGTTCCGCTGCCGGTGATACTTGCGCCCGTGCTCGGGCTAGCCTCAGTGTTGCTGCTCGTCACTGGCGTCACCGGATTTTGCGGGCTGTACGGACTCCTGGGTATCGACACCTGTGCTGTCGACACCCGGTGAACAGTCGGGCTCGTATCCGTTTCACAGCGGCCAGCAACTGATTCTTT
>NZ_AOLQ01000056.1 GCF_000337775.1 Haloarcula vallismortis ATCC 29715
TCGTCGATGCCGTGCTCGACGAGGTCGCGGAGATACTCCGCAAAAGCTGGCGTCAACCGCTGATGGAATCCGCCGGGAGAGAGTGTCTCATCGGCAGTGGCGTTGTAACTGCGCCGGAAGCCAGCGAGTGTTCGGCTCTCGCCTGCGGCGAAGCCGAACACGAATGACCACACGAGGGCGGGCATCTGTGCTTTCCTATTGCGTTCGACCACGCCGAGTTCCTCGGCGTGCTCTTCGAGGAACTCAGATGGAAAAAGCGTAGTGAGCCGACGCATAATTCGAGGTGAGGAGGCTTCGTTGTGCACACTCGTTGCCTCCTCATTCCTTCCGAAAAGTAGCCTCGATAAGCCGCGGCTGTCACGCGGTTTCTCGACTAACTAAAGACGGATGAATCTACATGTCTTCAGTATTCTATACAGGGTCGAACAGCGTGCTGCAGCTGGCGGCGTTCAGCTTGAGCACAGCTCCGACTCAGATGTGGTTCGGCTTCTGGATACGGGCTCCAAGTTCTGAATTTGTCCTGTAACTACCCTCTCGGCGTCGCACCGTCACTGACTACAAGCGGGCCGATGGCTACACAATTCGCGCTCGTATGATCCAGGCGAAGCTGGTATGGGTCAGACATAATTCCCTATCCAGTCTCGCCCATCCGCCTGCTGTTGTCTATGTGCCCCCGCAAACTCCGATTTTACTATCGCCGTACCACGCCGGATTTTTACCCATCCACCATCTTCATAATCGTATGCAATTTTACGAGGATATTTCGGTCGGCGACGTGCGAGAGTCAAGTGGATACACTGTGTCGAAATCTGAGGTCGTGGAATTCGGCGAGAAGTACGACCCACAGCCGTTCCACACTGATGAGGAGGCAGCGAAGGACTCAGTCTTTGGCGGGCTGGTCGCTTCTGGGTGGCAGACAGCCGCGATCTGTATGCGTCTCAACGTCGAGAACAGCGAAGACATTGCTACACAGGCTGGCGTCGGCGTCGATAATCTCCGCTGGCATCTACCGCTCCAACCCGGTGATACGCTACGATTACGAACGGAGATCATCGACAAGCGACCCTCCGACAGTGACCCAAGCCGGGGCTACCTCACCACCCGCCACGAAGGCCGAAACCAGGATGACGAGCTGGTTATCTCATACGAAGCGACTGCCATGATTCGCCGCAAAGCTACCGAGTGACGACACGGCCAAGGAAATCCAGTTGGTGCGTGTGGTACAGCAACTCAGCAGCATCGACCTGCTCACGCCGGGCCGCCAGCCAGTCGTCGAGCCCCTCGAAGTTGCGACCAACCACCTCGCCGACCGCAGCCTCGATAGTGTCGAGAATGTATCGGAGAAAGTAGGCTTCATCAGCCGGATAGCTCCCGTCAATCGGTCTGACAATCCAGTCCGAGCCGGCCACCGCTGAAAGCGTTGTGCTGTCAAGCCGTTGAAGCCGAGCAAGCACGTCGCCGCCGGCCCGGCTGTCACCGCCTTGCTTCGCGTCCATATGCCTGTGGTAGTGCTGTTCGACCGTCCGGTCGGCCGGATGGCTCGGCTGGAAGCGGGTTGCCCCATCGAACGTGATTGGGAAGTAGTACAGGCCACCCGGCGCGAGCGGTTCGAGCAACGTCGGGAGCTCCCGCCGGTCGAGAATATCAAGCAGAGCAGCCCCGACGAGGAGGTCGTACTCGCTGTCAGCGGCCGTCGCGTGTGCCACCGCCTCCGCTTGAACCGTCTCAATCTCGACCCGTCGGTTTTCGCCTTCCACCGCGAGCGGACCGTTTGCCACCGACAGATGCCGGTCAGCGGCCCAGTCCCGGATGTGGTCGGGCAAGCGAGCGACGTTCTCTGATCGGACATCGACTGCAGTGTAGTGGACTTCTCCAGCAGGAAGCACGTCCCATTCGAGGAACCGAGTGAGCATCGTGCCGATGCCGGCCCCGATATCGAGGATACGTAGCGGCCCGTTGACGGCGGCTGCTCGGTCGGCCAACTGCTCGCGGAGCATCTCGATCAGCCGGCGGTCCAGCGCGCGGTCGTCGACTGTCCGTTTTGCCCGGAGATATCGCTGGAACGACTCAGTCATGCCGGCACCTCCGCAGGCTGAACGATAGCAGACAGCAGGCTGCGTACCCGCCCGACCGTCTCTTCCCAGTCCGGATGCGCCTCGTAGCTCTGTCTCGCTGCCCACCCCATCTCGGCCAAGCGGTCGCGGTCGGTGGCGAACCGCTCCAACTCGCGAGCGACGGCTGCAGAGTCGCCCGGGTCGACGAGTGCCCCCGTTTCGCCGTCGGTTACGACGTCGCTCGCCCCGCCAGCCCGGGTGGCCAGCGCTGGGAGGCCAAAGCTCATCCCCTCAAGATAGACGATGCCGAACCCCTCGTACCGGGACGGCACCGCGAGGACGTGGCTCGACCGGAGCGTGCGCTGTAGCTCGTCGTCCGCCAGTCGGCCCGTGAACGCTACGCGGTCATCCAGACCGTGGTCTCGGAGACGGTTCCGGACTGCATCGACGTGCCGGTCGTCGACGGCCCGACCGACTACGGTGAGGTCGATGTCGGCGTCAGCGCCCGCCACGCCATCGACGAGCGTATCCAACCCCTTTCGAGGTGTGATGTTTCCGACGAAAACCACTCGCAGCGGCTCGGTAGTAGCCCGCTCCGCAACCGTGGCTCGGTCGATTTCCGGCGCGAATCGGTCTCCGGCCGGCGGTGCGACGACGGTGTCGGCGGGGTCGACGCCAAGGTCCGAAACGGCACGTCGGGTGGTGGCGCTGTTACAGACAACTCCGTGGACCGTCCCGAGGTAACGACGCTCTACCGCGCGGTACAGCGGGGCGAGTCGACGCGGCTCGCTTGCCCGCAGATGGTGGACGATGCTGACAACCGGGTAGGGGAGGGTGCGGTTCGTGTGAACAAGCGACGGGTGTGCGAGTTCGTCCTGTAACATGATGTCGACATCTACGTCCAGTTGTCGTCGGAGCTTGCGCGACCCGTTGTCGAGCAGCCCACGGTGGTAGTTCCGCCAGGGGAGCTGGATACATTCGACAGTGTCGCCGGCCGCTCGAAGTCCCTCGATGAGTTTTCTATCGTAGCGAAACCCGCCCGACTGCTCGTCGAGGCTCCCGTACAGGGTCAGGCCGACTCTCATACGGCGGCGTCGTAACTCGCAGCGGCGTCCTCGTCCTCCCAGACGGTGACCGATAGTTCAGTGACCGTCTCGTCGGTGACACGCGCAATGACGCGCTCGAAGATGACACGGGCAAACCGTTCCACGCTGGGATTATACCCCTCGAACTCTGGGAGGTCGTTGAGCAGTATGTCCTGATACCGGTCAGCGAGTGACGACAGGGCTGCCTCGGCGTTGTCGATGTCGACGATGTAGTCGAACTCGTTGAGTTCGGGACCACGGAAACACAGTTCGACCCGGTAGTGATGTGAATGCGGGTCACCTTCGGGGCCCGGGTCCGGGACAGTGAGGTAGTGCTGTGCCACGAACTCGGTCCGGACTGTCGTCGCGTACATGCCCGAACAGACGGCCGGGACCCACCTAAATCACGGGTGTCAGCTGTACGTCAACACTACCTGCACGGCGTCGTCTGGCCGGTTCGACAGCAGCTGATACGCATCGCCTGCACGCTCGATGTCGATCTCGTGTGTCAACAGCGCCGAGAGGTCGGTGTCGCTCAACCACGACCGGACGACGTCCAGTCGGCGGTCCTTGTCCCAGCGGTCGGCGTGGTCCGGGTCGATGCGACTCACCTGGCTGCTGCGAACGCGAATGTGGCTCCGATGGAAGTGATGCCCGAGGTCCAGTGACACGCCTTTCGAGCCGTACCACGACCCGACGATGACCTGGCCCGCGTAGCCTGTGGCGTCGATAGCCCTGTCGAGTGCGGGTGGGTTCCCCGAAAGCTCGAACGTGATGTCGGCGTCGGTATCGCCGAGATTTTCGGGGGAGACCGAGCGGTCTGCCCCGAGTGCTTCCGAGAGCTGACGGCGGCTTGCACAGGGGTCGACCGTCACGAGTGACGCCAACGGAAAATCAGCCAGAAGTCCAGTCGTCAACAGTCCGACCGGGCCTTGGCCGAAGACGACCACCCGAGCGCCGATACGCGGCCGGGCGTCCATCACGAAGTTAACCGCCGCCTCGACGTTCGGAATGAACACTGCCTGTTCTGGGGGTAACGTCGTTGGAATGAGCGACGACGGCTCGGCGAGAAAGTGACTCTCGTGTGGGTTAAACGCGAACACGCGACGGTCGAGCCAGCTGTCATCGACTTCGTCACCGATGGCGGTGACGCGGCCGATTGCGGCGTAGCCGTACTGCAGTGGATACGAGAACGTCCCATCTAAGGCGTCGATTGTCTCGTCGGTCGCGAACTCTGAATCAATCTCACCCCGGTACACCAGCAGCTCCGTTCCGGGACTGATTCCAGAGAGTTCTGTTCGGACACGGACCTGCGATGGTCCGGGGTCAGGCACTGCCTCCTCGTCGACCCTGACTGATTCAGCACCGGTAAAGTACAGTGTTCTGGCGAACATTACACTATCTCTTGGAGGCGTGAATGGCCGGTGCCGGTGTTTCGATGCCAACTCTTCCGGACATGGCGACGGCTCCGGGAATACACATCTCCTACCCAGGCTTTCTCTGACTAAAAAGTACCTGACGATTGACTACAAATATCCCAGTGACTCCAGCCGGCTCCTGTCGCTTTCGGCCCCGTAGACGCGCGACACTGGAAGCGGTTCAGGCGGACGCAGGTCGGGGTCACGGTGCCCGTGGTCGACACCGGTGACTTCGGCCCACGGTACTGCAAGCAGTGCCGGCACCGGCGTGTGCATCGGGTGCCCGTACAGCCCCCACTCCCCGAAGAGATTACCGTGATCGGCCGTGACGGCGATACGGCCGTCGACGTTTTCGGCCAGCGTCTCTACCTCGCGGAGAACGTATCGGAGGTTCGACTCGTATGCGTCCCAGACGCGGTCCGGCGAGATCTCGCCACGGCGGAGCGCGACCCACGGATTTGCCGTGTTGCTGTGGCGTCCGGTGCGGGCCAGCCCGCCGTCGTCGTCGAGTGGGTCAGGAACAAACGGGTGATGTGGCTGCATGTAATGGACGACCAGTCGCTCGGGGTCCAGCCGCCGGGCAAGTCCGATGGCCCGGTCGGTTACGGCTTCAGCCGGGACAGTGTTTAGGTCACCGTCCCACGCGTACTTCCAGACCTCGTCCAGCGCGGCGAAGGCGTCGGCATCGAGATACCGGTCGGTCCACGTATTGCCGGTGACCATGACGCTGTGGGCCGTCTCGGGGTGACCGAGAAACGTGTTTTCGAGCCATTCTGACGAGGAGCTTCCGACCGAGCGGACCGTCGATACAGCATCGAGCAGTTCGGAGTCCGGGGCGACCGCTCGAAGCAGGTCCGCTCGACAGGCATCAAGGACAACGAGCACGTCCCACTCGCGGTCATAGATGTTCGTTCCGTACGGAATCCGCCGGCCCAGCGCCTGCAATGCGCGCAAATACGCCGTTCCCAGCCGGCTCATCCCCGGTTCTGTCACGTCTGGCTTTGGACGGCGGCAAGTAAAATTCCACTGGCGATATGATATATATGTGAGGACGCCTCCATTCCAGTGTGCATTGTCTGTTCGTCGGTGCGGGCAGTATCGCGGCGAAGTACGCGGCCGGGCTGGAAGACAGTCCGCTCTCGCTGGCGGGCGTCTGCGACCTCGAAGCAGACCGGGCGACGTCACTCGCCGCAGTGCACGACTGTCCGGCGTTTACCGACCTCGATACCGCGCTCACCGCCGTCGACGCGCCGCTTGTGGTCAACTTGACGAACCACGCTGCCCACGCATCGGTGACCAGAACGGCGCTCGAAGCAGAGCGACACGTTTACTCGCAGAAGCCGCTGGCGCTGGAAGAGACGGCGGCCGCGGAGCTACTGGCCCTATCCAGTGATAAGGACTTGGCGCTGGGCTGTGCCCCGGGGACGCCCGATGCGCCGTCGCAGCGTCGTGCCGGACGATTGCTCGCCGACGGTCGCATGGGACCCGTTCAGCTGGGCTATGCCCACGCCCACGTCGGCCGCGTGACCGAGTGGCACGACCGCCCCGATTCGTTTCTCTCTATCGGGCCGCTGTACGACGGCGGCGTCTACCCGCTTGCTTTGCTGGTGTCGTGGTTCGGTCCTGTCAAATCTGTCCAGTCCGCGACTGCACTCGATAGCTGGCCTGACCGGGAGCCAAAGCGGCCATCGGTCCCGAGTCATGTCGAGGCGATGCTTTCGTTTGACGGGGGACTGACAGTCCGGCTGACCGCGAGCTTCTACGCGCCACACCGGAGCCGCGAATTCTACGGGCTCGAACTTCACGGCGACGATGGGTCGGTGTACCTCCGTGGGACCGGCGCGATGGCCGACAGCCCCGAAGCCGTTCGCTACAGCCGCTCAGGTCGCGAATACATCGATGCTCCCGCCCAGCACCCAACGCAACCGTACCGCTATCTCGATCCGGTCGAGTCCCTTGCGGACAGCGTCAACCGGGGGGCCCCATCGCGAGAGACGGGTCACCGTGGTGCCCATGTCGTTGCGGTCTGTAACGCGATTGAGGCGGCCGCGGAGACGGGTGAACCGAAGCCCGTGTCCGACTACGGGGTGGCGGCCACCCCTCCGCCAGCCCCGACCGTCACCCCAGACAGAGACCGCCACAGTGGACGGACGCGAGCTATTCGGCTCCCAGCTGTGGGCTTTGGCTGTTCCCGCTACCGTGACGGAACGTACGTCGACCGCGCGGACTCCATCGCGGCGGCCCTCGACGCCGGCTACCGTCTGCTCGACAGCGCCGAACTGTACGGCAATGAACACCGTATCGGCCGTATCCTTGCCGCTCCAGGCGCACCTGACCGGCATCGGGTGTTCGTGCTCGGGAAAGTCTGGCGCACGAACCACCGCCGAGAGCACATGCTGACGGCCTGTCGGGGTAGTCTCGACGAGCTCGGTATCGATACGTTCGACTGCTACGCGCTGCACTGGCCCGAAGCGTGGGCGCACCGCGGGCCACTGGAACGACTGGCTGAGAAACCGATCTCGCGTCAGGAGGCGTTGACCTTCCCCGAGGACGATGGGGGCGACATCGAGACGGACTCAGTGCCGCTCCAGCGCGCCTGGGAGAATCTGGAGGCGCTCCACGAACGGGGCTGGGCGCGCACACTCGGCCTCTGTAACGTCTCGCGGACGCAACTGGAGACCGTCATCGATACTGGCAGTATCAGGCCGGCACTCGTCCAGATCGAGCGCCACCCGTACCAGCCACAGACGGACCTCGTCGAGTACTGTCACGAGCGAGGCATTAGAGTCGTGGCCCACTCGCCGCTGTCAGCGCCCGGATTGCTCGGCGAGCCGGTCCTGACGGACATCGCGGCGGAGTGTGGCCTCTCGCCGGCCGGTGTAGTGCTGGCGTGGAACGTCACACAGGGGGTTGTTCCGATTCCGTCCAGCACGACATCGTCTCATATCGTCGAAAACCTCGTCGCGGCTGGGCAGCGACTCGACACAGAGACGTGCGGTCGCATCGAGGCGCTTCAACAGCCGGATTTCGAGCGTTGAGTGGTGCAACTGGCAGTATCGTTATGTGACTGAAACCCGAATGAAAAACATGGCCGCGACGGAGACACAGGGACGTTCACTCGATGTAGCTTCACTGGACAGCCGTCACTGGCTCGGTGTCGTCGCGGCACTGGTGTCGGCTGCGGTACACCTGCTGCTCGGCGTCAGACTGGCCCCATCCGGTCTGGGTATCAGCTTCATCCTCGCGGGGCTTGGGTTTCTCGGCGGTATCGCGCTGGTCGTCATAGGTATTCGTCGTCGCCTCGTCTGCGCTGTCGGTGTCCCGTTCACGCTCTCCCAGATACTGCTGTGGTACTACGTCAACTTCGCCGCGGGGCCGAAATCGTTCCCGGCCGACGTCGGGACACTGGGTGCGGTCGACAAGGCCGCACAGCTAATCCTGCTGGCGGTCCTCGTTGCGCTCCTGCGATGAACTGTGCTACTATGACGGCGGCCAGACAGCGACGGGGAGGTGTCAATGGCTGAGAAACACGGTGACGGTGCCGTTCCCGTCGAACTTTCGGTGGTCGGCGGATTCATTATCGCCGGGATTGTCGGCGTGTTGTTTCCCGCAGACGCGATGACCCACTGGATGTTCCACCCGGCGGTCGTTGCAGGCTGTTGTTGGGCCGGACAGCTGTGGTACGTCGGACGAAAGCTCAGTGTCACGCCGGCTACCGGCAGCTCCTGGCGCTACACCCTCGGGGTCGCGAACACCGTCACGCTACTTCGCGGTGGGCTTTATGCCGTCGTCGCTGGCTTTCTCGTGGTCCCGGCGACGACCGAGCTCGCGTGGGTCCCGGCGGCGTGCTACGGCGCTGGGGTCGTACTCGACAAGCTCGATGGCATCGTCGCCCGAACCGTCGGCGAACAGACCCAACTGGGCGCGCGGCTGGACATGGCGTTCGACACTTTCGGCTTCGTGGTCGCACCGCTTGTCGCAGTCCTCTGGGGCTCTCTCCCCGCTCTGTATCTCTCACTGTCGGCTGCTCGCTACGTCTACGTTGGTGGGATTCGCTGGCGGCGATACCGGAACCGGCCGGTCTTTGAGCGGCCTGACAGTGACCTCGGGAAGTATCTCGCCGGTGTCCAGATGGTGTTTATCACTGTCGCACTCGTCCCGACGGCGCCGACGGGACTGGTCTTCAGGCTCACGCCGGTCGTCATCGCACCGTCGCTGATGGTGTTCTTCCGTGACTTCCTCGTCGCCAGCGGCCGACTTCCCCGTGAGTGGTTCGACCGGCAGCGTTGATACGTTTCTGTCCCTACTGTTTCGTATGCTCTTCCCGACACACCTGCTCGTGGCCGCCCTTCTGGGACGGGTGTCGCGGTTGTCGCCGCTGTGGCTCGTGGTCGGGACCGCAGTGCCGGACGTGGTGGACAAGCCGCTAGGAGCGGTCGGTGTCACCGCTTTGTACCATTCAATCGGCCACTCTGCACTGCTCGTGGTCGTGGCGCTCCCGCTGGCTCTCTCAGGCCGGATTGGACTGTCAGTGGCAGCCGGCTGGGCGTTACATCTCCTCCTCGACACCGTCCACGTCGTTCTCAACGGACGCCCCGGCGACGCGGTTTTTCTGTTCTGGCCTGTTGTCACTCCGACGGACCCACTGGCGCTCCCACCGGGGTCGTTCTTCGTGTACTACCTCTGGAGCCCATCGTTCTTTCTCGAAGTCGCACTCTGGCTCACTGCCGTGGGACTGCTCGCCAGACACGTCACAGGCGGAGAGTATGCTAGCTCACGGGACCGAGTCGATTGAGCGTCTCAGGTGCTGTATGGAGACCAAGACCGCGTTAGCGACACTGCAATGTGGTGTGTGGAGAGTCCCGACACTGTCGGACTGACTCAGTTCTGTCACCAGCCCAAACCGATAGAAAGTCCCTCGGCCGGCGACACCCCTTCTCATCGTAACTCTCTACGCAATCGGCACAGCGGCAGCGCCGGGTAGCGAGGGTCCACCGCATGCCGTGCACGAATCGAGGCCTGCATCAATGACCGACTCTTCCAACTCTGTGCCCAGTTAGGTTGGGAACCTGATTCATGGCTGCAATATATTCCTGATTCTGAATTACGATTCGATAAAGTGCTCAGGGGACTCGGAACCCGGCTCAGTATCGAACTCGGGGAAACTCAGGCACAGAGACCGTCAAGATAACAACCACGCCTGACCGCTGCCATCTGCGACCCGATTGCGAGCGTTTGTTACCCGGCAGCCCGAAGCGGAGACATGGCCATCGAGCCACTGACAAACGACGAAGTTCTGGCAGTCCTCGAAGACTGTGAAATGACGGCGGTCCCGACAGCACACATCTCTGCACGCCTTTCGGCCCCGAAACCGTATGTCACGACACACCTCCAGCAACTCGCTTTGAAAGGCGTCGTCGGGTTCAACACACACAGGGGTGTTCGCCGCTGGCGGCTTACAACCGCTGCGAGAGCATCACGTGAATAAGGCACAGTACCCCTTTGCTGGTCTGGGCACGACTGTTTCAGAAAACCCCGAGGTATGAACGCACGGCTATGTGTCGGCGCGAATATCCCGGTCAACGGCGTTCGTCGCAAGCGTGTCGAAGCAGTCCTGAGCAGCATCTGTCAGCCGGTACCGCTCGTGGACATCGTCCGGTTCTCTCCCGCGGCCGCTGGCCAGACCGACGACGTGAGCGATTTTCTCGTAGTTCTCTCTGACGAGCGAACCGACGAGATCGGGGAGTCCGGCGCGGCCGGCGAGTTCTTCAGCGGCTGCCCGCCCGGCGTACACCTGCCTGGCCGGCTGATCGACCAGCACCATCGCAAATGGTGGCTCGTCGAACTGCGCCGTCAGGAATGACTGGGCCGACTCATCGTACCACGAGATCGCGCCGATATCGTCGACCTGTTCGAGGGCTTTCGCGGCCACCGAGCAGTACGGACATTCACCGTCGTAGATGAGAACCGACCTGAATCTGGCCATACGTGTAGTAGGGGTTCTTGCCGCATATACCGTTGGATTGAAGGCGATAATTCAGTCGTAGCTTGCGGCCGATTCGGTCAGTGGATTCATATCTTCGAGCCAGTGAGTACAGTGGTCGTACGGTCCGTTTAGACCGAGTATGATTGTAGAGTCCAGTGTCTACTCAATACGGCGGTTTCGTCCCAAATTATGATCCAGCAGTCCAGTTAGAAAATAATTAATATTTTATATTTATGCTTTGATGTAATATGCGAATGCCCTCCAAGGATACCTCGATTAGGACGAAATCATGGGTGCTCGAATAGGTCAGCCAGTCCCCGAGAATGCGCGGAATCGGGCTATCGTAGCTGTCTCAACCTTTGTGCTCGGAGCGGTTTTACTGAGTAACTGGATTACTGCAACCGGACCCTACTTTCTCCACCCCAGCTACGTGTCGCTAGCGACACTCGTATCGTTCTTGCTTGGAACCGGATTCGTCCTGACTTCGATATACCTGATTTACACGCTCGGTGAGTACTCTACTACTACCGGCCGAGGTTCATTCGACTCAGAAGCGGAGAACGCCTCGTCACCGATTGATCTGCTCCGCGAGCAGTACGCAATGGGTGAAATTACTGACGAGGAATTCGAACATCGGCTGAATACGCTGCTCCAACTCGAAGACACTGATCAGCAGGGACAGTCAGAAGCACCACAGTATAACGACTCGATAGATAGCACAGCCAGTTCCGACCCCACAGCAGAACTGAACATGGAACAAAGCCGGTGACCTGCTTTCGGTGTAATTAGACCGACGGCTAGCTCAGGATGACAACTGGACTGCTGCATACGTATGTACTGTCCCGTCCAATCGTTTCGTTCATATGCCACTAGCAATCACCACGGATAATGCCCTCCACCAGGCGGGTTCTCTCTACAGAGGATAGCCGTCGGACAGAGCTACTTGGCACTATCGCCTCGAACTCGCTTCCGATTGTTGGTGTTACGCTCCTCGACTGGAGTGCGGCTGCAGTGCTGTTTCTGTATTGGCTTGAACTTGGCGTCGACTCGGTCTGGGCACTTGTCCGGGCAGTGTTTGCTGGCCGCCCACCGGATATCGAGACTGGCACTGTACTTATTGGGGCACTGGCGGAACGACAGTTCGCCCTCTCTGTCCCGCGAACCGGTCTGCAGGTCTACCTCACGACGTTGCTCGTACTCCCGGTTACTGTTCTCATTCTGGCAGTCGTGTGGTTGTTTACTGGGGCCCTCCTCATCGGTCCACTGCCGGAGCCCAGCACAGAGACGGTAACTGGTGTGTTGCTGGCAACTACCGGGATTTTCGTTCTGACGGGTGTTACGACGGTGCGGAAGTACTTCTACAGTGGGGAGTATCGGAAACACAACTCGACGACGGCGTTTCGTGGCCTGTTACCCCGGATAGTGACCGTCTTTTTCGGCGGCATACTCACTCTGGCGCTGCTAGCAGCAGCTACGGAGGGTCCTGAAGCAGAACTTGGCAGTCTTGACCCGACCATTGTCGGACTGCCGATGGTACTCATGGTTGTCTGCTTCAAATTCACCGCTGACTTCCTGGGTGTCTATAGCGACCGACTTGCCGTCTATTTCAAGTCGTACGATCAGGAATACGGCTGGCAAACGGCCCCGCCGAAGGCACAATCCATCGACGCGGCGTTCACTGATCCACCTGAGCGCGTTCGCCCGGCTCGCTGGGGACGAGTCATCGGTGGTGTCCTCCGATTCCCACACCACCCGGGAAGCGTGCTTCTCTGCGGAATGGGGCTTCTCGTTGCGGTCCTGTTTGCCATTGGCAGTGCGTGGGATATCGTTGCCGTGGTGGTTACGGCAAGCGTTAGTATTCCGGTTTGCCTGCTGTGTCTCGACCAGTTGTTGCGATACGGGGCCATCGAGTATCGAACCGATGTTGACGATGGGTCGCTTGTCGCATACGACCGTCTGTTTGACACGGCACTCTGGCGCATCGAGTCGTGGGAGGAAAGTGGTCTCCGCGTTGAGACGACGCCGCTCGATTCGCTGCTCGGCACAGAGACGGTCACTATCGAACACGCCGAGAACGAGTACATACTGCCACACCTATCTGATGCCGCCCCAGTCGAAGCGGTGTTTGATCGACAGCCCGAGCGTTCAGAGCAAATAATTCCCGGTCGGGCCGGTCTACTCGGATGAGTTGTCTGAGTGGCCTCTGAAGGCGTCGCTATCTCTCCTCGGACGTGTTGCTGTCGGTCCACAGGTCGTGGCCGACGACAAGCGCCATGCCACTCGTCGGGACGACCAACAGCAGCCTGCCAGCGGGTGAGAGGTCAATGCCCGCCATCGAGAGACCGATGTATGCAACAGCGAGTACTGGCGGGACAGTGAGTGCGGCACCGAGCCGAGTACTGTCTGCCCGGAGGTAGCCGATGCCCCAGCCGACGAGGCCTATGACTATGAGCGGAATCGCAAGCGCCCAGATGAGGAAGGCGGTGAGTTCTCGCCCGATATCGTTCGGGCCGGCTGTGGTGAACAACAGGGTTCCGAGCACACAGGCCCCAGCCCCGAAGAGAGCGCCGAATGCAAGTGCGCGCTGCAGATTTGACATCGACGGGCTGTCACGCCTGAACACTGCAGTTAGGCCGACTGCCAGTAGCGCGTTCGCGCTTATGATGAGTCCGGGTCTGAGCGTCTGTTGGACCCAGATCGCACTAAACGACGGTGGATCGAACACGTACGAATCTCCCGGCCGCGGTGTCGGCCAGAGTTCAAGTGGCACTGTGGTGATGAGCAGACAAACTGCACTCAGCCCGAGAAGCGGACCAGCGATTCGGTATGAGCGACGCAACATCGCAGGTCACGCACCTCCGAGAGCCACGACAGTTCCGTCTGGAGCGACGCCCACGACTCCGCCGTCGAGTACTGCCAGTGAGACAGCCTGATACTCGACAGGATACTGCCACACTGCCTCACCGAAGCGCGTGGTGAACGCGGTGAGGCCATTCTCGCGCTGGAACGTAAACACAGCGTCGGCAGCCGCGGCAGTCACTGCTCCACCGAGATTGATTTCCGAGCACCACCGGGGCTTCGGTGGGCCGTCATCGACGCGGTCGAAGGCGAACGTCGCACTGGCGGACTCACCAGGGCGCTCAATTGCGTACACGCTCTCTGGCGTCACGACTGGGCACTCAAGCGACCGCCTGTCGTCGAGACGCCACTGCTCGGTCCCGTCTGTGAGTGAGCGGCCGAGCAAGTCGCCGTACGTGTTGCTCACGTAGACCGTCCCATCGGACACGACAGGATATCCATCAGGTCGGTCCGAGTGGCTCCACTGGACCGCACCGGTTGCGGCATCCACCGCCACTATCTGCTCACCGGCGATAACGACAGTGCCATCGGTCACGGCCAGCCTCGTCCCGTCAGCGGTTGCCGTCCACTGCCGGTGGCCGTCGTCGATATCGAATCTCGCTACCCCATCAGTCATGGGAACGAACAGGGCGTCGTCAGTCACTGTCGGCACGCCTGCCCCCGCTGTGTCAGTGTTTCGCCACGCAACAGCACCGTCCGCCACGTCAAGCGCTGCGATACCGTCCGTTGTCGCGAGAAAGACACGACCGTCTGCCAGCACTGGTGGCGCTGGTTCGTCTCCGATGTCGACCACCGACGGGACTGTCGCCGGTGTGAGCGCACGCCGCCACTGTTCCGACCCGTCACGGAGCGACAGCGCGACGACATCGGTCGACGTCGCCAGCACGACAGTCTCGTCTGCGACGACGACCGCGCTTGCACCCAGCTCGTCACCGCCAGTAGTGGACGCAGAAATATCCGCCTGCCATCTAACTGATGGTGTCGCTGATTCCATCTGGACCGGCGCATAGCCCGTGTTCGCTGCGTCGAACCGCGGTACGGGCCACGACCCGTCGGGCATTGTCTCGAAGCCGGAGTTATCGATACCCGGTGCAACGGTATGTGAGGGGTCTGGAGCGCCGTCATCGGGACACGTCGACGAACAGCCAGCGACGCTGGCGACCGTTCCGGTGGCGACCATTCCGAGGAATGTCCGCCGCAATGTGGAGGGCATCGACTGCTCGTTCCGGTAGCTCCACAAAAAATGTTGATATGATATTCCAATGAGTGAGAATTTCTACTTCGGTGACTACGACGGCGCATCGGCCGTCGAGCCACTGGTCTGAGTGAACCTACGCTACTATGCATTTCGACAGCTTATGCCGGCGGTAAATCCAGCAAAGCTTAGTAAATCGTTCCTGATAGCGTTTCTATGGCCGAAACGACACTCGCCACGATGGATGAATTACTGGAGGGCGCATTAGATGACGTGGACGACCCTGAAGTCCGATACAAACTCAGAAGTGCGCGACAGCTTCTCCAAGTCGTCCAACAGCGACAGGATCTCATCGATGAAGCCATCGACACTGCCGTTGAAGATGAGGAGATACTGCAAAACCTCCGCGACCTCGGCTATACTGAGTAATACGACACTGGCTGTCTGCTGACACAGAACAAGTCTTTTGCCGCTCTCAACCAAGTGTCTGGCATGACAGCAGATACTGCTGAGCAGCTCAGATCGGAGTTAGAGACGGTTTTCACGAACGCAGAGTACCCCATTGAAGAACCGATGGAACTGGTGCCAGTCCTGCCAGACGGCCCAAGTACGACATTTGAGGCAGGTGACGTACGCGTCGGGGTGATGGACTTCGGCGCAGAGTACGCCGACTATCAGGAGTACCCGTACGAGACGGCGGAGGCTCTCATCGACGACCTGATGACCGGGTTCCGGGAGGAAGGACTGTTCGACTAAGCGGGACTTTCCTCACACCACTTAACTGCGTGGTGGGTATTCGCAACTCGACAGTGGCAACGGCGCAGTACCAACAACTATGAGAGTATTTTCGATGACGCCGTTTCAGGCCTTTGGCTCGTACCCCGCGTCCTCCACAGCGGTGACGAGTTGCTCGATGCTGATGTCGCCGTCGACAGCCACCTGTTCGGCGTCTCTGTCGGCTTCAGCGTCTTGCACCCCAGCGAGCGCTTCGATGGCCTCCTCGACGGCCTGTTCACAGTGACCACAACTCATTCCGCCAACAGCCAACGTCGTGGACATAGCGATTCTGACGAAGACTGCATGGGACTTCTCGGTTACGAATTAACTAGCAAAAAGCCAGTACATTGTCTCACAAAAATACAAATATTATACATTAGAACCATATATTGCAATCAGGTTTTCATCAATCTGCTGCCGGGTTTAGTCCAGAAGATAATTTGTTCGAGTGCGGTGGCATATGGGACAGCTTGTGCTGTCACTGAAAGCCACAACTACCTATTATCCGTCTGGTAATGGTGCTCGGAGGGTCTGGGACCCAGCGAAACAATCAGTGACTCACCCTCGTCTGCTGATGTACCGGAATACAGAACCCCTCAGTGTGGATGACGACACTTACACTGGGTCACACACCGCCGACCCGCCTCGTTCCCGATACCTCGTTCGCTCTTTTGGTTGAAACACTGTCAGTATGTCATTTATCTGTACTACGGTGCTCAAATCGTACTGAATACTAGTGTCTATCCGTGCGCTGCCCGGTGTGAGGGCATCAAGTTTGATAATTTCATGAACAGTACTATAATTTCTGAGCGTTTTCTAAAGCCATGGCAAATCGTAACATGACAGGTGCTGGGAACATCGGAAGACAGGACACCACCACTGGTGGTGGTAGCTTCCTCTCGACCATCCCGGACGGGAGTTCAATTCCCGATGAGACGTGGCAACGCCGGCATAAATATTTCCTCATCACAGTTCTGTCACATATCCCGTTTCTGTTAGTGTTAGGGCTCGTTGAGACAGCACAGAGTCCGATTATCGGCGCAACCATCCCCGCTGTACCGACCGGACGGGTGCTCCTTCAGATCGGAATCATCGCTGGGTTTGCCTTCGCCGCCGCTCTTCCGCAACTCAGCCGTCGAGTGCGAACCGTGCTATCGGTCACAGCACTCGCCTTTTGTACCGGCACGCTCGTGCACTTCAGCGGTGGGTACATCGAGGCACACTTCCACTTCTTCATCGCAATCGGGATTGCCGCGGTCTATGAAGACTGGATTCCGTTCGGCATTGGCATCGCGTACGTCGTCGTGAGTCACATTATCTTCGGGATCATCGACCCCACGTCGGTGTACAACCACACGGCAGCGCAACTGAATCCAATCGCCTGGGGCGCTGTTCACGGTGGTTTCGCCGCAATGCTAGCTATCTCACTGACGATTCACCTGAGTTCCATCGAGAGGTCCCGACAAAAGGCACAGACGGAGATTGAGCGCGCTCGTAAACGCGCGAACAAGATCGATAACCTCGAAGAGGAGCGGGCTGAAATCGAACAGCAGCGCGAAGAAGCACAACGCCTCAGAGACGAGGCTGAGCAGGAGCGTGAAGAGGTCGCTGCGCTCAACAGCCACCTCGAACTGAAAGCCCAGACGTACAAAGACGCGATGGAGGAAATGGCAGACGGCGACTTCACAACGCGCGTTGATTCGGACAGTATGAACGACTCGATGGCTGAAATCGGCGTCGCGTTCAACGGTATGGCGGACGAACTCGAAGCGACGCTCGGCGAGATTCAGTCGTTCGCTGCTGCCGTCGATAGTCAGGTCACGGAATCGGATTCGGCACTGCAGGAAGTCGCGACAGCGAGCGACGGAGTGAGCAGTTCTATCCAACAGATTGCTGCCGGCGCTGACGAACAGCGGGGAATGGTCGAGGAGGCAAGCGCCGAGGTCTCGAACTTTTCAGCGGCGGTCGAGGAGATCGCGGCGTCGGCTGATGAAGTCGCACAGACGTCCGCCGAGACCGCTACAATCGCAACCGATGGGCAGTCACTCGCCGAAGACACGCTAACTGATGCCAAAGACGTCAAGGCGTCGATCGATGAGACCGTCAAAACAGTGACTGAACTCGACGACCAGATGACAGAGATCGCGACGATAGTGGACTTCATCTCCGACATTGCGGAACAGACGAACATGCTCGCGCTGAACGCGAACATCGAAGCGGCCCGCGCCGGGACCTCCGGGACGGGAGATGCAGGCGACGGCTTCGCCGTTGTGGCTGACGAGGTAAAGACGCTGGCCGACGAGACACAGGAGTCTGCAGGCAATATCCGAACCCGAATCGAAAACATTCAGGCCCAGACCGGCACTGTCGTCAGTCAGGTCGAACGGGCGAGTGAGCTAGTCGAAAAAGAGATCGAAGCCGTCGAGAGGGCTGTTACTGCGTTCGAGCGGGTTGCCGAGAATGCGGCGGAAACCGATACCGGTGTCCAGGAGATCAGCGACACGACTGACAGTCAGGCGGCGACCAGTGAAGGTGTTGTGTCGATGATTGACGAAGTGGCCGAGATCAGTGTTGAGTCTGCAAGTGAGACGGAATCCGTGTCCGCAACGGTCGAAGAACAAACGGCCTCTATCACCGAAGTGAGCAACCGGATGGAGTCGCTGTCTGAGCAGGCCCAACAGCTCGAAGCGCTGGTCGGGTCATTCAGCGTCGGGACCGACGCTGCTCAGTCACAGTAGCCAGAGTTCCCCACACTTCCAGTTTGCGTCTATACCGACAACTGCAGCCTGTAACCACCGACGAAACACACGCTTACTCTGACTCGGAAACGTCGACAGTGAGGACTGGAACGGACGATTTTGTGACGACCTTCTGTGCTGTGCTCCCGAGCATATTCTTTTCATATTGGTCTGCCTGCGTTCCCATCGTAATCAGGTCGATGTCGGCGTCCTCAACATATGACACAATGTGGTCCGCTGGTTTGCCTCGCTGTGTAGCTGTCGTCACTTCGATGCCTTCCTGTTCCAGTGTGTCTCGGACTGCCGACGTGGCTTCTTCGCCCTCCGCTCGTAGGTTCTCCAGTACTTCGTCCTGCATCTCATCGGCCATCGACAGGAATGCCCGGTCGTCAATGACATACAGCGCATGGACGGTGACATCCCGTCCGTCAGCAATATCGATTGTATGTTCCAGTACCTGTTTCATTGACGCACTTCCATCCGTCGGAACGAGAATATCGCTATACATCGTTCGTATAAATCAAGTTAGTACAAACATCCCTTTCGATTCTGTCCAGCGTTCCGAAATATGGCCGCCGTATCGCGAACGGGGATGCCACTGCTCGGCCCGGTCTTGTTGAAACCCATTCAAAGATAGCCGAGCCGTTCAAGCCGTGACTTGACATCGATGTCGTCGAAGCCATCGATGTCGTATTCCGCCATCTCGTCTTCTCCGGCAGCGAGTTCGGTGATGTCGAGTGTCTCACTGTGCTCTGCGGAGTCAGCGATAACGTCGGACGGCGGGCGGTCGATAGGGGTCCCGTCACTTGGCTCGGACCGCCGACCATGCACGACCGCCTCGTACTCGTCATCCCCCCACGCTGCGCGCTTGTAAACGGTGTCGCCGGGCCCGTCTTGATACACGAGCGACGCAGACTGTCGGAATCGGTCCGGTTCGTCAGTGTACTGTTCGGCGTACTCCGCCGTCTGTCCGGTCGGTGGTGCTTGGTACGCAGTTGTCTGGCCATCGGGTGCGAGGAACCACCCGGAATCGTCCTCATCGCCGTCGAAGGCGGCTAGCACGGCGTCGGGGAACCGTGCCAACGTTGCCAGCGACTCGATTCGCTGTCTATCGCTCTGCCCCGGACCGCTGACGACCAGCGGCACGTGAAACAGTTCCTCTTGGGTCCCCATCCCGTGCATGACGGCAGGTGGCTCAGTAGCCGCCTGTGGTGGTTCCCCGAACCCGTCACCGTGGTCCGATGTGATGACAACGAGCGTCTCGTCTAAAACACCGCGTGCCTCCAGAGTACCGATTACCTGTTCCAGAATGGCGTCGGTCTGTCGAATCGCCCCGTCGTACAGCGGTTCGAGCAGTTGTCCGACGCCCGCCGGAAGTTGCTCTCCGTAGACGCTCCACTCCCACTTGATCGGGAGTTCGTCGTGCATCGCCCAGTAAAAGTCCGTGCCCCACTCATCGTAGGCGTCCCGCGTCGCGTACGGCATATGCGCGTCCATCAGATTCAGGCACGCCGCCCAGGACTCCGTCTGTTCGTCGACCCACTCAGTTAGCTTATCAGCGTACCAGAAGCCGTCGACGCCGTTGCGTGTCTCGGACGGGTCGTCGACGTCTGTCGAGTCGGGCCGCTCCGTGACGACGGTCTCGAAGCTGTCACTGAGGCCGGACGGGTGCACCGTGAGATACGGGTTCTCGGTGAAGACGCCGGTCTCGTAACCCTCCCCGTCGAGGAAATCAAAGATGGTCTGTCCGGGTTCCAGCCGCTCGGTAATCCGGAGCGTATGGCCCTCAGATGGGACACCGGTGAACAGACTCGTATGGGCCGGTAGCGACCAGCTTGCGGTCGTCCGTGCCTGTGTGTACACCGTCGCCTCACGACTGAATGCTTCGAGAAAGGGTGTGGTCCTGCGTCGATGACCTAACAGCGAGGTGTTCGCCGCGCGTACGCAGTCGAGAACGACGAGTAACACGTTTGGCCGACCCATTGTCAACCTTCAGAAGGTGTCCACGGCAAAAGTATGTTCTGTAATCGCTACTTTCACCACAGCACTGGTGGGCCGTCTCGACACGTATAGGATTCACATAGACTGTCCGAATCAGGCCCCGCGTGAGTATATTTTATATGGGTCGACAGTATGGTAATAATCACGTGGTAAAATCGACGGTCCGGTTTCCCGAAGCGGTGATAGACTGCGTCGAGGAGATGGTAGCGGAGGGTGTCTTCTCGAACAAGTCCGAGTTCCAGCGGTTCGCCGTTGAGTACGTTCTTTCGGAGATTGAGGACTACGAACCCGAGATGGTTGATTTCGACGAACTCCAGAAAGAGGTCTTCCAACACCAGCCGGCTACCAACGGTCCCGAGATGTCGCCGGAGATCAACGAGAACTTCTATGAGAACGCCGCGCGCGTCCGACAGTTCGCGATTCGCGGTGACATCGAGACGGCAGAGGAGTACATCGACACTGCCTACCCCGTCACCGACCCCCGCTGTTTGCTCCTCGACGACTTACTCGAACCCTACCGACAGCGCGAAACCGCCGACGAATAGCCCTTGGGCTGATACTCGGTTGCCTCACTGTATCTTGCAGACAGTCTTTCCCGGAGCGTCAGTCGTCGTCAGCGCGGGCCTCTGGCGTCGCCTCCGAGCGTGGCCCGGCGGCGTGTCCCTCGTGTGTCAGCGCTGTTGCGAACAGCTCCGCCGAGACTGCGGGAACGTCCACGTCCTCGACCGCTCCCTCGGACTCGATTTCGTCAACTGAACGCGGGTATTTCCTGAGGTCTTTGTGGATCGCTATGCCTGCATCAGCCCCCTCACCCATCGCAATCGGGATCTGGTTGTGGCCCGGCGTGAGATCACCAACGGCGTAGACCCCGGAGACACTGGTCTCGCCGTGGTCGTCGACTGCCACCGTCCCGTCGTCGTTTCTATCGAGCCCCAGTTCATCGGCCAGTTCCGCGTGGTAGTTCGACCCCAGCATCGGGAAGCCGCCCTTGTACTCCCGAACGCTCCCGTCTTCGAACTCGTAGGCTGAGAGCCAGCCGTCGTCGTCAGTCTGCTTGCCCGACAGCTCTGTATCGATGATTTCGACCGGGTGATTGTCGAGCATCGTCTGCGTCTCGTCGCTCCACTCCGGCTCTTCACCGCGGGTCAGTATGTCCACGTCGTCGGTGTAGTTCAGCATAATCATCGCGACGTGGGCCGCGGCTTCGCCGGTGCCCATGACGAAGACCGGTTCGCCGACGAACATGAACGCGTCACAGTGGAGACACCAGTGCAGCCCCTTGCCAGTGCGCGGCAACGGCGGGTCCGGACGCTCGTCGGCGAACCCGGTCGCCAGGACGACCCGCTTGACCGCTAGTTCGTCGTCATCCGTCGTCACCGTGAATCCGTCCTCGTCCCCGTTTGCGAGTGGCTCGACCGACTCCACGAAGCCTCGCTCGTAGGTCCCGCCGTAATCCTGCACCTGCTCGCGGGCAGTTTCTAAGAACTCGTTCCCCGAAACGTCCTCAGTGACGCCGATGACGTTGTGCGTGTCGGTCATCATCGCGGCGCGGCCGCCACCGCGGTTGATGACAATCGTGTCCATCCCGAGTCGAGTGGCGTATAGCGCGCTCGTCAGCCCGGCCGGCCCACCGCCGACCACGGCCACATCGTAATCGTACTCTCCGTCAGTATACATTACCATACCGTACGTGCTCAAGCAATAAAAACAGCAGAACGGCGGGGACCTACACAGCGATCTGACGCCGGTGAGTCACGGTTTGAGTGACGCAAACGACAGGTTCGTTGGGACCTGTCTCACCCGGGACCGAGAGCTGCGATGTCGGCCCCGACTGTCGCCTGTGCATCAGCTGGGTTCGGGTCACTGTCTGCGAGATGCGTCCACTCGTGGGTCGGGAGCGTTGATAGGTGGTCAGTAATTGCGGTACTGTATGGCGTCGCTTGCACGGTGCTCTCCTTGTCCCTCCAGATATGGTTGATGACGGTCATCGAATCGATACGTATCTCGACTGTATCGGGGTCACACCGCGCAGCCAGCGCCTGCAGTCCGAGGTGGAGAGCAGCGTATTCTGCGACGTTGTTGTTCGTCCGGGAGCCGACCGGACGCCCGAGTCGGGCAATCGGTGTTTCGTCCGCCTGAATCACCGCTCCGGCACCGGCCGGGCCGTTACTGTGTGCGCTGCCGTCCACATAGAGAACTACCTGTGACACTTCAGAAGTAGCCGCGTCCTGCTGTGACGGGGGCGGGCCAGATTCCACAAGCCCGTCGATTGCAGTCCGTATTTCATCGGCGGACGTTTCCGGGTCGAATAGGCCACCGTAGCCAGCAACGGCAGCATTGATGGCATCGATAGCGGGGGTGAGTTCGTATCGATACAGGGCCAGGAGCTCGTCGACCCGCGTTGCCAGCGGCGAGAGCGTCTCCGATGGCAGCCGCTCTCTGTCACCTGCTGGCTCGTTGTGACGGTCCATCAACGAACGGTAACCGCGGCTCCCTCAAAGACACTTCGCCGCGACAGGCCCAAGACCTGCAGGAACATATAGCAACTGTCGGCTGATGACTGCGCCAACACTTCTTGTGAGCCAGTCCGGACGGCTTACTCACGGCCTGTCAGCCGTGGCTTCGGCACAGACCGATGGGCCGGTTGTGACACTCACCACTGACTGTCCGGAAGACAACCAGTACTACCTTTCACCTGCAACTATCGAAACAATCGAGCGGCGCTATCCCGACGATGATACCGCGCCTGCTACTGTTGTTGTCGATGGACAGATGCACCCGGGACAGCACGTTGACTTACGGTCTCGACTCGAACCTGTCACTGTTCGTGACGTGCGTGCCGCCGTCTGGGAGTGGCTTGGCGAAGCAAACCCCGTTGCGGCGACGTGTCTCGAACTACAGCACGCTCGAATTGCCCGCCGTGGGGCTGCCGCCGCGCAGCGCGAGGCGGCTGACCGCGGCCCGTCCGGCACAAGTGGCTCTGTCGCGGCATATGACGAACAGATACAGCAGTTGCGGGACACACTCGCGGCGCAACAGACAGCAGCCTCCCAGCGGATTCAGACCGGCTACTCGGACGTTGACGGGCGGATAGTGCTGCTTGGCCGGGTCACTGCGCCGACGACGCCTCTCTGGGCCGCCCTCACCGAGACAACTGCAACTGCTACCGCCGGCCGTCCAGCGCAGCCAACGACGGCGACGACGACGGTCGGACCACACACACTCGCCGTGACCGACACGCCCGGGATACCCGGAACTCACGGCATTCCGGACTGGCTGGGACGGGCACTCCCCGGCCTGACGGCGGCAATCGAACAGGCGACGTGTGTCCTGTGCGTCGGCGAGGGCCGTGAGAGCCTGCGTGCCGCGGTCGCCGAAGAGTTCGACGTCCGGTGTCGTGCACTGCCGTCCGACACCGAGTCTACGGCCCGTGAAACGCTCAAAGCGACGCTCGACACGTCGGAGCTTGCTATCAAACTCCCGTATAGTGACCCGGCGCATACGCTTGTTTCTGAGCTATACGAAGAAGCGACCGTGCATACGGTCGAATACGACGATGCGATCTATCTTCACGTAGCGGTGTCACAAGCCGCGAATCGTGACCTGCGACGCCGTGTCTCCGCAGTCGATGGCGACATACAGGCATACGATGGGTAGTGTGGTATCCGTGCGACACCTGTTATGCGACCCCAGCTCCGGCTCTCTCTGGTGACGAATACGATTGCCTCTCGGGCCAGACCACACGGACAGCGTTATTCTCCCGGAGAACTGTGTGTTCCACATGGGGCAGACGACGCTACACGGGGTTGATATTGCGTCGCTCCGGGAGACGTATCTGCGGAAGGTCACTGAAACCCTCCCGCAACGAGCCCGGGCGCGTGGAGACTGGCCGATCTGTCAGGACCACTGTTTCAGTCGCGTCGTCCTCGACAACGTGTTCGAAGACGAGTGGTACGACCACGTCGACGGACGGCCGGCGTACGAACATCTCTCGGTGGCAGAACTCAGACAGGCTATCGAGATCGCCGACCGAATGCTCGATGGGGAGCGTCCCACGGTCGTCGAGCTACACACTAACTCGCTGCAGTGGCGTGGGAAAACCGAGTAGCCAGTGCTGTGGGGCTCGACGGCGGCTGACGCATCGCTCGACTCGGCGACTCGAATCTGTGGATAGGAGCTGCAATAAGTCGTACTGCCGTATCGAGTAACCAACTGATGACTATCGACCGGGTCGAAGTAAGTCATACTGCTGCAGAGAAAGCAGACCGATATCTGTCCCCAGCACAACTCGAAACGGTTCTGCGGGAACACACTGGGTACGTCTGCCGACGCACGTCACCGAACCACGACAATCTCTACCCGGACAATGAATTCACACTGCGCGGTGAGTTCTATGGACTCTCGCTCGATATTGTATTCGCCGTCGAAAGCGACCGCGTCGCAGTCATCACACAGATGTCACAGCACAGTGACAGCCTGCGCGGGCAATTCTACGAGTACGTCGGAGACACCGCCGAGGACGCGATTACGCACGCCCGATTGTAGTGTGGCCACAGCGCGGTTCCGGAAGCTGGCCTCGTCAGGCTGGCAACGAGTCCGCTATCGACTGCCGACACAGTCAGTGTGGGCCGACTGCACGCAGTTGGGACCGCAGTTAACAGCACTGAGACCGTAGCCGTGGCTACGATGGACAGACGGACATTCCTCGCTGTGAGCGGACTTACGGTGGCTGGCACACTCACAGGCTGTAGTACTCCCAGTGACGACCAGCAAGGTGACGGCGCTACAGCGACGGATGCCGGACAGACTGACAGTTCAGAGACGGCTGTGGCCGTCGAAACCGTCGCTGACGGACTCGAATCGCCCTGGAGCATCACGCCGCTGCCTGCCGGTTCGCAGGTGCTGGTCACTGAGCGCGTCGGCCGCGTGGTGCTGGTCGATTCGGACGACAGCACGGTCACGCCTGTCAGTGGCGCACCGTCAGTGTACGCGAGCGGTCAGGGCGGGATGCTCGATGCGGTGCTCCATCCTGACTTTCCGGATCCGGCATGGGTCTATCTGACATATTCGAAGGCTAACGACAGCGGTGCGTCGGCCACGCATCTGGGGCGTGGTCGCCTCAACGTAACTGAGGCGCAGTTTGAGACATTCGAACAACTCCACGTTGCCGAGCCGTTCGTCGACTCTGACGGACACTTCGGCTCCCGCGTCGTCTTCGGCCCGGAGGAGTTGCTGTACATGACTGTCGGTGACCGACAGTTCAAGGATTTCGGGCCTGACCACGTCGCACAAGACAGGACAAACGAGCTCGGGACTACGCTTCGACTGACGCCCTCGGGCGGGATTCCCGAGTCGAACCCCTTCACCGACGACCCCAACGCCGTCGACTCGATCCTCAGCTACGGCCACCGCAACGCCCAGGGGATGACCGTCCACCCCGACACCGGCGCTATCTGGCAGGCCGAGTTCGGGGAACAGGACGGCGACGAAATCAACATCGTCGAACGGGGCGGTAACTACGGCTGGCCTATCGCCGACGAGGGCTGTACCTACGGCAGCGGCGACCCTATCGGCGTCAGCCACGCGGAGCGTGACGATGTCGTCGCACCGGTCTATTCGTGGGACTGCGGGTCGGGGGGATTCCCGCCCAGCGGTGCGACCTTCTACACCGGTGACGCCTTCCCGGAGTGGACTGGCGACCTGCTCGTCGGCGGACTGGCCTCACAATACCTCGCCCGGTTCACTGTCGACGGACGCACGGTCGAGGAAGCGACGCCGCTCCTCGACGGCCGCGGGTGGCGAATCCGCGATGTCGCCGTCGAACCCGGCACTGAGCACGTCCTCGCTGTAATCGACGCTCCAAGCGCACCGCTCGTTCGACTCCGTCCCGCCTGAGCGGAGAGCACGCCTTCACAATGGTATAGCCTACGCCGATTCCGGGTCGCTGGCAGCATCGTTCCCAACAGCGCTCCGGAACTTCTGGGCTGACAACGTCAGGTACTCCGGGTCGTCGGTGAACACCTCGATTGTGGCGGTGGCATCATCGACGGTGTCTGCGAGTGCAGTACCAATGGGACCGTACTCCACATCGCCGCTGCCGACTGGAATGTGCGTGTCCCCGCGGTGACGCGCCCCGTGGACGTGCAGGTGTTCAACGAGGTCGCCATACGAGTCGAGGAACTCGGCGACGCCCTCTGCTCCGGCTTCCAGATACGCGTAGCCAACATCGAGACAGATCGCGACGTCGGCTCGCGTCGCCAGGTCACCGAGGCGGTGGAGTTCGACACCACCGGCGTACCCGACTGTTTCAAAACAGACTGTAACGTCGCGCGACCGGCCGCATGCAGCTAATTCCGACATCCGATCGGTCAATCGGTCTGTTGCGTGGCCGGCGCCACGCGCGCTGGGATGGGCAACAGCCGTGTGTGCATCGAGGGATGCCGCTGTTTTTAGTACCCTGTCGAGATATGCGACCGTTTCGTCGTCGATCCGGTCTACCGGGGTAGATAACGGCTGTCTGTACGGCAGGTGGACCACCGCAGACAGATTGTGCCTGCTGAATCGCTCAGCGAGACGGTCTGTATCGATGTCAGCGAGAGGCAGTTCGCCTTCGCCGAGAGCGATTTCGGCGAAGCTAAACCTGGACGGCAATGACTCGATTCGCTCGACGTAGGGGCCAGTCGACGCACCGATGTCCATGCATCGCGTACGTGCCTCAGGCTCAAAACAACCGACATTGGCTACGTGACATCCTCCGCACCAGCTCCCCCTATATGCAAATACCAGCTAAGCAGTTACGGCTCTCGCCGCTTGGCGACTCGTCTCGTATAGACGCCGGCGACGAGCAACAGACAGACGAGCGTCAACAGCGTCACTACCTGTGGGACGTTCCCGTTACGGAACGCGGGCCAAATGAACAGGGAAATCCCGGCCGCGGCGAAGACGTGCGCACCGAGGACTATCTGTGAGAGCGAAAACGGGCCCGGGACCGGCTCTCGGTCCGTCGCAGCGGCGTTTGATACCTGCTGGTCGAGTTCAGGGTCCAGATACTCCTCGACGTTACTATCGTCTCCCATACACGTGTACACGGCTCGCTGATGCTTATCGGCTGTGCCTGCCCGTTCCAACAGACGGGTGTGTTCGAGGACTGCGCTGTCGGCTATCGGGAGGACGTGTAAACAGCGTTGCGCGTTCTGCAGCGGGGCGTTAGTCAGACAGTCGGTGTGGGCGTGCCGCGAGAGCGTGTGCACGCTGATTTTTGCCCCGCTTCACGCAGCGATACGACACCTGAGGCACATCGGCGAGGGCGTCCCGGACGATGCTCACGCGGCGACGCCGGACGGCATCACCCGGAGTGGCGTCACGGCTCGGGTCGACAGCCTGGATAACCGCTGCAGCGTCGCCCCGGACGTGGACGCTGCTGACCTCGCGGTGTGTCGCGAGCGCAGCGACAGCGCGAGCCCCGGCGACCAGCGCCCGGAACTCGACGTGGGTGCTTGAGACGAACGTCGAAAGCGAGCGCGAGCCCTCGATTAACCGTCGTCCGGCCTCGACGACGTAGCCGATAGCTGCGGCCCGCGGTGAGACGTTCGCGGGGCCGTAATGCACGCTGCCGTCGAACCTGAGAACCAGGGAGAGTCCCAGCCCGGTCATGTAATCCCTCGACTTTGCTCTGGCGACACTGGGCTGGAGAGAGACCAAGCGTCAGTCTGTAGCTCACGGCATTTCGAGCCGCCGTGAGTCGGGTCGTCAGTCGCTGTGAACGGCCTCACACTACCGTCTGTCCGTCTGTGTAGACTATCGCTACCCTGGAGTAGCGGATATCCTGCAAGAGGAACAGCCGACAGTATCGGTAGTCGTTGCGATACCCATCTCATGGTCACTGATGGTAGTTCGTAGACCGCTCCCCTACTTCGATTGCTCGCTGATGGTCTCTACGAGCTGCTTTCCGACTGACTGTGTGGTCCCGTCAGTAAGTTCGAGGATGTACATACTCCCAACGTCCTCGTAGCCATCGACCGCGAGTTCAACCGCGTCACCGTCAGTGAGGACGTGCGGGTCAGAAAACGTGACAGTGTGTCCAACCATACGTTTCAGCAAAGGGTTGAACGGTTATTACGCCTTTGTCGCTTGGCGTGAGCCGAGAGTACACAGACCCTACCACCGCTGGCCCGCTTTCACCACAGACACGGAGCCAGATGACGTGTTGGTCTGGAAGCGACTATCTCCAACCGGGCCATTTTTGCTCCTAAGCGCGCTAAAAAGTGTGTGAACCAGACTGCTATTCTCCACACTGCGTTCGGCGTCCTGCTCGTCGCTGGGTTCCTCGCTTCGGGACAGCTCCTGAGCTATGGCCTGTACGGACTGGGAGCCGTGTGTTTCATCGCCGGCATCGTCCTCGCACAGCGAGACGGCGACGGGTCAGACGCCGCTGACAGCGCCTGATACCGGCACCGGTGACACTGTAGCTGGTAGCTCGATACGACGGGTAGGTTCCGAGGCAATCCCATGCTACTGGGGTCCTCCCTCGGCTGTGCGCGGGCTGTTCCCCCGTTAGGCCTCCTGTAGACGGCCACCATCAATAGCGACGTTCTGGCCGGAAATGTAGTCGGCCGCGTCACTACAGAAGAACAGAATCGGCGCGGCGACGTCCTCGAATGTGGCCGGTCGCCCGCGCGGGAACTCCGAGACGTCGACGACGGTATTTTCGACGGCGAACGGCGACACGGCGTTGACTGTGATTCCGTCGTCCTGTGTATCGTACGCTAACGTTCGCGTGAACTGCAGGACTGCCTTCTTTGCCGCGAAATATGGGAAGTTCATCGGCACTGCCCTGTCATCTCGGGCATCCGCTACACCAAAATTGACGATGCGGCCCCACCCGCCTGCCCGCATTGACGGGAGCGCCCGTTGCGAGCAGAGATACGTCGAGTACAGACACCCCTCGACCGCGGTCTTCCACTCGTCGAGGGACAGCTCGTCCCACCGCCCCTGTGGAAGCGGCCCGACAGCGTTGACCAGGATATCGACGGTTCCCAGTTCCGATTCGCAGTCCGAGAACAGCGCATCGACGGATTCAGGCGCTGTTACGTCTCCGTGCACAGTTGCCGCCTCGACGCCGTGCTCCCGTGCGTCGGCCGCTGTCTCTGCCGCCGCTGTCTCGCTCGTCCGGTAGTGCACAGCGACATCGGCACCGGCAGCCGCCAACTCGAGAAGCACTTCGCGACCGACCCGCTTTGCGGACCCCGTCACGAGAGCGGTACGCCCGTCCAACTCAGGCTGAATTGCTACCACCCCTCAACGCACGGCTGGTGACGGCAAAAATGCGAGGGTGTATCGGTACCCGCGAACGCTGGTCGCCGCTTTGCTTGGAACATGTGTATCAGCAACGGACACGAGCAGTTCGCCGGGGTGGATTCCAGTCCGCAGTCTTACAGCAAACAGGCAGGTCGGAAGCGCTGTGTCTCACATGACGGTTATCGCAACGGTCCGTTGTCTACCGACCCCGGTGTCGGCCTGCTCCGGAAACAGTCTCCAACAATCAGTATCAGTCTCGATCAGGTGCCTTCGTCATCCGGACCGTCTCCCTCGTCACTGCTGCTGTCGTCCTCGCGTTCGGGTTCGCCGTCGGCACTGTGCTCATCTGCCGGCTCAGCCTCGCCCTCGTCCTCCACCGTATCATCGCCTTCGTCCTCTCCCGTCTCCTCGCCCTCTGCCATATCATCGCTTTCATCCTCTTGTGTATCGTCGCCTTCGGCGTCCGACGTATCGATTGTGATCGGCTCGTCACTAGGTGGCTCGTACCCGGCGCTCGCTTCCTGCGATGCGGCACCGGCGACGTATCCTGCCGTCCCACCGACGAGTCCACCGACGACAGCGCCGGGAACGCCGCCGCGCTTGAGCCCGGCAACTGTCCCGACAAAGCCGCCGACAAACGATAGCGCCGCGGGGTTCGGCTCAGTAGCTGGCGGTTCCGTGGCATCGTGCTGTTCCGATGTCATGCTGTATCTTCTGTTCTGGAGACACAAATGGTGTCGCACAGCTGGTGGACAACACTACCGCTTGGACCCGTTCACGACGCAAGCCGCCCCAGCAGTAGGTACTTTCACACGGGCTGAGAACGAGTGTTCTGCATCTGACACTGTTGGCTGTGACTGGTGCGAGATATTCGCCACCCTGGGCTGGCGAAATTCTCCACGGACTCACAGCCGACAGTATGTGACGCTTGTGACGCAGCTATCGCCCTGCCAACGTATTCGAGGCCTCTGGCTATTCGTGCTGTGCGATGACAGCGACAAGCGGGTCGGTTTCCGGGTGCGCCTCGACTATCTCCGTTACTGACAGCCCGCCGGCTCGGCAGTACGCTTCGACTAGAGAGGTCCGTTCCGTCATGTCGGCAACGCGCCAGGCTCGGACTGCTTTCGTGGGGAACATCCGGTTCGTGAAGCTGATGACGACGCATCCACCAGGGGCCAAAACGCGGCTGAACTCGCTGAACACGGCACCGGGGTACTGGAGGTACTGGACGGATAACGCACACAGCACCGCGTCAAACGTGTTGTCATCGAGAGGGAGCGACTGGTCCCGGTTCAGGTTCTGGACGAACCACTCATCGAGTGCGTCGTTGGCCGTGAGCTCGGCTTCGTTGAGTCCGTGACCGACAGTGCGACCGTAGTCGCCGTCCGGCAGGTGTGAGACCCAGCTACTCATCGCGTCGAAGATCCGGTCGCCGGAGGACAACACCGAATCGTAGACATCCGTCAACCGCCTGTGGAACCCTTCATCAGCGTGCCTGACGAACCTTGGGCTGCCGTAGAACTCCCCGTCGTCGCCGTCGTCTCGCTGCGACCGCCCCAGAGCGGTGAGAACTGCCTCCATATCACTGGTTAGCGCTGCAGTCAAAAAACCGGCTCGGCAGGTCTGTCGATAGTGGGCTCTGTAGTAAAGGCTCGCTGACGAGTATCTGTTACGGGGAATCCGGCCTTGGTCACGGGACAGCGGCTACAGATATGTCAGATATAGAATCGCGAGTAGCAACAGAAGTCCAGTGATCGTAATAACGAGAGATGGACGGAGGAGCCGTTCCTTCATCGACGGCTCGTGGACCGCGAACGTCTCCGCCCCGCACTGTTCGCACTTACCCGGATGAGATGCGTACCGAAAGCCGCAGTTCGTACACTGCCACCAAGACACAGGGTGTCGTTGGAGCTGTAGCTACCTGAAGCCATGGCATACTGTCGAATCCCGGTAACTGTCACGGTCATCGCCTCTGCGTTCACTCCCGGGAACGAATCCACACCAATCAATCACGAGCTAAATTCCGAGTTCGTGAGAATACTGTTGGGTTTTAATCCAGTATCAGTTATATATTCGGCGTATGAGTAGAGAGTACCAACCGTTATTGGGTGGAGAAGTGGACGAATCGGATGTAGACGAAGTGCTGGTGGAGAGCGGCGTCGGCGTCCTGTCGATGGCCGTCGATGGTGTGCCCTACGGTGTGCCATTGTCCTTCGGATACGACGGCGATGACACGCTGTACTTCGTGTTCTTGGGCGCAAGTGCTGAACTCAGAAAGGAGATGTACGCAGAGCAGACCGATGTGGCGAGTTTCACCACGTTCGATGTCGACCCGAACGGGGCATGGCGGAGCGTGATTGTCGCTGGACCGCTCAACCGCATCAGTATCGATGATTGGGACACCGCGCGTGAAGCGCTCGCCGACAACGCGTACCAATCGAACCTCCTCTCCGAGTACGAACTACAGGAAAACCCCAACGTGTGGGCACTCGAAATAGCGGAACGCTCAGGGCGCGCCGTCGGTCAGTAGTGTCACCGTCGGGGCGTCGCTGGTGGGCTCCGGGAGCCCAATGCCTACTCCTGACGGATATGGAACCGTGCCTCGGGGGCCGGGACGAAAATCGGACTGACGCCAGTGGCAGCGATAGACGCCGATAAAAACGCTGCTGGGTCAGTCGTCGGCGGGCGTCTCGGCTTCTTCCGTGGGACCGAGCGGTTCCTTGGGCTTGATCGGGTCGCCCGATTCGAGTCCCTTCTCGGCGAGTGCCATACTCCCCATGACCTCGATAATGAGGCGGTTGGCCAGCCCGCTGGTGACACCGCCGTTGTAGGAGCTACTGTCGCTTGTGTCGTAGGCCGGCGAAACCTCGACCACGTCGAAGCCGAAGTCCTCGGGGTCGAGCGCCTTGACGACTTCACGGACCATGTAGATAGCCTCACGCGGGATGAGGCCACCGGGTTCGGGTTCGCCGGTGCCGGGCGCGTAGGCCGGTTCCATCACGTCCACGTCGAAGGAGACCCACACGGCGTCGGTGCCGTCGGTGGCCCGTTGGACCGCGTCTGCGACGATGTCGTCGAGGTCCATATTGCCGACCTCCATGGAGGTGTACCACTTCATGTCGGCCTCTCGCATCTCCTCGTAGGTGTCCGGGCCGGGCCAGAAGCCACGCGGGCCGATGAGGGTGTAGTTCTCGCCGGCCATGAGGTCGTCGTCGAAGACGCGCTTGACCCACGCGCCGTGGTCGTACTCGAAGCCGGTCAGCCCCTCGTCACCGGTGTCGGCGTGACAGTCGAAGTGAATCAGCCCGATGTCGTCGTAGTCGTTCGCTTCGGCCCAGCCCTTGATATCAGGGTAGGAGATGGAGTGGTCACCGCCGATGACGATAGGCGTGGCCTGTTCGCTGATCTCGTAGACGGCGTCCTCGATGTTCAGTTGGCTCTGGCGAGTGTCGCCGGGGGAGACAGCCGCGTCACCGGTGTCGGCGACGCTGAACGTGTCGAAGGGGTCGACGCCGGTCTCGATGTTGAAGTGTTCGTAGGGGGGCGAGGGCACTGTCGAGGCGGCCCGAACGGCACGCGGACCGTACCGAGTCCCCGGACGGATGGTCGTCGCCGTGTCCAGCGGTGCGCCGAGGATGCCGATGTCGACGTCCTCCTCGTCGAGGGCGTCGCGTTCGACCTCCGGGAGCTTGAGGAACGTCGGGATACCGCTGAAGATGGGTTCGTTCGCTTCCTTGTGCTTGTCGCCGTAGATGTCGTCGCCGTTTCGGTCGGTCATGATGTGGTAGTTTTCCGGATTCGAACTGGTCGAACCCGGCGCGTTTGTCGACAGAAGTAGATGCTTGCGAACTACGGATAAGCGTTCCTTCGAATGTGTAAAACCCACTCCTATGACCACGAGTGGACATGTACCGTGGGAGTTTCCTTAAGGAATTTAATCAGCGGGTCACCCGTCGGCCGCTGGGCGGCAGTTACTCCCCGGTGACAAGCGAGGGGTCGTTCCGAAAGGCCAGATGTGTCGCGACCGAGAGGCTATCGCGGGCGTGTCTGGCGCTTCGCTCCAGCAGGACGACGGCACGTTGGAGCGCCAGCAGCGGTTCGGGCCGCTCGGCTTCGAGGTGGGCGTTCAGGTCGGCAATACGGTCGTCGACCAGGTCGAACGCGGCGCGGGCGTCTTCGGTCGCATCGTAGTCCGGCGTCGTTACCGCTGAGCGGGTGGCACTGGCGGCGTCGTCGAGTGCGTCCCCGAGTTCGGTGAGTTTCGACGCGGTCGTCTGGTCGGGCGTCGCCGAATCGGTCGCCAGGCCCGCGATCTCGATGGCAGTGTCGGTCATCAGCACCACGTCCTGTGCGACCGAGCGGTAGCCGATGAGGGGAAAGCCCGTCTCCAATCCGACGGCCTGGTTCAGCCGCGGGTTCCGATAGATGGTAAACACTAGGCGCAGGAACAGGTAAAAGAGCTTCTCGACCTGCTCCTGGCGGCCCTCAACGGTCTCGACGAGGGTGGTGTCTCCCTCGATAAGCGCGGAAATCGCGTCCCCGCGTATCACTGCCTCAGTACGGCTGAGTCGGCCAAGCAGCGTCGGGAGGTCGAAGTCCTCCGGTGCGACCGAACACCGGACCGTCACCGTCGTTTCGGCCTGTTCGACGATGCCGAGTCCCATCAGTCGGCGCTCGGCGTTCATCACGGCGTTGCGGTGTTCGAGACCCAGTGGCGCTGTCGCCTCGACCCGGATGAGCTGTCGGCCCAGAACGTACTGCGTGATGATAGCCCGTTCGAGCGCGCCGGCGGTCAGCGCGTCGGCGTCGATAGTCGCCTCTACGTCCTCGATGGTTGGCTGTTCGGGGACGACGAGCAGCGACCCGCCGTTCTCGTCGCGCTGGACGATGACTTCATCACCCTTCGAGATGTCGTGTTGGCGCGCCCAGTCGACGGGTACCGTCACTGCCAGCGTGGAGGAGCCTAACTGCTGTACCTTCCGTTTCATTCGAATCGGGTCGGGCGTCACTGTTTAGTCCTCTCTTGTTTTCGAGGTATGTCCATCGAATTCTCTACCTGTTGTCCGATTGGGGCGTATTTTCTACTTTGGGTCGACACAAATACTCCAAAGGCGTACAGAAGTGAATGAAATTTCACTCGGCTCTGGCTACAGTATTAAAACAGTTCTAGGAAACTCAGTCGATAGATACTGTACATGTATCCACCTACCTGTGACTACAGTGCATGGGCGTTGCGGGATAACTCTACTGTGTAAACAATACTGTCACAACTCCTTTATGCAGTGCTCAAAACGAAACTCATGTGACTCAATACCGTCCAAATCGAAACCTGTTCGGGGCTAATGCTGGTGGAACGTGCGCTCATATCAACTATATCTGGTCAATTGTCAGCGGAGGTGGGTCGCCGTGAGCGTCATTCTCTACGGCCTCGCTGCCACCATCGTGACGATGATGGCAATCGGGTTCTACGTCGCCAAGAAGGTCAAGGGCGACAGCATCAACTACATCGTCGCCGGCCGGGGACTCATTCTCCCGCTGGCCGCGGCGACGTTGATGGCGCAGTCGCTTGACTCGAACGCGACGCTCGGCAACACCGACCTCGCGGCTGGCTTCGGCTTCTGGGCCGGCGCGGCCCTGCCCGTTGGGCTGGCGCTCTGTCTGTTCCTCACTGGGCTGTTCTTCGCGAAACCGATGAACCGACTCAACCTCACGACGCTGCCGGACTTCTACCGCCGGAAGTACGGCCGCACCGCCGAAATCGTCGCGAGTGTGATTATGTCCGTCGCCTACGCGTTCCTGCTTGCGGGGAACCTCGTCGCCGGCGGCTACCTCTTCCAGATTTTCGTCGGAACGAGCTTCCAGTTGGGCGTGTTCATCATCGCCGGGCTCGTGCTCGCGTACACCGTCGCCGGCGGGCTGTTCTCGGTGGCCTACACCGACGTAATCCAGGCAGGGATCGCGTTCGTCGGCTCCATCGCGCTCATTGTCTACATCACGGCTAACTACGGCCTCACGATCCCCTCCGGGATGGGGCCGACCAACCTCGGACAACTCACCGACCCGAGCCAGGGGGCGTACATCAACCTCGCCACCATCGTCGCTCTTGGTCTCGGTGACATCGTCGCCATCGACTTCATGGAGCGGGTATTCGCGGCTGATAGCCCGGAAACCGCACAGAAAGCCTGCTTCATCGGGGCCGCCGGTACGCTCGTCATCGGCGTCCCGTTTTCCGTCGTCGCGCTGTCGGCAAACCCGATTCTCGCCTCGCTCGGTGTCGAGGCCGGGAACCAGGCCGTGCTGTACACGCTACTCCAGAACGCCATTCCTCCGTGGCTGGCCGCACTCGTCCTCGCCGGTATCGTCGCCGCCTCGTTCTCGACAAGCGACGGCGCGATACTGGGAACGTCGGCGGTCATCGCCCGGAACATCGGCAACATCCGCGTCGACGAAGAGAGTACTGCCAGCCCGGCGACGGCCGCGGACGGCGGCGTCGACGGGGGCTTCTTCGGCTCGGAGAGCGACAAACTGCTCACCGTCACGCGCCTGATGTCCGTACCGATTACGCTGCTGGGTGTGTTCCTCGCGATACGGGTGTCTGCGACCGGGATGTTGCTCGTGCTGGCGTTCGACATCATGCTGGCCGGCGCGTTCGTCCCGCTCGTGATGGGGCTGTACTGGTCCGATATCGCAACCACGCCGGCGGCACTCGGCTCGATGGTCGCCGGCTCCGCGACCCGTCTCGTACTCTTCGTGCTGGTGCCGACGACGTACGCCTACGAGAACACGCTCCTGTACATCCCCAACGATATCTTCACTGCCGCCTTCGACGGCCTTCCGACGTTCATCGCCGCCGCGGTGGGGCTCGTGTCGTTCCTCGTCATCGCTTACGTCACCAAGGACGACTACCCGATATACAGCGTCGAGAAACAGAGCAACCCCAACATCGTAGCTGGCGGCGAAGAGGACTGAGCCGAGGGTATCCGCGCTCTACCTGTCGATACCGTTCGCTCCCAGTTCACAGCAGTACCGATTCGATGCGCGCCTACAGCCACCTCAGACAAGCCGGGGCAGTCGGGTCGTCTCCTCGGTGGACTCTTCCGCCATCACGGGGACCTCTCGCCAGTTAACCACGCCCAGTCGGAACAGCCGGTAACTGTAGGGCTCTCCGTGCGGGGCGAACACGACGAGTGCAAAGCGATCGCGGATGTTTCGCCGGTCGGTACCCGTCAGGCCGGACGGTGTTGACGCCGACGTGTGTGAGTGATAGAACACGCGGGGCTCCGGCGGCACGTCATCGGTGGCCGTGGCGACGAACCGACGCCGCGGCCTCGGGGAGACATTGTCGAGCGGGACGTGGTCAGTCGCGTACAGCCGGTCATCCCGTCGCGTACACGCCAGGTAGCCGCCGGCCTCGTGGGGATGACTCGCCGCGATACGTGCCGCTATCGCGTCCCGGATTTCGTCGGGAATTGTGAGCGCTCGGACCCGATGGCTGAAACGCACAGTACTATGGGTACGTGATGTAGCCATAGAGGTGTTTCGACTGGCAGACAGTGGTATCGCGGGTCCCGCCCGCAGCGCCCGGTCTCCATCTCGTCGGCGGTTTTATCCGACAGCTGAGATAACTGGTGTCATATGACTGACCGGCCTGTCGACGTGGAACCAGCGGGCGAGAACGTCGCCGGTGAGGCACCTGTCGAGGAGCCGGAAGCCGTCACCGACGACGCGGTCGTCCACGACGACGACGTTGAGCTCGAACGGACAATCGGGTTGGTCGGCGGGCTGGCAATCGGTATCGGGACGATGATCGGGGCCGGAATCTTCGTCTTTCCCGGGTTAGCGGCCGCCAACGCTGGGCTGGCAGCGACGCTCTCGTTCGCAATCGGTGGGCTGGTCGCGTTGCTCGTGGCGCTTCCGACCTCCGAACTCGCCACGGCGATGCCCCGGAGCGGCGGCGGGTACTACTTCATCTCGCGAGGAATGGGAACGGCGTATGGCGCAATCGTGGGCCTCGGACTGTGGCTGGGGCTGATGTTCGCATCCGCGTTCTATCTGGTCGGACTCGGTCACTACGCGAGCGCCGTGTTCACTGAGCTCAACATCTCACTCCCGTTCAGTCCAGTCATCGGCATCGGGCTGCTGTTCGGGGTCGCGCTGACGGCACTCAGTATCGGCGGCACGGAAAACACTGCGAAGATTCAGAACGCGGTGGTCGGGATTCTCCTCGTCGTGCTCACAGCGTTCCTTTCTTACGGTGTTCTCGATGCTGTGGGGGTGTTCGGTGGCGGAACCGTTCCGGAACAGTTCTTCTCCAGAGGATACTTCCGGGTGTTGACGACCGCGGCGCTCGTGTTCACGTCGTACTTGGGGTTCGCGCAGGTCGCTACTGTCGCGGGTGAAATCAAACAGCCGGGCAGGAATCTGCCGCTGGCGATGGTGGGGTCGGTCCTGACTGTCACCGTCTTTTATGTTGTCACAATTTTCGTCGCGACCAGCGCGTTCGGCGCTGCACGACTGGGAGCGTTCGGGGAGACAGCGATGGTCGAAGTCGCCCGTGACTTCCTCGGGTTGCCCGGTGCGGTCGCGATTCTGGGTGCCGGGCTGCTGGCGACGTTTTCGAGCGCGAACGCGTCGATTCTTAGCGCTTCGCGGGCGGTCTACGCTCTGAGCCGTGATGCCCTGCTCCCCAGAAAGGCGAGCGAGGTCAACCTTCGGTACGGCACTCCGCACGTCGCGTTGCTCTCCGCTGGCGGACCGATTCTCGTCCTCGTCGCGACTGGCCGGGTCGAACTGCTGGCTGAGGTTGCCTCGTTTCTTCACCTGATTATGTACGGGCTGATGTGTATCGCCCTGATCGTGTTGCGCCGTCGGAACCCCGAGTGGTACTCGCCCAGCTATCGGGTGCCGGGCTATCCGGTGGTCCCGGGTATGGGTGCGTTCGCGAGCTTCGGACTAATTGTCTTCATGCAGCCCGCATCTATCGGTATCGGCATCGTGGTCATGCTCGCCTCGTACCTCTGGTACCGTTATTACGCTGGGGATGTGACACTCAAAGGAGACATCTAATTATGACGGACCGACCATCGATACTCGTCCCGATCCGCGTGCTCGAAGGAGAATCGGTCCCTGAGGGTATCCCTGAGCTACTTGCGCATACCCACGTCGTCCTGCTGGGGTATCACGTCATCCCAGAACAGACTGCCCCCGGACAGGCCCGGATGCAGTTCGAGGACCGGGCCGTGGGGCGGCTCGATGAGTACGAAGAGATGTTCGAGGAGGCCGGAGCCACTGTCGAGCGGCGGCTCGTGTTCACCCATAACGGCCAGAAGACGATTGACCGCATGATCTACGAGCACGACTGCATGGCCGTTCTCGTTCCGAACGCCACGGGGCCAGTCGAAGACGTGCTGGTCCCGGTCCGCGGGGCCATCGGGGTTGACCGCCTTTCCCGTGTCGTCGCGAGTGTGTTCGGAGCGACGGACGCCGACGTGACGTTGTATCACGTTGCGGCCGAAGACACGACGGACGACGATATCCAGACACTTCTCAGTGGAATGACGGACCGTCTGGTGGAGTTCGGGATGGATTCGTCGACTATCGAGACGCGGATCGACCGCGACCGGAAACCCCTTGACGCAATTGTGGACGTGGCTGATTCGTTTGACGCGGTCGTGATGGGTGAAACCGACCCGTCGCTGACGACGTTCGTGTTCGGGATGCCGGCCGATCAGGTCGCCGACCGGTTTCTCGGACCGGTGTTTGTGGTCCAGCGCGAACGCGCTTCAGCGGACGAAGACGGGTAACTCACCCTGATTCAGTATCCGGCCGGCTGGATAGCCGTCTGTGTCTGCACACCTGTCATGCCCTCAATGTCCCACCGCCCACGGGTAGCCACCCGTTGCCGTGTGAGCGTGGTCGTGTTCACCGTCGGCTCCGCGCTCGCCTGCGCTGGTCCGCACGATGTCGTCGACTCGAAGGATCTGTGTCACGACGGCGACTGCCCGTTGCAGTGCACTCTTGAACACCATCGATGGTTCCAGAACACCCGCTACAATCATATCGCGTGGATTGCCATCAGGACCGACACCGACCGTCTCTGAGCCGGCGTCGTGTCGCTGTCTTATCGCTGTCAGCGTGTCCAGTGGGTCCGTACCCGCGTTCGAGGCCAGTGTCCGTGGGAGCGATTCCAGCGCGGTTCCGAACCCATCGAAGACGAGCTGTGTCCGGTCCGGTATCCCACTGGACAGGGCGGCGAGCTCCATAGCCAGCGCGGCCGGCACCGCACCCCCGCCCGGAACGAACGTGCCACCGTCGAGTGTACCGCGGATGACATCGATACAGTCTGTCACGATGCGGCGGACCTCCTCCGCGACGTGTGGCGTGCCGCCACGGAGCAGTACTGTTCTTCGTTGCTCCTCGGGGCAGCCCTGCAGCACGAGTGTCTGAGTCGTCCCGACCGTCCGCCGTGTGACTGACTCGACAGTACCGGTGTCATCCTCGGTAAGTTCATCGACGGACATGACCGGCGTGCTCCCCGTCGCCCGTGCGATAACGTCAAACTCGTCCCGCCGGGTCCGTTCGACGGGGAGCACACCACGCTGGGCGAGTGCGGTTCTGACCGCTTCGTCGATTGATTTCTGACAGATTATAACGGTCGCGCCTGACTGTACCACCTGCTCTACGAGGTCCGTTTTGCGCTCCCGCTCGTAGTCCTGCAACGCGCTCCGTTGGGTGGTGTCCCGGACCTCCACCGACTGGACGCGGTCCGACTCCTCGATACCGATTTCGCCGTCGACCATCGCGACGGCTGGCTCGTCGTCAGTTTCGGCGCGCGGGTGGAGCGCTTCCAGAGCAGTCGAAGAACTCTTTAGATCGACCACGACGCCGTCAAGGCACGCTGACTCGCGGAGTTCGCCGCCGTGATAGGACCTGAGTGTGAGTTTCGACGTGTCGAATTCGACGGCCTCCAGTGCGTTGAGGGTCAGTTCGGCGAACCGGTCGGTCGACACGTCGTCCCAGCGCCCCGTGACAGCGGTCTTTGCAATCTGTGTCAGCCGGTCGTCGTGTCGGCAGTCGAGGCCACGCTCGTACTGCCCGAACTGGTCGAGGGCGGCCTCTGCAGCTTTGACGTAGCCGTCGACGATTGTTGTCGGATGGAGCCCATCCGAACGGAGTGTCGCAGCCTCGTCGAGGAGTGCGCCGACGAGCACGACAGCTGTCGTTGTCCCGTCCCCAACGGCGCTGTCCTGTGCGGCCGCGGCCCGTTCGACCAGCCGGCCGACCGGATGGGTGATGTCCATCCACTCGACGATGCTCGACCCGTCGTTGGAGACGATGACCGTTCCGTTCTCGCCGACGACCATCTTGTCCAGCCCGTTGGGCCCGAGCGTCGTCCGGATTGTGTCGGCGAGTTCCCCGGCAGGCGTCTGTGTGTCGTTTCGCTCGCTGGTGTCGCTATCGCCGTCGACGTCACCGGTCGTATCTCCCAGCATTAGTGTCGACAGTCGGCGTTGTCTTCAGCCCTCATTCCAGCGGGTCGTCGGTGACACAGAGGTCACCGCGGTCAGCGCTGTTGTGTTCGATGCCCGTCGGCGACGCGTCGAACTCGAACGCGCCCGTCGGGAGCGCCAGCGTCGAACAGGCGTTTGGCACGTCCACGACGCCGCTCTGTCGCCCTTCGACCGGGACGGTCCCGAGGATGTGCAGCGCCTGCTGGCCGGTGTAGCCGAACTGCTTGAGGTAGTCGATGGCCTGGAGGCAGGCCCGCCGGTAGGCAGTATGCGAATCGATGTACTTCTGTTCGCCGTCCTCCGTGACGGAGTAGCCACAGAAGGTGACGTAGTCCTCGAAGTTCGGTCCACGGTGGCCCGGCTCGAAGATCGGATGGTCGACGCCGAACTTCTCCATCCCGTCTTTCACGAGGTCGAATTCGAGGTCGACGTAGGCGGCCATCTCGATGGCGCCACAGAAAGATATCTCACCGTCCCCCTGCGAGGCGTGGAAGTCGCCGATGCCGAACTTCGCGCCCTCGACGTAGACCGGGAAATACACCGTCGACCCGATAGAGAGGTCTTTGATGTCGTGGTTGCCGCCGTGTTCTCGGGGTGGGACGGTTCGGGCCGCGACCTCCGCGGCCTCCTCGGCCTCGTCGGGGTCCATCTCGCCCATGAGCGCCCCATCGGGCGTTGGCGGATTCGCCACGGCTGGCTCTGCCTCCCCAGTCGGATGGTTCGGTATCGACTCGGGGTCCTCGGCGTGTTTGTCGATGAGTTCCTGTTCCCGTTCGTTCCACGCTTCCAGCAGCTCTTCGCTGGGCGCACATCCTGCGAGGCCGGGGTGAATCTTCCCCTCGTACTCGACAGCAGGGATGTGTCGCGAGGAGACTGTGTAGCCGTCGATGTCCCAGATTGATTTCGCCGCCTTGGGGAAGTGGTCGGTCAGGAAGCCACCACCGTTTTGCTGGGAGAACGTGCCCGTGAAGCCGAACTCCGAGCGGTCGTTGAGCGGCCCCATGTCGTGGAACTCGACTTTCAGCAGGTCACCCGGTTCGGCCCCGTTCACATGCACCGGCCCCGCGAGATAGTGAACCTGCGAGAGATCAACGTCGCGGACCTCGTTGGCGTTGTCGTTGTCGGTTATCTGCCCACCGGTCCAGTCGAGAGCCTCCAGTCGCATGCTCTCGCCCGGGTCCGCTTCGACGACCGCCGGGATGTCCGGGTGCCACCGATTGAACGGGTTTGCGCCCGGCTGTTCGTCTGGCGCGCTGTCGACATCGACCTCGAACTTCGCTTCTGGCATTACGACAACAGTATCGGATAGGATACATATAAGTGTTCGGCTGATTGACGTTTAACAAATACACTTCTGAATCGGGAGACGAAACACTGCTAAGCTATACTCTGTTATATAACTACAAATCTGGGCTATTCGGGGTAGAATATACACACCTACTATTCTCAAAATATCTCTGTCGCTTCGAATAGTCTCGCTCGTGATAGTGAATTATGTTCACGTACCACAATTCGTCCTCACAGTGTCTCAGTTGCTGCACCACAGCTATCCGGAGTCAATGAGACGACTGATCAGGGTACGTGGTCCGGGCAAGACCCGGTATCTTGGGGGAGTGGGCACGCCACATCGTTCGACCGGATCGTTCAAGCATTCAGAATAAAGTTCGTCCAGATTATCATTCTGGATGCCATATGCCTCCATGTGCTTTCTGCGATATTGTGCAGGGGAAGGCGCCGGCTCACCGTGTTTATGCGGACGAACAGACGCTCGCTTTCCTCGATACGGCCCCAGCCAACCCCGGTCACGTCCTGGTGATTCCGACAACTCACCACGAGACGCTGACGGATATGAATGAGGAGCGTGTTGGAGCTGTGTTCCAGACCGCTCGACGGATCGCGTCGGCTATCGAATCGGCGTACGCCCCAGACGGCCTGAACATTGTCCAGTCAAACGGTGCTGCCGCTGGACAGGAAGTCTACCACGCTCACGTTCATGTTATCCCACGGTACAGCGGGGATGACGTACTGCTTCAGTGGGCGTCCGGAGACGCTGCTGATGGCGCACAGCGAACAGCCAGTACCCTGCAGGACGAACTGTGAAACATGGTAGAGCTGGCTCGGCCGTAGGTGGTACACAGCCACTCGTAAACTGTGATACATACTGCGAATACGAGAATCCCCTCAGGCCTCCGGAGCCCGACCGGGTCCGGAAAAGGTCTCCTTCAGTGCGCTGTGGTCTTAGTGCTCTCACAGCCCGAAATGATGCGAAAGCAGGCGAGAGACGGTTTACGAGAGTCACACCAGATTAGCCAAATATTCGAGGGCACAAACACCGTGTATGCACCGACGCACGGTTCTCAAATCGACCGGTGCGGTTGGAACAATCGTCGGAGTCGCCGGCTGTCTCGGCAGCGGTAGCTTCGGCGATTCGAATCCCGACGTCGCCCTCGAAGAGCCCGACCGGGAGTTCGAGAGCAGCGACGTTCCGTATCCTGCATGGGGCGAACGGGTTCCGGACGTAAGTCTCTCGCTGCCGACCGGTTCACGGGATATCCGGTTGCGCGATATTGAGACGCCAGCACTGCTCACGTTCTTCTACAGCCACTGCCAGACCGTCTGTCCGGTACTCATCGCAACGCTGCGGAACGTCCAGAGCCACGCAGAGAACAACGGCTACGCTGATGCGGTCCGGTTCCTCCCGATGACCTTCGATCCCACCCGTGACACTGCAGAACGACTCGGGGCGTATGCCGACGAGATGAACGTCGACGCTGAGAGCGAGAACTGGCAGTTCCTTCGACCAGCGTCGAAACAGCGCGCGAAGGATGTCATACAGGACCAGTTCGGTGTTGTATTCCAGCGCACCGAACCAGCGGACATGGATATGTACATGTTCACGCACACAGCACTGACGCTACTCGTCAACGCTGATGGGTTCATCGAGCGTGCATACCGCTCGAAATCGCCGGACGAAGAAACCATTATTGCTGACCTGAAGACGGTGAGAAACGCGTGAACCGTCGGCAGGTCGTTGCTGCGATGACCGGGCTCGGCCTCACCGGCGGGAGTCTCTGGGTTGCCCGAAACGGGCTGTCGGGTATCCAGTCTCGGGGGACTGACCAGCTTCCGATTCGCGTGGAGACTCTTGCGGCAGAGGGGTCGTTGGCAGGCGAGACGCCCGTACCGACGCCGGGGACGGTCACGGTGGTCGACCTCTTCGCCACGTGGTGTGCCCCCTGTGACGACCAACTCGAGATACTGGACGCCATCCGGCCCGAGTATCCGGCGGTGTCGTTCGTCTCAGTGACGAACGAGCGGCCGAGTGAGACACTGACAAGAGCTGATATCAGCGAGTGGTGGAATCGCAACGGCGGTGCCTGGACCGTCGGACTGGACCCCGGTAGCGAGTTATTGGCGGCGTTCGGAGCGGACGGGCTCCCGTACATCGCGATTGTCGACGAGAGCGGGACCGTCCAGTTCGGCCACAGCGGGCTTGCCGATGAAGAAACGCTTCGGGCCGAACTTGACGCAGTGGTGTAAGATGCCTGGCGTTGCCGTACTCGGGACACTCGCGTTTGCCGCGGGCGCAGGCATCACGACGTTTTTCGCCCCGTGTGCGTTCCCGCTTCTCCCGGGCTACGTCGGATACTACCTTCGCGAGAGCGACGGGGACGTGGGTATGCTGCCGCCTGCCACCGCCGCTGCTTTCGGGGCGCTTGGTGCGCTCACCCTCGTCGCTCTGCTCGTTCTCGCGCTCGGGCAACCACTGAAAAACGCCCTCCCAATGCTCGAACCGGTCATCGGAGTCGGTCTGATCGTGTTCGGCGTCGTGATGCTCCTGAACAGGGAGCCCGAGCTCCGTGTCCCGTTGCCACAGCGACCGGCGTCGGTAACCGGCTTTGGTGTGTTCGGTGCTGTGTACGCAGTCGCCGCAGCCGGATGTGTCGTGCCGCTGTTCTTCGGTGTGGTAACCCAGGCGCTGGCACTGCCAGTCCAGGCAAGCGTCATCGTCCTCACAGTGTACGCGCTCGGGGTCGCGCTTCCGCTTGTCGGCGTGACGTTGCTCGCGGGCGTTGGCATCGGCCTCTGGCGTACCTTCGGCACGTACCTGCAACGAATGCATCAAGTCGCGGCCGTCGTGATGATACTGGCCGGGGGCGGACAGGTCTACCTTGCAGTGTTCGAACTCAGTGTGCTGTAGTTTCAATCGAATGGTGGCACCCTTCGCAAACGTGGGCTCGCGCTGGTAGTCCCACGAGGAGACACAGATTCACATCACAAGCGACTTATCGGGATGTTGATTATTTTGGCACAGCAATGCGTTGTTCCCGCCGCCACGCCCTCCGACTCATCGGCGCGTCCGGGATGCTCACCGCAACCGCCGGTTGTCTCAATTCGGGCAGTCTCGACGACTACGCGCTCATCGCCAGCGAACTGGACCTCTCGTCAGTTAGGCGGCCCTACCTCTGGCCCGATCCAACCGCCATCGAAGCGACCACCAGGGTCGACTTTACTACCGAGACGAAACAGCAGTATACGTCCGAACTGTACGATACGGGTAGTGTTACGGTCCAACAGTGGCCGCTCGTCGGACGCGACCGGTGGGGCAACGACACGCGGCCGCGCCCGACGTTTCTCCAGCGGGACGGCATCTTCTATCAGGTCCAGATCAGCGAGGAACGCCGGCTCGACCGGGACCGCTGGCACTTTGCGGTCACACGGACCGACGAATCACCCGCGGATGACGCCACAGTCGAACGGCCCCCTTTCGACCGTTCATCACAGGACAAACGCATACTAGAGGCGGCACTTGACGCAGTCTATGCGGGCAACGATGGATTTCTCGGCGACCCGCAGTTCGAGGACCTCCAGACTGTCGAGTATCACCAGCATCTCGACGCCGAAGCCAGTGCGCTCGTCCCATCGCCGCCGTTCGACTACGTTGAGCGGGGGGAGGAGTACTTCCGGCCCGTCACGGAGCAGCGGACGGTAACTGTCCCGGAGTGGACGTACACTCTCGAGGAAATCTCGACCAATCGAGCGACCTTCGAGGAGTACGCGCGAACGGCGATTCTGGAACTCGATCTGAGTTCACGCGACCTCTCAGAGGCCGCTCGTGGCGTGATAGACGACGCCATCAGCGAGGAGCCTCGCCGCTACGAAGAGGGCGCACCGCCTTCTGACGGACTTGCTGAGGTCCTAGACGCACTCGGTATCGCCGGCGACCTCCAGCCCATAGACAGCTACGACGACCGGGTCGACTTCCGGGGTGTCGTCGCCGAATACGAGGGCACAGTCTATCGGTTTAGTTTGATCGTGACGCCCTGACTGGTCGTCACCGGCTGGAACTCTGCGAAATTACGGGGGACTAGTCGAGTGTCGACGTGTGGAACTCTTGGTCGCGTTCTCGGAAGCAACCGCTCGGGCAGTGTCGACCCAACTGTGGTCCGGAAACGGAGCGGGACGAACGTCGTACGTGTACCGGTCTGCCCGTCCATCTCTGTCAAACGTGATGTCGAACGCGTAGACGATTCCGTCCTCGGCTCCAAGCTTGAGCGTGCCGTTGCGAAGCGATGGAGCGTCGTCGACAGCGGTCGCTCGCTTGCCCGTGACACGATACGTGATGACGGGGATGCCGTGGTGAGTCGTCCTGTTGGTGGCTGTCCACGTATACCCGTCGAGCAGGTCAGGATGTCGACCGATGTTCGTGGGCGCAATCTGTCCGTAGTGTGGGTCGTACCGGTAATACGCGTCGGTCGCGTTGTGGTAGACGTAGCTGTCGTCCGATTCCAGTTCCTCCCGCTGGCGTTCGTCCGGAATACCGTCGGCCGGCTGAACGGCCGCGTACGTCGTCCCGTTGCGATAGACTGTCGCGTTGTGCCACCGGTCGGCGAGTATCTCCCCCGTGGTGGAGTTGATATAGTAATCGCCTTCTATGAGCGGGCGGTCGGGTGGTGCGGTGAAGATGATCGCGTACGAGTTCCAGTGTTCACGAGGTGTGTGAGAAACGTTCGCATCGTTCGTAGCAAGTGCCGAGAAGTTGATGTGGTTCGGTCCTGCCCCTGTAGGATACGTTCCGGCTGACCCAGGTGCTGTTGTTTGCGGGAACCAGAGGGCTGTGAAAGCGACCAGTCCGACACTGATTGCGACGAGCGCGACGGCGAGACCGATGACGTAGCGACGGTCCATACCGGGTCAAACCACAGCGTCAGTAAGTAAGTGCCCAAGACTCAAAACAGAGCTTGTGTGTTACGGCGGGCCACACATAGGCCTCCGCTGTGTGGGATACGCTCTCTGCGCTACCCATACTGCTCCGCTATCGACTGGCCGTTCCTCTCTCAGCACCGACGACAACGGACCAGCTATGTGTGGCGAATCCAGTGGACTCTATGCCGAACTACAGCAAAGCCGCGTCGCTCATCGATACTTATGAAAGGTATGAATGGTGGCGGCGAACCGCGTTTCCCAGAGGCTCGCGCACTCCAGTACTCCCCGGAACGCTGGTGGGCTTATCTTCCGTGTTCGGGATGGGTACGGGAGGCAACCCCACCGCTGTGGCCGCCTATACATGCTTTCTGCCGGCCACACCTATAAGAGTAGCTACTTGGGGACGAGAGCCGTGGAACAGCGTCCGCATCATCTGCTCGATAGAACACGTCCAAACAGAGCAGGTTTGGTCTAGTATGTCTGGAATCGAGACTGTCGAATCGGCGGCCACCACGGTGCAGTACGTCTGGGTCTCATCGAGTTGGAGTCGGTCACGCTGGGAAAGCTGTGCAGGCGCGGTGAGAAAATCGGTCGAGCCACTTCGACTGGAGTCACTGATGCCAGCCCGCCCTTTCTTCGGGTGAATCCACTCCTGTGAGAGCGTCACCAGTTCGGGCGACTGGTGTGTGAATCTCGGTCAGCGGGCCGCTGCTGGAACGCCGAGCGAGACGCCGGCGAGGAAAATCGGCAGGCCGGCAACGACAACGGCGACGGCGCTGGCCGTGGCGACGGGGATGAACAGCACGCCCAGTCCAAACGGTACAGGTAGTACCGGGAGCGCCGGTAGCATCGCCAGCACGAACCCGACAGCGGCCGTCTTCATCGCTAGCCGACGGTTCCCGTGGCCGACTGCGTACCCGGCCGGCAGAAGTACAAACGCGGGGCCGAGAATCAACAGTGCTGACACCGGGAGCGCGGAGCCGTCACTGACGACCATCGGAGCCGCCGCTATCGTCGCTCCCAGCGCGATGACCGCACCGATTACTGCGCCGCCAACGACTGTCCGATAGCTTGTGCGCTCACGGATACGTCGCTGTGAAAGGGCTATTCCACACACGAACAGCGCAGTGCCACCGCCGAACAGCGGTGCTGCTGTGCCACCCAACCGTAACACGCCCATCGCTCCGAGAAGCGACAGGGCAGTTGCTAACGCGCCGAAGCCAGCGAATACGATGCCGGCGGAGTTCCGTACTCGTTTGAAATCCCAATCTAGCCGGGTGACGCCTCCGGCGGCAGCGCCAACCAGGAGGGTAAACGCTGCTGCGGGGAACATGATGAATGCGAGCGCCTTCACCGCCATCACGGGACCGAGAAGCGCTCCGACCGCGAGAAGGCTCAACAGCGGTCCAATGGCTGTCTCACGGGGGACGAACGTCACGATACGCCCGTCGTTGAGTTCGGTCAGCGTCATCCGCTGCCCGTCGGCTGAGACGGTCGCGCCGTCGATGGCCTGCCCGACTCGCATCCCGTCAGGAGCAACAACGGCGAGTCGGTCAGCGCCGAGGCCATCGAGATTCCGATAACCGTGTGCCTCGGTAAACTCGCCGGTCCGGACCGTCCCGCCGACGGACTGCTCGGCGAAGTCGGCCTCGCGGTAGCGCAGCGTCATGACGCCGTCGCCAGACACGTTCGCGCTCAGGAGCTCGGTGTCCCACATCGCCCTATCGGCGATAGCGGTCCGAAGGCTCTCGTTCGCCCGAAGACGTGCGATTCCATCCGAGCCAGACAGCCGGTTGTGGACAACCCACGTTGCGCTTCCGTTGGTGTGGACGGCGACAGTTGCGTTGCTCTGTGTGACAGTGACCGACACACCGTGGGCGTCGGCCGTCGATTCGAACGAGTCGCCGCACGCATCACACAGCGGTCGCGGCGGCGGCGCTGCGCCAGCGGGCATGGCAGTTCCAAGGAGCAGCACACAGACCAGACAGAGGAGGGGGAGGTGGTGGCGTCGATTCGGGACCATGTAGTATCTCCCTCTTGTCATGTGTTAAGAACTATCGATTACTCAAACAACGGTTATACCAACATTGGTAGCCGGTGACAGCGGGACTAATACACCTCTGACAGTTCAGTACATATCGTGTCGGCTACACCGCTGTATTCAGCTATCGGTGGTTCCGGCGTGACGGCTGAGCGGAGCGGCCGACGCCTGGGCCACTCGATTGCCCTTGACGCCCACTCGATTCCATCGGGATGCGTGCAGCGATTAATGCCGAAACCGCTGTCGCGTTTGCGGCGAGTGGTCAGAAATGTGGTCTCGCCGTCGATGAACCCGATACCACAGAGCACAGACTCGGAAGTTTAGATGCATCTGTCAGTCAAACCATTAATAGATCATCTGGACTGTTCTTACACAGTATAACAACTTATACCGACACAACAACGATGATAGGCAGAACGCCGTGACAGCAATCGAGATCGAGTCGCTCCGGAAGTCATACGGCGACATGACCGCGATAGCAGACCTGTCGCTGCGCATCGACGATGGTGAGTTCTTCGGCTTGCTCGGGCCCAACGGGGCCGGCAAGACCACGACCATGGAGATACTCACCGGGCAGCTGAGTCCGGATAGCGGGCAGGCAACAGTACTCGGTGCCGACCCTGCAGCCCAGCCCACGGTGGTCCGCGAACGGGCGGGAATTCTACCCGAAAAGGAGTCACCACCGAGTTTCATGACGCCGCGCGAGTACTTCGATTTTGTCGGTGCAATCCGGGATATACCCGCTGACGCGGTGACAGCGCAGACCGAGTCGTGGGCCGACCGGCTCGGCTTTACCGCGAAGCTCGACACGCTGTCTTCGGACCTTTCGCGGGGCCAACAGCAGAAAGTGATGATCGCCGGCGCGTTCTTCCACGAGCCGGATGTCGTGTTCATCGACGAACCGCTGGCGAATCTCGACCCGATTGTTCAGGAGCGGGTCAAGCGCTTCCTGCGCTCGTACCGGGACGCCGGCAACACAATTGTCGTCACCACACACGGCGTGGATGTCGCCGCTGAACTCTGTTCGCGGGTCGGAGTGATGTACGAAGGTGACCTCGTCGCCGATGTCCGACCGGCAGCACTCGATGCCGATGAGACGCTCCTCGACGTGTTTCTGGACACCGTCGACGCAACAGTGGACCGGGAAGAACAAACTGTTGATATATGAGTGACGGACGGGTGCGCAGGGTGTTCGTCGAGATGCTCCGCGAGGAGTGGCGACTCCACAGCCGGCTCTTCCGTGGTAGTCACTTCTCCTTGTTTCCGGTGTTCATCTGCCTACTCGTTGGCGGCGCAGCCAAGCTGCTGACCGTTACCGGGACCGAACCGCAAACCGTGTTCGCTGGTCTTCATGCACTGGTGTTCGTCTTCGGACTCCACACGGGATCTATCGGCTTTGTGGGACGCGATGCTATTCAGAACCTCCTCGGTGACGTGACGCTGCTGGTGTTCTCTGCCCGCACGCTCCCGCTATCGCAGACCACGCTGCTGGGACTGTTCGTCGTCAAGGACAGTGTCTACTACGCTGTACTGTTTCTGCTACCGATCTCTGTCGGAACGGCGCTTGCAGTGCGGGGAATCGCTGGACCTCTTCTTGTCGTTGAGACCAGTACCTTTCTGTGGACGACACTGGCACTGATGTTCGTCTTCGGAATGGGAACGACGATTGCAGCGCTCGGTCTCGCTGGGCGGGGCGTCCCCGGACTGGCGCTACTCGTGGCCCCGCTCGTCGCTGTCGGTGCAGCGGTAGTCAGTGGTGTCGATATCGTTTCTTACACCCCCTATGGCCTGTTTCTCACCCAGACACCCCTGCGGGTCGGTACGACAGCTACCGGTATCGTCGGCGTCTTTCTGCTGGGCGCAGTCACTTTCGATGCGACCGCGCCTCGTCCCGCTCAAACGGTCGAACCGGCCTTTGGCCGCTGGTGGCGACGGCTCGGCGACCCAGTTGCAACGAAGAGCCTGCTCGACATCCACCGGAGCGCAGGCGGGTTCGGGAAGGTTTTCTTTTCGGCGGCGGTGCTGTTCGGCGTCACTGCCGCACTGGTCGATTTCGCCGGACAGATCACGGGAGTACCGCCGTCCACTGGTATCTCATTCGGTGCGATTCTCGGGCTCTCGGGGTTTACCACATACAACTGGCTCACGCAATCCGACGACGTCTCCCTGTATTTCACCCATCCGCTCTCTGTAAGAGCCGTTTTCGCGGGGAAGTTCCGGGCATTCCTCCTGCTCGGCCCGCTGGTGGGCCTCGCCTTCTACGCACTCGCACTCGTCTGGCGTGGCGGGCCGGTCGCTGAGGCCACTGTCGGGGCTGTCTTGCTTGTCGGCGTCGCCTGCTACATCTTCGGCACCACCGTCTATCTCACCGGCCTCTCTCCGAACGAGTTTCTCTTCGATACGGCACTGTTCGCTGTTTTCGGCGCGGCAATGGTCCTCCCGCTGGTCCCGATACTCATTGCCGGATTCGCTATCTCGCCGCTGTCTGGGACGGTGCTTGCCGCGCTCGGTGGGTCTGGTGGCGTCTTGGGCGCTGTCGGTGTCGGTCTCTACCGTCGGTCGGTACCGAAGTGGGCGACGCGGTATCGACAGGCGTGAGTGGTCGGCTGTGTAGCATAACCTGACTGCGATACTCCAAACGGACAGCAGCGGTCGTACTGCTGTGTTCGAATAGCTTTTATTCGTCAGTATTGCCACTGGGATATGGACCGCCGTACTGCGAGGCTACTCAACGGTTTGCTGGCGCTGTGTTGTCTCACGCTTGTCTTCGCGGCTGTGTCTCCGTTCGCCACTATCGACCCGCACTCGAAGAACCCGGTGGATGAACGGTTCACGGTGCCTGAATCCGACGAATACCGGGCAACTGGTGCGGTTGTCGCGGACAGTGAGACAGCACTCGAATTCGAGGGCGCTGTGACCGCTGGCGGCGGGCGCTACCTGTCTCTTGGCGAAGGAACTGTCCGAACTGAACAGTATCAGGCGTCGCCGGGCGACCCGGTTTACAGGCGTATCATTGTCGAGGATGACAGCCGCACCGACCGTCGACGAGCGCAGATCCAGAGCGAGCCCGGTTGGGAACTCCTTCGGGAGAACCAGACCGATGGGGCCGCCGAGTTCATCGTCAAGCAGGATTCAAATGATCTGGCAGGCGATGTTTCGGGAGCGGCGTCGGTAGTGGTCATGAGCCTGTATCTCGTCGGATACGAACAGGAAGCCGACACGGCTCAGGCAGCGACGGTCTACAAACCGAAAAACGGCTGGTACGAGGGGCGGAAAGCGTACCACGTCACCGGGACTACAGGGACCGTGCGAACAGTCGGTGACACGACTGCCGTTCGCTCCGCAAGAGTTACGTTGAATCTGACGAGACCAGCGGGGACGTATGCGGAACTCGCTCTGGTGAGACTGACTGGCGACGCGCCGAAGACGTACCACCTCTCCTTCGAGTTCGAGTCGGGCGAGACGACAGTGCGTCGGCCGGCGTGGGTCACCGAGGTCAGAACCGACTCGGACGACAGATAGTCAGCGACGCATCGGAACAGATGACGACGTTGTACAGGCTGTGTGAAGCCGCTGTCTCTCGGCGAACCGTATGAAATCGACGCTGAAGCGCTGTGTCCGGAGATACAGGAATCAGTATGGAAACCTCCGTTTGGCCTTCCCGCCGCGAAGTGAAACCGCCGTGTCTGGCGAGTGTATGACCGGCTTTATTTCCTTCCCTGTGAACCTTCGGACAGAATGGCATCCTACGATGCATTTGACCCGGCCGTCGAGATAAACGGGCAAACGGTACGTACGATAGTCCAGGAGGCGATGGGAAAGTTCTCAGAGGAGTACCGGGAGCGGGCGCTGACGGCACTTGCTGCGGAGGGAATCACCGAGCCAGCGGCTGACGAGTGGTACCCACAACAGGCCTGGCTGAACGCGTTCGAGACGATTGCCGATGACCTACAACCGCATGTCCTCGACCGACTCGGCGAACAGATTCCCCGCGTCGCGGACTGGCCGAACGATTTCGATACTGTTCCGGACGGCCTCAAGTCGATAGATGAGGCCTACCAGCGTAATCACCGTGGCGGGGACATCGGACAGTATCGTTTCAAATCGCTGGGGAATCAGACCGGCGAAGTGACGTGTGAGAACCCGTATCCGTGCTTGTTTGATCGTGGTCTCATCCGTGGGGTTGCCCAGCAGTACGCGCCGGTCGACGCGTTCGTGTTCCTCGAAGAAACGGGTGAAACGTGTCGTCGGAACGGGGACGATGCGTGTACCTATACGGTCTACTGGTAGCGGTGACTATCGCTCGTAGGTCTCAAGTGCCTCACGGAGTTCGGCGGCCGAGTACTCCGACGCGAGCTGTACGATCTCTTCTAGGTCTTCGTACGTCTCTCGGAGCTCTCGAATGCGTTCTTGCTCGCGAGTCTCAGTCGCCACCTGTTCTTCGGCCCGGTGGATGGTCCTGAGCGTCGTCTGGACTTCCCGCTGGATGTATTGCTGGAACACGTCCTGCAGAATAAACCAGACTTCACGTTCAGCCTCGAACCGGACCCGCCTGCCGCCCCCCGTCGACGACTTGCGGTGGATGAGCCCGATACGCGACAGCGTCCGTGTGACGTTACTGACCGTCGATTTCGCGTAGCCCGTCTCGTCGACGAGTTCTGGAATGGAAAGCGGGTCTGATGCGAAGTACAGCACACCGTATATACGCCCGGAACTTCGGCTGAGACCGTACACCTCGGCCGACTGCTCCATCGATTCGATGACGCGTTCCCGTGCGACCGAACTGTCAGCATCACTCATGCATCCGAACCGGCTGCCCTGTTTGCCGCCTGTCCTGCTGCGTCATACTTCTGGGTATTAATTCCGTAAGTATTAAATTGTTTGATTGGTTTGTTCGGATTGAGCCGAACAAGCAGAAACAGTCGCCAACACCCCCAACAATCAATGGCAAGTGTCTTCCCCCACCACCCACCGGTTGACTATGCACCCCGAGAGCAGACGAGCGTCGTAGTCAACGGTACCGAACCGACTGACGTTCTGCAGATTCTCTCGTCCGAGGCCGCTCAGGAGGTACTGGGGGCGGTCAGGGATGAACCGAAGACCGCATCGGATATTGCCGACGCAGTCGACCGCTCGCTCCAGAGCGTCTCCTATCATCTCGACCGCCTCTGTGAAGCTGACCTTATCGAACCTGCCGAAACATGGTACTCTGAGAAAGGGACGGAGATGACGGTGTACGCCCTCGCCACGGAACGACTTGTCGTGCAACTCGGTGGCAGCGCTGACCGGTCCGTGTAGCGACACTGGCCGTTTCGACGCTGCCTGTAACTGGGTTCGCAGTTTAGTCCAGACAGCCCCGGTTTCGCTGTCGGGACAGAGACAAACAGACCTATTGGATCGCTTTTCGTACGCCAAATATGGACGACGGGACGGGCACGGAACGACCGAAGGCGACAGTACTACAGCGGGTTTCGAGCGTACTAGACGCCGATGCGCACGACGCAACGGAACTCGATGGCGGAGAAGTTGGGTCGGTCTACCGTGTGTCGTTTTCCGACCGCCCTGACGTAGCGGTGAAGGTCGACGACTCGCCACTCGGAATCGAGGCGGCAATGCTTCAGTACCTCGACCGTAGCACGCCGCTGCCCGTACCAGCGGTCCTCCACGTCGAACCGGAACTGCTGGTGATGTCGTTCATCGGTGGCGACGACCGGTTCTGCGAGCGGGCTGAACGCGACCTCGCGCGCCACATCGCGTCTCTCCACGCTGTCTCGGCTGAGGCCTTTGGCTTTCCGTTCGATACCCTCTCGGGCCCGTTCAGCCAGCCAAACCCATGGACTGATTCGTGGGTCGACTTCTTCCGCGAGCGACGGCTACTCCCGTTCGCAAGGGCTGCACGGAACGCTGGCGTCCTGCCAGCCACCGAGTTCGACCGGGTGCAGCAACTGGCGGACACGCTCGACACCCGACTCGTCGAACCGGCCACGCCGTCGCTGCTGCACGGCGATATCTACCCCGGAAACGTTGTCGTGGCCGACGGAACCGTTCGCGCCGTCCTCGACCCGGCGATATATTTCGGCCACGCCGAACTGGACTTGGCGTACGTCAGCCGACTGGAGTCAATCGGTGACGCCTTCTTCGATGAATACTGCCGCCACCGTGACATCTCGGCGGGATACTTCGAGAAACGACGCGACGTATACGTCGCATTCCACGCGCTAGAGAACGTCCGGTTTTTCGGCGACGACGGACTCCCGAGGCTCGAGAGTGCGTTGGACCGTCTCGGTCTATAAAAGCCAAAACGGTGGCCTTCGCCTCCCGTTCTGATACCCGGTTCAGTCAGCCAGCGAGATGTTCTGCCGGAGGTCGTCTTCGATTGCCTCCAGCGTCCGGCCCTTCGTTTCGGGGACGTAGCTGTAGACAAACACCAGTCCCACGAGACTACAGAGGCCAAACAGCCAGAACGTCGCAGCGGTTCCGACGCCGTCTGTCAGAACGGGGAACGTCAGCGATACGAGGAGATTTGCACCCCAGTTGGCGACGGTGACGACACCCATCGCTGACCCGCGAACGGACAGCGGGTATATTTCTGAGATCAGGAGCCAGAAGACCGGGCCGAGCCCGATGGCGAAGAAGGACACGAACAGCATCAGACTGATCGTGGCGATGATGCCGAGGCCCCCGCCGAGACCGGGGAGGTAGAACACGGTACCGAGGACGACGAGTGTCGCAACCATCCCACCGACACCGACAAGGAGCAGTCGGCGACGACCGACACGGTCGACGAGCAGGATCGCCACGACGGTCATCACCACGTTGATCGTCCCGATTCCGACTGTCGCAAGGATCGAGGCTACGTTCCCGAGGCCGGTAGACTCGAGAATCGTCGGGGCGTAGTAAATGACCGCGTTGATGCCGGTAATCTGCTGGAACACGGCGAGTCCGAGCCCGACCACGAGTGCTGGGCGGAGCCACGGAGCCAGCAGGTCCCGAACGCCGGTTTCGGACTGTGTCTCGACGGTCTCTTCAATCTCGTCGAGTTCCTGCTCGACGCCACTGGACCGTGTCCGCTCGAGGACCGCTCTGGCCTCGTCTTTCTGCCCATGCTCGAAGAGCCAGCGTGGGCTCTCGGGCATTTTCAGGATGCCGATGGCGAGCACGACGGCCGGGACCATCCCGGCACCGAGCATCCAGCGCCACGCGCCGGCGTCGGCGAACGCGTAATTGACGAAATACGAGAGCAGGATTCCGGTGGTCACCATGAGCTGATTGAGCGAGGTGAGCCCGCCGCGAATGCTGGGCGGCGCGATTTCGGAGATGTACAGCGGCCCAACGATTGAGGCGAAGCCGATGGCGACGCCGTCGATAAGCCGACCGGCGACGAGGACGGGGACGTTCGGCGCGACGGCCATCGTGAACGACCCGACGAAGAATACGATGGCCGCAATGAGGATGAGGCGGCGGCGACCGAGACGGTCGGCTAACTGGCCACCCACGGCCGCACCGGCCGCGGCCCCGGCCATCGCGCCACTGACGATGATCCCCTCGACGAGCGGCGACATGACGAACGAGTCCTGAATGAACAGGAACGCGCCCGAGATGATCCCGGTGTCGAACCCGAACAACAGTCCGTTCAGCGCAGCTAACGCGGAGACGACGTAAATGAACCGGTCGCCGTCACCGCGGAGGACATTACGGATGGTGGCTGTGGACATCTATGTAAAATTGAACTCGAATCTGTGTAAAAGTCTTTCCAAGTCTATTTGCACGACGGCGGAGCCTCGGGGTGACCTGCTTTCGGTGCGGGACTGATATTCAGCTACAGCCGTCAGCGCACGGGTCCGGGATGAGCGACCATTCCTATCACTCAACTGCACCTTCTGTAATGACTTTCGCGAGGTGCTCCCGGTCGAACAGATGCGTCTCTGTAAACTCTTCAGGGAAGTAGCGCTTTGCGTACCGTTCAATCATAAACAGGTTATGCAGCGGGCCGGTGTAGATCGGGCCACCCCGAAACACCCTGTCATTCTGGACGGCCCGCAACTGGCTGCCCACTTCGTGGTCTTTCATGTACCCGAGCACTGAGTTCTCGAACTCCTCACGGGTCTTCCCTTCTCGATGATATCGCAGAAGCAGTGAGTCAGGGTCTATCTCCAGTAACGTCTCGTAATCGAGCGATTCTGAGCCGGAGTACCCCTCGACTCCAGTATCGGCAAAGGCGTCGGAAATTCCGAGCGTGTGGAAGTGTTCCTTGTTTGCCCCGTTTCCGCTGATCCGATATGGCGTGAAATCCTCCGGTTTCTCGCCGGCGAACACCAGCGCGGCGTTTGGTCTGTCCGCTGGTGCCGGGAGCCGAGCCTGCACCGTTTCGACCAGTTCGTCATGTACCGAGCGGATCGCCTCGAAGCGCGCCCGTTCCTGAACCATCTCTGCGACTTTCTCGAACGCCTCGTACAGGCTGTAGTACTGGTAGTCGTGCCAGTCGTCGGTCCGCCGGAAGATGAGATTCCCGAGAAACGGCGCGACGTTCTCCTGAATCTCTGTGAGGTCAGACTGCTCCCACGCCCCGAGCCAGTCGATGAGTGCGTTGGGATCGATGAGGTGCAGGTCGGCGTCTATCTCGTAGAACAGCTCCTTCGAGACGCCGTCGTTCCAGAGCTGTGTGAGCCCGTCGAGGTCGATAGACACTCCATCTAGTTCCTCGTAGTGCAGCGTCTTGTACCGCCCACGGTACCAGATTGACTGCACTGCGTCGCCGTGGCCGAGTGCGACCAACATATCGATGTAGTCCGCGGTGAACGGGGCGATTGTCTCGGGTACAGAGTCGAACTCGACGGTACCGACTGGCTCCATCGTCACCGAATACGACCCGTCGGAACCCGCTGATGCGGTCGCAGTAGCGCTTGTTTCGGTATCCGTGGCAGTGTCGCTGGCCTCCGTCGCTGACGACTCCTGACCGCTGTCGCCCAAGCATCCGGCGACCACTCCGCCACCAACGAGCGCCCCACTACCTTTCACAATGTCTCTCCGTGTCAGTCGCTCGAACGGTGCGGTATCCGAGTCTGTCATTCGAACTCACCTGTGACAATATCGGCGAGTTGCTGCCGGTCGAAGAGTTCGGCGTCGGAAGTCACGTCGCCGAAAACATCCGGATAGAGCTGTTGGGCCGCCCGTTCGGTCAAGAAGAAATTGTGAATCGGACCCTGGCGGAGGTAGCCGCCGCGATACACGCGCCCGTTCTGTACCGCAGTCAGTTGACTGCCGACGCTGTGGTCTTGCATGAACTGCAGGACGGTCTCCCGGAACTCGGTCGCTGATTTCCGCTCGTGGCCGCGGATGAGGATAACGTCTGGATCGACCGACAGAAGCGTTTCGTAGTCGTATTCGCCCCGATTGGTCGTACTGAGGTTGTCGATATCGGTTCCGGCAAGCGCATCAGTAACGCCGAGGTCACGCCATTGTTTCTTGCTCGTGCCCTTGTCGCTCAGGCGATAGGGGGAGAACGATTCCGGTTCGTCGCTTCCCTCATACGTAAGAAGGACGTTTGGACGCTCCTCCGCCGGCGGGAGTTGATTCTGCAGGTCTGTGATATAGTCGTCGTGCAGTTGTTTGAACGTCTCGTAGCGCTCCCGTTCCTGAAAGACCTCCGCGACCGTCTCGAAGGCCTCATAAAGCGTGTAATACCGGTAATCGTGCCACTCATCGGAGCGACGGAATATCATGTTTCCGACGAACGGAGCGACGTTCTCGGCGATCTCGTCGACGTCTGACTGGGACCAGTCGAACCAGTTGACGAGCATCTGTGGGTCATAGAGGTGCACGTCGCTGTCGAGTTCGTAGAACTCCTCTTTCGTTCGGACCGCTGGATTCGCGTCGATTGTCCCCTGATCGACGGACACACCGGGGAGCTCATCGTAGACGTACGTGTAGTAGCGGTCTGCCCCGCCGAGACCTGTGAGGCCATCGGCCTGCCCGAGGGCCACGCCCATATCGGCGTAGGCGCCACCGTAAGGAAGCCATCGCTCGGGCATCGTCTGGAACGTCACTTCACCGACTGGCTCCATGGAGACGGTATATGCTTCCGTCTCTGTTGCTGTGGCTGTCTCAGCTGTCGCTCCGTTCTCGGTGGCAGTGGTTTCTGTCGCGGTATCGCCAGCACAGCCGGCGAGCAAACTGCCGCCCGCGATTACCCCGGCCCCCTTGATGTAGTCTCTGCGTGTCGGCCGTTCACGCGGCGTTTTTTCGCCGTCAGTCACTGTTTCTCACCCGTTATTATGTCAGCAACGCGCTGGCGGTCGAACAGCTGTTCCTCGGCGGGAATTTCGGGATAGGGACCCCCGTCGACGTAGCCCGGCCACTCACCGAACTCGTCGGGATACAGCTGTTTCGCGGTCATCTCCGTCTGGAACAGGTTCAGAATCGGCCCCTGTCGACGAGCCCCCTGAGCGAATATTCGCCCTTGCTTGACGGCGGTGAGTTTCCTCGTCACCTCGTCGTTTTCCAATTGTGACCGAATCTCGTCGAGATTGTGGGACCCTGCCATTGGTCCGAGGACAAGCAGCACGTCCGGATCGGCTTCAAGCAGCAGTTCGGAGTCGAGCGTGATGTTCCGACCGTCATCGCCGTACCCGTCACCGACGGCATCGGCTAACGCATCGGTCGCACCCAGCGGGCGGGTGTGGGCAGCGTAGTAGCCCGGATGGTTCATCTTATAGCCCCAGACGTCCTCGCCGGATGTGGAGAACAGGACCAGGGCGGCGCTCGGTCGGTCACCTTCCGGCGGAAGGCCCGCGGCAATGGTCTCCATCATCGAATCGCGGACAGAGCTGAACGCCCCGTATCGCTCCCCTTCTCGGAAGACCTCGGCGAGCTTTCCGAAGATCTCCCAGAGCGTGTAGTATTCGTACGTATCCGACCAGCCGGATGGCGGGTCCTGGTGCGTGCCGCTGAGTGTGTTTCCGAACCACGGGCCAACGTTCGACCCAATTTCCCGGAGGCTGCTGTTGTCCCACCCCTCGGCTGTCGCAACCTTTGCCGGGTCAGCTATGTGGACATCGCTGTCGAGTTCGTACAGTTCCTCCTTCGATGGTGGCCACGAGGAATACAGGTCCTCCCAGTCGATTGAGACTCCGTCGAGTCGGTGAAGGAACTTCTGATACAGCGACTGGTGGTACCCGGGCGCGTGCATGGCGTTAATCGCGTCGCCTCGACCGAGTGCGACCAGCATATCTACGTGATGGCCCAGTATCGTGAACACGTTCTGGGGAACCGATTCGAACTCGACGGTCCCCGCGGGTGACATTGTAACAGAGTACCCGTCGTCACCCGCTGTCGGTTCGGCTGTTGCGGACGACTGTCCTCCCGAGTCTGTCCGGGACGGGGCTGACTCTGGGTCGGACTGATTGACACAGCCCGCTAGCAAGCCGCCAGCCACCGCTGCGCCGCTATACTTCATGTAGTCACGTCTCGTCGGGGACTTGTGGTCCGGATAGTCTTTCGACATAAATGTTAGGCCAGCCTAAAAATATATAACTGCTTCGGAATTTAGGTGCGCCTGAAAGCGAGGCGCTGCTGTGGATTTCACCCGACCATCTCGGCAGTACACCTGGCGGGAAACCGTCGTGGACTGTCTTCTACCTCCATACGACATTGCAGCGACACAATGACTCGCTGTGACACCAGAATCGGGCCTGACCTATCGGATGATATTCGTGTCCAGAGCGGCCGAAACCCCTCCGCATTGTTGACAGCCACAGCAGCGGTATCGGGAGAACGTACAACAGTAAAGTGTCCTTGCTGTGGACACACTAGTATGACTGACGAGGAGATCGACGACGTGGACAGAGCAATCCTGTATGCACTACAGGAGGACGCTCGAAATATGTCGTCCGGGGACATCGCAGAGCGAACCGATACATCTGACAGTACCGTCCGAAAGCGAATCAACCATTTGGAGTCCAGAGAGGTCATCAAAGGCTACAGCGCTGATGTGGACTATCAGCAAGCAGGCTACCCGCTCCGGATGCTGCTTTACTGTACTGCGTCGATTCCCGACCGGGGCGATTTAATCCCGAAAGTCCTCGATATAGACGGTGTGGTATCGGTACAGGAACTGGTCACCGGCGAGAAGAACCTCCTCGTGACGGCTGTCGGTGAATCGGATAGCGACATCACCCCAGTCGCGCAGGCGCTCCTCGATATTGGACTAACGGTGGCCGACGAAGTTCTCGTCCGAAGCCACGAGACCACGCCCTTCGGTAAGTTCGATCCCGATCACGAGAGCTAACTGAGGTCGGTGCTGCTGTTGTGGTGCCGGTAGCCGACAACTGCGTAGCCGGGACAACATGCCCGGGCGAGTCATTGAACTGACTGCCTCGTCTTCTATACCGGGCGCATACTCGAGCGGCCACAACGAACAGTCTGGTAATCTCGCCGTCTACCATACCCAACTAATCCTCGACAGCCGAGTCTGTGTCTCTGTGAGCAGTGACCCGTTTCGCGGGAGGATCGTTGGTTCAGGCTGTGAAGCACCTGATTACGACCATGGTAGTGGTTTTCGGCTGCGCACCATTCAAAAAACATAATGTTCTATAATATACTTTTTCAGGAACGAATTGGTAGTATAGAAGAATTTAATAACCAGTACGTTCGCACTATGGGTGAAGACAACCAGAACCGGTCAATCACAGTCCGTGATTACCGTGACCGGTTACGAACAACGATGTCAGGACACAACTCACCGAAAATGGTCGGATCACTCCCGGACACGGCGGCTGACTCGCCGCTCGTGCCCGTCGCACTCACATGGCTCGTGTGGTCGATGTTCGCCGCGAGCATTGCTGTGCTTGCTGTCCGGGTCCGAACCGGGTTCGCCTGGGAGATACCCGGTGTGGTCGCCATCGACGGGCTGACCGTCCTGATGTGGGTGGTCGTCACCTTCTTCAGCGGTATCGTTCACAGCTACTCACGTCGCTATCTGGCTGGTAGTCGCCTCAAAACGCCCTTTTTCGCTACCGTGTTCGGCTTCACAGTGGTTGTGATGGGGCTGGTCGCGGCTGACCACCTCGCCCTGTTCGGGACGCTGTGGCTCGCAATGGGGCTGCTGATGGCGAAACTCATCGGTATCGTCAGCGGCTGGGACCAGGCACAGGCAGCTGCCACGGTCGCCCGCAAGTACTTCATCGCCAGCAGCGGGCTTCTCGCCGTCGCGCTGACGGCACTGTGGTGGGTGACCGGCGCGACATCGGTCTCAGGAATCACGGCGGCTGCCGACTCATTCGGTGGCCCGGCGTGGCTGGTCGCCGCAGGCGCACTCGTGCTTGCAGCGATGATTCAGTCCGCCCTCATCCCATTTCAGGGCTGGCTCCTGTCCTCGATGACCGCCCCGACGCCCGCGTCGGCGCTGATGCACGCCGGGTTCGTCAACGCAGGCGGCATCCTGCTGACCCGCTTTGCGCCGGTCATCACTGTCGACCCCGCGCTCATGCTTGCAATCGTCGGCGTCGGCGGCGCCAGCGCCATCGGCGGGAAACTCCTGAAATCAGTGCAGACGGACATCAAGGGCAAACTCGGCTGTTCGACGATCGGACAGATGGGGTTCATGATTATGCAGGCCGGCCTCGGCTTCTTCGGAGCGGCTATCACCCACCTCATCCTGCACGGCTTCTACAAGGCCTACCAGTTCCTCAGCGCCGGCGGACAGGTCGAACACGCTAGCCCGAGCGAGGGGACGCCACACACAATCGGAACGACGGCGAGCATCGCCGGCATCGTCGTCACACTGCTGACTGGCATCGCCGGCGGCGCGGTGTTTGCACTGTTGACAGGCAAAGGAATGAAGTTCGACAGTGGTCTCCTGCTGACGTTCTTCGTAGTGTTTACGACGCTTCATGCAGCCCGCAACGCCGTCCAGCAGACCACGCTTCCGAGAGTGGCCCGCTACGGGGCCGTCCCGGTGGTTTTCTTCCCGGCCATCGTCGTCTACGCCGCAGTCTACACGAGCGTTTCGGGGCTCATGCCTGTCAGTCCCGCAACGACCGAACTGACGCTGCTACACGGCATCATCGCCGCCGTCTTTGTTGGCATTTACACCGCCATCGAGACCGGTATCCACGAGCGCAGCCAGCGCCTCTACGTGGTGTTGCTGAACGCCGGCCAGCCGGCAGCCGACACTGTGCTGACCACGACGGAGGACTACAATGAGTACTGAATCCACCATCCACGACAGTATCGACACCGCAGCGACCACCGTCGGCTCACTCTGGCCAATCCACTCGTTTGTGACGGCAAACCCCCTCGCGGGGTTCGAGGATCAGGAGTTCAGTGAGGCGGTTGCGCAGGCGGCCGACCTGCTGGGCGGCCGTGGCTACCCCAGCGCCGAGACGTTCCGTGCGGCGCTGCAGCGCGGCCAGATCGATCTGGAGATTCTCGACGCGGAGCTCTCCGAAGCCGGCTACGAAAACGACCCAGAGACACTGCTCGACCGGATGGCCGAAGTAACCGATGCAACGGACAGTGACCCCGACACGTCCACGGATCGCGTCGACCAAGTGTTGACAAAATGGCTGTCGGCGTTCCTCGACGAAGGGAGCGCCCACTGGTCGATGCCGAACCGCAAAGCGGGGTTCTACACTGCCTTCCGCGGGGTTGCCGAACACGACAGCGAGGTTCCTAGCGAGGGGATTATCACCGACCTGCCGGAGACGCCGACCGAGACCATTGAAACGGTGCTCGCGTCGTACTCAGAGAGCCAGTGGGTGCCTATCTTCGAGCAGCAACTGGCCGCCCTCCCGGGCTGGACGGGACTTATCAAGCAGCGTGCCGACGACGACGGTGCGTGGCAGTCAGCATACCCCATTTCCCTGGAAGGGTACCTCGCGGCGCGTCTGGCTCTGCTCGATGCTGTCGGTGCTGACATCGACCCCTCGAACGATAGTATCGACCCGGACCCGGCTGCCGAACTCGCTGGAGCCTTCCTGCGTGCCTGGGAGGAGACCTATCGTGGCGACCTCGTCGAGGCCGTCGCCACAGAGAGCCAGTCACTCAACGACGGCGACAGCCTGGGCCGCCCCGACGCACAGTTGGTCTTCTGTATCGACACCCGTTCGGAGGTCATCCGCCGTCATATTGAGGCCGCGGGAGACTACGAGACCCACGGGTACGCAGGGTTCTTCGGGGTTCCGATGGAGTACCAGGGCTACGACACCGACGTGTCGGTTGCTGCCTGCCCGCCGATTCTTGACCCTCAGCACCACGTCACCGACGTTCCGACCGACGACGAGACTCAGGAGAGCCACGACCGCCTAACGGGAATCCGTGAGACCGCCGACGAAATTATCGAGACGCTGGAGGCCAACGCCGCCACGGCCTACGGCTTCGTCGAGACCGCCGGCAGCGGCTACGGCCTCGCGCTCGCTGCCCGCACGCTCGTCCCCGGGCGCGTTCACGACCTGTTCGACGCGGCCGAGAACTCGGTGCCGGACGACCACGAGTTCTGCGACCCGCTCGTCCACCACCAGCACACGTACACCGGTGACTTGCCCGTTGGGCTGACCACCGAGGAGAAAGTCGAGTACGCCGCCACCGCGTTCGACCTGATGGGCTGGGAGGCGTTCAGCCGCCTCGTCGTCTTCACCGGCCACGCCAGCGAGACGGCCAACAATCCCTACGATTCGAGTCTCGACTGTGGTGCCTGTGCCGGCAACCCCGGTGGCCCGAACGCCCGCGTGCTGGCGGCAATCTGCAACGACGACGAGGTCAGGGCCGCGCTGCGTGAGCAGGGCTTCGCTATCCCCGAGGACACCGTCTTCCTCGCCGGCGAACACAACACGACGACCGCCGAAGTGGAACTGTACGACAGCGACGTGCCCGAGAGCCACGCCGCCGACCTCGAACAGTTGCGCGCTGACCTCGCCACCGCCCGCGAGAACGCGGCCGCCGAGTGCGCCGAGTCGATGGGAGCAGACGCGTCGTCGGGCGTCAGCGAGACGGAGCGCCGCGCCGCCGACTGGGCCGAGACCCGCCCCGAGTGGGGACTGGCCGGCAACGCCGGCTTCGTCATCGGCCCCCGCGAACTGACGAGCGACGTGGACCTCGACGGCCGCGCGTTCCTCCACTCCTACGACTGGTCGACCGACCCTGACGGTGAAGCGCTGGAGGCGATACTCACTGGCCCGATGGTCGTCACGCAGTGGATCAACACCCAGTACTACTTCTCGACGGTCGACAACGCCGTTTACGGGAGTGGGTCGAAGGTGACCCACAACCCTGTCGGCAACATCGGCGTCTATCAGGGCAATGGCGGTGACCTGATGACCGGCCTGCCGCTGCAGTCACTCATGGCTGCCGACGACGACTCGTACCACCAGCCGCTCCGTCTCTCGACGGTCATCCACGCACCGGTCGACCGCGTCACCGATGTCCTCGCCGACCACGCGGAGCTGGCCGACCTGCTCGACAACAACTGGCTCTCGCTGACTGTCGTCGACCCCAGGCAGGACCACAGTGCCTTCGAGTACGAGCGCGATTTGGAGTGGTCACCCGTGTTTGAGCTGGCCGACGCCGAGCTTGCGGAGTCGACTGCCCCTGCGGCCGCAGACGACTGAGCTGGGCCGAACAGCCGGCATCTGGAACCGTCGTCACACTAACTCTTTGTACCTATATACTGAGTTTCAAAATAGAAAACCGCTCAGAACAACCACTCCCTACGTAGGCCTGTCTCAATTACAGATATACAAAAACATATATTGCAGATTGTACCACTAATAGTATAGAAAAGAGACACTGAGTACAATTTACCAACAAAAACCGAGTATTTGGAGCTATACGACGCCAAGCAACCCACATCCACTTCAGTAGTGGGAGTCAGCGCGGTGTGAGTCCGACACCGTCCGCGAGCAATTCGTGGGAGCGGAGCGCGTCAGCGTGGTCGCCGACGACGTGTTGAATCATCACCTCATCGACTCCGACACGATCAGACAGCTGTTCGAGGAGGCCGTTAAGCGTATCCGGACTGCCGGATATCGCTCGTGGCCACTCACCGGCATCCAGCGTGGCAGGCGTCGGCTCGGGCACAGCCCCGAGCTCGTCGATAGCTTCTTCGACGGATGGCGTCGTTCCGATGACTCCTCGCTCCATCCGCTTGAACGACGCTTCGGCCACAGCACGGAGCCGCGCCGCTTTCTCGTCGGTCTCGGCACAGACCGCGTTCACCGCGACCATTCCCTGTGGCTCGTCGACCCCGCCGGCCAACTGCGACGATTCGAAGTGGTCCCGGTATTTCTCGAACGAACGGGTAGCTAGATTCGGCCGGATGAACGCGGCGAAACAGTAGCGCAGGCCGAGTTCGCCGGCCAGGGCTGCGCTTGACGGGCTTGACCCGAGAACCCACGGAGCAGGTGTTTCCGCATCTGAACGAGGGATTTCGAGATCGCTGTAGGCATGACCGTCCGGGTAGCTGTCGTAGAGGTGCGAAACGACGGCCTCGATTTTTTCGGCGTGGTCTTCGTCGGGGTTTCGGACGCGGCGGTCCGTCCCGAGCGCGCGGTCCACGGCCGGAGACCCGTTTGCCCGTCCAAGCCCCGCGTCGATTCGTCCCGGAGCAAGGCCGTCAAGGGAGCCGAACAGCTCCGCGACTTTGAACGGGCTGTAGTTGTTGAGGAGGACCGCCCCCGATCCGAGCCGGATTGAGTCGGTTTCGGCAGCAAGGGTGCCCAGCAGTACCTCGGGTGTTGTTCCGGCGAGCTTGTTCCCCATCCCGTGGTGTTCCGCCACCCAGAATCGGGAATAGCCGAGGCGCTCGGCCTGTTGGGCGGCATCAATGGTGTTTGCATACGCGTCGGTCGCAGTTCCGCCGTCCGGGACCGGAGAGAGATCAACGATGGAGAGATCCATACCTGCCCACAACGGTTGTATGGTATAACCGTTCGGCTACTCACAGTGTGTGGGTATATCATGCGGAGCAATACCCTGATACCTGGCTGTCCCACTGTCTGCCACCGCTGCTCGATCTGGCTCCATACTTACAGCGGTGTGCCACAGCCCGGACACAGCGGTGGGCCGGCGTTCGGGAGTGAAAGCCCGCAGTGTGTGCACTCGCCATCGCCTTCTGGCGTCTGGATTTCTGAGACAATGTCGGCTGTCTGCGCACGGATTGCATTCCTCGTGGCTATTCCTGTGAACGCATCGGACGGGTCCTCCCCACGATGCTGAGACAGGGCGAATCGGGCTCGCTTTGCAACAAACTCCTCGTCGGTAGTGAGTGCCTCTAGTTGTGCCTGCGGGAACGACTCCGTTGTTCCAGTGTCGACAAGCAGACCTAACGCTTCAGCCGCCCGGCCACGGACGTATCTGCTTTCATCTTCGAGACACGAGACGAGCGCCTCTCTGGCGTCTGTAAGCCGCTCGGGACAGGCAGAGCCGATACCGACGAGGGCCGTGCTGAGATGATACCGGACCAGTTCGCTGTTCGCTCGAAGGTGGTCGGCGAGCGAGTCGACCTGATACTGGAGTCTCTCGGGACGCCCCAACGCGATGTACGCCAGCGCCTTCGCCAATTTCTCTTTGACCTCTGGTCTGTCGAATTCTAAGCCAATGCGCAGGTCTGCTACGACTTCAGGTGACGTGACAGCATCGGGGTAATCAACGGCGACGTAGCCAAGCGCTTCTGCACACCGGGCGCGAACGTAGTAGAACTCCGACTCATCCGCCAGTCGCTCGGCAAGCGCCGAGGCGACCGGAACGACGCTGTCTGGCGCATCCTCGCTGACTGTGACGAATAATTTCGCTGCTGTGAGCCGTGTTGGCCGCTCGCTGTTCTCTAAAAACTCGGTGAGCGATGGCAGTACGCCGTCGAATAGTTCTGGCTGGTCGTCAGCAGTCGCTTTGAGTGACCGGAAGCACGCCTGCTGAGTATCCGGCTCAGCCCTCGAAAGTCGCTCAAGCGCTTTCAGAGCGTCACCGTCCGCCCCCTCTTTTAGTAATGTCGCGACTTCTGTTTCTGGTGGTGCACCGGGGTGGTCGTCCATCGGTCCGTTATCGGCGTTTCTCACAGAACCCACAAAACCTCTCGCCTCTGGGTTGTTGCTCGACACGAATATAACTGGCCACCGCTACAGCTTCGATGCTGTGATTGAGGCGCTGTATAGTTACAGATATGCCATATCCATATTTTTATATGGGTATTTTGTCTAGATAGTTCTTAATTTGGCTGTGGTAGGATAGATAAAACCTAAAACGATAGTAGTCTGCGTCAGGTCTATCTATATTGTACTCTTCTTGAGCCATTCACTGCGTCACGTTCTACTAACATCCGCTCACCCCGGGAGGGTGGAAGTGTCCGTAGGTAGAAGGCTGTTTTAGTAACATAGTGTTCAATGCCGAAGGAAATCTCGGGGCTGATCGACCGCACCTTTCGGATTTTCGTCCCTTGCAGACAAAAACTAAATGATGATGTAGGTTTTCAGTTCGCGTATAGATGGAAAGCAAACGCGCTTCGTTCGAGGGCGCTCTCGAAGCATTGGGCGTGGCAGTTTCCAGCACACCTGAGTCTGAGCTCGAAGCCGCTGTCACCGAGGCGGTCATGGAGCCAGCAGTCGGGGTCGGGCTCGACGAGACAGTTGGAGACGAGGCGTTTTCCCTCACGGAGACGCCGGTAACGGTCGACCCCACCCCGGTCGCGCTTCGCGAGGCGGTCACTGGCGTCACTGGTGCCGAACTCGGTGTCGGCGACTACGGCTCGCTCGTCCTGACGATGACCGAACAGGCCAGTGAACTCGTGAGCCTGTTTGTTGAGCGCCATGTCGCGATTCTCCACGAGGAAGATATCCAGCCTGACATGGACACAGCAGTGGCAGAACTGGACGAGTGGGTTACCGAAACCAACGGGAGCGCGATCATCGCAACAGGCCCGAGCGCAACAGCTGATATGGGCGCGCTCGTCAGGGGCGCACACGGACCGAAGGAAGTTCACGTTATCATCGTCGAGGAGGGGGCCTGACAATGGCGTCGGCCGACGAAATCCGCGAACTGATGCGGACCGAGGGTGCGGCAATCGCGGAGAACACGCAGGGGTTCAACGCGGGGCGTTACGACTCTGTCGGGGATCTGGAGGACTACGAGGACCTCAAGCGAGCAGCCCGCAGTATCAAGGAGGACGCAATCGAAGATCTGCCGAACCTTCTCGACGAGCTAACTGATACCGTCGAATCGAACGGTGGGACCGTGTACATCGCCGACGACGCCGCTGACGCGAACGAGTACATCCGCGAGGTAGCCGACGAGCGAGCGGCTGACCGGGTCGTCAAGAGCAAATCGATGACCAGTGAGGAGATCGAGGTCAACGAAGCGCTCGAAGCGGACGGCGTGGACGTGGTCGAGACCGACCTGGGTGAGTGGGTGTTGCAGGTCGCCGACGAAGCCCCGTCACACATTGTCGCCCCCGCGATTCACAAGTCACGCGAAAGCATCGCTGAACTGTTCAACGAGCGGTTCGACCCCGACGAGCCACTGGAGACGGCCGAGGAACTGACACATTTCGCCCGCGAGAAACTCGGCGAACAGATCGCCGACGCGGAAGTCGGTATCACCGGTGCGAACTTCATCGCGGCCGACACTGGGACGATGGCGCTGGTCACCAGTGAGGGGAACGCCCGCAAGACGGTGGCCGCGACGGATACGCACGTCGCTGTCGCTGGCGTCGAGAAGGTCATTCCGACAGTCGCGGACCTCCACCCGTTTATCGAACTCATCGGTCGGTCGGGCACCGGTCAGGATATTACATCGTACGTCTCCTTGCTGACTCCACCAGTCGACACACCGGTCGTCGACTTCACAGACGACGAAACACCGCTGTCGGAATTTGATTCCGACCGCGACTTCCATCTTGTCCTTATCGACAACGGGCGACTGGAGATGCGAGACGACGAGCAGCTTCGGGAGACGCTGTACTGCATCCGGTGTTCCGCCTGTTCGAACTCCTGTGCCAACTTCCAGAGTGTTGGCGGCCACGCCTTCGGCGGCGAAACGTATTCGGGTGGCATCGCGACGGGCTGGGAGTCCGGCATCGAAGGGCTGGACGTGGCAGAGGAGTTCAACGACCTCTGTACCGGGTGTACGCGTTGCGTGAACGCCTGTCCGGTCGGTATCGACATCCCGTGGATCAACACCGTCGTCCGGGACCGCATCAACCGCGACAAGGACGCTCCCGGGGAGTGGCTCGTCGACGGACTCACTCCCGACGAGGAGGACGACGGCGCGCCCCTCCAGAAGCGCTTCTTCGGAAACTTCGAGACCGTCGCAAAGCTCGGTAGCGCCACCGCGCCAGTGTCGAACTGGCTTGCCGACACGGGCGTCTCGCGGCAGGTCATGGAGCGAGTGCTTGGCATCGACCCGCGGCGGGACCTGCCCACCTTCGAGCGGGAGACGCTCGTTGACTGGGCTGCGGCCCGTGACTCGGTGGTCGACGACCCCGACCGACGGGCGGTGTTGTACCCGGACCTGTACACGAATCACGTCCAGGTCGAGCGCGGCAAAGCCGCCGTGAAGGTGCTCGAATCGCTCGGCGTCGACGTGGTCGTCCCGTCGGTTCCCTCCAGCGGCCGCGCGCCGCTTTCCCAGGGGATGGTGTCGACGGCGACAGACCACGCCGAACGGGTCACGGAGGCTCTGGACCCCCACCTCAAAGCCGGCCGCGACGTGGTTGTTATCGAGCCCAGCGACCACGCGATGTTCACACGAGAGTACGAGCGCCTCCTTGACGAGTCGACGTTCGCTGACATTGCGGCGAACAGCTACGAGGTGTTCGAATACGTGTTCGGACTGCTCGACAACGGGGCGCCCGTGGACGCGCTGTCGACCGTCGAGGGGGCCGAAATCGCGTACCACAGCCACTGCCAGCAGCGGACGCTGGGACTTGAAGCCCACACGGTCACTGTCCTCGAAGATTGTGGCTACGACGTGGCTACATCCGACGTAGAGTGTTGTGGCATGGCCGGGAGCTTCGGCTACAAGTCCGACTATTACGAGCTGAGCATGGACGTGGGTGACCGGCTCCGGGCGCAACTGCGCGAGGACGGCGTCCAGGACCGGCCCGTAGTCGCCAGCGGGACCTCCTGTCTCGAACAGATCGACGCCCTGCTGGAGCGACAGCCCAGCCACCCCATCGAACTGCTGGCGGCGTGACCGGTTTCGCGTTCCCAGCCGATTGCTGTTCTGGCTGTCGTGCACGCGCGTTTGACCCGTCCAGTACCTAACGTGTGTACGGCCGTTATTTATCCCGCTTTTATTTGTACGCATGTCGAGAGTATGAGGGTCCCCCTCCCGAAACGCGAATACTGAACGACAGGCTCCCGGCGGCTATTCGCGCAACGGCGGGGCGACGAATCGCCCGTCGTCGAACTCGATTGGAGATGGCTCCTCGACGACGCGCAGGTCCTCGCGGCCGCGCGCCGCCTCGACCAGCGCGGGTGACGCGTAGAGGCGGTGGAGATGCATTGTGTCCGCCGCGCGAAGCACGCGGACGGTGCCGGTGTCGACGACGCCAATCGTCGACAGCGCGGCGACGATGCCGGCACGGTCGGTTTCGACCACTGGCGGCAGTTTCACCCCGCGAATCGTGCTCGCCGTGAGCGCGTTGATGAGCGAGGTCTGGGCGTCGAGTTCCGCGATGATGTTCTCATGGATAACATCCGCCGACCCGACACCCATCGCGTTCCCGTGGGTCTTCTCCGTCAGCCCGCGCGTGTAGATGCGCTTGATATCCGGCGTCTCGGGTGCCGGTTCATTTATCGAGAACGGTCGACGGCCGATGACGTTGGTATCGAGTCCCTGACCGCTGATTTCCTTTCCTTGGCGGTCGAATATCACGAGATCGAGATTCTCGAACGGGAGCGTCGGCATCTTTTCGTAGGCAGTCTCTAACAATTCTGCCTCACGGTCGAGGAAGCCACTGGGCGGTACACCCTCTATCAGCGTCGTCTCGTCGTGCTGATCCTCGACGATTGCGACGCCGCCGACGATGGGCAGTTCTTCGAGCAACTGCCCGGTAATCTCCGGAATCATCCGGCGAAATGACCAGTCAACAGCCCACTTGTGGGCTATCTGTGCGCCTCGTTGTTTGCCCATGCCGATGACGAGCATCTTCGAGAGTCCGCTCTCGACGGGGCCGTCGAAGTCCGTGTGTGGCTTGATTCGATTGATTGGGATGATTGCATCAGCCGCCACGGCGGTGTCGTCGGCGACGACCGGCACGTTCCGGTCTGGTGTCCGTCCGACCTCGACCACGTCCATAGATGACCGGATTTCACAGCCGATTGCCGACTCAGTCACGCCCAGCTCGTTCAGCATCGTTCGCTGGCCGCCACCGGTCGCGCCACCGTGGCTTCCCATGGCCGGGAAGACGAACGGCTCGTAGCCGGCGTCGGACACTGCATCGACGACGCCAGCGACGATGTCGGGCAGGTTTGCGATGCCCCGGCTTCCGACGCCGAGTGCAACCTCCCCACCCTCGGGTACGTCGGCGAGAGGCAGTGACTCGACCGCACGAGCCGCGTGTGTGCCGACGTCGGCCGGTGCTATCGGGTCCGTCTCCCAGACCTGTTCGATGATGCCGAGTTCGGGGAGCGGCGGGTCGCCACAGGCCTCTACGATTGTCTCTTCAGGGACTGAGAGTGCGCCCGCCGCAAGCCGTTGATCTGATGCGTTCATACGCGGCATATCAGCCCGTCTGTTGATAAACGTGGTCCACGGTTCGGCCACACTGCGTCCACCGTTATGACACGACTGACAGCGCGGCCTGAAAAATAACCCCTGTGGCCGGGAGCGGGTCTCAACCGCTCGTTTCCGGAACAACGATCACTGCTACGTCGTTAACGTTTGTCCCAGTCGGCCCGGTTTCGACTGTCGCCCCGATTTCCGAGAGGTACGAGCTGGCGTCGTTCGTACGCAGTGCGTCGCGGGCCCGTTCGCGGTCATCGACATCGGTCGCGTCGGCAATAGCACCAGCCATGTCGGAGCTCCCGTCCTCGCCGTCGGTATCGACGGCGGCAATGACCGCATTACCGTTGTGTACCAGCGCGCCAGAGAGGACGAACTCCTGATTGGGGCCACCCCGTCCTTCGTCCCCCGTTACGGTCACGGTCGTCTCGCCACCGGCGAGGAGCACGGCCGGCGGTTCGACTGGCGTTCCCGTCGCTGTAGCCTCTTCGGCGATAGCGACGAGTGGTTTCGCCACCTCGCGGGCTTCGCCGCGCAACCGAGACGCGAGCACCAATGGTTCGTACCCGGCCTCCCGCGCGGCGGCAGCGGCGGCATCGAGTGCAGTTGCATTGTCCCCAATGAGATGGTTCGTCACGTGGTCAAAGACCGAATCGTCGGGAAACGGTGTTTCCGCTATCCGGTCGTCCCGTCCCGCTTCGAGATGACGCAGAACGGCCGGCGGTGGGGTGAGGTCGAACCGCTCGAACACGTCGAGCGCATCTTCGTACGTGGTCTCATCTGGGACTGAGGGACCGCTGCCGATGGTCGAGAGATCGTTTCCGACAACGTCGCTGATGAGTACTCCGGCGACCGTAGCGGGAGCCGCATGCCGCGCTATCTGCCCACCTTTCAGCTCCGAGAGGTGTTTGCGGACCGTGTTAATTTCCGCAACCGGGACGCCGCCACTGAGAAGCCTCTCTGTCGTTGTCTGGAGATCGTCCAGTGTCAGATCCCCGGCTGGGGCCGATAGAAGCGCACTGGCTCCGCCGGTCAGCACGAACAGAACGAGCGTGTCCGCGTCCGCAGCATCGACCGTGTCGAGGATATCGGCCGTCGCTTCGACGTTGCGGTCCGACGGTAGTGGGTGGTCGCCTATCGTACTCCGGACGGTTTCGGTACCGACTGCCTGCTTGACGACGATGTGGCCGTCATCGAGGCTGTTGCCGAGTATGGATTCGAGCGCCCGTGTCACACCCCCCGCGGCTTTCCCACCGCCGACGACGACGACATCATCGTACTCGTCGAGGTCGTATGTCGACTCGCCGATTGTCAGCGTCTGGCCGTCTCGGCTGACGGTTGATGTGGTGGCGGCCTCGGGCGCAGCTGCGTCCACGGCGGCAGTGATGCAATCGAGTGCGACCTCGTGTACGGCGTCAGTGCCGAGTTTGGCCCGGTTGCGAATCATACGTTCGTCTCTGTCCAGCGCAGTAAAAAAACTGCCTCGACACTGGGCGTAGTGTTCAGATACTGACTGAAAAGTAAGGGGAAGGGCGTAGCGTTTTTTCGATCATCCAACTCGGAAATTGCTTGCCCCAACAGCAAACTAAAATAAACTGATATGTATCTCTTGTGGCGAGAAACAACATCAGTCATGTGAATCAGTTCAAGTATTTAAGAATATATCGTCTAAACTTATTCTGAATAATATCATATTCTTTAACACATTGGATAGTCGAAATATTGTCGATAGCTCATCAGATATCAGTCAGGAATCAATCAATCGTATCTCTAGGTGGCGGTTTGTTAAGTCCACAGTAGTACCAGACAAGGCAGTTCTATGATCCTCGTATGACTTGATGAGTGCCCCAGACGCTTTCGTAGTGGCAGTGCAGAAAGCTTGAAAAGGTTCTGGTGATATATGATTTCTTGTTCGCCCAAGATGAACGAGAGCAAACACGTCTTCCTACAGTAGAACCTCGAAGTCAAGATGCTCAAACAGCGGAGTTGTCTTGATAGCTGCTGCATTCAAGAGCCCGTTGAACAAAGCTACGTTTTGCAGAGAACGTTGTTGGACACAGTTCCAAAGCCTTGCGCCCTCACCTAAGTGGCTTTCTATGACAGGTTGATAAACATGCTGTCGGTTTACTCCCAAGATTCTTAATGAAATCCCGACGTGGCCAAACCTCTGTAGGAGGTTGCTAATCACGGGTTGTTCCATATTAACAATCTAATTCCGTCCGGTTCGATTGAATAATGACTGATTCTACGGCCCCTGATTCGGAGTCAAGCACAGTGAGCGTAGTCCTACCTACTTACGATAGACCAGAATTCCTTAAACGAGCAATAAGAAGTGTTGTGGAGCAGACCTACGACTCTATAGAGCTAATTGTAGTCGACGACCATTCTCCCAGACCAGCTGGCCCCGTAGTACAACAATTTGACGACTCTGGGATTGATATCCGCTATATCAGGCATAGTGAAAATCGGGGTGCGAACGCCGCTCGGAATACAGCAATCCGGGCAACGAACGGTGAGTACGTTGCTTTCCTTGACGACGATGATCAATGGAAGCCAACTAAAGTTGAGAAACAAGTCCGGGCATTCCAAGATACGGACGATGATGTCGGAGTCGTCTATACCGGTATGGAATGTGTTGACTCTACTGGGAATCGTGTCTATAGTAGAATGTCTCAGAGTCAGGGTGACGCGACAACAGACATTTTCCTCGGCGTCCCGCTGACTCCATTTTCTTGTGTCATGGTTCGTTCCGACATCATCCAGAAGGCCGGACTCCTTGATGTAGAGATGCCCTCTTGGCAGGATCGGGAATGGTACATCAGACTCTCTCAACACTGCCAGTTTGAGGTAATCTCAGAATTGCTTGTCTTACGAGAACTGGGCGAGCACGAACAGATTGGCGATGACTTTGAATCGAAGCGCGACATATCTTATCCACTATTTCTTTCGAAGCATCGTGAAACCGCTGCGGAACACGGTTCATACTACGAACGACGGTTTATTTCTTCACTCAGTGAAACCTTAGCCCGCTCCGCAATCGCAAACAACTATTATACGGACGCAATAAAGTATTCGATAAAATCGATTTATTTCTATCCAAAGCAAGTTAGGCCTTATTTGTACCTCCTTGCATCGCTCGGAGGTGATCTGACTTATAAGCCTGCGACCAAGCTCTATCGAATGATCAGTAGGGCAAATCAACATTGACTATCTCATTCCATCCCTCAATTATTTGAACAGGTCTGATTTAAATCAACGTTATTTAAATCACAAGACACAGAGGGTATGAAGTATTTAATTGGTGTCTAGGTTATCAATATACTGTTGATTATAATTACATCAGTACCTTATTTAAACCGCTACTTATGATTGCATGGGGGTTGGAATATCTGACCGCATCCGTCTTTAGTTAAGCCTCACACCTCGGTTGTGTAGCGGTAGCGAGCGTCTCTTGTAAGATTGGTCGCTGCTTGTGGATCTTTTGAGCGTCTTCGATCAGTCGTTCGAGCAGCGGCGGTGGTGAGTAGCCGAGGTACTCACCGAGTTCGTGGAGAATGAGCTGGGCGTGCGACCGGAAGGTCGCCGCCCAGCGCTCTGTTGGAAAGACGAGCTCGTCATCCGCCTGCTCGGTGACGAGATCCAACAGATCACGGCTTACCAGCGGCGAGAGCAACGCTGCGTACAGTAAGATCTTCACCACGTGTTCGTCACTCGTGTCGAACTCATCCAGTTCGTACTGCGTCTTCAGCTCGCGGAACAGCAACTCAACTTCCCACCGACAACGGTAGATCTCTGCTAAATCCGCCGGAAAGAAATCTCTCTCGCCAAATTCGTCATGTACAGGTGGTAGTCGTCGGCGTCCTCGTCGCGGACGCCGACGACGCGAAATCGCTTCGTATCCAGCGATCGTGTGCCGTTGTACGGCCCTCGTTTGAACTCTACTTCGACCTCTACATCGATGTACTTCCGGTCGAGGTCGTCGAGAACAGCTCGAAGTTTCTTACCCTCTAAGGGAATGGCGCGGCCGCGCCATTCCCGTAATTCTGCCGTAATCACCGGATTCGAGTTCTGCTTCAGCCGACTCACGAAGTAGCCGTCGTTCTCGTCGATCAGCGCAAACCGGCGGTACTTGAAATAGGCGAGATCAAACAACACGAGGCGGTTCTCAAGCCACGGCCCCGTTTTGAACAAGGTGCTGTCGTGCGTTTTTTCGTTAGCAGTGTCGAGCCGTTCAATCGTCTGCTCTGTGGCATTGTGGAGCAGGTGGAGCTTCGCTCCAGCCTGCTCCTCGTGGCGGGCTTGGAACTGATCTGAGAGAAATTCGTGTAACCGCAACACCGTTCCATCAGCGATCATCACGTCTCTAAATCGGTCGACATCACCGTCAACAGCGTCAGGAACAGCGACCTCGTCGAGACCGTGCTCGACGAGGTCGCGGAGGTACTCCGCAAGCGTCGGAGTCAACCGCTGATAGAATCCGCCCGGAGAGATCGTCTCATCGGCAGTAGAGTTGTAACAGCGTCTAAACCCGGCGAGTGTTCGGCTTTCGCCTGCGGCGAAGCCGAACACGAATGACCAGACGAAGGCAGGGATCTGGAGCTTGCGGTCACGTTCGACCACGCCGAGTTCCTCGGCGTGCTCTTCAAGGAACTCAGAGGGAAACAGTGTAGTGAGCCGACGCATAATTCGAGATGAGGAGGCTTCGTTGTGCACACTCGATTCCTCCTCATTCCTTCCGAAGAGTAGTCCCGATAAGCCGCCGCTGTCACGCGGTTTCTCGCTTAACTAAAGACGGATGTATCTGACCGTTACACTCGGATTATTGCTAGGATATAGCTTCTGTAAATGAGTGTTAATTCCGCGGCGACCGCGATGGCTCGCTTACTCAAGTGTCTATTATTCAAATTCCGCTGAATCACGACGTAATTGTCCCTGCTCAACAGAAAACGAACCGGAGTCCGCTACACACCAGACCGCTCTCATGATTTGTGCGCTGAGTGTTAGTGGCCTCCTACTATGTTCTTACTGAGAAACCTGTATCGCTGATGGTTAGGCGATACGATTGTATCATGTGAAAGAACTATATAACAATTTCCTAATATCTCATATCGAATTGCTGATGGATGATGCTCGCACCAATCGTCGGAACCTTCTCCGATTAATAGGTGCTTCAGCAAGCGCGATAGTTGCTGGGTGTGGAGACTCATCTGAAGACGAATCGGTGATGTCAGACAGTGATAAGCTGAACTCAACTGAACTGATGGAACCAGAAGAAAATGAGCGTGATTCGGGGAGCCGCATATACTATATCGGAAGCGACGGGGATGATGAAAATTCCGGGAGACAATTGTATCCACTCAATTCAGTTTCAGAGGGCATTGATAGAGCACGTCCGGGAGATATAGTATGGATTCGCCCCGGCGAATATCGGGAGACTGTTCGTACGGTGCGTAGCGGACGCCAGAACGCACCGATAACCATCATTGGCTCGTCCGATGCAGTTATACGGCCACCAATCGGTTCTGACAATTGTATTCGTATCGGTCACAATCACATCCACGTTAGGGGAGTGAGTATCAATGGGTTACTCAACCCGGAGCGTCGTTTTGAAGACTACAGAGCATGGGCCAAACGGTGTGTACTCATTACACCGAAAGATAACGAGAAAGTCGATTACCTCCGGAACATTGTAGTTGAACCATCTTTGATGGGTGGTTGCAGCCGGCCTATGGTACGGGCAATTCGACTACGGAACGCCTCAATTGGGGGCTTCAAGATGGACGGTCCCGCGGGAATGCAATTCGACCCACGCGTAGACAATCACGAGGAAGGGCGGATCCGGGAGGTTGTTTACCTTGGGACTCCCGAGATACACCGGGACAAGCCCTTCTACCCCTGGGATGCACTAGATCAGAGCCGAAATATCCGGGTCCATCATATCAATAATAGTGAGGGCTACGCACATAATGAATTAGTTGACATCAAACTCGGTACCACTGATGTCACCGTCGAGTACTGTACTGATAGAAACTCCGAGGTTGGTCGCAACACCTCTTCAGTCGTTACTATAGGAGGAAACAGCAACGTGATCCGATGGAATGATATCGCTGATTGCGACTATGGACTTCGGTTTGGCGCTTGGACACCATCGGGTGATATAGACGGTGATGATTGGGCACAAAACAATTCGGTTTACGGGAACCGGATCACCGAATATGATACTGAGCCAATCCTTTTTTGGAACAATCCAGAGTGGGATCTCGGGCCTTCGAGCTCCGATGTTCAAAAAACCATCTGTAACAACCAGATCGAAGGCAACAAGCGTGAGTTTTCGTTTGCTCAACAAAGTTGCAAAAACGATCTCCCGGAGGGAAATGGAGTAGGGCACACAAACTAAAAGAGTGCCATAAAAAAGGTCTCACATCATGATGATCGTGCTTCCCGGATTTCCTTCACGTTCGTAGGTGGTGATAGCGACAACGAGGCGAAGACATAGGGCGAGAAACACCTGTGTTTGTGCGTGGACTTGGCCTCGTGCGTGCTTCGCTTGAGGTTGCAGTCCTCGTTAGTTCGTTTGGCCCCAGTCGTTGGTTGTACGTCTCGTTTAGCGTCGATCGTTTCATTGAACATTCTCACCGTGTCCTGTCATAGAGTCCTTGATTCTGTGCTCGATGTCTTTCAGATCGCCGGAGGTTCGCGAGTTGTACGGGGCGACTGACAGGACCCATACGATTAACAAGTGGTCGTGCCATTCGAGCGTGTTGTAGGCACTGCCACCGACTACATCGGTGTGGCGACGGCAAGCGCGTGACGCGCATCGACGCCTCCTGGTCCGCTTGTTACTCTTGGTGAACTCTACCGGATTAACAAACTGCGGGTCACGAACCGTGGATATAGTAGGCTTCAAACTCTCCATTGTCATAAACATAGTCAGCACCAGGATCGTTATTTAGACGTTGGAAATCCTCCTGATTAAACCGCCAGAACTGCTCGTAACCGGGATATAAATTCGGATACTTTTTTTTGCCCGGTTCAGTCAATAGTAAATATCGCTCCTCGTCGTACGTGACGGCCACAGACTCATTCTCATCGTATCCAAAGTGATCCGGAGGGGCTGTTCCACCCAGACGGATATTCTGCTCGATAGATAGTACGACGACATCGTATGGCTCCTCCCGTGTGATCTCATCAGATGAGATGCTGAAGAACCGAAACTGCTTGAATCCAAGCTCGTCGGTACGGACGCTCTGGTCCCGGAATTCGTAGAACCATTCACTCCCCTCAATTTCCATGGCAGTCACTTGCTTATTTGCATCTTTAGTCATTGGTGAGGGATGAAGGTTGATCATGCTGAATACTACCAAAAAAAGGAGCGACGCAATGAGGACTCCGCCGCCAATTCGCCGTAGTGCTGGACGATCTATACGGTCGTCGGCGAAGGAGAGACTGACGCCTATCAGTATCGGCGCAGACAGGTACACCGGACGGACGAACCGGTCGTAACTGAATACAAGATCAGCAAAGAAGGCAGCCGCGGAAATGACCACAAATGCCACAAAAACGATTGCGAAAGCGACGATAGATGAATCAACTGGTTGTTTGCTACGTATCGAATGGAAAAAACGCCAGCCCAATAATACAGTAGTACCCCCGACTATAGTACCAAGCAGTCCGAACCGAGTGACCCCTTGGATGAGAAGGTCGAAAAGACTAGGTGAGTAGGTAGATGCCACACCAGTGAGATGGTCAAACTGTCCACCGCCAGTTCGACCGAGGAGCGCGTTCAGAAGGTCGAAACCCGTTAAAATTGTCGTGGTAAATGTACTGTACCACCAGAGGAACAACACCCCTCCAAGCAACAGTACCGGGACGCGTATCGTGCTTTGAGATTCTAAGGATACCAAATTGACATGGGTTGCGACAACGGACATGAGACGAAGCATGACTAGAGCAGACAGCATGTACAAGAACGTCATCGGATGGAATGGAATCATAATCAATATTAGTAGGGTAAATAGGAACGCGTAGGTTCGGAATTTTTCACCGTCATGGAGTCTGAGGAACAGACAGATTATTAGCGGGGTGAGAAAGAAACTCACTGCTGAGGGGAAGGCAAAAGTATGCCCTTTGCCGAGAAGCGGAAGCAGACTGACTGGGAGAGCAAAGAGAAACGAACTCAACGACGGTGCCAATCTATATAGAAGATACACGAAAGAGCCGAAGTAGATCACAGAGAATATCACGGGGAGAAGTGTGACTGCGTCTTTCGGCGCTAAAGCGGTGAGTTCAGTTGTTAGCGCAGCCAAGACATGGAATACCGGATAAAAATTCGTTTCCATGATTGTACCCGTCGCAACGATTCGGCGGACGTATCCGATATGTGTGAGAGCATCGCCCCGTCCATACAACGTATACCGAATATGAGGTTGAGACAGTAGAATGATATTGACAAGGCTGATGACTACGAACCCGAGCTTCCAGTACCTTCTCTGTGGAGTAAGTGCGTTACGAAGGATTAATAATTGCCCGCACGCGACTGCGGCGACGAGACCAACCCAAAAAGCAAGAGGATACGCCTGCCAGAGTGAGAACTCGTATGTATTGGTTGTCGGATTGCTTGCGAAGATTACCATGCAGAACGAAATAAGAGCGAGGCCGATGCCGAATGTCGCCCGTGACCATCTGGGCATCTCTTGAACTTTTTCCATTACATACTCACACTGTGTGATGATAAATCAGTATGGGGCTTTTACTGACTAAGTACTTCGATAACTATCTGTTATTCAGTATCGTAGGCCTATTATACAACTCGTTGAGCAGTTCATCGTACTCAGACAGTAGCCTGTCCCAGTCGTACTCCATTCCGAGGCTCGCCGCATTCCTTCCAAGTGACTCTTGCATATCTGGCGAGCGTTCTATTCGGCGAATCGCCTCAGGGAATGCCTCTGGCTGATCGACGATTATAGCGTGTTGCTCATCTTTAATGGGGAGTCCCTGCGCCCCGACGGGCGTAGTAACGATCGGTATCCCGGCCGCGAGATAATCTACCATTTTCAGTTTAGTACCGGACCCCATTGTCAGTGGACACAGAGCAACATCCGCGGCCGAAAGCAACCCGGGAAGATCGGAGACAAATCCGGGGGTCAAGACATTCATTGACGTTGTATCTGGTGGATTCCGCCCAGCTAAGACGAATGTGAACTCGGATAGTTCGGGCGCTATCGTGTCACAGATGAGATTGGCTGCCCGCTTATTTGGTTCATAATCATACGCGCCAACGAAGACGCAAATTGTCTCGTCATCCTGAATCCCTAGTGATTCTTTGACCTGAGTTGGCTCACCACCGTTGGCAATCTGGTCATACTCACAACCATTGGGAATCACGCTAACGAGTGTATCCTCTGGCAAATCATAGTGGGCTACGTCATCCTCTGACTGAAAGACCACGATAGACGCCGCATCGATAGCAGAATGTTCAAGTCGCTCAAGTCGATTAACCGCACGTTGGCGGAGAACACTCGGTACATGCCGCGACCGGAGTTGTTGATCAAGCAACTCGTACATCGAGTTGTGGAAGTTTACAAGCAGCTCAGCATTATTGTAGTCTGCTAACTCTTGGCTCGCCCGAATCATCTGCGGACTCTCACAGACCACTAAGTCGAATGTAGTCGGGTGCTGGCGAAGTGTATCAACAGTGTACTTGGTTTGATGTTCGTTAAAATATGGCCCGGCCGCCAATGAGGCGTTCCAAAGGTAGATTCTTCCATACTTAGTTTGCATAATCGGATTTCCGATGTCGATTGTTCGAACACCGTTATCGTACACGTGATTATTTGCACAGGGCTGTGCAAACCAAACGGTACCGTTATCAGCAAGTCGGTCAGCAGTCTTCCAAGCTCGGACTTCGCCACCGTCTGACGGTGGAAAAACAGATTCTCGATGGAGGTGGAGTATGTTCAGGCTCATGGTTTGAAGTTAGCTCGTATCAATTTCGTTGGTAGTACTCACATTGACAGTTGCTTCAAGTAGTTCCGTACCGATTCGTTCTGGTGAGTTCTTCTCTGTAACCTGCTCACGAGCTGCTGTGCCCAGCCTCTCCCGGAGTTCAGGATCATCAAGCAATCGGTGGACAGCGTCAGCCAGTGTCGAGCCATCTGACCCCTCGACAAGAACACCAGATTCTCCGTCTTCAATTTGTTCCACCATTCCATAAGCAGCGTTCGCGATAACCGGTAATCCCGCCGCTTGAGCTTCAAGTACGACATTAGGGAATCCGTCGATATAAGACACGTATACGAAAACATCCGCGGCATCGTAGAGAAGCTCGATATCGTTGACGTACCCTAGGATATGGATTTGGTCGCTTGCCTCGGGAGCCGCTTGGTCTAGATATGCTCGCAACTCTTCGAGATAGATTCCCCCGCCCGCGATAACATATCCAACATCGTCAGGGAGGTCCCGGCCGACGCTATCGATGATCTGTTTAACACCTTCAAATTTCCCCTCATAATTCAGATTCGTGACTGTCAGTAGGATCCGATCGTGTTGGGCGGGACCGATTGGAGTCTGACCATCTTCAGGGGGCGACACGTCCGGAACAGGATTGTGGACTACAGCTATGCGAGACTCCGAACAGTTCGTATTGGTTTGGATTGCATGACGGAGCTCTTCTGAAACGACGAGATAGCCGTCTGCGAGCGCATACGTCACACGAGTCGCCAATCCTAACAGAGAATATAATAAAAAAGCACCGTACTGACCTCCTGTGAGGAACTCATCAGTCTTTTCTCGATGCTGCCGAAACACGTTCCCATTGACTCGAACGATTACCGCTGCAGAATAGTACCATCCGAAAAGGAGCGATATAATCCCGAGAACTCCAGTACCGTTGTATACCATGACCACGTCGGGCTTGAAATCAGGATTGCGCACCCCTTGAATTATCTGTTGAAATATTCGACCGGGCAGAGTGCGGTCATTATCGATATTAATCACCGTTCCAGTGTATCCGGTCGCTTCAAGTGGGTCAGTCAGTTCCCGCGGACGCAGTGCAGTGAATGCTAGAATGTCTGTCATACATCGCTCACCGCTGCCGGGATGTTTCGTGATTGAAGCAATCGCCGCCTTCGCCGAATCGTTCTAGGTATCATCAGTCCAGAAGTTCAGGGTTTCAGTACTTAGTAATCCTTAGTCAAAAATGGCTTCAGTCTCAGTCTACATAGAAGAGAAATTTCTAGAAGGGCGTCTCTCCGTATTGTCTATTCAGGAACCGGTCAGGACTGAAATTGATATTGCTCTTCGGTTGTATTACAGTGGCTCTGTTATCGCGGCATGCAGCCACAACTATGATAGAATTTATATAACTAAGAAAATACAAATAATAACTTTAATCCACATCAGAAAATAAACGCCCAGTTATTGCCAGGCAGTGCGTTCGATTAGCTGTTCGGTTGTAACTTTTTCACCATTGAGTTCGATCCACATGTCGTCAGGGGTGCGAATGGTAGCATTCAGCACAGGCCCAGTGACCAGATATGCGTCACCATAGCCTTCACCGGTCCCACCACCGGCCATGACCACTTCACTACCCTCCTCAATGTAATCGACACCTTCCCAAGTTCCGCCCTCTATTGGTTTCCCGGCCGGGGTTTCATACGACGCCGTTGTGAACTCCACTGATCCACCACTTGTGAAGTCGTAATTTACCGTAGAGCTCCCCTCTTCAGAGATGAATGCTACTGTGTGCCCCTTATTATCTGAATCTATGCTCTCCAGAGTGGGGTCGGTGGTTTCGTTAGCGGATTCAGTCCACATTCGAAGACTATCGAATCGAACCTCGTTGTCCGATGGGGATGCCCAAGAACCACCGTAGTAGTTGTCAAACCAGAAATCCTGAATCTTCAGATCAGTCGTGTCTCGGAACCGGATATCGGTTTTTTCGAACGCGAAGTCGCCGTTGACCCAACCTCGGAGCACTCCGTCGTTCTCTTCTGGAGTGTTCATTTTCACTTCGCCGACAATCTGATGCCACTGCCCTTTGAGTACATTCCCCGCCTCGTTTTTCGACCAGGCCCAGTTACTTCCCCACGTTCCCATATCAGCGTGATAGCAGTACCATCCAACTTGTACGTGGTCGGAATCAGAACCGGGAGTGAACGACATCCGGGCTGACCATCCGTTTGTTCCATCGGACTGACGGCCGCCCCATCCAGCAGTGCCATAGGTCCCAACGGGGCCTGGGAGTTTCCCTCCGTTCTCGACTACCTCAAAATCCTGCGGGAAGTAGACGTAGTATCGGAAGTAGAGAGTTTCAGGTTCACTGTACCCCTCCTCAGAAAACCTGTATCTCATGTCTGTTCCATAGTGGTCGCCCTCAGCAAACTTCACCGACAGTGATTTGTCACTGTACGCGTGTTTCCCGTTGATGATAGAGTTATTTTCGGCTCTGCCCACATACGTGAACTTGTCAGTGTATGATCGGTCGTTAAATCCAATCTTAACGTCTACTTCTGAATCTGCTGACGGCGTTGCCAATTCTTCAGCTGATGCAACCCCATAACCGCCGGCTAAAGCCATTCCTATCCCCCCAGTTAGCTGGAGCACTGAACGCCGGTTTAATCTCCTTTGCGAGGTTTGCTTATTATCATCTTCTATCGATTCGGTAATCTCTTTATTCAACCCAGTAGGAACCTTCTTACTAGCGGCCTCTTCGGTTTCGTCGGATGCCATCAGGCAGGTAACTACGGATTATAGAGATAAGCGTCGATACTAGATGGTTAAATTTGGCCAGATATTAGCTATTCAATAGTCATTTTTACGTACCATTACATATAGGAAAATAGTCTGAGAGAATTGGCCTATAATTGGACATTACTAATAGTAGTCTGTTATTACCGAACAATTCGTGAGGGCGTGACAAATCGTTTGACATAGCTTGATTTCACGGTCATCCGTCTTTAGTTAGTCGAGAAACCGCGTGACAGCCGCGGCTTATCGAGGGTACTTTTCGGAAGGAATGAGGAGGCGACGAGTGTGCACAACGAAGCCTCCTCACCTCGAATTATGCGTCGGCTCACTACGCTTTTTCCATCTGAGTTCCTCGAAGAGCACGCCGAGGAACTCGGCGTGGTCGAACGCAACAGGAAAACACAGATGCCCGCCCTCGTGTGGTCGTTCGTGTTCGGCTTCGCCGCAGGCGAGAGCCGAACACTCGCTGGCTTCCGGCGCAGTTACAACGCCACTGCCGATGAGACACTCTCTCCCGGCGGATTCCATCAGCGGCTGACGCCAGCTTTTGCGGAGTATCTCTGCGACCTCGTCGAGCACGGCATCGACGAGGTCGCTGTTCCTGACGCTGTTGGAGTCGATATTGACCGATTCAGAGATGTGATGGTTGCCGATGGTACCGTACTGCGGTTGCACCGGCTTCTCTCAGATGAGTTCGAACCACGGCGAGGGGAGCAGGGTGGAGCGCGGCTCCACCTGCTCCACAACGTCACCGACCAGACGATTGATCGGTTCAACGTCACTGACGAGAAAGCGCACGACAGCACCGAGTTTTCCACGGGATCGTGGCTAGAAGACCGGTTGGTGCTGTTTGATCAGGCGTATTTCAAGTACCGCCGCTTTGCGCTGATTGATGAGAACGACGGCTACTTCGTAAGCCGGCTAAAACCGAACGCAAACCCGGAGATAACGGCGGAATTACGGGAATGGCGTGGCGACGCCATTCCCTTGGAAGGTGACCAGATCCAAGATGTCGTGGACGATCTCTACCGCGAGTACCTCGATGTTGAGGTAGAAGCGACGTTTCAGCGACGAGAGTACGCGGGCACGCAATCATACGATACCAAGACATTCCGTGTCGTCGGCGTCCGCGACGAGGACGCCGACGACTACCATCTGTATATCACGAACCTGCCGAGAGAAGAGTTTCTGCCGGCAGATCTAGCAACGATCTACCGGTGTCGGTGGGAAGTAGAGCTGCTGTTTCGTGAGTTGAAGACGCAGTATAACCTGGATGAGTTCGATACGAGCAAGACGTACATCGTGTAGATCCTGCTGTACGCAGCGTTGCTGTCGCTGTTGGTGAGCCGTGATCTGTTGGATCTAGTCACCGAGCAAGCCGACGACGAGATCGTATTTCCGCCGGAGCGTTGGGCGGCGACCTTCCGGTCGCACGCCCAACTCATCCTCTCTGAACTCGGTGAGTGCCTCGGTTATTCGCCACCGCCACTGCTGGAGCGGCTGATCGAAGACGCTCAGAAGATCCACAAGCAACGACCGATTCTCCAAGAGACGCTCGCTACCGCTACACAACCGAGGTGTGAGGCCTAACTAAAGACCAATGATTTCTGCTCTGTTGAATAGATCCTGAGTCACGGTTAGAGCGGTTCACAGAGCGGTTCTATGTTTGTGATGGCGAACATCAGGATGATTTCACGGAACTGCCGATACCAGCCAAGCGCTCGCACGGCATCGCCGAGCGAGCGCTTCGTTGTCGAATACGAGGTTTCGGCCATCCAGCGCTGAGTGTACCCTTTTGACCGGATAAGTGCGTTATTCGCTGTTGCGTTCAATGACGAACCGCGGTAGTGAACGAGGTAGTCTATATCCAGTGCAGCAATCTCGTATTCGGTGTGCCAGTCTTGGAAACCGGAGTCAGCGGCGACGGACAGCAGGTCGTCCGCGTTCCGGCGGACGACCTGCGGCCCGGTCTTCGTATCGTGTTGCCATCGTGCTGAAATATGAACGTCAAGCACAGCTAGTGACTCTGTATCGGTTACTGTCGTCACTTTCAGCGTTTGGACAGTGCTTCCAGACCGCTGTCGGTAGTACGATGAGGCCGAACGTTGGTCAAAGAATGTGCTGTCAAGTGCTATGTGGCCAGATTGCGGGTGTTGCTGCGCTGAAACGCGCAGCAACGCCCGCCACACCCACATTTTGAGCCGATCAAACGATTTGTAGATCGTCGTGTAATCCGGGAGATCATCTTGGTCAAGTTCAAGAATGTCGCGGAGTTCCGCCATGTATTTCAGCCGATTCGGCGTCTCGCGGAAGCTATGATCCTCTTCAAGTCGAAAACAGTGTAACACGACGTGGATCCAGCGGGCGAACCCGCCGCTGGCGGGCTCGCCCGCGTGCTTCCCTAACGCTTGTTTAGCTAGATGCCGACACTGCTCAACGAAGTCGAGGATGTCGACTTCCATGGACAGAGTCAATTCCTCGGCTTCACCCTTCTACTCCGTGATACCACACGATTAGACCGCTATTCAACAGAGCAAATCAGAGCGCTGTCTTGGTTCTGCCAACTCCACTTGAATAGCGACGGTGACCGAAGAGAACAGTTGCGTTGAGGCCGATTTCTCCGAGTATTTGTGGCATCTCACTCAGCAAATCAACTCTTCAGTA
>NZ_AOLQ01000057.1 GCF_000337775.1 Haloarcula vallismortis ATCC 29715
TTATCCCGGCAAAACCTTTGGCAGATAACAATGGCGAAAAGCAAGAAATTCAATCCACTCGACATACCTGAGGCAGAGGCGTTCGACGACGCGCTCGACGACCAGGACGACTTCCTGACCGAGCTCACCGGCCGGGTGCTGTTCAACACCGGGATGCGTTCCGGGGAGTTCACGCACATGCGCACGGGCTGGGTCCGGCGTGAGAACGGCGGCGGGATCGTCCTCACCATCCCGAAGCGCGCAGTCTGCACCAGCGGCCGCGGCCCGATCGGCCAGCAGAACCCCGACGGGACCGACCTTCACTCCCGCGGCCAGCCCTGCACGCAGTGCCGGAACAGCGGCGAGACGAACGACTGGACGCCGAAGACCGAGAACGGCGACCGAACGTACCCGCTCACCGAGCGCGGCCTCGAGGACGTCGGTGAGGACCTCCTGTGGTACTTCGAGCGGAACGACCAGATCCCGTTCGGGAACGAGGGCGTGAACCGCCGAATCCGGCGCATCGCCGAGGACGCCGACCTCGCCGACACCCGCGGTCGCGACGAGAAGGGTCGCATCCAGGTGACGTCGCACGACCTCCGGCACACCTACGGGACGCGCCTCGCGCGGATGGGCTTCGACCCGGCCGCGATCCGGGACACGATGGGCTGGGGCGACATGTCGATGGCCGAGCGGTACATCGAGTTCACCGGCATCCGGAAGCGCCAGGCGTTCGCCGACAACTGGGACCCCGACACCTACTGACGATGGACCGCCGCGCTCTCCCACTGACGCCCGCCCAGCTCGAGGAGCTCCTCGAGCACGCCGAGAACCCGCAGGAGCGCCTCCCCGTCGAGATCATCGCCGGGACCGGCGTCTCCCTCCAGGAGTTCCTCCACCTGCGCGAGGACTGGATCACCTGGCCGAACGACGTCGACGCGCTCGACGTCCCGCTGCTGCGCATCCCGGAGGAGGCGCCGTGCGGTCGTACGCGCCTCCAGCCGAGCCACCAGACGGTTCTCTCGCCGACGCCGGCGACACCGCCTTGTCTCGACTGCGAGCGCCAGCCCGGGCCGAGTAAGTTCTTCGTTGATTTCGACCGCCGGGCGCGCCGGGTCCCGCTCGTCGACGAGGATGCAGCTGACGCGCTGCGGTGGTGGTTCGATCGGTACGACTGCATCCCCTTCGGCCGGGATCTCCGCGGGTTCCGGACGCTCGTCGAACGCACCGACCTCGAGAACGTGAGCGCTCAGGACCTCCGGTGGACGTTCGGCCGCCGGCTGGCCGACATGGAGTTCCCGCGCGAGGAGATCGCCGACGTGATGGGCGTCAACCCCCGCGCCGTGACGATGAGCCGGGTGCTGCGCGCGTCGTCGACGGACTACGGGATCCAGACCCACCACACCGTCGAAGAGTACCTGGACGCGATCGGCGAGCCGGGCGATACCGCGACGTCGGCAGAGCTCGCCGAGCGGCTGGACCTCGTTCGCGACGCCGTCACCAAGCGCCTGCGGACGCTCGTCGACGAGGATGACCGGGTGGAGGCCGTGAAGTCAGGGCACCGGGGAGAAGGCCGTAAGAATGTCTACCGTCGCCTCGAGGCCGACAACTAAGCGTCGCCGGTGTCGGCTGGGACGACGGTGAACCCGAGGGTGCGGAAGTCGCGCGCGTCGAACGTAAAGACGTGGTCGACGTCGCGCTCGGCGGCGAGGACCGCCGACATGTGATCGACGATCGAAATCTGCTGGTCGTCGTACGCGGTGAACTGCTCGAGGGTGGGGTCGAACACGTCCTCACCGGGATACAGGACGGTGAACGCCGGCGACTCCCGGATCCGAGTGAGGGCTTCGACGGCGGTCTGGTGGTCCGACCGCCGGAGGATGAGCGTCCCCAGCTCGCCGAGGACGTAGCCGCTCGTGTACAGCGGCCGATAGAGCAGGTCACCGTCGCGTATCTGGTTGAAAACGTGCCGCGCCCGATCGTGCCGGGAGGCGTCTTCGACGAAGTGCGCGAAGAACGCGCCGGTGTCGACGAACAGCGGTGTCGTCCCGGGGCCGCTCACTCCTCGATCTCCCCGTAGACGATGTCGTCGACGTCCTCCTCGTCGGTCGGTTCACCCTCGAACGCCGGCGCCGAGAAGAACGGGTCGTCGGCGTCGATGCCGCCCTCCTGGACGGCGACCGTCGCGTCCAGCGCCTCGAGGGCCTCCTCGCGGGTCGGTGCCTGCGCGGTCAGGCCGGAGTCCTCGTCGGTCGCGACCCAGTGGCCCTCCTCGAAGGTGAGCGTGATCTTGGTGCTGCGCGGGTTCTCAGAATCGGTGCTCATGTGTGATCACTCCTGGAGAGACTCCACGCCAGTGAGTTCCCGATCTTCTTACTCGTGACCCGACCGGCATCCTCCAGCTGGCGCAGTCGGTAGTCAGCGCTCGGGCGTTCGATGCCGAGTTCGTCGGCGACGTCTGTGGTCCCGGCAAGGCCGCCCTCGCTCTCGATCGCGTCCAGGAACTCGTCATCTTCGTATTCTTTTTCGAACCAGCCATCGTTTTCGACAGGGCTCTCAGAGTGGTGAGAACGGTGGCACGATGCGCAGAGTGTCTCGAGGTTCTCCAAATCGTTTCTCCCGCCTTCGGCAGCCGGTGTCTGGTGGTGGACGTGCAACTGGACGTCGCCGTCCGGGCCGCCCTTCACACCGCACTCCTGACAAGTGTAGTCATCGCGGATGATCGCCTCACGACGACGCCATTTCCATTCATCGCTGGCCGTCCCTGACGTCTCACTCATCGGAATTCTCCCCTGCGAGCCGCCAGAGGTTCGCGTTGGCGACCTTCTGTTTCTCGACCTGGCCCGCGTCGGCCAGGTTGCGGAGCTTCTTGTACGCCGCGTCGTACTCGGCGCCGACGGCGTCGGCGATCTCGGAGGTACCAGCGCTCCCGCCGAGGTCCTGGATGGCGTCGACGAACTCCTCGGGCGGGTGCTTCTCGACGAACTGGCCGGTCGATTCGTCCCGGACGCGGTCTCCCATGTGCGAATTGCGCGTGTCCATTCCAGTTAGATGTAGCGGTCGCGCGGCCCTTATTCCTTTCCACCCACTTTGAATGGGGAAGTTTTATACCAATACAGGTAGTTTGAATGGGTAGAGACAGACCGGCCCGTCGGGGCGTGACGATCGCAGAAGCGCCCCACGGTGTAGGAGCACCGCAGGGCCGGGGTCTCTGGTGAAACCCATGCAAACGAACGCACTCGCAGCTCTTGACTGTAGCGAAGAGACCGAGAAACGCGCCCAGTGGGAAGGCTTCGAATTCGCCGTCGACGGCGACGTCGTCCAGGTGAGGAACACCTCGCACGACGATCCCAGCGAGCACACCTACGACGTCCAGCTGGACGACCAGGACGTCCCCGCCTCCTGCACCTGTCCGGCCTACGAGTACCACGCCGGGGCGTGCAAGCACATGGCCGCCGTCGCGATCCGTGAACCCGTCCTCGAGGCGGCCCGATCGGCACGGATCTCCGGCCCGGACCCCACGCCGGCGACCGACGGCGGGATCATAGAAGCCGGTGACGACGGCGTCATCCTCGAGGCGAGCACCGGCCCGGCCTACCTGGACGTCGACGCCGAGGCCGCCGCTGCGGCGATCCACGACTACTACCGGTACACCTGCGCGACGCACGACTGCCTCGGGTACGTTCCCGCAGTCCGAAACGACGACGGGGAGCTCGCCGTCTCGCGCGGCGGACTCATCCGCTACCCCGACCGCGGCCAGTGGGAGCGCCCGTCGGTCCTCGTCGACGACGTCCCGCGCTACCACCAGTTCACGCGGCCGACCTGGCGCTCCGACGAGGACTGGCGCGAGGTCGTCGCCGAGCGCGTCCGGACGACGATCGTCCTCGGCGGGGAGACCTACCGCGTCGACGCCGAGGCCATCGCCGCGGCGCTGCGGGAGGAAGCATGAACCTCGAGGACGTCCACGACGTGCTGCGGAGCGAGGACCGCCGGGCGGTCGTCCGCCGGCTCGCGAACACCGAGGCCACCAGTTTGGCGCTCGATGAGCTCGCGCAGGCGGTTGGGGACTTCGCCCGTGACGGCGACGGTGACCGGGAGCAACTGTGCGCGTCGCTCCACCACTGGCACCTTCCGAAGCTCAGCCAGTACGACATCGTCGACTACGACGCCGAGACGGGGTGCGTCCGGTCCGGGCCGCACCTCCCGATCGTCGCGACGGTCGGCACCGCAGCGAGCAGCGCGTTCTCCGGCGCCGGCGACCGGGTGAGTGACCGCGATACTGTGCCGGCCCGCCAGGAGGGGGAGCGAGCGTGAACCGGTACCGCGCCCTCCAGCAGGCTCGCGACGTCGTCGACGACTTCGACCTGGCCGACACCGAACGCGAGCGGGACGCACTGGTCAGCGACGACCGGTTCCTCGCCGTCGCGTCGGTCTACCAGGAGGTCCGGGTCCTCGTCGACTATCGCGACAGCCTCGGCGCCGTCCAGGAGGCCGCCGACTGCCTCGAGGAGGCGGTGCGCGAGAACGCCGACCGCGTCCTCAACCAGCCGGAGCGCTGAGGCGGGGCGGCGGCGGAGTCTTACCAAACGCTCAGACGGCTTCCTTCTCCCAGATGTTTGGTAAGGCGGTAAAGAAAACAGCGTCGTAAGGCGTGTGTTCTCCGAAAGCAGAGGGGCTGGACCCAGACACTCTTGCCAGCGCCTCGATTTTCGCTGGCAAGACGACCTCTGCCTCATCAAAGAGGCATCTAAACACACGTACTGGAGCACTAGAAAACTTCCGGTGGGGAGGGTGAGAGGCGGCTCAGTCCAGGCAGGCCCGGCGGACGAGGTGCGCGAACTCCCGCTGGCGGTCTCCCTCAAGGACGCGAAGGTACACCGCGGCGTCGTCGAACCCCTGCTCGAGGGTCCGGTCGTACGCCTCGGCGACGGTGATCTTGTCGCTCGTTGTCCTCGGGTCGTCTGCGGGATCGAACCCGCCGACGGCCCCGATCGCGACGTGCTCGTGGGCGTCGGCCGCCGACGGGAGGTCGCTCGGTCCGAACCACGCTCGGAAGACGGCGACGGGCGTCGGCGTGCTCTCGCGGTCCAGGAGCGCCTCCAGCCGCTCCACACGGTCGGTGTAGGCCTGCGGGTCGCCGGGGAGGACCTTCTGCGAGAGGAACTCTACTGCGCCTTCGTCGAAAGCTGGGAGCGTTTGGGGCATCGGTCGCGACGGCTCACAGGTCCGACACGGTCACGCCGCGCTCTTCGACGTCCGGGACGCCCGAGAGCTCGGCGACCTTGAGGTCGTGACCGTCCAGGAGCTCCTCGAGGCCCTCCCGGTGCTCCTTGACGATCGTCTGCTGGCCCGCCCCCGAGGACCCGGCGACCATGTCGATCGCCTCGAGGTGGGTGCGTGCCTGTTCGACTTCGCTGTCGCTCAGGTCGGTGACCCGCTCTTCGTCGACGCCGGCGAGGGCGGCGAGGTCGCTGCGCGGGTCGGGGTGGAGGTCCTCCTCCAGCTGCGCGACGTGCTCCTGGATGCGCTGGACGGTCGGGTCGTCGGTGAGGCCCGCGTCCTTCGCCTGCTCGAGCTTCAGCTTCATGTCCAGGAGCTCCATCTCCCGGGCGCGCTCCTCCCTCCGACGGGCGAGTTCCTCGTCGACGTGGTCGGCGTTGAGGCCGTAGTCGTCGTCGCCGAGGTCGGCTTTTCGTTCTCTCAGTTCTGCGATACTCATCTCGGTGAGGTCGTTCTTGCTCATGTGAGTTTCCGTAACTGCTGTTGGTTGGTCGTCGATCCAGGTGCTCGCCCTCGCCCGGTGACGGGGTCCGCGGGGTCATCGCCCGACGTCGTCAGAACGTACTCGCGTCTTCCCGCGAGCGGCTCTCGCGGTTCGCTTCCCGGACGGCCTCCTTGACCGTCCGCTCGATCTCGCTCGAGGAGGCGCCGCCGAAGTCGGCGCCGCGGAAGTCGTAGTGGTTCGACTTCTCCTTCTGGCTCTTCTCCTCGGTCGGCTGGTCGGAGGACTCGCCGCCTTCCTCCCCGGCGCTATCGGTCTTCAGCGCGTCGAGTTCGATCGACTCCTGGATGTCGCCGAAGTCGATGTTGACGCCGGGGATGGCGTTGACGACGTTCATCGCCCACTCCATCAGGTCCTGGATGGCGGAGACCGCCGTGTCGACCCAGCCGAGGACGGAGTCGATGACGTCGGCGACCAGGCCGGAGAACCAGCGGAACATCTCGCCGACCCAGTTGATGATCTCCCCGAGGTGCGAGATCGTGAAGATCACGATGCCGAGCGGGCCCATGAACAGCGCCCACTTCCCGAGGAGCTGGCCAATCGCAGTGATCACCGCGTAGACGACCTCGATGACGAACTCGATGGCCCCCACTAGGGCGTTCCACCCCCCGGTTACGGCGCCGATGATGTCGTTCCAGAGGCCGAAGTACGAGATAGCAGCTGCCACTCCGCCGATGAGGGCAGCGACCGCGACCACGACGCCGGTGATCGGGCCCGTCAGCACCCCGATCGCGGTGGCGAGTCCGTACGTCGAGACCATCGCACCGGTCGCCGACGTCGCGTACATGTAGTACGCCGCCGTCGCGGCCGTCGCGACGATCGCCGCCGTTTTCACCGGTCCGGGAAGCGAGTTGAAGGCGCCCGTCAGCCATGTCAGCGCATCGAGCGTCGCCGAGAACGCCGGGAGTGCGACCTTCAGTATCGTCGTCCCGAGCTCGCCGACCGCGGCGGTCGCTCCGATCGCACTCCCGCCGAAGCTGACGAGGTCCTCGTCGAGCGCCGTCGCCTGCTCGCGGAACCACACAATCGCGGTTGGGATGTCGCGAATCACCCCCGCGGTCCCGGCGAGCGTTCCCTCGAGGCCCCGCACCGTCTTGTCGATCTCGTCGAAGATCGCCGGCGCCGTCTCCAGGACCGACGACCCGAGCGTCGCAGCGAGCGGTCGGAGCGTGTCCTGCATCTGGGCGATGCCCTCGCTCGCGATGCCGACCAGGTCGACGACGCCCTCGAGGCCGGCCATCGCGAACTCGGTGTTCGCAGCGGTCTGGAGGGGCTCCATCGCGTCGGAGATCGACGACTTCAGTTGGTCGAATATCTGCTGCATCGCCTCGCCGGAGTCGGCGATGTCGGAGTTCGCAGCGGCCATGTTCTCGGCCTTCCGCTGGAGGCCGCCGGCGAACATCCCGGCCATCCCGGCGGCCGCTCCACCAGCAGCGGTTGCGATGCCGCCGAGGGCCCCGCCGAGCCCGACGATCGGGGGGATCGCGCCGGCTGCGAGCGGGCCGATCTTGCTGAGGTTCCCCTGGACCGGTCCGAGGGAACCAGCGAGGCCCGCGCTCGAGGCGGCCGCCGCGCCCTGCGACTGGCTGAACGCCTGGAGCTGCGCGGCGGACGAGGCGGCCTCGTCGCCGACCTCGTCGACGGCGCTCGCTGCGGTCCGACCGCTGACGGCCATCTCCATCGCGTCGTCGTCGACGGCGTCCAGGGCCTGGCCGAACGCACCGAACTCGGCGCCGGACTCGACAGCGGCGTCGCCAGCAAGGTCCGCAGCACCGGCGATGCTGCGCATCGCGGCCGTGATTCCGTCGGACGCCAGGAGGCCGACCTCGAGCGAGCTAAACATCGGGACTCCCCCGCATCGCTTCTCCGAGCCGGGCGATCGCGTCGGCGAGCGCGTCGACGTCGTCGCCGATGCACAGCCAGGCGAGGTACGCCGCTTCTCGAGGCCCGCCGGCAGTCGTGAATCCGAATGCCGCGTAGACGGCGTCCGCCGGGTCACGCGGGAGGGCGACCTCCGGGACGACACCGGCGAACGGACCGTCGAAGTCGATGCCCTTCTCGACCTGCTCGGCGCCGGCGAGCTCGAAGACGTCGCCGCCGGTTCCGCGCCGGACCTCGAGGTCCTCGCCGATCGGGAGCGCGGGGAGCGACGACGCCTCCAAGTCAACCGGTGCGAGGGTGCGGAACTCCTCGCGGAGCTCGTCGAGGACCTCGCCGGTGAGGACGTTGTACTCGGCGAGCGCCTCCTGGACGTCATCGTCCGCGCGGCGGGTCCAGCAGCTGTGACAGCAGTACAGTTCGCTTCCGCCCGCGGTCGCGACGTGGTGGCTCTTCGTCGGCGAGCCGCAGGCGAGACAGTTTCCGTTCATGTTCTGTTGATGATGTTAGGGGCGCGGCCCCGGGGAGTCCGAGGCCGCCTGCACTCGGTTCGACCACTCTTCCTCGGCGCTCTCGCGCTGATCGTCGGTGAGATCGGCGTGCCCGTGCGCGTCCCGCAGGAGGAGCATCGTCAGCTCGTCGGTGCTGAGGTCCTCGACGTCCTCCGTCGACGTCGACAACTGCTCCAGCATGCGCTCGAGCTCGCGCTTCGATTTCCGGGTCATAGTTCGACGTCGTAGTGCTCCTCCAGGCGTTCCAACCGCTCCTGCACCTCCTCGAGGTCGCGGTCGGCGGTGATCTGCCGGCGGACGTTCATCGCGTACGCCATTGCCCGGACCCACTGGATGCGGGTCTTCTCCTTGTCCACGTCGCGGATACGGCCGTTGTTGATCTTCTCGCGCGCCGTCTCGATCGCGACATCGAGCGTGCTCAGCATCGCGTCGTAGTCCTCGAGCGCGACCTCGTCATCGCCGGGCGCCTGCTCGTCGACGTCGGTGTGGAGGTGACAGCGGTCGTCGGAGCGCGACGGTGGGAGCTCGCAGGGCTCGCCGTCCGCGGTGGCGTAGCCGCAGCGGTCTCCTCGCGCGCCCGCGCTCGCGTTGTCCTCAGTCATCGCGAACCCCCGGGGGTCGGAGGTGGTTGTTGGCGGTACAGCTGCTCAGTCGATGGATTTCCAGAATCATCCGTGTCGTAAAATGGTGCTTAGCGTCGGTTTCCGCGCGGTACATCTGGACGTCGGCGGCGCTGGGGAACGCTGGTGCTCCTGGTGGCGGACGTCGGCGACGTCGTCCTAGACGTGTCGGCGTCAGCGGTCAGGCAGTTCCTCTGGATTCGGGTCCGGAGACGTGGGTTCCACGGTGATCCACACCTCTGGCGGGACGGCGTCCTCACTTGCGAGGTCGTACAGGACCGCGTCGACGCGGTACTCGCGGTCCAGGTGAACGCGCTCGCCCACCCGCGGGACGGGGAGATCGCCCTCTCGGGTGCAGATATGGTCCTCGCCAGGCTCTTCGGCGAAGTTCAGGACGACCTCAGACATCGCTTGGGAACACCTCCGAGGGCGTCCACCGCTGGCGACAGCACGGACACTCCCACTCCCTCCCGTCGCGATGAGCGTCGGCTGAGAGCATCTGGCCGTCCGTCGGGCAGGTCGGCGTCAGGAGCCTCACCGAGTCCTCGTCATCCGCGTCCGCGTCTGTCTCGGGCGTCGGAGCAGGGTCAGGAGGTGCTACCGGGCCGGCATCGGCGGGCGGCGAGTCGGTAACGACACCACCGTCCGCCCGGATCTGCGTCGCGCCCTCGAGGTCGTCCATTCGGTCGGTGACCGTGACGGGCTCGGTGTCAGCGTCCGCATCGACATCGCCGTCGTCGGTGGCTTCGACGTCGTCCGTCGGTGGGGCCGACCCGGTCTCTGCGTCCGGGTCGTCCACCGGTTCGAACTGCTCGGTCTCCTCAGACCACGCGAATTCGATGCGGTCGAGGACACGGTCCTTGTACTCGTTCACCGTCTCACGGTTCTCAGGACTCACCTCGATGCCCGCACGGTCAGCGGCCTGCGCGAACTCTTGGCGAGTGAACGCTGGCGGTGGCGTCTCGTAGTCGCCGCCGAGCTCGGAGACGATCTCTGTCGTCTGCTTCGCCCGCCAGGTCTCCGGCGGGAGGAAGATGTCCGGGCCGGAGCCCTTCTCCCAGCGCTTCACGCCTTTGTACTCAACCACGCGCGGCGTGTACTCGTCGTGGTAGTAGTCCGTCCCGGTGGTCTCGGCGTCGATGGCGTCCTCGAGGTCGTTCTCGGAGAAACTGTCCCCGAGGGAGCGAGCGATCTTCCGGGTGACGCGCTCGGATTTGGAGAGGCCGTCCGCCGTCTCGGGACCGTCGTCGGTGGCCTCTGCGAAGGCACGCTCCGCCTCGGGGACGACGCGGTCGAACTTCTCGACGAGTCGTTCCTCCCGACTGCCGCCGAGATACCACGCGATCACGCCGCGGAGAACCTCGTGTTTCGAGAGACCGTGTGCCGCGGCGTACTGTTCCATCTCCTGTTTCACGTCCTCGTGGACGCGCACGAACTGCCGACTCGACTCGGTGTCGGCGAGAGACGGAACCCCCGGGAGATTTTTTTTCTCGTCCGTCTCACGAGAGAGGCCGGCCGCCTCCAGGAGCCGGTTGGCGTGGTCCTCGAGTGGGTGGACGTCGCGGTACTCACGCCAGGACTGCTCGATCTGGACGCCGGCGTAGAGACGGGATTCACCCCACTCTTCCTCGACTTTCTCGGTGAACTCGGCCCACCGATCGTCCGGAACTTCCCAGCCGAGCTTCACGCGAGACGAAGTGGTCACGCCGACCACCCCGTGAGCGGCGACGTGCCAGACTGGCACGAACGTGTCAGACTGTACGTACGTACGTAACGTTCTGGCACGTAACAGTAGTAGTAGTAGCAGTGATCAAGAGGAAGAAGCGGGTTCGCGGGTCGGTCACTTTCGCTCCTAACCCGCCTCCGTCCGGCGGTTTCCCGGTTCTCCGTCTCCGCTCGTGAGTGTCGGGGGGACACTCTCGGGAGCCGTCTCGAAAAAAAATCTTTTCTGAGGACCGTCCCGGTCGAACGGGTCGCGGGACGCTCCTCGATCGAGGCGATCTCGTCGTCGCGGTTCGTCGTCGTGGTGTCGGATCGATTGTGTGGGTGCATGTGCGTGTGATGGCGCTTCTGCACCAACGTGCGCTGACGTTGCCTCAGCTGAACAAAGTCGCCGCTGCTCGGGCGAAACGCTTATTCAGCATCGGCGAGAAGGGACAGGTGTCCAAGCGGTCCCTTCTCGGTGCGGTTGTTCTTTCGTAGCTTCTGCTTTAGAGAAGCCACGTCTCCCATATAAACGTTAGGTGCCTGCGTCTGACGCTGGACGCCGATCACGCTACTGGGAGCGAGCTTCAGGCGATGCATTTCTCTCCGTGTGCGCGATCTCATCGTCGTCTTCCAGCAGTTCCGCAAAGAATTCATCGTAGGTACGGTCGTACCCTTTCTTTCTCCGGAGCCGATTGCGCATTTCCGTGCTGACTGGGATCGAGTTGTCGGACATGGTTTTCTGGGTGCGCGCCCCGGCGGGACAGCTGGCCGCGAGGCTCATCGTGGCGTGTGCTTTTGGACAATCGTTGCGAGTACCCCGGTCTATCGAGGGTCTTCGCGTACCCCACCGCAGTGACGTGGGTAGTGTGCGGCGTGACGGGGCGATACCCAGGGCTGTGGAACCCAGCGATCATCCGATTCCTCGTGGAACCGTCACTACGGGGTGGCGAGCCTGAGTGGGGTGGTCTTCGGGATCGTCTCCCGCTCGGGGAGCGCGTCAATTAGGGAATTAGACTATTCCCCTAAATAGCTACCGACTGAAGTGCCGAATTCAGCCGCGAGAAGCCCTGTACCTTACCAAACACTCTTTGAGAATGGTCTCTCTGACGTTTGGTAAGGCAGGGGGATCGGTCGAACGCAGTCGCTGGTGGTCTCGTGTCGATCACGCCGGAGCAGTCCATCTTACCAAACAATTCCTAGCGCTCGCTTCGAATCAGTTGGTAAGGTCCACCTCGGCCGTAGCGGCTGTGTCGTTCGCCTCGTCGCAGACGACCTCGAGGAGCTCGTCGTAGAGATCGGGATGGTGCTCCTCCAGGAGCGCGCAGTCCTCGCGAAGCTGGTTCTGGATCCGGCTGCGGATGCGGGAGACCGCCTGATAGCGTCGGTCTGGATCGACGTCAGGGTCGGTGAGGATCTCCCGCTGGCGGTCCGTTAGTAGAGCGCGTGACATGCCTCGGGCGACGCCGGCTTTCCACATAGTTATGGTTCCTCTATGCTTGCAAGGTTCCAGTATAGGGGAACCTTTATTATCAGGGAATAGAAACCGAGGAGTGCGGCGACCGCCGGCCGACGGCGGAAGGCCTTCGGCGACGGCTCGTGTCCGCAGCATCACCCTCGGAGGCACGCGATACCAGTCGCGTTCCCCACCCCACCACCCACCTGCTCCCACGCACGGAGGGACGCTGCGGGACTCGATACCCACGGAACGGTTCGACGCCAGCTGCTTTCTGACCGAGTTCTGATTACTGCTGCTCGTCGCGACGTTCGACCGTGAGGTCTACCCCGAGCGCGTCCGGGAGCGCCGACTCGACGACGATCTCGAGCGCCGCCGCACAAGCAGGGCAGTCGAACGCGACCCGGATCTCGCCGTCCTCCACCGCTGTCGGCACCTCGCCGAAGTCTCCCTCGAGGATCTCATCGCAGGTAGGACACCGGAGGACGTCGTCGTCCGCGCTGTCGGAGCTCATCGTTCCCCCTCGCCGGCGCGGTCGTCGACGAACCGGTAGTCGCTGTGGCTCTCTCGGTACTCGACGTCGTCCAGCGCCGCGATCGCGGGACGGACGATCTTCCGCCACCAGGCGCCGCGGTACCGGTCGCCCGGCTCGAGCTCGGGGACGTCGTACCCGAGGGGGTGGTCGGGCATCACCTCGGTCACGATCTCGCGCATGGACGCGGGCCCGTGCTCCTCGAGGTACTCGCGAACAGCGTCGACGGCGTTCAGGGCGTCCCGGCGGTCGACGTGCTGCGGCGCGTCCAGGAAGGCCGGCACCGCGTCCCCCGGCGCGTGTTCTCCGAGCGTCGACGTCGTCTCCTCGTGGACCTCTCCCCCGGGGTCGGGGCGACGGTCGTCGGGTTCGGCGGGCGGATCCGGCGCCGGCGATGAACCGGATACCGCTATATCTTCCGTCGTTGGAGGGTCCTCGGCGGTGAACCAGACGAGCGACGCGGCGATCTTCTTCGACGCAACCTGGCCGGCGTCCTCGAGCCGGCGGAGACGGTAGTCCGCGCTCTGTCGGACGACGCCGAGCTCGTCGGCGACCTCGCTCGTGGCGGCGGGCTCGTGCTCTCGGACGGCCTCGAGGACGTCCTCGTCGGCGTGGCGCTGGGTGAACCGTCCCTGGGAGTCGCGGTCTTCTTCCATAGCAGAGGGACATGCTCGCGCCTGTGAGTTAAACCCTCTGCTACTGTAGCAGACCGTCCATTTGCTACGGGAGCAGAAGGTCCCTCTGTCACCGTAGCAGAGGGGAGGAACGTCCTCGCGAAGGCGTCTTCTGAGTCTTAACCAACACGGGCTCTCGGGGGACCGGTGGTGTTGGTTAAACGCTCGCCGGGGAGGGGGCGGGCCTCCGGCGTGATCGCGCCGGTCCCCGTCACCTTACCAAACATCTGACGGGGGTGTGTTCGTCCGAGCGTTTGGTAAGACGGCCCCCTCTCGGCGGTTCGTCGACGGTGATCTCTCTGGGAGGAGACACGTCGCCGGAGCGCACCGCGTTTCCGGTGCCGGTGTCGGCCGCGATCGTGGGGCCCGCGCTACCCTGTGATTTCCACTGTTCTCTCTTTTGGTCGATTGGGGGAGTCTTCCAAAAGATGCGGCCGGACGGCCACCTCCCGACCGCTGAGACGCCCGATTTCGAGGAGTTCAGGTTTTGGGAGAAAGC
>NZ_AOLQ01000058.1 GCF_000337775.1 Haloarcula vallismortis ATCC 29715
CTGCCCGGTACAACTATACACTACTATGGTCTATGGTGACGCATGTCAATACGAAGAACGCCGAGAGGAACGACCGCATTGGACCGACTGCGAGAACGATACAGCGACGCCGACCACACGTGTTCGGAGTGCGGTTTCGTCGATACCGACAGCGGTTGGTCGGCGAAGACGACCGGGTCGAGCGTGCTCTACAGACACGTCTGTCCGAGTTGCGGTGCCATCGAAACGCGGACGCTCTCGCTGAAGTCATGAGACGCCACGTTCCGAGCGGCCGATTCTACGTTCGGTTCGAGCGGTCCGGGCGGTGAGTGGTAGTACGTTCGCACGCGAGCCATCCTGCGTCGAATCTCGAAGCGCTCGTGACGCTTACGTGAGGAAGAACACGAGTAGACTGACGGCCATCGATGCCAGCAGGACGGCGAGCGCGAGCGCGCCGCCCATCGAGACGACGACGTTCGCGTGACTGGCGAGGGTTTCGGTCCGGTCGTTGCCGAAGATGGTCACT
>NZ_AOLQ01000059.1 GCF_000337775.1 Haloarcula vallismortis ATCC 29715
AGTGTAAATATTGGGAGGGGCATGAAGAGCCGATACTTGCAGCAGACTCCGACCGCAACAGGCCAACCCCCCCACCCCTTCGTTTCCGGTGGAGCGGGAAACAGGCCCGGGGGGAGGGGGTGGGGAGGCCGATAATGTTCTGTAAGAAGAGGAAAGATTTAATACAGTGCTACATAAACCAAATCCGTACTAGACAAAACAAAAGACTATCAGGGTTCAATGTACGGTTTTCTAGTGTCTAGACCACTCTAGCTAGTGAAGTCACAAGTCCCACCGATCTCCAGAACCGATGCGCTCCTGATTCAACGGGAAATTCTCCCACCCCCTCCCCAGGGGGGTGTGCTGTTCCACTTGAAACGAAGGGGTGGGGGGCTAGGATCGCTCACTCAAATTCGCATCGCTCGGTTCCATGGCCGAACTCGACTCGAATAGTCCCCCTTTCGATCAAACCCTCAGCAGCGTCCGCACGCTGCCCTGTGCTATGCTCTCCCATGTCAGAAAAGGGACCAATGTCTGACGTAGGCTTAAGTGAATTCGCCTATCTTTTAGGGTCAGAGCCGCCATACCGGACGACTCCGGGCGGCGGGAGGATAGGATGGGATTGTTAACAAACCTCAAAGATAGCATCTCACGCGCGGCATCGACGCTGTTCTCCGAAGAGGATCCGAAGCGTATCGGAATCTACGGCCCGCCAAACGCCGGCAAGACGACGCTGGCGAACCGTATTGCACGCGACTGGACCGGTGACGTTGTCGGGCCGGAGAGTCATGTCCCCCACGAGACTCGTCGGGCCCGCCGAAAGGAGAACGTCGAGATTGAACGCGACGGGAAGAAGGTGACAATCGACATCGTCGACACGCCGGGCGTGACGACGAAAGTCGACTACACCGAGTTCCTCGAACACGATATGGAGAAAGACGACGCCGTCCGTCGCTCCCGCGAAGCGACTGAGGGCGTCGCTGAAGCGATGCACTGGCTCCGTGAGGACGTCGATGGTGTCATTTACGTACTTGATTCCGCGACCGATCCGTTCACGCAGGTCAACACCATGCTCATCGGCATCATCGAGAGTCAGGACCTGCCGGTGTTGATTCTGGCAAACAAGATTGATCTGGAGGAGTCGTCGGTTCAGCGCATCCGAAACGCCTACCCCCAGCACGAGACGATTCCGCTGTCAGCGCTCGAGGGAGACAACATGGACGAAGTCTACGATAAAATCGCGGAGTACTTCGGGTGATATAATGGCGGAAGTCAAAGACCCAGACGACGGCGTTCAGATAGACCTCATCAGCGGTGAACGCATGGCCGGGCTGGCCTCGATGGAGAAGATTCGAATGATTCTCGACGGGGTCCGTGACGGCAATATCGTCATCCTCGAGGAGGGCCTTTCGCCCGACGAGGAGTCCCGCCTGATCGAAGTCACGATGACGGAGATAAGCCCCGATGAGTTCAACGGCATCGAGATCGAGACCTACCCCAAGTCCGAGGCCGCCGACGCCAGCATCCTCGACCGGTTGATGGGCAAACAATCGACCCAGAAGCTAACGGTCATCGGACCGGCCAACCAGATAGAGACGCTCCACAAGGACGAAACGCTCATCAGCGCCCTCGTCTCCCGGAAATAATGCCCCATCAGTGTACGGACTGTGGCCGTGGCTTCGACGACGGGTCCAAGGAGATGCTCTCGGGCTGTCCCAACTGCGGCGGGAACAAGTTCCAGTATCAGCCCGAGGGGGCCGACATCTCCGAGACGCCGGACGCGGAGCCACCGGAACCACCGGGACCTGACAGTACTGTCGCTCGTACCGTTGGCAAAACCGCTGCCTCGGTGCGCGACTTCGTCAGCGGTTCCGCTGCGGACGGGGACCGGGACGCTGCGCAGTCCCAGTTCGACGCCGACCGGTCGGCTGACGCCCAGCCGAGTGACCCATCCCACACGTCCGGTTCGCCGTCGACCGAACCCGACCGCACATCTGTGACCGAGGATTCAGCCCAGGCCAGCGCCCGCGGCGATATCGTCGAACCGGATGAGCTTCCATCCGACGCGCCGTCGGCGTCCGAATCTGAACACCGGTTCAGCCCTGTCGGTGCTGACCCTGACCCACCAGCGGAACCAGAACAAGAGGATCGCCCTGACCTGGAGGAACTGCGCGCAGAACTCAACGACCAGTTCGAGTCGATCAAAGTACTGGAACCCGGTCAGTACGAACTGAACCTGATGGAACTGTACGACCGCGAAGAGTACATCATCGCGTTGCAGGAAGACGGCCACTACTCGATTCAGGTCCCGGAAACTATCCGCTCTGAGTAATCGGCGCGGCCCTCTATTTTTACCGATTCGATACCCGCGAATTACCCCGTAGAACCGCTGCAGACACCATTGAGTATCAACGCGGCACAACCATTATATAATATGCCGTGGATGCTTCCGATAACGCCATGAGCCACCGAGAACTCTCGACATCGGAGTCACACCTCGAAGAGTGGGCGGCACTCCTCGGTGCTGATATCGACGACGACGGGCGCGACACCGATCTGCTTGACGACCAGGACGACCCCGCGTAACCATCGCGGACCGTTAGAGGGCGATTCGCAGTTACAGCTACGTCTCTCACCCAGATAGCGGAACGAAAAGGCACCTCGGGACGGCGTCAGTCCCGAACGTTCGCAGTATCGTGCGATACTGAATTACGAGATTTTGTCGTACTGATCGGAGAGCTTCTCGGCGGCGTCGGCCATCAGGTCCTGTTCGTAGTCGTCGAGACCCCATTCGACAATCTCTTCGACACCGTTGCTTCCGAGACGGACCGGGACACCGAAAGCGGTGTCTTCGTGCCCGAACTCGCCCTCCAGCTTGACTGAGGCCGGCAGCACCTCGCCGGTGTCGTTGAGGATGGCTTCGACCATGTGCGCGACGCCGCGGGCCGGCCCCCACTCGGTCGCGCCCTTGCGCTCGATGACGTCCATCGCAGATTCCTGCAGGTCGCCGAGCAACTGCTCTTTCTCGTCGTCGCTGAACTCGGGGTCAGTGCCGTCGACGCGGACCTTCGAGAACACGGGGACCTGTGCGTCGCCGTGCTCGCCGAGAATCGTCCCTTCGACGTTCTGGACCGGCGCGTCGAACTCCTCGCTCAGCACGTAGCGGAACCGCGCGGAGTCCAGGCGGCCGCCGAACCCGATGACCTGCTCACGCGAGCGGTCGCCGGCCTCGTAGAGGTGCCGGTTGAGCAGGTCGACGGGGTTGGAGGTAGTCAGTGAAATGTAGTCGTCGTTGTGCTCGTCGAGCGAGGACTGGATGTCCTCCATGATAGGTGCGTTGTCGCCGGCGAGGTCAATCCGGGTCTGCCCGGGCTGGCGCGGGATGCCGGCTGTGATGACGACCACGTCGGAGCCGGCGGTGTCCTCGTAGCCGCCCTGGCGGACGCGCGTGTTCGAGTCGTAGGCGATGCCGTGGTTCGTGTCGGCTGCCTGCCCGACTGTGTCGTCTTCCTTGTCCGGGATGTCCACGAAGACGACTTCATCAGCGATGTCACGGAGCGCGATGTTGTACCCTGCGGCTGCGCCGACCGTACCGGCTGCGCCGACTACGCTTACCTTTGTCATACCATTCGGAAAGGCTCGGGCGCGAACGTTAAACGTGTCGAAACCCCGATTCCGCCGCGCATCGTTCAGGCAGTATCGGCGTCTCGCACCCGTAAACTGTTTTCAGCCCGGCGGCGTTGTGACACGTATGAGCGACTTCGACAAGGAAGCCGAACGCGAGAAACTCCGCGAGAAGTTCGAGCAAGAGGAGGACAACCGGGCGGCGACCGAGCAGATGAGCGAACTCCTGTTGAAGGGCGCAACGATGACGAACGCCCACTGCAGCGAGTGTGGCGACCCCATCTTCCGCTACGACGGCCAGGAGTTCTGTCCCACCTGCCAGAAGCCGGTCGCTCGCAACACGCAGGAAAATGGCGCTGAATCGTCGGACACCGACCAACAAGAGGGGCAGGCTGACGATGGTGACCAGATTGAGGTTACCGATCCAACCGACGAGGCCCGCGTCCAGTTCGGCGATGCTGCCGAGGACACAGGTGAGAGTGTGGCGGACGCGACGGACGAGTCCGAACAGCGGGAGACCGCACACACCCAGCCCGACACCGCGTCACAGTCTCGCTCTGAGCCGGCGGCGCCGACATCCGATTCGGCCGTTCCACCTGAAGCGGGGGGTAACCAGTCGACCCAGCCGTCCGACGACTCGGAGCCAGCGCCACAGACTGCTGGAACAGGTACTTCGTCGGCGTATAGCGGTCGAGCTGCCAACGACCAGCCGCGTGGGACAGCACCACAGAACCCCCCTGTTTCCGCTCGACAGACTCGGACGACCGATAGTCACACGGACGATATTGCGGCCAATCTCGATGCGGCATCTGCGCTACTGGCCGAGACGGTTCACCGCTTTGCCGAGCGCGCCGCGGCGGCCGAGAACCCACGGGAGGCTCGCGAACAGCTCCAGGCAGCGAGAGAAGCGGCGGAAGCGCTGGACGCGACGCGGTTCTGAACGGACCGCTACGGCGCGTAGTCGCTGGCGATGACCTCTCGAATCCGGTCGGCGGTCACGTCGCCGATACCGGACACCTCTAGCAGGTCTTCCTTATCGGCGGTCATCACCGCCTCGACGCTGCCGAAGGCGTTCAGTAGCGTGCGCGCGGTTACCGGACCGACTTCGGCGATAGAGGCGACAACGTACTCCTGTTGCTCGGGGAGCGTCTTCGATTGTTTCTCCCCATGGACGCTCACCTCGCGGTCGGCCACCTCCTGTTCCCGCCCGGCGATGACCTCCAGCAGGTCGGCGGTCTCGTCCTCGTCACTGGTCCGTAACACGCTCGCGCCGAAATCGACTGCCAGCGACGCGAGCGCGCCCTGAATCGCCTTGTGGTGCACGTTTCGCGCGCCAAAGAGGTCCTCGCCCTCGATGACGACGACGGGCCGGCCGTAGTTGCGCGTGGCGTCCCCGACCTGTTCGAACATCGACCGGTCGCCGCCGGTCAGCGTGTCCATGAAGTCAGCGACGGTCTTGCGCTCGACGACGACGCGGTCCGAGAGTATGTAGTCCCCGACGGCCAGCGTTTCGAGTCGGGTCTCGATACCGTCCCGCGTCGAGAGGTCCCGGGCGATGTTCGAGTCGAGTTCCCGCTGGTCGGCGACGATCTCGACGGGGTCGTCCTCGTCGTCGCGTCCGGCAGTGGCGACCGTCCCGCTACTCTCCTCCTCTCCCGTTCTCTCGTCCCCATCGGTCGCCTCCGACGAGGCTTCTGCGAAGGCGTCCAGTCCGGCCTGACCGTCGCCGTCGTCGTTCTCATCGTTTGACTTGTTAGCTGTACTAGCCCTTTCGTTTCCGGTGGAACTCGACTGCTGTGTGGCGGTTTCATCGCGCTTCGTTCCACCCGAAGCGACCCCCTCGGCGTCTGGACCGTCGCCTCCCCCGCTCTCGTCTTCGTACTCGTCGAGCCCGGTCTGGTCGAGGCGGGCCTCCAGTTCGCCGGCGACGCTCTTGAGTTCGTTCAGCTCGCGTTTCATCCGCTTCTGGTCGTTGCGGGCCTTCCAGAAGTACGCCTCGTCGCGGGTGTCCTCGGCCAGCAGGACGACGACCCGTCCCTCGGCCTGGCGGCCGGTTCGGCCCTTCCGCTGGATGGCTCGAATCGCGGTCGGCACCGGCTCGTAGAACAGCACCAGGTCGACTTCGGGCACGTCCAGCCCTTCCTCGGCGACGGAGGTGGAGACGAGCACCTCGAACTCGCCGTTGCGGAACCGATCCAGCGTCTCCTGTTGCTGGGTCTGTGTCATCCCCTCGCTGCCGTCGGTGTCGCTCTGGCCGACGAACTTCTGCGTTGTGAAGTGGTCTGAGAGGAAATCGACGAGCGTCTCGGCGGTGTCACGGGACTCGGTGAAGACGATGACGCGCTCGCCGTTCTCGATGCCCAGCGTCTCCGCGAGCAACATCCGGGTCTGGCGGAACTTCGGATGGAGGTCGTCGTAGCTGTTGGCTTTCCGTATCGCCTCCCGCACCTTCGGCTCGCTGACGAGGCGCTGGTCGGCCTTCGATGCCCCGGAGGAGCGGGCGGCCTCCTTCAGCCGCTCGAAGTACCGCCGCAGGGACTCGACGCTCTGGGTCTCGACGTAGGTGACCGCGGTCCGGAGCTTGCGGATTTCGGCGAGCAGGCTCATCCCCTGATACCCCTCGCTCTGATCGTTGTTCATCAGGTCCCGCAGCTTGCCCTGCATCTGCTGGATTTCTCGCTCGGAGATGTCCGCCGAAGATTTGTTCGTGACGCCGAGTTCCCGCAGCTGGTCCAGTCGGTCCTCGATGACCTCGTTGATGGCGTCGCGGATTTCGACGACGATTTCAGGTAACTCGATGCGATTCCAGTCAACGCTTGTGTCGTGGGTGTACTCGGTCACGTCGGCGTCGTCCTCGGTCATCACCGCAACCTCCGCAAGCCCGAGGTTCTCACAGACCTCCAGTATCGCTTCCTCGTCGTCGCCGGGCGAGGCACTCATTCCTGTCACCAGCGGGTCCGCGGCGTCGGCGTGATAGCGGTCGGCGATGTAGTTGTAGGCGTAGTCGCCGGTCGCCCGGTGACACTCGTCGAAGGTACAGTGAGTCACCTCGGCAAGCGAGATTCGGTTGCCGACGAGGTCGTTCTCGACGACCTGCGGCGTCGCGATGACGATACGGGCGTCCTCCCAGAGCGCGGCCCGGTCGTCTGGCCGGACCTCACCGGTGAACACGACGACGTCCTCGTCGTCGATTTCCAGCGCTTCGCGGTAGAACTCGGCGTGTTGCTGGACCAGCGGCTTCGTCGGGGCCAGCATGAGTGCTTTCCCGCCGACGGCGTCGAGCCGTTCGGCGGTCACCAGCAGCGAGACGGTCGTCTTGCCCAGCCCGGTCGGGAGACAGACGAGCGTGTGGTCAGCGCTCGCCGTCTCCGCCAGTTCGGTCTGGTAGCGGCGGTTCTCCAGAAACTCGGGCGTCACCAGCGGGCGCTCGACGTACTCGCCACCGGCGTCGGTGGTCGCCATTACCTACGTGTTCGACCCCGCGGTGGTTAAGGGTTCAGATACCGCGGTGAAAGTGAACGGACGGCCTCAGAGGCCGAAACCGGGCAGGTACTGGACGCCAACCCACATCGCCAGCGCGCCGAGCACCGGAATCGAGAAGTTGTCGTCGATGACGTAGCCGGCGATACGGGGCTTGACGCCGTCGGCGAACGTCGCCGCGACCCCGCCGAGCACGGCTGCAGCGGGGGGGACAAATGGGGCTGCAAGCAGTGTGCAGACGCCGAACATCACCAGCAGCACCCAGGCCTGCTTGACGTTGCTGGCATCGCTTGAGCCCAGCAGGCCGCTGATGGGGTCGCCGATGGCGAGCATCAACATCGCGGGGACGGCGATGGTTTCGGTCACGCCGGGCAGTTCGACGGCGACGGCGACGATGGCCATTCCGACGATGTACAGCGCGTAGCCGGCGGGGTTGTCCTGCTCGTACTCGCGGGTGAGTCGGTCGTACACGACCCAGTCTAGCCCCGTCGTCAGCCGCACCGCTTCGAGAACGATGACAACGACCAGCGCCACAGTCAAAAAGCCCTGCACGACGCGCCACGTAATCAGGTCCGGCCGGAACAGGTGTGCGAGCGGCACCGCCGACCCGGTGACGTGGACCAGCCGGCGGGAGACCTCGTCGGCCATCTACAGGTCGTCGAAGGTGCGGTCGCCGGTACTGAGCTGTTCGAGCGTCTCCGCCAGCCCGTCGATGGGGAGCCGTTTCTGCTCGGTCGTGTCCCGCTCGCGAACGGTGACCGTCCCCGCTCGCGGCTCATCGCCGCTCGCGCTTTCCGAGGCGCGTTGCGCCTCGCCGCCGTCCTCCAGACTTTCGTAATCCACAGTAACGCAGTAGGGCGTTCCCACCTCGTCCTGCCGGCGGTAGCGCCGGCCGATGGCCCCGGAGTCGTCGTAGGTGACCGAGAGGCCGGCGGCCCGAAGGTCGCCGGCGATATCGGTCGCGAGCTCGGCCATTCCGTCCTTGTCCATCAGCGGGAAGACCCCGACCGTCGTCGGTGCCTGCTCCGGCGGCAGGTCGAGGTAAGTTCGTTCCTCGCCGTCGACCTCGTCGGTCTCGTAGGCGTGTGCGAGGACGGTGTAGATGATTCGGCCCACGCCGAAGGACGGTTCGATGACGTGTGGGCGGATGTGTTCGCCGTTCTCGGTGACCTCGTCGACGCTGAAGTTCGTCTGTTCGACGGGGACGGTGTGGGACTCGCCGTCGACCTCGACGGTGACCTCGTCATCGTCGAAGGCGTCCGGGTTCCGCTCGGCCAGCGCTTCGAGTGCGTCGGCGACCGCACCGGCCGACCCGCCGAACTCCGGCCCGAGGTAGCTCATATCGGGGTCGACAGTGGCCCGTTCGACGGTGATCGGCTCGTCGTACTGCTTGAACACGGTGTAGTCCTCGCCGGAGTGGTCGGCGTGTTTCGAGAGGTCGTAGTCGCCCCGGTAGGCGAAACCGGTGATCTCGATCCAGTCGCCGTCGACCTCGCTCTCGGCGTCCCAGCAGTCGGAGGCGTAGTGGGCGCGCTCGCCGGCGAGATGCTGGCGATACCGGAAGCGGTCCATGTCGACGCCGATGCGCTCGTACCACTCCTTAGAGACGCCGAGGTAGTAGGCAACCCACTCGCTCTCGACGACGCCGTCGTCGACGGCTTCACGAACGGTGAGTTCGCGCTGGCCGCCGTCCTCGGCCTGTTGGTCGGCGACGGAGTACAGCGGCAGGACCACGTCTTCGACCTCGGCCAGCGGCGGTTCGTTCTCCTCGGGGTCGATGAAGTGTTCGAGCTCGGCCTGGGTGAACTCCCGGACACGGACCAGCGACTTCCGCGGTGAGATTTCGTTCCGGTAAGCCTTGCCGATCTGTGCGACGCCGAAGGGGAGCTGATTGCGGGCGTACTCCGAGAGCTGTGGGAACTCGACGAAGATGCCCTGTGCGGTCTCCGGGCGGAGATAGCCCGGCGACGATGACCCCGGCCCGATGTTCGTCTCGAACATCAGGTTGAAGTTGTCGACCGGCTGGTCGGCCAGCGACGTGTGACAGGAGGGACACTCGATGCCGTGCTCGGCGATGAGGTCCATTACCTCCTCGTTGGGGAGTGATTCGGCCTCTTCGATGTCCGTGTTGTCCTCGACGAGGTGGTCGGCGCGGTGGGTCGCACCGCACTCGCCGCACTCGACGATCATGTCATCGAAGCCATCGAGGTGGCCCGAGGCCTCGAAGACAGGTTCGGGCATCACGTCGGGTGCCGAGATCTCCTGATGACCTTCTTTGACGACGTAGCGGTCCCGCCAGGCGTCCTCGATGTTCGATTTCAGCGCTGCGCCCTGTGGACCGTAGGTCCAGAAGCCCGCCGCGCCGCCGTAGGCGCTTGAGGAGGGGAAGTAGAAGCCGCGACGCTTGGCCAGCTCGGTGAGGCGTTCGCCTTCGCTCATAGGCCTCGCAGCAAGTCTATGTCCCGGACGATGCCGGTGAGCTCGTCACCCGACAGCAGCGGGATCTGCTCGATGTCGTGCTCGATCATCAGCTGTGCCGCCTCCTCGGCGGTGCGGCGCTTGTTCACCGTCACGACGTCGTCGGTCATGAACTCGCGGACAGGCTCGGCCGGGAGTTCGACGTTTCGGGTGGGCATGTACCGACCGCCGACCGCCTTGATACCTTCCCAGGCCCAGTCGTCGTCCTGATTGGCGATGGAGTCGCCGGTGTCGTCCTCGCCCTCGACGACGCGGGCGACAGCGATGATATCGACCTCGGTGAGCATCCCCGACATGTCCCCGTCGTCGCCGAGCACGACGCCGTAGGGGACGTTCGCGTGGGAGAGCTCCCGCTCGGCGACGGTCAGCGGTGTCTCTTCGTACACGCAGTTGATGTCGCGGTTGGCGAGTTCCCCGACGATCTCGTCGCCGTCGACGTCGCCGTTGGCGATGGACCGAATCACGTCGGTCACTGTGATGATGCCTTTGAGCTGGCCGTCGACGATGGGCAGGCGACGCTCGCCGTCCTCGACCATCATCCGTGCAGCGGCCTCGATAGACGTGTCCCCGCTGATTGCCGGGACTTCCTCAACGAGAATGGCGAGCTGGTCCTCGTCAGGGCTCTCGATGAGCGCATCGCGTGAAATAATCCCTCTGAATTCCTCGCCCTCGTCCGTCTCCTTGATAACCGGGACCGACGAGAAGGCCTGCTCCTGGAGGTACTCCAGTGCGTCATCACGGGTACCGGGTATGGTGACCGTGACGACCTCCGAGCGTGGCGTCATAGCGTCTGCGACGTTCATACTGCCAGAACTTCCTTCCCGCATCTACTAAGTCCTTAACATCCGTCCGTTTTCGCCATCCGGGTAGCATGTCGGGCGGCCAGCAGCTACCCCCGACGACCGTACAGGCGCTGTCGGAAACCGGGAGACCGTGCTGGATCGGAAACAACTACGTCTTCTGCCATATCGACACTTCGTCTCCAGGTGTGGACAGAATCCCTCCATCAACCCCTATTGGTTGAGATATCAGGCTCTAACTGTGCCAGCATACGAACCAGATCATCCCATTCCTGACAGGACGTGGACTATTGTCAGACGGTTGGCCCAGCGCCATACCACTCCCCTCTCTGGGTTTCGCTAAATTTTTATAGGGTTGTTACATATTATCATGCATGGAGTCGGAACCTGTCGCTCCGATTGAGATGGCCGCGGACGGAGACATCATGGCGTCCGTCGAAGAGGGTCCAACGGACCAGTTCATCGTCGCTGACGTGACCCGAGACGACGCCTATCTCACAACCCCGCTCGCTGACGCTGCTTCGCTCCCGGCCTGGCGATAGGTCCGGTCTCTCGATTCGTTTTCTCGACCGCTCTCGCCCAACAGGATACCCCATTAGCGGCGCGGTCGCTCCGCCCTGCGTCCCCGTCCGCAGTCGTTCGGACGGAGAAAACAAGCGTTATGCCGCCCCAGTAAGTTCGATTCGGTATGAAGGTACTCGTTACGGATCCTATCGCTGACGCCGGTCTCACGCGGCTCCGTGAGGCGGGCCACGACGTCGAAACAGCCTACGAGGTCGAGGGCGACGCGCTCCTCGACGCGGTGGCCGACGCGAACGCGCTCATCGTCCGCTCGGGCACCGAAGTCACTGAAGAAGTGTTCGAAGCCGCGACCGACCTCATCATCGTCGGCCGGGCCGGTATCGGCGTGGACAACATCGATATCGACGCCGCCACTGACCACGGTGTCATTGTCGCTAACGCCCCTGAAGGCAACGTCCGTGCCGCCGCGGAACACTCCGTCGCGATGGCGTTTGCCACCGCTCGCTCCATCCCGCAGGCCCACGACCGCCTGAAAAGCGGCGAATGGGCCAAAGGCGAGTTCCTCGGGACGGAAGTCAACAACAAGACGCTGGGCGTCGTCGGCTTCGGTCGCGTCGGCCAGCAGGTCGCCAAGCGACTCGGCAGCCTCGGCATGGACATCGTCACCTTCGATCCTTACATCAGCCAGGAGCGCGCCGACCAGTTCGGTGCGGAACTCGTTGATGACCTCAACGACTGTCTCGCCAAGTCCGATTTCATCACCATCCACACGCCGCTGACCCCTGAGACGGAGAACATGATCGGCGAGGACGAACTCGCACTGCTCGAAGGCGGCTACGTCGTCAACTGCGCCCGCGGCGGTATCATCGACGAGCCGGCGCTTGCTGAGGCCGTCGAGAACGGCGTCCTGAAGGGCGCAGCGCTCGACGTCTTCGGCGAGGAACCGCTGCCCGAAGACAGCCCGCTACTCGACGTGGAGGACATCATCGTTACGCCCCATCTGGGCGCGTCGACGGAGGCCGCACAGGAGAACGTCGCCACCTCCACGGCCGACCAGATCATCGCCGCGGCCAACGGTCAGCCCGTCGCAAACGCCCTGAACGCCCCGTCGCTGGACGAGGCGACATTCAAGCAGGTCGGGCCGTACCTCGACCTCGCCGACACCGCCGGCCGCATCGCGGTCCAGCTGTTCGGCGGCCACATGTCCGAAGTGCAGGTCACCTACGCGGGTGACATCGCCGAGGAGGACGTGGAGTACGTCACCGCGAGCGCCCTGAAGGGCGTGTTCGCGCCCTCGGACCTGCAGGTAAACGCCGTCAACGCCCCGCAGATAGCCAAGGACCGTGGCATCGACGTGACCGAGTCCAAGACCCGCACCTCCGAGGACTACCAGAGCCTCATCACCGTCACCGTCTCCGACGGCGAGGAATCCGTCTCCGTCTGTGGGACCCAGTTCGGCGGCGAGGAGCCCCGTATCGTCCGCATCGACGACCACCGTATCGAGGCCGTTCCCCACGGACATATGCTGGTCGTCCGCAACCGCGACGAACCGGGTACTATCGGCTTCATCGGCACCGTGCTGGGCGAAGCCGACATCAACATCGCCGGGATGTTCAACGGCCGCGAAACCATCGGCGGCGAGGCCCTGTCCGTCTACAACCTTGACGAGCAGCCGCCACAGGACATCATCGAGCGACTCAACGGCGACAGCCGCATCATCGAGACGACCTACGTCGAACTCGGCGACGAGTAACACACAGCGGATTTTTCGGAAAGCCAGTCCCGACTATTTTCCGTCGATAAGGCGCTCGTACCGGTCGACGACGGCCTGCCGGTGCTCGCGTTCCCGTTCGAGTGCGGTCTCCAGTGTCGCTACCTGTGAGCGCAACAGCGCGATCTGTATCTGATAGATCGTACTGGGGGCCTGCCGGGCTGATGGTGACGGGGAACCCGACTGGTCCCCGGAGTCGAACGGCGGTGCTGAATCGCGGGACGAGGCCATACCCGTGACAGGACCGCCACGGACAAAAACACCCGTCGGACAGCCGTCACGCGCCCGTCAGTCGCCCTGAGAAGTCCGGCGTCGGTCGTCGCCGGCGACAGTGACATCGGTGGTGAGTGGCAGCCGGAGCGTGAGCGTTGTTTCCCCGTCGCGCCTGTCGTAGGCGAGGTCTCCGCCGTGACAGTCCAGTATCCACTTCGTCAGCCACAGCCCCAGACCGGTGCTGTGTCTGAGTTGCGTTATCGGTTCGTCGCCGAACAGCACCGCCCGCTCGTTCTCGGGCAGCCCCGGCCCGTCGTCGCTGATCTCGACCACCGCGTCCGTCCGCTCACGGCGCACCGTGACCGACAGCCGCGGCTCCCCGTTCGTGTGCTTGACCCCGTTCTCGACGAGCTGTGCCAGCGCGATTTCCAACCGGTCGTCGACGGCGACGACCACGGTCTCGGAGGCCTCGACGACCAAATCGACCGTCGCAGCGTCGTCGCACCGTTCGAGCACCGACCGCACGCTCTCGACAAGGTCTGTCTGCGACTCCGTCGTCGCGGCTGACCCCATCACGTACTCCATCTTCCCGGCTATCTCGCTCAGCTCGGCCAGTTCGCCCGCTGCCGTCGCCATCAGGGACGCTTGCGCCCCAAGGTCGCCCGACAGTTCGGCTGCGAGCATCTCTGTCCCGTCGAGCAGCGGCACGAGTTTGTTCCTGAGGTTGTGCCGTAGCACACGGTGGAGCACCTGATGGTGTTGCTCGCGTTGCTCTCGCCCGGCCAGGTCGGTGTATATCACCAGTGCTCGGTTCGCTGTCGTCGGAACGACCCGACAGTACAACTGCCGGGGACCCTCGACTGTCTGTCCCGTGACGGTGCCCTGCTGGAGGTGGGGGTCGCCCGGCCCTCCATCGGATGCTCTCCAGTTGTCCCGCTCGATTCCCGGGACGTACTCGGTCAGTGGCTCCCCGCGTACCTGCTCGCCGTCGACGCCAAATAGTTCGCCGAAGGCCGGATTCACCGCCCGGAGTATCGGCTTGCCGTCGACGAACTCGACCTCGGCGACAGCGTCGTCGGTGTGTTCGAACAGTGCCCTGAACGACGTGGCATCCCGCTTATTCATCCCTGTACTGCGTGGCGGTGATGAACTCGAAGCGGGCGCCACCGGTCCCGCTTTCGGTTACAGACACGTCCCAGCCGTGTGCGCTCGCGATCTCTTTGACGATTGTCAGGCCGAGCCCCGTCCCGTCGTCACTCGTCGTGTAGCCGTTCTCGAAGATACTGTCCCGCTCTTCCGGGGGGATACCCACCCCGTCGTCGGCGACGTAAAACCCGTTGTCGAGTGCCGCGACCCGGATGGTCGACGCCTGCCCGTGTGTGACAGCGTTGCGAAACAGGTTCTCGAAGAGGTGTTTGAGGCGGGCGTCGTCCCCGGAAACGACGAGGCTGTCCGCCTCGACGACCAGCTCCGTGTCACAGGCGCTAACGTGGGTCCAGCAGGCGCGCGCGACCGCACTGAGGTCGACCGGCGACGGGTCCTCAACGCGGTCCCCCTGTCGTGTCAGCGTCAACACGCCCTCGATAACTTCTTCCATCCGCTCGTGAGCCTGACGCAGCCGGCCAACCCCGGCAGTACAGTCGTCAAGCTGGCTCAGCGTCCCTTTAGCGACCTGCAGCGGGTTTCGGAGATCGTGTGAGACGGTGCTGGCGAACTGTTCGAGCCGCTCGTTCTCCCGCTGTAGCGCCCGCTCCTTGCGGAGCCGTTGCAGGGCAATTTCGGCGTTGCTCGCGATTATCTGGACGAGGTTCAGGTCGGTCTCGTCGAACGCGTCTGCTTCTGTCTGTCCCACGCTGATGACGCCGTAGTCGCTTATCGGGACGTACAGCCACGAGACGACCGGTTCCAGCGCCGCGCCGCCGTCGTGGTCGCGGATATCCGTATAGACGCGTGCCTGCTGGTCCTCGAAGGCCGCACCGGGGAACCCCTCGCCGACCTCGTAGGTCGGCCGTTCCGACAGCAACCGCTCGGCCTTGTCGTTGACGTGACACGGCCGTAACTCCCCGTTTCGGTGGACGCGGATTACGTTGATGCGGAACGCCAGAATCGACTCGATGGCCGCCCCGACCTCGGCGGCGACCGCCGACGGGCTGTCCGCGCTGAGCAGGTCCCGCGTGGCCTCGTGGAGCGCCTTTATTTTCTCTTCACGCCGCCGTTTTTCGGTGATGTCCGTGTTGATGGCGACGTACCCGCGCGGCTCGTCGTCGCGCGGGAGCGGTGCAATCGTCTGTTCGATGACGTAGCGCTCGCCGTCGGGGCGTTCGTTGACCAGTTCCCCCCGCCACACCTCGCCGGCCCCGATGGTTTCCCACAGATCCTCGTAGACGGCCTCGCCGTGCTCGCCGGACTTGAGGATTCGCGGCGTGTGGCCGACGACTTCCGACTCGGCGTATCCAGTCAGCTCCTCGAACGCCGGATTGACGTACTCGATGACGCCATCGGTGTCAGTGAACACGACGGCGTGGCCGGCGCTCTCGACCGCCTCCCGGAACTTCCACGGGCTGATATCGTCGGCTTCTGGGCGGCTCTCGCCTACTTTTCCGCCGTCGGTCCGCGCCGCTCGCTGTCCGTCGGTAGCCCCGCGTATCAAGCCGAGCTGAGCGGAGCGGATATCGGTGTCAATCCGTTCAATCTCAGCCAGAACCTCCGGCCTCGCCAGCTCGCGGAGTCGTCGACGCACGTGGTCGAACGCCGGGTTCTGTTCGGGTTCACTGCTCGGCTGAATCGCATCGAGGGCCTGTGCCTTCCGCGTCAGCGACACCATCTCACGGCGGTCGCCGTTCCGGACCGCCATCGCCCGGTCGATTGCCTGTTTGAGTGCGTCCCCGTCGACCGGTTTGTGGAGGTAGTCGTCACATGGGACCGAGAGGAGTTCCGGCGTCGGTTCGGCCCCGGCCACGACGACCACGTAGTACGACCCGCTGGCGTCCCGGACCGTCTCTTTCAGTTCTTGAAACACCATCTCCGGCTGTCCGTGGTCGTAGACGACAACGTCCGCCTGCTCGAACGAGGGCGCGATTCCCGCCAGTGTCTCGGCCAGCGCGTAGCTGTACGCTGGATCGAGGCCCGCCTCGTACACCCGGGGGTCGACTGCATCGTCGATGACCAGCACGTCTCGATCCATTTCTTGCCCCCGTCTCTATCAGTATTCATAATATATTTCCCTCTGATTGTGAGCAGCTGAGAACGCGAACCAGTTTTAAATGATGCCCCGAACGTGTACTCCTGCGCCCGCCGACCCGTCTTACATGAAGTCGGCGATACCTGACTGTTTGTTGTGGTCGTTCTCGAACACCGACTCGATTTTCCGCTCCAGAATCTTGAGCCGCTGTTTCGTGTAGTCCCGTGCGCCGAACTCGTCGGCGACCCGAATCGCCGTGTCGATGTACTTGTTGACCGACCCCTCGTGGACCGTGAGGGTGACGCGGCCGCCACACTCCCGGCAGTCGCCGGTCAGGGGCGCGCGGCGGAACGACTCGCCGCAGTCCAGACACCGGACCTCCTGTCTGGAGAACGCCCGGAGGTTCCCGATGAGGTCCGGCAGGAAGTGGTACTCGATGATACGCTCGGCCACGTCGCTCTCGACGACGGCCCGGAGCTTCCGGGAAATCTCTAGCTGGGCGTCCATCTTGTCTTCCATCGAGCCGAGCGTCTTGTACGCCGAGAGGTCCGGCCCGGCGGCGATGTTCGTCGTGTCGTGGGTATGGCGGAACTCGGTGTACTCGCGGTCGGTCCCCAGTGTCTCCTCGGCGATCTTCATGATATCCTCGACCTCGGTCGGGTCTTTCATTTCGCGGGTGGCCTCGTAGAACTCCCGGGGATAGGTCTCCATGATGTCCATGTTGTGGGCCTCGTCGTCGATCTCGCTGGGGTCGATGCGCGAGGACATCACCAGCGGGGCGTCCATCTGGCCCCCGCGCTGGTTCGGGAGATACGACTTCGAGAAGTTCAGGAGGCCGTCCATCAGGAGCATCACGCAGTCTTCGTCGCCGTCACACTGCCCGACGTAGGTCCCCTCGACGGCCACTCGGTGGGTGTCAGCGACCGTGAGGCAGTAGACGTGGTCCACGTCGCTTTCGACGTACTCAACGGCCTCGACGGTGTCCGTCGGGGCTGCGCCGTCGGTGGCTTCCGTCGATTCTGCATCGCGTGCCGTCATCGTCGTCGTCTCGCCGCCGTCGTAGGCGGGAAGTTCGTCGCCGGCAGTCAGGTCGCTGGCCGGGATCTCTTCGATACCGTCCGGGCCGGCCCGGAGCATCGTGTGGTCGGGCGTGACCCGGAGTGTTCGGTCACCCACGTCGATGCGGACGAGGTGGTCCGGCGCGGGGTGTTTCGAGACGGCGTCGACCGGCTTGCGACAGGGACCGTCGTCACCCAGCGACGACACGGTGAGGTCGCCGTCGAGTTCCTGTACAAGCGTCCCGAAGTCGTCTTCTTCGGGGTCGTCCAGCCGCTCCTCGACCAGTTCCTCGATAGTACCGTACTCCCAGTCGCCGCTCTCGTCCTCGTACCACAGCCGAGTCTCCGGGTGGAAGCAGTTCCGGCGCTTGGCGGCGTGGAAGTACGGGTGGGCGTAGCCGACGGCGGCGGAAGTGAAGCCAACCACGCGCCCGACCGTTGCCGCGCTGGTGTGCGGAGCCATCCCAAAGACGAGTTCACCGACGAGGTCCTCGCGGTCGTCGAACTCGTAAAACCGCTCCAGCCCGTAGTACTGCTCCAGGAGGTCGTCGACGAAGCGGGCGGTCTGGAGCATGTGCTCGGCCGCGCCGTCCGAGAGCACGATGTCCTGGACCTTCAGTTCGACCAGCTGGTCCTCGTGGGTCAGCGGGTCGCCGTGGATGTCCTCCCTGTAGCCAAGCCCGCGGAGTCGCTCGGCGGAGACATCCAGTTCCGCGGCTCGGACCGCTGTCACCGGCAGGTCCGTCATGTCGTAGCGGACCGTCCCGTCTTTGAACGCCGACACGTCGTGTTTCGCCCGGAGGATGCCCTTCTCCATCGGCTCTGGGACTTTCTCCTCGGATGTGAGCCCTTTGACGGCTTTCAGCTGCTCGAAGGCCGTCTCGCGCTCGCCGACGTTCTGTAGCGCGTCCCGATACGCTTCCTGCAGGTCGAGCACTTTGTACTGGGTCGGCGAGGCGAGCGTCTCACACCGCGGACACTCCGCACGGCCGGACTCGTCGCGCTCGACTTCGCTTTCGCAGTCAGGACAGACGTACACCGGCTCCGTGGTCCCGTCGCATTCTGGACAGTTCGCCTGATGGGTCTCGGTCCCACAGTCGGGACAGCGACGGCGGGCGATCTCCACTTCGACCTGTCCGGGCGTGTCGCTCATGTCGTCGGCGTGTTTCGTCGCCTTGGCCACGTCCCGCTGTGCGCCGCCGGCCTCGCCGATGGGGCTGAGCGTGTGGACGGCCGGCGAGAGGTCCCGCCGCTCGGATTTCTCGGGCCGCCCCATCCGGTTGCCGATGCGGGTCGGCGCGCGCTCCCGTATCTGGAACGGGGCGATTTCGTTGACTGCCACAACAGCGTTCTGGCCGTCTTCGCGCTCGGCGTCCTCGGCGACGCCAATGGCGTCCAGTGACTCGCTCTCGCCGTAGGTCCGGGCGCGCTCGGAGAGGTCCGAAGGCGTCCAGTCGCGCTCTAGCGACCGCGAGAACCCGAGTGTGCGCACCAGCGGCACCCAGTCGGTGACCGTGATCGTGTCCTCGTCCTGCGTGTGTTCGACGAGCAGGTGTTCAAGCGTCTGCTGGACGGCGTCGCTCCGTGGCAGGATGAGCGCGCCGTCGTCGCTGTACGTCTCGCCCGCTGTGCCGTCCATCTCCGGATCGGCGTACGCCCCGTCGGCCTGTGCGATTTGGCCGTCCTCGACGGCGTCGGCGAGCGCACACACCCCGTCGACGCTCACGTCGTGCCAGAGGTAGGTGTACTTCGGGTGCAACGGCGCGTCGTAGTCGGTCGCCCACTCGATAGCTTCCTCGGCGCTGGGGTCGGCCAGGTCGATGTGGGGGGAGTCCCGCATCGCCTGTACGTCCGCGCCCGCGGCGTCGAGGTCCTGTTCCCACCACTCGACGGTGTAGGAGGCCGGCGCGAGCGGGTGGTTGTTCTCGACGAACTCGCCGTAGTTGACCAGATACTCCCCCAGGTCGAGTATCTTCTCGACGCCGTTACGGACCTCTAGAGCTTCCTCGGCGTCGTCGATGCGGCGTACGTCGCCGTTGGCCAACCGCACGGTCGGCCCCTCGATGGTGTCGACCGGGACGACGCCGGCGGCTTTCCCCGGTCGTTCGGTCTTGATCTGGGTGCCGGTCGCGAGGAAGTCGTCGACCAGATGCATCGTCGCCGGGTGGACGCCCGCCGTGGCGAAGCCGTGGTTTCTGGAGCGTCCGTACCGAAGCCGGAACCCGCCCGCCTTCGACGGGTGGGAGAACACCGGCCGGCCGGCGATGAGGTCCCGGAGGTATTTGTCGGCTGGCTCGACGCGCGGCGGGCCAGCCTGCTCGGTAGCGCCGTCCTCGCCGTCGTCTTCATCCCTCTCGCTCGCGTTGTCGCCGCTCTCGTCCTCCGAGCCGTCCCCCTGGTCGGCCTCGTCCTTGCCGATAGTCCCGTCGATGAGATCCTGGAGCCACGGCCAGTCGACCTCGTCGAGATTTCGGGTGTAGCGCTGGATTTTCGGCGCTTTCAGCGCGATTCCCTCGGCCAGTACCAGACACATCCCCCCGCGCGGCGAGTTCGAGTCGACGCGTTCGAGGTCCCGGTAGCCCGAGACTTCCTCGTCGCCGGTCGCCTCGCCGTCGAGCATGATGGGCATGTGCTCGGCGATGAACTTCGTCTCCTTCTCCTTGGGCGAGTACTGGAGGCCGGTGTCTTTATCATAGAGGTCGATCTCCTCAGCGTAGCGCCCGATCTCTTCCTCGCGGGCCTTGTACTGGTCGATGCCAAGCAGCGCGCGGGCGTAATCGGCGACCAGCACGGAGAGCGCCTGTGCCGTCCCGCCGGCAGAACGAATCGGGCCGGCGTAGTAGACGTTGATGAACTCAGTCCCGTCGTCGTTTTCCAGCAGCTCGACGCGGTCAATTCCTTCGATGGGGGCGGCGACGACACCCTCGGTCAGCAGGGCGACAGCGGTCCGGACTGCGCCTTCGACTTTCCCTTCCCGGCTGTCGTAGTCGCCGACAGTCCCTTCGACGAAGTCATCGACCAGTTCCAGCGCGGCCTCCTCGCGGGACATCTGCCCCTCAAGCTCTCGCACCCGCTCGGCGACGCCGTCGATGCCGAGGATGTTCTCGACCCGGTCGGCCATGTCGCGCGCGGTCGGAATCTCGACTTCTGGCTTCGGGTCGCCACCGCGCTCTTTGGCCCGCTCTGCGACATCGAAAGCGGCTTCGAGCTGGGTTTCGAGCGTTTCGAAGTACTGTTCGTCGGCCTCTCGCATCTTAGATATTCCAGAGGTCCAGATCGGTCGGTTCGTCGTGCTCCCGCTGGAGTTCTGTCTCGAATCCGCGGACGTACAGCTCGCCCGCCCAGACGGTGCCGGCGTTCAGGTGGCCGGCGACCGCCTCGCCGTCGGGCCGTGAGAGGACGGCGTGGGTGTGGGCGAAGCGCTCCCCATCGAGGTGCGAGATGTTGCCCATGCAGGCGGCAACTTCAAGCGGTTCGTCGAAGGTCAACGAGTCGTACTCGGTCCGGTCCTGGTCGTAGAACATGAGTTCCGCGTCTTGGACCGCCCCGAGTCCGTAAAAAAAGCCGGCGTCGATGCCCTGTTCGTCCGCGAAGGCCTCGATCTGCGCGCGCCAGTCCCCACCGTGGTCCAGCCGGCAGACGAACTCGGACGTACTGTCGACTTCGCGGTAATCCATATCTGTACTGGATGGCAGGCCGCTCCAAAAGCGTTGCTTTCGGTCCAACCGTTTATATCCGAAGCCGAGACCACGGCCGCTGTGACGTAGTCACCGCCCGTCGCGTTGCGCGGTTGTGCGGCACACCGCGGCGGGACTGACGCGTGCCGCCTGTTCGCCACGATGTCAGGACAGACGACCGACCGGCGTTATGCCGGCAGTGACACGCGACTTACCGGCTGGTTTCGGTCGGCGTCGTAGAAGGCGAGTTCGTCGACGGTCCATTGGACCGGCTCGATGTCTCGCTCGACCAGCCGCGCGGCCGTGTCGCGGTCCCCACCGCGGGCGACGGTTACGTGGGGGACGTACTCGTCGCCCTCCATGTCATCGACGGGGTCGAACCGCTCGCAGAGTCGCTCGTGCAGGGCGACCAGTCCGGGGCTCTCCACAGCGAGATACACCACCGGCGAAGGACCGGTCACGGCCGTCTCGAACTGCTCGACGCCCGAAACCCGCGCCTCGAACGCGGGCTGGCCGCGAAGCGCCTCGCGTCCCTGTGCTTCTCGTCGAGCGTAGGTCGTATGGTCGCCGTCGCCCAGTCGCTTGGCGACTAGCGTGTGTTCGCCCCGTCCCCGTCGCTGTGCGAGCGGCAGGTCCGCCGCGAGGTCGGCCGCCAGCGACGTGACTGCCGACGGGAGCGGGACGTTGATGCTGTACACAGTGAGCGAGTCGCCCGCTACGGGCAAAAAGAGCGCGGTCCTACAGCCGGTCGAGCAGCCACAGGACGATGAGAACAACGAGGACGATCCCGAGTATCGGCTGGAGCGGCCCGAGGAGCCAACCCAACAGCCCCAGAACCCCGCCAACAATTTCGAGCACCAACCAGACCACAATGAGGACGAGGACAATCTTCAGCAGGCTGTCTACGTCGAGTTTGGCTCTGTCCATGCTCGACAGAACTCCCTCGCCGGGCAAACCCCTTATGGCCGTGGGAGCTGGCGGTTCAGGTCCGAGACGGAAGCGGCATGGGATGTAAGGCTACTTGCTATTCAATCAGACAATCGGCAATAAACGATATACCTGCTGAGGGGATAGCCGCGGTAGGATGGGCCGGACCGCTGGAACGCTGGTAGTTATGCTCGTCGCGACAGCACTGCTTGTACCAACAGCGGCCGGAATCGGTTTCGGTGGCCTCGAACAGCAGTCAGTCGACCCGGACGTGGTCGTGATGACGGCCGACGTGGAACCGGATGGGGCCGCCGACTGGACGGTCGCCTACCGCATCCGGTTGGACGACGACGACGCCACGCAGGCGTTCAAGGATCTGCAGGCGGACATTCAGGCCAACCCGTCGGCATATACGGACCGCTTCGAGAGTCGGATGCAACGTACCGCCGGGGCAGCGGAAAACACGACCGGCCGCGAGATGGCTATCGAGAACGTCACCGTGAGCGCGCGCGAGGAGACGTTCGGCCAGACGTACGGCGTCATCACCTACCGCTTCCAGTGGACGAACTTCGCCGCTGTCTCGGACGACCGACTCGAAATCGGCGACGCGCTCTCGGGGCTGTTTCTGGACAGCGAGACCTCGCTGACAGTACAGTGGCCGTCGGACTATCGAGCTGAGTCCGTCGCCCCGCAGCCCGACGAACGGGGGAACGCCTCTGTTACGTGGCGCGGCCAACAGGAGTTCGGGGAGAACGAGCCACGGGTGGTCGCCAGTTCGTCTCGCGGTGACGGGGGTAACAGTCCCCTCATTGCCGGCTTCCTCGCCTTGATCGGTATCGCCGCCACAGCGTACGTTCTCAGGCGGTACGGCATGCTCGGTGGCGGTGAGACAGCCGAACCACCGGCATCGATGGTCGAACCGGACGACCCGCCGCCGGAACAGCCCGTAGCCGGCACGGACGCAGATGCTGGCGCACCCCCGGCCGAACTCCTGAGCAACGAGGAACAGGTCCTGCAACTGCTCGAATCGAACGGCGGGCGACTCAAACAACAGCAGGTGGCCGGCGACCTTGACTGGACCGACGCCAAGACGAGCCAGGTCATCGGAGGCCTGCGCGATGAGGACAAGGTCGAGACGTTCCGCATCGGCCGGGAGAACGTTGTGACGCTCCCCGATACTGACGTGACCGGTGGAAACAGCGACGAAGGAGACGAGGCCGACAGCGGCGACGAACCTCAGTAATAAGGCTGTCGACGGTTTATCCGAACAGGTTTGCCATATCCACCGGCATATTGCGGTTTTAATCCGGCTTAACCGGCGCTAATCCGGAGTCACTAACGCCTATTTATAGGATGTTCAGGAGCCAAGCAAGTGGTGTCATGAGACGAGCGACCCCGCTGTTGGTGGTGCTGGTGCTCGTAGTGAGTACGCTCGCCGCCGTCCCAGCCGCAACGATGGCACAGGAAACGGAAACGGTGACCGAACAGGCCGACGAGAGCACGACGCCCCCCGGCGCACAGCTTGCGGGCGTCGTCAGCGTGCAGGGGGCCGAAATAGACGGTGAGGTTCAGTCCCGGACCTTCGGGGTTCGTGTCGCACGGGCGAACACCAACGACGCCAAAGCCGCCGTCGTCGCCGACCAGCTGAACGACTCTGAGTCGCGACTGGAAGAACTGCAACAGCGCAAGCAGGCGCTGGAGCAAGCCCGCGAGAACGGCTCGATGAGCGAGGGCGAGTACCGGGCGAAGGCCGCACAGCTCCACGCCGAAACGAAGACCGTCCAGCGGCTGGCCAACGAGACGAACGAGACAGCCAGCCAGCTCCCCGCCGAAGCGCTGGAGAAGAAAGGTATCGACCCGGCGGCGATCAGGACCCTCTCACAGCGCGCAAGCGAGCTGAGCGGGCCGGAAGTCGCCGCTATCGCACAGGGAATCGCCGGGCCGAACGTCGGGCAGCAGGCTCGACCTGACGGTGCCGGCGACCGCGGCGGTGATGCGGCGGACCGAACCGAAGCGGGTGACCGTCCGGGGGCCGGGCCGGATCGGACCCCGGCGAGTGAACGGACGGACGATACCGATACGACGCCGGCCAACGAGACGGCCACCAGCGGCGGGGACACCGAGCCGCCGGGTGGCGGGTCCGACGCTGTCGACGCTGGCCAATAGCCAGAAAGAAGGCGAATACACTGTTCAAAGCTCGTCACACGCCAGTCAATCTGCTGGTACTGGCCGCTTCAGGCGACGTGATGGCTGCTACGGGACTGTGTCTGTTGACCACACCCACACCACCGTGAACACGGAAACTATTAGTACCCGAGTCACACAGCAGAAAGTAGATGACGCGGACCTCTCGCTCCACGATGCTTGCTGCGGATAGCGAGGGGTCCCTCCGTTTCTCCCCACGACGACGACCGGGCCGTTTCTAGGCCCACTACTACTTACTCTTCACTCGGCAGGTTCGTTTCGTCGCCAGACGCCGTCGTCGTCGGTTCGATGGGATACTCGATATAGTGTTTGATCGAGAAACCGACAGGCACACCACGGAACAAATGCAGAACACATCCATGCCAGAAGGAAACGGAACCGTCGCGCTCGCGTTCTCGGGCGGGCTTGACACGACAGTCTGCGTATCGCTGCTGAAAGAGGAGTACGGCTACGACGAAGTCATCGGCGTCACCGTCGATGTCGGCCAGCCCGACTACGAGTTCGAGGAGGCCGAGGAGACCGCCGAGGCACTGGGCGTCGAACAGCACGTCGTCGACGCCAAAGCGGAGTTCGCTGACCTCTGTATGGAGGCCGTCAAGGCCAACGCCGACTATCAGGGGTACCCGCTCGGGACCGCCCTCGCGCGCCCGGTCATCGCCAAGGCCATCCTCTCGGTCGCCGAGGAGGAGGGCTGTTCGGCCGTCGCGCACGGCTGTACCGGCAAGGGCAACGACCAACTGCGCTTCGAGGCGGTCTGGCGCGACTCTGACCTCGACGTCATCGCGCCGGTGCGCGAACTCGGGCTGACCCGCGAGTGGGAGAACGAGTACGCCGCGGAGAAGGGCCTGCCCGTCGAGGGCGGCGACGGCGGCCGCTACTCCATCGACACGAACCTCTGGAGCCGCTCCATCGAGGGCTCGGAACTCGAAGACCCGAGCACCATCCCGGCCGACGACATCTACAAGTGGACCGACAACCCCTCGGACAAGGACGCCGAACTCGTCGAGGTCACCTTCGAGGACGGCATCCCGGTCGCCGTCGACGGCGAGGAACTCGGTGGCGTCGAACTCATCGAGCAACTCAACGCGCAGGCGGGTGCCCACGGCATCGGCCGCACGGACATGATGGAAGACCGCATGCTCGGGCTGAAAGTCCGCGAGAACTACGAACACCCCGCGGCCACCGTCTTGCTGACGGCCCACGAGGCGCTGGAAGGCCTCGTCCTCACGCAGGAGGAACGCCAGTTCAAAGCCCAGGTCGACCAGGAGTGGTCCCAGAAGGCCTACCAGGGTCTCGTCGACGCGCCGCTGACGGGCGCGCTCGAAGCGTTCATCGACGATACCAACGAGCGCGTCACCGGCTCTGTTACTGTGAAGCTCGAAGGTGGCCACTGCCGCCCGGTTTCGCGCGAATCGGAGTACGCCGTCTACAGCGAGTCGGCGGCTTCGTTCAACGAGGAGGACGTTTCCGGCGGTATCACACAGCAGGACGCAACTGGCGTCGCGAAGTACCACGGCTTCCAGTCCCGCCTCGCGAACAAGATTCTGGATGACGCGAAGAAAGGGGCCGCCGTCACTGACGGCAGCGGCGATGCCGTGAGCGAGGACACGGAGGAGTAACGGCATGAGCGACGGCGGGGACCACGAGACGGCAAACGCTGACGACCACGACGAGACGGTCGTCCGCCGGGACCGCTTCGCGGGCGGGCCCGCTCGGTCGTTCCTCTCCTCGCTGTCCGACGACCAGCGCATCTTCGCGGCCGACCTCGCGGTCGACCGCGCCCACGTCGTCATGCTGGCCGAACAGGAGATCATCGACCGCGAGACGGCCGGCGAGGTGCTGGCCGCGCTGGCGGATGTCGAGGACGCCGGCCACGGGGCGCTGCCCGACGGCGAGGATGTCCACGAGGCCATCGAGGGCGCCGTCATCGAGCGCGTCGGCCCGGACGGCGGGAAGATGCACACCGCCCGCTCGCGCAACGACGAGGTGGCGGCCTGCATCCGCTACCGCCTCCGCGAGGACATCCTGGCCCTTGTCGAGACGGTCGTCGGCGCCCGCGAGCAACTAATCGAGGTGGCCCGCGCCGAGCGCGAAACGGTGATGCCCGGCTACACGCATCTCCAGCCCGCCCAGCCGACGACGGTCGCCCACTGGGTGCTGTCCTACGAGCAGGCGCTCCAGCGCGACACCGCGCGGTTGGTGGACGCCTACGAGCGCGTCAACCAGAACCCGCTGGGCTCGGCCGCGTTCGCGGGGACCCCCTTCGACGTGGACCGCGAGCGCACGGCGGCACTGCTTGGCTTTGACTCGGTGGCGGAGAACTCGATGGACGCCTCGGCGACCCGGGACTTCCTCGTCGAGACGACGAGCGCCGTCGCCACGCTGGCGACGACCCTGTCGGGGCTGGCCGAGGACGTGGTCGTGATGGCGAGCAAGGGCCACGTCGACCTCGACGACGACTACGCCTCGACCTCGTCGATCATGCCCCAGAAAAAGAACCCCGACACGCTGGAACTGGTCCGCGGACGCACGGGCGACGCTGTCGCCGGGCTGAACGGCCTGTTGACTAACCTGAAAGGCCAGCCCCGGGCGTACAACCGCGACCTCCAGCGTGCCGGGCGCCACGCCTGGGACGCCATCGACAGCGTCACCGAGAGCGTCGCGGTCGCGGCCGGCGCGGTCGCGACCGCCGACTGGCCCGCCGAGACGCTCGAAGCGGCGGCCACTGACGGGTTCTCGACGGCGACCGGCGTGGCCGACCTGCTGGCGATGGCCGGCGTCCCGTTCCGGACGGCCCACGAGGTCGTTGCCGAGGCGGCAGCGGACCTGGAAGCCGACGAAGACGCGCCCGACTACGCGGCGCTGTCGGCCGTCGCCGAGGGCGTGCTGGGCGAGCCCCTGTCGACCTATGTCGACCGCGAGGCCCTGGAGGCCGCGCTCGACCCGACTGAAAGTGTCGCCATGCGGGACTCTCGCGGTGGCCCGGCCCCCGATGCCGTCGCCGAGCAGGTGTCGACAGCCGAGGACGTGCTCGCGGCCGACAGCGAGGCACTGGCCGACTGCCGGCAAGCGGTTTCACAGGCGGCTGACCGCCGCCGGACGGAGGTGGACCGATATGTCTGAGCGACCACCGTCCCCTCGCGGGACAATTATACCATAATTCTGATATACAACTCAGAAACGTCGCGGATTCAGGCTTTTCAAACCATTAGAGTGCTGTCTGTGTAGTAAATTTATTCTGATATGTTCGAAGGCTTTAAGTGGATCCCTATCACAGGATGAACTACAATGGCAGAATGCATCGAGTGCGGGGCGGACGTGTCCCTGCACGACGACCTCGAAGTCGGAGAGATTGTCGACTGTACCACCTGCGGTGCCGAACTCGAAGTCGTCGGCGCCGACCCCGTCGAGCTCGACAGCGCACCCGAGCTCGAAGAGGACTGGGGTGAGTGAGGTGTTCGCGGTCCCGCGGCGCTCGACGCCGTACGTACCCGTGGCGCGTGACGCCGCGAGCCGCGAACGCACGGAGGACCCAGTATGAAAGTCGGACTCCTCTACTCGCGCATCCGCCGGGACGAGAAGCTCCTGCTGTCGGAACTGCGCGAGCGCGACCACGAGATCGAGAAGATAGACGTTCGCAAACAGCAGTTCAACATCCACGAGGCCCCCGAAGCCTTCGAGGACCTCGATATCGTCGTCGACCGCTGTCTGGCGACCAGCCGCAGCGTGTACGCGACGAAGTTCGCGGAGGCCTACGGCGTCCCCGTGGTCAACGGCCCCGAGGTCGCTGACACCTGCGCGGACAAAGTCAACAACAGCCTCGCGCTTGAGGCCGCGGGCGTCCCGACGCCCAACACCGACGTGGCGTTCACGAAGGACGCGGCGCTTGAGTCCATCGAGAAGTTCGGCTACCCCTGCGTCCTCAAGCCGGTCGTCGGTTCCTGGGGTCGCCTGATGGCGAAGATCGACTCCCGCTCGGCCGCCGAGGCCATCCTCGAACACAAGGAGACGCTCGGCCACTACGAGCACAAGATCTTCTACGTCCAAGAGTTCGTGGAAAAGCCCGGCCGCGACATGCGCGTGCTGGCCGTTGACGGCGAGCCAATCGCGGCGATGGTCCGCTCCTCAGACCACTGGCTCACGAACGCCGCGAAGGGCGCAGAGACCAACGAGTTCGAACTGGACGACCGCGCGCTGGAACTGGTCGAGAAGGCCTCCGACGCGGTTGGGGGCGGCTTGCTCGGTATCGACCTAATGGAAGTCGGCATCGACGAGGAGAGCGGCGAGTTCGAGGACTACACGGTCCACGAAGTCAACCACACCGTCGAGTTCAAAGCGCTGAACGAGGTCACCGACGTGGACGTGCCCGCGAAGGTCGTCGACTGGCTCGAACAGAAGGCGGCGACGGAAGCCGACGCCGAGGTGACAGCATGACGTACACCGCAAGCGTCGTCGGCGGCTCCGGGTTCACCGGCGGGGAACTGCTCCGCCTGCTCGAGGGCCACCCCGAGTTCGAACTCGAACAGGCCACCAGCCGCTCGAAGGAGAACAAGACTATCGGGCACTCACATCCGAACCTTCGGCACTCGGACCTGCGCTTTTCATCGCCCGAAGAGCTAGAGTCCGTGGACGTGCTGTTTGCCGCGACGCCCCACGGCGTCTCGATGGAGCAGATCGACGCGTTCCAGGACGCCGCCGGCACGGTCGTCGACCTCTCGGCGGACTTCCGCCTCGATAGCGAGGCGCAGTACGACGAGTGGTACGATGGGCATTCGCGCCCGGACCTGCTCGAAGAGAGCGAGTACGCGCTGCCGGAACTGAACCGCGACAATCTTGAAGGGGCTGACCTCATCGCCTCCGGCGGCTGTAACGCCACGGCGACGATTCTGGGTCTGCTCCCGCTGTTCGAGGCCGACATCCTCTCCGGCGACGAGCAGGTCGTCGTCGACGTGAAGGTCGGCTCCAGCGAGGGCGGGGCCGGCGGCGGCGAGGCCTCTAGCCACCCCGAGCGCTCGGGCGTCGTCCGCCCGTACGCGCCGACGGGCCACCGCCACGAGGCCGAGATCCAGCAGTTCCTCGGCATCGACGTCTCCTTCACCGTTCACGCGGTGGACATGATCCGCGGCGCGAGCGCGACCTGTCACGTCTTCCCCGAGGGGCCCGTTTCGAAGGGCGACCTCTGGGGAGCCTACCGCGGCGAGTACGAGGACGAACCGTTCGTCGAACTCGTCGCTGGCGGCGGTGGCGTCTACCGCTACCCCGAACCGAAGTCGGTCGCCGGGACGAACCGCGCCGAGGTCGGCTTCGAACTCGACCCCGGCAACAAGCGACTGGTCGTGTTCTCGGCCATCGACAACATGATGAAGGGGTCGGCGGGTCAGGCCGTTCACGCCGCGAACGTCGCCCTTGGCATGGAAGAGACGGCGGGCCTGGAGTTCCAGGGACTCCACCCCGTCGGCGCACCGTAACCCTGGAGAGGTTTTCATGACAGTAGTTATCAAAGTCGGTGGCGCTCGCGCGGTCGACCCCGCGGGGGCGCTTGCGGACGTGGCATCGCTCGTGGCCGATGGTGAACAGGTCGTCGTGGTTCACGGCGGCTCCACCAAAGTCGACGAGACGCTCGAACGGCTCGGCGTCGAACCGGAGTACGTCGAGACGCCGTCGGGCGTCGTCGGCCGGTTCACCGACGAAACCACGATGGAGGTGTTCGAGATGGCGTTCGGGCATCTCAACACCCAGCTCGTCGCCGGCCTCCAGAGCGAGGGCGTCGATGCGGTCGGGCTCACCGGCGTCGACGGCAAACTGCTCTACGGACCGCGGAAGTCCGCAGTGCGGGTCGTCGAGGACGGGAAGAAAAAGATCCGCCGTGGCGACCACTCGGGCACCATCAAGCAGGTCAACGGCGACCTGCTGGAGACGCTACTTTCTGACGGCTACACGCCCGTTGCAGCACCGCCGATGGCTGGGGACGACGATGGCGACGTGATTCCCGTCAACACCGATGCCGACCGCTCGGCAGCGGCTATCGCCGGCGAACTCGACGCGACGCTGGTCCTCCTGACCGACGTGGCGGGCGTCTATGCGGACCCCGAGGACCCGGCGACGCTCATCGAGGCCGTCGAGACGGCCACCGACTGGGAGGCCCTCGAAGACGCGGCCGAGGGCTTCATGAGCCGGAAGATAATGGCCGTTGAGGAGGCGCTGTCCGGCGGCGCACCCGAGGCGGTCGTGGCCGACGCCAACGCCGACGCCCCGATTCGCTCGGCGCTCGACGGTGGCGGCACCCACGTCCACGCGAGCGCACTCGAACAGGATACAGACCAGACAGCGACGGAGGAACAATGAGCGGATTCGTCTTCAACGAGAAACCTATTCAGATCGAACGTGGCGACGGTGCCTACGTCTACGACGACAGCGGCACAGAGTACTTGGACATGGGCGCGTCCTACGCCTGCGTCCCGCTCGGTCACAAGCACCCGGCAGTACAGGACGCCGTCACCGAGCAGCTAGAGAAGATAACGTACGTCCAGGCGTCGTACCCCAACGCCCAGCGAACGGCGCTGTACGACCTGCTCGCCGACACCGCGCCGGACCCCATCGACAAGACCTGGCTCTGTAACTCCGGGACCGAGGCCAACGAGGCGGCGCTGAAGTTCGCCCGCTCGGCCACCGGCAACTCCAAAATCGTCGCGACGATGCAGGGCTTCCACGGCCGGACGATGGGCGCGCTCGCAACCACGTGGAAGGACAAGTACAAGAAGCCCTACGAACCGCTCATCGGTGATGTGGAGTTCGTCCCCTACGACGACAGCGAGGCGCTCGCCGAGGCCGTCGATGAGGACACCGCCGCGTTCATCGTCGAACCGGTCCAGGGCGAGGGCGGCATCAACCCGACCTCGGACGGCTACCTCGAAGACGCCCGAGAAATCACCGAGGACGCCGGAGCGGCGCTCATCTTCGACGAGGTCCAGACTGGCATGGGCCGGACCGGTGCGCTGTGGAACTCCCAGCGTGCCGTCGTCGCGCCCGACATGATAACCGCGGCGAAGGGGCTGGGCAACGGCCTCCCCATCGGCGCGACGCTGTGCCGGGACTGGATCGCCGAGGACTACGGCTCCCACGCCTCTACGTTCTCCGGCGGGCCGGTCATCTCTGCGGCCGCCGGTGCGACGGTCTCGACTATCATCGAGGACTCGGTGCCGGGCAACGCCGCCGTAATTGGCGACTACCTCCTGACGGAACTGGAAGCGGCTATCGGTGACGAGGTTCGAGACATCCGCGGCGAGGGCCTGATGATCGGCGTCGAGGTCGGCCGCGGCGCGAACGCGGCGCTGAAAGAGCTCGCACTGAACCACCAGGTGCTCGCTTTGCCGGCCGGCCGCACAGTCGTCCGCCTGCTCCCGCCGCTGACCATCGACGAGGCCCACGCCGACGCCGTTGTCGACGCGATGGCGGAGGTGGTGGGATGAGCGAAGCCGCGACGCCTGAGGCCGACACGGAGGCGCGTGACCTGCTGGAAGCGGTCGTCCGCATCCCCTCGGTCTCGCGCAACGAGCGCGAGGCGGCCGAGCAACTGGTCGAGTTCTTCGAGGCCCACGGCCGCGAGGTGTGGCTCGACGAGGTCGGCAACGTCCGTGCGCCCGCCGACGACGGCGTCCTGCTCACCTCCCACATCGACACGGTTCCGGGTGACATCCCGGTCCGTATCGAGGAGACCGACGAGGGCGACGTGCTGTGGGGTCGCGGCAGTGTCGACGCGAAAGGGCCGCTGTGTGCGATGGCCGTCGCCGCGGTCCGTACCGGGGCCTCCTTCATCGGCGTCGTCGGCGAGGAGGTCGACTCGAAGGGGGCCCGATTCCTCGTCGAGGACCGCGACTCTGCACCCGACGCGGTCATCAACGGCGAGCCCTCCGGCTGGGAGGGCATCACGCTGGGCTACCGCGGCCTGCTTGCCGGGACCTACGTCGCGACCAGCGAGTCCGGCCACTCCTCACGCCCGGAGAACAACGCGATTCAGGACGCTATCGACTGGTGGTCGTCGGTCGACGACGAGTTCGACGACGACGAGTGGCATCCGGTGTTCGAGCAAGTCACCTGCAAGCCCGTCGAGTTCGAGGGCGGTCCCTCTACCGACGGACTGAGCGTCGAGGCGACGATGGACGTGCAACTGCGGGTCCCGCCGGAGTACACCACCGACGAGATTCGAGAGATAGCTGACGGCTATCTGACCAACGGGACCGTCAACTGGAACGACAGAGTCGAACCGGTGATGCAGAGCCCCCGGACCAGCGCCGCCAGAGCGTTCCGGGCCGCGATTCGCCAGCAGGACGGCGAGCCGACGCTGCTTCGCAAGACCGGCACCAGCGACATGAACGTCTTCGCCAAGGCGTGGGACTGCCCGATGGTGACCTACGGGCCCGGCGACTCCGACCTCGATCACGCACCGAACGAGCACCTCCCGCTCGACGAATACGACCGCGCCGTTGCGGTGCTTGAAACCGCCGCCGGACGCCTGCTGGAGGACTGACATGGACATACTCGACGTCGACGACCTCACGACCGACGAACTGGCGACTGTCCTCGCCCGCGCCGCGGCCATCAAGGCCGACCACGGCGAGGGGAGTACGAGTGACCTGCTGGACCAGCAGACGCTGGGGATGATATTCGAGAAACCGTCGACACGAACCCGCGTCTCCTTCGAGACGGGGATGACGCAACTGGGCGGCCACGCCGTGTTCCTCGGTCCAGACGATATCCATCTGGGCCACGGTGAACCGGTCAAGGACACCGCCCGCGCGCTCGGCCGCTACGTCGATTTCATCATGGCACGCGTGTTCGACCACGCCGATGCCGAGGAACTGGCCGAATACGCCGAAGTCCCGGTCATCAACGGCCTGACCGACGACGCCCATCCCTGCCAGACGCTGGCCGACCTGCTGACCATCCGCGAGCAGTTTGGCGACTTTGAGGACGTCTCCGTGGCGTGGGTCGGCGACGGCAACAACGTCTGCCAGTCCTTTGTCATCGGCGCAGCGATGGTCGGGCTGGACCTCACTGTCGCCACCCCCGAGGGCTACGGCATCTCTGACGATGTCGCCGACCGCGCCGCTGCCTTCGGCAACGCGCCGGAGACGACTCACGACCCCGAGGCCGCCGTCGCCGACGCCGACGTGGTGTACTCCGATGTGTGGGTCAGCATGGGCCAGGAGGACAAACGCGGCCAGAAACTCGAAGATTTCGAGGGGTTCCAGATCACGACGGACCTGCTCGGAGACCGACCGTTCATGCACTGCCTCCCTGCCCACCGCGGCGAGGAGGTCACCGACGACGCCATTGAGTCCGACAACGCTGTCGTCTGGGACCAGGCAGAGAACCGCCTGCACGCCCAGAAGGGGCTGCTCGCGTGGCTGGCCGAGCAGGAATAACGGTTTGCGGCATCTGTACCGCGCGCCGTCGGCGCGCGGTTTCACGCGAATCGCGTCGCGATTCGCGCCTTTTTCGCCACCGAAAGACTCGCGCCGCTGTGGGAACCCGACGACGAAAAACGTGGTTTAGAAGTGCCCGAACTTGTCCCGGCGGAACACGTCGATGCTGTTGATAGCGGTCGGCGGGTCCTGTCGCATAGCGAAGGCGATAGCGTCGGCTACCTCCTCGGGTTCGGTCACCTCTCCCGGCTCGAACCGCTCGTTGAACGGGGTTCCGTCCTCGGAGCCGAACTCAGACCGCACCTCTGAAGGATTGACCACGGTGACGCCGATGTCGTCGTCACCGACCTGGCCGGCGAGGCTCTGGGCGAAGCCGCGGAGCCACCATTTGGTGGCGGCATAGACGGGGTTGAACGGTCGCGGATACTGTCCGGCGAAGCTACCGACGAACACGAGCGAGCCAGCCCCATCACGGAGATGAGGCAGCGACTTGCGGGCGGTGTAGAACGCGCCGTCGACGTTGACGTCTATCATCGTCCGGTACTGCTCGTCGGACAGTGTCTCCACGTCCGAGCCGCGGCCGACGCCGGCGTTGACGACGACACCGTCGAGCGAGCCGAGGGTTTCGACGGTCGACTCGATAGCGGCCGCGACCTGTGCCGAGTCGCTCACGTCGGCCGGCACGACATGGGCGTCGACGCCGTGGTCGTCGGTGATTTCGTCGGCCAGCTCAGAGAGACGGTCTTCCCGACGGGCGACCAGCGCCACGTCCGCCCCGTCGTGTGCCAGTTTTCGGGCGGTCGCTGCGCCGATACCCGAACTCGCGCCGGTGACCAGTACAGTCGTCTCTGCCAGTGGTGCCGAATCCATGGTCGGACTCATGGGTGTCTCGGGGTTAGCGTTTGGGCCCGGCGACTCACGACGTGGCGACGGTCGACCGCCGCGAGTCAGAGAAACACCGACGAGGCCCGCTTGACGAAGTCGACGGGGTCGGACCGGAGCTGTTCGACGTATCTGAGCGGATCAGATTTGACCGCTTCAATGGACATGCGGCCGTTTCTGGCGACGCGGCTCAGATAGCCCTGCTGGAGCATGCGGTTTTGCTCCTTGCTGTAGACGGGCTTGTTCGTATGCATGGCTATTGTTCGGGCCTGAGAATGCGAACTCTCGATGAATAGCTTGGCGTCTGAACACTGGTACACCCCGGCCTTGTACTCGCCGTGGTTGCCTGCAGCGACCCGCGTGGCCTTATCGGGGTACTGCATCATCACTAGCTCGTCGTACTCGATCCCGTGTTCGTCAAGCCAGGCAGCGGTCTCGCTGCGATATTTCTCCAGCCGACAGGTGACTATTTTCCCGATTTTCACCGACGGAACACAGATCGGGTCAACAGTCGAGATAAACTCCCGGTATTCCGGCCCGTCGTCGTTCTCTTCCGGCGTCGGGTCGCGACAGAGGATGCCGTCGAGGTCAACGCAAGAGTTTCTGAGGAAGGCGTGGTGCATCATGTTCCACTCGAACACTCTCGGAAACGCCAGGGTCTGGGCGTACGTATCGACGAACCGCTCTGCGCCCTCGTCAACGTACACAGCGCCGTAGTGCACGTCAGCGGACAGGTCGAACCCGTCAATTACTGACTGGGCATCGGTCATTTCGCTGCCGGTGTAGACGGTATCGTCGACCACCAGTATCTTCGAGAATTTCGAGAGGTCGAACTCACCGTCGTACCGTTCCCCCGTCTGCAGGAGTCTCCCCTCCCGCAACCCGTCGATATCTGTCATCGGGAGGTTGAGATGTAGCGAGAGTAAGTTTGACACTAACATTCCACTTCTGGGTATTCCGACGATCAGATCCAGGTCATCTGGTAGATCGACGATCCACTCCTGCGTATCACCACTGAGATGGTCGAAACTCCTGTAATTCATTGGTCTCTGGGATCGGGAAGTATTAGCAGCCTCATCGTAGCTCGAACACCACGAGGAGAAATGCGCTTACTTCTTTTCAGGTGACATCCGCCGGCGAGTGTTAATACCTTTGATATATAACACTACGGAATATTATACTGAAATTAAAGGTCGCCTGCGATAGCCCACATTCTGCTGTAGGACAATTCTCCACCCGAAACAGCACCCTTTTTGATTACATTGTCAATAGTTTTCACAGTAATACTTGCTGCCGGCATCCTGCTAGCTGTGGCTTCCAGCTGAAACAGTACTCGATCTGATATATCTGGCAACGGCTCACAGGGATACCCCGAGCTACTGACGATAGCCCGGAACCGGATGGAAGCAGCCAGAGCTGGTGCCACGGCGGTGAGGTTGAGGTAACGACCCTGTTTATCGGGGTTGGAACAATACAGGTGGGTATGTCTGTCAACCCGTCTCCGGACCAGTTTCACGAACTGATGGTCGACGACGAGCCGAATCTCTCAGACGTGATGGCCTGTGTGTTCGGTGTGCAGGAACACGAGGTACGGACGTATCAGACATTGCTTGAGACACCTGCAAGCACTGTCGAAGAACTCGCTGACGAACTTGGCCGCGACCGCTCGAACGTCAATCGTTCGCTGTCGACGCTCCGCGAGAAGGGGCTCGCGACGCGGAAACGACGGCTCCTCGATGGTGGTGGCCACGTGTACCAGTACACTGCGACACCGCTGTCGGAGGCCCGTGAACTGATGCACGAGACGCTCGACGAGTGGACCGTCGCGGTCCATCACCGCATCGACGAGTTCGACGCCAGCCCCGGCGAGTGATAGCTATCGCGCCGTGAGTCCTGATGGAATGGCCGACAACCGTCCGACTTTTGCCCACTGGGGGCATGGTCCCGATAATGGCTGACCTGCAACTCACCGACGACGTGCCGCCGGTTGCCGACGACGGCGTCTGGCTGGCCTGTATCGAGTGTGGTGAGACGTTCGCTCCGTTCGACGCGATTCGCTACACCTGTGACGACTGCGACGGCCTGCTTGAGGTCCGCTACGACGACCTCCCGACCTTCGACGAGTTCGAGGGCTCGGGGGTCTGGCGGTACAACGCCGCCCTGCCCTTCGAGGAGGGCGTCACGCTCCCCGAGGGTGACACGCCGCTCCACGAGATGCCCCGCCTGAAAGACGACATCGGCGTCGACGCGCTCCGCGTGAAACACGAGGGGATGAACCCCACCGGTTCGTTCAAGGACCGGGGCATGACCGTCGGTGTTCGGGTCGCGCAGGAGGTCGGCGTCGACCGACTGGCCTGTGCCTCGACAGGGAACACCTCTGCGGCGCTTGCGGCCTACGGTGCTCGCGGCGGGATGGAGACGCTCGTGCTCCTGCCCGCCGGGAAGGTCGCGGCTGGGAAAATCGCGCAGGCGAGCCTCCACCGCGCGCGGATTCTGGAGGTCGACGGCAACTTCGACCAGTGTCTCGACATCGTGCAGGACCTCGCCGCCCGCGGCGAGGCCTACCTCCTCAATTCGCTGAACCCCTTCCGCCTAGAGGGCCAGAAGACTATCGGGCTGGAGATCATGGAGGAGTTCTACGCCGACAACGGCGAGTACCCGGACCGCATCGTCCTGCCGGTCGGCAACGCCGGCAACACCGCGGCGCTGTACAAGTGCTTCCGGGAACTCGTCAAGGCCGGCGCTATCACCGAGGACCAGGTGCCCAAACTCACTGGCGTCCAGGCCGAGGGAGCCGCTCCGATGGTCGAGGCTATCGAGAACGGCTACGAGGACACCCGCCGCTGGGAAGACGTCGAGACCCGAGCGACCGCCATCCGAATCGGCAATCCGGTCAACGCGCCGAAGGCGCTGCCGGGTATCCGGGAGACCGGCGGCACCGCCGTCGCCGTCTCTGACGAGGAAATCACCGCGGCCCAGCGCGATATCGCCGGGGAAGGCGTTGGCGTCGAACCGGCCTCTGCGGCCTCCATCGCCGGCCTCCGGAAACTCCGACGCGAGGGCGAGGTCGATAGCGACGAGTCGGTCGTCTGCCTGACCACGGGCCACCTGCTCAAAGACCCCGAGGCAGCCGCCGAAGCCGGCAACGAGCCGGAACCGGTCGCAAACAGCACCGAGGCTGTGCTGGACCTCATCGAGGAACCGTCGTCAGTCACTGATACAGTTCGGCGACAGGTCTCGAAGGCCACCGACGCACCGCTGGTCCCGGCGCTAGTCGCCGGTGGTCTCGGCGTCGCGTACCTCTACCGGAAGTTCCTCTCGAAGAAGTAACGTCAGCGGGCAGGACCGCCACCGGTGTGGCTCTGTTCGACGCTCTGGCTGAAACCTGACTTCGCCGACTCCCCGTTCGATATTTTCCCACCTTTTCGCCAGTAGAAATATCCATCTGCCGCGGGAATAGCGACGCAATGGACGCACAGACGCGGGGCGTGTCGGGAGTGCCGTGCCGGAACACTGTCGTCGAGACGCCGCTCGCGCCGGGGACGCCACCAACTGGGGTAGTGCTGTGACGGGCGTCTACGAACGGGCGCTGGGCGACGCGGCCGACGACCTCCATCCGAAGGTTCGCGACCGATACAGCCTCGGGGCGGACGACGGGACGGTCTGTGTTGGCCGCGGCGAGATGGACATCACTCGCGGGACGCTGGTTCTGCCGGCGCTGTACGCGATGACGACCCAGAACATGCTGTTTCCCGAAGCCGGCGAGGACGTGCCGTTTTCAGTGACGACAGTGGCCTACACGACCGAGGGTGGGCACGAGGCGATGACGACCCGCCGCGCATTTGACTTCCGTGACACCACTCGCGTGTTCGACTCGCTGACCGTCTGGGACGCTGATGCAGAGCGACTGCTTGACTTTCTCGGAACGCACGGCCGGGTCGCCAGCGAACTCCACCCGCAGGTCGAAGACGGCGCGCTCGTGGTGACCGGCGGCCGGCAGTGGGCCCGTCTGGGCAACCGCTACGTTCCGCTCCCGGGGCCGTTGGCCGCCGCTGTTGAGGTGCGTGACCGCTACGACGAGGACGACGAACGCTACCACGTCACCGCGACCGTCGAGAACGACCTCGCGGGCCATATGCTCGGCTACCGCGGGACCTTTACACAGGAGCAGACTGCCAGCGACGGAACCCCTGACGACCTCCGAATCGTCCCCGGGCTTGCCCGACTCCCGCCGCGATGAGCGGCCGTCCCGTCGGTGCCCGGCAATCAGAACCCGACAGCATCGCCCAGCCCGCCATCGGCGGCGTCGCCGTGGCAGACCTGAGCACGGTGCTTGGGGCGGTGGTCTGGCTGTCGCTGACGGCGACTGGGGCACTCGATACTATCGAACGGGCGCTTGCACTCGCGCCGCTCGTGCTGGTCCCGCTTGCGCTCCGAACGGCGGTAACCCGGACGTTTCAGGCACCTGCAAATCGGCTCACGACCACAGCTATCTGGCTCCAGCCGGCCGGCGCACTCCTGCTCGCGGCCTCGCTGGTCGTTTCGTCACCTGCGCCGCTGGCCGCCGCGCTCGCAACGCCGTGGCTGGCCGTTACTGGCCTCCTCGGATACACCGCGCTCGTGCGGACTCACAGACGCGGCGGTCTGTCGCTTCCGGAGACAGCTATCGATGCCGGCTTCGCCTACATCTCAGTTGGCGCGGTCGCGCTCCTGCTGGCCCATCTCGACCTGACGTTCTGGTTCGACCGCGTCATCATTCGACTGACGGCAGTCCACTTCCACTACGCCGGGTTCGTCCTCCCGGTCGCAGCAGGACTGGCCGGCCGGCACCTCGGTGCCCACTTACGGGGATTCCGCGCTGTCGTCGGTGTCATCCTCGTCGGCCCGGCGCTCATCGCGGTCGGCATCGCCTTCTCGCCGGTAGTGGAGATCATCGCCGTGAGTGTCTTCACCGTCGCTGTCGCGGCCTTCGGTGTCCTCGTTCTGTGGCGTGTCGTCCCGAGCTGTTCCCGACCACAGGGCGTTCTGTTGGGCGTCTCCGCGGTGGCGCTCCCCGTTTCGATGGCACTTGCGCTCGGCTACGGAGTGTCGACGTTCACCGGTCGCTCGCTGGGACTCACGATTTCGACAATGGTCGCGTTGCACGGGTCGCTGAACGCGTTCGGGTTCGGGCTCTGTGCCATGCTCGGCTGGCGACTCGGCCATTCGTGGGCCGCGTAGCCGAGAGTCAGTGCTCCGCTCGCTCTGGCTCTAACCGGTAGCGTGTCGTCTCCTGTCCGTCGAACCGGGGGCCGTTTCCGGTAGACGTGAACCCGACGGCCTCGACAGCGGTCTGGACCTCCGATTCGTCTTCCGGGAGCAGTAGCTCGACAGTCATGTGTTCCCGACGTGCGAACGCAATCGGGTCGGAAAGCAGTTCTTCACAGGCCGCCGTTGACCCGGCCAGCTGCGTCACGTGGACGGTTCCACGCTCGGCGTCGAAGCTCACGAACCCAATGATGTCGTCACCTTCCTCGGCCACGCGGACGGTACGGTCGTGGACGAGGTTTCGCATCACGTCCGGCGGCCCGTCAGCGAGGGCGGCCAGTCGTTCGGCGTCATCTTCGATAGCGTCGCGGATATCCATACATGTGCGTGGGAACCCCACGCAAATAAACGGTGTGTCGGACGCTCCGGACTGTGCCCGCCTTCGCAGCAACAGGGCTTCGCACGACGGAATCTGCCGGTCGCCGTCAACAGTGAGACGCGGTCACAGATGAACACAGTTATCCCGAGCGACGGATAACGCGAGGGCAATGGTTCACATGCACACGGGCACGGTGGTAGCATGCGCGTAGTCGCCAAGTTCGGCGGGACGAGCCTCGGTAGCGGTGACCGCATCAACCGGGCCGCAGACTCGATTGCCGCTGCTGTCCAGCAAGGCCACGAGGTCGCAGTCGTCGCCTCGGCGATGGGCAACACGACTGACGAGCTGCTCGACGAGATCAACTACGACGCCGACTCCGCGGACCGCGCGGAGATCGTCTCGATGGGCGAACGGACCTCTGTCCGGATGCTCAAGGGGGCACTCGCCGCCCGCGGTATCGAGGCCGTCTTCCTCGAACCCGGCAGCGAGGACTGGCCGATTATCACCGACGAGTACGGCGAGGTCGACGTCGAGGAGACACAGAAGCGCGCTCACGCGCTCGCCGGCCAGCTCAAGGACGTCGTCCCGGTCATCACCGGCTTCTTGGCCGAAGACTATCAGGGCAACGTGACGACGCTTGGCCGTGGCGGCTCTGACACGAGCGCCGTGATGATGGGCGACTACATGGACGCTGACGAAGTCGTCATCGTCACCGACGTCGAGGGCGTCATGACCGGGGACCCACGGGTCGTCGAAGGCGCGCGGAACGTCGGCAAGATATCCGTCGACGAACTCCGCTCGCTGTCGTTCCGCGGGGCCGAGGTGGTCGCGCCGTCGGCGCTGTCGTACAAGAGCGACGACCTCGGCGTTCGCGTCGTCCACTACCAGCACGGCGATCTGCTCTCCGGTGGCACGTCCATCGAGGGCGAGTTCCAGAACCTTATCGACCTGCAGGAACAGCCAATCGCCTGTGTGACCGTCGCTGGCCGCGCTATCCGGAACAGCCCGGGCATCCTCGCGGACCTGTCGGGTGCTATCGCTGACGAGGAGATCAACATCGAGGCCAACTCCTCTGGGATGGACTCGTTGACGTTCTACGTCGACGAAGACGACGCCGAGGAGGCCGAGGCACTGTTGCACGCCCGCATCGTCGACGATGAGACGCTCTCGTCGGTCACCGTCGAGGACGAGATCGCCGTCATCCGCGTCACCGGCGGCGACCCGAGCCAGTCGGCGCTGGCCCATCAGGTTATCGAGCCGCTGGCCGACGCCCATATCCACCTCTACGACGTGATTACGTCTGCGACATCGGTTTCGGTGTTCGTTCCGTGGGAGGACCGCGAACAGGCCCTCTCGCTCGTCCAGGACGTATTCTGAACGCGGAGTCCTTTCTAATCGGTTGAGGAGGCCTGCTCGAACCGGCTCGCGGGCAGCAGGAGTTCGCTGACTTCTGGCAGGTGTTTCAGATTGTAGACGATTTTCGCGTTGTCAGACACTGGTGCGGCGATACACGACAGGCGAATCCCCTTCTCAGTGAGCTCGGGCGGGAGAATGTGGCTCGCCGGCGACGGCATCTCGCCCTCGACGACTGCCACCGCGCAGTTCGTACACGCGCCGCCACGGCAGGCAAACGGCCACGCGAAGCCGTTCTTTTCCGCCGCTTCGAGCAGCGTGTCGTTTGGATCGACGTAGAACCGTCCGAAATCAGTCGACTGCAGGTTCGCGTCGCCGGCTTTCTCAAACAGAGCCTCGTCTTCGAGTGCCCAGCCGTGGTCCTCAAGCACCTCGAAGTTGAGAAACTCCACCATCGGATCGTCCGGCTCCGGCGGGGCCTCCTCGGCCTCGGGCTCTGCCTCCGCTGTCTCGTCGGGCAGCGGGTCCCCGGGCTCGTAGCCGTTCTGCAGCCGTTCGTAGGCTGTCTTGACTGCCTGAAACTCAGCCGTCGACCCACCCTGATCGGGGTGTGCCTCCTTCACCCGCTCGCGGTACGCGTCGACGATCTCCCCGTCGTCGGCGTCCGGCGTGATTCCGAGGACCTCGAATGGGGACTCCACACCACACAGTAGCGGTCACGGACATAAATCCTCTCCTCCCGCTGCAGTATCTGCAGGCTACGGATGCCGGGCGACGCGCTGTTCCCGGGCTACCGCCCCTGCGTCAACCGGAAGCCGATTTCCCGCGGTAGGTCAGCGTCGGTAACCGCATCGATGACCGCGCTCGTGTCGTAGGCCACGCGGTGCTCCTCGACGCTCAGGTCCGCGAGGTCGAGTACGGCGTAGGCGGCCCGGTGGTCCCTGTCGCGGGGCTGGCCCACGCTGCCGGGGTTCAGCACGACGCCGCCATCGTACACTTCGTGGTGCTGCTGGTGTGTGTGGCCCATCACGAGGACGTCCTCATCGCCCAGCAGGTCCGGGCCGAACTCCTCGGGGAACGTGTAGTGGTCCGGGTCGTCCGGATGGCCGTGGACGAGCTTCACACGGCCGTCACACACTCGTCGCTCGTCAGGTAGTGCTGCCAGCCATTCCAGTTGCTCATCGGACAACTGTTCTGTGGCGTGTTCGACGCCGGCCTGCGCCATCCCGTTGAACGCAAACGGCGTCTCGGCGGCGACGGCCCTGTCGTGGTTGCCCATCACTGTCGGAATTTCGTCGGCCGGCCATGGAACGTCGTCCGGGAGCGTTGCCGACTTGCCCCGCATCGCGTCGACGCAGTCGGCGTGCCAGGGGTTGTAGCCAACAACATCGCCCGCACAGACCAGCCTATCCACCGATGGCATATCCGCAAGCACCGCCGCTAGCGCCACCCGATTACCGTGGATATCAGAGAGGATTCCAAGCTTCATTGCTAGTGTCTACCCCCTGTGGGGTCTTGAGTGTCGGTCTCGGCTCAGTATCTGTGTCCGCTGTGTGGCCATCCGTTCACTCCCCGTTGTACACTGCCACGTCGAACTCGCCTCCCGAACCCGTGACGCCGGCCGAACAGACGGCGTGTTCGTACTCGTGGTCGTACACCTCGCGGGCCGCTCCGCCAGCGTCGGTCGCGGTCAGGTCGAACGCAGTCGGGCTGTTCTCCTCGTAGGTCGCCACCAGCGTCGGCTCGGTGACCTCCTCGACGAGCAGCGCGTCCCGGCGAACGGTTCCGATGACTGCACCCGGCCCGTCGGCGTTCGTCGTCGGGTCCGCCGCGTCGACGCCGACGATGCCGGCAACCCGCGGCGTGTCGTAGTCATCCTTCTCGAAATCGAGCGACAGCAGCGGTTCGGCAAGGGCGTCTCGCGCCGGATAGCCCAGTTCGAGCTTCTCGGCGATGGGGTCGACGTGCGACCCGTTCCCGACGACTGCGCCCCGCTCGGTGACGCGGACGCCGTTGTAGGAGATGTAGGGGTTGTCCGTCTCCGGGGCGTCCGGCGTCGGTTCGACGGTCACCGTGCCGTCGCGCTTTACTGTCTGGCGGTTGGGGAACGAGCGCGAGGAGACGCGGTACGCGCCGACCTCGGGACTGACGACGACGAATCGTCCGACGTACATACACGAGTGTGCACGGCACCCCGAAAAAGTGCTATCGATGTCCGGCCCCGCGTTGCCATCTGCGGTAAAATCAGGTCGAGAATTTGAGAACTGGTGGCACAAGGCATGCGGCGATGAATCGCGCAACGCTTACAAAGGGGCACCCGATACTGTAGAGTGCACACAGTCCATTGGGGTAGAGGCCAATCCTGAAGCCTTCTGGGGGCTTCGACCCTGGTTCGAATCCAGGATGGACTATTTCTGCGGCGAGCAAACTCGCGAGCTGCGAAATTGTAATTACTGGAATCGAACCCTGCCAGTCGCACGTAGCGAAGCGAGCACGTCTGGCTTCGGTTCGAATCCAGGATGGACTACTCTTGTCGCGAACAAACCGTGAGCGACAGCGTCGTTATTAGTGGATTCGAGCCCTGAAAGACGAGCGAAGCGAGTCTTTCCGTGGTTCGAATCGGCTATTCCACTCGATACCCCGGGCCCTCGCATACTTGTGGCTCCCGTTCGGAGACATTGTATGGCACCGACGCACGTCCTCGTCCCGCTGGACGGGTCACCGCTGGCTGACGAGGCGCTGACCTACGCGCTGGAGACGTTCGACTGTCGGATTACAGTTCTGAACGTCGTCGCGCCCCTCGATACAGGGATGAGCGAAGGCGGGATGCTCGAACCGGGCGCAGAGCGCCGGGCGGCGGCCGACGAGCGGGCGACGAATCTCGTCGAGCGGGCGTCACGAGAGGCCAACGAGGCCGGCAAGCAGGTCGAGACGGCCGTCGAGACCGGCGACCCAGCTGAGACGATTCTGGGCTACGTCGAGGAGACCGACGCGGACCAGGTGGTGATGGGCGGCCACGGGGGGACCCGAAACGAGATTGTCCGGCGGTTGTTGGGGACCGTTGCGACAGCGGTTGTCAGCGAAGCGCCGGTGACAGTGACGGTCGTCCGATAGTCACGAACGCCGACGACCCGGCGGCATGCAGGCACCGTTTACGCTTGACTGCCGAGAGCCGCTTCCAGTACCTGGTACACGCCGAAGCCGATGACGACGCTGGTGACGAGCGTGATAAGCCAGAAGCCGACAGTCACACCGATTTTCCGGCGGGAGACGCCGGCGGAGCCGCCGGCCAGCCCGCCGCCGATGACTCCGGAGATGATGATGTTGTTGAACGAGATAGGGATGCCAAGCGCGATGGCGGCCTGGGCGATGATGAAGCCGGGGACCAGCGCCGCGATGGACCGGCGGACGCCGAGCTGTGCGTACTCGCGAGAGGTCGCCTGCAGTAGGCGGGGTGCGCCCATCCATGCCCCGCCGAGGATACCTACTGCACCGAGCGCCAGCAACACAAACCCGGGCAGACCGAGTTCGGCGCGGTAGAGGTTTTCCAGCGGGCCGGTCGCGAGGCCGACCTGACTGCCGCCACTGGAGAAGGCAACGACGCTGCCGAGAACAACGAGAAAGGTCTTGATACCCTTCTCGACGGACGCCTGGGTCTGCAGGCGGATGTAGTAGAAGCTCCCGGCGGCGACCAGTAGCGTCGCTGCGACGGCGGCGATATCCGTTCCGACCACCATTCCGGCGAAACCGGCCAGCGAGCCCTGGTCAGTGCCGGCCGGCGACGGGATGATGCTCAACTGGACGTTGGCGACGATCCCTCCGACAACGCCGGCGAGCAACGGGACGCCGACCGTTTCGGGGATGTCGTCTCGACGCAACACAGTCGCGGTGAGATAGGCCAGGCTCCCCGAGACAGGCGGGACGAGCAGCCAGAAGGTCGCGATGCGGCGATAGGTGTCGAAGACGGGGTCGCCGCCGAGCGAGAGGCCGACGCCGACCATCGCGCCCGTCGTCGCGAACGCCGCCGGAACGGGGTAGCCCGAGTAGATGCCGAATGCCATGAACCCAGTCGCGGTCAGCAGGCCGGCGACTGCCGCCAGTGAGGTGATTGCAACGCCGTCGATGAGGCCGGCACCGACCGTCTCCGAGATGCTCCCGCCCTGTGTCAGCGCGCCCAGCGCGGCGAGGATGCCGATCAGGAAGGCGGCGCGCATCGTCGAGATGGCGTTTGCACCGATAGCCGGGGCGAACGGCGGTGAGTTGCTGTTCGCACCGAGTGTCCAAGCCGTCACCAGGCCGGTGACCGTCGCGAGGGCAACCAGTGCCCAGAAGACGAGGGTAGTCACCGCGTGTCCGGCCCCGTCAGGGCCTGCCAGTTGCTGCTGTGTGAACGCGACCAGACTGTCATTGCCAGCCGTTCACACCCAGTACATAAAATGTCCGCGGCGTCGGCAGCGAACGGTGATCGGCCCGCCTTGCCATGGTTTGTCGCCGATGTGGCTAATGTGCGACACCGAAGTCTTTAACGCCCATCGACACCGCTGGTGGGACATGTCACAGCGACGGCGCACGTTCATCAGTAGTGTCGGTACCGCAACTGCAATCGGGCTAGCCGGCTGCCTCGGCGGCGATGGTGGAGACGGCGGCGGCGACGGTGGCGACGGTGGCGACGGTGGAGATGGCGGCGACGGTGGCGATGGCGACAGCGGTCCGGCCGCTCGTATCGGAATGGTGTATGCGACGGGCGGGCTCGGCGACGGGTCGTTCAACGACCAGGCCCAGACCGGCGCTATTCGAGCCGCGGACGAACTGAACATCGAATACGACGAGTCTCAGCCCGAAGCGGTACAGGACTTCGGCAGCCTTCAGCAGCAGTACGCACAGTCCTCGAACCCGGACTACGATCTGGTCTGCTGTATCGGTTTCCTGCAGGCGGACGCCCTCACCGAGAACGCCGAACAGTACCCGGAGCAGGACTTCATGATCGTGGACTCCGTCGTCGAGGCGGACAACGTCGGCTCGTACGTGTTCGGTGAGCATCAGGGCTCGTTCCTCATCGGATTGATGGCCGCGAAGCTGACCAGTCAGGACTTCTCGGCTGGAGCCGGCTCCACGCAGAGTGACTCCGCGAGCGTCGGCTTCGTCGGCGGCGTCGAGGGTGACCTCATCGGTCGCTTCGAAGCCGGCTACAAGGCCGGTGTCAAGCATGCGGAGGAGGACGTCGACATCCAGACAGCCTACGTCGGCGACTTCAACGACCCGTCCGGCGGGCAGGAGGCTGCTCTCTCGATGTACGAGTCCGGTGCGGACATCGTCTACCACGCGGCCGGCAACACCGGGACTGGCGTGTTCCGGGCGGCCCAAGAAGCGGAGCGCTTCGCAGTCGGCGTTGACCGTGACCAGTCCGTCACCAAAGAGAACTTCAGCGACGTCATCCTCGCGAGTATGGTCAAGCGCGTCGACAACGCTGTGTACACGTCGGTCGAATCCGTCGTCAACGACAACTTCGAGGGCGGCGCTGTGAACACGCTCGGCCTCGAACAGAACGGTGTCGAAGCGGTGTACGGCCAGCAGCTCGGCTCGGAAATCCCACAGAGCGTCAAAGACGAGGTGTCCGAAGTTCGCCAGAGTATCATCGACGGCGACATCAGCGTTCCGACCGACCCCGAAAACGCCTGAGACGGAGCAGTGGCACAGTGTACCGGTCTGGGCCGGCTCTGAGGCCGGCACCGCCGGAGACAATCCACACTCGTCCGTCTGAGTCACCGCGGCCACACACGCAGTTGCCGCATATTTTTGGCAGACATGTGGAACCGTGAAGTTAAAACACCGGGACGGTAACGGCTCAGAGTATGGAACAGGCCGTCCACCTCGATGGTATTACAAAGCGGTTTCCGGGGGTAGTCGCGAATGACGACGTCGATCTGGCGGTCGAGAAGGGGACGGTTCACGCACTGCTCGGCGAGAACGGTGCGGGAAAAACCACCCTGATGAACGTCCTCTACGGGCTCTATCAGCCCACCGAGGGGACGGTCAACGTGCACGGCGAGACACAGCAGTTCGACTCGCCGCGCGACGCCATCGACGAGGGTGTCGGTATGATCCACCAGCACTTCATGCTGGTCGATCCGATGACCGTCACCGAAAACATCACGCTTGGGAACGAGCCCCGCAAGTGGCTTGGTCTCACGGTCGACAGCGATCAGTCCCGAAAACAGGTCCGTGAACTGTCCGAGCGGTACGGGTTCGACGTGGACCCCGACGCCCGAATCGAAGATGTCGGTGTCGGCGTCCAGCAGCGAGTCGAGATTCTCAAAGCGCTCTATCGTGGTGCGGATGTCCTGATTCTGGACGAACCGACGGCCGTACTCACACCGCAGGAAGTCGACGACCTCTTTCGCGTGCTCGAAGAGCTGACCGATCAGGGCAAGACGATTATCTTCATCACGCACAAGCTCGGCGAGGCGATGGAGGCTGCTGACGAGATAACTGTCCTTCGCGAGGGGAAAAACGTCGGGACGGTCGCAGCCGACGATATCACTCGGGAGGAGCTGGCCGAGATGATGGTCGGCCGGGAGGTGCTGCTCGACCTCGACCGGGACCCCGCCGAGCCGGGCCGGTCTATCCTCGACGTCGAGAACCTCGTCGTGGAGGACGACCGCGGCGTCAATGCGGTCGACGGGATTTCGCTCGAGGTCCGGGCCGGCGAGGTGCTCGGCATCGCTGGCGTTGACGGAAACGGCCAGTCGGAACTGGTCGAGGCAATTACCGGGCTTCAGCTGCCTGACGAGGGAACGATCACGTACGACGGCGTCGACCGGACTACCGACAGCCGCCGGGAGCGCATCGAGGCCGGACTGGCCTACATCCCGGAAGACAGACAGGAACGGGGGCTGGTGATGGACTTCGACCTCGTCGAGAATGGCCTGCTGGGAAGCCAGCACGCCCCCGACTACTCCTCGAAGGGCCGCATCGACTGGGACTACACGCGCGACCACGCGGAGGAGATAATCGAAGAATACGACGTTCGGCCGCCGGATGCCAACGCCCACGCGAAGTCACTCTCCGGCGGGAACCAGCAGAAGTTCGTCGTCGGTCGGGAGTTCGCCCGGGACCCGCGTCTCGTCGTTGCCTCTCACCCCACTCGCGGTGTGGACGTGGGGTCGATGGAGTTCATCCACGACCAGATCAACGCCCTCCGAGAGGCGGGCCGAGCCGTCTTGCTCATCTCCTCGAATCTGGATGAGGTCCAGTCACTTTCGGACCGGCTTGCCGTCGTCTACGAGGGCGAGATCGTCGACATCGTCGATCCCGAGCGCGTGACCGAGGAACAACTCGGACTGCTGATGGCCGGGGAGCAACCTGACGCCGCCCCGACCATTGCGGCGGACGGGGAGGGACACCAATGAGCGATAGCGACCCGTCACGGAACGGCGACAGCACATCGACGCCGGACGCGGACGACCGGTGGTCACAGTATCGACAGCGACTCATCAGACTGGGCCAGACCTCTGTCGGCGAGCGGATCCTCATCGCTGTCTCGGCGCTGGTGCTCTCTATCGTTGTCGGGACGGTCATCGTCACCGCCGCGGGACTGATGGCGACGTGTCGCTCGCCGGTGCTCACGTTCGGTTCCACGACGCTGTGTTACGACCCGTTCTACGTATTCAATCGGCTGTTCCTCGGCGCACTGGGCGATCCCTTCGCCGGCGGCTGGTCGCCGCTGAACGCGCAGTTCGCGGCAACGCTCCGGGAGACGACGATTCTGGTCTTTACCGGGCTCTCGGTGGCCTTAGCGTTCCGTGCCGGCATCTTCAACATCGGGACGCAGGGCCAGCTTATCATCGGAGCGCTGGCGGCCGCACTGACGGTGCTCTGGGCGGGCTCGCTCGTCTCCGGGACGATCGCACTCGTCCTGTTCATTCCGCTCGGGCTGCTCGCCGGCGCGATTGGCGGCGGTCTCTACGGTGCAATACCCGGCGCGCTGAAAGCCTATGCCGACGCAAACGAGGTGATTACCACTATCATGCTCAACTTCGTTGCTGTCCGAGTAACCCTGTATCTCGTCCGGAACCAGTTCGCCGACCCGACGAGTCAGGCGACACAGACCCGGACGCTGCCCGTCGAGGGGCAGTTCCCGTCGATCCTGTTCGACCCGCGGACGGACTTCTCGCTGCTCGCGCTGCTGATCGCGCTCGCGTTCGTCGGGGGCGTCTACTACCTGCTTGAACACACGGCCTTCGGCTACGATCTGCGAACCGCCGGCATTCAGCCCGCAGCCGCGGAGTACGGCGGCGTCGACTCCGCCCGAACGATCCTGACCTCGCTGACGCTGTCGGGCGCGCTCGGCGGCATCGGCGGGGCCGTGTTCGTGATGATGACGCTCGGGAAGTTCCAGACGGGTATCCCGAGCTACGGCTTCGACGGAATCACTGTCTCCATCCTCGCCGGCAACAACCCCATCGGGGCCGTCTTCGCCGCGCTGCTGTTTGGCGTCCTCAAGTCCGGTTCGAACGTGGTGGCGTTCGCGACCGACGTGCCGCCACAGCTGGTTGGCGTCCTCCGGGGGCTCATCATCCTGTTCGTCGCGATGCCGGAGTTCTTCCGTATCATCGGCCGGCGGCTCGCAGCGCGCGAGCCCGACAGTCCGGCCGCCGCGACCGCGGGAGGTGGTGCTGATGACTGACGACAGTGCCATGAATCGACTCTCGTCAATGTCAGGCCGGCTGTTCATCGCCGCCGCGGCGTTCCTCGCACTGGCCGTCCTCGCCGGTTTCGGCCTCTTTGCACCGGAGTCGACTCTCGGCCAGATATTCTGGGTACTGGCCTCGAAATCGACGCTGTCATCGACTCTGCGGCTCTCGGTCCCAATCGTGCTGGCCGCGCTGGGCGGCATCTTCGCCGAGAAGAGCGGTATCATCAACATCGGGCTCGAAGGCCTGCTCATCATCGCAGCCTTCGCAGCCATCTTCGGGGCTGATGTCACCGGCTCGCTGTGGCTCGGGTTCCTCATCGGCATCGTCGCGTCGACGCTGCTCGCCGGCGTGTTCGCCGTCGTCTGTATCGAGTTTCGCGCCGACCAGATTATCGCTGGCTTGGCTGTGTGGCTTATCGCGCTTGGCCTCGCCCCCTTCGCCTCGCAGGTGTTCTACGGCGGGCCAAACACCAGCAGCGTCGGCACCTTCGATACAATAACCGTCCCGACGCTTGCCGATATCCCGTTTTTCGGCGCGCTGTTCGACGCCTCGCCCGCGGTGTACATCATGTTCCTCGCCGTGGCGGCGTCGTGGTACGTGCTGAACCGCACCACCTTCGGCCGCTGGGTCCGGGCCGCCGGCGAGAACCCGAAGGCGCTGGACACCGCCGGCGTCGACGTGTCCCGCGTCCGCTACGCTGCTGTCCTGCTGTCCGGCGTCCTCTCGGGGATGGGCGGAGCCGCGCTGGCAATCAACATCGGCCAGTTCACCGGCAACGGCCCGACGATGGTCAACGGCAAGGGGTTCATCGCTATCGTCGCGTACCTCTTTGGCAACTACAACCCGGTCGGCGCGCTGCTGTCGACCACGCTGTTTGCCGGCCTCGACGCAGTCCAACTGCGCCTCCAGACCGCCGACGTGATTGCCGTCCCCGACTCGCTGGTCCAGACTATCCCGTTCGTCGCGGTCATCGTCGTGCTCGCGCTGGTGGGCAAGACTCGCCTGCCCGAAGCCGCCGGCGAGCACTACGAGTCCGGCGAGGAGTAGTCTGATTCTATGTAACTGTTTACCGCGACAACCGCCCGATTTGTGGCAACGTAATCCGATCCGTACGCAACGCTGTCGAAGATGAGGGGCGACCTCGATGGTTGAGAAACGGTTAACGAGGAGCATGAGAAAGTCAGCGTGTGACTGACGATATCGCGTATCCCTCTGTCGAACTCGTCTTTGGTCTCCACGAACAAATCGTGGGAGAAGGCGAGATCACGGAACCGGGGGTCCGGTCGGAGGACGCGGTTGCATCCGCGCTGCAGTACATCTCGGAAGGGTTCTTCGGGGAGGTTCCTGAGACAATTCATCACAAAGCGGTCCATCTGATGCGGCTACTTGTTGCGGAACTCCGTTCGTCGACGGAAACAAGCGAACAGCACTCCGGGCGGTGGTGGTCTTCTATATGATGAACGGATACACGTTCGACTACGGTGATGAAATTCGAGCCCTCTTGCACCGGTTCGCAACTGACGAAGCCGCGGTCGACACAGACACGGCGGTCATCTACTTTCGAGCGTGTGCTCGCCGCAACTGATAAAGGGACACACTGGATATAATCAGACAGAAAATGGCGTCTAGCACCGATTCCTCAACGCCAGTCGACGACGAGGTCAGCCAGCTATACGAGCGGTATCAGGCGGCCGAAAGTGATGCCGAACGTCGCGAGATCGCCTTGGAGATGGGGAAGCTTGACGGACGCCGCCACGCGGATATCTATGCAGCACTTGAAAACGAGTGATACGGACTGTTGTACGGTGCTGTGACAGTTGCCCGCAGTCGGGGCTTTTAATCCGTATCTGTTCGGGCACGCTTTTCGTGACCTGACCGACACTGGCTAGCCGAACACTCATGTGCGCGGACGGCACACCACGAAGTAGCAAATGTCGCGCCGATATGACCACGCGCGGGTCCAGGAGTACTGGCAGCAGGCCTGGGAGCGAGACGGCGTCTTCGAGTGCCCGACCGACGCCGACGACCCGACCTACGTGCTGGGGATGTTCCCCTACACCTCCGGGTCGTTGCACATGGGACACATCCGGAACTACGCCATCACCGACGCGTACGCTCGATACCGGCGGATGGCCGGCGACGACGTACTTCACCCGATGGGATGGGACGCCTTCGGCCTGCCGGCGGAGAACGCCGCATACGAGCGAAACACCGACCCCGAATCCTGGACCCGAACGTGTATCGACCAGATGAAAGACGACCTCCGGGAGATGGGCTTTGGCTACGACTGGTCCCGGGAGATCACCACCTGTGACCCCGAATACTACCAGTGGAACCAGTGGCTGTTCACCCAGTTCTACGACGAGGGGCTGGTCGACTACGGCGCGGCGACGGTGAACTGGTGTCCGGATTGTGAGACAGTACTTGCCGACGCACAGGTCGAGACACCACCGGAAGCCGACGAAGGCGAGACGACCGCCGGCACCGGCCACAGCCACACCCACGGCGGCGGCGTCTGCTGGCGCTGTGGGACTGGCGTCGAGCAACGGGACCTCGACCAGTGGTTCTTCGCCATCACTGACTACGCCGAAGAGCTGTATCACGGGCTGGACGAGCTAGAGGGATGGCCCGATGGCGTCCGGGACAGCCAGCGCAACTGGATCGGCCGCCAGGAAGGAGCGCGCGTTGCTTTCTCCGTCGGCTACGACGACCACGACACCGTCGAGGCGTTCACGACGCGGCTCGATACGGTGTACGGCGCGACGTATCTGGCGTTGTCGCCGGGCCACGACCTCGCGCGGGCGCTGGCCGAGACGAACGACGCTGTCGCCGAGTACGTGGAATCAGTGGCGAATACGGACGACGCTGGGATGAGCGGCATCGAGACGGACCTCACTGCAACCCACCCCTACACCGACGAGGAACTGCCGGTGTACATCGCGGCGTACGTCCTCGACGATGTGGGCACGGGCGCGGTCATGGGCGTGCCGGCCCACAACGAGCGGGACCACGCCTTCGCCGACGAACACGGCCTGCCCGTACAGCAGGCCGTCGAACCGGTCGACGGCAGCGGGACGGACCTGCCACACGCGCCCTACACCGGCGATGGGATGCTCACGGACAGCGGCGAGTACGACGGCCTCGCCAGCGCCGCCGCCCGCGAGCGACTGCGCGAACACGACGCCGCTGAGGAGGCGGTGACCTACCGCCTGCGGGACTGGCTCATCTCCCGGCAGCGCTACTGGGGGACGCCGATTCCTATCGTCCACTGCGACGACTGCGGCCACGTCCCGGTCCCCGAGGAAGACCTGCCGGTGGAACTGCCAGAGTACGTCCAGACGACAGGCAATCCCCTCGACGCCGCCGAGGAGTGGAAGCAGACGACCTGTCCCGACTGCGGGGCCGACGCGGTACGAGAGACGGACACGATGGACACGTTCGTCGACTCCTCGTGGTATTTTCTCAGATATCTCTCACCGCACTTCGAGTCAGCTCCCTTCGACCAGCAAACTGCCGACGAGTGGCTCCCGGTTGACGTGTACGTCGGCGGCGAGGAACACGCCGTTCTCCACCTGCTGTACATCCGCTTTTTCACTCGGGCGCTGTCAGATATCGGCCTGCTGGACCGCGAGGAACCGGTCGAGCGACTCATCAATCAGGGGACGGTGCTTCACAGCGGCGAGAAGATGTCCAAGTCGAAGGGCAACGACATCGCGCCCCACGAGTACGGGGCCGAGACGACGCGGCTGTTCGTCCTCTCGGCGGCCCACCCCTCTCAGGACTTCGAGTGGACCGTCAAGGACGTCTCGTCGGCATACGACTTCCAGCAGACGCTGTATCGGCTCGTCACCGAGTACACCAACCAGACCGAGACCCGCACCGAGAGCGCCGACCACGACGCGTACTTGGAGCGGGAAATCGACCGGACAATCGCCGCTGTCACCGAGGAGTACGACCGCTTTCGCTTCCATCGAGTCATCGGCGAAATACAGCGCTTTGCACGCCTACTGGGCCGCTATGCGGGCTACGACCGCCCCTACCAGTTCGCCTACAGCCGGGGCCTGCGAGTGCTCGCCGGCCTAGTCGCCCCGATTGCGCCGTTCCTCGCCGAGGAGATGTGGCAACTGCTCGACGAGGACGGCCTCGTCGCCGAGAGCCGGTGGCCGGAACCGCTCCGGGACGTGGAGGACTACCGTATCGAGCGGCAGGTCGTTCGGCGGACGCTTGACGACGTGCGCGAGATCACAGAGGTCGTCGACATCGACGAACCCAACGAGATCGAACTCGTCGTCGCCGCCGACTGGAAGTACCGCGCCTACGAGATAGCCCGCGAGTCGGACCCCGACGACGCCATCGTCGGTGAAATCATGGCCGACGAAGCGATCAAACAGCACGGCGACACGGCCGCCGACTTCGCCGACCGCCTGGCCGACCGCGGCGCGGGACTCGAACCGATTATCGACGGCCAGCGCGAACTCGACACGCTCCAGCAGGCCGCGTGGCTGTTCGAGGACGAGTTCGGCTGCAACGTGGTTGTCCGGCGGGCGTCACCGGACGACGACCTCGCGGCCAAAGCCCGCCCGAACAAGCCCGCGATCCACATCTCCTGACTACTCGGTCGCGGCCGCGTCGCGGGTGGCCTCGTGCGCGTCGGTCACCGCGTCGACCAATCGCTCCCGCTGTTCGTGATATATCAGGTGTGAGCGACAGTCACAGTCCGAGCAGCCGAAGGCGTCGACGTGGTCGAACCCCGCTGTCGTCGGCCCGTCGACCCGCTGAGCGACGGCACATTCGATGTCGGCCTCGGTCGTGACGACCCGGTCGACGGTTGTCGCCGCGTCGCCAAGCAGGTAGTCGATGTGCCAGTGCCGGGTGTCGTTGTCGCCGGCGGCGACCGCACGGTGACGGTCGATGCGGCCGAAGCCGCCGCTTCCCAGCGCGCTCCCGGTGTAAGCGTACCAGCCGACTGGGAACTCAATCTCGCCCAGCGCGCCGACCGTTATCGGCCCGCCGGCGTCCCGTTCGAGTACCAGCGTGTAAGTTCCGCCGGGCATGCGCCCGTTCAGGTCCCGATATCGGGGTCGGCGGCGAGTTCGCCGAACCCGTCGATGCGGAACTCTCGGGAGTCAGTGCAGTCCTCGTTCTCGGCGGCGAGTTCGCCGACGACCCAGTTGAACCGGCGCTGGAATCCGTCGTAGGGCGCATCCGCGAGCAGGTCAGTGACGCGGTCGCTCGTCAGGTCCTCGTCGTACTCCTCGGCGAAGGCGGCGATATTCTCGGCGGCTGTCTGTGCGATTTCGTCGTCGGTCTCGTCTGCGAACGCCGCGGTGATGGCGTCAGTCAGTTCGGACATACACGAGGTAACGCCACGATGCCACGTATGCGTTCTGCAACGGTTCGGGGTGTCCGAGCGTTTCTTGTATCGAGGGCGACAAAAACGGTCCAATGAAGCCGCTGCGACAAAGCCCAACCGTGGCCACGCTGGCCGTCATCGTTGTTGTGTTTCTCACACAGCAGGCCGTCGGCGTGGTGACCGCCCCGCGCAGCCTGTTTGCACTCTCGCCCCCGCTGTTCAGTCGCCCCTGGACGCTCGTCACCAGCGTGTACGCACACGCTGGCTTACCCCATCTCATCGCGAACGCCGTCGGGCTGGCGCTGGCCGGCGTCGTCATTGAACGCCGGACCACGCCGCTCCGGTTCCACGCCTTCTTCGTCTCGACCGGTGCACTTGCCGGTGTTTCACAGGTCTCGGTAACCAGTCTCCTCGGCCCGCTCGTCCCCGGAATGGTCAGCCACGTCTCTATCCTCGGAGCCAGCGGCGCGGTGTTTGCGCTCTTCGGCTATCTGCTTGCCGCGAACCGTCTGACCGATACCGTTGTTGGCGGATTCGAACTCGCGCCCCGCGTCCAGCTGGTTCTCGCTGGTGTCGTCGCCGCTGCCATCACGTTCGCCACCGCGAATCCCGGCGTCGCGCTTATCGCACACTTTACCGGGCTCCTGCTTGGATTCCTTGCTGGCCGCGTTCACCTGCTGCGGCCGGCGGATTCACCGCAGACACCCGAGTCTGCGAACTACTGACTGCGTGCCGTTGTTCCGGGAGAGCGACGACACGCCCTGTCTCGTGGCACGTAGTTGGTAAGTGATACCAAATAACTCGGACGCGTAGACAGACGGAATGGTCCAGAGTCGCGAGGTTGCGTCCGTCACCATCGCAGTACTGCTGGTGCTTGCTGGGTGTGGCGGGTTCGTCGCGAACGGGGTGGACAGCAGCGCGAACCAGCGGACTGCAACCGAGACGACGACGCCGGAGGCCCCCTCGCCGGCCGCAGCGAACGGGACGCTTGAGGTCCACTTCATCAACGTCGGCCAGTCGGTGGCGACCTTGCTGGTCAGTCCCGATAACGAGACGATGCTCATCGACTCCGGGGACTTCACCGACGACGGTGAGTACGTCCTGCAGTATCTCGACCGACAGGACATTGACCGAATCGACCACTTCGTCGTCTCGCACAACGACGCCGACCACATCGGCGGGAACGCGGCCGTCATCAGGCACTACGAGACCGAGAAAAACGGCGTCGGCGCGGTGTACGACCCCGGTATCGCCGCGAGCACGCAGACCTACGAGCGATACCTCGACGCCGTCGACGCCTACAACGTGACGCTGTACGAGACTCGCGAGGGTGACCGGATTCGCTTTGCGGGCGTCGAGACGACCGTGCTCGGCCCGCCGGAGCCGTACCTAGAAAACGCGGCCCGCAACGAGAACAGCATCGTCCTCCGAATCGAACACGGCGAGACGAGCTTTCTCTTCACCGGCGACGCGGAGGACGACCAGGAGGCGTATCTCGTCGAGACCTATGGATCGGGGCTCAGATCGACAGTGCTGAAAGCCGGTCACCACGGCAGTGCGTCAAGCACGAGCGGGTCGTTGCTCAACGCTACTGACCCCCGGACCGTCGTGGTGTCAAGCGCCTACGATTCACAGTACGGCCACCCGAGCAACGAGACGCTCGGGCGGCTTGCGGCACGCTCGGTTCCGGCGTACTGGACCGCCACCCATGGCGACACCGTCCTGACCAGCAACGGGACCGCTGTGACCGTCAGCACGCAGCGAGCAGCGCCGACCGCACCGCTGTCACTGCGGTCTGGAAACCCGATTGCGCCGGGCACGACTGAGCCGGTCCAGCCGCGAGCGATCTACTTCGACCGCTCGTCCCCGCGGACTGATACGCCGGTCGCAACCGAGACGCCGTCCGTGACCGACGGTGGAACGCCCACGGAGAACACGAGTGGCGACCTGATTATCGACCGGGTGCGCGCCGATGCGGCGGGCGACGACCGGGACAACCTCAACGACGAGTACGTCGTGTTCCGGAACGCGGGCGCGGAACCGCTGGAAATGGGCGGCTGGACGGTCGCTGACGAAGCCGGCCACACCTACACCGTCCCCGATGGATTCACCCTCGAACCGGACGCGACCGTGACCCTCCACACCGGCAGCGGTACGGACACGGACACCGACCTTTACTGGGGGTCCGGGCGTCCGATATGGAACAACGGTGGCGATACAATCACCGTGACCGACACCGACAACGAGACTGTGCTGAAACGGAGTTACTAATGGTATCCGACGGAACCTACACCGCCGTTATCGACCGAATCGAGGACGGAATCGCCACGCTGGAAGTAGACACCGAGGACGGAGTGTCTGCCCTCGACATTGAGGCGGCTGAACTGCCAGCCGAGGCACGGACGGCCGACGTGGTTCTGGAAATCACTGTTGTGGACTCGGCGCTCGCAGACGTAACCCATGATCCCGAAGAAACCGCCGACCGGGCGAGCGAGGCGCAGCGTCGCTTCGATCGGTTATCGAAGCGACCGCCACAGGACGGCGACGACACCTAAGGCCGCCACACACTCCGTAGGAGCCTGGTAACAATATGTGTTGAGTGCGTAGCTCGGTGTATGTGGAACAGTGACATAGAAACGGCCGACCCACCGCTGGGGCGGTGTCCGGCCTGTGACGTGACGATTCCCGCAGCGAATCTCGTTATCGCGTACGACACGACCGGCGACTGGCCGCGGATGCTCGCTACGTGTCCAGACTGTGAGGACGCGGTGAATCCAGTGTAATTCCTGTCGGCACAGAAATGACAGCTTTCCTGACCGTGAATACAGATAGACGTGCTGGTGCAGTCGCCTATCTGTGTAGTGACCACGGATTAGGTGGGGTATACTGTTGATTCAACTAATGATACTGAGGTCAGACAGGGTGAGTGACGGTGGGGTCATCGAGCGGCGATAGTCCCCCGCTCCCACACCAGAGCGACACCGACGGACTACGGCCGACGGATCCCGGCCGCTATCTCGATACGCTTGCGCTTGCCGCCCGCGGGGCTTGGACCGTGACGCTCGCCGGTGTCCGACCGTTTGCCTTTTGGGGAGCGGTATTGCTACCGCTGTTGTACATCCCCTCGCTCTACGGCGTCGGCACTGAACAGGACACGGCGCTGTTCGTCGAACTCGTTATCTGGCATATGGCTTCTATCGTTCTCGGTCACGGACACACGCCGTTCTGGAGTGAGTAGCCCGGCAATTCCCTTACGACCGCTGTCCACCTGAAACGATGGGGGTATGAGGACGGTTCTCTCCCTCGGTCTCAGCCAACGAAAACCTGCTCGTCAAGCCGTTCGGTGGCGGTCTCGGCCAGCGTCCTGAGGTTCACCGTATCCTCACGGTTGTACGACACCAGCGTTTCGAGTGCACCGTCTCGGCCCTGCTCGTGTTCCCGCCAGAGTCGCACGGCGTCCTTACCTGAAATGTCGGGCCGGTCCCGCTCGATACCGATGTCCTGCTCGACCTGTTTGAGCCCGCCGGAGAGTCCGATTTTCTTGCAGGTGTACATCAGGTCCAGATGCGGGCGGTCGAGGTCGACATCGAAGTTCGCTTCGAGAAAGGGCACGTCGAAGCGCTTGCCGTTGAACGTCACCAGCAGGTCCGCGCCGTCGAACGCGGCCCGAAGGTTCTCTGCGGTCAGGTCGTCGCCGGCAATGAGCGTCTGTGTTTCTCCGTCTTGGTGGAGGCTCACCGTCGTCACCTGATTGCGGTCCTGATCGAGTCCAGTCGTCTCGATATCGAAGAAACAGGCCCGTTCGCGGAAGGTTTCGTACAGTCGCCAGCGCTCGCTGCTGGGGAACGTATGATCGAAGTAGGTAACATCGGTTTCGGCGATGCGCTCACGTCCCTCGTCGATGAACTGCTGGATGCGGTCGCCACGCTGGCCGCCGACGACGGACGGTTCGAACTGGTCCCAGTGGGTGATACCCTGTTGCCAGATAGACTGCTCGGTCTTCTCCCCGACGCCGTCGGTACCGATGAAACTGTTCTCGACGCGCACGCTCTCCGGTACAGGGTGGGCTGTATGTAAGCCCGTCGGTGCGAGTGATGCGCGACCGACCGGCGACTACGGACTGACTGCCCGGTTCAGAGCCGCTGTGTCCCACACATCTGGAGAATGCTGTCGTACACTGACTGGTCTTCCAGCGGAACGACGACGGTACTGTCACAGTTGCGACACACTGACTGGGGCTGGTCGAACGTCCGCTCACAGAACGGACACACGAACACTGTGGCCCCAGTGGACGCCACTTTGCTCATAGTTCCCGGAAGACATCCGATACCAAGGGCGTACTTGTTACGTCTATACGCCGGCCGCGTCCAGCCACTATACAAATAGTACTGCTCGCTGTGTCCGGCCTCTCTGAGCGAAAGCACGAAGCCGGGTGGAGCCCATGGTGGCACAATGACCACGTTTCTGCTCGCCACCACCTCGGTTCACGTCACAGCGGCCGCCGCTGACTACCTCCAGCACCGACTCGACCCGGCAGACGATCACGATATCGTCGCGGTCGCCGTCCGCGACCCCGACGCGCCGTCGCGGGACGCAGGTGACGCCGTCAACGTCGCCCGCTCGCGGCTCGCGTCGTTCATGCCCGCCACGGAAACACGAGAGGGAACGCCCCTGACAGAGATACTGGCAGCTATCGACGAGCACGACCCGGACGAACTGCTCATCGGACCACACCGCGGGACTGACGACAGCGACGGTGTCGGCTCGACAGCCCGGGACCTCCTGACCCGCGTTGCCCGTCCCGTCATCGTCCTTCCGCTTCCCTAGCGGGAGAACAGGCCGTCGTCCTCGAAGGTCAGGCCGAGGTCGACATCAAGCAGGTCTTCGGCTATCGCGGCGACGGCCGGTGCGACATCCGAATCGGGCTCCGCCGCGAGCGGTCTGGGTGCGTCCGGGCCGATATGTGGGACCGTATGCGCCGCGTCCTCGATAGCGTCGCCGTTCTGGCCGTGCACGCGGGTTGCGACAACGGCTGCTGCTGGCGCGTCGATGTCACGGAGTCGGCCCTGTTGTCGCGGAAGCAGGTCGCCCCCGCGCTGGCCGGCCGGCACCACGAGCGCCCGCCGCTGTGCGGTCGTGGCGGCGGCGACGGCCTGATTCGATGCAATCGGCGGCACGTCGAGGAGGACGTGGTCGAACCGCCCGGCTACCGCTTCGATGGCCCGTTCGAGCGCCTGTGCGCTCTCGGCTGACTTCGCCCGCGCGAGGCGCTCGAACGGTGCGTGGGCCGGACAGAGCGCGACTCGCCCGTCTGCGTCGATGTCCCACTCGAACAGCGCGTCATCGATTGGCGCGTCCCCAACGGCCACCGCGGTCACGTCGGTGTCGAGTCGCCCGTCGACATACGTTGCAAGCCCCTGCGTGCCAAAGGCCGCGTCGACGACGGCGACGGACCGCCCACCCCGGGCCAGCGTTGCCGCCGTCTCGACTGTTAGTCTGGTCGTTCCAGCCCCACCGGTACACCCGACGAACGCAAGCGTCGAAACCCCCATGCGTCGCTGTTGGCGTATCTTTCGATAAAAAGATACGGAATTTTACGTCTGTTCGGCGACGATGTCCGATTCGATAGCGTCCAGTTCGTCATCAGAGAGGTCGGGGCGGTCGGTGACCAGCGCGTGGATCGGCCGGCCGCCATCGTCCTCGAATCGCGGGACGATGTGGCCGTGAACGTGGGGGACCTCTTGCCCGGCTTCCTCGCCGTTGTTGAACGCGACCGTGCTTGCGGGGGCGTCGACGGCCGCCTCGACCGCAGGGACGAGTTCGTGCAGGGTCGACATGACCGCACCCGCCACGTCGGCGGGTGTGTCGTTCAGCCGCTCGTGGTGGGCTTTCGGGATGACGAGCGTGTGGCCCGGCGACAGTGGGTTGGCGTCCAGAAACGCCAGCACGGTGTCGTCCTCGTAGACGGTTCGACCGGGGATGTCACCGGCGACGATCTGGCAGAAGATGCAATCCTCGCTCATGGTCGCCTCTGTGTCCGGCGGTCACAAGAAGGTTCTAGGTGTCGCTGACACCGGCGACCGCATCTGTGATAGCGTCGACGTACGTCTCGCGGTCATAGCCCAGCCGCGAGAGCCAGACCTCCTGATAGGAGGGGTGGAGCAGCGGAACCACGGGGACGCCCAGCGCCTCGTTCCGTCGGGGAGTGAGTACGCTGTCGAGGAAGCCATCGAGGGCCGCGTCGTCGAGTGCGAGGACCGTCTTCGTCGCGTGCTTTCCCGTTGTCACGACTGCTGCCGGCTTGACCGTCTCGACTTCCTCGACGAGATACGGGCGACAGTTCCCCAGTTCCGCGCCGGTCGGGTCGCGGTTCCCCGGCGGGTGGCACTTCACCGCGTTCGTGTAGTAGCAGTCTGTGTGGCCGAACCCGGCATCGGCGAGCAGTTGCCGGATTTTCCGGCCGGAGCGTTGCGAGGTGTAGGCCAGCCCGGTCAGATTACCGCCCCGCCACTGCTCGGCCTCGAGGTCGCCCTCGGCTGGGGCCTCACCGACGACTACTATGTCGGCGTCCAGCGGTCCGTTACCCCACGAGATGCAGGTCCGACTTTTGGCGAGTTTTGGGCAGCGCTGACAGTCCGCCGTGAGCGCGTTTTGTTGCTCGTCGTCCGGGAACTCGGGCACAGGCGAGGGCACGGATGTAAGCGGCAAAGCCGTGGCGGTCAGCAGACGCCGCGGCCACCGCGTAGCCCAAAACCTTTGCTGGTGGCGGCTATCGCAACGCGTGTATGCCCTCCTACGAATACAAGACCCTCGACGTCGACACCGGGATGTTCGGAAGCAGTAGTGTCCCCACCGAGAAACTGAACGAACTCGGCGCTGATGGGTGGGAAGTAGTCGCACCGATAACCGAAAACAGCGGGCAGACAGCCGGGTTGCTCCTCCAGCGCGAGCGCTGACTGACGCACGGGGCTGTCGGCCTGCTGTCTGAAGAGAACGCACACAACCGATTGTCCTTTATTGGAGGCGGCGAATGTGCCGGTATGGAACGTTTCGCCGCTGTCGACGACCAGTACGACCCCGACGCCGTCGAGGACGGCGTCTTCGAGTACTGGGACGACGTCGACGCCTACGAGCAGACGAAGGCCTATCGGGCCGACGGCGAGGATTACTTCTTTGTTGATGGACCGCCCTACACCTCCGGCGCGGCCCACATGGGGACGACGTGGAACAAGACCCTGAAGGACTGTTACATCCGCTACCTGCGGATGCAGGGCTACGACGTCACCGACCGGCCGGGCTACGATATGCACGGCCTCCCGATCGAGACGAAAGTCGAGGAGCGACTCGACTTCGAGAACAAGAAAGACATCGAGCGCTTCGGCGAGGAGAACTTCATCGAGGAGTGCAAGGATTTCGCCGAGGAGCAACTCGAAGGCCTCCAGAGCGACTTCCAGGACTTCGGCGTCTGGATGGACTGGGACGACCCGTACAAGACGGTGAACCCCGAGTACATGGAGGCCGCCTGGTGGGGCTTCCAGCAGGCCCACGAGCGCGGCCTGGTCGAGCAGGGCCAGCGCTCTATCAATCAGTGTCCCCGGTGTGAGACCGGTATCGCCAACAACGAGGTCGAGTACCACGACGTGGGCAAGCCCTCTATCTACGTGAAGTTCGATCTGAGTGACCGCGATGGCAGCCTGGTCATCTGGACGACGACCCCGTGGACCATCGTCGCCAACACCTTCGTCGCTGTCGACGGCGACTTAGACTACGTGGGCGTCGACGCCGAGAGTGAGGGCGAGACCGAACGACTCTACGTCGCCGAGGCCTGCGTCGAGGACGTGCTGAAGGCCGGCCGCTACGACGACTACGAGGTCGTCGAGGAACTCACTGGGGAGGAAATGGTCGGCTGGGCGTACGACCACCCGCTGGCCGAGGAAGTGCCGGACCACGCCCAGGGCGAAGGCTCCGGGCAGGTGTACACCGCTGACTACGTCGAGGCCGACCGCACGGGCCTCGTCCACTCCGCGCCCGGCCACGGTGAGGAGGACTTCGAGCGCGGACAGGAACTCGACCTCGAAATTTTCTGTCCGGTCGGGTCTGATGGCGTCTACACCGACGCCGCCGGCAAATACGAGGGCACGTTCGTCCGCGACGCCAACGACGATGTCATCGCGGACCTCGACGACAACGGCCACCTCCTCTCCAGTGAGCAGGGCCACACCGTCCGTGAGGGGCAGTGTTGGCGCTGTGACACCGATATCGTCCGCATCGTCACCGACCAGTGGTTCATCACGGTCACCGACATCAAGGACGAACTGCTGGCGAACATCGAGGACAGCGAGTGGTACCCCCAGTGGGCGCGGGACAACCGCTTCCGGGACTTCGTCGAGGACGCGCCGGACTGGAACGTCTCGCGGCAGCGCTACTGGGGTATCCCCATCCCTATCTGGCTGCCTGAAGACTGGAGCGGCGACATGGACGACGCTATCGTCGTCGGCGACCGCGAGGAACTCGCCGAGCGCGTCGACCAGGACATCGACCCCACAGCTGTTGACCTCCACAAGGGAACTGTCGACGACCTCACGATCACTGAGGACGGTACGACCTACACCCGTGTCGGCGATGTATTCGACGTGTGGCTCGACTCCTCCGTCGCGACGTGGGGGACCGTCGACTACCCCGAACAGACCGAGGACTTCGAGGAACTGTGGCCTGCCGACCTCATCATGGAGGCCCACGACCAGACCCGCGGGTGGTTCTGGTCCCAGCTGGGCATGAGCACCGCCGCGACGGGCGAGATTCCGTACAAGCAGGTGCTGATGCACGGCTACGCCAACATGCCCGACGGCCGCGGTATGTCCAAATCGAAGGGCGTCCTCATCGACCCCCACGAGGTCATCGAGAAGCACGGCCGCGACCCGATGCGGCTGTTCCTCCTGTCGGTGACTGCCCAGGGCGAGGACATGAACTTCTCGTGGGAGGAGACTGCCGAGATGCAGCGTCGTCTCAACATCCTCTGGAACGTCGCACGCTTCCCGCTGCCGTACATGCGGGCTGACGACTTCGACCCCGAGGAAACGACGGTCGAGGACGTCCGAGACGACCTCGAACTCGTCGACGAGTGGGTCCTCTCGCGGCTCCAGAGCGTCACCGAGGCGATGACTGACTCGATGGAGGACTTCGAGAACGACAAAGCGGTCGACGAACTGCTCGACTTCGTCGTCGAGGATGTCTCCCGCTTCTACATTCAGGTCGTCCGCGAGCGGATGTGGGAGGAGGAAGACAGCGCCTCGAAGCAGGCCGCCTACGCCACCCTCTATCGCGTGCTCGAATCCGTGGCCGCGCTGTTTGCACCGTTCACGCCGTTCGTCGCCGAGCAGGTGTACGGCGCGCTCACCGGTGACGCCGGCCACCCGACGGTCCACATGTGCGACTGGCCCGAGGTTGAGGATGCCCTCCACGACCCCGCGCTCGAACGCGAGATTGAGGTCGTCCGCGAGGTTGAGGAAGCGGGCTCGAACGCCCGCCAGCAGGCCGAACGCAAGCTCCGCTGGCCCGTCACGCGCGTCGTCGTCGATGTCGACAGCGACGACGTGGCCGACGCGGTCCGCGCACAGGAAGCCATCATCGCCGACCGACTCAACGCCCGCGCCGTCGAGGTCGTCGGAGCCGACGAGGAGTGGGGCGAACTCCAGTACTCCGCCGAGGCCGACATGAGCGAACTCGGCCCGGCCTTCGGCGACGACGCCGGACGCGTCATGAACGCGCTCAACGAGGCCCGCGTCGCCGAGCAGTCACTCGATACCCTCGAAGGCACAGTCAGCGACGCACTCAGCGAGAACGTCGATATCACAGAGGAGATGGTCGAGTTCCGCCGCGAGACTCCCGAGGGGGTCACCGGGACGGAGTTCGCCGCGCTGGACGGCGGCGGCGTCGTCTACGTCGATACTGCGCTCACTGAGGATATCGAGAGTGAGGGGTACGCCCGCGAGGTCATCCGCCGGGTCCAAGAGATGCGGAAAGACATCGAACTGGACATCGAGGCACGCATCGTCGTGGACCTCGCTATCGACGACGAGCGCGTGGATTCGCTGGTCAGAGAGCACGAGGACCTGATCAAAGAGGAGGTCCGTGCCGACGAGTTAGATGGCGTCGAAGACGGCCACCGCAAGACGTGGGACGTCGAAGGAACCGAGATGGAGATCGCGATAGCGCCGTGCGAGGCCGACCAGCGGGAGGCCTCTGAACAGGCGAGCGGCGACTAAGAGAAGCCGCGAGCCGTCGCTGCGGCTGAAGCGTCGGATTAAGCGGCACGCAGTCGCGTTGCAACGAGCGAGATTTTTCGGCCTCGTGTTTCAGACGGGTGTCTACAGTTCTTCGGAAACGATGGGTGCGGCGCTGACCTCGCTGACGGCGCGTTCGAGCGTGTCGGTCCCGTAGACGGCTTCGACGCCGGCGCTGTTCAGTTTTGTCAGGGCGTTGCTGGCGAGCATCGGGTGGACGCAGGTGACAAAGATTCGCCGGGCGTCGCGGTCGTCGAGGACGCCGACGGACTTGCTCATCGTCGACCCCGTGGCAATGATATCGTCGACCAGCACGACGTCCCGGCCCTCGACCGGCGCGTCGCTGGGGCTGATTTCGATACTGCCGGTGTCGTAGTCGCGTTCCTTCTCGAAGAAGTCCGTCTCTCCCTCGCCGTAGGCGTCCCGGACTGTCTTCGCGAGGCCGATTGCCCCCTCGTCTGGCGAGAGGAAGAGGGGGTCCGTCAGGTCTGCAGGCAGTGGTTCGGCGAGGACGCTCGCGGCGTCGACGTGGGTGGCCGGCACGTCGAAGAAGTCACAGACAGCCGGTTCGTGGGGGTTCACCGTCACGACGCGGTCGGTCCCGGTCGAGATAGCGCGGGCCACTGCCCGCGAGGAGACCGGCTCGCCGGGCTTGAACGCCTCGTCCTGCCGGGCGTAGCCCATGTACGGGATGACGGTGACGACCTCGCTCGCGCCGCTCTCGCGGGCCGCGTCCTGCAACTGGAGCAACTGCAAGTGCGCGTCGCTGTCGACGGTGGAAGCGATGACGACGGCACGCTCACCGGAAACCGTCTCGGGCACCTGAACGACGTGCTCGCCGTCGGGGAACCGCTCGTACTCGACCTGTCCCAGCCGCTCACCGGTCGCCTCGGCGAGGGTCGCCGCGAACGCCTGCGTGTCCGCCCCGGGGATAATCATGTGCGGTGGGTGGCTGTCCGGGCTAAACCCTGTTTCGGTTCCTCGACAGCGTGATTGATTCGATATCTAATCCACGTATCAGAATTCTATCACTCTCTGCAGACGACGCTCACGTAGCTTTTGTGTCCATGCCGATACCACGATGAGCCGACATATTTGGATAATAGCATTAATATTTAAGTGATATATTTATTACTGTTCGCCTTTATGTCAGAAACAGAGCGGGACTCTCTGTATGATAACCATATTACATGTAGATGACGAGCCCGGCTTCGCGGATTTGACTTCGCAGTTTCTCAAACAGGAAGACGAGCGGTTCGAAGTCCGAACGGCGACAAGTGGGACCGACGGCCTCGCCATTCTCCAGGCGGAGGCCGTCGATTGCATCGTCTCAGACTACGATATGCCAGGGATGGACGGGCTGGAGTTTCTGTCGGCGGTTCGCCAAGAGCACCCTGACCTGCCCTTCATTCTCTACACCGGAAAAGGGAGCGAAGAGATCGCGAGCGAAGCCATTACCGCTGGCGTGACGGAGTACATACAGAAGGAGCACGGAACCGAGCAATACGCAATCCTGGCCAACCGGATCACGAACCTCATTGAACGGCACCGCGCCGTCCGCACAATCGACCGTAGCTACCGGGCGATGAAAACTGCTAGCGAGGGGATTAGCCTCATCGACCCGGACGGGCGGTTCTCGTACGTGAACCCTGCGTTTGCGGACCTGTTTGGATACGGGCCGGACGAACTGACCGGCGAACACTGGACAGTTCTGTATCACGACGACGAAGCGGATCGGCTGGAGAACGACATCATCCCGGCGGTCCAAGCAAACGAGTACTGGTCGGGCGAAACAGTTCGACTAATGAAAGGCGGAAACAGGCTCGTCACAGACCATCGCCTGGCTCACGCTGACGACGGGGTGATCGTGTGCACGGCGCGGGACATCACGCCTGAACGGACGCAATCGACGGAGCAGAGCACTCAGTTCGACGTGCTTATCGATGCTATGGACGACCACGCCTTCTTCACCCTCGACCACGAGGGATACGTCACTCGCTGGAACGACGGTGCTCGACGATATACGGGTTACGGTGTGGATGAGATACTTGGAGCACACGTTTCGACGGTCCTCGGGGAATCAGACCCGGCGAACCCACTCTCAGAGCGCCTCCTCGAAACAGCGAAAACAGCGGGGTCTGCCGCCCACGAAGGGCTGCAGGTCCGACAGAACGGTACGCGCCCCGGGACAGACGTCACGGTCTCTGCGAGCTTTGACGAGTCCGGAACGCTTCGAGGCTACGGGATTATTTTGAAAGAAGCCGACGAACAGCAGATACCGCAGTAAGGAGGTCCGTCCACCAGCTAGCGCTGGTCTGTTCGGTGAACCGAAGTAGGGCATAGTCTCACTCTGCCACTGCCGTCCGAATCAGGCCACCGCGACGCCAACGACGTCGGGGACGCCCAGTGAGCGCTGTCGCCAGCCACCCTGTCCGTCGGCGGTCGCCTCGGCCGCGGTCGCAACGAGGAAGGTGCCGTTCTCGGTGATAGCGTAGGTGTCGTCGCCGTAGGTCACGTCGACGACGCGCTCGGTCGCCGGCAACGCACAGGGCTCCCACGCGCCGTTTGCCAGTTCGTACAGGCCGTCCGCCGCGGCGGCGTGGACCCGGTCGCCGTCGCTTGCAACCGCCAGGTGTCGGCCTGACCGGACCTCGATCCACTCGCCGTCGCTGTCGGCGTTCTCGCCTTCGTAACGGTACAGCCCGCTCTCGGTCGCGGCGTAGTCGCCGGCCACGTCGGCCACGTCCACGAGACCGAGTCGGTCGAGGTCGGGCAGGGCGTACACCCCTTCTGCCGCGGCTAGGCGGTCGCCGTCGATGGCACGCACGTCGTCGACGTTTCCGAGCTCGGTCCATTCGCCGTCGTCGTACCGAGCGACGCGACCGCCGCCGGCTGCGAGCAGCCCGTCGCCGTCGTAGCCGACGGCGGTGGCCGGCCCGAACCCGGTCGGGACGAAGCCGTCGTCGGTCAACACGAGCACGTCCTCGTCGGTGGCGACCGCGACCTCGCCGCTTGCGCCGGCGACATCACGGGCGTTGCACCGTTCGCTCAGGCTGAAGCGCCCGATCTGGCCGCCGGCGGTCTCGACGCGGGTGACGCCCAGTCCCGACGCGACATACGCGTGGGTCTCCGGGCGTTTCTCGCCGTACATCCGCTTCTCGGAGAGTGCGATGTCGTCGTCGCTCACCTCATATCGCCTCTTTGTATGCTTCGAGCGCATTCTCTATGTCTTCACCTGTGTGGGCATCACAGATGAACTGTGACTCGAACTGGTTCGCCGTGAGGAACACGCCCTGGTCCTTCATCGCGGGCCAGAACAGCCGCTCCCACCGTTCGGTCTCGGCCTGTGTCACGTCGCCCCCGGTCTTCGGACAGTAGTCGAAGCGCGGACAGGATTCCCGCTGCCGGCAGCCAGCCTCGCAATGTCCGTCGAAGGAATCCGGGCCGTCGCGGGTGAAGATGATCTTGAACATCGAGTCCCGGCCGACGACGGTGTACTCGGGGGCCTGATCTTCGAGGATATCCTGCAGGCCTGCCCGGAGGCGGTCGCCGAGCTCGTTGACGTGGTCGTATACGTCGTGTTCAGCTGCATACTGTAACGTCTCCAGACCGGCCGCCATCGTCACGGGGTGGCCCGAGAACGTCCCGGACTGGAACACGTCGCCGGCGGGCGTGAACTGCTCGATGATCTCGCTTTTGCCGCCGATAGCTCCCACGGGGAAGCCGCCGCCGACGATCTTGCCGAAGGTGGTGATGTCGGGATCGATGTCGAACGCGCCCTGGGCGCACTGGAGGCCGCCGACGCGGAAGCCGGTGATAACCTCGTCGAAGATGAGCAGCGAGCCGTGGTCGTCACACAGCTCCCGGAGCGTGTCGTGGTAGCCCTCGACCGGGTGAACGATGCCGTAGTTCCCGAGGATGGGTTCGGTGAGAACGGCCGCGATGTCGTCACCGTGTTCCTCGAACACTTCGTGGGCGGCCTCCTCGTCGTTGAACGGAACGGTCAGCGTGTGTTCGGCGAAGCTCTCGGGGATACCGGGGCTGGAGGGTGCGGTGTGGTCGCCCTCGCCCTCGACCAGCGTGGACTCCTGTGCGCCGTGGTAGCCGCTTTGCATCACGACGATCTTGTCCCGGCCGGTGTAGCCACGAGCCAGTCGGACCGCCGAGACCGTCGCTTCGGTCCCGCTGTTGACAAACCGCAGCATCTCGACGCTGGGGACGTGCCGCGTGACAAACTCGGCCAGTTCAACCTCAACTTCGGTCGGCGCGCCGTACATCGGCCCTTCGGCGGCGTGTTGCTGGATGGCTGACTGGACCTGTTCGGGGAGGCTGTGGCCAAGCAGCAGCGGCCCGTAGCCCATGACGAAGTCGATATATCGGTTGCCGTCGGCGTCGATGACGTGCCCGCCGTCCCCCTTCTCGACGAAGAACGGGTAGGGCCGCGTCGCTCGCACGGAGGAGTTGACGCCGCCCGACAGCACCGACAGGGCGCGGTCGTACAGCGCTCGTGACTGCTCGTGGTTCATACGCTGCCGTTTGACCGCTGTCAGAAAGAAACTGTTGTTACCCGGCGGTGCTACCGATCTAGTGGACGGATGTCACATACGCTTCGGTGAAATAAGTATTTCGTAAAGAGACACTGTTATACAGTGTGTATTCATCTATGTACATACGACAATGGCATCCGAACGTACTGTAATCTTATGCCAAACTGGACGAATGGGCGTCGGCACGGCGCGTGGGTGGCTGTGAGCGACTGGGTTCCGACGACGTGTATGCGGTGTGCCGTCGGCTGTGGACACATGCACCAGGGGGCCGATGAGGGCTACGGCATCGACGCCGTTCGCGGCGATGCCGCCCATCCGGTCAGTCAGGGACTCGCCTGTGCCCGTGGCCTCAGGGAGAGCAAGGCCCCCGACGGGGAGTGGCTCACCCGGCCGATGGTCCGCAGTGACGGCGAACTCCGCCAGACGCAGTGGGATGTGGCGCTGGCCCGCGCCGTCGAGGGGCTCCAGGCCGTCCAGCAGCGGGACCCCGATTCCGTCGCTGTCCTCGGAAGCGGCCAGCAGACCAACGAGGCCGCCTACGCGCTGGGAAAGGTCGCCCGCGGCGGCTTCGGCACGACGAACTACGACGCCAACACGACGCTGTGTATGGCGAGTGCCGTCACTGCTTACTACCAGGCCTTCGGCAGCGACGCGCCGCCGTGTACCTACGCCGACATCAGCGACGCCGACCGCCACGTCGTCTGGGGGGCGAATCCGGCGGTCGCCCACCCCGTGATGTTCCGCTGGATTCAGCAGTCCGCCGACGAGGACGGCGTCGAAATCATCGTCGTCGACCCTGTTCGCTCCGAAACTGCGGAGAACTCCGAGCACCACGTCGCACCCGACCCGGGGAAAGACCTCGCGCTGGCCCGCGCCGCCCTCGCCCGCATCGTCGAGACGGAGCGGGTCGACCGCGAGTTCGTCGACGCGGCGACCGACGGGTTCGAGGACCTGCTCGCGACCCTGCCCGATGCCGCCGACGCGGCCGCCGAGGCTGGCGTCGAGATGGCCGAAGTGGACCTGCTCGCCGACGCGATGGACCAGCAATCGCTGGTCTACTGGGGGATGGGCATCAATCAGCACATTCAGGGAACCGAGACCGCCCGGGCGCTTATCGACCTGACGCTGGCGACGGGGAACCTCCGGCCCGGCGGCGGCCCGTTCTCGCTGACCGGCCAGGCCAACTCGATGGGGACCCGCATCTGCTCCTCGAAGGGGACCTGGCCCGGTCAGCGGGCCTTCGAGGACCCGGACCACCGCCGGCTCGTCGCCGACCACTGGGACGTGCCGGTCGACCGCCTCCCCGACGACACCGGTCCCGGTCCGGTCGGGATGCTCGAAGAAGGCCCCGAGGCCGTCTGGGCCGTCGCAACGAACCCCGTGGCCGGCATGCCCGAGGCCGATTCGGTCCGCGAGACACTCGAAGACGCCTTTGTCGTCGTTCAGGACGCCTTCCACACCGAAACGACGGAAATCGCCGACGTGGTCCTGCCCGCCGCGACGTGGGGGGAAAGCGACGGGACGACAACGAACATGGAGCGGACCATCTCCCGGGTCCGGTCAGCGACCGACGTCCCAAGCGGCGTCCGGTCGGATCTGGACATCATCGCCACTATTGGCTCGCGGCTGTTCCCCGGCCTCTTCGACGGCAAGACCTCTCCAGACCCGTCGGCCGTGTTCGACGAGTTCGCCGCGCTCACTGAAGGGACGGTCGCCGACTGCTCGGGCATCACCTACGAGCGGCTGGACGACGTCCACGCGGTCCGGTGGCCGGCACCGGACGAGGCGAGTTCGGGCGGCTACCGCTACTACGACGACGAGTCGTGGTCGTTCCCGACGCCGTCCGGCCGGGCGCAGTTCTCGACCAGTCGTCAGGGGTCGCTCCCGGAGCCGACCGACGACGACTACCCGCTGACGCTCACGACGGCTCGCGAGGCCGACGGGTACAACACCGGCGTCCGGTCCCGCGGCGGGGAGGCCGGCACGCTGGTGGCCCGCATCCATCCCGAGACGGTTGCGGAACACAGCGAACACGTCTCCGATGAGACGCTGACCGTCGAGACTCGCCGCGGCTCTGCGACGGTCGCTATCGACCGGGATGAGGGCGTTCCCCGCGGGATGGTGTGGCTCCCGATTCACCATCCGGCGACGAACCGGCTGACACTTTCGGACCGGGACCCCCAGTCCGACGAACCGAACTTCAAGCAGTGTGCTGCCCGCCTCGTGGCGGCCGAGGCTGAACTGCCGCCGGCGACGGCTGACTGAGTCCGTCTACGGCGCAGCCCACCCAGTTCGTCAGTCAGGCGAACTCTGGCGCAGTGTGACGGGATCCAAATATGTCAAATTATCTCTGTGAAGATTGGGCGTTCAATGTCCTTAAACAGGGGATATCTGATGATATATTTGCTTACCATCCACTCAGCCGGACTATAATACCCGTTATGTAAAGGGATATTGTTATTAAATGGTAGTACCTTCGCATTTCATGTACTGATGTGGTCACACATCCAAAATATAATCGGATTGGTGGACAAAAATTCGTTAATAACCGTGAATAAGCCTCATTCCGTAACTGAGGTGTTGCCATGGGTCTGATCAAGATGACGAAATACCGGACGCTGCTGCTGGCGACCATCGGCTTCAATTTCTCGTTTCTCATCTGGTTTTCCTTCGCGCCGTTTACCGGCCCGATGGCCGAAGAGTTCGGGCTGTCAACCGCTGAAATCGGTATCCTGGCGAGTTCGGCCATCTGGATGGCTCCGTTTGGCCGGATGCTCACTGGGTGGCTCTCAGATAAGTTCGGTGCGCCGGCCATCTTCGCCATCGTGTTGGCCTACGTCGGCGTGTTCTCGATAGGGAGCGCCTTCGCACAGAACTACTCCGTGTTCTTCGTGTTGCGCCTCATCGTGGCGACGGCCGGCATCACGTTCGTCATCGGTATCCAGCACGTCGCCGAGTGGTTCGAAGAGGAGAACCTCGGCCTTGCGGAGGGCATCTACGCCGGCGTCGGGAACGCCGGTGCCGCCGGGGGCGCGCTCATTCTCCCCCGCGTGTTCGGCACCGGTTGGAACGGGCCGCTGTTCTCGACGAACTGGCGAGCCGCGTTCTTTTACACCGGCATTGTCTCTATCCTCCTCGCAATCGCCTACTACACGCTCGGTGAGGCCGCAAAGAGCGAGGAGAAACGTCAGGCGACCAAAGAGAACACCAGCTTCAGAGGCTGGCTGCACACGGCCACGCGGTACGGGACTGTCGTCCTCGCCGCCGCGTACATCATGTCGTTCGGTCTCGAACTGTCGATGAACGGGTGGCTCGCCACCTACTACCGCGAAGCGTTCAACCAGGACAACCTCGTCATTGCGAGCACCTTCGCGGCGACGTTCTCGATTGCGGCGGGGCTGCTCCGGCCGTTCGGTGGCTACGGCAGCGACCTGCTGGCTCGCAAGGAGAAGAACATCCTGCCGTTCTTCGAGGGCCAGTACCGCGGACAGTGGACGTTCCTCGGGCTCTGTTTCATCGTGGTGATGATGTTCGCCATGACGCTGGCCGGCCTCTCCGGAGTCCTGCTGAACGCGGTCGTCATCGGCTTCCTCGTGGGCACGGGGTGTGCTTGGGCTGAAGGCGCTATCTTCGCGCAGGTGCCCGCGATGTTCCCCAACGACTCCGGCTCGGTCGCGGGCGTCGTCGGCGGTGTCGGCACTGTCGGTGGTATCGTCTACCCGCTGTTTTACTCCGCCCCGTGGCTGTCGAATCTCCACATCGGGTACTCCGTGACCGCTCTCACTATGCTCCCCATCGTTGCGCTGTCGGCGTGGGTGTTCCGGCCGGAGATCGCAAAAGTCGCCAACACGGCCGGGTTCACCGGGAGCACGCAGGAAGGCACCAGCGTGGCCTCTGGCGACGACTGACGCCTATCGGCCTCGAACGACGCTTCTCTCTTTTGTGCAGACGTTCAGACTCGACCTGTGGAACGGCTGTCGCGCCGTCGTTCTTCGGTTCGCGCGCAACTGACACCTCAGTTCTACGGGGTCACGGACCCCGTGGGCGAACCACCCTCCCGAAGCGTGCCGACGTACCGTTCCAGCACTCGACCGGCAATCCGACTGCCGTACTGCGGTTTCGACCGCTCCGCCGGTGTGGTGTATAACTTCCTTAAACACCTCTCAGACGGTATAATTCTGGACGGCCGTTTTCTAACCCATCCCCACTCTTTATTTCTTTAACGAATAGGGTTATAAGGAATCAAGCTCAGTAATTAGACGTGAATTAGCGGACATTCAGGTAAATATGAGAGATAAAAAGCTACATCCATTAAGATTGGGGGTTCACGACGATGGCACATAAAAAAGAGGAGTACAAGGCGGAGCTGTACGGCGACGAGGTGCGGGAGAAATTAGCGGAGTTCGCGGAACAGGGCTGGGAGTCGATTCCCGAGGACGAACGCGAGAAGTGGTTCTCGCGGTTCAAGTTCTGGGGCGTGTTCCATCACCGCAGCGGGCAGGAGTCGTATTTCATGATGCGACTGACCAACTGCGGTGGCGTCTTGGAGCCCGACCAGCTCCGGGCCATCGGCGAGGTCGCTCGCGACTACGCCACGGGACCGGCCGAGAACCCCGAATTCGGCAACGGCTGGATCGACTTCACGACGCGCCAGTCCATCCAGCTGCACTGGCTCAAGCTAGAGGACATCCCGGACATCTGGGAGAAGCTCGAAGCCGTCGGCGTCTCCTCGCGGTCGGCTGGCGGAGATACGATGCGGAACATCTCGGGCTGTCCGGTCGCCGGCAAGGCAGCGGAGTACGTCGAGTCCCGCCCGATCCTCGACGAGATTCAGGAGACCATCCGCGATGATAACGACCTCTCCAACATGCCCCGGAAGTTCAACATCTCGGTGACGGGCTGCAAGCAAGGGTGTGCTCAGGACAGCATCAACGACATCGGGCTGGAGCCGGCCCACAAGTTCATTGACGGCGAAGAAGTCGAGGGATTCAACGTCCGTGTCGGTGGCGGCCTCGGCGGCCGCGAACCGCGCGAAGCCCGTCCACTCGACCTGTTCATCCGGCCCGAACACGCCGTCAAGACCGTCCGGGCGTTCGTCGAATACTACCACGAGGCGGGTAACCGTCAGAACCGCTCGAAGAACCGTGCACGCTTTTTCGTCGACGAGCACGGCACCGACGCCATCCGCGCGGAACTCGACGAACGGCTGGATTTCGAGTTCGAAACCGCCGGGACCGACTTCCGCGGGGAGTACACGTACAACGCCGGTACGGCGACCGAGTACGGTGCCCACGATCACGTTGGTGTCTACGACCAGAACGACGGCAGGAACTATGTCGGTCTCTCGGTACCGGTGGGCCGACTTTCCGCTGAGGACACCATCGAACTGGCTGACCTCGCCGACGCCTACGGCTCCGGCGAGGTACGACTCACCCGCCGGCAGAACCCGCTCATCATGGACGTGCCCGACGACAGGCTCTCGAACTTGCTCAACGAGCCGCTGCTGGAGAAGCACTCGCCTGAGCCCAATCCGTTCGTTCAGGGCGCGATGGCCTGTACCGGCACGGAGTTCTGCTCGCTGGCGCTGACCGAGACGAAAGCGCGGATGGCTCGCCTGCTCCGCTGGCTCGGTGACAACGTCGACGTGCCCGACGACGTGGACCGTATCAAGATGCACTTCTCGGGCTGTACGGCCGACTGCGGCCAGGCGATGACGGCCGACATCGGCCTGCAGGGGATGCGCGCCCGCAAGGACGGCCAGATGGTCGAGGCCGTCGACGTGGGCGTCGGCGGCGGCATCGGCGCGGAGCCGACGTTCATCGAGTGGGTCCGCCAGCGCGTGCCCGCCGACGAAGCACCAGGCATGATAAAGAACATCGTCGAGGCCTACGCCGCGCTCCGCTCTGAGGGCCAGACGTTCCGCGAGTGGGTCGACGCCACCGGCCACGAGACCATCGTGGAACTGGCCGAGCCCCACGAGGTCGAAGGATACACCGACCCGTGTCTGGCCGACGGCAAACAATCGTGGTATCCCTTCGACGACGGCGACAGCCCGGCCCCGACCGACGCCGAAGGCCAGCCGATTTCCGCGGACGACTGACCATGGCGGACAGTTCGACCGACAAGGATGACGCGGCCGACCCGTCGGAACCTGTAATCAAGGGGGTGGCATACGACGCGGCACCGGAGCTACTGGAGTAACGCGGCCCCGGCTCCGAAAGCCGGTCCCAGCGACGTGACTCGCCCGTCTCAGGGCGTGTCCGTCCGCCTCTGACAGACGGGGACAGCTCGTGTCCATATCCCCGTTTGGTTCTCTGTTTGCTGTCCGTTCCGCTGCGCAGTAACGCCACACTCCGGCTTTAGTCCCCGTAGCCTCCGAGCTCGCACTCGGCGGCCGGGCCACTGTCGCAGTCGTATCCGACCGCCTTCGTGACACTGAGGAGGTCATAGAACCGACCGAGCGACTGCTCGGACTCAGAGAGCCCTTCGACCACTGGCACGCCACGCTGGGCCTGATGATCACAGCTCCGCATCGTCTGGCTGCCCAGCCCGACCGAGTACTCGTGGTCTTCCAGTTCTCGGATAACCGCTGGCGGGTAGAAGGTACCGGCCCGTTCTGCGGCCGCGGCGAACTGGAGCGTCTGTGCGTACGCCAGATGGGCCACGCCGGAGGGGCGCTGTGCGTTCCCGTATTCGGCGGTGAAGGCGTTCTTGAACTCGTCGGAGAGATCCGAGGAGATGCTGGTGTCCCACGCCACTGTCCCGACGACGCCGTCGAGTGCCTTCGAGGCGTTCTGTGCCACGATGCGGTTGTACAGCGGCACCACAATCCCCACCTCGTCCGGGAGGATTTCCTGAGCCGTTGTCAGCGAGTTCGCGGCGTCGAGTCCGTAGTGGTCGAGGAAGACGACCTCCGCACCGGCGTCCCGGGCCTGCTTGAGCGGTTCCTCGTAGTCTGTCGTCCCGAGACGCGTCGGGATGCTCGTGAGTTCGACCCAGCCACTCGACGTGAAGAAATCGCGAATCGACGACTCCATCGTCTTGCCCCAGTTGTAGTCCGCGTAGATCTGGACGTACTGGGCATTTCGGCCGAACCGTTCCTTGAGGACCGGCATCAGCGCCTGTGCGGTCATGTACGCGTTGAACATCTCCCGGAAGCTGTAGCGGACACAGTCTCTCCCTGTCGTGTCGTTCGAGTGAGTCAGACAGCACATATACGGGACTTTCTGGGCCTGTGCGACCTCCTGCTGAGCGATGGCGACGGAACTGGACGAGCCGCCGGAGAACATGACGACATCGTCTTGCTTGACCATCTCCTCGGCGTTGGCCGTCGCGACATCCGGTTTCGTCTCCGTGTCCCCAGTGACGTACTCGACGGTCTTTCCGAGCACGCCGTCGCCGCTGAGTACGTCGAAGGAGCGCTGGCCGACCCAGCCGCCGCCCTCGTTGAGGTGCGTGACCGCGAGCTCATACCCCCGGAGTTCGTCGCGCCCTTCGGCGGCATAGGTCCCGGACTGTGGGACGTTGAAGCCGAACGTGACCGCGTCGCCGTCGACAGGATAGTTCCCGAGCGGTGGATGCTCTGGTGTGTTTTCGGCTCTCGATCCCCCGCCCTGGTACCCCGCCAGCCCGGCGAGTCCCGCTGTCCCGACCCCACCGGCAATCTGTAGTAGCGACCGCCTGTCAACCGCTGCGCCCCCTTTTTCCAATCGCATACCAGTTGTTTTGATAATAAATATATATAATACTTATTTCAGTAGAAAAGGGTGATCAAGTAGTACAGACAGTGCTGGCCTCAGGTAGTGACGGCTGCTGGTCGTATTCCCGGCGGTTACAGTAACGACGGAGGCGCGATGAAACGAGATCGCAGAAACAGCGTGCCGATATCAGTCAAGAATGTCGCTGGCTTCGGTGTCTACCGCTACGTCGGTGTCGAGGTCGATATCCTGAATCAACGCGACGAGGTCTTCCAGTTCGGGGAACGTGTACACGGTCATCCCGAGGTCGCCGTCGTCAACAGTGATACGCGAGTCGACGACGAACACCAGATCTGAGTCCGGCCAGCCACCCATTTCGTCGATGATGCCGTCGGCCGGCCCGAACACGAAGTTCGGCGTCCCCATGTCGATGGTCGTCTCCAGCACGTTGGCCCACCCGTCGATGAACGCGGAGGTCATGATGTTGCCGATTTCCTGCATCGCCGACCGTTCCATGTCGGAGAACCCCTCGCCCTCGCTTGGCTCACCCATTCCACCCATCATTGCGCTGGCCATCTGCTTGCTGTCGGCCGGTTCGAGCAGAAACAGGACGTAGCCGTAGGGCGGTTCGTTCAGTTCGACGTAGATGCCGACGCCCTTGTCGTCGCCGATGTGTGTTTTGACGTCTGCAATGTCGAGAAAATTGATCTGTGAGGTCCGAACTGTCGCGTCGAGTCCGGTCAACTGACCGAGGTTCTCCGCGACCGTCCCGGACCCCTCCTTTGCCATCTGATTGAAAAGGTCCAGCTTCCGCACGTCGACTTTCAAGCCCATATCTACCGGAACGTCGCAAGCGGCTTAACGCCACCGCTGGGAGCCACACTCACCAGCGGCCCGGATTTGTCGCTATTTATCTCGGTTCCGCAGTATTGAATTCGGCCTCCCTCGTCACGGAGTCACTACAGACGCGTCCCACCGCACTGTCGCCGCGTCTCACCGAGTCGGCCCAACAACAAAAACACAGTGCAGGCGTCGTCAGGCGTCCGTTCCGTCGACCGGGAACTGCTCGTGCTCACACACCGTGTTCAGTACGACTGATGTCGAAGCAGAGCGGATATCCTCGTCGGTCAGCAGCGTCTTTATCCGCTCGTTCATCGACTGCGTATCGGTGAACTTCCCGACGGCCACGATGTCGTGGTCGCCGGTCACTTCGTAAACCGCAACCATCTCGCGTCGGTCACGTAGCTGCTCCACCACCCGTCCGAGCCCGTCGCCCTCGACGGAGAGCTGGAACACAGCGGTCACGTCGTAGCCCAGCGCCCCGTAGTCGATGTCGACGGTGTATTCGTCGATCACACCGGTCGACTCCAGGTCGTCCATCCGGCGCGACACCGTGGTCGCCGCGATGCCGGTCGCGGCGGCGACGTCACGGGCGCTCGCCCGGCCGTCCTGGAGCAGTGCGTTCACTACCTGTCTGTCGGTATCATCGACCATTTCGTCCGCTCAGACTGCCTCTGGGCCTTCTTTACCGGTTCGGACCTGGTAGGCGTTGTCCACAGGGAGGACGAATATCTTGCCGTCACCTTTCTCACCGGTGTGGGCACCGTCGGCAATAGCGTCGACGACATCCTCTGCGGGGATGTCTGCGACCACTGTCTCGACTTTGACCTTCTGGTGCAGGTCGACGACGTACTCCTCGCCGCGCCACTGCCCTTTCTTCGCGGGCTGTGAGCCGCGGCCGGAGACGTTCGTCACTGTCAGCGAGGGCGCGCCGACCTCCGCGAGCGCCTTCTTCACGTCGCCGAGTTTGTCCGGTCGAACCATTGCGACTACCATCTTGATTTCGGAGTCGTCGGTTTCGTCAGTCATCTTTGGAACCTCCGTCAGTACGCATGCTCGGGCTCACTTTACCACCATCGGCGACAACACTCTCGCCGCCACCGAACTCGGGGTAGGTCTCGACGCCGTGCTCGCTGACGTCCAGCCCCTCCTGCTCGTGTTCGGGCGTGACTCGGGCCTGCCCGGCTGCCTTGAGGGCGTACCAGACAACCCCGGTTGCGACAATCGTCCAGCCCGCGATGGCCACGACGCCGATCAGCTGTGCGATGAAGGCGTTGACGACTGACCCGACCGTGCCGGACGTGGCGACGAACGGGAACAGCAGCGTGCCGAGCACGCCGGCGCTTCCGTGGACCGGGAAGACGGCACAGACGTCGTCGATTTTCATCCGGTTCTCGATGAAGCTGAAGACGACCGGTAGCTGTCCGCCTGCGAGGCCGCCAACGACGATTGCGCCCCACCACGTCGTGGTGTCGGGAATCGCCGTGATGCCGACCAGCCCGGCGAGCAGTCCGTTCGCCACGTACAGGGTGTCAACCTTGCCGGTCTTCAGCCACGCGACCAGTCCGGCACCCATCGCACCACAGGCCATCGCAATGGTCGTGGTCATCGCGACACGGCCGACCGTTGCGAATGCTCCGAGAGCCAGCGATCCGTCCTCGACGACGAAGACGGTCGCCGCCGTCCCGACGTTGAAGCCGTACCAGCCGAACGCGAGGATGAGCGTTCCCAGCACGGCGAAGGTCAGCGAGTGGCCCGGGATGACGTTTGCGGAGCCGTCCTCGTTGTACCGGCCCATGCGTGGACCGAGAACGTACGCCGCCGTGAGGCCCGCGATGCCGCCCATGCCGTGTACGATCATTCCGCCAGCGAAGTCGTGGAAGGCCTCGCCGCCGAAGCTAATGTACGCGCCGGCCCACGTGATTCCGGTGACGACGGGGTAGATGACCGCCGCCAGCAGGAAGGTGTACGTGATGTACGCGCGGAGCTTGGCTCGTCCGGCGACAGCACCGGAAACGATGGTCGCTGCCGTCATCGCGAAGACGGCACCGAATAACCAGCCGACGTAGTCGTTTGCGGCCCCGGCGCCGAAGGCCGGCGAGAACCCGCTGCCGCCGACTAGGGCACTGATCCCTGAGCCGATCAGGAAGAACACCGTTACGCCGACCGACCAGGTCAGGAGGTTCTTCGTCAACTGGTTCGCGACGTTCTTCGAGCGCACCTGGCCCGCCTCAAGCATGGCGAAGCCCGCGTGCATGAAGAAGATCAGGAACGATACTGTAAGGACCCACAGAAGATTGACACCTTCTGCGAGTACGCTCGGGTCGACCTGTAGTGCAGTGTAGCTCATTTCTAGTTCACCTGTTTCGTTTTGTTATCGACTGCCGTCTGCATGTCCAACTTTCCCCCATTCTGGCTCAACTTCTTCAACTCTTTCACGAGAAAGGCTCTGGTAACACCACTACATAAGGTTTGCCTTTATGAACACGGAAATTAGAGGGGATGTGGTAGACGACCGTCCAAATTATGGTATGATATTATGGATATAAGGTTGTTCTCCGTAAAGAAAGTCCGTATATGTATACTGGAATTTTGGACGTTTGTCGACCCCAGTTCCGCCCGCAGGGGGCCAAATAGGCCGTTTTTGCTTGCGCGCGCTCTCGGCTGGCGGGTGTTGCCAGCGCCAACAGGGTTATACTTCGCGGCCACAGATTCGAATCCAGTATAAATGTCCGGAAAACAGTGGGGAGACGTGGCACAATGTCTCGATAAACTGTACAAATCGAACATGTATTGGAGGGTTCGCAGCTGATTATGGCTTCGGACCACTACCCCTCCGTTCCGGACCAGTCATCGGCTGTGACAGAGGAACGGGCAGTCGCGAATGCACAGGGGGCACTGGATGTCGTTCAGGCGGCGTCGATGACTGTCGGCGAGCAGCTCGCGGCGATTGATGACCGTGCAACAGCACAGGCGACCGACGCACAGCAGATTGCCGACAATGTCTCGTCGCTTTCCGCCACAATCGAGGAGATCGCCGCGACCGCGACCGAGGTCAGCGAGCAGAGCCAGCGGGCGACGGACGCAGCGAACGACGGTCGAGAGGCCGCGGCCGATGCCATCGAGTCGATGGACGAGGTCCGCGAACTGGGCCAGGCGGTCGCTGCCGAGGTGGCCGCCCTGCAGGACCGGGTCGACAGTATCGCCGACGCGCTGGCCGGCATCGACCGCATCGCCGACCAGACAAATATGCTCGCGCTGAACGCATCAATCGAGGCCGCGCGAGCGGGCGATACCACCGATACGGACGGGTTCGCTGTTGTTGCAGATGAAATCAAGGCGCTCGCTGAGGAGTCCCAGCAGCAGGCTGAAGAAATCGATACGACGCTGACGGCGGTTCGAGACGCCACAGGGGATACCGTCGAACAGCTCGATGCGGCCATCGACGGCATCGACACCGGGGCCGAGCAGGTCACCACGGCGATGGCACGGCTCGACGACGTGGCCGACACCGTTGCGGAAACGGCCGACGGCATTGCATCTGTCTCGGCGGCGACCGACGAGCAGGCGACGACGAGCGAAGCGGTTGCCCAGCGGTGTGAAACGGTGTCGGACCGCGCCGCTGCCATCGAAGACGACCTTTCCGAGATACGAGCCGCTCGCGCCGAGCAGACTGCTATGCTGGACGAGATCGACGACGTGCTCGCTGCCGCCGAGGCCGACCGGCAGAACCGACTGGCGGACGCGCCGACAGTTTCGACCGGCATCGACGGCCTCGACGACCTCTGTGGCGGCGGGCTTGTCATGGGCGGTCAGGCCGTGGTCCGGTACGCCGATGGGACGCAGGTCGACGGTGTCGTTTCACAACTGTGTGCCACGGCTGTTGCTGCCGGCCGGGCGGTTTCGCTGACACCGCCGCCGTCGCTGGACCGGTCGACGCTGGCCGCTGCGTTCGCGGCGACCGACCACTCGCTCGAAGACGCGCTCGACGACGATGCCCTGTTCATCCTCGACCCGTTCGGGCACTGGGACGCCCGGTACAACGTGTTCGACCTGGAACGGACCTCGCTCGCTGCCGCCAACGAGACGACGGCCACCAGACGGGACGCCCCGCTGGTTATCGTCGGGAACATTCAGGGAGAAATACAGCTGATGGGCGAACAGGCGGCCAGAGAAGCCCGGTACGAGAACGACGATGGCGTCTTCGAACCCCACGACACAGTGGTCAACGTCATCGACGACAATGCGGTCCCGGAAACGCTCGGGGCCTTTTACTCCGGCGCTGCCGATCAGGAACTCACGCTGACACGGACTGACGGCCACGAGCACTTGACGCTCACCGCCTCGCCGCGTGGCACTGTGGGAGCGAAACAACCGGTATCACAGCTGTCGAGTCCACCTTTCCTCCGACTCAGAGACAACTGATGTTCGGTATCGACGACACCGGTCGGTTCACGTTTGCGACGGCTGAGTTCGCTGCACTGCTCGACCGAACACCCGCCGAACTTGTCGGCACGCCCGTCGACGCGCTGGTCGTGGCCGAGGACAGAGAGACACTGACTGACGCCAGACAGGCCGTCAGCAACGCGTCGGGCCGGGTGACGCGGACCTGCCAGGTCACACTCCGCCAGAGCGTCCGCTCTCGTTCGGTTACGGTCGAACTTACGACCGCAGACGACGGGTCCGTGGTCGGCTCGCTCTGTCAGACGGCCGAGGCAGCCGACCCGTTTCAGTACCTGTTCGACCTCATTCAGGATGCGGTCGTCGGCTTCGAAATCGTCAACTTCGTCCCGATTGTGCGGACGGTCAACCCTGCGTTCGTCGAGACCTTCGGGTACGACTGCGAGGAGATCGTCGGCGAACCACTCAACGACTACATCGTCCCTGGCGACCGCGTCGAGGAGGCGGTCAACTACGACCAGCGGACGGCCGCCGGGGAAGTCAACTACGCCGTCGTCTCTCGAAAGACGGCTGACGGCTGCCGCGAGTTCATCTACCGCGGCGTTCCGTACGACACGGCCGACGGCCGTCGCTGTGGGTTCGCAATGTACACGGACGTGACGGATAGCCGGCGGCAAAAGCGGCGGCTTCGTGTTCTCCACCGCGTCCTGCGGCACAATCTCCGGAACGAGCTTTCGGTCGTGTTCGGGACGGCGGAATACGTTCGTGCCAACGTAGCCGACTCGTCGGTCTCGCTTGCCGCGTCCCGGGCCCTCGATGCGGCTGACCGCCTTGCCGCCGTCAGCGAAAAGGCCCGGAGCGTCGAAACTGCATTCGATGGGGACGCTGACCAGTCGGTCGACGTGGCGGCACTGGCCCGGGCTGTCGCCGACAGCTACCGCCCCGACGCAGCGGTCGAAACGGCACTTCCGAGCACACTCCCTGTCACTGGTGGGACGGCCGTCTACGACGCCATCGACAACCTCGTCGAGAACGCAGTCGAACACACGCCGCCGGATACGGCCGTCCGAATCACAGCCGAACAGGCTAACGGCGACGCGCTCGTCCGTGTCCTCGACGACGGCCCCGGTATTCCCGCTGTCGAGCGGGCCGTTGTGTTTGAGGACGCAGACATCACCAACCTCCAGCACGGCAGCGGCCTCGGTATCTGGCTTGCCCGGTGGGTCGCAGAGACAGCCGGCGGCGGCATCGAGTACGACCGAACCGACGGATGGACGACCGTCTCGCTTCGGTTCCCGCTGTCTGATGCCGATGCCGAGGACGTGCTTACGGTGGTCAATTCTCCGGAATCAGCGGCTGAGCCGACACGGTAGTCGCTGTGATGTGTTTAGAAGCACCCCGTCCCAGTCGCCAAGCCGGCCGAGACCGACCCAGCCCGGGCCGCTATCGCCTGAGCGCCGCGGTGAGTGCGATTGCGCCCAGCACGACGCTTGCCAGCGCCAGCGGCGACAGCGGTGGCACGTCGAGCTGAAAGAGCAGGGTCGTCACGACGACGCTCCCGCCGACCAGTCCTGTCGTTCCCGCAACATGGGTGAGTTCAACGGGCGTTCCGGGGGCGGTCCCAAGGTCCGCGTGGATGTCGATAGCCGCGTGGGCGAACGTCCAGGCCAACACCGTCGCGCCGCCGGCAAGCAGCACCGTCGTCGTGGTTGCCCCCTGCAGGGCGGCCACTAGCAGCGCCAGAAACAGCGACGCGCTGGCGAGGTCGACCAGCCGCCCGGACTGAATCAGCTGCCCGCCGGCGAGCAGCACCACGCCAACGAGGGCGGCGGCGGTCGAGACGGCGCTGATACCGGCGACGAACAGTGTCACAACACCCGCCGTCAGCGCCGCACCGCCACAGACGGCTCCGGTTCGCGATATCATCGGCCACCCCGCCAGGCCCGTTCGGTCACCTGTTCCAGCGGCTCAGTCCCGCCCCAATCGTGGACCGATATCCCGGCCGCACGCAACCGACGGAGCCGCTCGCGGCGTTCGAGCCGCGCCAGCCGGTGTCCCGCCGTGTCCGTCGCGGTCGGGTCGGGACTCAGGACCGTCACCGGGTGGCCGCTGGCGGCGAGTCGGCGGACCAGCGCCTCGCTGTCGTCGTCACACAGCGGGCCGAGGAAGACGACGTTCGCCGCCGTCGGCAACTGCGCGATGAGCTTCGTCGTATCCGGCGTTCGGGTGACCGATGTCGCGGCGAACGCGCGGTCGGTCCTGAGCAGGTCCCGGGCCTGCTGCTGGTGGGCGGCGCTCGTACCCGGTGCGAGCCACGCGTCATGTGGTGAGTACGCCGCGACGCCGACCTCGTGGCCGTCATCCGGGAGCCCCTCGACGAGGGCGACGGCGGCCATCGTCGACCGCTCGATTGCTGTCTCGGCGTCCGGTCGCGGGGCCAGTGCGGCGGCTGACCTGGCGTCGACGACGACCACGACCGTCGCCGACTGTTCGCGGCGGAACTCGACGGTCCGCAGGTCACCGGTGCGGGCGTACTGGTTCCAGTCGACGCGCGAGAGCGGGTCGTTCGAGCGGTGCTCTCTGACCGCGTAGAAGGAGAGGCCCTCGCCGCCCTCGTCCACAGGCACTGTCCCGGGCCGGCGGGCCACTGCGGGGACCAGCGGCAGCAGCGCCGAACTGGTCGGCTGCTCCCAGGTAACGGTGTCTGGTTCGGCCGTGACAGATGTCCGTCGGGCGACGACGCCGACCACGTCCCTGACGATCACTGTCGCCGGGTCGAACACGCAGCGGTCGGTCCCGCCGGTAATCTCGTAGGTGATCGTCGTCGACGCGCCGGGCCGAAGCGCTGTCCCGAGCGACGCCGACCCGTCGACTACCCGAACGGAGTTGGGGACGCCGTCGGCCAGCCGGAGGTCCGGAATCGTCCGTGACCCGTCGTTTCGGACAGTCAGCGCGACCGTCACTCGCTCTCCCAGCGCCGGCTCTGTCGGTGTAATCGAGCGCTGTATCGACACGTTCGCCGCCGGCGGGACAGAGACCCGGTCGTACGCACTCAGTGTGACGCCGAGCCCGCCAAGCAACACGAGTGCGGGGACCTGCCCAACCAGCCCGACACCGACGGCGACCAGCGCGGCCCCGGCCAGCCCGAACCAGCGGCCGGTGCGGTGGGTCTCGCTCATCGCTCCTCGTCGCGCCGTCGGAGTTCAGCTGTCGCGTGGGCGACGCGCCGCTGGAACGGGTGGACGCCCGAGAGCCACCCGGACAGCCGCGCCCGAAGCGATATCGGCGTCCCGTCGAACAATTCCTGCGCTGGCTTCCTGTCCGTCCACGCACCGGAGCGAAGTGCGTCCATCGCATCATCGGGCGAGAAGCCGTCCCGCTGGAGCACGGTGACTGCGACCCCCTCGACACGTTTCCGGATCGCCTCCTGTCCAGCCCCGGCAGCAAGCGCTTCGTCGATATCGTCGCCCGGGACCGTGACGTACTGGCTGTCAGTGTCCGGCAGCGCCATCCCGCGTTCGCTGTCGAGGGAGCGAACGAGGAGCGCAAGCAGCGCGACACCGCCGGCGAAGACAGCCGCGGCGAGTATCGGGAGGTCCGAGACAGCGCCAGCGGGCAACAGCGGCGCGCCGAGAGCGGTGAGACCGATGCCGATGGCTGTCGCGACGAGGCCGAGCGCCAGCGGGACCCGACGCAGCGTCACGGCTCGGCCTCCGTTTCGGACTCGTCACCGATGTCGTCGGGACTCGCCGTGACGGCATCCGTGTCGTCAGTCGCCCGTTCCAGCGCCTCGCGGGCCTGCGATTCCAGATCCGCATCCGGCTGGTCTCGGCCGTAGCGGACCCGCTCGAACACCGACCGTAGCGAGGCGACGGCGTCGGGGTCGGCACCGGCAGCCGCCGCGTCCGCCTCGATGTCCTGTGGCGTCGAGGAACTGCGTTCCGGGGCGACCGCGTTTTCGAGGGCGGCCCACGCACGGTACACGTCGTTTGTGAGCGGAATCTCGATCTCGCTAGCACTATGGGACAGGCGTCTCTCGGAACCCGTCGCTGTGACGGCTGGCGTCTCGCCGCCCGCCTCATCGATTGTCCGGCTCTGACCGGCCAGTCGCCAGAGGACGACCAGACCCACTGCGAGGCCGACGGCGAGCGCACCGACTGCCGGGGCGGGGACGCTCGGCAGCAGCGCGCGGGCACCGCCGTCACTTTCCGGCGGGTCGATGCTACCGGGCGGATCGGTGAGGCCCTGTCCGTCGGGGTTGTCGATCTCGCTGTCGTCCCTGGTCATCTCTGCCTGCTCGGACCCGGTGGCAGCATCGAGGCTCGCGGCCCCGACGCTGAACGACAGCAGCGCAATCGCGGCGACAACCGCCACGAGGAGGGACTGTCGCTGCATACAGCCACTCCGCTCCTGTCGCATGAATAGGTTGGGGACCTGTGACTTGTCGTGGGTTTCCCACGGGTGTGGTCGAACAGCCCGAAAGCCACCGAGTTAGAGTTCGTCAGCGAGGTCCTCGGCGAAGTAGGTCAGAATCAGGTCCGCGCCGGCCCGCTTGATAGACAGCAGCGACTCGTAGGCGACCGCTTCGAGGTCGAGCCACCCCTTCTCGGCGGCGGCGTGGAGCATCGCGTACTCGCCGGAGACATTGTAGGCGGCAACGGGATGGTCGTAGGACTCGCGGACTTCCTTGACGATGTCCAGATACGGCAGCGCGGGCTTGATCATCAGCACGTCAGCGCCCTGCTCGACGTCGAGGTCGACCTCGCGGCGGGCCTCGCGTGCGTTCGCGGGGTCCATCTGGTAGTGTCGCCGGTCGCCGAAGGCCGGCGCGCCGTCGGCGGCGTCCCGGAACGGGCCGTAGAAGGCCGACTCGTACTTCGCGGCGTAGCTCATGATTGGTACGTCGGTGTCGCCCTGGGCGTCCAGCGCCGCTCGAATCGCGCCGACCATGCCGTCGATCATCCCCGACGGCGCGACCATGTCGGCCCCGGCCGCGGCGTGGCTCGCAGCGATTTTCCCCAGCAGGTCCAGCGTCTCGTCGTTGCGCACCGTCAGCCGCGGGTCCTCGGCGGCGGCGTCTTCGAGGACGCCGCAGTGGCCGTGGTCGGTGTACTCACAGAGACAGACGTCCGTGATGACGTAGGCGTCCGTCTCGCTTGTAATCTGGCGGGTCGCCTCCTGTACGACGCCGTCCTCGGCCCAAGCGCGGCTGCCGCGCTCGTCTTTCGACTCCGGGACGCCGAACAGCATGACGGCTTCGACGCCGGTCTCGCGGACCTCCTCGACACGCTCGACCGCGTCATCGATAGGGACCCGTTCGTGGCCCGGCATCGTCTCGATAGGGACCCGTTCGTCAGTCGTCGCGTCGACGAACACTGGGGCGATGAGGTCAGATGCCGAAAGGTCAGTTTCGCGCACCAGCGGTCGGACGCCGTCGGTCCGCAGGCGGCGCGGGCGCTGTGTCAGGTTCATACTGCCATTTCAGACCGTGGCCGGCATCAACCCACCGCTTGTATGCTTAAATAGAGCCAATATTTTCGCCGACGGCGGCACATATCCAGTTAGTCATTCCGTCTTCGTGGCCCGATTTGCGAATATATCGGAGAACTAGCCTGTAATTGAGTATTTTGGTTGGTATGGACCGTCAGTCAGGCCATGCACTGCACACAGACTCGGGCGCAGCTATCCCATTCATACACTGGCTTGTCTCGGACTATTTCCCTCATTGACTGAAGCCTCAATAGGGGAAGAAGGCACAATTTAGCAAGGAGCTATAGTATCACCGGACAGCCTTTCAGTCTTCGTTTTGGTTACGAGATAGCGGGCATAGTGCTCTACGTCAATTTCCTTTTCGCCCTTTGCCATTGCATATGGGCGTCTGACCCGGATAATAATTCCACGATCCGATTGGTTTACTACGGTCTGCTTTGGACCCGCAGTAAATGAACCTACGTCCCAGCTATCAAGGCAACTCGCACTCTGAAGCCGATCAGTCACATAGTTCGTTTCCGAGCGTAATACGCGTTCTTTTGCTTCAGAGACATTGATCTGTGCGCCAATAGTTGGAGTTTCTTGACCACTGGCTACGGCTGATTTCGGCGTTGCCGGGTCGTCTGAAAGCGTCGAACATCCTGTGAATGCAAGGCTACAGGCAATAGCGAGAAGTAGGACCATTCGATGGTACATATGGCGAAATTACTGGTACCTGACAAATATTTTGTGGGCAATGCTATTCCGTGATATGTTCTTCATCGGCCGTGCCCTGTTTTTTGAGGGTGTGGCTGTCCGGGAGCGGTACGAGGATCACTGTCTGAGTTTCACCGATGCGACAACGATTGCCCTGGTGGAACACCACGACTTTGATTACGTGCTGTCTTTCGACGACTTCGACGGCCTCGTCTCGCGGCTGGACCCCACTGACCTCTAGTACTCGTCGGCCGTCTCGATTCGCTCGCGGAGCCAGGCCGCCGCGTCGGCGACGGCCGCCGGATTGTCGCCGGTAATCTTCACCCGTCCCGGCGCGTCGTCTTTGCGCGGATAGCTCCCGACGGCCACGTCGAACTGTTCGCGGGCTTCGGTAACACGGCCGACCAGCGCGCCCTCGGGCGCGGGCGTGTGAATCGTCTCCGTCGTCCGGTCGCCGTCGAACTCGTCGGCGACGGTCTCGTACATCGCTTGCAGTTCCTCGGGGATGCCCGGGAACACGTACACGCGGTCGATGACACAGCCGGCGGCGAAGCTCTCGTCCGTCAGCAGCGCCTGCCCGCCCTCGGGGACCGACGCCCACGCATCGAGGTCGAGGTCCATATCGTAGCGGTCCACCATCTCGGGGTTGTCATCAGCGAACCGCTCGGCCTTCGCTTCGAGGTGTGCCCGAACGTCCTCGGGAACGACGAGGTCGCGGCCGAACGCCCGCGCCACAGCAGCCTTCGTGATATCGTCGGGCGTCCCGCCGATGCCGCCGGTGACGATGACCGCGTCGAAGGCGTCGTGGAACCGCGCCACGGCGTCGGCGATGACCGCCTCGTCATCAGGCACGGTCAGGACGCGAGTCACGCTCGCGCCGGCGGCCGTGAGCTGGCGGCCCAGCCACGACGCATTCGTGTTCTCCGTGTCGCCAGCCAGCAGTTCGTCACCGACAGTGAGCAGTGCGACCTCCATCATCTCGCTGTGAGTGTCTGGCGGCGTTAAGAGTTTGGCTGGAACGCGTACGTGGACACGAGCTCCGATGTCGTGAGCCTGCTGCGGACCGAACGCATATGAATGGTGTATAATGACATTATATCTAGCCTAGCCATATTTCGGTAACATACATATACTGGGTCCGGCAATTCAAAATCATGGTACTTGTCACCAATTGTGTTGATTGTGTCAAACGGGTGTACCCGAAAAGAAGTCGTATGCCGAGCACGGACCGCGACAGCGCTGACCCGGTCGACGAAGCGTCCACAACATCCGCTGAAACGCTGACAGACTGACGCTGCTGGCAGCACACCGCGTCGGCTCGATATCGGGCGCGTCGCGGTGTGTCGTAACGGCAACTCTTGATAGGTAGCTACAGCAATGGAACGAAGCGACAGCAGCACAGACACGGACCGGTCGTTGCTCCGGCAACTCTCGAAACCGGTTCTTGCGTTCGTCGGACTGGTCGCCGCCGGCGTGATTGGCTTCGTCACGCTGGGCGGGGTCGGCGTCGTCAACGCCCTGTTCTGGCTGCTCGACCCCACGAGCATTGAACTCCACTTCCGGACCCACGACGGGCCTGCGACGCTGGTCAAAGGCTATGCCATCGTCGTCCTGACTGGTCTTGTCGTCGCCGGTCTGTGGACCGGCGAGACAGCGCTGTCGGCGGCTTTCGGCGGCCAGATTCAGACAGAACTCACACGTATGCAAATCGCACAGCGAATCGAAGACCTGAACGACCATATCGTCGTCTGTGGCTACGGGACGTTCGGACAGACTGTCGCGGAGCAGATAGGCGATACAGACACCCGAGTGGTCGTCATCGAACAGCAGGCGGAACAGTACGAACGGGCGCTCGACGACGGCCACCTCGCGCTGGAGGCCGACGCGAGTCGCGAGGACGCGCTGACAGATGCGGGTGTCAAGCGAGCCGACACGGTCATCGGTGCAATCGACGACACGAACGCGAACATCCAGATAGCGGTGCTAGCGAGCCAACTCGCGCCCACGGTCCAACTCATCGTTCGAGCCGGCGACCGGCAGGACGAGACTGTGGCTCGCCGTGTAGGCGCGGACGAGGTGATAATCCCCGAGGTTGTGAGCGGGAAGCAGGTGTGTGAACGGCTGTGACTCCGGGCTGGCCGTCACTCCTCGGCTAACTCGGATTCGAGTGTCTCGACCTTGCGTTCGAGTTCGGAAATGCGCTTTTCGTAGCCGCGTTTCCCGTCGAGAAAGTTGTAGATGAGTATCATGCCGGCGGCTGGGAGTCCGACGTACAGTGCTAGTGCTATACCCATGACAAGAAGTTCCGTTGCGCCGGGTAATCCCGGAATCAGGAGGAGGACCATAGTGGTCCTTTTCATTTCAGCTATTTGGAAATTCACATCCGAGAGTCAGACTCCCGCTTCCCCGACCGCCTCCGCCAGCAGTTCCGTCACACCGACGATTTCGAGGTCGTCCTCGTAGCCGCCGGTCTTGCGTCCGTCCTCGTACATCGTCATGCACATCGGGCAGGCGACGACGAACTTCTCGACGGCTGCGCCCGCTTCGGTGTCCTCTAGGGCTTCCCGTAGGCGCTCCTCGCTGGGCTTCGTCTCCTCTTCGAGGTCCATCCAGAGGCCGCCACCGCCCCCGCCACAGCAGAAGGAATCGTCGCGGTTGCGCGGCATCTCGTGGAGGTCCGCGCCAGTCGCGCGGATGAGGTCCCGCGGGGCTTCGAACTCGCCGTTGTACCGCCCGAGGTGGCAGGGGTCGTGGTAGGTGACGGTGTAGTCCAGTTCTATCCCGGCGAGGCCGAGTGCGCCGGCACCGGCGAGGTCAGCGACGACCTGCGTGTAGTGGAACACGTCGTCTTCACCCCATTCACAGGCCTCGAACTCGGGGTACTCGTTCATGAACGTGTTGTATGCGTGGGGGTCCGTCGTGACAATGGACTCGAACTCACAATCCAGCATCGCGGCGGCGTTGTCCTCGACGAGCATCTCGTAGAGGCCCTCCTCGCCGACGCGGCGCACGTCGTTGCCGTCGGTCTGTTCGGCCTCGTAGAGGATGCCGTAGTCCACGTCTGCGGCCTCGAAGACGGTGGCGAGCGCCTGCGCGATCTTCTGGTTGCGCTCGTCGTAGCTCGGGTAGTCGCCGACGTACCAGAGGTACTCGACCGGTTCGTCGCGGGCGTCGGGCACCTCGAAGTCGAGGTCCTCGGTCCAGTCCGGCCGGGCGCGTTCGGGGTCGCCGAAGGTGTTGCCGTGCTGGAACACGTTCATCATCGCGTCCTGCACGTGTTCGTCCATCTCGCCGGCCTCGGTCAGCCGGCGGTTCATCTCGGTGAACTGCGTGACGTGCTCGATGTCGACCGGGCAAGCGTCCATGCAGGCCATACAGGACATGCAGGACTCCATCGTGTGGGCGTCGATGACTGAGGTGCCGCCGTCGGCGATGATGGGTACGTCCTCGCCGCCGGCGTCGCGCTCCTCCCGGTAGCGTTTCAGGTCGAGGATGACGTTCCGCGGGTCTAGCGGCCGCCCGGACGCTTTCGCCGGACAGACTGAGGAGCAGCGCCCGCACTTGGTACAGGCGTCGTGGTCGAGCAACTGTTTCCAGGAGAAGTCATCAATTTCGCTGGGACCGATATCGTCGGGGTCAGCGTCCGCCGGGACACCGGGCAGTCGCACGCCGGCTTTCTCGTCGCGGGCGACGAGGTTGGCAAACGACGAGAGCATGTGGAACGGCTTCGCGTAGGGAATCCAGGCGACGAACCACAGCGCGACCAGCGAGTGGCTCCACCAGACGAAGGGGTACGCGCCCGCTGCCATCTCCGGTGTCATCCCGGCCACGATGAGCACTTCTTTGACCGACCAGCCGACGAAGCTCACCGTCTCGAAGGAGACATCCCGGACCGTCGAGGTCCCGAGAATGCGGATGCCCTCGGTAAGGTAGCCGCCAACGCCGAGCACGAACAGCGAGCCCAGAAACAGGTCGTCCTCGCGGGAGGTGTGCCGGTCGTGCAGGCGGTCGAGTTTGCGGCCGTAGCGTCGCCACAGCGCCACGCCGACGCCGACGACGAACAGTAGCCCCATGGCGTCCATGACGAACGAATAGGAGAGGTAGAACTGGCCGACGAAGAAGGACTCGCCAGCCAGCGGCCGGTAGAGGTCGATGTCGATACCCAGAATCGTCGTCCCGATGAGCAGTGTCAGAAACCCCCAGACGATGAAGGCGTGCATCACACCGGCGACAGTGTCACGGTCCAACTGCTTCCGATTTGACAGCGCCAACTTCGCCGCTGCGACTGTCCGCTGTGGCAGTTCGTCCAGTCGCTCAAAGGGGTCCTCGCTGCCCTGACTATAGCGGGCGACGCGGTTGTACACACCGTACAGAAAGACGATGACAGCGAGTGCTGCGAGATAGTAGAACAGCACCTTCCCCACGTCGCCGATACGCCAGAACGTTGGGCGCGTGGTTGTTTGGATTATTGATGACATACGGTAACACCCGATTTGTGTCCGCTTAAATCTTGCCACGACCCCGTCGCGGTCCTGCGAGAATTTGAGAGCTGTTGAAAGTTTCTCCGAATCACGTTGCTCGTCCGACAGATATATCCCTCCCGAGAAGTAGTATCATGTTCGATGGACGAGAAGACTGAAGAACTCCGTGACATCTTCATGGACGTCTCCGGCGAGGAGGCTGTGACGGAGTCCCAAGAAGCGTCGAGAGGGTCCCTGACCGGCACTGACGAGGCCGGTGTCGTGGACCGACTCGGTGATGTCATCGAGCGGATGCGCGAGCGGTACGAATTCCGAACCGAACTCGCTGACGATAATCTGGTGACAGTGGTCCGCCTGTTCTACGAGGGGAGCGACGACGCGACCATCGCGGCCGAGATCGACGCGGACGAGCCCGACGTGGTCGAAGCGCGACTGGACCTGCATCTTCTCCGCGAGGAGGACACAGAGGCACCGTTTGACCTGCCCGCGTTCCGCCGTCGTGTCGCCGACAGCGACCCGTCCGCCGCCGAACTCGCGGCTGAGTTCGATATCGACGAGTCCCGGGCCGCCCACTACCGGCGCGTCGTCGCCGCACAGGGCGCTGCCCGGCGTGTCTCTCACCGGTTCCAGAGTGAGTTCGAGGACGTACTCACCGACGCCGGGCTGTCGACACAGCACGCCGCCGCCCTCCGCGAGGACGGCCTCGACGAGGCCACCGAGGACATCGATTCGCTTGACTCCGGCGCTGACGTGTCGATGTGACCCGCTGACATCTTCTGTCGCGGTAGAGTTGGCCGACTGCGCGGCTGTTTCACAACCCAGAGGTGCGCCGAACCTTCTTGTGGGAGAACACGACCACGCATCCCCATGTCGACACACACGTTCAGGGAACTGGAAACGGCCGCCTACTGCCCGCGGAAGCTCTATTACCGCCGCCGCGACGGGGCAAGCGAGATTCCTGACGAGGTCGAGTCGGTTCGCCGGCTCGCTCGGGAGTACGAGCGGCTGCTAACTGACGATGCCGCCCTGCTGGCAGCCCCTATCGAAGTTGGACCGGACGAGTATCGCGACCGGCTCAGGGGGCTTCGAGAGCGGCTGGTTGACTGGGACGCGCTGGTCGCCCCGACAGCGACAGACGCGTATCTCGAAGGGAAGGACGCCCGCGGGATCGCACACAAGGTCGTCGCCGGGCAGGCCGGTCCCGCACCGTCGCTCGTGTTCGCTGGTCGGCCGCCCGAAGACGGAGTCTGGGAGCCCCAGACTGTGCGGCTTGTCGCCGCCGCGAAGGCGCTCTCCTGGGAGCGCGAACGCGACATTGATACCGCCTACGCCGAGTATCCGGCGTACGGCGTCATCCGGCGTATCGAGGTGAACACGCGGCGAGCCGGGGTCTATCGCCGGGCAATCAGAACCGCCGACAGCATCGACGGGCCGCCGGGGCGGGTGCGAAACGACGCCAAATGCAAGCCCTGTGAGTTCAGCGACGACTGCGGGGTGAAAACGCGGTCGTTGCGGTCGATGATACGGTGAGCCGGCGCGACTCGAAACGGTGACCCGGCAGTCAGTCTTGCTCTGCAAGCCACGACTCGACGGCGTCGGCGTGTGCGCCGCGGCGGTGTATCGTTCCGCTGTCGACGTTCACGACCGTCGAGCCGGTGCCGCCGTCAGTTTCGCCGTCGTCGAGTACGACGGCAGCACGCTCGCGGATGGCGTCGAGGTCACCAACGGTGCGGGCGCTCGGGTTCCCGGAGACGTTAGCGCTCGTTGCCGTGAGCGGCCCCGTTTCTGTGAGGAGTTCGAGCGCGAGGTCGTGGTCGGGGATGCGAACCCCGACACGGTCCCGACCGGCGACCAGCACGTCCGGGACCACGTCCCGGCGCTCGACGACGACGGTGACCGGGCCGGGGAGGAACTCGCGCATGAACGCCAGCTCGCGCTCGCTCGCGCGTGTGTACTGGCGAGCGGTCTCGACATCGGGAACCGCCATCGAGATCGGCTTGTCACGGTCACGGCCCTTCGCCTCGAACACGCGCTCGACAGCAGCGGCGTCGAGCGCGTCCGCGCCGAGACCGTACACTGTTTCCGTGGGATAGATGACCAGCGCTCCGTCGCGAACCGCTGCTGCGGCGTCGTCGACTGTCGCCATGGTTAGAGCTGGGCTTCGATGTCGTCGTAGTCCGGGAAGTCGGGCCACTCCTCAGCGACCCACGCGTACTCGATAGTCCGGTCGCTATCGAGGACGAACACGGCCGGCCGCGGCTCCTCGATACCGGCCATCCCGTCGAGGTTCATGTCGATGCTGTACTGCTGTGCGACGCCGTTGGCTGGGTCCGAGAACAGCCGGTAATTCCCCTCGATCTCCCGCTCTTCGAGCAACTGCTTGTGCTCGTACGGCGTCGAGATCGAGACGCCGACGACGGTGGCCCGCTCGTGCCACGAGCGGTCGCGGATCTCGTTCCAGATGTAGGTTGCCGGGAACGCGCCGTCCATCGCGTGGAACACGAGGACGACCCGGTCGCTATCGGCACACAGCGACGCGAGCGACTCATCCTCCCAGAACTCCTCGTTGACCAGCGGGCGCGTGAAATCCTGCGCGGTGTCGCCTTCTTCGGGGTGGTCGACCGGGTCGAGGTCGACGACGTCGAAATCGAGGTCCATCAGGCCGCACCTCCCGCTGTCTCTTCGCCCTCGCCGTAGGTCCGCTCCAGATACGCGACGATGTTCGCGCTCTCGGACATCGTGACGCCGGTGTTCTCGTCGACGATCGCCGGGACGGTTCGCTTGCCGGACAGTCGCTTGACCACGTCGCGGTCGGCGTGCATCGGCTCGACGAACCGCGACTGGTAGTCGAGATCGTAGGCGTCCAGCGTTCGGACGACGCGCTCACAGAACGGACACGCCTGCAGCCGGTACAGCGTGATGTCGGGCTCGCTCATACTCTGGGCGGCGATACGCGCGAAAGCCGGGTAAGGGCTTCGCTGGCAACCCGTTCATGACAAGCCTTAATCCCCGCCCATTACAACTTCGACCGTTGATGGCCCTGGATCCACCTGCGCCGTTTGAGCTGTCTACAGCGACGTTGCAGGCTATCGAATACGCCGGCGTCACGATACCACAAGACGCGGTGCTGGTCGGTGGTGTTGTCACGCTCGTCGCACTGGTTGTCCTCTCAGCGTTCTTTTCATCTTCAGAAATTGCGATGTTCTCGCTGCCAGCACACCGGACGGAAGCGCTCGTCGAGGACGCTGTTCCGGGTGCGAAGACACTCAAACAACTCAAGTCGGACCCCCACCGCCTCCTGGTGACGATTCTCGTCGGCAACAACCTCGTCAACATCGCGATGTCCTCCATCGCTACTGGGCTCCTCGCGATGTACGTCGATAGCCAGGGGCTGGCTGTCGCCATCGCGACGTTCGGAATCACCGCCATCGTGCTGCTGTTCGGCGAGAGTGCGCCCAAAAGCTACGCGGTCGAGAACACCGAATCGTGGGCGCTACGTATTTCCAAGCCGCTCAAGGTCGCTGAGAAGGTGTTGCTGCCGCTCATCCTCCTCTTTGACTATCTCACCCGCGTCGTCAACAAGATTACCGGCGGCCGCTCGGCCATCGAGACATCCTACGTCACCCGTCAGGAGATACAGGACATCATCGAGACGGGTGAGCGCGAGGGCGTCTTAGACGAGGACGAACGCGAGATGCTCCAGCGCACCCTCCGATTTAACGACACCATCGCCAAGGAGGTGATGACCCCGCGGCTGGACATGACTGCCGTCGCAAAGGAGTCCTCCGCCGAGGAGGCCCTGGAGACCTGCATCCAGAGCGGCCACGCCCGAATCCCCGTGTACGAGGGGAGTCTGGACAACGTCATCGGCGTCATCCACATCCGCGACCTCGTTCGGGACCTCAACTACGGCGAGGCGCTGGCAAAGGACATGGATTTGGAGGACCTCATCGAGCCGACACTGCACGTCCCCGAGTCGAAGAATGTCGACGACCTACTGACCGAGATGCGGGCCGAGCGCCTCCACATGGTCATCGTCATCGACGAGTTCGGGACTACCGAGGGGCTGGTGACGATGGAGGACCTGACAGAAGAGATTGTCGGCGAGATACTCGAAGGCGAGGAGGAAGAGCCAATCGAGTACGTCGGCGACGACACGGTGACGGTCAAAGGCGAGGTCAACATCGAGGAGGTCAACGAGGCGCTGGACCTGGACCTGCCCGAAGGCGAGGAGTTCGAGACCATTGCCGGCTTCATCTTCAACCGTGCCGGACGGCTCGTCGAAGAGGGTGAGACCATCACCTACGACGGCGTCGAGATCCGCGTCGAACAGGTCGAGAACACGCGCATTATGAAGGCTCGCGTCGTCCGCCTCGAAACCGACGCAACGGAGCCGGTCGACGCCGAAGAAGCCTCGGACTGAGATCTCGCGGTAGCAGTCGTTTTACGTCGGTCGCCATCGACACCGGTAGCATGGGATACCACCATATCTCCGTCGACGACATCGAACCGACACCGGACCGACCCAGCGTCCAGCGCTCCATCAGCGATGCGGCCGGTCTGGAAAACGCCGCCGTGAACGTCTACGAGGTCGCCCCTGGCGAGGACATCCCGCTCGCGTATCACTACCACGACGACCAGGAGGAACTGTTCTACGTCCTCTCGGGAACGCTGGCTGTCGAAACGCCCGAGAAGACCTACGAGGTCGACAAAGACGAGGCGTTCGTCGTCGAACCGGACAGCCCCCAGCGGGCGCACAACCCCGAGTCGGCGACCGAATCAGTACGGACGCTCGTCGTCGGCGCGCCCGCAGTGGACGACGTCCATCCCTACGACCCCGAGTGAGCGTTGCGACCACTGGGCGGGACCGTTACTGGAGCGTAATAGCGTAGGTCAACGCGAACAGCAGTATCGCCCCGGTCGCGACGTTGATCGCGGTGAGTTCCGCCGCGCCGATGACGCTCAGCCCCCAGACGATAGTGGCTGCAAACGCCGTCGACAGCACGACGTTCATCGCGATGAGTACCCGCGGATCGCCCTGTGACCCGCTTGCGCCCTCTTCGAACCCGTTCGCGTCGCTCATGCCCACGAACACGGACGGGACACTCCTTAGCTCTTTGGCAGTGCCCGGCGCGTTCGCTCCGCTCGCGCTGGCTGTACGGGGCGGAGTCGCGCAACTAAACACGTTCGGGGTCCAACACGGGCGTATGAACGCTCAGAACCGTCACGGGGACCCGGTCGACCCGGTTCCGTTTCTCGTCTGCACCGCGACGGCGGTGATGCTACTGTTCTCTGTCGGCCCGCTGTACGGCCTCGCCTACGGACTTCCGGTGTGGGCCGGTCTAACAGTTGCGACAGCCGGGACCATCACTGTCGCCGTTGTTTCCTATCACCGGCTGGTCTGGACGGCCCCGCCGCCCTCGGTACACATCGCCCCGGAGCTTCGTTTCCAGCGCCTCATCTACATCGGCATCGGGTTCGCTGTTTTGCTGGTCGCTGTTTCGGCCCCGCTGGCCCTGTGATTTACCACCCCGGTACACATGTGGACTGGTATGCGCGAGGTCGAACGCTCTCGGTTCGTGATGGCGCGGCCGCCGGCTGTCCACCGCACGCTCTCGCCGGAGGCGGTCGTCGCGGCGGAGGGGACGTTTACCGTGACGGCTGTCGAGGAAACTGAGACGGGAACACTCGTCACCGCGGCCGGTCCAGGGATGTCGGTCCCGCTTCGCTTCGAATCGAGGGACGACGGGCTCCGGTACACCGCTGAGGGCGAGGTCGGCCCCTTCGACCATCTGGAGACCCAAATCACCGTCACGCCGGAGGACAACGGCTCGCGGATCACGATGCGGTCGACCGTCTCACTGAACCTGCCGCTCCCCTTCGCTGACCGCATCGCCGCCTGGAAGCGCGGCAACGAGCTAGAGCGGGCCATCGAAGACCTGGTGGCGGACGTACCCGGGGCCTGAAGCGGTGAAGAGCGCCACTGAACGGCCCGCCTGTCGCTGGTCGTGAGACGGTTGCACACAACCACGATAGGTTTAGTAGACGCAACATAAACATACAATCATGAGCATCATCGACAGCGTCAAGGAGGCGCTCACGTCACAGCCGGAGACGAAGTCCCGCCCCGACGACGGCTCGAAGGGCGCGTACTGGTGTGACGACTGCGGCGTTCGTATCAGGGACGTCGAACTCGACGGCGAGCCGATCTGCCCGGACTGTGGCGAGGAGATGCGCTTCGAGCGTGCGGCCGGTCGGGACTGTGCCTGTTAGGGGCTCCGGATCACTGTCTCGTCGCCCTGTTCTGCCGGGAACGGCCCCGTGAGCGACTCGCTGTCCGTCCATTCCGCGTCCGTAACGAGCGCATCATCCAGCGCCGTCCGAAGGGCTTTCTCGTCGTACTCCGTTCCGATGAACACCAGTTCTGTCCGACGGTCGCCGTACTCGTCGTGCCAGTCGAGCTCCGGCCGGTTCGAGCGATACATCTCCCGCTCGACTTCTGGGAGGCTCGCAATCCAAGGCCCCTGCGCTTCGGCCCGTATCGAGGGGCCGGCCTGGCCGAGGACGACACGGAACTCGGTGCCTGCCAGCCAGACGGTCCCCTTCGAGCGGACGACACCCGACGGGAGGTCCTGAAGCACGTCGGCCAGCCGGCCGGGGTGGAACGGCCGGCGGCGGCGGTAGGTGAAGGAGGTGACGCCGTACACCTCTTCGGGGTGGTGGTGGCCGGCGTGTCCGTTGCTGCTGTCGCCCGCATGGCGCTCGTCATCGTGGACATCGCCATTGTGGTCGTGACTGCCTTCGCTGTGGCTGTGCCCGGCCTCGGCCAGGGCTCGCTTCCAGCCCGGCAGGTCGTTGATTTCGTTCTGGTCGAACAGTTCTCGGTCGAACAGCTGGTCGGGGTCGACCTGTGAGAACGTCGTTCGGACCGTCTCGGCGTCGGGCTGGAGCGCCCGCACCAGCTCTTCGGCCTCGTCGAGTTCCGATTCGGAACAGAGGTCAGCCTTGTTCAGGAGGACGACGTTCGAGAGTTCGACCTGTTCGACCATGAGGTCAGAGAGGGGGCGGTCGGTGTCGTCGGCCGCTGTGTCGTCGCCATCACCATCGGCGTTCGCTACCCCGGCACCGCGACGCTCCGGCGTCTCGCCGGCGAATGCGTCGAGGAACAGTCGGGTATCCAGCACGGTCACGAGCGTGTCGACGCGATAGAGCGCGGCTACGCGCGACTCTGTGGTGAACAGCCGCGCGACGGGGGCCGGCTCGGAGATGCCAGAAGATTCGACGACCAGCGCGTCGAAATCGCGGTCGTTCGCCAGGCGGACGACCGCCGTTTCGAGGTCGTCCTGCAGCTCACAGCAGATACAGCCGTTCGACAGTTCCGCGACGCCGTCGTCCACGTCCAGTTCTGACCCCTCCGCAATGAGCTCGGCGTCGACGTTGACCGTCCCCATGTCGTTGACGAGGACGGCGATGTCGCGGTCGCCGGCTTCTGTCAGCAGATGGTTCAGCAGCGTCGTCTTCCCGGCCCCGAGGCTCCCCGAGAGAATCGTGACGGGAATGGTGTCGCGCATACCCCCTGTTGTGGGTCGGCTCCCTTCAAATCGCGCCTCGTTTCCGGTAGCTGGACACGACCGCCGTCCCGCCACGGCGCGTGGGCGGCGGCGACGGGTAACTGCGACAGCTTTTACTCCGTGCCTCTCGCACACACGACCCACGATGGAACTGGCCGACCGAATCGAGCGCTTTCGCCGGACGTTACGGGAGTGGGCCCGCGGACTGTACCACGGCATGATAACGCATCCGGCCTACGAGAAAATCGAGAAGGAGGCCGAGGACACCGAGGACGCGTTCATGCTGGCCTGTTTCCCCGACGCCTTCGGCATCCCGTCGCCGGTGTCGTACTACACCGCCGAGCTGCTGCCCTACCTCGAAGACACCTTCGAGGCCTGGGAGCGACGGCTGTGGGACCGGGGGTCGTACATCGAACGCAAGGGCCAGCAGTATCACTTCTGATGGAGCCGTTCGTCTTCTTCGGCGGGAAGGGCGGGGTCGGCAAGACCACTGTCTCCTGTGCCTACGGCGTCAAGTCTGCGCGGGCGGGCTTGGAGACGCTCGTCGTCTCGACGGACCCGGCCCATTCGGTGACAGACGTGTTCGACCAGCGCTTCAGCGACGACCCCGAGTCCGTCGAAGGTATCGACGGGCTCGACGCCATGGAGATCGACCCCGAAACCGAGAGCCAGCGCCACCTCGATGGCATCCGCAACGACCTCTCCGAGCAGGTGTCGGCGGCGATGGTCAACGAAATCAACCAACAGCTGGAGATGGCCCACCAGACGCCGGGGGCCTACGAGTCGGCCCTGTTCGACCGCTTCGTCGACGTGATGCGCAACGCCGACCCGTACGACCGGGTCGTCTTCGACACGTCGCCGACCGGCAGCACGCTCCGGCTGCTTGGCCTGCCGGAGTTCCTCGAAGGGTGGATCGACCGGCTGATGCACAAACGCGAGAAGAGCATCGACCTCTTCGAGAAGGCCGCAATCGGCAACAACGAGCCCCGGCGCGTGATGGACGGCGACCCGGTGCTTGCGCGCCTGCAGGACCGCAAGGAGTTCTTCGAGTTCGCCGGCGGCGCGCTCCAGTCCGACGCCGCCTTCTTCCTCGTGCTCAACCCCGACCAGCTCTCGGTCAACGAGACGCGGCGTGCCATCGCCGAGATGCGCGAGCGTGACCTCTCGGTCCGGGGGCTCGTCGCGAACAAGCTCACGCCCGAACCGGAGTCCCACGAAGATGGCCGCGGGGCCCGGTATCTCCGGGACCGGGTCGCCACTGAAAACGAGCGACTGCAGGAGGTCCGCGAGACGCTCGACCCGCCGCTGGTCGCCGAAATCACGACCCGTACGGCGGAGGTGAAAGGCGACCTGCTCGGAGATGTCGCAACCGAACTCGACGTGGAAACAGACGCCGAGGTGCCGACGTTCGTCTGATACGAATTGGTGTAGCGATGTACCGATATGCGCCGTCCGGGGCTGGCACAAGCTTGAACTGATTTACGACAATCCGTACAAGCTACTCGCCGGCGCTCGTGTACAGGCCGCGCATGACCGATAAGTAATCAGATATTAGATTTTCGTTGATAGTCGAAGCTGTGTAGCCAAGCGTATTCTGACGGACTTGAGAAGTATAAGAAATATATAATAACTATTAATAGCTTGATGTTGGTTACCATTCATGCACACACATGACACAGGTAATCTGGATCGTTCTGGCAGTACTGGTGACGTTCAGCGTGGGGTACCTGGGGTATTCGAAGTACCTCGCACGGTTCCTCGAACTCGACGCGGACAGCGAGACACCGGCACACAAATATGAGGACGGGCAGGAATACGTCCCGTCGAAGAAACCGGTGCTGCTGGGACACCACTTCTCAAGTATCGCGGGTGGGGCACCGATTGTCGGTCCGATTACCGCAGGCGTAATCTGGGGATGGGTTCCCGCGCTCCTGTGGATTGCCATCGGCAACCCGCTGATGGGCAGTGTCCACGACTTCGTCTCGCTGTCGAGTTCGCTTCGACACGAGGGGAAGTCAATCGGCTACATCATCGGCGAGTACGTCGGTGAGGGCGGGAAGAACATGCTGCTCTGGTTTGCCTTCCTTACCATCATCCTCGTCGTCGCGGTGTTCGCACTCGTCGTCGGAATTGTGTTCAACTCCTACCCCGAGGTCGTGACAGCGTCACTGGTCTACATAGCCCTTGCGCTGGCGTTTGGTGTGTACCTCTACCAGTTGAACGGCCCGTTCCTGCCGGGGACGGTCCTGTTCGTTGCTGGTGTCTTCGCCGGTGTCTGGGTGGGTATCCAGTACCCCATTGCACTGTTTGAGCCAACGGCAGGACGGACTGCAGACATGGCGGTCACAGTGCTGATCGGCGGCAGCGGGTCGTGGGTTCCCGGTGCATCTGCCCTCGGCGGCAACACCGCCGCGTGGATTCCGGTCATTATGCTTTACGCAGCGGTGGCGAGTGCCCTTCCCGTGTGGGTGCTCCTCCAGCCGCGTGACTATCTCTCGTCGTTCTTGCTGTACGCCGGTGTCGGTGGCGCACTGATTGCAATCATCGCTGGCACCCTGCTTGGCTCGGCTAGTCAGCCCCTCGTCGTCGATAGTTCCATCGGAGCGTTCAATGGCTTCTGGGGCGCTGAAAGCGCGGGCCTGTTCCCGCTGTTCCCGCTGTTGTTCATCACAATCGCCTGTGGGACAATCAGTGGATTCCACTCGCTCGTCTCTTCGGGGACGACTGCGAAACAATTGGACAAAGAGACCGACGCGCGACTGATCGGCTACGGCGGCATGCTCGGCGAGGGACTGCTCGCGTCCGTGGCACTCGCGACCCTCGCCGTGGCTGGCCTCCCGGAGGCGTCCGGTGGTATCGGCGCCGCACTGCCGACCTTTGCGGGCGGCGGTGGGATTGTTCTGACCAGTCTGGGTATCCCAGCCTCGTTCGGGGCACCGTTCATGGCGCTGGTGCTCGTGAGTTTCCTGCTTACCTCGACTGACACGGCCGTTCGACTCGGGCGGTACATGATGGAAGAGATTGTCGGCCTTCCGGCCGGACAGACCACCAGCGGATTCAGCGTCGGTGGGGGCCTTCGCTCGACGCTTGGCGAACTCGGTCGCGGACGGTACACTAACCCGGTGATTCAGTGTGTCTTCGCCTACATTATGGTCGTCTCGGGTCAGTGGACCGTCCTGTGGGGTCTGTTCGGTGGTGCGAACCAGCTACTGGCTGCCCTTGCACTGCTTGCAGGGACCGTCTGGCTGGCTAACTGGAGCGACGACAAGCAACTCTACTCGACCGGCGTCCCGATGGCCATCATGGTCACAATCACGGTTCTCGGACTCGCGTGGCTAGCGTTCTTCCAGAACATCTACCAGACAATCATCGTCGGCGGCGCCTCGGGAGTCCAGTTGTTCGCAACTGTGGTACAAAGCCTCTTGGCACTTGTTCTCATTGGACTTGCGCTAGCGCTCGTCAAGAAAGGCTACGATAACATTGGCACGGTCCGTGACCGTGGTCCCGCTGGCGCGGTCGAGCCGGGCGACGACTGACACGGCGACGACTTCTCCGTTTTTTCAAGCGTCGACAGCGACAGCTACGCGTCTCGCGTAACCGCCTCGAACGGCGGCGCGTCGTCGTCCGGGTCGGTCGCTACCGCCGTCACCGAGTCTTCACCGGCACGAACGCGAACACGAGCGAGGGCCTCCTCGCTGCCGCTGAGCGTCGCCGCTGCTGCCATCTGTGTCGTCTCGGTTCCGAGAAGGGTTGCCGACCCGTCCTCAGACCACTCCGAGAGGGCCTCGACATCGGTATCGGTCGCGAGCACGACGACCCGAGCGTCGTCAACGGCCGTCAGCGGGTCGCGGACGACCTCAGGCTGGTCGACGACCCGAACGGCCGGGGCAGTCAGGAGCCCGAACCGCGCCCCGCTCGCCGACTCGTACACGCGCTGGAACACCGTGGCAATCACATCCTGCCGCGATGTCAGCTCCACGTCGCCGGAGAAATCCACTGTCACTGTCGTTTCGATGGTGGGGCTACTTTCGGCAACGAGCGAGTACTCGCTCGACCCGGGAAGCACCGCCGGTGCGCTGGCGCTGGCCTCGATAGGCTCGCTCTCCTCCGGCAGGACGCTACAGCCGGCCAGCGCAGCCGTGCAAGCGACGACAAAACTGCGCCGGCTCGGCGGCATCATTTCCAGAATCGCTTGGCGAGCCGCGAGAGCACCCCTTCCTCGGGCTGGGCGACGTCATCCCAGAGGACGAACGCCTCGACCACGTCGGCGGCCTCGCCAGCGACGGCCACTTGCTCGTCGGGAACGATGACGCCCAGATTGACCTCGTAATGGCCGTAGTAGCCGTACTTCAACAGCGTGCGTTCACGCTGGCCCTCGACGAACGACCGGACCTCGTCGGGCAGTTCGTCGGCGATGAGGACGAATGTGAAGTCGGTGCGGTAGTGTTCCTCGTTGGCGGTCACGCGCTCGTCGGCTAAGTCGTGGCCCAGCTCGACCAGCCGCTTCAGTTCGCCGACCGTCGGTCGGCCGACGCGACGGGCGTAGAGGTACTCCTCGGACTCGTGGTCCCCGTAGGACAGCGCCGGGTGGAAGAACTGTTTCTGATTGAGGACCCGCATCTCGCCGTAGAGGTCCCAGCGCTCGCCCCGGAGCCGGTGGTCACGCTCCAGCGTGTAGTTGTACATCAGCCGGTCGCTCACCCGGTCGAAGTAGGGGTCGTCGTCCCAGTGTGGGACCTCCTCGACGATCTCGTCGGGGAGCTCCGATTTCGGGACTGCCCCGGTCACGGGGTCCTCCCAGTCGTCTGCACCGTACTCCGGCGATTCCCCGACCGACTTGGACTCGGTTTCCTCGCTCATCGTGCCGAGTCGCGTGGGCGCTCAGTTCGCACCGGTCCCATGCTGCGGTAGCTCATACCATGCCGATGCCGTGTCGGCATCTTAAGCGCGTCGGTCAGCCGACGGTCGTCCACGGGCCGTACACGACCGCCGCGGCAGGTTTTTGATGCTGGCCCAGCAATTAGTCACCAACAATCATGGCGAAAGACACCGAGGCCTGCGGCCGCTGCTCGATGACCGTCGTCGTCGACGCTGTCGACGAAACTACCGACGAACAGCTCCACGGCCCCTTCGGCGAGGACCGCATCGAGGTCGACCGGCGGGACATCGAGCGCGTCTCGCCCGAAGCCTGGATGGGGCGGCTCTCGACCCGCCTCAACGAGGCCGTGAATCGCTACGTCTGGGGTCGCTAAGCGAGTCAGAGGAGTGCGTCGATAATCCAGAACAGCCCGTAGCTCAGCGCGAACGCCAGCGCGAGCGAGCCGACCCAGGCAAGCACCGTCTTGCCCATCTTCTCTCGACTGACCTCGCCGCCGCCGGCGGCCGCGCCGGAGCCGACAATAGCGGAGACGATAATTTCGTTGAACGACACCGGAATCCCGAAGAAAACGGCCGCCTGCGCGATGATGAAGCTCGGAATCAACGCGCCGATAGACCGCCGCGGGCCGAGCGAGGAGTAGTCCTGTGCCAGCGCCTTGATCATCCGTGGCGCGCCCGTCCACGAGCCGATGAGGAGGCCGAGCCCGCCGAACAGCAGGACTCCGGTGATGGGGATGGCTGCCGTCGGCCCCTCGCCGAGCAGGGGCACAAGCGGTCCCAGCGCCAGCCCGACCTGGCTCCCGCCGGCGGAGAACGCCACGAGCCCGCCCATCACCAGCAGGAAGTGCCGCTGCCCGGCGGCCGCATCTGACCTGATATCCAGATAGAGCAGTCCCCCCGCGAGTACGCCGATAAGGAGCGTCACGACGACTATGGACGAGAGCATCGGCGTCCCGGCCGCCCGCGCGACGGCCCGGGCCACTGACGCCTGCTCGCTGCCGGGTGCCAGCAGGACGAACTCGATGTTCGCCAGAATCACTCCGACCAGCCCGCCAAGCAGCGGTACGAGCCGTTCCTCGGTCGTGGCCTCGTGGCGGAGCGACCACGCCGTCCCGAACGCGATGCCGCCGCCGACGAAGGGGGTCAGCACCCACAGCGAGACGATTTCGATGTATTTCGCCGTCGCCGGCTGGCCGCCCATCGCCAGCCCGACGCCGACGACCGCGCCGGTGACGGTAAACGCCGTCGCGATGGGGTAGCCGGTGAAAATCCCGACGGCGACCAGCACCGCCGCGGTTATGAGGGCAACGATAGCGGCGACAGCAGAGAGGCCACCGCCGCTCGGGAACAGGACGAGTTCGCTCCCGACGGCTTCGGTGACGTTGGCCCCCTGCAGGACCGCGCCGGCCAGTCCGAGGAGACCGACGAAGAACCCGGCCCGCATCACCGAGATCGCGTTCGCACCGACCGCCGGCGCAAACGGCGTGGACCCGGACGACCCGGCACCGATAGCCCAGGCCATGAACAGACTCGCGGCTGACGCGACAACAAGCGTCGCAATCGTACTCGTCGCGACCATCTGTCACGGCGTTTGCCCCGCCCTGCAATGAGCCTACCGTTCGCGCGCCCGTCACGAACCGACTGCCGACTGCCGACATCCGACAGCACGGCCAAACGTTCAGGTGGCAGGGCGTAGTTCGCTCGCATATGTCCGCCACTGAAGAAACGGTCCGCGTCTGGCTGGTCGAACGGACCTACTCCGACGACGAACAGAACCTCATCATCCTCACGTACGCGACCCCCGACGGCGACCAGTACTTCCGGAAGGAGCGCGCCCTGACCTCCTTTTCGGATGTGCGGGAGACGACGGCCGCCGTCGACGCTGACCCGGACAACCTCGGGTCAGTCGACGACCCGGACCTGCAGGCCCAGTACGCGGCCGAAGCGACGCGGATGGCCGAGAAACACGACCCTGACGACGCTATCTAGCGACCAGCACGGCCGAATCCACGCTTAGTTCGTCTTCGCCTCTCGGACACAAAACCGATGCCGGCGGCACGGACCGCCTTAGTTCGTTTTTGCGTCGACGATGCTGGAAGCCGATGCCGCTCGCACTACGGCGAGCTTAGTTCGTCTTCGCATCTCGGACACAAACACAATGCCGGCGGCACAGAGGCCGCCCTAGTTTGTTTTTGCGTCCGTCCCCTCGCCCGGCTCTGTCGCATCCACACCCTCTGCGGCCTCGACAGCCTCAGTGACTTTCTCGGTATCGACGTGCCAGCGGTCGACGGCCTGCTCGAAGTCGGCGAGCTTGTTCGAGACGCGCATCTTCAGGTCGTCGTCGTTGACGTTGACCTCGAAGACGTACTCCGGGCGGTCGTCGTCGCCGACGCGGCGGAGGTTCGCGCTGATGAGGTCGTTGTCGAAGTAGTAGGGCGCGATCTGTGTCATCACGTTCCGGTAGACGGTGTCCTCGACCTTCCGCAGGGCCTTCCGGCTGGCGGAGTCGGCCGCGCGGGCCACGTAGTCGACGGACTCGCTCCAGCGCTCCATCGCCTCGTCCGGTTCGTCGAGGTTCTCGTAGGACTCGCTGAGCTTCTCACCGGCGGTCTGGAGGTCCTCGTCCGGCCCTTTGCCGGCCTGCTCGCCCTTGCCCTCGTCGACACTCGCCTGGTCCGCCGTTTTCTCGTTGACGTCCTCGTCCAGTCGTTCGTGGCTTTTGGGCCGCCACTCGTCGAACTCACTGAGGGCGTCCTCGTCGACACCTTCGCCCGAAGCGATGTCTTTCAGCGCCTGTGTGATGCGCTCGCCGTGTTCAACGATGTCGACCCAGCCGCCTTTCGTCTTGAATCCTGAAACGCTCTCTTCGATGTCTGCCATGGTATAATAGATCGGTCTATGACAGCCGCGGAACCTGCTGCAGTAGGCTGTCCATCTGTACACACCGGATTGCTGCTCAGTGAGGTTAAACGTTTCCGCCATGGCGGCAGACACGATACACTCCCGCCGAACACCTCCCCAGTCCTCGATATCGACACGTAGGTGGAGTGTTGCTCCCGTCCAGCGACCTGCCCGCTCGTCCTGCTTCGCTCAGCACCGAACGGCCGCTTATAAGGATTGCACACGAATAGTAGTTTGATGTCATCCGCACTATTCGTCGTAAGCGAACACGGGTACTGGGGCGAGGAATGTATCGAGCCGCTGACGACCCTCTCAGACGCTGGCCTTGATATCACGGTGGCGACACCGACCGGCGAGCCGCCGGTGCTTGACGAGCGCTCCGTTGACCCCGAAGAAGTCGGCGAAGACCTCTCGGAACACGTTCGTGAGGTCCACGAGACCGACGAGCGCCTGAACAACCCGATTCCGCTGGCACAGGCCGACGCCGGCGACTATGACACCGTCGTATTCCCCGGCGGCCACGGCGCGGAATGGGATATCACGCAGGATGTCCACGCCCGCGAACTCCTGCGCGAGAGCGTCGCTGACGACGACGGCAAAGCACTCGTCGTCTGTCACACGGTCGGGATTCTGGCCTTTACTCGCGACGGCGACGGCGAGTTCCTCGTCGACGGCCGCTCGGTTACCGGCTTCCCGAACGCCTGGGAGGAGGGCATCGTCGACGAGAACGACCTGCTCCCCGACGGCCGCAAGCTTCCGTACTGGGTCGAAGACGAAGTGAAGGCCGCCGGCGCGGACTGGGACGCCGAACTCGACGCCGACACAAGCGTCACCGTCGACGGCGACCTCATCACGGCCCGGGGCCCGCCGTCGTCGGCTGCAGCCGCCCGGACGCTCCTCGACGAACTCGGTATCGAGACACCTGCGTAACGGGTCCGGCACGCCAGCCACGGCCACACATCAATCTGGCTGAATTTCTCGAAACAGATAATATTTCGTCCAGTCGAGCGCTTCCGTACAGTCGCCGTCCCCGAGAATACGGTGGCATACGGTATCGCACAATATAGTCAAATAACGACTGTGTACTAGCTAACCTTCTTGAAGGCCCCGTGCAACGTAGACATACGTATGACTAACAACTCCACGCGGAGGCGGTTCCTCAAGACAGCAGGCGTTGCAGGTGTCGCGGCACTCGCTGGCTGTGGCGGCGGCGATGGCGGCGACGGCGAGGGCGGCGACGGCGAGATGACTGAAGGCGACGACATGACCGAAGGCGACGACATGACCGAAGGCGACGACATGACCGAAGGCGACGGCGGCGACATGGAGACGCGCCTCTCCTGGCACGCCGGCGGGACCGGCGGGACCTACTTCCCGCTCTCGAACGAGTTCAAGACGGTTGTAGAAGACAATACGGACTTCACGCTGAACGTCCAGTCGACCGGTGCAAGCGTCGAAAACGTCGGCAGTCTCGCCAGCGGTGACGCCGACTTCGCGCTCATCCAGAACGACATCGCCTCGTTCGCGAAGAACGGCACCGGTATCGATGCGTTCGAGGACAACGCCGTCGAGAATCTTCAGGGCGTTGCGACCCTGTACCCGGAGACCATTACGCTCGTCACCCTCGCGGACACGGGGATCACGCAGCTCTCCGACCTCGAAGGCGCGACCATCAACACCGGTGACCTCGGGAGTGGGACCCAGGTCAACGCGCTCCAGATCCTGGAATCGGTCGGCATCTCGGACTTCTCCGAGCAGAACGCCTCGTTCTCACAGGCCGCAGATCAGCTCCGAAACGGCGACATCGACGCCGCGTTCGTCGTCGGCGGCTGGCCGGTCGGTGCCATCGAGGACCTTGCGAACACCAACGACCTCGTCATCGTCCCCATCTCCGGCGACAACCGCGAAGCGGCAAAGGAGGACGCGTCCTGGTTCGCCGACGACACCATCCCCGGCGGCACCTACACCGGTGTCGAGGAGGACGTCGAAACAGTCGCCGTTCAGGCGATGATCGCGACGAACGCTGAACAGCCCGAATCGACGGTCGAAGGCGTCACCGCGGCCATCTTCGACAACGTCGACGACCTCTCCATCAAGACGGACTTCATCAGCAAGGAGTCCGCACAGGATGGGATGTCCGTCGAACTCCACCCTGGCGCAGCGGCCTACTTCGACGCGTAACGCCGCCGACTGACGTCACCAGTATTGTTTACTAACCGTCTTCTACTATCCAGCAACCGGAATGAGACGACGATATGTTGCCATCGCGGTGCTCGTTACCCTTCTCCTCATCGGGACTGTAGCGGCGCTTCCCGGCGGGCGTGCACTGGTCGTCGAAGACGCTGAATCCGGTGAGCAGTACCTAACAGTCCCGGTCGAGGACGGAACAACCGTGGCGCTGGAGTACATGCACAGTGTCGAAAAAACGCGCGTCTACGACGAGTACACGGTCCGTGGCGACCATCTTGAGATGACCCGTATGGAGTTCGAATCGTTCGGCTGGGGACTCCCAAGTGGAGCCAACGTCACCCGGCAAGACGGGATGTATGTCTTTGACCCACCGGGTAACTACACACGTGTGACAGTCTCTCCCGGTGATGTTGCAGGACATAACCTTCACGTCGGAGGCGAAACCTACGACTTGGTAGCCCGCACCAACGGCCACTCGGTCCACCTCTATGTGACCCAGCGCTCGTCGTTCGGTGCCGCAAAAGACCAGTTCAACACATGACTGACACCACACGACCTGACGACGGCGGGGAGGCCGTATCGGACGAGGAAGTCGATGAAGTACTGCAGGAAATCGAGCGGAAACGCTCGCTCACAGGCTGGGCGGTTGTCCTCGTCGCGCTCATCGGCATCTCGTTTTCGGTGTTTCAGATGTGGCTCGCGGCGAAAGGGTTCGTCCTCTCGATTTCGCTTCCCGGCGCTGGTGATGTCGTGTTCGCGTCACTGCAACTGCTCCAGATAAACGCCGTCCACGTCTCTTTCGGTCTCATTCTGACGTTCTTGCTGTATCCCGGCAGTACCGGCGATGGCCCGCTCTCTCGACGCTGTATCGCGCTCGGGTCGCTGGTCGACGAGAAACTCGGCCCGGAACATCCGGTATCTCGCGCTGTTCACGCCGTCGGGGACGCGCTCGCCTGGGTGTTCCTCGACCGCGACATGGACCGCGTGACACCGTCTGATTTCGTCTTCATCGCTCTGTCGGTACTGTCGGCCGCGTACTTCATCACCGACTTCGACGAGATTCAGCGCATGCGTGCGCTGGGCGTCCAGCGCGGCCGCCCGATTCAGGAAGTATTCACCTTTCTTGAGCCGATAGCGGGCCTGCTCGGACCGCTCGCCGACACTTCCTACGCGTTCGTGCTTGGCGTGCTCGGCGTCCTGCTCGTCCTCGAAGCGACCCGCCGCGCCATCAGCCTCTGGCTGATGGTCATCGTCGCAGCCTTCGTCGTCTACGCCCGCTTCGGCGTCCTCATTCCACAGGACGCCGCCTACGTGGGCGTCCTCTCCATCCCGGAACTGTCCTGGCCCTCTATCATTCAGAACCTCTGGTACAACACGGAAAACGGGGTGTTCGGGATTCCGGTCACCGTCTCCGTGCAGTTCATCTACATCTTCATCCTCTTTGGCGCGTTCCTCGAGATGTCCGGCGCGGGGCAGTGGTTCATCGACCTCGCGTACGGCGCGACGGGGACGCGGAAGGGCGGCCCCGCGAAGGCCTCTATCCTCGCCAGCGGTTTCATGGGAACCATCTCCGGTTCGTCCATCGCGAACACAGTGACGACCGGCGCGTTCACGATTCCGTTGATGAAGCGGTCGGGCTACTCGCCAGAGTTCTCCGGCGGCGTCGAGGCGTCTGCCTCCTCAGGAGGGCAGATTCTCCCGCCGGTGATGGGGGCTGCCGCGTTCCTCATCGTCCAGTACACGGCGACACCGTTCGCCGATGTCATCGTCGTCGCGACGATCCCCGCCATCGTCTTCTTCTTCGGCGTCTGGGTGATGGTCCACTTCGAGGCGGTCAAGGAGAACATCGGCGGGCTCGACCCCTCCGAACTCGTCGACCTCCGCAGTCACTTCCGTAGCGGGTGGTTCTACCTCGTCCCGCTCGGCCTGCTGTTGTACTACCTCATCATCGAGCGGCTGTCGGTCGCCCGCTCGGCGTGGTTTACGCTCATCGCTATCGGAGCGCTCACCACGCTCGTCGCGGCCTACAGCGACGAGACACGCGGTCGCCTCGGAGCAGTGTTCGGCGTGCTGTTTGGCGCGTCGCTCCTCTCACAGTTCCTGTTCGGCGCTGGCGTCCTGGCGGCGCTGGCCGGTGACGGGACCGGGGCGCAGTCGATTGTGGACGCGTTCTCGGCCACTATCGGCGACCTCGGAACGCTGTTGATTCTGTCCGGCGTCCTCACGCTCATCACCAAGCCGCGCCTCGACTCGCCGCTGCTGTCGTTCGACAACGCTGTCGACGACGCTGCTGAGACGACCGCCGACGCCGTCGGTCGCCCGGACCTGGCCTCGAACGGGCTGTACAGGCTCGGCGTGTTCCTCGGAAAATCAATGGAGAGCGGGGCCAGAACCGCGGTACCGGTCGTTATCGCCGTCGCCGCCGCCGGTATCATTCCGGGGGTCATCAGTGTCTCCGGCCTCGGCCCGAACCTCGTCTCCCTCATCACGGCCGTCGCGGGCGGGTCGCTCGTCTTGCTGCTGGTCGTCACCGCGTTCTCGTCGATTATCCTCGGGATGGGGATGCCGACGACGGTGACCTACATCATTCTCGTCTCTCTGCTCGCGCCGGCGCTGACGGCGTTCGGCGTGCCGCTGCTGGCGGCACACCTGTTCATCCTCTACTTCGGAGTCATCGCCGACATCACGCCGCCGGTCGCGGTGGCCGCCTACGCCGCGTCCGGCGTCGCGAAGTCAGACGCTTTCGAGACCGGTATCGAGGCGTTCTCGCTGTCGCTCAACAAGGCAATCGTCCCGTTCGCGTTCATCGTTACGCCGGGCATCATCCTGCTCCGGCGGAACCCTGACGCTGCTACCCTTGATGTCGGAGACAAATACCGGGTCGTTGGGACCGCAGACCTCCTCGATATCGGCTACGCAATCCCCGAGATACTGATACCCGTGATCGGCGTCTTCCTCGGCGTTGTCGCGCTGGCCGCGACAGTTATCGGATTCGCGTACGCACCCGTCTCCCGCGGCGAGCGGGCAGCGTTCGCGTTCAGCTCGCTGCTTCTGATGGCCCCTGGTCTCGCAGTGTCTGGAACGTACGACATCCTCGGACTAGTCGGTCTCGCTGGCGGCGAGATGACGGTGTTGCTCGACATCGCGCTCCGCGGTGTCGGTTTCGCTCTGTTCCTCTTCCTCATGGCCAAGAACCGCCAGCGCGGCGGTGACCCTGCGGTACGGTCTGGCACGGCTGAGCCGGCGTGAGTGAGAACCGTTTAACCCATCGGGGGTCAACGGGCACGATATGCCAATCGAACAGCGCGGCGACGCCTCTGTCGTCACGCACGCGCTGGCGCGAGACGAACTGACTCGGATACGAAACGTCGAGACCGAACAGGTCGCGTTCCGGAAGGGACTGGTCCGTCTCGGCCGTATCTGTGGCTACGAAATCATCGACGGCCGGATGGAGACCGAGTATACGGAGATCCAGACACCGTTGACCACGACGATGGGTGAGCGAGTCAAAGGGCTCGACGACGTGGTCATCGTCAACGTCCTCCGCGCCGCGACGCCGTTCGTCGAGGGACTGCTCAAGGCGTTCCCCCGCGCTAGACAGGGCGTCATCTCCGCCAGCCGGGACGAGGAGGCCGGGATGAACGACGACGGCGAGTTCCCCATCTCAGTCGAGTACGTCAAACTGCCCGAAATCACCGAGGACGACACCGTCATCATCGCGGACCCGATGCTTGCGACCGGGTCGACGATGGCCACGGTACTGGACTACATCACTTCGGAGAAGACAGAGCCGGAGAACCTGCTCGTCCTGGCCGCGGTTTCCGCGCCCGAGGGCATCGTCCGCGTCTCGGAAGCCCAGCCGGACGCTGACATCATCAGCGTCGCTATCGACGATGAACTCGACGAGGACGGATTCATCGTTCCGGGGCTCGGCGACGCCGGTGACCGGGCCTTCCGGACGACCTGAACGGTCGCGGCTCGCTCGACCTGTCGGCTGAGGGACGAAACGTTTTTATATTCGGCCCGAATTCGCTGATGATGTCGCGATTTTCTGGCCACCCACAGCTGCTGTACCCCCTCACTTCACCTGGAAACCAAAGGACGGCGGCACATTTTCGGTCCAGTTGAAACGTAGAAGACAGCTGTAAATATCCCCGCGGCGAGTGGGCGTCCTTCTTGTTAGACAGTGGCGGACCGGGAGACTTTCCTGTTGACGGGACAGCAACCCGGTATGGTTCGACGCCGATACCGGGTCGCGGACACTGCCCAGCAACTCGTCGGCGGGTTCCTGCTCGCAGGACCGTTCGTCGTGACTGAGGAGGTGTGGGTGCTGGCCGAGAACATGTCCTGGTATCACGCGGTGCTCGTCGTCGGTATCGTGTTCGCTATCGGCTACGGGGCGCTGTACAAGGCTGACGCCGACCGTGACGTGGACTCCGAGGCGGAGGTAGCCGGAATTCCGGTACGGTTCGTCTCACTGATGGGCGTCGCGTTCGGGTCGGTCACCATCCTCGCGTTCTCGCTGACCGCACCTGATACGTTTCTCGTTGACGGTGGAATTCTGCCGGACCCGACGCCGATGGCTGTGTTCCTGACGACGCTGAAAGCCATCACTGTCGGCGCAATTTTCAGCGTTGTCGGGGCTGCGACGGCGGACAGCGTATTCTGACTGCGACCCGCACACTTAATTGGGTTCCCCACTCCTTGATGTGCATATGGAGTATACGCTGGCTATCGACAACGCGCCGGAGACAGTTCCAGGTGGCACGGGAATCCTGCTCCTGCACCCGAGTACCGGTGAGACGGACCGACTGGACACGGACTTCCTCGCGACCGACACGGACTCGATGCTCGTCATCTCGACCCGGACTACCGCCCGGGAAGTCAAGCAGAAACTGGAGTACTACGAGGTCGATGAGTCGAAAGCGACCATCCTCGATACGCTGTCGGTCGAACGGGGCTACACCCGCCGCCGTTCCGAGGGTGTTCGGTACGTCTCCGCGCCGGACGACCTGTCCGGTATCGTCTCGGAAACCGAGACGTTCCTGCAGGACCACGACGGCAAACTCCGCGTGACCTTCGACTCGCTGACGGAACTCATCTACTACGCTGACGAAGATGGCGCGCTGTCGGCCGTTGGGGACATTCTCGATCTGCTTGCGGAGTACGACGCCGTCGGGATGTTCCATCTCGCCGACGAGGTTCACGACGAGGAGACGGTCGCGAGGTTCCGGGAACTCTTCGACGGTGTCATCGAACTGTCTGAGGACGGAACTGTCTCGAGTTCCTTCGAGGCGTAACTGACCACGATCCGTCCCGAATCCGTTGTTCCTTCGAGCGGTTCCCAACAGATAACCGACACTATGGGCTCACTGAGGGCTCCGATAGCGGTTCCCGCTCCCAAACGAAACGGTGTTTTCCCCCGGCAGCGCCGCCAACACCCCGTATGCGAACTCTTACCAGACCAACAACAATTAAGAGGGTATAACCCACATACAGGGTTGTATGCCGGAATGCCAGAACTGCGGTAATTTTGTAACGGCTGACTACGCGCGTGTGTTCACGCCGAACGGGGTCGAAAAGCCCAGGGTCTGTCCGCAGTGCGAGGACAAGATTCGTGACGGGGCAGATGTCCGTGAGGCCCGGTCCACACGCCGTGGATAGAACCGATCAGGAACTGCCGCCCTGTGACCTGACGGTTGCGGGGACGCTTTCCTCGCCGGCTGCACTCGCTTCCACTCGCTGTACTGGACAGGCGTTTCAGGGTCTACACTAGCGCGTCTGTCAGGCGTGTCCGTGCTTCTTCAAACACCGCGTCAGCACGGTCTGTGTCGCGGGCCTCCGCGGTAATCCGAACGAGTGGCTGTGTGCCGCTGGCTCGCAAGAGGAACCACGCGTCGCCGAGGTCGACGCGGACGCCGTCGAGCGTCGTCACGTCGTCGTAGGCGTCGGTTACCGTCTCCCGAACGCGGTCCATCACAGTTTCCTTCTGCTCGGTTTCGATGCTGTCCCGTCGGATGGGGTAGTCCGGCACGTCGTCGGCGCGCTCGGCCAGCGAGCGCTCGCTGTCCAGGGCCGCAACGGTACAGGCCGCCAGCGGCCCGTCCGGACACAGCGTTCGCTCGGGCCAGATCCACGCACCGCTTGGCTCGCCACCGAAGGCCACGCCCTCGGCGCTCGCGGCCTCGGCGACGTACACGTCCCCGACCGGGGTGTACTCGACAGAGACATCAATATCACTGAGGTGGTCTTCGACGACGAGGCTCGTGTCGACCGGGACGGCGACCCGCTCGCCCGGTGCCGCCGCGGCGCGGGCGAACACGGCCAGCAACACGTCGCCGGAGAGAAAGGTCCCGTCGGCCGCGACCGCCCGCATTCGGTCGGCGTCGCCGTCGTGTGCGATACCGAGGTCGGCGTCGGACTCGGCCACCAGCGTCGTCAGCGACTCGCAGTTCTCGGCTTTCGGCTCCGAGGGCCGACCCGGGAACGCGCCGTCGGGCTGGCCGTTGAGCGTCTCGACGGAACAGCCCAGTTCCGAGAGCGCGTCGACGCTGACCCGCCCCGCACCGTTGCCGAGGTCGACGACGACGTGGCTGTCGAGGTCGCTTTCGCCAATCTCCGCGACCAGCGCGTCAACATGACGCTGACTGGCGTCCCATGACTCGCTGTCGCCGCTTTCGTCCCACGACGCTGGCTCGAATGCGCCCTCGTCCAGTCGCTGCTCGATAGTCGACCGGAGGTCCGCGTCGAAGGCTTGCCCGCTAGGTTGCCAGAGCTTGATGCCGTTGTCTTCCGGCGGGTTGTGGCTCGCCGTCACGGCGACGCCGGCATCGGCGTCCTGCCACGCAACCGCCCGGCCGATAGTGGGTGTCGCCGCATTGCCGAGGTCGACCACGTCGACGCCGCTCTCCCGGAGGCCGGCCGCCAGCGCCGCCTGCAGGTACTCGCCGCTCGCTCGCGGGTCCCGGCCCACGACGACCCGCTCGCAGTCGATGCCCAGCGCCCGCCCCACGGAGAGCGCCACCTCGGCTGTCACCGTCTCGCCGACGGGACCCCGAATCCCGCTCGTTCCGAACTGTATCATTACTGCTCTCTGCGTCGGGCCGGCCCTAAAATCCATCCGGCCTCGGACAGGGACTGCGGGCCGGCGGTCCCGGCGCTTGGTCTGTCACTGCGCTGGCGACCACTCGCAGGCCGTGCCGGTCGTCAGGCCCGCCTCGTCGATGTGAGCCGAGAGGCAGCCGTAGTTACAGAACTGCGCTGTCGGCTCTCCGTCGGGCGACTCGCTGACGAACACAGGGTCGTGGGTCTCGACCGGACAGCCACAGTACGTGCAGGCGGTCATACGGACGCTTGCGGCCGGGAGAACAAACGTTTTGTCCGCGTCTGTCGACCCACCGCACATGAAACAGGGCGGCTCCGACGCAGCGAAACAGGCAGCGGGGGAATCAGCGGCCGAAGCAGTCGAGGACGGCATGGTCGTCGGTCTCGGGACGGGATCGACGGCGGCCCACGCCATCCGCGCCATCGGGCGGGCAGTCGACGCCGGACTGGATGTGGTCGGCGTCCCCACGTCCTTCCAGTCCCGCCAGCTGGCCCGTGACTGTGGCATCCCGCTGGCCGACCTCGATGACGTGTCGGTCGACCTCGCCATCGACGGGGCCGACGAGGTGGCCGACGGCGACCTGATCAAGGGCGGCGGCGCGGCACACGCCCGAGAGAAGATCGTCGACGCGAATGCCGACCGCTTCCTCGTCGTCGCCGACCCGACGAAAGAAGCCGAGCGGCTCTCGGTGCCGGTACCTGTTGAAATACTGCCGATGGCCCGCTCGACGGTCGCCACGGCGGTCGAGGACGTGGGTGGCAACCCGGTGCTCCGCCGTGCAGAGCGCAAGGACGGCCCCGTCGTCACCGATAATGGGAACCTCGTCCTCGACTGTGACTTCGGTTCCATCGACGACCCCGCCACGCTCGCCAGTGACCTCGCCGCGCTCCCCGGTGTCGTCGAGCACGGGCTGTTCGTCGACACGGCTGACGAGATTCACCTCGGCACGGCAGACGGCGTCACCGTTCGAACGCTATCGAAGTAGCTGTCGCTGGTCGGCTTGCGTCAAAAAATACGCTGCTTGAAACGACCTTACAGGTCGCGCGGCTGGACCGTCTTCCGGTCGTTCTCGTCAGCTCGTCGGGCTGCGTCCTGGAGCAGCTCTTCGACTTCCTCGTCGAGTGCGTCGTAGAAGTCGGACGCTACGTTCATGTCGTTGAGCTCTTCCTTAACGGCGGCTTTGACGATTAGGTCTGCCATACAGACGAGGTATCGACGGGGGTTACTTATATACTTTCTCCAATTAGTTCGCTCTCGACCCTATTACCGGCAGTTTGAGGCGTTATACGACATATAACCCCTTATAAATCCGGAATTGTGTTGGCAGTAATCCATCAGAATACGCCTTCTGGGCTGTGCTAGACGGCTATTGTCCCGTTACTCCGGCCGAGCGTCGCTCACGCGCGCTCGCACAGGCCCGGCCCTGATTGGGACGAGACGACGACTGGGGACCGACGGATAGGAGTGGTCGTATCCCTGAGTGGGTCCCATGCGCGATATACTCGATTCGGTTGCGGCGGGCGACCTCTCTCCGGCAGAGGCCGAGGCGGCGCTTGCGGGCTATGCGACCAGTGGGGCCGGACGGTTCGACGCTGCCCGGGAAGACCGTGCCGGCGTTCCCGAAGCCGTCCTGGCAGACGGAAAGACACCGACGGAAGTGGCGGATCTGGCGGCGACAGCTATCGAAACGACGGGACGAGCTATCGTGACGCGACTCGATACGGCCGACGCGACCGCGGTCCGGGAGCGGTTGGACGAGACCGCCCCGGACGCGACGGTCCGATGGGATGACCGTTCGAACTGGCTGGTAGCGACAACGCCCGCGTTCGAACGTCCGTCACTGGATGCGTCAGTGGGTATCGTCACCGCCGGGACGTCCGACGCCGTTCCAGCCGGTGAAGCCGCGCTCATCGCCGAGGAGATGGGTGCGACGGTGACCCGTATCGACGACGTCGGCGTTGCGAGCCTCGCCCGGACGATAGACGCTGTCGATGGCTTCCGAGACCAGGACGTGCTCATCGTCGCAGCGGGTCGCGAAGGCGCGCTGCCGACGGTCGTCGCCGGCCTCGTGGACGTGCCGGTCATCGGCCTGCCCGTCTCGACCGGCTACGGCCACGGTGGCGAAGGTGAGGCAGCCCTTTCGGGACTGCTTCAGTCCTGTACCGCCCTCTCTGTCGTGAACATCGACGCCGGCTTCACTGCCGGAACGCAGGCCGGCCTAATCGCAAGACAGCTCGACGATGCGCGGTCGTAGACGCCCCCGCCACCCGCAAGCATACCCAAGTATTTGGGTAAAGAGCTATGGGAACAACGCGCGTACGCGTATACGTCGGCGGTGGTGTCGCCGACGAACACGATGCCTGAATGTGATCATTGCGGCGCGCACGTCTCAGACCAGTTCGCCCGAGTGTTCGCGGATGAACGCGGGCATATCAGGGCTTGTCCCAACTGCTCGGCAAACGCTGGCATTGCCGAGGTATCGAGAGAGCGCGCCCAACAAGTGTGAGGCCCACTGGGCCACCAGCATCGTGCGATGACTACCGCGCGGAGCCCTTACCACGTGTACGTCCTCCGGTGTGACGACAACACGTTTTACACCGGTTACACAACCGACGTAGAGCGTCGCGTCCGCGAACACGACGCCGGTGACGGCGCAAAGTACACGCGCGGCCGAACGCCAGTCGAACTAATCTACGTTGAGTCGTTTGACTCACAGTCCGACGCAATGAGCCGTGAATACGAGATCAAACAGTACACGAGAGCTGAGAAGGAACGGCTCGTCGAATCCAGCGACGCCGAAGCGGACTTCGATATCTGAGTCGCCGCTCACCTCCCGCTGTCGATACCGGGAACATGACCGCTTACCGATGAGGCGTGACTTTTTGTCTGGGGGCTGAGAACCGCGGGCTATGGACAACGATGCGGATGCCGACGCAGGTGCAATCGCCTTCGGGACGGACGGTTGGCGGGCGACGCTGGACGTGTTCACGAAGCCGCGGGTTCGGATGGTGGGGCAGGCCGTTGCCACGACGCTCGCCGAGCGCGGGGCGACCGGGACCGTCGCTATCGGGTACGATGCCCGTGAGACCTCGCCCGGGTTCGCCGACGAACTCGCGCACGTCCTGCGTGCGAACGGTTTCGACGTACTCTTGCCGGACCGGGACACGCCGACACCGATCCTCGCCTGGACGGTGAAAGACCGCGACCTCGCGGGGGCACTCCAGATCACGGCCAGCCACAACCCACCGGAGTACAACGGCGTGAAGTTCATCCCCGGCGACGGGTCGCCGGCTTTGCCCGACTGGACGGCCGCCTTCGAGGAAAACCTCGCCGTCCTCGACCCGCTCCCCGAAGACGAGTGGGGCGAACGGACTGAGGAAGACCTCATCGGCCCGTTCCACGACCACGCGTTGGAGTACGTCGACACCGACCTCGACGGCTTGCCTGTCGCCTACGACGCGCTGTACGGCAGCGGCCGCGGCGTCACCGACGCCTTGCTCGAAGCGGCTGGGGCCGACGTAACGCGGCTCAACTGCGAGCAGGACCCCGAGTTTGGCGGTGGCTCACCCGAACCGTCCGCGGAGAACGCCGAGGGCCTCGTTGCTGAGGTCAGCGACGGCGACGCCGCGCTGGGAATCATCAACGACGGCGACGCTGACCGAATCGGCGTCGTCACGCCCGATCGGGGCTATCTGGACCCCAACCTGTTTTTCGCCGCGATGTACGACTTCCTGCTTGAGGACGGGGCGGGCGACGTGGTCCGGACGGTGTCGACCTCCAGTATCGTCGACCGCGTCGCCGAGGCTCACGGACAGAACGTCCATGAAGTCGCCGTTGGATTCAAATGGGTCGCCGAGGCGATGGCCGAGCACGACGCGCTGTTCGGGGGCGAGGAGTCCGGCGGCTTCGGCCTGCCGGACCACCTGCGGAACAAGGACGGCGTGCTGGTGGCGCTGGTCGCCGCTGCCGCCGAGCGCGAGGAATCACTTGACGCTCGTGTCGACCGACTGCTGAACGAACACGGCAAAATCCATCAGGACCGAATCAGCGTGGACTGTCCGGACGACCGAAAGGAACCAGTCCTCGACGACCTCGAAGTCGCGCTCCCGGACACGCTTGCGGGGGTCGCCGTCGACGGTATCAACACTGTTGACGGGTTCAAAATCCGGCTCGAAGACGGGACGTGGGTGCTCGTTCGCCCTTCGGGCACGGAGCCAAAACTCCGTGTCTACGCTGAGGCCGGGAGCGACGCCCGGGTCGACGAACTGCTTGATGCCGGTCGGGATCTGGTTGAACCCCTCGTTTAAGCCCACAGCGCGCACCGTCGACACATGGACACCGACATCGCGTTCGCCTACACAGAGGGGATGCCCGACGACGTTGTCCGAGACCGCCTCGCTGCGAGCGAGCGCGGTGTGCTCGCGCTGGCTGACGGCGACGACGCCTACGCCTTCCCGGTGTTTCACCACTACGAGGACGGGTCGCTGTATTTCCGCTTGGGCGAGACGAGGGGAAGCGAGAAGTCGGCGTACCTCGACGCAACTGAAACGGCGACGTATGTCGTCACCGAGACAGAGGCGACACCGGACGCGGAGTCGTGGACCGGATGGAGCATTATCGCCCGGGGACCGATAACGGCTGTTCCCGACGATGATCCGGCCTACGCGGCCGTCGAGATAAATGAGCGCTACGCGCCCATTCGGGTGTTTGAGGAGGCGACCGACGAGATGGACGTGACGCTGTACGAACTATCAATCGAGGTACTGACTGGCCGGCAGAACTGATCCTGACGGGGGCTACTCGCGAATGCCGCGACACCGGTCGCCCCCGTTGCCGAGGGACTCCACGTCGAACCCCAGTGCCTCGTAGAACGGCCGTACGTCCGCGTCGAACTCGGCGGTGACCCGGTCACGCCGGTCGAGTGCGGCCTCGATGAGTGTCGTTCCGATGCCCTGTCCGCGCCGACGCCGCCGGACGGCGACGGCTTCGATGTGAGACCCGTCGAGCACGAGTGCGCCGAGAATACGCCCGTCTGCCGAGTCGTCGCCCGACACCGCGACGAGCGTGCCACCGTCTTCGATACCCGCCCGGACAGTCGCGACGGCTATTGACAGGACCGCGCCGTCGAGGACGTTCATCACCGCAGGCACTTCGTCGGCGTTTGCTGGACGGACGTGCATAGCTGTGCTGACTACTACCGCGCCTTACCCGCCTTTGATGAGACGCACGACCTGAACGCGGTTGGCCGTGACAGGCTGGTCAGTCGGCACGTGCTCGCCGTCGACGAGAACCGACACCTCGTGGGGGCTCAGGTCGACCGGTGCGAGCAGGTCGCCGTAGGTCGCGTCTGCGTCCACCTCCAGTTCGTGGGTATCCTCGCCGGCGATTTCGACGGTGATGTGCATACCCGGCCGTACACCACCGACGCACCTGAGACTGTCGACTCTCGCGGGGTTTAAGACCGGCCCACGCCTCCAATCGTCCATGAGTGAGGCCGAGTCCGAGTCGCGGGCGGGACGCGAGGAGGTCTGGATCGAGAAGTACCGCCCGCAGACGCTCGACGACGTGATGGGCCACGAGAACATCGTCGGGCGACTCAAAAGCTACGTCTCGCGCAACGACCTGAGCCACATGCTGTTTTCCGGGCCGGCGGGGACGGGGAAGACGACGTGTGCGACGGCTATCGCCCGCGAACTGTACGGCGACGACTGGCGCGAACACTTCCTCGAACTGAACGCTTCCGACGAACGCGGGATCGACGTGGTCCGGGACCGCATCAAGAACTTCGCCCGGACGAGCTTCGGCGGCGTCGAGTACCGCATCATCTTTCTCGACGAGGCCGACGCCCTGACAAGCGACGCTCAGTCGGCGCTGCGCCGGACGATGGAGCAGTTCTCGAACAACGTTCGCTTCATTCTCTCGTGTAACTACTCCAGCCAGATCATCGACCCGATCCAATCGCGCTGTGCGGTCTTCCGGTTCTCGCCGCTGGCCGATGACGCCGTGGCCGAGGAAATCCGAAATATCGCCGCACAAGAGGACATCGAACTGACCGAGGACGGACTCGATGCACTAGTCTACGCCGCCGACGGCGACATGCGAAAAGCCATCAACGGCCTGCAAGCCGCGTCGGTCAGCGGTGACACGGTCGACGAGTCGGCGGTGTACGCCATCACCTCGACGGCTCGCCCGGAGGAAATAAGGACGATGGTGCAGTCCGCACTTGACGGCGATTTCACCGCATCCCGGGCGACCCTCGATAGACTGCTGACCGAGGAGGGTATCGCGGGCGGCGACGTCATCGACCAACTGCACCGCTCTATCTGGGAGTTCGATATTGACGACGAAGCCGCCGTCCGGGTACTCGAACGCATCGGCGAAACCGATTATCGAATCACCCGCGGCGCGAACGAGCGCGTCCAACTCGAAGCGATGCTGGCCTCGCTCGCACAGGGCGAATAGGGTGCTACTCCCCTCTGAACCCAATTTTTCACACCTGATAACTGGCAGGTGAGCTTTATGAAGAAAGGAGTATAAGGATATCAACAACTGAAATGCAACGTTTACGACCAGCTACAGACGGGACGGGTGAGGACCGCGGACAGGTCGGGATCGGGACGCTTATCGTGTTTATCGCGATGGTGCTGGTCGCGGCAATCGCGGCCGGCGTGCTCATCAACACGGCGGGGTTCCTGCAGAGTTCCGCGCAGGCAACGGGCCAGCAGTCTAGCGATTCGACGACCAACCGCATCCAGGTCGTCGGGATGACCGGTGACCACTTCACCGACAACAGCGAGGTCGGCGTGGTTGATATCGTCGTCAGGCGGGCACCAGGGGCAAGCAACGTCGACCTTGACAAGACAACAATCCAGTGGATCGGTCCGAGCGGCTCGTACTACCAGCTCGCGGCTGGCGGCGCAGATGGCAACCCCGATGGTCGGTTCGTCGTCTCGACCGTACAGGATAACGACGGCTCACAGCCAGTGCTGAACGACGTCGAAGACCGGTTCAGAATAACGCTTGACCTGGGTGACGATAGTTCCGTCGGTGCTGTACCATTCGGTGAGGAATTACCCGAAGGCGAGACCGCGACACTGCGTATTACCTCGCCTGCAGGTGGGATGACGACCGAGGAAGTCGTCGTGCCGAAGACGCTCTCCGGGGAATCCTCGGTCACGCTCTGACGGCTGTGGATATCGCCGGTCCCTTCGGAACAGTTTTAGGCGAACGTGGGCCAACTGAACACCAATGAGCGACCTCGACGAGGCCTACCAACTCGACTACTTCGAAGAGGAAGGCTTCCACAGACAGGAGTGTGCCTCCTGTGGCGATATGTTCTGGTCCCGCGTCGAGCGCGAGACCTGCGGCGAACCGCCGTGTGCGGAGTACGACTTTATCGACAACCCCGGGTTCGACGAGTCCCACTCGCTGACAGAGATGCGCGAGGCGTTCCTTTCCTTTTTCGAGGAACGCGACCACGAGCGCATCGAGCCATACCCCGTCGCCGCTAACCGCTGGCGCGACGATGTGCTCCTGACACAGGCGTCGATATACGACTTCCAGCCGCTCGTGACCTCGGGAACGACGCCGCCGCCGGCGAACCCGCTGTGTATCAGCCAGCCCTGCATCCGGATGCAGGACATCGACAACGTCGGGAAGACGGGCCGGCATACGATGGCCTTCGAGATGATGGCCCATCACGCGTTCAACGCGCGCGAGGACATCGAGGACCCCGAGCAGTACGCCTACGAGGGTGAGGTGTACTGGAAGGACGAGACGGTCCGGTACTGCGACGAACTGTTCGAGGAGATGGGGGCGAATCTGGACGAGATCGTCTACATCGAAGACCCATGGGTCGGTGGCGGCAACGCCGGCCCGGCCATCGAGGTCATCTACCGCGGGGCCGAACTCGCCACGCTCGTCTTCATGTCCATGGAGCAGGACCCCGACGGCGAGTACGAGATGAAAGACGGCAACCGGTACTCGCCGATGGACACATACATCGTCGACACCGGCTACGGACTCGAACGCTGGACCTGGATGAGCCAGGGAACACCGACGGTGTACGAGGCCGTCTACCCCGACATGATCGCCTTCCTCAAGGACAACGCCGGCATCGAACTCACCGACGAGGAGGAGCGAATCGTCCACGAGGCCGCGAAGCTCGCGGGCCGGATGGATATCGACGAGGCCGAAGATATCGAAGCTGAGCGGGATACCATCGCCGCCGAGGTCGGCGTCGAGGTCGCAGAGATGCGGGAACTGATGGCGCCGCTCGAAGACATCTACGCAATTGCCGACCACTGCCGCACCCTCGCGTACATGCTCGGCGACGGCATCGTCCCCTCGAACGTCGGGACAGGCTATCTGGCGCGGATGGTGCTGCGCCGGACGAAGCGGCTGGTCGACGGTGTCGGCGTCGACGCGCCGCTCGACGAACTCGTCGATATGCAGGCCGAGCGCCTCGACTACGAGAACCGCGACACCATCCGCGACATCGTCCGCACCGAGGTCGAGAAGTACCGCGAGACGCTGGACCGCGGCGGCCGGCGCGTCCGCCAGCTTGCCGACGAGTACGCCGAGAAGGGCGAACCGATTCCGACCGCCGAACTGGTCGAACTGTACGACTCCCATGGCATCCAGCCGGACATGGTCGAAGAAATCGCCGCCGAAAAGGGCGTCTCGGTCGACGTGCCCGACGACTTCTACGCGGTCGTCGCCCAGCGCCACGGCGGCGACGACACCGCAACCGAGGAGTCACAGATGCCGTACGAGGACCGGCTTGCGGAACTACCGGAGACCGACCGGCTCTACTACGAGGACCAGCAGCGGACCGAGTTCGAAGCGGTCGTTCTGGAGGTGTTCGACCGCGACGACGGCGACTTCGACGTGGTGCTGGACCAGACGATGTTCTACCCGGAAGGCGGCGGTCAGCCGCCGGACCAGGGGACGCTGTCGACCGACGACGTCTCCGCCGAGGTAACCGACGTCCAGCAGTACGGCGACGTCATCGTCCACACCTGCGACGACGACCCCGGCAAGGGCGAGTTCGTCCGCGGACAGGTCGACGCCACCCGTCGCCAGCGCCTGATGCAACACCACACGGCGACCCACATCGTCATCCACAGCGCCCGGCAGGTGCTCGGCGAGCACGTCAGACAGGCCGGGGCCCAGAAGGGCACCGATTCCGCCCGCATCGACATCAGCCACTACGAGTCAGTGAGCCGCGAGGAGGTCAAAGAGATCGAACGCCTCGCGAACGACATCGTGCAGGACAACATCGCCGTCACACAGGAGTGGCCCGACCGCAACGAGGCCGAGGAACGGTACGGCTTCGACCTCTATCAGGGCGGCATCCCGGCCGGCGAGCAAATCCGGCTCATCACTGTCGGCGACGACGTGCAGGCCTGCGGTGGCACCCACGTCGCCCGCACCGGCGACATTGGGGCCGTCAAACTGCTGAACACCGAGCGGATTCAGGACGGCGTTATCCGGCTGACCTTCGCGGCGGGCAACGCGGCCATCGAGGCGACCCAGCGCACCGAGGACGCGCTCACCGAGGCCGCGGATATCCTGGATGTTGCGCCCGACGCCGTCCCGGAGACCGCCGAGCGGTTCTTCGACGAGTGGAAGGCCCGCGGTAAGGAGATCGAACAGCTCAAAGAGCAACTCGCAGAGGCCCGGGCAAGCGGCGGCGGCGACAGCGAGAAGGTCGACGTTGGTGAGGCCACTGCTGTCCTCCAGCGCATCGACGCCGATATGGACGAACTCCGAGCGCAGGCCAACGCTATCGTCGAACAGGGCAACATCGCGGTGCTTGGCTCGGGACTCGACGGCGCGCAGTTCGTCGTCTCCGTCCCCGACGGCGTTGATGTCGACGCTGGTGAGGTCGTCGGCGAACTCGCCGGTCACGTCGGCGGCGGCGGCGGCGGCCCGCCGGACTTCGCACAGGGCGGCGGCCCCGACGCGGACGCCTTAGACGACGCGCTGGACGACGCGCCGGAGATACTGCGAACTGTCGCGAACGTCTGACCGGTCCCCGTTCTTTCCCGCCGGTGGTTCCGCGCTACAACCCGTCGCTTCGGACAGTTGTTCGATTCGGACTCGATATTCTGCCCGAACGAACCAAATACGAGCAATAGATACAATTACATTTAGTTGTATTAGGCGTATATGGATGAGTTTCCAAAAGTATTTTTACTAACTGCCCATCTATAGCAAATATGAGCGGAGAACGTGACATCGCACACATTCAATCCCACACGGAGTACGTCCGGTCACAACGGACGTGCCGGCGATGTGGGACCGGTGTCCCCGCTGCTAGTGACCGTACTACTGATGAACTGTGTGAAAACTGCAGTGTTACCCGTGCTACCTGACTCATGAGTGCTACCACGTCGCCCCCGACGGACACCGACCTGAATGAAACGCCGGAGTTCGAACTGGACTGCCTGTACGACGACCCCGAGGACCCATCGGAGCTGACGATTTTCCCCTCAGACAGCCACCAATCCGTGACCGAGTGGGTCACTGCGGACCGCTCGGCGGCAGTCTCGCTCGAGGAACTGCGCTGAGTGACGCGTCCTGTCCCGCCCTAGTCGCCCTGACACAGTCTTCTGGCGTCCTGCATCGCCTCGTTAGTCTCGCAGACGAGCGTCAGGTGGTCGCCGCTCGCGAGGCGGAAGTCGCTGTCGGGGACTCTGTCGGTTCCGTCACGGCTTACCATCGCGACCAGACAGCCGTCCGGGAGCGTCTCGGCGACCTCTTCTATCGGCCGGTCGGTCAGTGAGTCGTTCCTGAGTTCGACCTCCAGTACGTCCCCGGTACGACCGGAGTCCGACAGCCAGTGAGCGAGAGACGGCCGCTCGACCGCGTCGTCGATGGCGTCGGCGACGGCGAAGCTCGCCGAGATAGTCTCGACATTGAGGTCCGCGAAGGCCTCGACGTTGTCCGGCTGGTTCGCTCTGGCGACCACGGTATCGACGCCGAACCGGGTCATCGCCAGCTGTGCGACGAGCAGGTTTACGTCATCGTCCGCGGTCGCGGCGACGACGACTGATGCCCGGCCCGCCCCTGCTTCTTCGAGGACGCTCGCGTTTGTCGCGTCCCCGTGGACGACGCGGTGGCCCTCGGCGCGGGTCCGCTCGACCGTATCTTCGTCGCTGTCGATGAGAACGACTTCCTCGCCACGCGATTCGTAGCGTACTGCCAGTTCCCGGCCGACACGGCCGCCACCGACGATGAGTGTTTGCATGGGCAGGATATCGAGTGCTTGTGCGAAGTGACGCGCCAGCCCGCCTTGAAACATGACGGTCGCGAAGATGACGAGAAAGACAGTGCCGACGAGGACCGCCGCAGCGTCCGGATTTTCGGGTCGCAGTTCGATGGCGAACAGCGTGGCGACGCTGGCCGGGACGATACCTCGCGGCCCCATTGCGCCGACGAACATCCGCTCGCGAACCGTCAGCCGCCCGCCCAGCGTCGAGAGGAACACGCCAAGCGGGCGGACGAGCGCGACGACGGCGATGACGACGACGAGGCCGCCAAACCCGAGCGCACGCAGGTCACCGAGCGATAGCTGGGCGGCCAGCACGATGAATACGAACGAGAGGACAAACAGCGTAATCCCGCCTTTGAAGTCGGCAATCTCCTCTTCGTGGGGAATGTCAGCGTTCCCGAGCACGATTCCGGCGACGGCGGCGGCTGCAATACCGGCCTCAGAGAGCCACATGCTCCCCAGCGCGTACGCCAGCAGCGCCGCGGTCAGAACCACGACCCGGGCGTTTTGCAGGGCATTATCCGCCGAAAGGTGCCACCGCTGGAGCAGGAGTGTGATGCCACCGCCGACGGCGATACCGACGATGTGGCCGACGGCCAGCCGGGCGACGAACGCCTCGACGACGACCAGCGGTGAGGACTGGCTTGCGATGACGAACTCGAACGTCGCCACGGCGAGGATAGCGGCGGTCACGTCGTTGATGATACCCTCTGTTTCCAGTGCGGCGGCGACCCGATCTCTGACCGGGACCACTTGCATAATCGGTGTGATGACCGTCGGTCCGGTGGCGATCAGCAGGCTCCCGACGAGGACGGCCACCGGCCACGTCGTCCCGAACACGACCTTGACGGCGACGGCAGTCCCGACGAGCGAGACGAATGCGCCGACTGTCACCAGTCCCAGTGCCTCTCTGGACGCTTCACGGACCCGCTCGACGGTGAGGTGGAACGCTCCCTCGAAGACGATGATACCGACGCTGAGGCCGACGATAGCCTGTAGGCCCGCCTGTCCGAATATCGCGGGGTCGACAAGGTCGAGCGCCTGCGGGCCGACGAGGACGCCGGCGATCAGCAGGAACGCGACGCTCGGAATCTGGAGCCAGTCGGCGACCAGTTGCGCGGCGACACCCAGGCTCACAACCAGCACGACAGCGCCGATAAGTGATGCTGCTCCGGACACGGGACGGGCGGCCCTTCGACAGCCACCGACAAAGACCTACTCACCGAAAGAGACACACTGCCGGCGCGGGAATCGACAGCCAATGCCGACCACACGTAACCGCGACGTATCCCTCTACTACGAGGCTGACGGCGACGGCCCCACTGTCGTGTTTATCAACGACGTGGGGTACGGTGCGTGGCTCTGGGGCTGGCACTACGACGCCGTCGCCGGCCCGTACGAGACGGTTGTGTGGGACCTCCGCGGGACCGGCCGGTCGGACGCGCCGGCGGGACCATATGACGTAGAAACGCTGACTGCCGACCTCGAAGCCGTGCTGGCCGACCACGGCGTCGGGAGCGCCCACCTCGTCGGGGCCGGCCTCGGCGGGATGGTCGCGCTCAAGTATGCTCACCAGTACAACCGCGCCCGCTCGCTGACGCTGTACTGTACGGCGGGATCTGGCGATGCGGTCGATCGGGAGAAACTCGATTCGCTCGCGCTGGACGCTCCATCATCGCTCGAAGGTGCGTTTTCGCCGGCATTCCGTGACCACGACCCGGACCTCATGGAGCAAATCGCAGGCTGGCGCGCCGAGGAGGACGCGACCGGCGAGGCGCGCGCGGCACAGGCCGGCGCAATGACCGGCTTCGATTCACCGCCGCTGTATGAGATTACCCAGCCTGCCGAGGTGTACTACGGCCTGAACGACCCCGTCGTCAAATCTGACGCCGCGCAATCGCTGGCCGCCGACCTCCCCCGCGGGACCGGGGAGGCCGTCGAGGGTCGCCACTGCTGTTACATCGAGTACGCGCCGGCGGTGACCGACCGACTGCTCGCGTTTCTTGACGAGCAGACCGACTGACCGGACGCAATCCACAAATACGCGGCCTGATACGTGCTAAGTATGACTGACCGGACGGCGGCCGTCACGCGGACCACGGCCGAGACGGACATCGAGGTCACGCTCGATATCGACGGCGACGGCGACAGTACCATCGACACCGGTATCGGCTTTTTCGACCACATGCTCGACTCGTTTTCGACCCACGGGCTGTTCGACCTGACCGTGCAGTGCGACGGCGACCTGGACATCGACGACCACCACACCGTCGAGGATGTCGCCATCACGCTCGGCGAGGCGGTCACCGAGGCGCTGGATGACAAGCGCGGCATCCGCCGGTTCGCCGACCGCAAGGTCCCGCTTGACGAAGCCGTTGCAAGCGTCGTCGTCGACATCTCCGGGCGGCCGTACTTCGAGTTCGACGGCGAGTTCTCACAGGCCGCGGTCGGCGGGATGACCAGCCATATGGCGAAGCACTTCTGTCGCTCACTGTCGATGAACGCCGGGCTGACGCTGCACTGCGGCGTCGAGGGCGAGAACGCCCACCACGAGATCGAGGCGCTGTTCAAGGGACTTGCACGGGCACTCGATGACGCGACTCGCATCGACGAGCGCCGGTCCGACGTGGCGAGTACGAAAGGCGAACTGTAGTCGCCAGCGGTGGGAAGCCGTCGCTGTTTCGACTGCTGGCGGCACCGATTAGTGGCCCCACGTCAACCACTCCGTATGTTCGACGAGATTATGCAGAAATTCGAGGACTCCCCTGGCCAGCAGGACGTCATCCGTTTGTTGCTGGAACGAGGGTTCTCCGTCAACGCGGACGGCCGCGTCGTCTCAGGCGGCATCGAAATCCCGAACACGGGCATCGCCCGCGAGGCCGGCGTCGACCGCCGCGTGGTCAACGCCACGACGGACGCGATACTCGACGACGACGACCTCCGGCGCATCTTCCGCAACATCTCCTCCGTGCCGAGCCTGCTCGACCTCGCGCCGGTGCTCGACCTGCACGCAGTGACGGTCACTGTCCGCGCCGCCGACGAGTCCGGCATCGTCTCGACGGTCACGTCGGCTATCGCCGACCACGGCATCTCTATCCGGCAGGTCCTGAGCGAGGACCCCGAGTTCACCGACGAGCCGAAACTGTACGTCATCACCGACGAAGAACTGCCCGGCGACCTCATCAACGAGATTCGCCGCCTTGCGTTCGTCCGCACCATCGAGCTGGCGTAGCGCCGGCCGATTTTTGCCGGTCCCCGCCGACGGTCCGGTATGCATCCGCGAACGCTCGTCCGACTCGAAGGCGCGCTCGTCGGGGCCGGGGCGACCGGGCTCTACGCCCTGCAAGGGCGGTCCTTGCTCATCTTTCTCGCCCTGATCTTGCTCCCCGACCTCTCGATGGTGAGCTATCTCCACAGCACACGCGTTGGAGCGGCCAGCTACAACGTGGTCCACACGTACCTCGGTCCGGGGTTGCTGGCCGTCGCAGGTATTACCGCCGCGGTAGACATCGCCGTCGGCGCAGCGCTCGTCTGGACCGCCCACATCGGGGCGGACCGCCTGTTCGGCTTCGGGCTGAAGTACGCCGACCGAGAGTTCGGCGACACGCACGTCCAGCGGCTCTGACCATGCCGGCAACGCTCACTGTCGAGACGCCCGCAGGCGAAACGCACGAACTCACCGCCGAACCCGGGGCTGTCCTCCGGGATGTGCTGCTCGATGCCGGCTTCTCGCCACACGGCCGCTACGCGGAGCGGGTCAACTGCGGCGGCCGCGGCATCTGTGCCACCTGTGGCGTCCGTCTCGCCGAACCGCCCGCGCCCGACCACTGGCACGACGACCTCGCCGACCGGTTTGGCTACCCCCGACTCTCCTGTCAGCTCCGGGTCCGGGACGGAATGTCGGTCAAACTGCTTGACAAGCGGGTCTGGGGGTCGCGACAGTCCGGCGACGACACGGACTGATTCGAGGCCATGCTCACAGACGGCGCAACGACAAACGCTATTCCGCGGCCGGGCCTACACCAGCCCGTGACGGACAGCTACCTGACCGTTCCGGGCCGCGGCGAAGCGCGCTTCGAGGTGCGGGGCTCGGAGTTCATCGGCCACGTTTCGCCTGCGGCGACGGTCGACGACGCCGAGGCGTTCGCCGACGCCGTCGGCGAGGAGTACGCCGACGCGACCCACAACGTCCCCGCCTACCGTGTCCGAGCGGACCCTTTTCGGGAGTATTCCAGCGACGACGGGGAGCCGAGCGGCAGCGCCGGCGACCCCGCGCTGAACGTCCTCCAGCAACGCGAGATTGAGAACGTCGTCGCCGTCGTCACGCGCTACTACGGCGGGACGAACCTCGGCGTCGGCGGCCTCGCCAGTGCCTACTCCAGAGCGGTGAAAGAGGGCGTCGACGACGCCGGCGTCGTCGAGGAGGTGCCCCACGAGCAGTTCACCGTAACCGTCGCCTACGACGACTCCGGGAGCGTTCGGAGCGTGCTGGAATCGGCAGGTGTCGAGTTCGAGGCTGACTACGAGGCCGAGGTGGTCTTCGAGGTCCGCGTGCCAACCGTCGACGGGAGCGACCTGCGGGACCGGATTCGGAGCGCGACCAGCGGACGAGCGGCTATCGAGATGGAGTGACCTCCGCTACTCGTAGGTCGGCAGCCGCGCCGACTGCGCTGACCCGCTGATAAATGGCAGGTCGACCTGCTGTGCGCTGACCGGCTCGCCGTCGACGCGGATGGTCAGTGCGGCTTCGGGGCGCTCCCAACTGAGATTCGCCAGCGCAATCGGGGCCTCACGCATCGGGCTCTGGCCCGCGCGGGTCACGTCGCCGACGTGCTCATCGCCGGCGAACACTGCGGCACCGGGTTCCGGGACGGCTTCGACGGCGAGACCCACCAGCCGCTGGGTCGGGTGGCCGCGGTTCTCGATACGGGACACGACTTCCTGACCGACGTAACAGCCCTTTTGGAAGTCCAGCGCGTTGCGGAGGCCGAGATCGTTCGGAAGCGCGCCCTCTATTTCGCTATCGAACAGCGGTGTCCCGGCTTCCAGCGTCAGCGTCTCCCAGGTCCGGTAGCCGAAGGGGACGGCGTTGAGTCCGCGGTTGACCAGCGTGTCGAAGACGGGCTCGGCGTCATCGGCGCTACAGACCACGTCGTAGCTCTCCTCGCCGGTGAGGTTGTCTGTCCGGATAACGGAGACGCCGGCGTCGCCGAGTTCGCCCCGCTCGAAGGTCAGCGGCGCGGGCGGGGTCCCGGTCTGGTGGAGGACGCTGGCGATTTTCTCGGTCGCCTTCGGCCCGTGGACGCCGAAGACGGCGAAGTCGTCAGTCGCCACCTCGAACTCGACATCCTGAATGAAGGTCTTGTCCGCCCAGTCGGCGGCGAGGTCCTCGGCCTTCTGTGGCGGCGTAAACACGAGCAGGCGCTCGTCGGCGTTGTACACGTACATGTCCGTGTCGACGCGGCCGTCAGGGTCGAGTAAGAGCGCGTAGCAGCCCGCGCCGTCCTCTTCCGGGACGTGGTTCGAGACGGCGTTGTCGACGTAGTCGACGCGGTCCTCGCCGGTGACGACGATTACGCCGTAGCCGTACTCTATCGCTCCGACGACGTTCCGAACCGCGCGGTGGGTCCGCTCCGGTCGCCCGTAGTTGTCAACGACGCGTCGACCGCCGACCTCCCTGAACGTCGCTCCGTGGGCCTCGTGAACGGACTCGAGAACAGTCATTGTACGGATGTGCGGCCCTCGCGGGGAAAAACGTCCCGTTAGCGCCGCCGGTGTGCGAGGGCGGTCGCTACGAGCAGTGCGGCCATCGTCAGGGCGACAGTGAAGCCCGGGCCGCTACCGTCCGTCGTTTCGGTCTCCGTCTGTTCTGGCGTCGTCGCTGCCCCGTTCGTCGTCTCCTCGCCCGGCCTGAACGCGGTCACGTTCGTCGTCGTGGTGAGATCTCCGGCTGTCGCGGTGAAAGTGACGTTACCGGCTGCGGGAACCGTTGCCGTTACCTCGCCGTCCGCGTCAGTCTGTCCGACTTCGGTTCCGTTCCGAGACACGGTCGCGTTCGCCACTGGTTCGTCGTACTCGTCGGTGACCGTGAACCGCACGTTCGCGTCGACGACGACCTGTCTGTTGTCCGGCGTGAGCGTAATCTCCGGAGTACGCCGGATATCTACGTCGATCGACGTTTCGTCTTCAGCCACCCTGACGCGTCTCTCGGCCGTCTCGTAGCCTTCCTTTGTCACTGTGAGGTCGTACCGGTCGTTGACCGGCACGCTGACCGACGCCGTCCCGTCGGAGAGTGTCGGCACGGTGCCGTCGAATCCGCTGTCCGATTCGACCCGAACGGTCGCGTCCCGGATCGGTCTGGAGTCGTTGAAGTGTTCATCGACGACTGTGGCTTGCAGCAGGACCGACCCCTCCCGTATTTCGACTGTCGTGGTCGTCTCGTCGCTAACCTCCACTTTCGTCAGGTTGCGGTAGAACCCCGGCTTGGTGACGATGACACTGTACTCGCCTTCCTCGACGGGCTGTGTGGTAATGGTCCCGTCGCTGCCCGCGTTCCTGTCGACTACGTAGCTCCCGTCCCGATACAGCCGGATTCGGGCGTTTTCGGCCGGCTGGCCGTCCGCCGTCACCGCGCTGACTGTGGCTGTCGCTGCCTCCGAAACCGTCATCTCGACGGATTCCGACTCGGCATCCTCGACGACGTAGGGGGTGTTTCTGACGTACTCGTCGTCATCTATCTGGAGCATGATGTCCGCCCCCTCGGGGACATCGATAAGTGCCTGCCCGTTTGCCCGAGTCGTCTCGTTGGACGGCCCGCCCGCGCCGTCGTCCCACGTCGCCGAGATATCGATACCGCTGAGCGGGTCACCATCCTGATCGACTACGGTAACGGTGAGTGTCACTTGCGACTGTGCGGCAGCTGTTCCCATCAGCACACCGGCCCCTACCAGCAGTGTCAGCAGTACAGTTGGTAACACAGCACGGTGGCCGAGCATACCTGATTATTAAAAGAGTGGACGTAAATCAGTACTGCCGGTAGGAACTCCCTACGGCCGCCTAGACTGCTGTGAACCGACGACCCGCTCAACTTCAGACGGCTCGAGTGGCGTCAACGGCCCGGCCATTGTTCGAGAGAGTGCTGCCGCCGCGACGCCGTGGAGCAGCGCTTCGTCCGTGTCAGCACCGGCGGCCAGTTGCTGGAGCGTCGCGCCGATGAACGCCTCGTGTTGTCCCGATTCGTCGACTGCGGTCGTTTCGATGGCATCCTGCTCGTGAATGACGCCGTCGTGGTAGGCTACCGCACCGTACTCGCTCCGTGTGAGAATCACGCGGGTGAGATCGTACTCTGTTGCGAGCGTGTGCACGACTTCTCGCGGGCTCCCCGTTGTGTCAAACACCGCTGAGACCTGCTCTTCGGCGGCAAAGAGGGTGTCGACAGCCGGAAGCAGGCCATCGAGAGCGGCCCGCGCGTCGTCGGCGTCCCACAGCCCAGGGTGGAAATCGAGATCGAATGCTCGCATCCCTGCGGCCGCTCTGAGCAACGCCCCCGTCGTGTCGGCGGCTGTGTCAGACAGTGAGAGGGTTGCGCCCGAGGTGAACACTACGTCTGCGTTCTGTATCTCCCCCATCGGCAACTCACCGGGCGTCAGCGTCGCCATCGCGGTGTCGCCACGGTCCTGTAGCAGCCGCTCGGTACGGGGCGGGTCGGCGTCCTCGTGGAAGGTGAGCCCCTGCCGTCCGACGTCTGGCTCTGCCCAGACAATGTCTGTCTCCAGCCCGAACTCGTGGAGTTCCGCGACGACGCGCCGCCCGAGTGGCGTGTCCGGGACCTTCGACAACCACCGTGCGTCAGCCCCGAGTCGGCCGGCCGTCGCCGCAACCCCGCTCGCTGTCCCGTCGACGCGAATCGACGCCTCGCGGGCCGTTTCGAACCGCTGTCCGTCTGGGGGTGCAAATCTGAGAGCGGTCTCGCCGAACGTTACAAGTGACATACCGCGTGCATCGGGAGACGTAGGTTTAGTTTAATCGGCTGTATCGACTGCTGTGTCGAGGACAGACCCTCGCTATCGCCGCCGACCGCCGTGTCCGGGGTAATCACGTTCGAACCGGTCTTCGAGCTCTTGCCGGTCGATGTGAATAACCGTCGGCCGCCCGTGAGGACATGCGTAGGGGTTCTCGCACTCATCTAGCGCAGCGAGCAACTCCCTGACGGAGCCCTCAGTCAGCGACGTGTTTCCGGTCACGGAGGGGTAACACGCCAGGTCGCCGAGCAGTTCGTCGGCCGCAGCCTCGACTGTCGCCGCCGCTTCGTCGTCGCCGGCGACAAAGGCACCCAGTACATCTCTGACGATGTCTGGACCGGCCACATCGGCGATGACGCCCGGGAGGGTTCGGACCTCGACGCTTCGCTCACCCGTCCGGGCCGTGTGGAACCCCAGACTTGCCAGCGCGTCGCTGCGCCGGTCGAACACCTCGGCCTCACGCGCGGTCAGTTCCAGTTCGACGGGGTCGGCGAGTGCCTGCGTCGTGGTTTCGCCCTCGAACTTGGCCTTGAGCCGTTCGTAGTTGACCCGCTCGTCCGCCGCGTGTTGGTCGACCAGTACGAGGCCGTCGTCTGTCTCCGCGACGACGTAGGTGTCGGCTAACTGTCCGAGAATCCGCATCGAAGGCAGTGACTCGTGGGTCGCTTCCGGTCTGTCGCCGAGGCGTACCTGCTCCTGTCCGCCGGTGAACTTCCAGTCCTCGCGCGTGCTCTCTGTCCGGGCCGTTCCGGACGCTTCGGAGCCTCCATCATCGCTATCTCCACCCAAAACGCTACCCCCTGCCTGCCGCTCCCCGGAGTTGCCTGACGCGTCGTCGTTCGCCTCGGCCGCGGAGGCCCGGTTCGGATCGACTGACTGATCTGAGACGGTCGTGTCAGAGGACTGGTGACCTGCTGTCTCGGCCTGAGGGCCGTCAGGTCGCTCTGTGGGAGCAGCATCCGACTCCTGTATCGTCGTCTCAACACTGTGCTCCGCTGTTGTGCTGTCCGTCCGCGCTGTCGTTGCTGTTTCGTCTGCGGTGTCCCGGTCGTCAGAACGCGACGGCTGGCGCTCTCGCTCGCTCGCTCCGTCTGACTCCGGCGTTATCTCGGTCTGCTCGGGTGCCGACCGGCCACGCGGGGCTGTCGAGCGCAGGAGCCCTTCCCGTAACAGCGCATCCTCGACGGCAGTCCGGACCTGCTCGCGAACGCCCTCGTCGTCGGCGAAGCGGACCTCTAGCTTGCGGGGGTGGACGTTCACGTCCACGTCGCCCGCGGGCACGTCCAGAAAGAGGACGGCGAAGGGGTAGCGGTCCGGGGCGATCTGGGTGCCGTAGGCGTCGATGACGGCGTCTCGAACGGTGCCGGCCCTGACGTAGCGGCCGTTGACGTACGTCGAGAGGTACTCGCGGCCGGCGCGGTTCGTCTCGGGGTGGGATACGAGGCCGTGAACGCCGTCGAGTGGCCCGTCGGGGAAACTGTCTGTCTCGTCGTCACCCGCGTTCGCTCCCGAACCCGCACCGACTGAAATCATCGACTCGGCGACCTCCCGCCCGTAGACGGACATCACCGTCTCGCGCAGGTCGCCCTGGCCGGTCGTCGAAAACGTCTCGCGGTCGCCGTGGGTCAGCGAGACGGCCACGTCGGGGTTCGCCAGGGCGTAACTGGCGACGACGGTGTTGACGTGTGCGAACTCCGTCGACTCCTGTTTGAGGTACTTCCGGCGGGCCGGGACGTTATAAAAGAGGTCTTCGACCGCTATCGTCGTCCCCTCCGGACAGCCGGCGGGGCCGACTGACGTAACGTCGCCGCCTTCCAGCACCAGTTCGGTGCCGACGTCGCCGCCGCGGGGTCTGGTTCGGACCGTCAGCCGCGACACTGCGCCAATCGCGTGCAGGGCCTCGCCGCGGAACCCGAGCGTTCCCACGCCACCCTCCAGGTCCGCGATGTCACGGATCTTCGAGGTGGTGTGTTTCTCGACGGCCGTCTTGACAGCGTCGCGGTCCATCCCCACGCCGTCGTCCGTGACGCGAATCCCGTCGGTTCCGCCGGCTTCAACGACAACCTCGACTCGGTTCGCGTCGGCGTCGATGGCGTTCTCGACAAGTTCCTTGACGACGGAGGCCGGCCGCTCGACCACCTCGCCGGCCGCGATGCGTTCGACGGTCCGGTCGTCGAGCCGCTGGATATCGGTCATTCGTGCCTCCCCATGTGATTGCTACCGGCTAACGGGCGAAGCGACTTGATACTGTCTGCCCTCAAGCGGGTGTATCAGTCTCATCATGGAAATAGTTAACACAGAACAGTCCTGACCCTCGCATGGTGACGACCCATGTGCCACCACACAGAACGCTCCTGGACCGAAGCAACGGCAGACGACGAGGCAACTGACGAGGACGAGGAGGAACTGCCATCCTTCCTCAACGAGGAGGCGCCCGAAAACGAGGTGCTGACCGACGGCGGCGACGAGGCGTAGCAGGGTTCCCCTCGGCAGCGGCGTTGGCAACCAGCCATTTTTGTTGTGTGTGAGTGACCCAAACCCGATAGCTAAAGTACGTTCGCCGTTAGTCGCCAGTATCCTGTGGATCTCGACATGGAACAATACGACCAGCTATACCGTCTCTACAAGAGCGTAGACACGACGACACTGCGTGGCTATCAGGAGTTCGTCGACCTGTTTCCCCCGCTCAGCTCGACTGTCGCGCTGGAACAGTGGGAGACCGCCAGCGACCGCCTCGACGCCCTCAAGGCCGACATCACAGCGGAATTCTCCGGGACCGGTGAGACCTACGCGGAAATCGCGGCCCGACTGACCCGCGACGAGGCCTTCACCGCGCTTGACCTCTATTCGAAGTACGACCGGGCGGTGAACGTGCTTGTGCTGGACGTCGACGAGACGCTCCGGTCGGCCGGCGACACCGACAACGAAATCCCCCGCGATACGCTGTATCTCCTGACGCAGTTCCACGAAGCGGGCGTCCCCATCGTCGTCTGTACCGGCCAGACCCTGGAGAACGTCAAGGGATTCATGATACAGGGCCTTGGCAACGACCTCGTTTCCTCCGGACAGATGAGCATCGTCTACGAGTCCGGTAACGGCGTGTTCACGCCCAAACACGGCCAAAACACCAAGCGACTTCTCTACGAGCGCCTCGACGACGCAGTCGTGGCCGTATTCGAGACTGTCCGCCGCCGAGTCCTCTCTGAGGCTCCCGACGCCGTCGGGAAGCGCTGTCACCTCCAGGGCAACGAGTTCAACGTCACGCTGAAACCTAACGCCGAGGTCGGCAGCGACAACGCCGTCGAAGTCATCGATGAGTCCCTTCGGTACCTCTGTGGTTTAGTTGGCGACGCTATCGCCGGGCAAGTCGAGGCTGAGGTGTCGGACCCGGCAGCGTACGCACGAGCCTACTTCAGCCGCGACCCGGAGATTCTCGATGTCTTGGCGGCGGGCGACCTGTCGACCGACGCCGACATCGACAACGCGCCCGAGGCGTTCCGGGACATCCTCGAACGCGTCGACCTGGGCTACTACGAGGGCGACGCGGCCGAACTTGTGAGCCTTGAACTCGATAAATCCGCCGGCGTCGAGGAGGCCTTCGACGTGCTCGGCATCGACGACCCGTTCGCGCTCGTGATGGGCGACAGCAAGAGTGACTTGCGGGTGATGCGCTGGATCGACGAAAACGACGCCGGTATCGCCGCCGCCCCCGCCCATTCCTCGCCCGACGTACTCGATCACGTCAGTTCGCGCGACGATCTGGTGTACGAGGCCGGCGACGCCAGTACGGTCCTGCGGACTGTCTACGGTATCAGCCTTGTCGAGCAACTGGACAAGCACGGCGAGTGAGCTACCGACGCCCTACGTGTTGATTGGGGCTTCGCTGCTGCGGTGCTGTTCGGACCACCCGCCGGCAGCGGGGGACTCCGGGTCGATATCAGCAACGAACCGCATCGTCGTGACGTTGAGGGTTAGCCCCAGAACCCCCCCAATCAGGATTCCGAAGGGTATGCCGACCGTAGGAAGGTTGACGACGACAGCGGTCGCCACTGCTGAGACGAGCAACACGAGTCCCACGTAGCCGATTGTGTAGGAGAGATATGGCCCGCCATTGACGGCCAGTTTGTACGAGCCCCTGGCCGCTGCTACCACCCCAGTCCGGCGCAGGACAATCAAATACGGCGTGGCCCAAAACAGATAGCCGGCGGCGATGAACGCTGGAATCAAAAGGAACACGGCGCCGACCACTGCGCCCCCGTCACCGAGGCTCCCGAAGCCAAACAGTCCCAGTGCCAGTGGGGCGAGAACAATATACGGGAGGGTAGTTATCACCAGAAACGGGACAAAGTAAGCTATCGCGCTCATCGCAAAGCCCTCGTGGCGATCAAGAAGCTCTGCGGCGATTGTTCCGAAGTACCCTCCACTCAGCCCGGCACGCAGCAATATCACAGCCGGTATGACTATCATCGCGTACGGGGCCGACAGTGGAAGGCCAGTGTTTGTCGTGACACCGCTGCCGGGTAGACTCACGAACTGCCAGATAGTCACAACGGACGCAGGGACGCCGAACTTGACACCGATGTGAGCCCCGTCGTAGGTGAGTATTTGCCGGATACTGTCCGTCTGCATGACCGCAAGCAGTATTGGAATCAGGACTAGCGATATGTTCTCGCCCGCCGTCTTCCAACCATCGGCCAGTCGGGTGGTAAACGTCGGCATCAGTCGCGTGCCCTCGCTGGGCACGAATGCTTGTTTGATACTGACCGTGGCACACGTAGTGCTATCGGGCCGAGCCGTCACTGTGCGGCAACCGTTGGACTGGTGGAGGGCATCGGCTCAGATGTTGACACACAACAGGATATGCGTTCTGGTGGGACCGCTCCGCTCTCTCGCTCTCCACCCAACAGTTAGGCGTTCGCCGACCGAACTGCAACCATGAGCCTTGATACCGTGTTCGGGCAGGTGCCGGACCCGCAGTCGTACTCTTTTCCGGACTACTCGCTCCCACAGGGTGACCCGGTCAAACCCATCGCGCTGACCGACGACGAACTAACGGCGCTGCTCGACCTGTACGACGCGTTCAGTGCTGTAGACCCCACAGGTATGGATTCGAACCCGTTTCTGCGGGCGACCAGCGAGTTCCTCCAGCAAACCCTCGGTGCGCCGCTCACACGGCCCGACGAGGAGTTGAACGACGACATCGCCGCCCTGCTCAACGACTTTTCGGGCGATCTGGGCGACCAGTCGATGGGCGTCGTCGACGCCACGCCAGCCCACCACCGGACGCTGTACTTCTTCCTGACCAGTTGCAAGGCATACCACATGGCTCCGCATCTGCGGTTCGACCCCGACCCGGCCGCCGTCGAGACGTTGTATGCAGTGTATGAGCGCGTCACTGAGCAAGCGTTCTATCTCAAGCGGCCCAAAAGCGTGCTCGAGTGACGACCGGCGTGCGCCCGGCGGCCGCTCCGGTCCGTTTATCGGGGAGCGAGGTAAACTCCCGCCAATGACAGCCGACCAGCCCGAGATTCCGGTCGTGTGCGAGGCCTGCGGGACGCGGACCTCGGTGGCGTTCGACGATGTCGAGGACGCCGTCGCGCGCCACAACGAGCAGCTTCACGACGGCGACCCGGTCGCCGAGGTCGACCCTGCTGTACTGGAGGAACTTGCCGACCGACTCGCGAAGGACATCGGTCTGCTGGAGTAATCAGCCGGTTAGCGTCACTCGTCCAGCGGCAACCGCTCGTAAGCCTCGCGGTCAGCACCGGCAGCGAGCGTGCGCGGACGCAGGCGGCAGACGTTCTTGACCGTTCGCGGGCCAAGGACGTGCGGCGAGACGAACCGGGGTCGCTCCGGCTCAGTTCCGGGGCCGTCGCCCAGCGCGAGCACTGCGCCGTTGAGGTCGACGAGCGGGATACACGCCAGATCGCCGTTCGCCGACTCGAACTGGACGTGGGTCGTCTCGCCGGGCATCGACGCTGCTTCCAGCAGATCGAAGACGGCGACGCCGGTGTACTTCCGTTCGATCCGGTCGCCGGAGGCACACTCGAATGCGACTGGTCCGTGGACGACATCGAACGGGAGCTGGTCGGGTGCCACGTCCCAGGGGACCAGTAGCGGGTCGGCCCCGTCGATGCGGACCGTCGGCCGTTCCTCCGACATTTGTGCCATAGCTACAGCTTCTGACCGGACGGACTTGAGATGTTCGTCGTTAGAGCGCGTGGTCTACCGGGCAGACCACCCGGAGTCACTCCCGTGAGTGGAGCGAGTACGCGATAAAGAGCACGCCAACGAACTGGAAGGCGCGAGTGACGAGTGTCAGCGGCTGCTGGAACTGGCCGGGAAGCAGGCCCTGGCGGAGGAAGACTGAACCGACGAACGCGACGACGAAGGCCACCGCTGTGAGGCAGAACAGCCCGACAGAGAGGTACTGCATCGCACGGCTGTTGTGCCGCCGATACCCTCGGTAAGCCTGGTAGCCGACGTACCCGCCCAGTACAGTCGAGCCAAACGCCAGGGCAGTGATGAGCCAGTTCATGAGTGTCTCGATAGCGACCATATCAGAGATTCTCCCACATTTTTGTGAATCGGTCCGCGGTGTCCTGTTCGTCCTGTCCCGGGAA
>NZ_AOLQ01000060.1 GCF_000337775.1 Haloarcula vallismortis ATCC 29715
AAAGGAGACCGACGAGTTACTAGTCGTAGCCATTGTGTTCACCGAATCAAGTTCACGGCGACTGCGTCTGTTCAGACCGCGCCGCACCCCTCAGGGGCGTTCAAAAACCGAGTCTGCCGGTTAGCGGAGCTCGTGTCGTTCGTCCGCGAAGCCAACCGTGACGAGGTACTCGAGGAACTCGTCGAACCGCTCAACGTCGCTAGGCGTGTCGGTCGCAAGGTGACGTGCCCACTCGATGGCCCACTGGAAGGCGGGATCCGTGCCGCCCTTGCCGTGAAGGTACCACCACCGGGCCGCTTTCAGCACGACCAGCGGATTCGTCGGCGGGTGTTCGCTGGCGAGCCCGCGGGTGATGGACTCGATTTCGTCGGGGACGTCGGCGGATTCGACCTCCGCTGATTGTGTGTTGTCGATATCGACCGGGATCTCGTCGATCGAGACGTTGTCGGGACTCTGTTGTTGACTCACTGGAAGTCACCTCTGAGAGCTTTCGAAGGAGCCCTCGCCCTCTCTGGGGGCACGAAAAACAGGTCGCGAAGTCACGCCGGCGGGAGGTAGACGCTCTGTTCGCCGGCGATCTCCTCCAGGTTGTTTCGATGACGGTGGCTGAAGTAGCACTCGTAGCTGCAGTAGCCACAGATAGCGCCGGTATCGTATTCGGCCACGTACGGGCCGCGGCGAGTTCGCCAGACGTTCGTCCCGCACTCGGTACAGGCGGCGTCCTCGAGATCGGCAGGACTCGGACCCTCGTACTCGACGTCGAGCCCCTCGTCTTGCGGTGTCGTTTCGGGCCAGATTCCGTGGGTCCTCCAAAACTCACGGACGCGAGCGAGGCTGTGTCGCACCGTCTTTCGCACGGTGACGTGGTCGGCGTCGCGACCGCTGTCGTCCCAGCCGTCGGCCGTCCAGAACTCACCGAACTGCGCGCCGCGATGCAGCCCGTTCCAGTCGACGCCGACGATGTCGGCTGGTGGCTCGTCCGTGAGTGTCGGTCGGGTCAACTGTCGAATGGCGTCGAGCTGCTTGGGCGGACTCCCGCCGAGGATGTGGACGCGCCGGCCTCTCCAATCGGCTGGGTCGGAGAACTCGTGGGCCAGGCGGTCGGCGTATCCCCGTGAATACCCGAGGATGAGGTCCTCGGGGATCGCGTCGATCACCGCTCGGGACTTTGGGACGATGATGAGATCGGCCTCTGGGTAGCTGGCCTGAATTTCACGAGCAGCGGCGACGTGGGCGTTGACGTCGTTGCGTTCGTAGACGTCACCGATGACGCCGACCTGTGGTTCGTGCTCGAAAAAGCGATCGACGAATCGGTCCAGATCGGGATTCCGGAAGTCGTTGTCGAGCATCCCGACGGGCAGCTTGAGGTCCTTATACTGCGTTTCTTGATACCTACAGTCCTCCCGAAAGCCCGGAAGATAGCCGAGAGCCAAAGCATCGGCGGCAAACGGAAGTCGATGAAGGAAGGCAATATGGTCTGCTTGTCTTGCGGTAGCGATTTCGCTAGCAGCACTGGAGGTTGAACTGAGTTCGAGGGACATAACTGGGTTCGCGAGGCCGCTGCTGGCCGCCCCGCGCCCCTTCCGGGGCCCGAAAAACGGGATCTACTCGACGTTAACCAACACAGGATGGTGTCTTGCTCCGACAGTTGGTTAAGACAGGTCGCTACTTCTCACTCTCACGCAACTCTTCGGCTTTCCACCGGAGGCGACGCAGAATCGGGGTCCGGTTCTGGTGTGCGTTCTCGTAGGCAACGCATTCCCGGAGTGTCTCCATGTCGGGGATCGTCGCGATTCCGGCCTCGATTAGTCGATAATTCGGTGCTTCGAGGCGCTTCTCGGGTGGGAAGTTGTCGTCACTCCCATCGCTGTCCGCGGAGTTCTCCATCTTGATCGCCCTCCACCCCTTGAGGGAGAGAAAAACAGACCAGACGACTAGCTCATCGTCGCGGCTTCAGGCCATCGCCTCTTGGAACCGCTCGCGGAGTGCATCCTCGCGCTCCTCGAACTGATCAACCTTCTCCTGTAGGTCGTCGCTGACCCGCTCGATGCTCGCCAGCGCCCGTTCGCCGGCGAGAGACGCTTGCGCCCCGTCGTCGCCGTCCGCCTCCAGTTGCTCTTCGTAGGCTCGCTCGACGCGCTCGATGGTGCCCTCTGGATTGAACAGAATGTCGTTGGCCGTCCGGACGTAGCCATCGAGGGATGCACCCTCCTTACCCTGGAAGAAGTGGGTGAGTGCGTACGTCGCGCCGGAATGGAGGGTCCACATATCGATCTCGACGGGTGAGGCGGCGTTGGCCTCCGCATCGCTCGCAGCGCGTTCGGCCAGGTAGTCCGGGAAGCCCAGCAGGCTGTAGAACTCCGTGACGGTGAACGGAAGTTCGGAGAAGTCGAGGTCGATGTCCTGTGCGTCCCGGATGAACTCGAAGAGGTCGTCGGCGACGAGTTCGACCTGTGCGAGGAGCTCCTCCCACCAGGTCCGGAAGTTGCGCACGTCGCCAACGTGCTTGATGACCTCCTTGTCGGTGAGCGAGCGCATCGTGTTCGAACAGTAGCCGTCCTGGGCGAACCCCTCCACGTAGACGGCGTGCTCGCCGAAGAAGTCGTAACCCGACGTGACGCCCATCGTGATCGGGTCCGACCGGCCGGGGAGGCGCACCTCGAGGCCGTCGAACATGATGTCCATGTGGACCTCGCCGCCGCCCCGGTAGCGCCGAATCTCGCCGAACATCACGTCACCCAGCGGCGTCCCGTCGATGGTCTCCTCACGAAGGACCTCTTCCAGCGGCCCGTAGACGTCGACCGGGTTGATGATCGCGTAGCTGTCCGTGGGGATGTGAAATAGTGGATCCGTCTGAGCGTCCCCCTCACGGGCCTGCGAACGTGCGCGATTCGGCTCGACGAGTGCGTTGAATCGCTCCGTCTCGACCCACTCGTCGGTGTATGGATTCTGGTACGCCACAGTCGTCTCGACGGCCTGCGGGAGGTCACGAATTCCCTCGGCGAAGGTCACGGGGTTGTCGCCCCCGTGACGTTGTCGATACCACTCGGGTAGTTCGGTGTCGGTACGTCCATCGACGCCAGCGAAGATGGTTCTGGCCTCTGGGTCTTTCATCGTAGTCACCTCGACGCAGGAACGCTCATCGACGGCTGCCTGCATCGTCTCGCGCCCTGCGCCCCTCTGCCGGGCGCAAAAACAACACCACGTTAACCAACACCGAACCCGTGGATGTGGGAAATCGTTGGTTAACAAAACCTAACGAGCGAGGCCTGTTCCCGGTCGGATTCAGCCGGAACCTCACAGAGAAACCGCCACTTCGGCCGCTCTCGGATTTGCTTGTCGGGACGGTTCCCTGCCTGTCCGGGTTCCGTCTTCCCAGCACAGTGCCAGCCCTTGTCTCTGAGCGCTTTGATCATCGAGCCGTCAAAGTCGGCTCGCACAAACGTCAGCAGAAGCCGAATGCCCCGCCGCCGGCCGTGACGACGCACGAACCGCTCCATCGATCGGGCAAGGGCGGCGGAGGCGAGATTGGGGAAGTTGACACCGATGCAGATCCGTGCGGCCTCGACGATTTCGTCACCCTCGTATCGCGTCCCGTCGTACTCCAGCGAGCGAATCAGCGGATAGCGCCACGTAACCGCACCCAGTAGCTGGTCCTGGTAACAGAGCCCGTGATGAACAAGGTTCGTCCGGGGGACACTGTCCATATAGGAATGATGGGCTTCGTAGATCGCGCCGGCGACGTGCCGCGGGATCGATTCGATATGGACGCGCTCTGCGAACCGCAACCCGAGCGGCGCCGTGACCGGCTGGCCGTCGCGATGAATGGGACACGAGCACCCCTCGGGAGTCCGCGTGTATTGGAACCCGGTACTCCGCCGCTGGCCGGGAGAACGTGCCTGAGTCACGAGTCAGTGCCGTCAGTCTGCTCTTGCCGATTATTGTACCGTTCCAGTTCGCGACCGATTTTCTCGAGTGCCTCGACCCCGCGTTCGAGCAGCTGGTGGGTGGCTCGCGACAGTCGAAGCCTCTCCATCAGTATTCCCCCTCCGGTGGCTCGATGAGGTCGTTGCTCTCGTCGACGAGGGCACGGATGGCCCGCTCGACATCGGCATCGTCCGAAACCGTCCGGCTTGCCAGGGGTGCCGGATAGGCGCGATCGCCCTGACTGCAAAGGACGGCCAGCCACCCGTCGGCTCCCTCACCGAGCACGATGTAGTGGTCGCGATCAGCGCGCTGGAAGACCCGCCGGTCGGGACGGGCGACCGTTCGCCAGTTCTCAGGGAGCGTCGGTGACGGCCCCCCGCCGTCGGGAAGGGCGACGACGTCGTCGGTGATCGTCGCCATCGCGGCGTCGATCTCTTCGCCGGTAAGGTGCCAGCAGGCCGCCGGACCGTCACACTCGAGTTGGCTGATCACGCGATTCCGGAACGCGATGTAGTGTTCTCTCGCGACCTGGGTATCGTTGTAGTAGTCGAGGAGGAGCCCGCAGGCGAGCTGTGCGGGCCCGCTTCCAGTATATCCCCACTCGAAGCCTGTCGGGCTGTGGTTGACCAGATCGAGACTCCGATCGGGAGTGAGACGCTGGTGTTCGGAGAGATTCAGAACGACGGCTTGACCGTCGACGCGAAACCCGATGTATTCGATGGAGTCGTCGCGACGGTGAGCGAGCGCTTCTGTCTGTACTACGTTCGACGTGTGGCGTCGTGTGTTCCCGTTCATCGGTACGTCGCGGGAGTGGTAACCCCCGCACCCCTCTCGGGGGTTCTACAAACAGATCCGGAAACGCTCTCGCCGTCCCTACTGGCTAGCTGCGGGGAACTCGAAGCCGCCGGTGTCGGTCTGTGACTCCTCCGAGTCGGTAGTTTCTGATTGGACTGTCCGGCGTGTCTCCTCCAGTTCCTCGCGGCGATCGTCGACGCTCTGATGGACGCTGATGTCGTGTTTCTCGCAGAGCGCTCGCTCGACCGCGAAGGTCATCTCGTCGAAATCGACTGCCGTGATGTCGACGTCTTCCGGTGAGGGCGTCTCATCAGCGACGTCGATGTCTCGCGACCAGGTATCAGCTGAAATGTCGCTGGTCGGGAGTCGCCACTCGTCGCCCTCGAGCTCTTCACGCAGGTACCGCGCGAATTCCTTGTAGTGGTCGAGCGCGATGTTCTTCGTCGATGAATCGGCCAGCAGCGCGATGGCGAGCTGATCAATGCGAGCCTCGTCGGCCTCCGGTCCCCAGTCGAATCCACCAGGGGCGCGGCGCAAGACGTGGAGGTGCTTGTCCAGTACGTCGCCATCGGGCGTGTACACCAGCTGTCCACCCATACAGCGTTCACCGCGGTACGCTCGGCCGGCGGTCATCGGAACTCACCCTTCCAGTGGCCCATACCTCGTGGTCGTTCCGGACGCTGGCGGGGGAAGGAATCCGACGGCCGACGGGCGGTGTCTGGACTGCGTCCGGTTCGCCGAGTGCTCGCGCTCGCGGTCCCAGTTGGTCGGGACCCGACGTACATCGGCTTTCGCGCTTGACTTCGCTCAGTGACGACCTCCCGATGGAGCATCGTACAGAGTTCCATGACGCTCTCGGCGAGAGCGAACGCCGCTGCTCGCGACTGGAGATCGTGCTGGCTGAAGAGGATCGTCCCATCGGCTCGGTCGACCCGAACCAGCCAGTCCGAGGGGTGCTGGACGTGACAGAGGACGGATTTCGAGAACTCGTAGGCGAACACGAAATGGTCGTCGTCTGTTCGGCGATGCAACCACCAGTAGTCAGGGGCGACCTCGCTGTTGCGCTCAGAACTCATCGGTTACCCGGGACGGATGTGTCGTCCCGCACCCCTTGCGGGACGAACAACAACAACGCTCACGTCGTCGCGACTTCGTCGTAACCGTCGGCAACGTATTTAGTTATAGCAAGATACTGTCCAATTACATTCGGATGGCTGTACTGGACGACCTCTCGGGGTTCGAGTTTGAGGACCTGATGGAAGACGTCTTCCGCAACCTCGGCTACGAGAATGTCCGCCAAGCTGAGAAGACGGCCGACGAAGGCCGGGATGTCATCATGGAGGAGGTCGTCGACGGGACCCGGCGTGCGATCATCGTCGAGTGTAAGCACACGGGAACCGTCGGCCGGCCGGTCGTCCAGAAGCTCCATTCGGCCATCGCAACGTTCGACTTCGAGGGTCCAAAACGCGGGATGGCCGTCACGACTGGCCGGTTCACGAAGCCGGCCCAGGAGTACGCCGAGCGCCTGCGCCAGAACGACGACCCACATCCGATCGAGCTGCTAGACGGTGAAGACCTCCGGGAGATCGCTGACGAGATCGGGCTTGACCTCTACAACGGTCGGATCGAGATCCTCTGTGACGAGACGCTTCGACCGTACGACCCGGCGGCCGATGTCGCCGCGTCCGTTCAGGAGGCATTCCGCGATATCGAGAATATTGAGGCGGCAGACATCCCAACGCCGTACTCGCAGGTGACGTTTCGTCCGGTTGTTGCGATCACCGCCGACACGAACGCCGTCTTCGAGACCTCTGTTGGCGTCATCCACCGCATCAATGATCGGACGCGATTCGTCGTCCATGCCGACCGCGGTCATCCGCGGGTCGCCGACAACGATGTTTCGACGCTGGTTACTGAGAACTTTCATGCGACAGTTGACCTCGATATCGAACGATTTGCAGAGACCTTCGACGACGTCGACGAACGACGCTACGGGCAGACCCAGACCGAGTACAAGGACTGGGCCGTCGACCGACTACAGGATCACCACACGACGACCGTGACCTACACCGGCGACAATAACGTCACGTACAACAAGACCTGCGAGCCGAACCGCTCGGATATCTCCATCCAGTCAATCGAGCCAGTCTACCTCCCCGAGGTTCGGCATACGACCGACCTGGGCGAGTACACCTACCCCTACGAGTACTATGCGGCGGGGCCCTCTCGGGCCACTACGGAGGACGGCATCCACCGGTGCGTCCACTGTAAGACCAGCGGCACCGACGAGACGTACACCTATTGTCCCAACTGCGGGGCGATCGCCTGCGACAGCCACATCAAAACCGAACGGCTCGAGCAGGAGCCGGTCTGTACGGGCTGCGCGGTCACCGAGCGGTTCGCGCTGAAGACGAAATACTTCTACGACGATCCGAATCGCGAGGCGTTCCGCGAGGAGTACGCCGCGATGCCGTTCCACCAGAAGGCGATGGAGAACAAACTCCTCGCTGCTGGTGGGGTGGTCGCGACGTTACTGATTGTTGTCGGCCTTCTCGCGATAAGTGGGATCGTCTAATCCCTCGTGATATTCCTACTCCACTCCGTACTGCTCTTTGAGCGCCATATACTCGGATTCGCTCGGAACGATGACGGGTAGCTCCTCTGTGTCGTCAAAATCCCCCTGTAATGGCCGATATAGCGCCTCCACAGTGGACTTTAGATCGTACCACTGTGCGATGTCCGCGATGGTTTCCCGGTCGATATCCAGCGTCTCGATCAACAGCATCGAATAACTCACCCGTCGAGAACCGCTATCGAGACGGAGCGTATGGCACACAATTTCGGCCGGGATGAGCTCTTCGTCCGGGGCGTACCAAAACGGAGGCTCACCAGCAAGGAAAAACTGGAGTCCGTACTCTGCATAGCGAGCCAGTCCGGTCATCTCCCAGTCCGATGCTGCTTGTAACGCCTCCGTATCCGCGGAGGTCTGTACACGAACGAGTGCGCGCTTCGGATCGCACCACACAATCGTTGCGCTCGGAGCGATCTCCCGGACCCGTGAGCGGTGCTCGTGCTGAACGATGGTACGAGCGAACGTCAGCAGCGGCGAGAGCTCCTCCCGAAGCGTGTATTTGGGGTCGGATCTGGAGAGTATCCCCCGATACTTGAGCGGTGCTAACGCGCTGTGAACGCCCTGTCGAGTAATCCCGAGTCTATCTGCGATCTCGGCGACGTGTCGTGGTCTATCGAGATACCAGCACACGCGAAGGGTAGCTGGAGAAAGTACCTCCGTCCAGTCAACGTGACTGAATTCAGCCCCGAGCGTTCGATAGGCTTCGGTGACCGGATGTTCCGCGGCGCGGACCCGCCGCTGGTTGTGTGAGCCACGGGCCTCAGCGAGTATCCCCTCTTCCAGCATCTCGTCGAGCACCTCGTAGAGATGCGCTCGTGAATATCCGGTCTCAGTCGCGAGTTCCGCAGGTGTGGCTTCTCGGCCGGTACTCAACGCATCAAGAACGGCGAGTCCGGCCTTCGAAATCATTTGAGTCCTTTTAATACTGAGTCATATAAATACGATTTGGGATTTTACTTGACGACAGCTTCGTCGCGAACCAGCTCTGTGAGTGCGTCCTTCAGCGAGCCACGGAATTGCCAGTTCGCCCGCTCGAAGGCTTCGTCGGTCGGGCCGTCCCAGCGGGGGAACGCTGAATGGCCGCTCACCTTGACCGTCCACTCGGCCGGCTCGTCGAATGCGTTCGTCGTCGGGAGTTCCACGACGTAGAGGAACTCCTCGTCGCCGTGGATGCCGTCAGCTGGATTCTCGACGCCGTGGCCCAGCAGGAACAGTGGTTGATCGAGGTGCTCCATGTTAGACGGCTCGAGAAGGTCTGCTGGCTGCGCTGCGTCGATCGTTCGCTCCGGGTCGCCGTCCAGATAGAGCCCGACCGTCGAGAGCTTGTCGAGGAACACGAACGTCGCTGCTGTGTAGGCTGGACCGCGTTCGGCGCGCGTCGCATCGAGAAGGTCCTTCAGTTGTACGAGATCGCGCAGGACACTCGCCGGATACCCGTCTGAATGGCGGTACACTTGTGCGACCCGTTCAGCGTCGCTTTCGCTTTCATCGGGCTGTTCGACTCGTTGGACGAATCGGAGTTGACTTCGAGTCGACATCGATCACCGCCGGCGCGTGTGCGCCGGCACCCATCACCGGCGCAACAACAAACTCGCCGCTGCGACTGGCTCGACAGCTGCTACGCTAGATGTGACACCTCGTCTGGTTCCTCGACATCGTCGAACTCGCCCCGCTCGACCGGTTCCCAGTCGTCCCCCGGTGCTGGACTCCACCAGTCGACCTTGTAGGCACCTGGTGCGCCGAGTATCTTCACCCGTGCTGATCCGTCAGGGAGGTCGCGTCGTAGCTTCTCGTCGACGTGAAGGTTCCACGTCGAGTCCGTGTCGAAGCAGGCGAGGACGGCTTCCTCGTAACCACGCGTTTCTCGGGATTCTCGGAGGACGACCTGCGTGTTACAGTTCTTGCAGAAGACGCCCTCGAAGGGAATGTGACTGAACACCTCGTGCCCGCAGACGGGACACCAGAGGAACTCGAACAGTGCCTCACTGTGTCGGTTGAGTACTTCCAGGCTCATTGGTGGACTGGCCCGGTCGAACCGGGCCACCCGTTCCTGCCCGGACGAAAAACAGCGAGGCGGACGCCCGCTCGATCACCGCTCGCCGCCGTAGACGATCCGTGATGGTGCTTCGTACCCGCAGTCCGGGCAGTCGAACCAGCGCTGAACCTTCGCCCCATCTGCTGACTTCTCACCGACGAGGACCTCGTCGTTCGGGCACTCGGGACAATTCAGTTCGGGCGTAGGCCGCTTCCGGAGAACGTCCCGGAACGATTTCGCGTCTTTCGTCTCGTAGCCTCGCGACCACACCGGGTAGCCGTCGACGAGGATCGCGCCACGCCACTTGTAGCGGTAGGAGTCTGGCGCTCTGTGTAGGATAGCCCGAGCGCCAGTCTCGGTGTTTCGATACGCGAGCGTTGGCGTGCGGCTTTCTCGTGCCCAGTTGGTGATCCGTGGCATCGTCGGTTAGAAGTGAACGTCCGCGGGGACGATCCAGAGCGTTTGACTGTCCTCCTCTTCCTCGAGGACACGATCCAGCTGGCCGCGATGCCGAATCCCCTGTGCGTGCTGATCGTACATCGGGATGGACGGCCCCTCGTAGGCGCCGACCTGGTGGAACGCGTGCCGGGTGAGGTCTTCGTCGCGCATGATCGCCTCGTCACTGAGCTCGTCGAGTGCCTCCTTCACGCGGTCGAGATTTCGCTGAAACTCTTCCTTGGTGGCCTTCCAGGCTCGGTCGAGGAGCTCACCGCCCTCCTCTGAGTTGATTGGGGCTGCCGTCGGCAGGTCTCCCCAACGCGCTTTCCCGGCGACCGTCGTATCGTCTTCGTCGAAGGTGCAGTAGTAATCAAACACGGCGCAGCCGTGGGGATTCGCCCCGACGAGACGGTCGAAGACCGCTTTCCCTTCGACCAGGGCGTCGTGCTGAGTCGGTGCTTCGACTAAGGCGTAGATGACCATATGCATCTTCGTTCACCTCACAACGCCGACTCACCGGGCTCTGGTCCGCTCTGTCTACTCGGTGCGCCGGCACCCATCGCCGGCGCTCGAAAAACCTGGTTCGGGAGATCGCGTTCAGGAGTCGGCCGCACGCTCGACGGTGATCGTCAAGTCGCCGGACTCGTAGTTCGCCTCGAATTCAACGCTGAACGCGTCCGAATTGTAGGCGGCGTGGTAAGCACGATGTAGTTCGAGTGATCCGGTCGCCTTGAAGTGGAAGAACGCAGCCGCCGTGTAGGGCTTGCTCTGGGTTTCGATCTGCGTTTCGACCGAGGCCGGGAGCGCGATTTGGGGCGTGTCCGTGTCGATGCTCGCTGCGAACTCAGTCGCTTCCTCGACGGTTGCCTGTGAGTGTGCGGGTGTCTCGCCGGTCAGTACGTTCACCGGTTTTTCCGTCTCGTCGGTGAACAGGACGTCTTCGAAGGTGCGTGTCCCGAGGACTGCGTCGGGACCCAACTCGCAATCGTGGAATGGATCGGCGTCTGGTTTCTCGGGCATCAAATCACGAGCCCACGGTGGGCTCAGTCCTTTCTGCCCCAGACAAACTACCATCTGCTTCGACGCAGATCGGCCTATGAGCGGCTGATTTTGGCGCCGGTAGACGGTGCTTCACCGCCCGGAATTCGCAACTCCTGACGCTCCCCGACCCACTCACCGAGCTTCTGCTTGAGGTACTGACGAGCCGTCGACTGGGTGAATACACCCTTGTCGAGCATATCGCCGGCGACGTCTTTCAGCGCCTGGAACTGCCCCTGTAGGTGGCCGTCGCCGACCGGGTCGCCGTCGTACCAGCGCACCGTCGCGAGTGCGCCGTTCCCGACTGTCTCGCCCTGTTCGACCGTCTCCGAATCGTACTGTAAACCGAACCACAGCGTCCGGTAGGCCGTTACCTCGAACGTCGTCCACACCACGTAGAACGCCTCGTGATGAAGGTAGTCGAGGTGGTCAGCGATGATCTCCTCGAGCGTGAGGCCAGTGGCGCGGGGCTTCGGCTCGACGACCGTCGACGGCCGGTCCTCGTCGACTAGGTAGCCGCCGCCGGCATCTGCCTCGAGGCCATCAGCTAATTCCGCCAGCAACTGTTTCGCCCACTTGGAGTCCGTGTCGTCGCCACCGAACGGCGACTCCGACGAGATTTGATGTTTGAGCTTCAGATTCGCTGCGCCCCAATGAGAGTAGTGGAGCGTGTACTGTCCGTCGGTTCGCTCGTACGCAACAAGTGCGCGGTGACCCATTGACCAATCACCTCGCAGGGCGACTGCGACTGGATCGCCCCGCACCCCTTCCGGGGGATGAACAACGCTACTCGTCGATCGGTTCAGGGGAACTGAGATCCGCGTGGAGGACCTCACCGTCTCGAACAACGTACCGTTTCGCCAGCACGGGGAAGCGGCACTTGGTAAACCCCGCCGTCTGGATATCGAGTTCCTCGTTGGCTTCGAGATAGCCGGCGAGTTCTCGCAGGAATTCGTGGGTCACGATGCCGCCTTCGTAGTCCGGGAGGCCGTTCTCTCGTGTCTCATACACCTCGAAATCATCGCACCCCCAGATGGTGAGTTCGCCGTCCTCGGTGACTTCCCAATCGAGCGTCCCGAAGCAGTAGCTCTCACAGAGCTCGCGGACTGCCTGTGGGTCCGATACGATCGCGCTGGTTGACGTCGTCGCAGCTTGTAGTGTCGCCATGTCTGGACTCGCGGGGAAGCCCCGCACCCCTCTTGGGGGGCGATAAACCGCCACTGGAGGTGCCCCTGGCGTCGACGGCGACGCTGATCAGTCGTCTGTTGGGGTGTCTGGTCCGCTCCCGTCTTCTGGTCCCGTGAGTAGGCTCACTTCTTCCAGGAGGTCTCTTGCAGTCTCGACTCGCTCTCGATCCGCGTCGTCCAACCGCTCGACGTCGAGGCGGCTGAGATTGCTGAGTACACGATGCATCCGGTAGCCCTGTTCGACTTGCTGATTCATCGGTAGCGCCTCACCACTCGCCGGCGCGGATAGACACTCCACGTGACTGTCGTCGTCGCATCAGAGTCGCCACCAGTGCTCGTCGAGACGCGTTGCCGCCAGGAGGTCACTCTCACACCCGTCGTCCAGCATTGTGTCCGGGCTGTGGGATGCCTCGCCGGTCGGCCGTAGTTCCTCAAAGTCAGAATATCGGTCGTACATCGGTTGGCTCATAACTTCTGTCGGTATCGCATTTCAACGTCCGGACGCCTTCGCCCGCAAGTCACTCTTGATTATGCGAGACAGTACAAACATATATGGGAGCAGGGCGCGAACACGGTACCAAGAGGTGCCAACCATGACCGAATCCTCGCGAGATGGGGTCCAATCGTGGACTGAGTCGATGAGCGCCCGCGACCGCATTCGGGCGGTCGCCGAGTCACTTCGCGAACCCCGCTCAGTTAATTGGATCAGCGAGCAGGCCGACGCCGCCTGGAGCACGACCAACGAGGAACTTCAGGATCTCGTCGACCAGGGCCAATTGCGTCGCGTCGAGGCCGGCGAGACCACGCACTACCAGCCGGACTACACGCGACTGCTCTTCGAGGAGATCCGCACGCTCATCGAGGAAAACACCCGCGAGGAGCTGCGGAGCGAATTGGCCGCGATTACCGAGGAGATCGAGGAGTGGCAGGCAACCTACGACGTCGAGACGTGGGAGGATCTTGAACAGTCGCTCGCCGACGGCGATCTCGCAAGTGCGGAGCTCCGGGAGCGCCGCGACGTCATCGCGTTCTGGCGTGAGAACGAGGAGGATCGCCGCCTCATCAAGCACGCACTGGAACTCTACTCCGACGTCGAAGCCGCCCGCGAGCAGATGACCGACGTGGCTGACCGCGCCACGAGCTAACTCTCCTCTCTCACAGAATGATCTTTCTTGCCGGTCGCGACCGCTATACACAGCGGACCCTCCTCCGCGACGTTCACGACCGATTGACGAACCAGCCAGGGTGTGAAGAGGTCCGCTATCGCCCGTCTCGACGCCGACCCCGGTACGTCATCGCGGATGTCGATCCGACGACGTTTCTGAGTGACTCGTACGACGCGACGACAGCACGGCTGGAGATTCGCTTCTGGTACCCCGCCGGCGTCGACCACGAATACTACCGCATAAACTGGGTCGAACCGGACCGAAATCTGATGCTCGGCTTCCACCAAGATGCCGACCATCCGGACCTTGGCCCCTGTCATATCCAACTCAATCACGAAGACACGCCGGTTGATCGGCACGAGGCAACGTTTCTCGATGCGCATCCACTCGCCGTCCTCGATGACCGACTACAGCAGTTCCCGCCCGCGCTAGATGCGATTCACTGGAAGAATGGAGCGCCCTCGCTCCCTGACTGGCCCGTCTAGACAGCGAGTTCATCGAGCGTCTGGAGATGCGTCCGGACCGTGGTTGGCGTGACGTTTTCGGACTCGGCGATGTCACGTTGCGTTACCCACTGCCCTTGTTCCCGCCCAGATTTGTGGAGGCAAGCCGCTGCGAACCCTGCCGAATGAACGCCCGGCGTGACTGACGTCGGACTTGAGGGTACTCACCGTATTAACCAACAGAAGCCAGCTCTATCGGAGACTGTTGGTTAATCGGCCAAATTCCTCCTGTCCTATTCGGGAGCAGGCCCGTAGCGACCTGTGCCACACACCTGGCACTCCCAGATTGGTTGGCCCGTCCAGGTCTCGTCAGGGAGCGATTCGTGTGTACTGAACCGATGTTCTGTTTCGGCCGTGCAGTGCTGGCACTCGAGGACTGTAACAGTCGGAATTTCGGCTCTGGCACTGGTGGATCCCGTTTCGATGGGTACTGCTTCAACAGCGATTGCTGGGACGATCCACAGCTGATCGTTGTCGCCGAGAGTGTGTTCGAGGGCCGACTCATCACGAATCCCCTGCCCACGCTCGTCGTAGACGCGTGGAATCTCCGTCTGAGGGCGATTCTTTCTATTGACCACTTCCCATCCTGTTCGGTCACGGGCCGCTGACAGCAACGTGTCGCCGACCGCTGAGGTCACCTCAGTAGCAGCGGGGAGTGTAGGCCAGTCCTCGGTTATCTGGGGTGCGGGCTCGTCCTCGAGATCATAGATGAGCGTACAGTCGTCGACGGACTCATCGGGGGCTGATGTGAGGAGCGACGCTGCTGCTGCCCCTTTCGCGACAGCAGCATAGAACGTCCCAGCCTCGACGAGGAACTGGATCACACCACGGAGCGTCTGCTCGGTATCCCCGGATCCTGCCTCTGACGCGATGTCAAGTTCGTGGTCGAGACAGAACCGACATTTCCGCTGCCCAGCTGGGATCGATGCTCCACAGGAGACACAGGCACGGTCTGTTTCGGTTGTTCCGTCCGGATACCCGCCCGAATACGAGGCTTCACGCTGGCGGGTTGGCTGGCCGTCTGCTGGCTGATCCAGCGCCGGGTCCGGTATGAGAGCGCCTTCCCCGACAGGCTGGAACGCCTCTCGATCCGAGTTGCGGTCAGTCATCGATTCGCTCCGCGTTTCCTTCGGTTTGGTATTTAAACTCGAGGGTGAGAAAGCTCAGGTACCGATTCGGCGACTACAGTTCTAAAATGGTCGCCCGAGACGGAGTCAATCACGGAGCTCAGCGACCGCTCGACCGACCTCGCGAACGTGCTCACTCCGCTCGATGTCGAGCTCTGTAGACAGAAACTCCACGGTCTCTTCGAGATCCATACCGGTCGATAGACTCTCCGTCTGTATGTAGGTACTCCTCTATCGTATCTCAGATCGCTTGGAGTTCGTCCCGCCGGCTCCGAAGCGTCACGACTGATACCTCGGCTGCCGAGGCGACGGTAGACTGGGTGATCAACGCGCCCTGCTCTTGGGCGGCCAGATAGACACAGGCGGCTGCGACGCCTGTTGGCTGACAGCCGTTCGTGAGAGCTGTCTCCTCGGCGCATGCTGCGAGTTCGTTCGCCCGGCGTTGGATGTCGTGATCTAACTCCAGCTCCGAGATGAGGCGGGGAATGAACGATGTCGGGCGCATAGGTGGTGTTGGCAGCTTCAATTCACGGTTCAGTGTTCGGTAGGCGTTGGTGACACGTGAGGACTCGACTCGGGCGGCATCGACGATGTCCTCGAGAAGGAGCGGGCGTTGGTTACACCGGCAGGTGCCGTAGACACTCGCTGCGGCGATGGCCTCGATGGATCTGCCTCGAAGCAGATCCTCGCTCTGGGCGCTCCGGAAGAACTGGCATGCTTGGTCACGAACCGACTCGGAGAGTTCGAGCGTACTCGCCAGCCGGCGCACTTCGCCCAGCCCGTGTGCGAGGTTCCGTTCCGCTTTGGATCGCCAGCGACCACGGGTTTGCTCACGTCGCATCCGGGCCAGCCGCCGGCGTTTCTGCCCTGAGAGTTCGTTCCCGTGTGCATCGGTTCTGTGGCCGATTTCGGTTGAGAGGCCTCGATCGTGACGGGTTGCAGTGAGTGGTGCGCCTGTTCGCTCGCGCTCGTCTGCATCGTACGCTCGCCACTCCGGCCCGTGATCGATACGTTGTTCCTCGATAACGAGTCCACAGTCCTCGCAGACCGTTTCCTTGATATTCGTAGTGACGTGTCCGTGGCATTCGGGACACTGGTTTGCGCCCGACTCCGTTTGGACGTCTTCGTCGAATCCAGTCGCGTAGATGTCTCTCGTTGCCATAGTTCTCACCGTATTGAGGAACTCGCCAGTACGGCGAACCCCTCACCCATTGAGGGGGACAACAGACTCCTGGCTCTACACGTCGGGGGTCGAAAGTTGGAGCCGAACTATTAGACCCACAGCAACTGTCGCACCGGATATAAGACGTTGACGTCCGTGTATATGGGTCTAACCGGCGTATTTTACTGAGCTATACCGATGAGGTTGCCCAGTAATTAGAATTATAATACAGAATGGGAATAATGTTGTATGGGAACGGCAACCCGGAACCGATCCGGGGCATCCAACGCTGGTTATGAAGACGCGAAACGCGAGTTAGCTGATGCTGCGGGTGATAAAGATGCTGCTAGGGCAAGTGAAATCTATTTCAAGGTGATTCTGGCTGCTCAACCGAACGGTGCAGCTAAAGTTCCAGCATATCTAGCAGTCCGGTACGGCTCTGAATTCGTGATAAAAAGCCATCAAAATGGTGTCGAGTCTGCCACTAGAGATGTTGGTGCCTCAGTGGCAAAAGAGGTCGTTGCAGCAGGCGCCTCTGAAGCCGTTGTTGAGCAAGCCTCAAAAGAGGCTGCCAGTCGAGGCCTTGCTGATGGATCTCAGGGAACAGACCGAGCCTTCTCTGGGTCCGCAGAACGAGCAATGGAAAGTGCGATGGGTGACATTATGACCGAAGGAGCTGATGCTCTTGAACGACACCGAGATTCAAAATAATATTGACGAGTTCGTAGAGGCCCATGGCGTTGAAGGATTTTTCCGAGTATACTTTCGGGAGTATCTGTTCCAGCTGCTTAACGAGGAAATTGAGGCAGCTACAAATGACCCCGAGTCAGACTCCGCTCTTCAACTCCATTTCAGCCAGAACGTTGAGACTGACCAAGAGCTGGAGGAATTTGAGGAACAACTACGAGATCAGTGTGCCGACCGGGCGGATGAGTTGGTCGAAAAAATACAGGAACAGCCCGAATTGGCACCAATTTTCGAAGATGCCGATGTGGAGTTACTGGAGCATGAGGATGTAGAGGAAATGATTCGGCATACTATGCATGAGATGATTGAGGCGTGGGAGGACGAGGATTTTTGAAGGGAACTAAGCGATTCCTGATTAAGTCCGGGACCGGATCGACTCTTAGCGAAGCAGACTCGGACTACACCATAGTCGTCGACGATTATCGGACCGAGGCCGAAACGGAAGGTAGTCGTCTAATAAAGTACAAGAAGAAGGTTCTCAATGATCTGTTCGGTCACAGTCCTCCTCCAACAGTCACGGCGTTGGTTGAGCTTGCACTCGGTACGTATGCAGCGGACCGTTTGGTGAAGCGAGGGCCAACTGGTGCGAAAGATGACGGGGAGGAAATGCTGAAATCACGGCAGATACAGATTTTGTACCCTGTTGTCGACGTGGAAAAATGGCAACCGTTGGAGTCTGAATTGAATCACGCTGTTAGCTTCATCTCGCGTGATAACTTTCAGTATCGGTTTATCGATGCGATAGACGAGGACCAGTCTATTGATGAGAGCGATGGTAGACACTATGATCAGTTGCCTGAGGCTGATTCTGTTGCACTTTTTTCTGGTGGATTGGATAGTTTGGGTGGCCGATTTCACCTCGCTGATGAGGGCCTCAATCCTCATTTTGTCAGTGTGGATCATGGTCGAAACGTCGGCCATCTAGTGCGGAATTTTGACCATCTCTTCGATGGTAATCTTACTTCAGTTGGTGTCGACGAGGAGTTCTCTGCATACGAAGATACGCAGTTCACTCGGTCATTCATGTACTTCGCCTTTGCTGCCGCTGTCGCGGTAGCCCTCGATGTTGATGATATCTATGTCCCCGAGAATGGTGTCCTCTCACGATTCTCCTCGCTGGAATCCGGCTGGACGACGACTCGCACGGTCCACCCACTGTTTGTTAAGAGCTTGAACCGAATTTTTGAGGAACTATTTCCGGCCCGTAAACTGGAAATCACCAATCCGTTCCTTGGCTACACGAAGAAGGAGGTCGTCGACTGTATCCCAAACAAAGAGGATATCTTCTTTACTCGAACGTGTCCCCATCCACGTGAATTGTCGCAGGGAAAGAACGCTGCCGGACACCCATACAACTGTGGTGAGTGTATTCCTTGCCTTATCCGTATTATTGGTCTGGTAAACAGCGAGCACAATATACAACCAGACGAGTTGATGTTAGACAAGAACCATCTCTTGAACTTTGACTTCTCAACCGCGGGTGTGGAGAATATTCCCCAATCCGAACAGAGTCGACAGTCCAGTTTGTCAGTGTTTTTGTTGGGTTTGAATGCCCATCTCTCGTTCGCGTATCGTATCCAGACTTCGACTCAAAAGGAACTGGTATCATCTCATCCTGAGCTTCTCGATCCCGATATACTAGGGCTCTATGAGCGGTTTAGCAGGGAGATATTCCGGACTATGAAGTTCTTCGCAGCTGAAAACCCAACGCTGGAAGACTACGTCACAGAGTTTCTTTCCTTAGAGAACAAAGAGCTCGCCAGCCTGAAGTAGTAGTCCACTATTGTTGGCGGATATTCGGGAGTATGATAAGATCTAGGCACATCTGGCTACACAATGATATCTCGTGCAAAACTTAACCGTTGGACACACTCGGAAACGGCGAATCAAGAAGAAGCCCGAGATACTAATCGCGATCTCCGGGATGATCTAGAAGAAGGCGGGCTCCAGGGTGTCAGTGAAGGGTTAGAATTCGCCACCCTCCTCCAAGGTTCGTACCGGAACACGACTATGGTGTACAATTCCGGTGACGTAGACATCCTTGTTATTCGGACGGACACCTTCCATGGGGATTTCTCATATGTCCCTGATCACGCTGTCAGCCATTCCCCCGATCGAAATCCACACCAGATGTTCGAGGAGCATGCCGAAGGCGTGTATCGAACCCTTCAAGCCCAATACGGGACACGCAACGTTGAACGTGGTGAGAAGGCAATAGAAGTGGATAGTGATGAGTTGCCCCTTGGGGCCGATGTCGTTCCTTGTCTCCAGTATCGACGATTTTGGTCACGCCAGCCAGGAAACCATATGAAAGGAATTGTATTCTGGACTCCAGACGGGACGAAGATCATCAATTTCCCACGCCGTCATCGAATTATGGGCACTAGATACAACGAATATACAAACGGAAATTACAAACCAACGATTCGTATTTTTAAGAACTTCAGGAATACACTTGCAGAGAACGGCACTATTGAGAAGGAAAACGCCGCATCATACTTCATCGAATGTCTCCTCTCAAACGTTGAGACTGCTACCATAGCAAAGGATGATATTCGCGATCGAGTTGAAGGAATTCTCGACGAACTCGAAGCCGACGCCGAAGAAGGATTCCCTGACTATACCGTACAGCATGGGATGCAACCGTTGTTTGGTGACGAGACGACACAGTGGGATGTCGAACACGCCAGGGCGTTCATCAAAGAGGCCAGACGCTTCTATGAAGAGGATTAGTAGCGATGCATACCTACTCAACGGACAACGACAATAGGCCGACTGTATACGGTATTCTTGGATTCGCAGCCTATGCAGCCGCCCTTGCCGTGGGATGGCTTTCAACAACCCTTAGTGCAGTAATACCCGCAGTCGCGGGCATTACGACCTCATGGGGTGTGGGATC
>NZ_AOLQ01000061.1 GCF_000337775.1 Haloarcula vallismortis ATCC 29715
TGGGTGTGGGATTCACCCTCCTTACAGCGACATTCAGTCGGTTCATCTGGAAGACCGGAATCGCCCGCGCAACAGGAGCGTCAAAAGTTCCTGATTTCAACGGCGAGTGGACGGGATACGTCAAAACCTCGTATGAAGGAGTCATTCCGGATGATGCGCTCCACGCGTCGAACGACCCGAATGCGGAAATGCAGCGGGTCGCTGCGACACTGCAAATCACCCAGACATGGCGAAAAATCAGCATCCACCTGGAGACCGATAATTCCGAGTCAGACAGTACTGGCGCAACCGTGCTGACTGAAGATGGGCGTTGGCCGAGCCTTAACTACCAGTATGAGAACGACCCAGACCCAGATTCAGCCTCTTCGATGACAAGACACTACGGAACCGCTGACTTAGCTTTAAAAACAGACTCTGACGAAACAGTACTTGAGGGGTTCTATTATACAGGCCCTGGCCGTGAGAACTATGGAGAAATGTACTTCGTGAAATCGGAGTGACTGCTCAGTTCACTCTATATACTTCCAGTATTCCATGGGTTCCTCGCTGATCCGGTCGGTTGTAGTACTTGCCTTCAAGTTTGTCTTGGCCCTCATCGTATTCCAAGATAGCAGTCCCATAATGTGGATCTAGCTCCTCGTTGGTGGTACTCCCATCATTCCAGTAGTTATACGAGAGTGTCGGCCATGCCTTTTCTTTAACTAGAATCGTCGCTGCTCGGCTATGTGAGGGCGACTCTGGTCCATCTAAAGATACACGTATCTTATCCCACGTCTGATTAATCTCAATACTGGTTTCTTGTTTTGTCAGCCCCTCAATCTGACGTCCCTCGTCAACAATTTGTTCGTCGGGAATGAGATCCGCGTCGGCGGACGTGTACAGATACCCCTCCCATGAACCATTCAAGTTTGGAACAGCGACCAGTCCCTTATCGTGTAACCACTCCCATTCCCACAGGTACCTTGTGAATCCGATGTATAGTAATGACGAGACAACACCCAACGAGAACCCGACTATAGGACCAAAAACACTGATTCCGCCCAGATAGATTACAGCAGTAAGGATACCAATTAGAATATACCGCTGATGCCGATTCGCTTGGTCAGTGGAAAAGTTGTGCATTTTTCCTCTTGTCGTACCAGTCTTCCCACATTTCTCGGAGGCGGTTTATGAGTTCTTCTGCCTCATCAGTATTCCATTGAGTGTTGCTATCTCCGAATAAAGGCTCCATCTCGGAAACCTGATCGAAGCTTGAGAAGTCCGCGTCTTCTAAATGGGTGAGAATTTCGTCGAATCGGTCTGATCGACTGGTTCGCTTTAGGATGTTCTCTGGTACGTTGTATATGAGACACTCGATTCCGTACGAGTGAGCATCAATCGTCCAAAGCGTATCGAAGTGGTTGTTGTAGTAATACCGTGCGTTCTTGAATATACGGACCGTCTCTTTGTAGTTTGAGTGCATATCCCGTCCGTTCTCACGATGGATCTTGGGAAAGTTGATTATACGATTGCCGCCGTTTTGCGGCATAAAGTGCATTCCCTTGTCGATTTCTGCGTCGTCGTCACCGCCTTCGGGATATGTCCGGTAGACACGGTACTCACCGCACGCGACCACATCAACGTCGACGTCAAGTAGTGATGTTTCGTCTTTGTCGATCTTGATTGCCTTATTACCGGGAGTGACAGCCGAACGACCAAACTTGATCCTGAGTGCCTTCAGCACATCATCGTAGAAATCACGATGATCATAATCGGCATCATCATGGTCCTCATCGTATCGTTCCTCCTCCTCTTCACTGAGTTCCTCGAGATCAGAGCGCCATGCAGACGTGATTTTCGCGACGACGTCTACGTCGCTCGAACCTCGTGTGTGCGTTGTGTTTGCATATGAGCCCTGTAAATAGACTTCGTAGTCTTCGTCCGCTTGTTCCAGAGGGGAGCGTTCGCTCATTAGAGCACGGCGAGTTTTATCCCGTGCATCAGCTGATCCCTTGTCAGCTCCGGTACCATGCCAGTCATTAAATTTGCTTTCAGGAATCGGCATTTTAGCGATTCCTCATTAAGTTCGATAGGTGCGGTGTAGTCACGACTCGACTGTGGATGACACCATCCACGCGTTGTATAATGTCGTCCGGAATCATCTGTATTCTATCTCCAGATGTGTTCTGATGGGAGACATTGATAGGTACGGTTGCTTGATAGTTAAACACTCGCGAAACAGAGTGAAAGTGATAACACGACTATTGGCTTCTATAGGGCTGATTTTCCTACAAATAAGGCTTCCAAGTACAGGGCGTGGGCAGCAAGTCGTTGATTGAGAGGTTCACTCGCTTGCAGTCTACAACACACTCGGAATCGATGAATATGTCAAGTTGCGTACTAAGGTGGACGTGCCGATTACGGCCCTGTCGAGGTTGTGGCTGCGCGCGCAGCGACCGCAGGGAGCGAGCACGGAGCGGTGGGCGGGGCGGCGGGGCTTGGGCTGGTCCGGCACACATCAAAAAAAGAGGGCCCTCAGCCTCCTACTCTTCCCACCAGCGGCGGTCGCGCTCTGGGAAGACGATCATACTGTCGTAGGTAACGGCGAGTGAGCACCGTCCCTCGTACCAGTTCTTCTTGACGGCCCGCATCCGCACGGTGTCACCTTCTCTGACAAAGGCCGGCTCTGACTTGCGCCACGAGGTGAACTTGATTTTCCCGGTATCGTCCGCGATCAGGCCCACTTGAGCGATCTTCGGGCTGGAAGCATCCCAGAGCTGGACGACTTCTCCTTCGATGCTCACCTCGTCCGTCTGTACGTCCGGGACGTCCTCGATCGGGCAGATGGCGCCGGGGGCCGCCTTGAGTGCGTCCATCGTGTCGAACACTGCCTCCGTGATGTCCTGCCCCTTGGCCACCCGCTTCGCGAGTGCCCGCGAGACGGCCGCCCGACTGTGCCCGGTGCGAAGCCGCTGTGCCATCCGGTCTGCTTCCTGATTCACCTTCGCCAGCTCCATCCGCGAGAGGCGCTCGCGCGGATCCGTCCGGTCCGGGGTGCGTTCCGCCCGCTTGCGCTGCCGTCGTTCAGTGACGACCTCGCGAGTCCGCTGCGCTCGCCCGTCTTGGGTGCCGAGTTCCGCCTGGGCGCTGATGTGGTCCAGTTCGGCCTCTCGGGCGCGAATCTTCTCCTCTTGGGCGAGGGGCAGGTGCGAGAAGTCTTGGACGATCCCGTCGGGGTGGTTGGAATCCACCTTCGCCTGCTTTTCCTGCTGGACCGTCGCCCGGAATTCCGGCTGATCGTCGACGACCTCGAAGCCGTCCTCGTCGACGCCGGCGTCTTCGGTTCGTTCGAATGCCTGTTCATCCACCGTAACGACCTTGCGACTCGAGTTGTTACTAGACATTGGAGTTCACTAACTCCGAAGGCGCTCGCGCGCCGCCACCGCGATGTCCCAAGCATCGCGGTTTTCCGACGATGTCGACGACCGATAGCACCGACTGCGCGCTCTCGCTCGCGCCTTCGCGAGCGCCCTACCGGGCGCGAGCGAGAGCGCGCCCGAGTGCGGCGACCCCAACCAGCACCGCGCGCCGACCTGCCCGGAGCGAGCGGCCAGCGGAGAAAGCGTGGGGGGTGAGCAGCCACGCCGCGCAACCCCTCGCGCTTTCCCGCTGGCGTCGAGGGCACATTCACTTTAGCCCGGCAGCCCGCCCGCTACTGCAGGCAGGCAGCCCGGAATGGTCGGTCGCGAGCGACGCGGAGGGCGGCAGCGGCGAGCGGGGCGGGCCGGTACGTACACACCTGTCCAACCGGCTCTACCGCTCGGCGCAGCTACGCTCGTCCTGGTGGACTCAGAAAGGATGAGGTCGTCTCGGTCGTCCCCCGACCCCGCAAGCACCGCAGGGACGAGGAGCGCAGCGGTGGTCGCGGGATGCCGAGCGGCCGAGGGCTTTCAGGGGTCGTCTCAGTCGACGAATACAATCCGATTATTGGTTCGGTGAGCCGGCCGGCTCGTCGAGAGGGACGTCGACGCTGTCTTGGGTGACGACGAGTTGGACCTCTTCGACGGTAAATCGGACCTCCACATCGCCGGCGGAGGATGCGAGAAGTCGGTCCAGTGCCTCGACGTCGATGGCGTCGTGGAGCTGGTACGAATCGCTGGGGACCCCGTGGACTTCTAACGTCTCGACGATTTCAACGAGTAGATCGGGGGATGTCTCTGAGTCGCTGGGGGTGGAGGGTGCCATTATGACCTTGACGGGGACGTAGGGCGAGCAGGTGTTACAAATGAAGGCTCGACGGGCGGTCACCGTAGGCCTTCAAACGGGCCCTCACCTGTCGTCCTGTGCGTTCAGCTCCTCGAGGTACCAGCTGGCTGCCGTCCCGATCCGAACGCCGTCGACGTTGCGCATCTCAAGCCCGTTCGTGGCGGTCCGAAACGGCTCGTCGTCGACGAGGATGCGGTGGATGACTGTCCGGACTGACTCCGCTCCGTATCTATCGACGATAGCAGCGACCGCTGTATCGAAATGTGCGTCGTCGTGGTCGGTTCGCGGGTTCTGCGCCCGTTCGACCACGAGGTCGACCACGTCGTCGACCGATGCATGCTCGGGATCCCCGGTTTGCTCTCGTACGTTATAGCAAGGCTCAGCATCAGGCATTTCGAGTCACTCCGTGGTGTCGTCCGTATCAATCGTCGACGGGTCTGTGTCTCGGTGCTGACGGATCGTAGCGAGAGCCTCCTCAAGCGTGTCCACACTCTCGATCCCCGCGAGTTCATTGTTGATCTCGTCGATGAGTCCGGCACGCTCAACAGCGGTCTCGTTGCCGGCGGTCGTGTCGATCGACTCGACCCGTACCTGACGCACTTCCTGCCACCCACAGTCCCAACAGGCCCGCGTAATCTCGAGGCGCTCGTCGGCCTCGGCCGAGAGGACCGCGTCCCGAAGCGACGTCGAAAGCGGCTGCTCCGGGCCGACCTCGAGCGTGAGGGGAGCGCCGCAGGCGGGGCAGTCCATAGATATCCCGAGGAGTGCCCGTCTGTTGAAGATAGCGGAGCGATGGGACAGGCACACAAATAGCGCTGCTGAGGGCAGCGGGTAGGTCCACGACACTGCCTCCGTGGCCTCCTTCCACTCGTGACGTCGACCACTCGGCACATTAGTCCGAGATGAGATGGGGTCTGAGGTCACGCGTCCAGTACGTCGCCGGCCCACCAGGACTACACCGCGAACAGACCTGAAGTGGGCCTTCGAGATGGCCCAGTTCCACCCGAAAGCGCGTGAGCGCAGCGAGCGCGTCGACGACGAGGCCACAGCTGTCACAGGCGTAGTGGTCACGCGCCTCGGGATCCGGCGTCACCTGAATCGCACAGTCGACGCAGATTGGGTGGCTGACCCGCTCCTCTTTCCCCCACGTGTAGGCGGTTCCAGTCTCCGTGCCGGGTGCGGCGTCGCAAAAGGCACACCCGGCCAGCGTCTGTTGCTCACTCATCCGCCTCGCCGGCGTCGTGGGCGGCCGTCCACCCTTCGTGGAAGACGGCGATCTGCTGCATCGATTCGAACGCCGTGCCGCTGGGCTCGTGAACGAGGATCCGCTGGTCGACGACCGGTGTGACCGTCCCGGTATCGAGGAGCTCTCGAACCAGCTGGCGGGCTGTCTCGTCGTCGAGATCCGCCGTCGATGGTGACCGGGCATCCCGATCCTGCGCGAGCATTTCCACCTCGAACCGTTCGTGATCGTCTGTCGTAACTTCGTATCTATCTGGATCAGACATACGCACCAGGGGCAGTACAGGAATCGCCCCGCACCCATTCTGGGGCACGATAAACAGGTGCCACTGACTTCCCAGTCTCAGTACCGACGGCGAGGTGATCCTCTGTCCTCCACGCCCCACGCCATCGTCCGGGTGGCACCCCCGCTTACGTGGCCTGCGGCCTGGCACCTCGGCCCTGTTGGCCGCGAACGAACTTTTGGGCCGCCACCCCCACCATTTATCGGTTGATTTTCCTGCTGTCTAGTGGTCGAACTCGCCCCTAAAATCGCAAGACAGCGATACCTGACACCAGATTTCGGTGGCTGTCCAGGAACTCCCTCATTCGTGATTCTGGTGTCTAGGGCTGGCGCCCTGCAATTTGTGGACTTACCACGATCTCGGTCTTACTCGGTGTCTAGAACAGGACAGCACTGGTGTTAACCCGTTCAGATGGTCGATTAGACGAAGAATTCGGTTGAAACGCTCCAAAGGTGATAGAAATAGCGTGCTGTGAACAGAAAGTGGGTCCGGTACCTGGGTCACTGATTACGAATTAGTTGAGAAAGTCAGGTGTGAGTAGTCATTCGTTCAAGCATATCATCGTAATATGATTCTGACAGTCTTTCGAGAACCGAATTAAGATCGACGACCGTAACCTCCTCTGCTGTGCCGCCACCGCGGCAGAAGTAGTATGCCTTCTTCTCTCCGTCACCGTACTGACGGAGGTCTTCGATGACCTCACCGTCGACACCTTCCCTATTCTTCACCTCGCCGATTATGACGGTTCTGTCAGCGACGCCAAGGATGTCAACCGTCATGTTCGTCCCTGTAGCCCCGCCTGTTTCCATCAGAGGGAAGAATCGCGGATGCTCAAGGCGAAGGTACTCCGCGCAGACAAGTTCCGTCTGATCGCTGGTGTAGGAGGTTGGATCCATCTTCGGTTGATCCTTGCCTTTGTACAGCGCCCGCACTTGACCAGAGAAGCTCCCCCATGGTGAGAACGTGTTGGGGGTCTCGTATTCGTTTAATCTGTACCGATCTCCCTCGATAGTTTTTGTCTCCGAGAGTGGAACCATCTTATAAAGGTAATCAGCGCCGGATTCGTCGAATTCTTTCCGAGCTTTCGTCTCGTTCCCCAATGGGAACTTCCGATAATTACCATCGGGTTCTTTGAACACATACATCGGGGTTGTTTTTGGCTCGATTATCCCGATTTTCCGCTGGTCTGTACTAACATCCCTTTCAGATGGAACGTCAAAATCTGCACCCACGCGCAGTGAGCAGAGGTATGCATCGGAGGATTCGGCGATCTTCCTCATCTTATTCAGTTGATTCGCCCCCCTTTCCTCCGGGTAGTCGTCTCCATCGAAGCTGGCTTTGTTCTTGTAGTGTCCTACCACCCACCCTAGTTCGAAGAACTCAGCCATTCTGTCTCCCCCACCACTACAGCCCAAGAACGCACATGTAGCCTCCATCTCGGATATAGCCTGTTGTACCATGTATCTCTAATTAGGATATTACTGTTAAATATCTGGTCTGTATCGAGAGGTTCTAATGAATAAGCTTTGAGCAGCCTCCGTACGGGATTTGTGCACGTATTCAGCAGCACGACTTCAACAGATTGTCAGAATCCGAGGACCTCACCAGAGGCAGTAAGGTGTCTACTCATCGAACGAAAGGACTCGCCTCGCTTTGTCAAAAGGAGACTGGTCTTCATCCCTATCTTCTTGGTTCGATTCTTGCTCCAAGCGTTCTTCGAGAGCAGTCTCCAGACGGTCGCGTTCGGAGCGGACGGTGGCGAGTTCCGTACGGACCCGGTCGACTTCTGCTTCTAGATCCTCGATTCGCTCCGATTTCTTCTCCAGTTCAGACTCGAGACGCTCAACCTTCGCTGTCAACAAGCGATTCTTTTCGCGAAGGTGAGCTCGACCCAAGTCGCCAGCTGACTCGTCGCTCGCAGAGGCAGTAGCGGGTGACTCTGATTCCTTGTCAGCCGCATTCTCATCAGGGGTAACTCGCTCTCGACCGTGTTTCAGCCCCGCCGCTTCGATGGCTTCCAGCGTCTCGTTGTATGTTTCGTAGCCGGGAAATCCCTCGTAGGTTCCATCCTCTCCCTTACGATCGACGAACGCGTCCTCGGGACAAACCTCGAGCGCGACAGCTGCTTTCCGAACGGCCCAGAAGGGCATCTGGTCGTAGGACCCGCCGTCGACACGGTCTGATCCAGCGTCCGGGATCCACACCGGGATGTCGTAGCCGGCGCTCCGCAGTTCGTCGACGGCTGCCCAGTAGTCTTCTCCATCGAGGTCCGCATCGGCGTCGGCAACGATCCCCGTCGCGAGGGCCATCAGTTTCGCCGGCCCTCCGCCGGCGTTGACTTTCGAGTCACCAAAGGTATTGGCCTGCTCGTCGACGAAACAGGATTGGCCGCTCTCGCTATGCCGCCAGCATGGGTCGAACTGTGGACGCGGCTGGTTCGGATCCGTATCGTAGGCATCACTCGCGTAGTGGCGAGCGATCTCGGTGATGTCAACCTTTTCGACGGCCTCGTAGACATCCTCTTTGAACGGGGTAATGGGCCGTCCTTCGAGGGCACCGTTGAGTTCCTCTAGTCGCTCCTGGCGTCGCTGGAGAGCTTCCTCGCGGCGCTGCTGCCGCTCCTGTTCCCGTGTACGCTCCGCATCGGCCCACGCCTCCAACGTGTCCTGCCACCCGTCGTGCTCCTCGTAGAAATCCGGCCAGAGCGTCGCGACCAGCGAGTCGACACAGTCCGTGTGCTCGACCCGGGTGAGGTCATCGGCCCAGCTGACCGCCTGCTCGATGAGTGCGTCGTCGACGGTCTCGAAGGGACGGAGTTTGTAGCGGACGTCGTCGGTCGCGATCGGGGTGACGACGGCATCGTGGTCGGCGTGGATCGAGAGCGGCGGCTTGTACTGACGGTTCTTGTTGTTCACCCAATCGGGCTGGATGACGTCGCCGGCGCCGTCGACGCGCTCGTTCACTCGTGTCTCTGCCTCTTGGAGCCACGCGTTCGAGCGGTCGAGGAACTCGTCGAACACCCGCTCCAGCGCGTCCGGATCGTCGCTGAAGTGATCCGCAATCGGGAGCGTAGCCTCCGGTGCTCCGAAAACGTACGCGCCTCCGACGGAATCTAGCGCATACACCGCGTCACGGGACCCATAGAGCGTCGCATACTCCTCGATGTAAGCGTCGAGTGCTCGCTCGACGAGCTCTCGGGTCTGCACGTCAAGATTGCCACGCTGGGGCTTGATGTCATCAGCAAGGTCGATGTCCCCCCACGCGGGCACCGCTCGGAGATCGACATAGCCGGGAGTCGGGGGCTCATCTTGCCAGACCGTCCTCCCCTCGGACTCGTCGTACTGACAGGGCTCCCACCGCTGGAAGGCAGTCGGTGTCTTGTAGGTGGTGACGGCGTAGAGCGTCCGCTCCAGGCGGTCGTGAATCTCGTCGTAGTCGCGATCGAGGCAGGCGACCCGCCCGCGTTGCGGATACCCCGCCTTGATGGCCCCGACGTCGTCGTGGTCGCGCTTGATGTACCACCCGACGAAGTCGTTCAGGCCGATGGTCGGATAGTCGCTGACGGTCGCCAGCGCCTCGTAGACCGGTTTGGCGTGCCGGTAGTGCTCGCGGATGGCTGATTCGGAGAGCGTCATCTCATGGACTCCTGCACCTTCTGAGTGGGAGTGAAACGACTACTCACTGGCATCACTTGCTTCCCCCTGGTCGCCGGCGTCGCACAGCTCGATTCCGACGTAACAGCGCCGCGTCTGGCCGTCCAGCCATTTCTTGTCGCGCTCGAACTCGACCCAGTCACGGAACGCTTGCGTGAACCGATTTTTCGGCTTCACGTCGTAGCCCTCTGCTTCCGCGAACTGCTCGTAGGCGTCGTAGACGTCGGCGACTGCGACGACCCCATCGTCGGATTCGATGATGTGTTCGCGACCGAACGCACCGATGCCGTACGGATCGTCCTCATTGTCCTCCTGAGCGACTGACTCCTCGTCAGTCCCCTGGGCCGGTTCTACGCCAGCCGGGTGAAGCTTCTCAGCATCGATTGCCTCTTTGAGCGTGGAGAGCTCCGTGGCCGTCTCCGATTCTGGCGCGTACAGCTGGAGGGCCGGCTCGTTGTCGTCGGTGAGGATACCGATAGCGTACGAGCTCTCTGTGTAGTCTGGGACAGGGAGGTCAGTACGGGGCACGAACGGCCGCTTGACAGGCACCCAGTCCGCCTCAAATACCTCCCGTGAGTCGTAGGTCTCGGGAAGCTCACCAGGCCTGAAGACGGTATACGTCTCGCTCTCAGCATCGTAACTGTACGTCGCCGGGAACTGATCTTTCGACACGCTCTCGAAGGAGTCAACCCGAGCGTGCTGGTCGCCCGAGCCGTCCTCGAGGACGAGAGCACCGTCACGCTCGAACCAACGTGTATGGCGACTGCCGTCGCTCGCGGGACGGACGGCAGTCACGCCGTCCGCTGCTCTGGCTCCACCGTTGAATGTGACGTTGTAGTTCGTTGTATACAGCCGTGTCTCCCCCGACGAGAGGGAGTTCCGCGGCTCCTGAAGGATCTTCGCGAGCCGATTCGCGATATCGGTTGCAGGCTGGCCGTCGTGGTCTGCGACGACGAACAGCGGGACCCGGTCGTGTTCTTGGGCCTTCCGGAGGTTCGCGAGGACTTTCGCGGGCCGGACGTGGGTCGTGGTCTCGATCTCAATCTGGATCTCGGTGTCGAGGTCTGAATGCGTCGCGACGGCGTCAGGGCGAGCGTCTCCATTCTGGTCCAGCACTTCCACGGAGAACCCGGCTGTCACGAGGGCTCGTTCAACCGTTGCGAGGGCCGAGTCGTGCGCTTCTCCGCCCCCAGTCGGTGACGTTGAGGTATCTGCCTGCGCCGCCTGTTCGCCCTCGTCTGTGAGCCGACACTGGACTGCCGACGCCCCCTCTGGAAGGCCCACCTCGATCAGCGAGGATGCCTCCCGCACATCCGGGAGTGCTTCGTAGCCCTGCGCCTCGATGGTACTCTCGTCGATGCGGGAGAGGAGTTCCTCATCGACAGCCTCAACTGACACCCACCCGTTCGTCTTGCGAACCTCGTTGGACAGCTGGACGGTACGGATCGCCCGGGCCATCGCCACTTCGAGCGGCAGTTCGTCAGCGTTCTCTAAGGCGACGTCAGTCGCCGCGTCACGACTCTCGACAGTCGTCCCGCCGGCGACACCATACTCCTCACGAGTATGCTTGTGGACCGTCTCCAGCGCGTCTTGGAACCGTTCCTCTTCTCCGGGGGTCAGCGGCCGGTCGCTGTCGGGATGACCGGGCGGAATCGGGAGCGGTTCGATGCTGAACGGGTCCGGACCCGTTTCGCCGAATTGTGGGCTCGGGAGTTGCGCGATCCACTCGCCCCGCGGGAGTGAACTGATACGGTTCTTGAACTCGACCGGGTCCATCGCCTCGTGTGAGAGTGCTTCGGCGATGTCGGCGTCGACGGCGATCTTCCCGACGAGGGGGCTGCCGATGTTGTTCAGGACGTTTAGGTAGACCTCGCGGTTCCCCGCTTCCTTCATCTGCTCGGGGAACTGCGTCACGAGTTCGATCGAGAGCCGGAACTCTCGTCCCTTTTCCAGCAGCGTTGTCAGCGTATCAGAGACGACGACAGACGACGCCTCGTCGATGAGCAGATTCGCCACGTAGTCATCCGGCTTCCGGGCCAACTCGTCGCCGTCGCGACGCTTGACGGCGTCGTACAGCTGCGTGAGAATGACGCCAGTCATCACACGGGCGGCCTCGTCGCGAAGGTCGCCCAAGTCGAAGATCACCACCTTATCCTCGTCGAGGAGTTCGCGGAAGTCGAACTGCGACTGGGTGTTGTTGAAGATTCGCCGGAGATGGGCGTCTTGCGTGATGTAGTCCATCCGGTTGCTGATGCCGCTCACGACGTTCGAGAACGTCGCCGGATTCGAGCGCAGGTGTCGCTCCAGTTTCTCCGCGACCTGCGGGTCGCTGGCTCGCGGTGCATCCTCGGGTGTCGGCTCCGGCGGGCCGGCGGCGTGGAACTGGGTGACCGCGTGTTCGAGTTGATCGTGGGTGAAGTAGTTCGTATCCTGTCGGAAGTGCCCGTTTTCGAGACCGTACTCCTCGTCGTACATCGCCTTGATGAGGTACTTGATGAGCGTCGGCGAGGCGATGGCATCCTCGTACCGCTCCGGCCCCATCACGAGCTTAATGAGCTCCTCGTAGTGGTCGGCCTTGTCCTGAACCGCGTCGACGCGTCGGACGCCGTCCTCCAAGGCCGGCGTGATGTCGAAGAACGCGAAGCCGGGCAGGATATCGGGGACCGAGAAGTGGAGGACGTTCTCCTCGAGGTCGTCGGTACCGAAGCGCTTCGCGTGAGCCCGCATATAGTTCTCGGGGAAATTCCCGCCCTTGGAGTCGATGATGAACACCGGCCCGTTCGTCTGGTCGTACAGCGAGAGGGCGTCGTTTTCAAGCGCGACAGACTTGCCGGCGCCGCTCTTGGCGAACCGGCCGACATGGAACGGGAGCAGATGTGGGGGAATCCGCATCGGCTCTCGTGTCGGCGTGCCGTCCTCGCCGAGACCACGGCCGATTGCCATACCTCGGTCCGTGAACGCCTCCATATGGTCTTGTGACGGGAGCGGGAGTGGCGTTCGACTCTCTGGTTCGGCATCGGAACCACGACCGCCTTCGGTTGTGAGGTCAGTCGCTGGCGGAACGACGACGAAGTTCGCTAACTCCGCCGGTCCGAGGACGAGATCAGGACGCGTCTTTCGCCAGTCGCTCTTTGCTGCGATCTCGGCGTTGAACACCCGGTCGGCGTGCTTCCTAGCTCGCCGTCCTTTCCGGAGTCCACGACGCGCCCGCTTGGGGCGAAGGCGATAGTGTGACCCGTTCAGGTGGTCGAACACCGACCCGATATCGTCGAGGCGGTGGTCGACGCGCTCCCGCTGCTGGTCCGTGGTTACCAGCGAAAGCGCTCGCATATTCACCGTAAACGTATGCTGTGGTTCTTTCTCGTCGATGGAATCGACTCGCTCCCGACCACCGATGTCGAGGTATCGGCGCTGTCGACCGGTGTTCGAGGGGCTCTGTGGTTCATTCTCCGTGTTTCCGAGGAGTTCCCCGAAGAACCAGTCGACAATCCGATCCTCGCCCTCGCGAAGTTTCCGCTGGCGCTCCCGAGCTTCGTGAGTCCAGTCAGGCTTCCGTTGGAAGAGTACCTGAAACGCGATTGGGTGTTCGGCCCGGGTTAGCTGATCGATGAGTGATGCGAGCGGCGCTCGTGCGTGGTCGTCGTCCTCATCTTCCGTGTTCGTGAACTGGGGTAGCGTCGTCATCCAGTCCTCGCGACGGGTAGCCCGCCCGTGCCAGGTGATTCCGAGCGGCGTCGTGTCGTCGATACTCAGCTGTGAATGCTCCGGCTGGTGGTCGACGTCGGGCCCAGAGTCGGACGAATCACTCGTCGTAGGTTCGTCACTCGATCCGGTTCCGAACAGTACTTCGGCGTCGTCCTGCGACGTGGTGCTATCTGAGACCACGCTTCCGCCGTCACCAACTGGCTCCTGGCTCGTCGTGTCCAGCGGCGTCGCGGGTTCCGAATCTGGCTGGGAGGTATCGCCGGTCTTCTCAGCCGTTCTGGTAGTCGTCTCGTGCCGGTTGTCGCCCCCGACACTACTGTCGTGAGCTTGCTTTGCTGGTGAGGGAAGCAGCTTCGTCTCTAGGTCGAGTGTCACCCGCTCAAACGTCACGGTCGGCGGATACAGCGTCCGAAGGCGCTCTTCGAGAGCATCGATCCGTCTATCCGCGCCGTAATAGAACTCGACCGGCTCGTCTTTCCCTTCGCTCACCGCGAGGAATTCGAATACTGGTGGTGGATTGCCGAAGGGACCGATACTGTCGAGAAGCCCGTCGTTGCCGGCGTCCAGCCCGTGGAGGCCAGCCAGTTGGCGGACGACGGTCTCCGGCGCGAGGTCACTCCGAGAGGGAGTGATCCGGATATACTCGACGCCGCGATCTGACCCCGTGGGGTCTGATGGGTGGTTCTCAGTCATCCTCCTGTTGAGCAGTGCTGGTTGGGCCCCCACCGTCGGCACGAGCGCCGGCCTGCCGGCTGTCGGGGCTCGCCACACTGGCGCTGGATCCGGTCTCGAGTTCGGCCACGTCCGCCGCACCGCCGTCGATGACATGGGCCTCGTAATCACTTGCCCGAATCCGGAGCGGGAACCATCCCTCCTGGTCGATTCCCACGAGCGCTTCTGAGTACCCGTCTTCGTCCTCACCGGCTTTCGCGGAGGTAACCCAGTTTACCTGCCGTTCGCTGAGGTCAAACCACTTGGCGATCTTCTCTTTCTCCTCGTTGACGCGGTGAAGGACGGTCAGCGAACAGAGGTTTGCGATGGTTCTCGCCTCCGGCGTCAGCGCGAACTCACCCCCCGTTTGCGTGATGAATTCGAGGCTCAGGTCGAAGTGGCGACTGTGTCGGACGGCCGTCTCCAAGAAGTCCAGCGAGACGGCATCGTTCATCAGGTAGTGCGCCTCGTCGATACAGAAGACGACGCGCTTGTCGGTCTGCTTGACCCGCTCGTAGACGCTGTTGAACAGCACCTGCATCATAAGGCTGGTCTCCGCCCGCCCACGGGTGCCTTCTTCCTGATGGAGATCGAGGTAGATGACCTTCGAATCAAGGTCGAATTCGGAGGGTCGAGCCAGATTCTCGAGTTCACCGCCTTCGCGGAACGACGGTCGGAGGTCCTTGAGCAGCGACTGCGCATCGGACTGGACGGCTTCCTGCTCGCCATCAGTGACGTAGCCGTACTCCTCTGGATCCTCGACCATCTCCTCGAGGACTTCAATGACGTCGTGGATTGTCGGTGAATCCCGGGTGTGTGTCTCTGGATCCCTGGTGATGCCGCGCTTCTCGTAGGCTTCCTGGACGGCCCGCCGGAGCGTCTGGTTACGCTCACCGAGCGGGTGGTCCGCGACGTGCTCGAAGAACGTCGCGAAGAAGGTCATCACCCAGTTGATCTGCTCGCCCCACGGGTCGATGTCGTCGACCTCCTGTAGGACGTGGTCGGGTGTCGGCTTGATCTCCAGTGGGTTCAATCCACGCCGACCACCGACCGTGACGCGCTCGCCATCGAGCGCCTCGTTGACGCCGGCGAACCCTCGCATCGGGTCGAGCATAATGATGACCGTATCCTCGTCGAACATCGCCCGCCGCACCAGCCGGAGCTTCGTTGCGAAGGACTTGCCCGCACCGAGGCGGCCGATAACCATCATACAGTAGCCGGTTTGTCGCTTGAACCGGTCGAGGATGAGCGGGCTCGAATTCAGCGCGTACGTCCCGTACTCGATGCCGGGTTCAGCAAACGCACCGGAAACGAAGGGGAACATCGCGCCGACAGCACCGCCAAGCATCGGCGTCTTGCTGTCGAGCGTCTCGTTGAATTGATCGAGGGCGATTGGACTGGCTGAGGTGAACGTCTTCAGCTGGGACCACCGCGGCGTCACCGGCGTCAGATTCGCGGGGGCCTGCCGGGCAGTCGTTGACACCGACTCAGTGTCGACGTTATCGCGCTCGTCGCCTCTGACCGTGAGGTACGTCGAGACGTCGAACGCCTGCATCGTCGTGTTCCTGAGGACGTCGTACATCTCCTGGTGGTCCTCTAGGTCTTTCTCGACGCCGCGGGCGCTCGCACGATGCTTCTCGGTCAGGTATTCGTAATCGGCTTCAAGATCCTCGATCTTGTTCTCCAGCGAATCCAGCGTCTCCCGCGTGTCGCGGGGGTCGATATGGATGCTGATGTCCGTTTGTTGGGTCTCGGCGGCGGCGTACAGCTTCTCAAGGAAGCCGTCCATCGGTGCATCCGGATACTCTCCGACCCACAGGCTCTGCGCCCACTGATTGTCCGTCCGGAGAGCACTCGGCGTCCGTTCGATGCTGGATGGTGAGACGACGGTCTGGTGGATTTCGGGAATACCGTCGACTGCCTCACCGTCCCGCTCGTAGGTGACAGTAAGCTGCGACTCGTCACCGTCTGCGTCCTGCTCGTCAGGCGTCTCATCTTCAGATGTCTCATCGTCGTCGTTGGCTTCCGAACTGTTCGAGCCGGTGAAGGGGAGCAGGTTACGAATCATGGGTTGGTGATGACGGGGGAGGTGCGAAGCACCTGTTCAGGGTTGCCGTACTCGATCTCCGTGCCGGTCCAATACTCCGCGATAAGACGGGTGAGCTCGGCCGCATCGACGGGGCGAGTATCACACCCCTCGATGCCACGGAGGCCTCGCTCGACCCGCCGGCGACGCTCGTCCAATTCCTCGAGCATCGCGGCGCGCTCTTCCTCCTCCGGCGGCGCCGTGACGATCTGGATAAGGATACCCAGCACTGGGATTCCAGCGAGCTTTTCGAGCAGGCTGGCCCGCTCGTACCGGACCTCCTCAGGTCGGACCGGGATGAGGACGTAGTGGTCACGGATGGTCATCTGGCGCTGTGCGAGCTCCCGGTCGTACCAGTCGACGTAGTGCTCGATGAGCGCCTGCAGTCTCTCGTTGGATTTGACGTCCGGGTCGCTCAATCGGTCCTTGTACCGCCCAACGTACTCGTCGGCAGGGAACGACTGCGTTGTGGAATAGATCTGAATCGGGAACTCGACGGTCGTATTGACGAAGTCTTGGAAGGCCTCCGTCTTCTGTTCCCATTCCTCGTCGGTCGCCAGCGCCATCGTCGGCGGTGACACCTGTACTGCGCCCACAAGAGCCCGGTCGGTCCGCTCGATAGCGTCGTGTCGCGGATACACTCGTTCGACGTGGGTGTACTCCTTCGCGTCCTCGTGGGCAATCTCCGTCTCGCTGCGATGGAACCCCACGAACGTTCCGAGCCAGTCGAGGCTGTTGGTATACCCAGGCGTGAGGTAGACGAACAGGCCGCCGAAGGCGATCGCAATTGCTGCGACCGGAATGGTCAGCGCGGATACCGGGATGCCGCGAACGGTGAGTGACGGTGGGATGACGACCTGCGTCACTAGGACCACCAGGACGCCGGGAAGCCCTGCGACCGCGAGATCCGTCAGCGAGTACTTCCCGAGGAACTGGGTGTCGGTACCGAGCGACTTCGGAATTCGTTTCGCGGGGTCAGTTGCGGAGCTCATGGATTAGTGAATGTATCGCGGAGGGTCGTCTCTCGACTCTCGATCCCGACTCTGGCGTTGCGGATCACGGAAAGCGTCGTCTCGTTCGAACTCTCCGCTCTCGTCCTTGCCGCCGTCCTCACCAGAGCCGGCATTGGCGGTGGACCCACTACCGCCACCACCAGAGCCGCCTCGGCCGCCGCCTTCGCCGCCGTCCGTAATCGCGTCGCGAAGACGGGAGCCGGTCGTGTTGAGGCGTTGGCCGGTAGCGTGCGCTCTGGAGTCACCGGAGTCCAGTACGTACTGCCCGCCGCTCTTGACGGCCGGTTCGTCGCGTACTCCCCGGACGAAGTTCTTCCCCCCCTGAGTTGCCGACTGTACCCGTTCCCGACCTCTCGACAGCCGCCCACGAGCCTTCTGTGCCGAGACATGCCGAGCCGCCCGATCAGCGATGAAGAACAGGGCCCCTGCCTGCCAGAAGAGGATGAACGGCGACGCCACGGCCACCAGCGGGATGATGAGCGCTGTCAGCCACGCCCCGAACTCACCTGCGGAGGGGCCGATACTGGTCCCGAGGATATCACCTAGCCGGAATAGAAGGGCAACTGGAACCGTCATAAACAGGAACGGGACGTAGAACCCCGCGAGCTTCTTCATAAACTTCGAAGCCAAGGCGAAGGGACCGACTCCGGGAATCCAGAAGACGATGAGCAGCGGCATCAGAAAGACGAACAGGTAGAGTGCGAGGTGACGAGCGAGATAGATCAGACCGATGAGAACGAACAGGATGAAGTTCGTCGACAGGGCGACGACTATGCCGAGGACTCCCATCGTCGAGAACGACAGGGTCTGGAAGAGGGTGATATCGGAGACAGAGGGAACAAGGAACCCCGCCAAAGCATCGATAAACCGCAGCGAGAGGGCTGCGATCCACCACCACGACAGGATGCCAAGTAGACCCGAGAAGGCCCGTTTCTTCAGCTTCGAACGATGATAGCCGTTGAACAGGTGGCTCGTCGACTCGAGGAAAATCACAATTCCAATAGAGAGTCCATACAGCGTGAGAGTGAGCGGGATCATCGTCTCCCAATAGAAATCGTAGATTCGAGGCCAGGCACCGTTCGAGGGAGCACTGAACACAGAATCGGGGTGTGGGGTTCCCACGACAGTTCGGAGAACCGCATCGCCGTGATTCTCGATGACCGTCCGGATCGGGCTAAACAGAATCCGGAGCAATTCCTGAATTGCCCCGATAATGATATCACCAAGAGCACCTCCATCGCCACCCCCGTCGCTTTGTGCAGCCACTGGAACCGGTCCCAAACCCACTAATCCGACAACTCCTGCAACAGCGGAGAGTAATCGTCGACGAACCCTACGCATCGTCACCACCACCACTCAGTAGCTCAATGTCGACGTTCTTGCAGGGATGCTGAACGGCGGCCTGATCATCGATGTGGTAACCACCGGATAGATCAGCGCGAACCGGCTGTTCAATATCACCGTGTGGGGTCTGGACGACAACAGTCAGTTCGATAGAATCCCCCTCACACGAAACCGAATCGTCGTCACTGATGATCAGGACTCCACGTCCCTTCAGGAACCTCTGCTCTGTGTCGGGCTGAAGGAATTCCTGTTGCGGGTTCTGAGGAAGTTCAAATCTCGTATCAGCGACTCCGTCACCTTCGATAACCTCTGGGGCATTCGAATACGGGGCGTTTCGGAACCCAATATTGTAGACCCACGTCGGTCCAGGGCCGGTATTTTCAACCGTGACGAACAGCCGCCCGGTACTATTCTGGTCGTCTTCATCGACCTCTGGTTGGACATCAGCGACGCTAATCTCCGGTTGGAGGTCAATTGACATCGTATCCGAAGACTCGCCCCGGACGGCGACCAGTTCGTATTCACCAGTATCGTAGGAGCCGCCGGATTTGTACAGGATCTGGAGTTCTGCTGTCGTTGCTCCTTCCGCAACTGCTGTTTGTTCAAACGTGCTTCCGTCCTGGGCAATCAGATTGAGACGGTCGACATCGTGATCCTCAGTTAGGTTCACGACAAGGTTGGGGCCCGAGAATTCGACTCCCTTGAACACGGAATCTGCTGGCGGTGACGGTGAACCTGTGGACGATTCCGTCCCATTGCTGGGGTTGTTTGTCCCTGAACACCCGGCGACGCCGGATAAGAGAGCAGTAGCAGACCAGGTTATGAGACGGCGTCGGCTGATGGATCGTTTCTCTTTTCGGTCGTGGGGTGTAGGATTGTTTCTGGACATCATAGTGACCTCCATGGGGGCCAAATCCGCCAGCCGGTGATGCGGTCGACAAAGAAGACCGCTAAGAGGAACAGCGAGACAGGGACGCCAATTCGGAAAAGCATCGATAGGATTTGGAGTACCGTCCCCTGCAGCAGGACGGTATCCGAATCGCCGGTATAGCCCGGTGGGTTGAGCCACCAGTGGCCGGGTTCATATCGCGCCGACACCCCGCCAGGAGGGCGTTCAAGCGTCGTCGTGACGGTTCCGTTGCCGGTCGTGTTCAACCGCTGTCCGTCGACGACGACGTATCCGTCCCGTTCGTCGGTGTTGATTGGGGCGCCAGTATCCGCGTTCTGGAGGGTGACCCGGACGGTGACGCTGTCTTCGGTCTGATTCACTACTTCCAGAGTGAGATCGCTCTCGTAGATCTGGATCCGAGCGAACTCATCTGCTGGCCGTTTTGCCTCGACTCCTCTAACGAGTCCCCACGCGCGGACGGTTTCGGGTTGCTCGTCGGTCGTGGCGCGTGTTGCGATGCCGTAGCTGGCCGTGTACGGTTCAGTAAGGATGTCCAAGTGAACGTCCGACGGGAGAGTCGGCGGCGACGTCGACGTGCCGTACACGTCCAGTATCGTCACATTCCTCCGGGGCGACGGAGTTGGTCCTGTCTCGATAGGGTAGGCGTTCACCTGGAGCGGATGAAGCGGTGAGTGGGCGGTTCGCTCTCCATCGTCTGAGCTGTAGACCAGCGTATCCCAGTCTTTGTCCCGGGCCGAGTAGAACCGCCAGACGCCCCGGACGTCACCGTTGGGCAGCTGGTAACCGAGCCACGGTTGATTCTTGTAGACGACGAGGCCGAGATCGCCGTTCGGATACTCGGCGATGAATCCGGAAACCGCGAGATTGTACTTTGTGACCTCGATGGAATCGGTCACCGAGACGTTCTCGGTGGGGTATGAAACGGAACTCTCCCAGTTGGTGCAGTCGCCCTCGTCGTTGTGGACGGTACAGACTTCGACCTCCTTCCGGAGCCGGACCGAGATGTTTGCCTGGAGCGTGAGACGATGCTCCTCGCCAGCGTAGCCGTCCAACGTGTATGACAGCGCCGGCGTATGAGAGCCGCCAGCCGTTGTCTCCTCATCACCGTCGACGAGCAGTTTCGTCTCCTCGACTTGGTGGCTCTCGAGACTCCAGTAAACGCGACGATCGCCAGAGGTGTCGTCTCGCGGTACTGCCACTCGGTAGTCGACAGTTCCGCGGAGCGTCCCGTTTGGAGCGACGTAGAGCGGCTGCCTAGACGACGAGAGCCGTGCTCGCGTGGAGGGTTGGGCGGCGAACACCTCAGCGTAGGCCTCCTTGATGAATCGTCCGCTGGAAAGGTCCGCATCGGGCGGGTGGATCGACACCGAGCTGTTGGTCGCGGGGAACTCCTGGTGATCGCCCCGGTTCCATTGCTCGACGGCCTCTGGCGGTGAGTCAAATGGGACATCGGTCCCTTCGCCCAGCTGCTCGACCGCCGACCCGTTACTCAGATTCGCACCGTCGGTCGCGCCGTCCTGATCCCCCGACCACAGTTTGTGAAAGGTCTCCTCCGGGACGCCGTGGTCGGTACTGTTCGGGGGGTGTGCGCCCACTGGCACGACGGCTGTCGATGCGACGAGGACGGCGGTCATGACGAGTGCGAATCCTTGTGCGTGGTTAGAATCCACAACTCGTGCCACCGACCACGATGTTGTTCAGGATGAACTGGACGATCTCGGTCCCGAGCGGCGCAACGATCACGCCCCAGAGCAGGCCCTGATTCCGGACCGACTTCATCTCCTTCTTCCAGTCCGATCGGCGGGTGAACGGGATCGCGACGGTCGCGCCGAGCGCGAGGACGCCGCCGATGAGCGGGCCGCCGAACTGGATGATGGTGAAGATGTTCTGGATGGTATCGGCCATGTTCGAATCACAGAACGCGCTGCCTGGGTTCGACTGCGCGGCCGCTGTCCCCACGAACAGGACCAGTGGAAGGAGCGCCAGCAGAATCGGGCCGATGGACCTGTGGATGATCCGAATTGCGGATGTCGATTCCTCAGTACGAGACGGCGTCTCACCGGAGGGGACCTGAGCACACATCGTATGTGGCAAGGTGGAGAACAACCAAAAGAAGTCAGAAAATTTGGATGAATTTGGAGGACTTCAAAGTTCTCCAAGTTCTCTAGAGAAGTTTCTATTCTGGTGGGATATATGCGACCGCATAGCCTGGGTCGAACTAATGTCAGACGCCGACACAGCACCCAGCACCGGCAGCTCTGGCTCGGATGTCGACGACGATGTCGCGCGAATTAATATGCGAATCCCGCAGGGGAAATACGAGTGGTTGCAGGAGGAACTCGACTCCTTCACAAGCGATACTGCTCGCTTCCAGTATCTCATCCAGTTCTATTCCGATCACAAAGAAGACGACACCGACTGTTCCTGACCGGCCGCAGGTGGAGAGGCAACACTAGACCTTCAGCGGGGCAACGATGAGCAGCGGGCAATCCTCGCCCTCGAAATAGTACTGCTTTACCGTCGTTGCGTCGTCGAACTCGTCTGCATCCTCAGGAAGGGTGATCGTACGGGCGCTGCTGTGTTCGTGGATCGAGTAGATGCCGAGTTCGGAGAGGTCCTCGCACTCGGCGGGATCCAGTTCTCTACTGACCGCCTCGAGCCATACCTCAACTGACACGGAGGGCCGCTCGTCCGCATCAGCTTCGGGGTGGTTACTGCGGGGACTCGCTTGTGACATGATACATTTTCACATACTTGCGCCATATCTACTAAATATTGACGGCCAACGTATTTCTTCAATTCAGATTATGTAACTAATGAAGTGGTTGTCTGACGCGAACCAGATATGCGTCAAGAAGTGTTGCTAAGCCGCTTCGAGAAAAGATTGGATATCGGAACCAGTCGGGAAAATCAAAATTATGAGGGGAACTGCCACTAACGACCACCCAACCGGATCCAGCTGAGGAAGTGCATACAGCGAGAGATAGCCAGCAATACCGAGTACGACAAATGGGGTATAGAGAAGGGTCGGGGCGACGGACCCAATCCGAATCGCAAACCTGGGCGCATCGCGTTCGTAGACAGCGTCGACGTACGGTCCACGGCGATTCACACCAAACGAGACTGATTCCGCGTAGAAGCTATGGACTACGTAATGGGCCGATTCGTGGAGAATCCACGCGATGCCGCAGGCTACCAGATAGACACCAAATATCAGCACTGTCTCGTGGAGCATCGTGGCTCAGTCCTACACAGCACAAAATGGACGGAGGTCGTAATTAAGCCTGAAGGCTGGACTTGAACTGGCAACGACTTAACCAATAAGATGGGATGTATCCAGCGTTATGTTGGTTAAGATGATGGCTCACGTCGACTGAGAGGTCAGTTACTCGATCTCGATGACTTCGCCGTCTCCGTCCTGGAGCCGTTCTCGGATCTCGGACAGCAATTCCTGACCTTCATCGTATAGATCATGGCCATCCTCTAGCGGTACCTCGTCTGCATCGAGCTGCTCGATGATCTCCTCGACGCGATCCATACGCCGGCGGATGTCGGAATCCTTTGCCATCCTTAGATCACCCCCAGCCAGAGTGCGGTGATGAGCAACAACAGCAGAACGAGCACTACGATTGCGGCCTTGTAGTAGACCGGTGGGAGCCCCTCGGGAGCAGTCGCCTCCTCAACGGCTTCAGCCAGCTCCTGTTCGTGCTCGTGCTCCTGTTCGAAGGTCTCGTAGGCGGTGTCAAGCTGCTGCTCTAGCGGGTCAATTTCGCTGGCAAGGAAGTCATTCCGCGACTTCACAATATACTCGCCGGCGGCCGTCGGGGTGATCGCGGCCATATCCGCCACCCGGTCTGCGATCAACCGGTCGTCAGTATGGCCGATTGCCGTGACGATCGGCGTGTTCGCGGTGAAGATCGCCTCTGCGACTCGCTCAGTGTTGAACGCTTGGAGGTTCGAATCGCTCCCTCCGCCCCGTCCGACGATAATCGAGTCGACGTCCTCCGACCGGTCCAGATGGTGAATGCCGTTCGCGATGGACGTCGGTGCCTCCGACCCTTGGACGGTCGCATCCTTCACCAGGATATCGACGGTGGGGTCCTGCTCGTGGATCGCGCTCTGGATGTCGTACCGAGCATCTCCTCGAAGAGAGGTGACGACACCGACCCGTTCCGGGAACGCCGGCGGGCGCTGTTTCTGCTCGTCGTCGAACCAGCCACGCTCTTCGAGTTCGCTCTGCAGTCGCTCGACAGCAGCTGCTTGGTCGCCGTCGCCGACGACAATTACCTCCCACGGCTTGAGGTCGATTTTCCCACCTTCAGTCCAGTAGTCGATATCACCTTCGAGGATAACCTCGGTCCCATCTTCGAGGTCGGCATCCATATTCCGATAGCGGTTCGCCCAGATCATACAGGGCAGCTCGGCGTCGCCGTCGGTGAGGGTAAAATAGAGAGCCGTACTGTTCTGATGGAGATCCGTGACCTCGCCAACACAGCGGACACCGTCGAGAGCAGGCGCGTCCTCGACCACCGACGCAATCCGGTCGTTCAGCTGTGATACGCTGAGCACCTCTCCCGCGTCGGTGTCGGCTGCCTGCCGCTCAGTATCCGGTGCCTCCGCCATACACGTCTACTAACTAATGAACAAGAACGTCAAAAAGGTACGTTTGAGTGATGGGGATAGCTGCGTTACGCGGGCTTACAGATCGCGGGGCTGGACCGTCTTCCGGTCGTTGGCCTCGGCACGCTCTGCGGCGTCGTCGAGCAGTTCGGCGACCTCTTCGTTGAGGGCGTTGTAGAAATCGGCCGAAACGTTGTTCTCCGACAGTGCATCCTTCACGGCTGCTTTGACGATTAGGTCAGACATTCCGTCATAAGATTCACCAGCTACTATATAAACAGTCATTCTTTGTATCTCGTAGCTCTCGGAGGATTAGTATGGAAGAACTCGATTTAGAGAACCCGTTGGCAGACTTATGGCGTCGCAATTTCGCATTTGGCTACTGGGATAACCGAATCAAGAAACTAAACCCCTACAATCGCTACGACGGGGTGGACTCGCTCTATATTCTAGCTCAATTATCCGACCTATATGCCCACTTATTCGCAGTGAATGCTCGGAACCCAGAGCAGCCCTAGATGATGGTGAAAGAGGATACCTATACACGGGATATCACCAGTGTCCTTGATGAGCTTACAGTTGAGATTGATGACGGCGAAATGGTTTCCGTTAGCCGCTTAGCGGAGGAGCCGGAAGATCTAATTGAGTTTGAGCAGGTCATCGATGAAATAGATGCAACAGACCAGGAGATGATCGCACGAGAGTTCTTGGGGTGTTCCGCAGTCTACGACGAGGAAACAAATGAATTAGACTTCGTTGAAGATCCCGACCTACATATCGCAGCTGCGAATGCCGCCCTCAATTTTTGGCGAGGATTCCGACCGCTACTGAATGATTTGAAGCACGGGTTTCGCGTTCTACCAGTCACAATCGCGGATATCGAGTGGCTTTGGCAAGAGGGGCTTTTCGGACAGCTGGATACCGAGGTTGAAGATCTAATAGACGACATGGAAGCTGTACAGCAGGACCAATGGGGCTTCTTTTTCCTTAGACTCCAAACGGAGTCGCTGGGGAACCGACATTACGACGCTGAGTTGAATCTCTACCATGTGAATAGTGAGGTGTGCAAGCAGATGTCGAAGGTGATTTTGAATCTCATCTACAACCTGATTATGGGACGAGAAGGCGGACAAACTATAGCAGAACCGATGTCAGAGGCAATAGAGCAGTCCAGTTCTACAGATGTCTACTCAATCCAGACCTTAGAGCATCTGATTACGATGAGTCTCCAGGTAGAGAAGCCTACGTGAGTTCTTTTTTGGAGTCCATTCGGCTGTTTTGGAGTTCTCGATTTTACCGCCTCTACGGATCTATCTGAAAGCAGTCCGGGCAATAGTCCCAGTCCACCTGTTCGTGGTGAGAGCGGTTGTTACACTTTCGCGGATTTCCGTTTAGGTGGTCCAATCCCCAATCCGGGTTTGGAGCTTTTCCGAACAGAATTGTCGCCTCCGTCTCTCCCTGCCCGGTATGGTTCGTGAGAAGGTGAACAGGGCAGTGCTGGCATTCCCAGAGCGCGACGTCGACGCGATCATCGTACCTTCGCTTAATGACTTCCTTTCTCGTCCATTCGTGAATGCCGTGTGGTCCGCGACACGGTGCGACATCGGTACGGTTTGCTAATGCGCCCTCAAACGACCGTTCACGACCGAACGAGTCCCCGTTCTTCCAGTCGTCAAAATCGTCCGCAACATCGGGATAGGGGATAACAGCGTCGCGAAGAACTTCGATGTCGACCTCTGGTGCGAGCACCCCCTCGTAGTCGTACACGAATCTGGTGAGTTCGTGATCGTACCGCCGGCGTGATCCGCACCACCAGCAGTATTCGTATTCGTACCCGTCCGGATGTGCATATCCTGGGACTGGGCTCCAATTGTGGCTCCCGTATTCGTCGACGAAATGGCAGCCTCGAGATTTCTCCTCCCAGTCGAGATTCGCTTCAACACGAGTGTCGAACTCCCACGGGTCGTACTCACGGATGCTGAAAGCACGCCCGTCGTCGGCTTGGAACACGCCATCGACGATCTGGTAGTCCAGCTGCTCGTCACCAAAGTCCTCAGACTCCAACCACGCGACTGAGTACCCCGCTGAAAGGTAATCGTGGGTGGTCCCTTCGATGTCCTTGCTGTGGTGCTTGTGTTGAACCTCGATGATGAGGCCGCCTCCGAAGAAGGGGTTTTCCTCATTAAACTCGACGAGGGCGTCAGCCCGTCGGGTCTCGGGAGTTGTCGGCGTCCCTGTTGCGTCGATTGTGATTTCAGCCCCGACACGTGCTGCATTCGGATATTGGTCTGCCAGCGTAGCGACCGCCAGTGCGGTACAGCGAGCGTGGGTATCTGATTCCCCCTGGCTCGCCTTTGAACAGGACTCAGCTGCGTCGTCGGCAGCGTGAAAGAAGTGGCGGGCACGGTGGTCGCCGTCGCGAGGATAAAGGATACCTCGGCACTCAGGACATTCGACGGGCTGCTGGTCATCGACCTGTGTGGGGGTGACAATCTTCCCGTCGTTGAGTGCTCTGAACGGCACGGTCAACTGAACCAAAATACGTGGATTGCTTGAACGTTCCGCTGTTTCGGATTACAGATCATAGGAGGATATGCCGAGATGAAATGAGAACGAGAATTCTATTTTTCAGAGAACGGATGGTGTTCTCCGTGGCATTCTGCACAAAGTGTCTCTAAGTTCTCTACAACATCGGCATCGGTCGGGTCTTCAAATTCTGCAATATCAGTCAAATGATGCACGTTCAATCCAACACCAAATTTCTCTTGATGCTCTTCTTCAGAAATTCCACACGATTGGCACTCATAATCATCTCGTTTTAGTGCCTGTGTACGGAGTTCTTTCCACTCTGCGCTTGCGTAGTGTTTCTGCCGAGAGTCACGACTTGCCGTAATGGACGGGTCAGGACCGTCAATATTCGCTCTATTCAGCGCTTCCGACCAGCTCCCAAATCGGTACTGGTAGGTTTGACTACTGTACTCGCCGGCGTGATCCATCATTCGAACCGACGCTCTGCCTGTCAACTCAAAAACTCGCCAGAGCTCACTAATGAGATCCCACTCGCTGTATCGTTTTGATCCATCCGCATCGTGATCGTACCTTCCAGGTTCAAGATCAGTCAGCCCAGCGAAGACAGCTGTACCGTACACGGAGCCGAATTCATTAATATAATCTTCGCGACTGTATCCATCTATCTCATCTAATTCGTGAGGCGTCGGCATTCGTCCAAGAGCGTTATGTTGACGCTGAAATCGATTGAGCATCACCTCACGATCTGTTTCGGGTGACTGTTCCCCGTTACTCGAATTCGTTGAATGTTGGTCCCGATCTGCGTCACGAGAGGAGGTCTCAATAACTCTCTTCCTAGCTTCGATTCGCGAGATTTCGTGGGCGTTCGTCAGATGAGTCACCAGTCCATCTGAACTCGAGAAAGACTTCGAACACTGAGGACAATCCATCTGTTCTTGTCAGAACACCCGTCCGAAAAAGAAATATTGGTTATTGAACTCAACCTTTGCGGGTAATCGGGCTGGATGGAAAACCATCCAGCATAGAGTTTCCTTTAGATTCAGATCTTAGCGTTCACCGAGACTTATGGTACAACACGACCGTTTTTGAGGTATCATGCCTGCCATCGAGAAACCGCTTTCCGAAATAACAAAATCTGATCTCCAGAAACTTGTTGATCTCGGTATTCAGGAAGGAAAAGAAATCGAGTATAAAGAGTACCTCGATCTATCTACTGACGCGAACAATCACAAAGCAACTTTTGTAGGAGAGGCAACCTCCTTCGCTAACGCGCGAGGAGGCGACCTTGTTGTCGGACTGCCGGAGGAAGATGGGAAACCCTCGAAGGTAGCTGGTATCCCGCTTGAGAAAGGCATCGACCAAGCACTTGAACAGTGGAACAGTGTGCTCCGCCGGCAGACGGATCCAACGCTGCCAACAGCAGCGTTCAATATAGATGCTATTCCTGTCGAAGAGGACCGAGCAGTCGTAGTTGTCCGAGTCGAGCAGAGCTGGCGTGCTCCTCATCGCGTTGCCCTCAACGATCGTTTCTATGGGCGAAGTCCAAGTGGAAAGGTACGACTGGACACTGGGGAACTCCGACGGCGATTCCGTCAATCAGAGCAGCGAGTCGAACAAGCCCAGAAGTTCCGATCTGATCGAATAGCTAAAATCCAGGCACGGAACACTCCTGTTCCATTACAAGAAGGCCCCGTCTTGACACTTCACGTCGTACCGTTCACCGCGTTCACGCCGGGTGAAGAAATCAACGTCGAGCAAGCATCAGTTCTTAACAAAGGTGCACCACGACTGCTGGGCCCACGTCCGGAAGGAGAGATTGAACGTCATACTCTCGAGGGTCTTGTGACATGTGTTCTCGATCCTGCGGACGAACAACCCGCATATACACTCACTTTTCGCTCTGGGGCAATTGAGGCGGTTGCCACAGAGCTATTCCAGTCGCCTACTGGATCCCACGAACGACCGTCAATTGATGGGAGCGGGCTACGAGCTTCTCTTGAGGCAACTCTACCAAGATTCTGTAGGTTTCTCCTCCGACAAGATGTTCGGCCACCGTTCGCGGTATTTCTTACTGTAATCGGTGCTAATGGCTATACTGTACAACGTCGCTCGGGGAAGAGAGAAAGCCGCCACGCTCTCGACCGCGATGTCGCTCAGTTACCCGAGCAAGTGATTGAGGGAATCGACGAGCCCGACCCAGACCCTCGAACATTCAGTAGTGAACCAGGTGTTCGCCCTTCCGTGGAAGAGCCATATTCCAACGTGATCGACGCGCTGATGGATTTTATCTGGCAAGCTGTTGGTCAAAATGGGGAGCCCGGTAGGTAACAGTCTAAGAGAAGAGGGAAGCTGAGAATAGTCGAAGCCGACCTCTCAGAGATGGCATCTCAACGCTATGTCGGTTCGACGTGGAGCACCTCATAAATAGGCGTTACAGAACCATCATTAGATGTGATCAGCCGAGGAATTCCAATCATCGAAAGGTCGGAATCGGCTTCGACATTCTCGAATTTGTGATCCATCTCGGCGTATCGGCCAGTAGCGACACACCTGAGTTCTTCCTCGTGATACGATACCGAAAATTCGACGACTCGTCTGGCTTTAGTACGCGTCTCGTCGATAAAGACGTTATTCAAGCAGTCGTCGTGACCACAGACTTCGAGGGTTCGGGCATCGTATATCGGTTGCCGAATACGTGTGTGATGGCCATCAGGACAAGCGAAACTCGTAGCTATCGCTCGGAGTTCAGCCGTGGGTTCTCCTTCAATCTGAACCGATGAAATCTCGGTGACCGTATTAGCATCAGAGACCATCCCTTCAAACGAGAAAAGATGCGAATTACGTCGATCGATATTGACGATATGAAGCGGGAGTAAATCGTACTCGGTGTCTGCTACATTATCTATCTCTTCCTCCGATACGAACTCGGTGAAACCCTGACGAGCAGCGTCGAATGCAACATCAGGGTGGCTACTGAGATGGTCTAACCCAATTTCGATCTCATTGTTAGCGAGGTGACGGGTATCTACGGTCAACCAGCGGTCTATTGGTGATTGAGCAGCCTTCCGAAGGTCTCTGTAGTCCCGACCCTCATACCGTTTCTTCCAATATTGCTTCCAGTGCTCGGCGTAGTCGGGGATGCTCATTTGTTAGAATCTCTCAGACAGTTCTGTGGGATCAGCAAAATAACTAGTCCAACTGAGTGATAAAGGACATCCAGACTTCGCATCAACGGCGTACTACGGCCGGGTCAGTCGTCGGTTTTCTCTAATTTCGTGTCGATCCCGGTGTTCTCGTCTGGACTGTCGCTTTTCTGTGCGACTGCAGCCATCGGATCATCAACATCATCCGGAAGAATTTCGTCGACGATTTCGTCGGCATTCAAAGAAGGCTCATCATCGGTTGGCATATACTGTAATTGCAGATATCCAGGGACAAAACAATTCCGGCGAGAAGAGCGAGAATGCCGAGAATGAAGCTATAGATCGCCCATTGAATGAATTTCGCTCGCTCGGTGATGACTTGGTCAGCCTCCTCGATCCATTCGGCGTATCCACGATATGTGACCTGAAGGAGATACTGGGTCTCGGAGAAATTCTTCTCGATAGTATCCTCTGCAAGGGACTTTTGTGGGCCTGTTTTGACGGGCTTATTCCGAAATGCAATACCGGCGAGGAGTATCGAACAAACGAAAGCAGATACCGATATCAGTGACCCAAAATTCAGGTACTCAGAAAGTGTGATCTGTGATGCAACAGAAGCGAGTATCGTGAGAACAAGCCCATTCAGCTGAATGATGCGGGTGGCCTTAGTCGATAGTTCGCCAACGTTTGTAAGCGATTCCTGGTGTGTACGCTGAAGATCATCTCGAAGTAATTTGAGTGTTTTTGGATTCAAATCAGGGGTATCTGAGCCAATCTCTGAATCAGAATCTGCAGCTGTGTTTCTCGAATCCGTTTTCTCAGTCGTCATAGGGAAAAATTTGAACGGAAGGTTATCAATATCGGCGGATGTGAAGAGCTCCCTCACTCGTCAGTAGATAGCTCAGCTTGCGAATCAATCTCGTTGAGTGCCTCTGTAGCGACATCACCTAATTCACCCGCCTCGATATGCGAATACCGCTCACGAACCATCTCTTCGGAGTTGTCGAGATACCGAGCTGCGACCGTGTACCCGAAGGCTCTGACGAGGACCTCTCCCATCCCGCGACGGCCACCGTGTGGAGCAAGATAATCGTGCTTCGGATGGTCGATGTCCACCTCCGCCTCCTGGGAGAGGCGCTGAAGGATCGACCGCGCGCCGTCTGTCGTAATCGACGGCGGTTGGATATCTTCATCCAGCGCCAACAAGAGGTCTCGAGTGTACTCCTCACGGCGCTCAGCAATTGCTTCCGGTCGCTCCCCTCGTTCGGCGAGCTCCTCCTGCACGAGCTCTGCGAGCGTCCGTTGGTCGAACGTCGGAAACACGGGCCACCGCTCCGTCGGTGGTTCCATCAGCTTCCGGTAGCTCCGCAGTGGCGAGATCACCGGATCAGGGAGACTGGCGGCATCCCACTGCTGTTTCTTCCGGTAGACGTCCATACTCCCGTCCTCGAGGGAGAGATCCTCCCAGCGGACACCGCGCCGACGCGGATCGTTTGGGTCTCGTAGGAGTTCCCCAACGCGGACAGCTGTATAGGCGAGGACGAACACCAAAGCTCGGTCACGAGCCGCCTTTAGTGCCGCGTAGCGCGCTCGCTGTTTGTCGAGGGGGTCAGTATCCTCCGGGAGTGTCGTGTACGCCTCGACGGCGTCGCGGGCCCGTTCGTCGACGTGGCGGGTGAGCGTGTGACGCTGTTCAGACGTCCACGCCTGCTGGTCGCCAGGCTTGCGACCGTCGTCCTCCGGCAGCGGCGCCATCGCACTCGCCCGCTGCGCATAGTGTGCCTCGAGGTAGCCCTCGTTGACGCACCAACCACACCACGCAGAGATATAGCGGTAGTAGGTTTGGACAGTATTCTGCTTGAGCCTCCGGTCGCCGGCGAGATGTCGAGCGTACTCACGGAAGACACGTTCATCGAGGTCCTCGAAGGTGGGCTCTCTGTCGACGTCGTCGGGGACGATCCCGGTCCAGTCGTCGCGACCGCGGTCGCCAGCGGCCCACTCGGCGAATCGCTCAAGCTCGCGGGCTGCATTTCGTCGGTAGTTCCCGCCGTCACCACCGCGGCCTTTCCCCTTGTCCTGGAGGTACCGCTCGAACGAACTTGCGAGCGACCGCCCGGTACGTTCTCCAGACGTCTTCTCGGAGGTCATAGGTCTTTGTTCCCGAATTGATAGTTGGAGCGAATTTCCTCGAGGAGATCTTCGACGATTTCCCAGAGAATTAGGGACGGTGTCTCGTGTTCGAACGTGATTCCCCAGCGGTCCTCTTCATCGTCGACTGAGTACTGGAAATGGGTCCGTCCGAGGTCGGGATGATCCTCGTCCTGGTGCCAGCCGGCGTGAAAGCCCGTGTTCGGGTCAGTGTAATTGATACGAAACCAATCGTGGGGGTCCTGCCGGTACCATTTGATGGTCAGTTCCGGTGAGTCAGAACCGGTCGGCGGGTCAAGACGAGCCGGATCGAAAATTGCTCGCAGCTGCTTGGCCTCGATATCGTCAGGAACGTACTCAACGGCTGTGATCTGTGGGACGCGGTCGAGGACGTCCCGCTTCAGCTGGGCGTAGAGATTCGCGTTCGGGTCACCACCGGGATGCGGGACCGACATCCGTTAGCTACCGGCCTCGGCGGGCTCTGTCGTCGGAGCAAGGAAGTCCCACTCGCGGATAGCGAACCCGACAATTTTGATGCGGCGTTGGAGGTGGTCCCACTCACGAGCGATCTCACGCCGCCGGTCTTCCTCGTCGGCGTCGAGGGTCTCGTCGGCAAGTGTCCCGCGAAGCTGATTCGGTGACTCGACGCCGAATTCCTCTTCCCAATCACGGATTTGTGCTTTCATCTCCGCGAGCCGGTCCGTAAGCTCCTCAACAGTGTGGCCGCTATCCCGCAGGCGCATCGCCTCCTGCATCGCTTGTCGCCGGTAATCGGGATAGTACGTGGTGTGGGTGCCGCTTTCGTCACGGTGGAGGATGCCGTCGCCGACGAGCCGTTTGAGGACGCGCTTGGTGGGTTCGTGTGACCAGTCCGCCTCAGATGCGATCCAGTTTGCCGTCCGCGGCTCCGACAGCTGCCGGGCGACCATTCGGACGCGATCTTCACCCGTGGTTTGACGGTCCATCAGGCTCTCCGAGTTCGATTCGTCTTCGGTCATACGCTACAGTTCGCACCCTATCTTAATATAGGTTGAGGTGGTTCGTTCTATATCGAAGTCAAGGTTCCAACCATTCCGTCGACGCACAGTGACTGGTTAAAAAGCAATATGGAAACCCGACCTTGGGAGCTCTACCCGGGGAAAGCGTCGTCGTGAGGCGGTTCCAGCATTCGTGCTTCACCGACAGCGCGGGGGTACTTCAAAGTGGTCGTGATTATTCGTGTAATCACGTCCAGACGAGTATTCGCTTGAAGTGCCGAATTCCGGTGGTAGCAGTGCTAATAGCTTCGAATATGTGATTATAAACTGTATGGCGCTATACTAAATCTGAGCCGGCGGTCTCGG
>NZ_AOLQ01000062.1 GCF_000337775.1 Haloarcula vallismortis ATCC 29715
AACTGGCTCTGTTGAATCACTAGACAGCAGCAGGATCGTTCGCTAAATCGAAGGAGTTGAAGCGGGAGACTTCAGTTGTTCATGACCCAAATCTCCCGCTTCACTGGTGAGATTGTCCCGATTGCTCAAAGAGTTACTGGCGATGGAGACGAATCCGCCGCCCCGGAAGGTGGCGGCGGATTCGCCGACTATGCTCTCGTTTCCTTGCATTGTCTGCGGATTTACCTCGATACGTCCTACCGAATGACGATTGACCTGCTCAGAGAGATGCCGCAAATAACCGGGGAGATCGGCCTCGAAACGGCCGATCTCCCCTCTCCATCCACGTTGTGTAAAGCGTTCGACCGGATTAGTATGAGCGTCTGTCGAGTGCTACTGCGCCAGTCGGCGCAGTTGCACGATCCGTCCAAACACGCCGCTATCGACGCCACATTCTACGAACGCTCAGCAGCGAGCCGCCACTACTGCCAGCGAATCAGCTACCGCGTTCAGAAGCTAAAAGTCACGAAACTCGTCGACACAGAGACGCAAGCCGTCCTTGACCTACACTGCTCGACGACTCGGGAAGGAAGCGACGCAGACCTCGCTGAGCAGATCGCCCGCCGGAACGCGGGCGATCTGCGGTCTCTTGCCGCCGATAAGGGCTATGACAAGCAGTCACTCCGCGAAGCACTGCGTGAACTCGGCATCAGACCACTCATCAAACACCGTATCTTCGCTCCCTACGACCACGCTCACAACGCCAGAATCGACAAACAACGCTACAATCAGCGCTCTATGACTGAAACCGTCAATTCGGCTGTGAAGCGCTCGCTCGGCTTCGCCGTGCGAGCGCGTTCCTGGTTCCGTGAGTTCCGAGAAATCGCGCTGATGTGTGTCGTCTATAACATTAAGCGCGCCGTCAAACAGTGAATTCTGCCGCCTTGTGGTGATTCAACACGGCC
>NZ_AOLQ01000063.1 GCF_000337775.1 Haloarcula vallismortis ATCC 29715
TGTCCGTACCGAGAACCGACACAGGTGTCCATGGCGGCGAAAGCCAAGGCCTGTCGGGAGCAACCAACGTTAGGGAATTCGGCAAGTTAGTCCCGTACCTTCGGAAGAAGGGATGCCTGCTCCGGAACGGAGCAGGTCGCAGTGACTCGGAAGCTCGGACTGTCTAGTAACAACATAGGTGACCGCAAATCCGCAAGGACTCGTACGGTCACTGAATCCTGCCCAGTGCAGGTATCTGAACACCTCGTACAAGAGGACGAAGGACCTGTCAACGGCGGGGGTAACTATGACCCTCTTAAGGTAGCGTAGTACCTTGCCGCATCAGTAGCGGCTTGCATGAATGGATTAACCAGAGCTTCACTGTCCCAACGTTGGGCCCGGTGAACTGTACATTCCAGTGCGGAGTCTGGAGACACCCAGGGGGAAGCGAAGACCCTATGGAGCTTTACTGCAGGCTGTCGCTGAGACGTGGTCGCCGATGTGCAGCATAGGTAGGAGACATTACACAGGTACCCGCGCTAGCGGGCCACCGAGTCAACAGTGAAATACTACCCGTCGGTGACTGCGACTCTCACTCCGGGAGGAGGACACCGATAGCCGGGCAGTTTGACTGGGGCGGTACGCGCTCGAAAAGATATCGAGCGCGCCCTATGGCTATCTCAGCCGGGACAGAGACCCGGCGAAGAGTGCAAGAGCAAAAGATAGCTTGACAGTGTTCTTCCCAACGAGGAACGCTGACGCGAAAGCGTGGTCTAGCGAACCAATTAGCCTGCTTGATGCGGGCAATTGATGACAGAAAAGCTACCCTAGGGATAACAGAGTCGTCACTCGCAAGAGCACATATCGACCGAGTGGCTTGCTACCTCGATGTCGGTTCCCTCCATCCTGCCCGTGCAGAAGCGGGCAAGGGTGAGGTTGTTCGCCTATTAAAGGAGGTCGTGAGCTGGGTTTAGACCGTCGTGAGACAGGTCGGCTGCTATCTACTGGGTGTGTAATGGTGTCTGACAAGAACGACCGTATAGTACGAGAGGAACTACGGTTGGTGGCCACTGGTGTACCGGTTGTTCGAGAGAGCACGTGCCGGGTAGCCACGCCACACGGGGTAAGAGCTGAACGCATCTAAGCTCGAAACCCACTTGGAAAAGAGACACCGCAGAGGTCCCGCGTATAAGACGCGGTCGATAGACTCGGGGTGTGCGCGTCGAGGTAACGAGACGTTAAGCCCACGAGCACTAACAGACCAAAGCCATCATTCATACGCACTGTGACTCATTCACCGACGAGTTAACTCGTCGCTGAACGAGTCCAGGCGC
>NZ_AOLQ01000064.1 GCF_000337775.1 Haloarcula vallismortis ATCC 29715
CCACGTTTTCGGGATCTCAAATTCTACCAACCACTAGATCACTGACAATACTGTTTAGTCGTAGTATCGATTGACGAGACAGCGATGAGTTCAAGAGAGATCTGAAACAGTCTGTTTGACGACTAATGTAACGACTTGAAATCTCTCGCCGACGGGCTCAGAACTACGATGACTTCTGAGCAGATGTCGGCAGGTGACGACGACGCCCCCGCGCTCGCGGGGGCGATCGTCTATCACGCTGGAGAAGTCTGTGAAAAAGTGGACCATCTCTGGCGTGTCCTCGGAGAGGTATCGATTCCAGTTGACGGACTCACCGACGGCCGACAGCAACACAAAGCCGCAAACGGCACTGAGTCGATGGCTCGGGTGTATCTCTATCAGAAGATCTACGACCTCGCCCAGAGCGAGGTCGCAGATCGCCTCGAAAACCGGCCATCACTTCTGAAGACACTTGATTTGGAGAAGGCACCGAGCCAGCAATCACTCTCGTACGCGTGGAAGCAGTTCAGCGAACAAACCAAACAGACGCTCAACGCGGCTGCTGCAGGTATCGCACAGGAGGCCATCGACCGCGCCGTTGTATTGGAAGCACGTGTCCCGATCATTCCTGACGAAGACGAGATCAACGAAGACGGCGACGACTCGACGGTAACACGTGAGCACGTTCGAAAGCAGGGGACCAAGATCGTCGAGCTCGCCCGAAGGCACGCCTTCGGCGAGTTCGACTCTCACAGAGCCGATAACAGAGTCTACGAGGACGAACAGATCCTCGATCTGTTCGCCTCGGCTTGCCTCACCCAAGGAAGTGCCCACTCCGAGGGCGAAGCCGGCTGGTTTCTCGACGAGAACAACGCCTGTGACGACTCAACATTCCTCCGAGTGATCAAGCAATTCGCAATGCCGGCTGGTCAGGAAGTCTCTGTCCCGCTCCAAGATCAACAGATCGAGGATGTCGTGGCGTTCACCGAGGTGTTCCGCGAGTATCTAATGAACGCGTTCGATACAGCGACCGAGAACATCCTTCAGACGATTCGCTATGAGGATCCATTCGACGACCGCCACGTCGTGGCGGCCGTCGATTTCACCCATATCCCCTACCACGTCTGGCCGTGGATCGACAAGGACGAAGAGATTCCGAAGTCGACGTACCCGCCCATGGTGAGCGGGTACGTCGACGACGGTGAGTTGAAACACGGCTACACGTTCGCAACGATCACGATCGTTGGGAACGACGTGCCAATCATCCTCGGAATTGAGGGCGTCAAGGAACACTCAGACTGGGAACCGGTCGACGCCCCAGCTGACTCGAAAGCAGACGTGGTCGCTCGTCTGCTTTCGAGAGCCCAGCAGTACGTCGATCTGGACGAGATCCTGCTGGATCGTGGGTTCTACGCAAAGGAGGTGCGAGCTGAGATTGACGGCCGTGACTTGCTGTACACGATGCCAGTGGGGAAATACGAGTCAGATTACGCGGCGATAAAGCACATCAAGAGCAAAGATGGGGTAGACGCTGCTGTCAACCACGACATCCCCGTCGGAATCGACGGTGATGTCGATCATACTGCAGAATATCTGTACGTTCCAGCCACCAGTGACGACGCTGAAGGCCAGTACGCCGTGTTCGTGACGAACCGCGATCACGTCGATCCCGACGAGATCGCTCACGTGACGAACAGTTACAGCCGTCGCTGGGACATCGAAAACCAGTACAAGTCGGTGCAGTCTTACCTTCCAAAAACCTCCTCAACAGACTATCGAGTGCGGTTGTTCAACTTCACGTTCGCAGCACTGCTGTACAATCTGTGGCGGCTCACCGACTTTCTGGTGAAAGTCGGCATGGAGCGAGAAATCAGGTCGCCGCCAGTCGTGACCGCCAGGACGTTCGTCCGGGCGGTCGGCAACTCTCTCCGAAAAGCCGGGTGAGAAGGTGATGCAGCACCTGTCGCTCGTCTGCGGCAAGCCGCAGGACTCGCGGTCTGATCACGATATCGGCTGTTCTCCCTCAATCGATCTGTGACTCCTCACTAATCGGCGATCAATGCATAGCATCGCCGTGAGAACATCTCAAACTTCGTCTGATTCGACCGCTATTCGTTTGTAGACGCTCTACATCCCGAAAACGTGGT
>NZ_AOLQ01000065.1 GCF_000337775.1 Haloarcula vallismortis ATCC 29715
CGTGCTCCTCAACGGCGACGAGGCCATCGGTATGGGCGCTATCGCCGCCGGCTGTCGTTTCTACGCTGGCTACCCCATCACACCGGCGACGGACGTGATGGAGTACATGACCGGCCGCGTCGACCAGTTCGGCGGCAAGGTCGTCCAGGCCGAGGACGAGCTCTCGGCGATCAACATGGCGCTGGGCGCGGCCCGTGCCGGTGCCCGAGCTATGACCGCAACCTCCGGCCCGGGTATCGACCTGATGACCGAGACGTTCGGGCTGGTCGCCACCAGCGAGACCCCGCTTGTCATCTGTGACGTGATGCGCTCCGGTCCCTCGACCGGGATGCCGACCAAGCAAGAGCAGGGCGACCTCAACATGACACTGTACGGCGGCCACGGCGAGATTCCGCGGTTCGTCGTCGCGCCCACCACCGTCTCGGAGTGTTTCTGGAAGACCGTCGAGGCGTTCAACCTCGCCGAGAAGTACCAGACGCCCGTGTTCCTCGTCTCGGACCTCGCGATGGCCGTGACCGAACAGACGTTCTCGCCCGAGACCTTCGACATGGACGAGGTCGAGATCGAGCGCGGGAAAGTCGTCGACGAAAACGAGATCGACACGTGGCTCGATGAGAAGGGGCGCTTCCAGGCCCACTTCGCAGCCGCCGACGGCGTCTCACCGCGTGCCTTCCCCGGCACGACCGACGGCGCGCACATGACGACCGGTCTCGAACACGACGAACTCGGTCGTCGGACCGAAGATACCGACGTGCGCCTCGAACAGGTCGACAAGCGCCAGCGGAAAGTCGAGACCGCCCGCGAACAGGAGGACTTCGACTACCGCGAGTTCGGTGACCCCGAGGCAGACACGCTCGTCATCTCCTGGGGTTCCAACGAAGGGGCCCTGCGCGAGGGACTGACGCTGCTGGAGGAGGACGGCTACGATGTCCGATTCCTCTCGGTACCGTACATCTTCCCGCGACCGGACCTCACCGAGGAAATCGAGGCCGCCGAGGATGTCATCGTCGTCGAATGTAACGCCACCGGCCAGTTCGCGGACGTCATCGAGCACGATGTCCTCGAACGGGTCCAGCGCATCAACAAGTACAACGGCGTCCGGTTCAAAGCAGACGAACTGGCGACCGAGATCAAGCAAACGCTTGACACACCCGCGGAGGCAACACAATGAGTTCCGACGTTCGCTTCACAGACTTCAAATCCGACAAGCAACCGACCTGGTGTCCCGGCTGCGGTGACTTCGGGACGATGAACGGCATGATGAAGGCGCTGGCGGAGACGGGCAACGACCCCGACAACACCTTCATCGTCGCCGGTATCGGCTGTTCCGGCAAGATCGGGACGTACATGCACAGCTACGCGCTCCACGGCGTCCACGGCCGCGCCCTGCCGGTGGGCATCGGCGTGAAGATGGCCAACCCGGACCTCGAAGTGATGGTCTCGGGCGGCGACGGTGACGGTTACTCCATCGGTGCCGGCCACTTCATCCACGCCGTTCGTCGGAACGTCGACATGAGCTACGTCGTGATGGACAACCGCATCTACGGGCTGACCAAGGGGCAGGCCTCGCCAACCTCGCGCGAGGACTTCGAGACCTCGACCTCGCCCGACGGCCCGAACCAGCCGCCGGTCAACCCGAAAGCACTGGCGCTGGCATCCGGCGCGACGTTCATCGCGCAGTCGTTCTCCTCGAACGCGCAGCGACACGCGGAAATCGTCCAGAAGGCCGTCGAACACGACGGCTTCGGCTTCGTCAACGTCTACTCGCCGTGTGTCACGTTCAACGACGTGGACACCTACGACTACTTCCGCGACGCCATCGTCGACCTCGACGAGACCGACCACGACCCGTCCGACCGCGACCAGGCCAAGGACAAAATCCTCGAGAGCGAGAAAGAGTACATGGGCGTCCTCTACCAGGACGAGGACTCCGTCCCGTTCGAGGAACGCGAAGGCGTCGAGGGCTCGATGGCCGAGATTCCTGACGGCGCGCCAGAGGGCGCGATGGATCTCGTCCGCGAGTTCTACTAGTACCTTTTTCCGCCTCGGGTGCGCTTCGCGCACCTCTCGGCGCAAAAATCTACGCTAAAAAGGCCGGAATCGAGGCCGAGCCTCGATTCCGGTGAAACGGCGGCCTGCGGCCGCCGTACGATGACCGCAGTGATTTCTCGTCTCGCCGATCACCCGAGAAGCGGCATCAGCCGGACCGTTTGGTACACAATAGAATCGGGTTTGGACCCATATGCGGGCATCCCTAACAGCAAGTATGCACGTTTTCTGGCACCAGCGTGACCTCCGGATACCGGACAACCGGGGGCTGACTGCTGCCGCCGCGGACGACGAAGTGCTACCGGTGTACGTTCTCGACACAGACCTGCTGTCAAATATCGGCAAGCGCCAGCGGGCGTTCCTGTTGGCCGGCGTGCGGGCGCTGAAAGGGGCATACCGAGATCACGGTGGGGACCTCCTCGTCAGGAAGGGGACTGCTGTTGACGTACTCTCGGATGTCGTCGACGAGTACGACGCCGACCGGGTGTACTACAACGAGCACTACCGGCCCGCGCGGCGGAACCGTCAGCGCCGCGTCGACGAGGCGCTCCCGACGAAGTCGCTGACCGACCTCGTGCTGGTCGACCCCGCCGGGCTCGATAGCCAGTACAAGAACCACAGCCGGTTCTACGATGATTGGCAGGCCCACCACAAGCTACCGCCCGTCGGCCGGCCCGAAGCGGACTCGCTCGTCGACGCCTCGGACCCGACAACGGCCCCGAGTATCGAGACCGACATCGACCTGCCCACGCCCGGCTACGAGGGCGCACGACAGCGCTACGACGACTTTCTCACCGGTGGTATCGAAACGTACAACGACACCCGAGATGATATGCGGGCCGCTGTCGAACGGCCGACCAGCGCTGTCTCGCGTATGTCGCCGTACCTCGCTGCGGGGATGATCGGTATCCGTGAGATGTGGCGCGACGCGTCAGAGCGCCACACCGAAGCCACCGGCGACGCCCAGCGAAACATCCAGAAGTACCGCTACGAACTCTCCTGGCGCGAACAGAGCTACCACCTGTTGTACTACAACCCGACGCTGCTGTCGGAGAACTACAAGTCGTTTCCGAACCCAATCGAGTGGGAAAACGACGAGGACAATCTCGAAGCCTGGAAGCGCGGTGAGACGGGGTATCCCTTCGTCGACGCCGGCATGCGCCAGCTCGAACGGGAGGGGTACATACACAACCGGCCGCGCCAGAACGTCGCCTCGTTTCTCACAAAGCACCTCCTTGTCGACTGGCGTGAAGGCGCGCGGCACTTCCGGAAGCGACTGGTCGACCACGACCCTGCCAACAACGCCGCCAGCTGGCAGTGGACGGCCTCGACCGGCACCGACTCCGTGGACGTTCGCATCTTCGACCCAGTCGCACAGATGAGCAAGTACGACAGCGGAGCGGACTATGTCACGGAGTACGTGCCGGAGCTTCGTGACGTTCCGGCGAACAAAATCGTCGACTGGCCGACGCTTTCGGACGGCGAGCGTGAGGAACTGGCTCCGGGCTACTACCACCCAATCGTCGACCGGAACGCCGCCTACGAGCGAGCACAGCGCGTTTTCGAGGCGGCGCTCGGGAAGCGCTGAAGCGGTCGGGTTCAGGGCGACGCTATGCTCTGTACTGCACGAAGAGGTACGTCGCCACCGCGATGGTACCGGTGACCCCCGTGAGCCAGATATCCGTACTCAGGTACAGCCCCGGCGTTGGCGGGTGGTACTGCGTCAGCGGCCACAGCACTTCGTAGGACCGTCCAGATGCTTTTAGCAGGAGCGCATCGGCGAACAGGTGGCTCGCGGCCCCGAGCGACAGTAGCCCGAACACGCGCCGTCGGTCAGCTCGGTTCACGACGACCGTCCCTACGAGGACGGCGACGAACGCGCCGCCGAGCGTGTGAACACCCAGCCAGTCGAACGGGATACCCAGCGTTGCCTCGACAGCTGCAGCGTCCACGAGAATCTTGATCTTCGCCATGTCCGGAATGAACGCGCCGGCCATCCCAACGGTGACGTACTCGCCAGTGAGCCAGTCGTACCGCAGTGACAGAAGGGTGCAGATTGTGAATGCGATGAAGGCATGCGAGAGCAAATCCGGCATCAGGCACGCACCTCCTGCACCCTCGTTCGGAGCGCCTGTATCGGGCGGAGCGGTTTCTCACGCCGGCACAGTGCCCCTGTCTGCCAGTTCAGCCGCCAGCCACAGACCAATCGGCACAGCGTCCACAGGCCGGCAAGGGCAGAAACGACATACATCGCCGTGTAGTTCACTGCCGGCACGCGCACGCTGTTTTCCGCAGTGATGGTCCGGTCCGGGCCGAACGTCCCGTATACCTGCAACGACTCGCCTTCAGCGACGGCGGTGTCGACGTTCCGGACCGTGATCATGAGCGTGCCGCTGTGGTACTCGCCGCTGGCAGCGTACTCGTATTCGACGGCAATTTCGACCGGTTCGGTCCCGGTGACACTGCCGGTCACCTGAACGGACTCACCGATATGGTTGGCAGGATGCTGAGCCAGCGCATCTCCATCGGGATAGTCGCCCAGTTCGGGAGCCGGTGTGGCCGTACCGAGTCCGATCATGAGTGCGAACAAAATGGCCAGCAGTCCACAGATAGCTGCGACCCTGCCCGCCTGCGAATGAAGCATTCAAATTTCGATGTGGGCGGTGGGATATAAACTCTGGCGCTTGGGTTGAGTCGCTGTTGCCCGTGTGCCTACTCGGGCTTGCCGGGCAGGACATCCGGGTCGCCGGAGCGGTAGATGTACTCGACAGCGACGCCGGTCAGCGGCGAGTCGGCTGCTGTCGCGTACGACTTCGCGAGGTCGAGGTACTGTTCGGTCACATCGACGACGCGCCGGTAGGCGGCTTCGTCGTCTGGCGCGAGCAGGTACTCGGCGGTGACGGGCGTCAATTGCCCCTCTGTGCGGTCGTCATCGTAGTCATCCACGTCATCGAGCCACACCTGTGCACCGATGATAGCGAGGACGATGGCCTTCGCGAACTCGTCGTCGATATCGAGGCCGGCGAGTCGGTAGAGGTCCAACATACCGTCGTAAAGGACGCCGACGCGGGCGTATTGGGTCTTGCTGTAGGGGAGTTCCTTCTCCGTCTCGGTGAGGGTTGCCGGCTCCTCATCGTACCCGGCGAATTTGTATTCCTCGCGGATATCGGTCAGTGCATCGGCGTCACCGTCCTCGGTCGCGGTCATCAGCGCCCGGAAGTGGTCGTCCCGGTCCTGATGTGCCTCGCTGTAGTCGACGGCCCACTGATAACCGTTCTCGACAACAGGCGGCATATCCTCCAGTAAACCGTCGAGGTGGGACTGAAGCGCGGACTGGGCGACCTCGGCGACGCGACGGCGGTCAGCCTCGCTCCCGCTCAACGGTTCGCCGTCAGTAAATTCGACCTCGAAGTCCTCGAACTCGTCGTCGTTGATGGCGTCGCGCATGTCACCGTCGATGAGCGCTTCGATTGAGAGGCGAGTCATCTGCTCGGCCCGGACGACCATCTCGCGGGGCGCAAGGTCCTGTGCCGGCCCCTGTTCCAGCGCTGTCTCGTCGACAGTCGGAACACCATCCGCGATAGCATCGATGACAGGGTCACCGGGTGCCTGCTGACGGGCGTTACGGTAGACGTAGCCCAGCGTCAGCTGTGCGGGCAGGATGAGCTTCGTGTCATAGGAGAACTCGACCGGACAGCCGAACTCATCTTCGAGGGCATCCTCGATGCGGTCCGTCACGTCGTCGACCATTGCTTCGGTACGGTCGTCAATCTCGGATTTCAGTGAGAGGCTGCCGGCGTCGAACACGCCGGTGTCCGCGTAGTATCCCAGCACCGCCCGTAGCGCCGTGGGCAGCTGCCGCCTGTCCGCGAGCACGCCCGCGCCTGTCTTGAGAACCATTGTATATCGCCCCGGGTGTTCCCGTCATGGTAGTGGGGCCGTCTTTACCCTTTCGAGACTGCCGTCGGCCGATTCGGAAAGACTGATTACGTACAGGACACACCCATAACCATGCGCGAGCGCTTTGACGTGGTGATAGCCGGAGCCGGGCCCGCCGGGGCGCAATGTGCCCGTGATCTAGCGGAGCGAAACTACGAGGTGCTCGTTCTCGAAACTGAGTCCGAAGACGAGTTCCCGCGTCAGAGCAACAAGTCCACCGCCGGAACGTTCATGTCGGCGATGACGGGCTTTGCTATTCCTGACGACGTGGTGATGAACTATACGGACGACGTCGTGCTCGAGTCCCCAAACGACCACTACGTCCGCAATCAGACCGGAGCCGTCCTGGAGTTCGCGGAGTTCAAGCAGTGGCTTGTCTCGGAAGGGCGGGACAACGGTGCGACCTACCGATTTGACTCCCGCGTTTCGGCTCCTATCATGGAGAACGGCGAGATTGTTGGCGTCCGCTATGACGGCGACGAAGAGGCGTACGCGGACATCGTCATCGACGCCACCGGCCCTGCCGCGCCGCTGGCGAAGAAGCTCGATGTGTGTAACCTCCAGCGGGACCGCCAGGCTATCGGTATCGAGTACGAGTTCGAGGGCGTCGAAGTCGACCATGACGACTACGCCGACCTCCGAGACGCGATGATGCTCCGTCTAGATCACGACCTCGCCCCGGGTGGCTACTCCTGGATTTTCCACACCGGCGAAGACACGGCGAAGGTTGGCCTCTGTTACATTCAGAACGGCTCTCACCAGAAGTACGCAAAGGACGGGATGGGCATCGACGACTATCTGGAGTACTGGCTCGATTCGGACCCGAGATTCGACGACGCCGAAAAGATCGAGGGCACGCAGGCCCACCGCGGGTCCGCCCACATCCAGCCACCCGATTCGATGAGCACGGACAACTTCATGGCCATCGGTGACACTGTCCCGACTGTCGACCCACTGTGGGGCGAAGGGATTCACAAGGGGATGAAGTCGGCTCGTGCCGCCGCCGCGACGGCCGATTCGGCGCTCAAGCCTGACGAACCAGACACGTCGGCGGAGAACCTCTCTATCTACGATCAGCTCTGGCACAGCGAGGTAGCCCCGAAACACAACGCCCGCCTGATGATGACGGAATTGCTGTATCTCGCCCCCAACGACCGGTACGATCAGTTGATGGAAGACCTCCGGAGTACCGGACAGGACACACTCAGACAGATCAACGGCGGCGACCGTCGAGCGATTGCGAAGCTAACTCATCTCTCGGACATGCCGATTCTCGTCGAATACGCCCGCCGTCGCCTCGATATCTGAAGTGACCGCGCGAAGTGCGGCAGGTTTTTTTCCGCCGGCCCGGAGTTTCAGGTGATGGGAACCCCCGTTGGTGTCGTCGGTGACGACGCGCTGGCAGATGTGCTTCGAGACGCTGGCGTAGCTGTTGAACGGGGTAGTGACGGCGCTGTCCCGAATACTGACCGGGTCGTCGCCGTCGGCGAGGACGCCGTGGCTGCCGTCGCACGGGCTGAGAGTGACCCGCTCGTGTTGCCGGTCGCGGCTGGTCGCGGCGTCCGGTCAGTGCCTCGTAACGACGCTGTCGCCGCTGTGTCGGGGGTTGCCGACGCCCGGGTCGAGACGCATCCAGTGCTCCATGTGACAATGCCTGATGGGACGGTCGAACAGGCGTTCTGGGATGTGACCCTCGTCACCGCTGACGCCGCCCGCATCTCCGAGTTCACTATCGCATCGACTTCGGACCGCATCGGCCAGTTCCGAGCTGACGGCGTTGTTATCGCTACGGCCGCCGGCTCACCGGGCTACGCCCATCGCGTCGGCGGCCCGATTCTGGCACCGTCGGAGCAGGCAGTTGTGGCACCGATAGCACCGTTTGCGACCGACCCGGACCACTGGGTGTTGCCAGCCGACGGCCTCAACGTTTTAATCGAACGCGACGAGGCGACTGTCGAGTTACTCGTCGATGACCGCATATCGCGGCCCGTTAGCTATCAGGAACGTATCACAATCTCGCTCGGGTCCCCCGTTCGAACCGCCGTCGTTGACGAGAGTCGGTCCAGATTCGAGTGAGATTGGAAAGACACTAATGGACGGTGGACAGAGCTTTGCATATGCAGCCATCCGTAACGTTCTTTGGGCCACTGGACACCATTCTGGGGAGCCCCACAGTCGGCGGTGCGCTCCTCATCGAATACATCATCTTCGGAGTGGTAATTGTCAACTTCCTCACGCGGCAGCTCGCCCACAGAAGCCACGTCAAACAGTATAAAAACGATGGCGCGGACGCGGTTAGCCGCCACCCGGCACACACGTTCACCAACATCGCACTGGTCGTGCTATCGTTTTTCTACATGACGCTCCACCATCACGGCGGGATGGTCCTGTCCGTGCTCGTACTCGGCGCAGTCATCACTGACTTCTTCGAGTTCGAGTCGCGAAAGGTCGAAGCACGCCGCGACATTCCGCTGGAACGGCCAAAAGGAGCCATCGTCGCCGCCCTCGTAGTGTTCATGTACGCTGGCTACCAGAGCCTGTTCTGGGTCATTGAGGGTCCTTGGAGCGCTATCGTCTGACCACGGTCCCGGCTTTTGCCGACTCACTTCTCCGCTGGCGGCACGCGCCGATAGCACTGCGTGTATGGTCGACACGCCACGCGCAGTATCTCGACTTTCGTGCAGTTACTGTCTAAAATACACTGTATATGTGCGCTTTTAACTGGAAAACTCGATTAATCACTTCAGAACTAGCCGAAATAGTTTAATACCATCAAAGCGTTCGTGTCGTTGTAGACGAAGATGTCACACAGGTCCCTCACAACGGCGTTGACACTGTATCGCGGGGAAACACTCACACTCAAAGAAGCAGCGACGTACAGCGGGGTGTCGCCAACAAAATTCGCGACTGCACTTCGCTCCCGCGGGATTCAGGTACGTGACGAGGACAGCACACCAATCGATCAGACTGCAAACTGAGAGCGTCGTCGGTCCCAGTTAGAAAGACACGGCTACTGCGTACTGTTACGCCGACCGCTCGTTGAGGTACGCCTGGAACTCACTGATTAGCGGGAGCACGACCCAGAAGGTCAGCGCGCCCAGTACTGCGAACCAGAAGAACGCGTCGCCCATGAACAGGGCGATCTGGTCGAACGTGGTCGGTTCCTCGATAGTAAGTTCGCCGGTGAGCTGTGCCCCCTCGAAGCTCGGCGTGTTGTACCAGCCCTTGATGGTCATCCAGCCCAGTCCGCCGACCATGAGGCACGCGAACCCCTTCATGAACTCGTCAGCCATTATCCGAACGTTAGGTAGCGTCGTCTTTAGACTTTCCCATTTCCTCGGTTCGGAATCGCGTCGAGAACGCATACACGACTGTACCAGCGAGGATGCACGCTATTCCGGCGATGCCGACTGGCACGTCAATCTCCGAGGCTGGCGCTGATGCTCGCTGTGTCGCCACGTCGACGAGGATGAAGCCGGCGACGACGCTCAGCACCGCAAATAGTGTCGAGAACACTGTCACGGCCTTGTACACGCGCAGCGGGACCACGACGTCCCGCCGGTCCGAACCGCCTTCTGTCCCCGCTGGCTGGTCCTCTGTCATCGTTACCACTAGGGACGGGAGCCACTTTACTGCGGCGAGACCCGAGCGCCACGCTCGGAAGTGCAACGAATGGAAACAGCGAGAAGAAAACCGAACTGACGGCCCAGGTTACTTCGGGGGCCGAAGCCGGTAGTACCGGCGGTTGAGGTCGAACATGTAGCCCTCGCGCATCGTCTTGAGGACTGCGTAGGTGATGGTCGCGCTGACGATGGGGACGAGGAAGGTTAGGTCAAACAGCAGGTGCGAGTCCATCGGAACGAGGTTCTTGATGGACAGCGCGGCGATGGTCAGGCTGAAGATGACGCCGGACATCCCGACCGCAGCCCAGAACGGCTGCTCGACGGGACGGCGGGCCGACCCCTTATTCAGGAAGGGCACGATGGCGACGAAGCCGACGACGACGACGTTTGCCAACACACCGTAGGTTCGGTCGGCCATGAGCTTCGAGCCGCCGAGGATGCTCAGGTCCGGGTTCAGTGGGCCGAGCTTGAGCAGGCCAAAGGACCAGTAGAGATACCAGTCAGGCAGGATAATCGCCGGCGTCACACTGGAGTTAGCGGGGTTTGGCATCTCCGGGGGTAGCGTCGCCGAGACGAACAGGATCATGCCCACGAAGAAAGACGTTAGTGCGATGTTACGCATCATCTCGTGGGGCCAGGCCGGGAACGCGAGCACGTCACGCTCGATGTAGTCGGACTCCTGACGAAGGTCCTGGTCCTCGCGGCGCGCCCGCTCGAAGTACTCGTAAGTCAGCCGGGAGAGCCCCTGGGTCCGCTCCTTGCGTTCGGACCACGCGGGGGTCTCGTCGTCCGGCGAGACGATACCGGTGCCGGAACCGTCCGTGCGAACGTCGTCTGTGTCGTTGTCGCTCATAGTATTAGTGTGGTTCAGCGATCCCCTGCATCCAGACGATGCCGATGTGGACCGCGATGATGGCAGTCGTGATGAACGGCAGGAAGAACACGTGCAGGATGTACATCCGCTGTAGCGTTGCCTGCGAGAGCGTGAACCCGCCGAACATCAGCTGTGCGACCCACTCACCGATAAGTGGGATGGAGAGGGACATCTCGACGCCGATCTGGCCGGCCCAGAACGAGAGCTGGCTCCACGGCAGCAGGTAGCCGGTGTATCCGAACACCAGCGTCAGCGAGATCAGGACGATCCCGATGAGCCAGTTCAGTTCGCGTGGTTCCTTGTACGATCCGGTGAAGTACACGCGGAGCATGTGCAGGAACACGGCGGCGACCATGATCTGCGCGGCCCAGCGGTGAACCGACCGCAGGAAGTAACCGAGGTTGAGCTGCCCCATAATGAGCATCACTGAGTCGTACGCGACCGTCGGCGACCCGTCGGCAGCCGCGGCGGCCGGCGCGTAGTAGAAGCCCAGCAGCGCACCGGAGATGGCGGCGACGATGTATGCGACTGTCGAGAACGACCCGAGCGCATACAGCGGGTACCAGTACCAGAACTTGTTGTCGAGGTTGTACTGTTCCGTGTGGCTCTTGGGCATCTGCATGTTGACCTTGTAGTAGAGATCTTCGAGAATCTCCAGATAGTCAACGACGCGCAGCCGCCTGTCGAGCCAGACGAGCACAGTCAGGTACACCGATTCGATCGGCGTCAGCTCGCGCGATTCCATCCAGCCTTTGTGGTCGTGTTCGTCTTTGCGTTCGAGACTCATTGGTTACTCCGTCTGTGGTGGGCGTGGCAGCGCCACGAACGTCGATTGCACGGGACTGAACGGGTCGTACACTGACTGGTGGCACTGACAGTAAATAGCGTTTGCGCCGCCGAAGTTCGCACTCCCTTCCTGAGTCTTGAATCCAGGCACACAACAGAAGTGCGTACACTTGTTCAGCCAGGCGATGAAGCCCTGGTCAGTCGCCTCGGAGATGAACGACTGAACGCTCCCGGGGAGGTCCGCGTACTCGCCCTCGCCGTTGGCCATCTTCTCGACTTCGACTGACCGGATTATCTGCACCGGAGCGCCGTTGTTTCCGTCGCTGTTGGTCCGCCAGACGACGCTTGCGGGCTTCCCGACGCCGGGGTCGCCGATGCCGTTACCCCAGTCTTGGTAGTCCTCGAACATGTCGACCGTGAGCGGTTTGCCGGACTCGTACTCACCCTGCCAGGTGAACGTACCAGTGTCGTTGAGGAACGTGTTGTTTCGGTCCGATTGCGGGTAGATAGCTGCAGTGCTCTGGATACCGCAGTACTGGAACCACTGCGAGGAGTAGTCGATACCGCTCCCGCCGAAGTCCGGTGCAACGGCTGCGCCGGCGGTCTCGTCGTACTCCGGCCAGAGGCCGCTGATTTCGCCGCCGTTGATTTCGATGGGGATAATCGGCATCCCCCGCGGGGCCGGTCCAGAAGTATTCTCCACGGCGACGAACGGGGTCGTCCCGCCACCTTCGCCAGCGGAGTCTGTCGTCGCGTCGACGGCTGCAGCGCCACCGACGCCAACGCCGGAGAGCGCGGCACTCCCGACGACGCCCTTTACGAAGCGACGACGGCCTGTTTCGGCCGGGTATTTGTCTTCATCAAGTGGCATATTATTTCTTGTAGTATGGGTACACTGCGCGTTTAAACGTCTCTGCGAGTTCGTCGCCGTCCGCCACCGTCGTACCGTCGACGTCTTCCTGACGGATGTAGAGGTCTTCCCACTTCCGGCGGCGTTTCTTGACGATCATCACGTCGGGGAGGAACTCCTTGCGGTACAGCAGCATGATGAACGCTAGGTCGATGAAAATCGCCGTCAGCACGCCACCAAGGAACATGTTGGCTTCGATGAGGCGGACCGTTAGCACCGTGCCGATGCCGGACGCCCACCCAGCGATCATGCCGTAGGTGAACAGTCCGACGAGACCGACCTGAATAATCGTCAGGAGCACGATGCCGACAGCCGCCGCCGTACTCTCTCGTGGCGGTTCGTAGCGGTGGATGTCGCCGTAGGTGGAGCCTTCGGATGCCATCAGTTGTTCCCTCCGCTAGTGTGGGGCGATTCGCCGTACTTCAGCTGGAAGAAGGTGAATATCAGCGGGATGATGACTGCAAGCCCAGCGCCGAACCCGACGAAGTGGGGCTGGATTGGGACGCCAGCATAGTGGGGGTCAACTTCGACCGGGCCGCCGCCGCCAATCGTCATTGTCGGGTACTCCTCGCCGACGACGATAGCGCCCTTCATGTTGAGTCCCTCGTGGGGGACACAGAGGTACGGGTAGATACCGTCCTCCTCAAAGGTATGCTCGTAGTTGACGCCGGCCTGCGATACCGTGCTGCCGGAATCTAGCGGCCCGTCACCGTCGGAGACGACGTTGTGGCCGCCGCCGTTGCCCGTCCACTCGAACTGGACGGTCGCGCCGTTGTCGACGTGGACGGCTGGCGGACCGAACCCGTACGCCCCGCCGTTGGCCTGCACGCCGACCTCGACAGTCACTGTGTCCTGTCCGGTCGCGTCAGCGGTCGAACCGTCGAAGTTCCCGACTTGGTCCAGGTAACCGCCGTAGTCCGGGACGGTTTCGCCACCGTCACCGCCTTCCTCCTGTGCGGCGGCGGCGCCGGTGGCACTGAGGGTCGCCGCAGCGCCGGCGGCCCCCCCTGCTGTCCGGACGAACTCCCGTCTATTCATATACACTCTTGAGTCAGGACTGAGTTTGTATAAACCCACCGAATACCACCCGCAGGAACCGTCATTACCCGGCTTCGTCAGTTTCGCCAGCCCCCGCTTCAGACCCCGAATTCTGCGGGCCGAGCTCCGGGACGAACTCCGGTCGTTCGCCGTCCTCAAGCCCGATGGCACGCAGTCTGTCTCTGTACTCTTCGGAGCGGAACGTATCCGAGAGTCGCGCGTTTGCGACAGTGAAAAAGAGAACGAGCGACACGCCGATGAAAGCGACGCCAGCCACGACCAACAACGCAATGCTGGTGCCTCTGTTGCCGATGACGCCAGCAGTCGCGAGCACTGCGCCCCCGAGCAGTGCAATCCCGGCCAAGAACTGCGCCCCAGCAATCGCTTGCAGCATCCAGTTCCCGAGTTCGCCGCCACCCTCGGGAACCTCTTCCGGCTTGGGAAGGGGTCTGTCGGGGACGTTCTCAGGTGCGTCGTAGGAATCCATAGAACACAGCGCGACCGTGGGCTTTACGTCACGCATGACGGTCCCCTCGCCTTCGAGGCTCCCGTCGGGATAGACGACAGCGTATCCCTCGTCGGAGTACGCGAGCACCCGTGGCGGGTCCCGGTGGCGCTCGATGCGGGCGAACACGTCGCGGTTTGCGACGCGGTTCCGAAGGTCCCGCGTGACCCGGTCGAGGAGCTCGTCGCCGGTGATCCAGGAGTCCTCGTCGAAGGCAACGTCCCACTCCTCGGCGGTCATCTCGGCCATGTCAGCCGGGCCGAAGTTGTCGAAGTCGTACTTCTCTTCGACTTGCTTCCGAAGCGCCTCCGTATCGAGTTCTTCGCCCGACTCGCCACTGTCGCCCGTCTCCCCGTCCCCGGACTCGCCTTCGGTTCCGGGTTCGGTTTCGGCGGCTATCGAGTCCGCAGGGGTGTTCCCGCGCTCGTCCTCCGTGGGAGACGTCGAGTCCGGGTCGGCCATTGTCCGACTGTATGGACCGCGACGGCTTACAAGTTCTGACCTTCTGCATCCGGCAGTCTTTAGCGAGCACTGTCCCTAGGTCGGTCTATGGTGTCGGACGGCCTCGTGGCCACAGTCGTGTTACTGTCGGTGACTCTCAGTCTCCCCTGTTTCCTGTACGGCGCGTACTACATCATCGAGACGGAGCCGGTCACCTGGGACGTGCTCGTGCATCATCTGAAGTTCGTCACGACCGGGCTGGTGTTGACCACCGTCCCGATGGTGTTCTGGATGATCCCACGCCTCCCGGACCAACTCGGCGGCCTCTCGGCCGTCCACGCGATGCTCGGGCTCCAAGCGTACGCACTACTTGCCTTCGGCGGAACGGGAATCGTTCGTATCTTCCGTGCAAAGCGGGAGCACGACCTCTACAATGACTACGACGAAGACCTGTTGCTGGACGAGATCGGCGATGAGACCTTCAGCCACTGGCGCTCGCGGCTCCGTATCGGCGTGTTCGGATACGTCATCTTCTGGCTGCTGGCGTATCTGGTCGGTATCGCTCGGTACGCCCTCCGCTACGTGGCGTGAGCGCCGTCGAACGCGGGGCTGATTCTCGGTTTCTGCGAATAGGCTAGATGTTTCATTAGTATTGCATGTCTATCGCTAGCTGTGGTTCCAATGTACGAACACATTCTCTTCCCGACGGACGGTAGTGACGGAGCAGCAGCCGCGCTGGCACATGCACGGAATCTCGCCGAGACGCACGATGCAACGTTACACATCATGACCGTGATCGATACGTCGTCGCCACATATCGGGATGACCACCGCCGGTCCGGAGGGAGCGACGACCGGCATGGTTGCGGAGGAGCACGACGAATCAGAGCCGGGTATGGTCGGCGAAGAACACAACGTCGAGTCGTCGCTACAGGAGCGAGCACAGGCTATCGTCGAGGCGGCGGCGGACGAGGTCGACACAGTCGACACCATTACGACTGTTGAACGCGGTCCACCGCACAGCGCGATCCTCGACTACGCCAACGAGAACGACATCGATCTCATCGTCATGGGGACCCATGGCCGGACGGGAATCGAACGGTATCTACTCGGTAGCGTCGCTGAGAAGGTCGTTCGAACATCCAACGTGCCCGTGCTCACTGCGCGCCTCGGTGACGACACAACGTGAGCCCCGGCCGCGGAGCTACCACGCCTCGCCGCTGGCGAGGTCGACCTCGCTGTCGCCCTTTTCCGAGGGACAGATATCCGCGAGTCCACACGCGTCGCAGTCCGCCGAGCGCGCGCCACACACCGCTCGCCCGTGGTCGATGAGCAGATGTGTGAACTGTTGCCACTCGCTGTCGGGTACCACGTCGAGCAGGTCCTGTTCGATAGCCTCCGGCCGGTCCTTCTCTGTGAGCCCCAGCCGTCGTGACAGGCGCTGGACGTGCGTGTCGACGACGATACCCTCGACGATGTCGTGGCCGTGCTGGAGGACGACGTTGGCCGTCTTGCGCCCGACGCCCGGGAGGTCAGTGAGGGCAGACATCGTGTCCGGGACCTCGCCGTCGTGTTCTTCTGTCAGAATTTCCCCGATCCCCTGCAGATAGCCGCCCTTGTTGTTGTGGAACGTGATGCCGTAGATGTCCTCAGCGAGTTGCTCCTCGGAGGCCGCGGCGTAGTCCTCGGCGCTCTGGTATTTCTCGAAGAGATCCGCAGTGACCTCGTTGACTCGCTCGTCGGTACACTGCGCCGAAAGGACAACGGCAATCAGCAACTCAAGCCGGTTGCTGTAATTCAGTGAAATAGTCGAATCAGGGTATTCCTCGTGTAGTCGGTCGACGACTTCTGTTGCCTGTTCCTCGCGTGACTCCAGCGGCGTTCCCATACCCCAGAGCAGTGCTGGGTTCCCTTTGACGTGTCGTTCTGTAATGTCTACTCTCGTGTGCTATTACATCTCATATCACAATAACGCCCTTCTGTCAACTGTGTGTGGGTTCCTCCATGCCAGGACCAGTGTTTCTCCACGGCGAGCAGGTGACGCTTCACCCACAGCAAGCAACCGATAGCGACCTGCTTCAGCGGTTATTAAACGACCCGCAGGTCCGGCATAACATCGGCTTCAACGAGCCACTCTCCGAGCCTGCCGCCGAAGATCTCGATAGCGGCGATGCCGACACGCATTTTGTCGTCTGCGTGGATAATGAGCCGGTTGGGACGTGTCTGCTTCACGAAGACCGCCACCCGTGGGGATTTGGTGTGCTAGGGTACTCACTCTGTCCGGAGCGCTGGGGCAACGGCTACGCGACCGACGCTGTCGACTGTCTCACACAGTATGCGTTTCAGGAACTGCGACTGAACAAACTCGGTGCGGACTGCTACGCCACTAATCCGGCCTCCGCGCGTGTGCTGGAGAAAGTTGGGTTCCAGCAGGAGGGGCGACGCCGCGACCACGCCTTTGTCAACGGGGAGTACGTCGACCTGCTGGAGTATGGCCTGCTCGCTGACGAGTGGAATTCGTGACGGTCCCTCACACCTACCGAAGCTTCTTTCAGTCCCCCCTCGTCGGCTTGTGTATGCCCGGACCAGTGTTCCTCCGGGGCGAGACGATAACGCTCCGAACGGTCGAAGACGAAGACGTGTCGTTCCTGCAAGAGACTATCAACAACCCGGATGTCAGACACGGCCTCTCAGCCACAGAGCCGATATCCGAGCGGGCTGAACGCGAGTGGGTCGAATCCGTCGCCAGCGGCGAGACCGATGACGTCCACCTACTCGTCTGTGTTGACGGCGAGGCGGTCGGCATCATCGGGCTGAACGACGTCACAGACCGGATCGGGATGGCCGAGCTTGGCTACTGGCTCACGCCGGACGCGTGGGGCAACGGCTACGCGACCGACGCCGCTCGGACGCTCACCGAGTACGCCTTTCAAGAGCGGCGGTTCCACCGGGTGTACGCGAAAGTCTTCGCTGGCAACGAGGGGTCCCAGCGTGTGCTCGAAAAGGCGGGGTTCCAGCGCGAAGGGACGATGCGGGACCACTGGTTCCGAGACGGCCGCTACGAAGACGTGTACCTCTACGGGCTGCTAGAAAGCGAACTGGACCGCGGCGAGTAGCTACAACTCGGCAAGGCCGCGGAGAACCGTATCAAGGTCCGGCACGGTCTCGCCGATGTCGTTGAACGCTGTCACCGCCCGAACACGACAGCGCCGGTCGACGACAAACGCCGCTCGCTGCACGGTCCCGTCCTGTTTTCCGACGCCGAACTGGGCAGTGACGCCGTGGGTGTCTGCCAGCAGCGGATAGGGGAGCGACAGCGATGCCGCAAGCGCCCGGCAGTCGTCGATATCTGCCGCGATAACGCCGAAGACCGCGACAGCGTCCGATACACTCGCCCAGTCTGTCTGCGCTAACTCGGTCAGAAGGGCTCGGGAATCGGGGTCATCGCCGGGGAGGAAAGCCACGACTGCCGGCGCACGGTTCGTTGCGGCCGACAGTCGATAGGCACCGACATCTCCGTCAGCCGTCCCCTGCAGGTCGAAGTCCGGGGCTGGATCGCCGGGGCTGAGCATACTGACAGAACGGGGAAGCGGGACAAAAGTCCCGCGACCCAGAGAGGCGATTGCTCTCTGTATGGGGACGCTGATACGGAATCAGAGTGACCAAAGCAGTGCCTCTCTGGGAGTGTCCGCTGACATTTTCGCCCCCGGGACGGAGACGTTTCAGTCGCAAAGAAGCTTTATAAGCCGTCCGACCAACCACCGTCGTATGGGAATGGAGAATCTGCCACAGGAGATTACTGCCCTCGTTGGTCGCGAGGTGTATTCGAAAAACGGCGTGTTCGTCGGCGAAGTCGAGGACCTCCGGCTGGAACTCGACCGCAAGGAAGTGACAGGGCTGGCACTCCACCAGCTCAACACGGAGCTGTTTGACGAGGACGTAAACGCAGCACGGGGCGTCATCATTCCGTACCGGTGGGTCCAGGCTGTCGGCGATGTCATCATCGTCAACGATATCGTCGAACGGCTCCGTCAGCCCGAGGCCGGCGACGAAGAAGAGGAAGTCCCCGCCTAGTTGCCGTTCGAACTCTCGCTACTGGAACTGTCGACACCCATCGCTTCGAACAGCTTCCGTTTGACCGCTTCTTCAGTGAGTTCCAGCAGGGTATCCCGGTTGTCGTCGCTCGTGTCGAGGCCGGTGAAGATGCCAAGCGGTATCTCGACGCTTGCGTCGGTGGAGTGGCCCGCAGTCTCGCCCATTCCCCCAAACGCGTCCGACAGCACTTTCCCGATGTTCATCCGGATGTCCTTCGACCGTGCAGCGAGGTAGATGGTGTCATCGGCGATGGCGAACACCGCTGTTGTCGTAATGCCCTCCAGATTGAGAAGGTGCTGTGCCGCCTGTGCCAGCGCGTCGCGGTCCCGGATGAACCCGGCGTTGGAGACGAGGTGACTGCCCTGCACCTCGCGGTTCCGGATTGCTTCAGCGAGTACGTCCAGCGTTTCCGGGCTCATCGACGGCGATTCGACCTGTTCGAGCGTGTCGTGGTCGGCGAACGGATACAGATACGCCGCGGCCGTTAGATCCGCTGGCGTCGTATCTCGCTTGAAATCCAGCGTCTCGGCGCGGATACCATACAGCAACGCCGTGGCGACGCTCTGGTCGAGATTGAGGTCCAACTCTTGGATATACTTCGTCAGAATCGTCGACGTGGCGGAGATGTTCGGCCGGATATCGGAGAACGTGGCGTCGTGTTCCAGTTCGTGTTCGTGCTCGTAGTGGTCGACGACGATGTCGACCGAGTCAATGGCTGGTTCGCCGCCCTTGGCGACGTCGACCAGCGCGAACGTATCGTACTCGTCGAGGTCAACATCCTCGTTCGAGGTCAGTTCGATGCCGAGGAGATTGACGAACGCGCGATTCTCCTGATGGCCGATTTCCCCCTCGTAGATGATGTCGGCCTCGACGTCGCGACTCGCGGCGATGGCCCGCAACGCGGCTGCCGAAGCGATAGAGTCCGGGTCTGGCGACCGGTGAATCAGAATCGCCATGCGCTCCTCGGTTCCGTCGATGACATCGCCCAGCTGTGAGGCCTTGTACTCCAGTTCGCCCGTTTCGAGCGCTCGGAGCGCCGAGTCCGCGATGACCGCGGAGGGGTTGATGACCATATCCGCACCGAGCTCAGTGAGGTCGTCGGCCGACACCGGGTCGTCGGCGCGAGCGACGATGAACTGCTCGCCACCGGACTCGCGGATGTTTTGCACTGCTTCGGCGTTGGCGTTCACGTCCGGGGACATGATGAGAACCACGTCGCGGTCGGCAACCGTCTGGGCGACGTCAGTCTCACAGATGTCAGCTTGCTGTGCGTTAAGATCCTGATCACGGAGTGCCTCGACTCGCCCCTCGTCCGCGTCGAGGATGAGTACGTCTTTCCCCTCCTCGACGAGTTCCTCCGCCACGGCGTGGCCAACACTCCCACACCCGAGGATGGCGTAGGTCGACATAGAGGCCATCGTGATGCCGCTGGCTGTACTCATTAGTGTCTGTATCGCTTGGCGTCAAGCCTCTTTAATGCCAGCTATTTCCCCAACAACTGGGAACCGTTTCCCGAAAGACCGGGTCGAGAAGCCGTCAAAGGGCGTCTAGCGTGGGCATAGTCGGACCCTGTGCGATTGGTCTCTCAGTTCAGCACCGCTAGCTGACTGATGTGTACAAGAATCGTGAGACCGACCGACACGAGGCGTCCGAATGAAAACCTATTTTACCGGGCCGTCCAGAGCAATGAGTGCACTGGGCCGGTAGCTCAGTCTGGCAGAGCGACGGCCTCTTAAGCCGTCGGTCGAGGGTTCAAATCCCTTCCGGCCCGCTTTTGCGACGAACATTTCGTGAGGAGCAAAGCGGCTACGAAGCGGTTTTGAACTATGGAACGAGCGGCGGAAAGGAGAGATGTTCACAGGCTCAGCCACTCACGTCGTACAGGTCGTCAGCGTCGGTGGCGAGCACCGCGTTGATGACGACGCCGACCATCAGGACGATAGCGGCCACGTACGTGCTCGTGAGGATGAGGATGAGCCCGCTGAGGACGCCGTAGACGGCGTACTGTCCGGCGTTGGTGGCAAAGAACTGGATCGCCGCGTGGAGGGCGGTCCAGCCCATCGCGGTCGTCATCGCGCCGGGGAGGGCATCGCGCGGCGAGCTCGTGACGCGTGACGGGACGAAATACAGGGGCAGCAGCGTGACGGTCAGCGCGACGAACAGGATGACGAACCCGACGAGGACGCTCAGCGGGCCGGCAGCGAAGAGAGCCAGAAACACGCTCTGGACGAGTATCACGAGAACGGCGGCCGTAAGCGTCCCGAGGACAGTTGCGGCGTCACACACCTGCCGTGCGAGTGGCTGCTCCGTCACCGCCTCGATACGTTCGACGACGGTCAGGAAGCCGACGGCAACGTTAGCACCGCTCCACGCCAGCACGACCATGGAGAGGATTGTCGCCGCTGTTCGGCCCGTTGCCGCCGTCAATCCTTCGTACAGCAGTTGCTGTGTGTCAGGGGTGAGAAACTGCGCGCCCGTAACTGATACCACGCCGGCCAGTTGCCGGCCGAAGACGATGAAAACGAGCAACAGCACCGGCATGAGCGAGATGAACGCGTAGTACGCCAGCGACGTCGCGATGTACCTGATATCGCTCCCGTACGCGATACTGGCGACTGTCTTCGCAGTTGCCACCCACTCAGCTCGTCGCGCCATATCCGGAAAAGGGCGCAAGCAGGGAAACATATTTGTGTTGAGATGATTGGCGGAACGAGACAGCTACGACTAGTCGCCGGCGATATGTAGCCCTACGGCAGGTCTGCTTTCAGAGGCTACTGTAAAGCCAGTTCAGCCGTCCAGTCGCTTTCGCATCTCGATGTGTGGGATGCCCGCTTCCTCGAATTCGTCGCTAACCGTTTCGTAGCCGAGTTGTTCATAAAACGGCTCGACGTGGGTCTGTGCGTGAAGTTTGAGCACTGTTGCGCCGTCATCACGCGCGGCGTCTTCGACGGCTCGCATCAGTGCTGTGCCGACGCCATCGCCCCGATACGGCTGGCGGACCGCGACCCGCTCGACTTTGCCGACCGTGGGTTCGGGAAACCGGAGCCGGGCAGTGCCGACCGGATACTCGCCGTCACGAGCCAGAAACTGAACGGCGTCCGAGTCGTTTCCGTCGAGTTCTTCGTTCTCTGAGACACCCTGTTCCTCGACAAACACCGCTTTTCGAACGGCTGTTGCCGCGTCTGCGAACGCATTCCAGGTGCCGACATCGACTTCGAAGTCACTCATGGTCGTCGCTTCGAGCGGGTCCCCTGTATGTGCTGTTACTGGGAATCGCCGAAACCATCAACACAGACGCGGGTGTAGCGGGCACGTATGACGTACGACTACGCTCGTGACCACGAGCACGAACTGTCGGCGGAGTATCTGTACGCCTCTGACGCGGAGGTTCTGGGTATCTACGAAACCGATGACTCTCTTCAGGTCGACGTGGCGGTCATCTGCCCCGAGTGCAGCGAGACACTGCGTCTGGAAACAACCGTCGACAAGGTCACGTCGTCCGGGACGGAGCTGCCACTAGACGAAGACTACTACGACTGACTGACGTATCCGCAATGATTTTTTCCGCGGCGCGAGAACAGCCGTCCGCTATGTCCGACTTCGACACGTTCGAGTGTTCGAGCTGTGGTGAGTCGTTCAAAGCGTATCCCGACGCGAACGCAGCCCAGACGGAAGCGTGTAGTCCGGCCTGCGAAACCGCGTAATACTCGGCTGCGGTCCTTCTGCGTCCGCTACAGCTGTCAGCCTTAGCTGTCGGGGCTGTAGTTGGGCGCTTCGTCCGTAATCATCACGTCGTGGGGGTGACTCTCCTGCTGTCCGGCCGCGGAGACCCGCACGAACTCGGCGCGTTGCTTGAATTCGGGAATCGTCTCGGCTCCGACATAACCCATCCCGGACTGCATCCCGCCGACGAGCTGGTGGAGTTCGGAGGCCAGCGAGCCCTTGTACGGCGTCGCGGCTTCGACGCCTTCGGGGACGAACTCCTCGCCCTCCTCGTCGTCCTTGAGGTAGCGTTCGCCGCCGCCTTCGTTCATCGCGCCGACGCTGCCCATCCCGCGGTACTGCTTGTACTTCTTGCCGTTCATCGTGATGACGCGGCCCGGGGCCTCGTCGGTGCCGGCGAAGTACGAGCCGAGCATCACCGCGTCAGCACCGGCGGCGATGGCCTTGATTGCGTCGCCGGAGTAGCGGATGCCACCGTCGGCGATGACCGGCACGTCGTGCTGGCTCGCCACGTCGGCGACCTGCGAGACGGCGGTTATCTGGGGCATCCCGGCACCGGTGACCACGCGGGTCGTACAGATGGAGCCGGGGCCGATGCCTACCTTGACGCCGTCGGCGAAGTCGACGACGGCCTCGGCGGCTTCCCGGGTCCCGATGTTGCCGACGACTACGTCGGCGTCCACTTCGGCCTTGATCTCGCGGGCGCTCTCGATGACGTTCGCGTTGTGGGCGTGTGCGCAGTCGATGAACAAGATGTCAGCGCCGGCCTCGTCGGCGACCTGCGCGCGGTCCATCTCGAAGGGACCGACAGCGGCACCACAGCGGAGTGAGCCGTCGTGGTCGCGGGCGGCCTGGTCGTACTCGCGGCGCTGGAGGATGCCCTGCATCGTGACTAGCCCGACGAGTCGGTTCTCGCCGTCGATGATAGGGACACGCTCGATCTTGTGGTCGTACATCAGCTCCAGCGCTTCGCGCGGTGTCACGTCCTCGGGAGCGGTGACGACTTCGTCGGTCATCGCATCGGTGACGGCGTCGTCCTCGCCGACTTCCAGATACGGCCGGATGTCCGTCCCGGAGATGATGCCAAGCACTTCGCCGTTGTCGTCATCGACGACCGGCGCGCCAGACACGCCCTCGCGTTCCATCATCTCGTCGACCTCGCGGACGGTCTGATTCGGGCTGGCCGTCACGACATCGCGGATAATGAGTTCGTCGGCGCGTTTGACCCGCTCGATTTCAGTCGCCATCTGGTCGGCATTCATGTTACGATGGAGGACACCGATACCGCCCTGCCGCGCCATCGCGATTGCCATGTCACTCTCGGTGACGGTGTCCATCGCCGCGGAGAGGACAGGGACGGTCAGTTCGACCGACTTCGAGACTTGGGTCTTCGTGTCTGCCTCGTCCGGTTCGACGCGAGACTCCTTGGGTCTGAGGAGTACGTCGTCGAACGTCAGCGCCTCCGGCACTCGGAGCTTCTCTGAGAAAGGCTCGGAATCGTTCGCCATGTAAATCGTCCACGACGGCCCGGCAAAAACGTTGCGAGACTCGGCGCTACGTGGGGTTCGATGCCACACTTGTCCCCGGAGGCCCTTTCCAGAAATACGTCGCCGACACCTCAATTGTCAGGCCCTGTTGGAGAAGGTGAGACATTCGTCCACAAACGACGGTGTATTCCGGAGAAGTGGTGGCGTATGTGCGCAGTTCTCACGCAACGATTATGTGCGAATGAAGGATAATTAAAAACATGCGACTTACCGAACCCGCACGGAACGGTACTGCCCGTCAGATGACGTCCACAGCGTCGGGCAACACAACGTTCACGTGGTTCGGTAACAAGTTCTGGCAAGCCTGTCGTGTTCGTCAGGACCGAGTGAGAACCTCCCGACGGGAGTTGGGTTACGCTCGACCGTAACACGACATGAGTAGCTCTAGACACCCGATTGCGCTCGACATCGAGCAGCAGGTCGGCCGCGGTGGTCGGCTGCTTGCGACCGTCATGGGTCTCCCCCTCGTCGACGGCATCTTCCCGGTGCTCGTCCTCGCAGGGGCGCTTTCGACATGGATGGGCGTCCTCGAAGTGGGTTTGCTTGTCTTCGGCGGATCAGCAACTGTTGCCGTCGTGTTAGCCGAACTCGAAGGTGGCCCCCGGCAGCAAGCCCGAGCCGTCCTGCTCATCGGAGCCGTCCTGATGCCGATTGCGCTCATCGAAGCGGCACTCGCGCCGACCATCGCGGGAATCGTCAAATTGGGGACTCTTGAACGCTTCGCCGGCCTCGTCATCCTTGCCATCGCGGCACAGACCGCAAGCGCCCGAATCGGCGAATATCTGCCGCGGCCGGCTGTCATCGTCGGACTCGGCCTGCTGGCCAGCCTTGACCCAGCCGGCGCGAAGCTCGTCACCGCCATCGAACCCGGCGTCCTGCTCCGGGCGGCCGCCACCACCGGCGTCGGTATCGGCTTCGCCCTCGCCGTCGCACTGGCGAGTCCGTGGCTCCGAAACGCCGTCGACATAGACCGCTTCCGCTTCGGGAGCGCTGTCGCGCTTGGCGTCCTCGCCCTCTCTGTCCTCGGCGTGATGCCGACCGATGCGCCAGTGGCACTGGCTGTGCTTGCCGTCACGGCACTGCTGTCGTTCGACCCGGAGAACGCTCGCACGCGTCACACGGAATACCGCCCCGACGCCGTCGACCTCACTGCCGCCTTCGCCGACGGCGGCGCGTCCCAGGGCGTCGCCGCCGACGAGCAGACCGACGAAGGAGCTGCGGTCGAGTACGAACCCGATCAGGAACGCGCCCCGTGGCTGTGACAAGGGAGAACTTTTAGGCCCACTAGGCCCGGCTGTCCGGTATGAGCGACAATCGCGTGGTCCAAGGCCGGATGCAGACTCCCGAGAGCCTGGCCGAACTCATCGAAGGCGAGAACGTCATGGACGCAGAGCCTATCGAAGACGCTGACGACGACTGCCCCGAATGCGGCGAGAACGTCATTTCCGTGGGGTACATGCCATCTGCGCTGGAGTTTGTTACTGGGTACAAATGCCAGGAGTGTGACTGGTCTGACACCGACCGCGACTGATCGCCGTCTGGCAATCGAAATCCCTTTAATGCGAGTCGGCTTACGCCGGAGTGCGGGGTCGTGGCCTAGTCCGGGAAGGCGGCTGACTCCAGAGGCCACGCGCCTGGGACGACACTTCGAGGGCTGATATACTGAGCGGCCGGCTGATCACCGGTTCGCGACGATGACCCTCTGGAGTTCCGAGGCGCAGGACGGAGATATCAGCCGATCGGGGGTTCAAATCCCTCCGACCCCATACACTATAAAAGTAAAGCGGTCTATTTTACCGCTTTCACCCACCCAAAAACAGCCCCAGCAGCCGGCTAATCGGGGTGGTTCGCAGTGAGTCTCAAAGGGTCCAATCCGGAAGGGCTCCCACTCATCTGCGAGTTCTGTGGCCTCGTGATCGAGGACGACGAGCAGCGCTGTCCAGCTACTGACGACGGTCGGAGGTGTGCGCCATGAGGTTCTGTCCTGATTGCGCAGCACGCCTCACGCTCACGAGCACAGCCGGAGGAATCCCTCGAAAGGTCTGCCCGGAGTGTGATAGCGATGTTTGATCTGAAGCGACTCGAATTTTCGCGCGTTCTCGACGCGCATTCAGACCGATACGATAAGGTCGACCTCGCAGCGGACCGCATCAAATCACTCGGCGGCGGTCAGTTCGCCGTCGAACGGACCGAGGGCGACCAGGGGCACGTCGTCGAGCTGGTCGAAGCGGTCGGCCACGCCTGGGGGCAGTGCGACTGTGACGGGTTCAAATACAACGACGGGCCGTGCAGCCATCTCTGCGGCGTCTGGCGCGCTGAACATCGCGGACTGGTCGAGATACCGCGAGCGAAGCCGGAAGCTATCAGCGTCGAAGTGCGTGACGGTCAGCAAGAGATCGCGGACCACGCCGCCGAACCGGATGTTCGAGCGGCGACCGATGGGGGGATTCGCCGATGATCGCCGCGAAAATTCATAATTCTGGGACCGAGTTCATAACTGCTCAAACGCAGGTTTCCGAAGTTTCAGAACCTAACGCTGCACATCTACCAAAATTCATAAACCCCCTCCCCGGTGCTCATAATAGTCTATTACGTGCCCGGGGGCGCGACCGAGCGCGGAAATATAGCGTTACGCGCGAGGGGGCACACGCACGGCTGGCCGGGGAGGTGTCCTGCTGATGGCGTCGAACCAGTCGAAGCAGTCCAAGCGCTACACGGTCGAAATCAGCGACCCGAAACTCCGCGAACATCTCGACTCGGCGGAGAACAAGTCTGAGACGATTCGAGACGCCATCCGAACGGAGGCGACCGCGGACGGCACGCTGCGGATGGCGGACCTCTCAGACGACGAGCTAACGGCCTACGAGTGGCTGGACGAGCAGGGCGGCCGGGTGGAGTTGGAGACGGCAGAGACGCACATAGCCCAACTCACCCAGGTAGAAAAGAAGCTGGTCCGCCGGAACCTGCTCAGACCGCTCAGCGCGATGGGACTCCTCGAAGCGGACACCCGCATGTGGGGAGTCGACCTCGTGACGATCGCGCCGGTCGAGTGCGGATTCTGCGAGGCGGACATCCCGCCGAACCGCGTGGACGAACACATCTCGGAAAACCACTCGTGGGGTGGTCGATGATGTCGACCGACGCAGCTGGTCCGACCTCGCAACCGCTGGCGGACCAGATCCACGACGAACTCCGCGGGCGGACCTCGCCCGAGGAAGCCATCACGTCGGCCGAACTGTCTGAGAAACTCCAGATCGGCGACGGCGAAGCGAGCCCGAAAACGCGGGAACTCATCAAGGAGGTCATGATCGACCGCGACCTCCCGATCGTCGCCAGCAACTCCGGCTACTACGTCGCCACGACGACGGCAGAAATGGAGGAGTACTTCGAGACCTTGGATTCGCGGATTCAGGGAATCAAATCGCGCAAGCAAGACCTCGCAGCGGCGTTCAACCGCCGACGCTACGGAGGTGAGAACTGATGCCGTCCTGCGATGCCTGCGGAGCGCACGTCTCACGGCGCTACTACCGAGTTCGCAAAGGCCGGGACGGCGATCTACACGGCTGCCCGTCCTGTGCCGACCCGGCGACTATCGAGCGGCAGGCGGCAGGACTCGACACGCGCTACCGCCAGCGAAAGACGCCCGACGGCGAAGACATCCCGAGAGACGCGGTCGCGACCGACGGAGGACAGCGCGATGACTGACAAGCCAACTGAATCCATGAGCGAGAACACCGACAGCGACGGGCGTACCGGCGACTACGAGCAGAAGCGTGACGAACTGAACGAGGGGCTGCTGGAGGCCTACGCAGCCGGGTTCGCAAAGGCGAAAGAGGTCTACGACATCGAGCGAGGGGCGACTGACGTTCGCACGCTGATGCAGATCGAGGCCATCACGGAGAGCCACTATTACTACTGGGACGGGCGGACGAAGCCGCTGACGCACTGGCTTCGTGACCAGTTCGACCTCGACGACGACCAGCTCGTCACCGACGGCGGGCAGGACTTAGACGACTTCACGACGCCAGCAGAGAAGCACCTCGAAGGCGAGACGGAGGTCGAGTTCCAGTGCGGGGTCGCAGCGAGCAACCACATCGACCCGTCAGATCCGGAGTACTGCGACCACGAGCCCGAAACTATCGAGCTGGACGAACCGGCCTACATCGACGAAAACAACCGCATCCACGTTCCGGGCCGACCGGTCGAGTGCCCCGAGTGCGGGAATCCAGTTGAGCACGAGTTCAACGGCGTCCGGGTGATCTTCGCATGAACGCGGCTGTCAGTGACCGGGAGGAAGTGTCGGAAATCCTCTCACGTGAGTTCAACGACCGCATCTACACCGTCGAGGACGACGTGATCTGGGTGAGTGGAACAAACGCACACTGCGCGACAGTCGCCCGAAAGATGGCCCGGATGCTGGCTCACTGCCATGATATCCCGACGAGTCTCGTCTACGACGATGATGCCGTCGCACACGGCGGGGTCCAGTTCAACTGGGGTGAGTCGGCATGACGGGCATCGATTGGCCCGCTCGATTCGACCGAACGCCGGCCAGTCGTCGCGAACCGAACCGGGACTTCGAGGCGTCGCTCGCACAGACGACGAAGGACATCGCGACGGAGATGGATCGTCTCGACCCCGAGGAGTGGCGTGCATCCATCGGCAACTCACATACGAAGACGAACACGTTGCCACGAGCCAATGCCAACCCGGACGATCCGGGCTTCGTCCTGCGGTGGACGAAGGACGGCCAGCAGTTCGCGGCGGCGTGTGACCGCTACTCGCGGCTCCGAGACAACGCTCGCGAGGTCTACCTGTGGGTTCACGAGACCCGGATGCGGGGGAACCGAGCAGTCGTCCCGGCGAGCATCGTCGATGAGCATCTCCGCGGCCGGTGGTACGATGTCGACAGGAGCGAAGTCACGTGCGCCCAGCTGCGGTGGTCGGAGATTCTCGACCCGGCCATCGTCGGAGGTGGTGAGCAGTGAGTGTCCGAGAACTGGTGGAGTCTCGGACAGTTCACCCCCGAATTGACTCCCGAATCACTCCCCAGACCAGTCGAACAGTGCCGAAACTGACCGCGAAACCAGCCAACCGGACACTATGAACACGACAGAACACGACGATCGCGACGGCAGGAAAGTATGGCTCTCGAACGACGAAGTGGAACTGCTGCTGGAGACGGCATCGGGTCCGTCCCAGCGACTGGCGTTCGCGCTGGCCGCTCGGTGCGGCCTGCGCTCCGAAGAGGTGACGCGAGTGACGGACAACGACGTAGTCGACACAGACGCGGGGCCGATGCTGCTGGTCCACGAGGGCAAGGGAGACAAGTACCGCGAGACACCAATCCCGGCGAGTCTGAAGAACACGATCGAGACGGCCGCGGAGTATCGTGCCGAATCGGACAGCCATCCCATCGTGACCTCGCAAAGCTCGCAGGTCGGCGTCACGACGCGAACTCTCCGGCGCTGGATAGGGACGGCCCGCGAAGAACTGGCGGAATCTGAGGACCCGCGCTGGTCCTATCTGACGATGCACGACCTCCGGCGAACCTGGGCGACCTCGCTCAAGGGCGCGGAGGTGGACGCACTGCTGGTCTGTGACTGGGGCGGCTGGGAAGATCTCGAAACGTTCCTCGACGCCTACCGCGGGACCTTCTCGCCAGACGTACAGGCCCGAGAGCGGGAAAAGGTGGGATGGCTCTGATGAACGGGTGGACCTATCCCGGATGGATGCAGGGCAGCGACAACGAGGCGATCCGAGACGACGATCTCGGTGACGCGAGCGAGGTGTACGAAGTCGAACCAACGGCGAACTCAGACTTCCGGATGTCCGGGGAGTCGTTCGACGCGTACGCCGAAGAGATCCAAGCACGGTGGCGCGTCGACGAGATCTACGGCGGGTCCGTCTATCTCGCCGGGTTCTGGAAAGGCGAGTCCCGGAAAGCGTCGACCGGTGCGAGGCTCGATCCCGACAGCGCTCGCCAGCTCGGGCAGGCGCTGATTCGGGCGGCAGAGTACGCTGACCGGCAGGCTGCCGACGGAACGGAGGGTTCTGAATAGTGCCGCCGTACAAGTGGCGAGACAGCAAGTTCGCCTGTCCCGACTGTGGCGGCGCTACTAAGGTGAAATGCGGGCCGGACCACATGACCGCGATGCGCTGTGAGTCGTGCGACTGGGGGCGGACTTTCGACGCACCGACGATCGAGGAACAGCCGCGTGACGTGCTGGAGGAACGATGACCGACGCTACGCCCGTACCGGAGTGTGAAAAGTGCGGTCAGGAAATAAACGGACAGTGGCATAGCTACGGAGCGGACTACTATCATCCTGATTGCGACCCTAATCCGGAGCGACGGGCCGAGGACTGTCCCGATCTCCTGAAACAACCATGACCGGAAATACGCCGAAAGATGACGACACGAGCCGCCTCCCCAAAGTCTTCAATACCGCCCGAAAGCGGAATCTTCGGGCTATCTTCTTCGGCGAGCGCCCGGAGGAGATGCGCAACGACGGCACGGAAACAGATCAATGATGTACCTACCCACTCGTGATAGCGCCCACAGCGTTGACCGCACACTATCGGACGTGATTTTCCAATCGCTCCGAGACGGCCGCACTGTTGAATTGGTCAACGGAGACAGCGCCCTGATGATAGAGATAGACGGCATCTCAGTGGCACCTATCGCCGCGGAGTCGTTCGACTACCCGCTGCATAGCTATGATTTCAACGAGGATGCCTACGACCTCGTGACTGAGTGCCTGGACAGGAAGCGCAAGCGGCGCTTTGAGCGGCGGAAAAAGAAACTCGCAACCGAAAACCATGCCAGTATCGAAGGGTCCGATTCCGGCAAAGGAACGGAGGACTCGTCATGACGTGGTGCAAAAGCTACGGCTGTCGAACGAGCGCGACTGAACGAACTGAGTACTGCGTAGAGTGCGTCCACCTGCTCGCACGAGGGCCTTCGTGGCCGCCTACGAACGCCGATGGAACGGAGGATACGTGAAATGATTGGGGAATTGGTCAACAGTTTGATTGGCGAATCTGAACCTATCCTTGAGGGTATTTCGGCGGGTCCACCATGCCCCGAGTGCGGGGAGCGGTCGGACCCCAGCGAGATAGAAACGGAACTCGTTGGGACCGGACTGAAAATGTTCCGCTGTCCAAAGTGTGGTGAGTTGATTTGAACCCCGAGAATACGCCCAAGCCGGTTAGTATCGACAGAGAGGACTATGTGCAGGAGTGCGACTATTGCGGAAATGACGTTTACCCGGCTCATGAGAGCGCGAAAGGGGCAATCTGTCGAACGTGCCTACGGGATATCGGAGTAGGTGACAGAGTGTGACTGAGAACACTCCGTCCCAGACGACGGAAAAGCTCGGCTACTGGATTCGGAACGGGCCGGACGAAGATAACCGCTCACTGCTTGAAACGGCGGTCGGGATCTTGCTCTACTGGCGAACTTGGGTAGCAGGATGGGGATATCTCGCGTCGATGATGGGCGCGTTCACACTAATCGAGGCTCTCGGTACTGCTGCTGCGCCGATAGTGATGGTTTTAGGAATCGTAGTAGACCGGTTCTGGAGATGGCACGAACAATGATCGACTGGTTAGGCCTGGTCGCCGAGCCGTTCGATGCGCCATTCACCGTCGTCGACGCGGCTGATGGCGACTTGTGGTGTATCGGTCAGTTCTCCATTTTCATCCAGTAGCCCTTCGAGTTCGATATCGTCTCGGGGCAGCTCGACACCGACTTTATCGCCAGATGAGTTCGAGCCGATGCGACGTAGTTGGTGGATGTTCGCCATATGAGCGGCGGCGAGACGGTATCCCATAAGGATACCGGGCGGCCAGCCACTCGGATATCCGAGCGGAACGCCATTACGGACACTTATACCAGACCGTCTGGCCGACGCGCCTAACCCGCGGCGAAGCCGCGGGGGAGTACCCCTACCCATGTCAACCAGACGGGCCGGCGGCCAGAATCCGCCGGACAGCGCGGGCGAGACCGCGCAACGACCGTATCGTATCGATTGGCACAACGTCGACGAGCGCCGCCGCGAGCGAGCCCACCAGGAAGCCGCTGGCGCGAGCCGCGATCTTCCCGCCAGGGAACTGGTCGGAGGTGGCGTGTGATTGAGACAGCCGTCGCGATGGCTCTCTCTGGCAGTGTCCTGGGCGGCCTCGTGCTCGCCGTCGGGACCTACGTCGACGACGATCAGATTCGGGCCGCGCCAGGAGGTGGCGCGTGAGACTCGTTCTCCTCGGGGGCTACGCCTCAATCACGGCGGTCCTGGCGACCGCAGACTGGGCCGGCCTCTCCGCACTGGTTATGGCTGCCCCCATCGTCACCGCGGCGCTGTACCTCGGCGGCCGTCGATTTGTCGGCCACCTAACCGAGCGCGCTCAGCAGAACCTCGACGAGCGCGGCTCGGCTCACACACTCGCGACCGACGGCGACGGCCGATCTCGTCGCGAGCAGCTCATCGACGGGATCGAGGAGCACGGCAGCGGGGCGGTCCGCGACGAGGCGCTTCTGAACGAACTCGAAACCACGGCTGGCGACCGGAACACCGCCACTCCTAATCAATGAGTAAACGACAGACAGTGATCGCGCTCGGGATGCTGGTGCTGGTGGCAGCGTCGCCACTCGCCGGCATCGCGGCCGCGGCGAACTTCAACAGCAGTGTCGCACAGAATCCGGAAGTAGAGGTCGACGTGACCAAGTCCACGCACGAAATGGGCTGGTCGGCGGAGCAGTATGAGGCCGACAACGGAGAACTGAAATCGATGAACGCGCGGTTGAACAGTAGCGTCGAGAACCCGTATTCGTACGCCCTGGACGGCGTCAACGAAACGGACTACGGCGCGTTCCCACACGCCAAATCGGACACCTCAGCACTTGAGGCGGTCGAGTGGACGAAGGATATGAGCGGCTCCGCCGGGACGGGGACCATCGCGGACACGAGTCCCGAACCGGGCGTCGACGCGGTCTCGCTCTCGACGAGCTCGCAGGCCAGCGGCGACGTGGCGAAGTTCACGATGGGCAACTTCTCCGTGACCTCGGACGCCGAGAAGCGAATGCTTCAGGTCGGTATGAACATCAACACGCTGGAATCCGGCGCGACCGTCGAGGTGCGCGCGGTCGATGCTGACGGCGACTACGTCAGTGCCACGGCGAACCCGTCCCAGACCGGCGGCGAGGAGCAGATCGCCTCCGCGACTGGCGACGGCTACATGTTCCAGCGACAGGTCGGCAAGATGGCCGTCAGCGGCTCCGGTGACGGCACGATGGGCGAGATTCAGAAGACCGTCGTGGTCGTCTCCGACGCGAACGCTGACGTGGATATCTACGCGCTGAACGCCGACAAGTTCGGCAAGTGGGACTTCGGAACCCAGCGCATCGACACGGATGGCGACGGTGAACTCGACGATTCCGAAACCGTCTACGAGGTCAACGAGTCCAACGCCGGCACTATCTCCGTGACTGGTCTGGACACGCTGGGTAGCACGTTCGACGATGCGCGGCTGAACGACGTGACCGTGCCGATGCTGTTCGAGGCAAGCGAACTCGAATCCGAAGACACGCTGTTCGAGTTCTCCGCAGCTGAGGGCTACCCGAGCTTCGACAGCCGTGTCGACGCCTACTACCGACTCCAGCTTCCGGAATCCTACGACCTCTCGTACAGCAACGCGGAGCTGAAGGACACGGTCGAGATGCCCGACACCCGGTACCAGACCGTCGAATACGCGGAGGGCACGGGCGACACGGAGATGACGAACATCTCCTCGTGGACGGATAAGACCGGCTCCTACGGTACGCAGGGCGCGAACGTCTCGGTTGACAGCACTGTCAGCGTCGGGACGAACATGGTCATCCACTACGACTACGTCATCACGAGCGACGAAAAGCAGGAACTCCAGTCCGACACGACCGACAGTAAGGGCGGCGGTGTCCTTGGCGGCGGCTCCGGCGGCATCGTCGACACGATCGTCAGCCTCCCCGGCGCGATCATCGGCGGACTGCTCTCGTTCGTCACCGGGCGCAAGATCGGGGTGTTCTAAGCCAATGGCAGAACTGGATTTCGGGGATGGAAGCCCGAACTCTGTCCTTAACGGGACGATTAACTTCCTGAACAGTGGCGGCTCGCTCGGCAAGCTGCTCCAGGGGTCGATCTTCGGGGTCGGCCTCTCAATATCCCAGGGCGGGATCAACTTCATTCAGTCAGTGTTCGCACTGCTGGTGAGTCCGCTGGACTCCGGCGCGGAACTTGTTCCGGCGTTCTTCGAGGCGACGGTAATTGAGCCGCTCGGCGTGCTGACAGCGGGCGCAGAAGCGTCTGCTATCGGCATCGCCAACCAGTTCGGTCCGTTCGCACTCCCGGCAGCCATGGTGACCGTCTTGGTGACGTTCTTCATCATGATTCAGTTCCTCGAAGAGGAGGAGACGCCGGACTTCATCGCCATTCCGGGCTTCCCGGATATTCCGGATATCGGCCCGCTGGCGGTCGGAACAGACGAAGAGAAGGGAGAGGACGAATAACATGATTCGGCCATCGCCTCCCCAGACCGTCAACGGGGTGCGTAGCGATGGCTGACGGCGACAGCGGCCGCATGGCACGCCTGCTCGACGGGTCGGAGACGATACCGGCACTGGGCGGCTTCAAGAAACTCCTTGAAGTCGTGAAGAACGACGACGGGACGATGAAGCTCGTCAACCTCGGCGAGAACTCGTTCCCACTCGCAAGCGGCGTGAAATGGACGAGGCTCGGCGCGGCGATCATCGGCTCGACCGTGGCGATTATCGCGACGGGTGTGTCGGCCATCGTCCAGGGTGCCGTCGAGGCAGCAACGCGGTATCTCGAAGCCATCCAGTCGTTCTTCTTCGGCGGCACTGAGCCGATCCCAGACGCGCCGTTCCTGAGTCGACCGAGCGACGGTCTGTATCAGGTCACGGTCGACGCCGGGATCGCGGCGATCCGTGGCGCGTGGTCGTTCTCGCTCGCAGAGTTCGGCGTGCTGGCACTCCCGATATCGATTATCGTTGTTCTGGCGACGTTCTACGTCGTCTCAGCGGGCATCGACTTCCTCAAAGGGAGGTATCTCTGATGGCACCGATAGTCGACTTGGAGATATCCCGCGACGATGTGTTGGGCGTGCTGCCGAACTCGGACGTGATGCTGAAGTTCCTGAACAACCCGCGGAATTTCGTTCTGGGGGCCATCCTCTCGGCGCTGCTTGAGGGGATATTCGGCATCATGACGGCGATTCTCAACGGGATCATCGTCGTACTGGCTGGAACACAGCCCGCCGTTTTTGACGGCGCAACTGAGGAACAGATCGGGATGGCGGACCTACCGGTGGCGATCGCGAATGCAGTCATCGGTAGCGCGCGACCGGCCGGCGACGCAATTCTGTCGGGTATCGAGTCGTTGAACGAGCCGATCTTCAACCTCGCCGGAGCGGCTGGCGTGGCAGGCCCAATCGTCATCGCGGCGATTGTCGTCGCTGAGGTAATTGTCGTCGTCCTGCTGCTTGAGCGGGTCGTCTACATCATCATCGACGTGATCCCGGGCGGCGGGGGGCTGATAAAATGATATCAGTAGGAGAGATAGTCAGACATCCAGCGACGGCCCTGAGCGTCGTCGTCACGTCACTCGCACAGTTGTTCCAGCTCCCCGTCATCGACGCGGTGCTGGGCGTCCTGTGGGGGCAGTTGTCGATCCTGTTCACGGGCACGTCGATCTTCGCGTTCACCGTGCTACCAAACGTCGAACTCGGCGCACTGTCGTGGCTGTCTGGGAACGTCCAGATAGTCGCTGTTGTGCTGGGCGTCGCCTACGGGCTCAAACTGCTCACTCAGGTCGTTGAGAAAGTAATCGCAGAGGTAGACCAATGACACACGCAAACAGCGGTACGACTCGAATCGGAGGAAAGGGCCATGCCTGAGATGGCGACAGCGTTGCTGGCAGCGGTCGCAGTTGTCGGCGTCGTCGTGGCCCTGGGAACAGATCGAACAGCGTCAGCAGCCGGCACAGCGGCATCGGGGACGAAGCGCGTCGCTACGTCGTCGTGGACAGCCGGGCTGGCCGGCGCGGGTATCGGCTTGGAGATGGGCAACCAGCTGGTGATGGCGATTTCCGCCGAGCCCTTCGCGTTCACGACGATGCTGGCAGGCGTCGCAGGCGCGCTGGGAATTGAGGGCCTACTGGGCAATATTAGCGGGATTCAGTTCCTGTTGATTGGAATCAGCATCTTCCTCGCGGTCTATAAACTCGACTCGTGGAGGGGAAGCTGATGGCGGCCCACCGCCTCAAGCAGCTACCAGCCCGTCTAAAAACCGGCGACGGGAGCGGGCTGATGTTAGCGAGTAACCTGGGGGTGTTCGGAGTGATGCTGCTGAGCATCACCCGAAACCCATCTGTAGATGTGGTCGCGGCGGCCGCCATTCTCCTGTACATCGCGGGGAATGCCCTGTGGTTCTACAGCCATCTCCGTAACGGAGGGGGGCGCTGATGGCACCGGATATCAGCGCCGGACAGGCGGCTGGCGGCGGCATCGCCGGAACGGCCATCACAGAAGCGACAGTCGGCCTGGAAAAGGCCGCAAGCGTCGCAGGCGATACGCTGACAGGCATCTTCGGCGGCCTGCCGTGGGAGATGTCTCCCGACGCCATCGTCGACGCGGTCGCGGGCGGCGGGGCCGCCGTGGCTCCGATTCTCACTGACGTGGGAGGCGTCCTGCTATGAGGCGGGGCGTCGCGGTCGTTGTATCGCTACTCGTAGCAACAACGTTGCTGGCCCCGGCAGTGGCCGCACAAGCAAACGAGACGGCGACCGCGACGCCCCGTCCGGCGTCGGACTGGACGCCGCCGGGGCCGTTCGAGCGGTCGGACCTCACAACCGGCGGCGTGCACGACGCCGAAGCCCCGCCATCAGTGCGGAATCTCGGCGAACCCATCTCCGGGTCGGTCGGGGTGCGACACTCTCCACCGAGCCCGCTCCAGACCAGCATGAATTGGGCCGACCCGGGGACGAACATCCAGTCGGACCGCATCCAGCTCTACGGGACGGCCTACGGTGACGCAGTCGGCGAGTACGAGCTGGTCGTGGTCTACTGGAACGACCACACGCGCTCGACCGAGAACGGGACGCAGTTTCAGTACGCGGCGAATCAGTCGGTACAGCGCGTCTCGTTCAACATGAGCGCGGGCTACAACCAGATCCCGATCGGGCTGTACTCTCACTACAACGACCGCGTTCAGATGACGATGTGGCTGGAGCGCGACGGCGAACGTGTCGACGGCGCTCGTTGGACGTACGAGCACCGGAGCAACCCGCTCACGGCCGCGCCGGGAACGGACATCAACAGCAAGGGCGACCTCTGGCGCTGGGGTGCGATGAACATCCTACTGCCAGCAATCCCGGGAATCTTCGTCGGCCGGAAGGCCGCCGTCCACTTCCTCGACCGAACCGTCACGAGCGCTCGGAAGGGAACGACGTGGTGGCTGTTCATCCTCGGATTCCTGGCGCTGCTGTTGTTGATCGCTGCGACGTGGCAGACGGCCGCCGTCCTGTCGAAAGCACCCTACATCGCGGGCCTCTCGATCGCCGTCCTGTCGTTCGTTGCGATGCTCGGCATCCGCGATCAGGACGTTGAGAAAGCCGAATTCAACCAGAAGGACCTCGAAAGCGTCACGGCCGTCAGCGGCGACGAGTCGAAGGACGCTCGCGAGGAAGAGATCTTACTCCGGGATATCGTCCGCCGCGACGGCAAGGTCTACATGCCGGCGACGGGCATTCGGCCGTTTCTCGCTCGCTACTGGGCTGACGCCGCCTCAGTCGACGAGAGCGAACTGGAGACGGTCAACAACGCGAAAGGCGATGTCTCGAAAAAATACGAGATCGATCCGGTGGCCGACGAGACTCTACATCACAAGCCGGCGCGACTGGAGTTCTCGCCAACGATCGTCACCGAGCCCGACGACGACGCGGAACCGCCAGAGTCGACGCTCGATAAGCTCCTCTCGCCACTCGGTCGGCTGAACTGGCCGTTCATCGCGACCGCAGTCGGTGGCGGTTTCATCGCCTACCACGGCCTGCTGGCGGCGTTCGGCGTGCCGTCGCTGGCAATGCTCGGTGGTTTGCTGCCGGGCGTCGTGTCGGGCTACACGGCCCGCGACGGCGAGCTGTCGTTCGAGCCCGCACCGTACCACTTCTCGGAAGCGCGCGCGGTGCTTGCCCACGAGCGAGCGACGTACCGCGAGGCCTCGACGTTCGAGGACCTGCACGAGCTGGTTGCCGACCAGGACTTCGAGACGATCGAGCAGATCAATGACGTGATCGAGACGCTCCGGGACCGATTCGGCGAGAACATCCGCGATTCGTGGGAAATCGACGAAACGCAGTCGACGACGCAGAATCAGGGGGTGGGTGACGATTAGCGACACCGACGCCGGCGCGGATCAGCGCGCGAGCGCAGAGACACGCGCGCGTAGTACAGAGTGGGGCGGCCCGGGGGGTGGTCGCCGCCACGAGTTCGAGCGGCATCAACGCCCAGCGCTGGCAAAGCTCCAGCGCGACCAAGACGAGATGATCGCGGACCTCAGAGAGGGCTTCGAATCGCTGGAGGAAATCCTCTCGTGGGCGGCGCGAGCGAACGTCAGAACACTCGGCAAGCTCGACCCGCAGTTCTACCAGCAGTTCGTCAAACGACTCGACGCACAGTACTTGACAGGCAGGCAGTACAGCAGCCGAGCCGTCGACACAGACACAGCGCGCACGTACCGCGACCAACTCGCCATCACGGTCACGTCGGCGGCAGACACCGCCTATCGCGAGTTCCGCGAGAACGTCACCGAGTACGTCGACGACCAGACGCCGGAGATCGAGATGTTCGGCGGTGCCGTAGCGTTCCGACCGGCGCTGACCGAACTCGAAAAGCGCCAGAAAGCAGCGCTGACAGATGCACTGACAGGATTCGGGTCGCGCCAAGCGATAGCTGAGTGGGAACGCGACCTCCAGGCGGCGACCTTCGGCGAGTGGGTCGACGCATCGGACTACCCGATCGCGAAGTCTCGGCACTCGTGGGCCTACGGGATTCTCCAGACAGATACTGGCGAGTCCCATCCAGGGCGGTATCAGTACCTCCTGCAAGAACCGCTCTCGTCGTGCATCCGAGGCGCTCGCGAGATGGGCGAGAAAGCACAGGAAGCGGTCGAAAACAGCAGCAACGGACAGGACACGCTTGACGCATGAGTTTGAAATCACCGGAAGATACGGCGGCACAGCGCGAGAAGCTACTGGAACAGCTCCCGGACCCATTCACGAAGAGTCGGCAGTTCACCGGCCACGGCGGCCGGAAGTCCGATGTACGGGAGATGAAAGACCAGTTCTCGGGCTTCGGGAGCATCGACTGGCAGGCAACATACGGCCACGAGGAGGCCAAAGGCAGATCCTACGCAGAGGCTGGCGGCTACAAGTGGCAACAGGAACTGCTGCCGGACATCATCCAGCACACGTGGGACTCGGACAATCCGAAGTTCCACGACGGCGGCACGGACTGGCTGGCGATCGGCGAACCCGGCTCGGGCAAGTCGAACACGGCGCTGTGGTTGGCGGCTCGCCTGATGGAAGCCAACGACGAGGCGATCATCTGGAGAGGTTCGCCGTCTCGCTCCGAATGGCTGCCGTTCCACCGCTACGCCCGCATTTGTCTCCCGGAAGGGCTCGATGTGACGGCGAAGTTCGTCCCAAAGAAGCCCTCGGACGAGACCGTGCGCGTGCCCCTGGAGGACGTTGTCCGCGAGGTCGTCCGGTACGAGAACCCAGTACAACTGAACGAAGAACTCATCGAACCGGGCATGTTCCACGTCGTGTATCCCGATCCGGAGATGCGCGGCGTCCAAGATATCTACGAGAACGCCGAAGAGAAGCAGTACGACGAGGTCGAGTTCACGGCTGAGGACCCGCTGTCACACTGGTGGTTCGGCTGGCTACTCGCCCGCGTCGAGGAAGGGCCGTACAACTGGATGAGTGTGATTCTCGACGAGATCGGCGACGTGGCTCCCGAAGCGGCCCGCGCCGACGAGTTCGCACACTACCAGAAAATCGAGATGTTCCGCGATGCACTGGTCGACGCCCGGAAAACGGGCCTCTCGATATTCATGTTCGGCCACAGCGAGAAAGACATCCACTCGATGATCCGGCGGAAGATCCGCTGGCGTATCTCGATGGCACCCGGCGCGAATCCGACGAGCAAGGGCGACGTGGTCGGGTTCTCGGACGTGCCGATGGACCGCAATATCACGTCAGGGCGGCAGGTCGGGCAGTTTTTACCGTGGAACGAATCGGCGTTCCAGTACCCGCTCCCGAACATCCCGTACTTCCCGAGCCCGATCGACCACTCGCTGAAAGTCGAGTATGGGGGTGAGTCGGTGTGATTGACGACCTGCCTCTTTCGGGCGAGCAGCTCCAGATCGTCGTCATCGCGATGGCGCTGGTCGCCTCAGCAGTCGCGGCTCCAGTGTTCTTCGGTGGGGGCGAGCCAGCGACCAATGAGACTGTCAAGAAGGGGACGCTCTCGACGCCGGAACCAGTCCAGACCGCGCGAGCGGACACGGAGGCTCCTGATAAACTGCGAGCACTGCCTGAGAGCCACACTGAGACGGCCAGCGGCGGTGTCGAAGCGCCCACAGAAGTCTCGGCGTCGGCAGGCTCACAGACGATGGATGTGTCGGCGACGACCGTCGACGGCGAGCCGGCGCTGGTGCTGGACGACTCCCGTGTCCACGAGGGACGATGGGTGTCCGTGCCCGCGAACTGGTTCAACGAGTCCGTCGGCGGCGTCCCACAGACCGCGTACATCGAGCACGAGAGTGGTGAGTCCTACGCGACGCCGACGCACGTCCGAGGGGACGATGTGGCTTTCTACGTCGAGCAGTTCTCGACGAACACGGTCACGTTCAGCGGCGAAGTCGTCTTGTCAGGATCGCAGGCAGCCGATGGCACCCAGTACCAGTACGATATCAACGATCTCGACAGCGTATCGAACTTCGATATCAACCTGACGGGCAGGACCTCAACCGAGACCGAGACCGTCTCCGGAGCCGCGCTCGCTAACGGAGACTCTCTCGATCTGGAGATAGCGGGGACGGACCCCGCGACCGATGCATCCGTGACGTTTTCCGGTCACGAGGAGACCGCATCCGCGACCGCGTCCGGGACCGGGAGCGGGACTGTCTCAGTCGGCGGAAACGTCAACCCGACCGATGAGTCCGTCCAATTGACCGGCGATACCTCCACAACTACGGACTCGGTATCCGCAAATGGTGTCTCACCGTCAACGTCGACCTCGCTCTCGGTCGGCGGGAATCTCGAACCAACGGACGGGAGCGGCGGCGACCCAACTCTGACCGTGACGGGCTACGGCTCGTCGTCGACTTATAACCCAGTTAACGACTATGGGGATGGTACGACGGATGATGATATGTCTCTGGCAATCGGAGACGGCAGCAGTGACACGAAACATTCGTCCGAAATAGAGATAACTCCCGGTTCAACTGGAGACATAGAGAGTCTATCAATCAACGTCGCGGGCACTTACGGAGATGACTATAATCCCGCTGTTGATGTTTATTTAGTTAGCGGAGAAGCTGACCAATCTCTCACAAAAGACAATAAGATAACAAACAGTTGGGACCCAAGTTGGTCGACGGGAGATCAGTCCATTCCCGTTGATAACCCACAGTCGGTCACAGCAGGGAATACGTACCATCTCGAATTTGTGTCCACAAACACCGATAATGATGGGACTTCGGACACATTAAATCTCGCAGTAGACACTGCCCCAAGCAGTGTTAGGGCCACAAAGTACACAGGTAGTTGGTATAGCTACCAGCAAGCTGTTGATGTTGATGTGTCCATAGATGGACAGGTAACGGACCTCTCGGCATCTACGGATGACGGTGCAACGGCTACCTTCGGCAATTTCAACGATGGAGAGACTAAGACGCGCACAATTGACTTATCCACAGCCTCGTCATCGTTGGATTTCTCAAGCTCGGCGGGACACGAAATTGACTACTCTCTCGACTGGACCGAGCGGACCGCGGTCGAGGACCCCGACATCGATATCGACGGCGACGGGTACGTAGAAGCGTCGTGGTCGGGTATTTACAAGACCGGGGAGTCAACCACAACCAAGTCCGTCGACGGACTCTCGACCGGCGATAACAGCGTCTCGACCACAACTGCGGCCGGCCCGGCTCCCTCGTGGGATCTCTCATGGACGGAGCGGACCGCGGTCGAGGACCCGAGCATCGACATCGACGGAGACGACTCGCCTGACGCGAGTTACTCTGGCATCTTACCCGAAGGCGAGACCAGCTCCAAGAGTTTACCAAACCTCGATACAGGATCTTCGGCAACAATTTCGACGACAACCGGGGCTGTGGACGTTGAAGTTAGCATGACCGAGCGCACACAGACGGTCGATCCGGCGGTGACGGTCAATGGCAACACGACGACACACTCCGGGACACTGGCAGACGGCTCAAAAACACCACTCACGACCGATACGGCATGGCTCCAGTCCGGCACGAACACGGTAGATATTGCTGTCGGCGATGGGACGCTGTCAGCTGACGCCCCGACGCCACAGGTCGGCTTCGACTACAGTCACGACGCCAGCGACAAGATTTCGACGACGACGACAGAGACGGAATGGCTCGAACAGTACAACGTCTCGAAAACCTACGCCTCAAACCGCTCGTCGGCGACGCTGACGATACCGCACCAGAAAGAGGTGCTATCGATTAAGCGGGTCGAGAAGCGCGTCAACGGCGGCTCATGGTCGTCAGTCGACTCCAGAAACTACGATCTGAACAACACGGAGCTGACTGTGCAGCTGGGCTCTGTCGTGGCTGGTGATAAAATCGAAGTGCGGACGACGGGCTCGATGGCAGATGTAAACAACGGTGCGATCACGGTCACGGAGCCGACGACGACCGGTGACCCACTCGACAGCCGAATTCGCGTCGACTCGTGGAACTCGGATTCGTACATTCAGGTGCCACAGACCGCCGAGTACCACCGCATCCACTACGTCCACGACGCGACGTTTGATGCGTCCGAGGACGTGCGCGTCTTGTCGGGTGGCGACCAACGCCTCCGGATTCCGAAGGCCTCGGCAGATGAGCAGTTGAACGTCTCGACGATTCCAGTCGAGGCGAACGCGACCTCGGGCGACGTGGTCGTCACAGTCGACGACGCGAACAAGACACAGCCAGTCTGGACGGCGAAACAGGGTCAGACGGACCCGGACACGGTGCATTACACGCTCATCAATGCTCAGGATGGCGAGAAGTACACGCTGTACTCACAGACCCACGGCATCGGCCGAGACTCGGGGACGGCGAACTCGCCGCTGACGCTGACCGACGACGACAGCGGCGAGACGCTGACGTTCCTGCTGGAGAACTCGACAGCGAGCAGTTCCGGCGGCGACGGAGGCGGTGGCACACTGTCCCGCGTCTCGACACAGGACCCGCTGGGCAACATCGTCCCACTGCTGGGCGTCGCACTCGCCATCGGTGCGCTGCTGGTGATAGCTCGCCGCGACGAAGAGGTCACGAACGCCGGGAATAACGCCGCTGAAGGCATCGAGTCAGCTGCTGCATCTATTCCAGTTCTGGGGCCAGCGGTCGGCGGCGTGCTCGGCGGGCTGACCCGCGGCGGCGCGCAGCTCGTCCGCACGGTGCTCGGAAACCAGACGGTCGCGGTGGCAGTCGCGACGGCGATCGGGCTGGCCGCTATCCAGGCCGAGATCATCGTGCTGCCGTCGGGGTCGCTGGTAATCGTGGCGACGGCGGCCGTCTCGGCGCTGTCATTCGTGGCGCTCCGGGAGTTCGACGAGTTCAGCATGGAACGCTGGACGCTCATCGTCGTCTCGGCGACGGTCGTTTCACTCCAGGTACTGAGCGATGAATCGCTGTTGACGGCCATCGTCAACTCACAGGTGTGGCCGATTCTGGTGGCTGGCGGCCTGTATCTGGCGTATCAGCTCATTCAGTCGATTCGCTCGCCGGAGAAAACGCAGAACATCGTCATCGAGGCCGACGGAGGGAACCAGAAATGAGCGTTCTGCTGGACCTGCTCAGCCAGCTCGGGGTCGGCGGGCAGGTGATGGTTGCGGGCTCGCTCGTGATGGCGGCGTACTACCTGCTGAAAGGAAAGAAGTACGCGGGCATGGCGGCGGCAGTGGGCGGCTCGATGGTCGTCTACGGCGTCGTGGTACTGGTGGCGCTGGCTGTGGCGATCGGGCTGGGATGGCTCGATCCGAATCCAGAGCTGATGCACGACGCTCTCGATGGCGTTCTCGGGCCGGCCAGCGAAATGCTTCGAGACGGCGCATCGGCGACACTGAAAGCAATCGCGGAGGCACTGTAATGTCACATTCGAGAGTCCCAAGCGATCTGAAAGCGGAGGTTCGGGCGCATAAAGTCAAACTGTCGCTACTCGCTTCGAGCGCTGTCGTCCTGTCGCTGGGCGTCTATGCCAACGATTCGACGGCGCTGTTGGTCGGGGTGATAGGCACAGCGATGGGGATCGGCCAATTCATCAGCTACTGGGGCACAGCGACGACGCCGGCAAAGGTGGGTGGCGGTACGCCAAAAGAGGTGCTGGGCGACGTGATACAAGTGCTTGACCACGAGGAGCGCAAGAACTACACGACGGGCCGGCGGCTCGATGAACTCGCCGGCGATGATACGGTCGTCGTGCTGGCAGTGGGCGAGCAACCGGACCGACTGGATCGCCTCTTGCCGTGGCGAGAGACACGGCCGCGGAGTGAGTACGCGCCAGTCGTCGTGGTCGGCGACGAATACGCACCGAACGAGGGCGAAACAGTGAACTGGGTGCTCCAGCCGACGACGCTCGAAGGTGTCTACGTCCGGCGCTACTGGGGCAGTCCGGAGGACTCATGAGCACCGATGACGTGACGCTCGTGGCCTGCGTACGCTGTGCGGCGGAACAACGGCGGACGGGCTGGTGTCCGGCCTGCGGGCGGAATCGCACCGAGATATGAACCCGGAACTCTGGGCCGGAGTCATCGGGGCCGTGTTGACATTCGCATCAATCCGTGGGTCCGGGCTCTCACAGTGGGTTGTCGACCGCCTGGAGAGCAACGAGCCGGAGCTGACGCCGGTCGAGCAGGTGCATCAGGCCTACGTCGAGGGCGACCTCTCGGAAGCCGAGCTGGAGCGCCGTCTGGAGGTGCTGGTCGACGACCGAGCACGGGTCGTTCGTGACATGGCCGATGATGTCGACGGCATCGGCGAGGAACTCTCGCGAGAGATCGCCCGCGAGTTCGACAGCGTGGCGGACCTACGGGCGGCCGATGCTGGGGACTTTCGGGCGGTCGACGGGATCGGCGAGAAGCGGGCGGCGAAGCTGGAAGAGCGGACGTAAACCCCGAATTTGATTATCCCACACTTGATTGAGTAGTGTAGACAAATGGTAAGTAAGCGGCACGCGGTTGTGAGTTTAGCAGTTGCAGCGACAATGCTTCTTGCGGGTTGTACCGGGTTTCTGGGCATGTCTGGACCGTCAGTATCAGATGTCCGCACAACTGTGGCGGAATCGGGGCCAGCAGTTACGTTCAATTATACCGTGAGTGACTACTCGAAAGTCTTGCTTCAAAGCCCCAGTGGCGCTGTTGTCAACGAAGACACCCTCGAACCAAATCAATCGGTCGGGGCGATGTACATGCCAGATCCGCGGCCTGGAGAGTACAAAATCATCGTCCAACAAGGCGGCGAGACGCAAGTAGAGCACTCAGTGACGTTCAATGGCTCAGATGTTGAAGTCGTCTCGGTGAGGGATTCATGGTCGGGAGAGACACTCAAGACAGTCCGGGTGGATGTCAGAAATCGGGGCGATTTACCCGCGAAGCTGGAAGGTAGCGAGGTCGAAGCTCGTGGGATGTCTCAAGAAGTGAGTCAATCGGCGTGGATTGAACCGAATGAAACGGAGACAGTGACTGTACCACTCCGGTATAGTGAAATCCAAATCGAGGATCCTGGGGACGTACGCGGGAGCATCTCAATGGATTTCGACAAAGGAACTCGTACAGGGGCGTTCAATGAGTCGTTCGATGCGGCCAGCGTTTCGATCAAGTCTGTGAATACGTCTTGGGATGGAGCGACGCTAACGAGTGCCACAGTCGTCGTAGCCAACACTGGCGACCTTCAAACCAAATCGAATGTCGAACTCAGTCACCAGGGAGAACAGTTCGCTGGAACGTTCAACGACACAGTTTCGCCCGGTGGCACGACTACCTACGAAATGAATGGCGATTTGTTCAAACAGACGACGGCGGGCGAAATACAGGTGGAGATATTGGCAAAATCGCCGGCGGGATTTGATGAGAAGCGGATACCTCATACGGCCACCGCGGCGAATCTCACACTCCAATCGGTCAGCCCGCAGTGGGATGGGAAAAATCTGGAGGTAGTAGAGTTCACAGTCAAGAATACCGGCGAAGTGCCTGGTGATCTAACTGCACATGCCACAGTGGCTGGCGAAGATCACCTGCGCGAGTCGTTCACAGCAGACAACGGGACTACAACATTCGAGTACAGTAAGCCGGCCGACGATTCCACAATCTTCTATAGCCATATGTACACTGCTGAATCGGGTGGAACAGTTCCTGTAACGCTCACTATCGAGAGTGGCGGGTCTTCTGAATCCCAGACAGTCGAGAATGGATTCAGCGGGGCACAGGGTGATATCGGCGATGTTGACACGACGTTCTTCGGGAAGTATGGAACGGACAAAGTCGAACTCTCGTCTTTGTCATTTTCGGTGCGGAACACGGGCGATTTACCACTGAAATATGATGCTGTTGAACTCAGCATCGATGGCGTAACTCAGACGGCATCCGTCGGTTCAGCGGCGACCGTTGAATCAGGGAGTGGCAATACTGAATATGTATATCCTGATGACCTGCTCGTTTCGACGGGCGACCATGAGCTAACAATTCGCCTCCAAAACGATGGTGAGACGGTCGCAACAGGGTCTACAACAGTTTCGGCGACTTAGCAGCACGCGAGAATCCTTGATTAGTTGCACACGCTGATTCTCTGAGTTTTATTGCCATTTCTTTTCGGGTTAGTTACGTTATTTGTGTCGTTTACTATCGGACTTAACCTAATCTTGACACAGTTCTACTCGTCCTCGATCTCGTCCGGAAGCTCTTCCAGTTCGTAGAGTCCGTGGCCGAGGTTCGAGACGTACTCAGCGGCCACGAGCAGCTGGAGCCGCTGGTGGATGTACTGCCGCGAGTAGTCCAGTTCTTCGGCCAACCAGCTTGGATTCCGGACACCGCCTTGTAGAGCGGTGAGTATGCGCTTGTCCGCCCGGTTCAGTTCGTGTGGCACTGTGATAGACACGTCTCTCGTCCTCTATGTTCACTTTGTCCTTTACGACTGTAATCTTAACGGTGTCACATACGATGTAGTTTACAACATATAGATTTATGGAGATGGAGACGTTATCGGCTGGTATGGCGCAGAGTAGCCAAGAAGAGCGATCATGTCCAGTAGAAGGTTGCGACAATCCTGAGCTTGATGAGATTTCAGATATGGATGACCAGTTTGACTGGTTTTGCCACTGGTGTGGGAACATGTTCGTAGAAAACGAAGGTGGTCTGGATGTCCAGTGAAGACCAACGCTCTGGATTTTGGTGCGATTGCGGAGAGACGCTTCACTTCGGCAAAGAAGGCGGAGCCGAGTGTAACGACCAAGCGTGTATTCAGTGGGCCAGGTGCCCAAATTGCGACCGTGTAGGTGGCCGATACTACGAGTTCGAGGACGGGGGGACCGACATCGTGATCGGTTGTCTCAACGCAAGTGGACCAGAGAAGCCGTTTGCTTCAAACCAAAAGGGGAGCATCGAAGGTGGATCATGAGCGACAAGGTACCGCCGCTCAACCTGACAGAGGATGAAGCAGAGTATCTGTGGGAGATGATGAAACAGGAAGTCGGGAAGAGGGACGTTCAATACTCAGATGACAGAGAAACAGCCGAATCGTTGCACACCAAAGTCGGTGAAATCACCGACTCCTTCCCATCGGACGGTGGTCAGGATGTCTAATGGGAAAATTAGACGGCCCGCGGTCTGTGTTGACACGCTCGATTACGACGGCGCTGAGACGCATCAAGACTCTATCGAGGGGGAAGTCACCAGGCACTACTACGATTGTCCGACCTGCGGACATCCCATTTCGACGTGGATGGACTGTCCCGAGTGTCTCTGGTACGACGAAGACGTGTGGGCCAGGACGCTCTCCGAAGAAGGTGGTTCGAGGTGACAGACTGGCCGCTCATCTGTGAACGATGTGGCGATGAACGGTATGTAGGTATTCTCTACGGCGGGATGTGCCCGGATTGCCACACGAAGGCCACACGCGAAAAACTCAACACGAGCGTTGCTGCCGGGAACAGCGGGCAGAGTGCGTTGGGTGATTTCGCATGAGCCAAAAGTCAGTTGAGCACGAATCGTATTTGGACTGTCCGTTACCCAACACCGCAGAAGAAGGTGAGAAACACACCTGTGAATGCGGTCGCGTATGGCGGTTCGATGGTCGGTACTTCATCGTAGAGGGGGCTAAGTAGATGCTTGATAGCGTCCGATGGGGACGTAGTCCTGACGGCGAGACGTGGTATCGAATCGACGACTGGACGCGTGCAGGCGACGGGACGATCATCCCAAAGGCAGTTCAGCAAGTAGACCGCGAGGAAGTCCCGGCGAACTGGCGAACGACGGTACTGGAGCGTGATCCGCATGTCTGAGAGCGTTAAGGAACAAATACGTCGAGACGCAGAGTGTTGCCCGAACTGCGCTCAACACGGCACACACGATCTCACTCAGGGGGAGCGCCCCGAGGCGTGGGAAGAGTGGCGGTGTGATAACGACAACTGCCGGGTTCTGGCCTACTTCGTCAGGGTGGCGAGTGATCCAGATGCCTGATGAAACTGAAGACAGAGCCGAAGAATGTCCCTACTGTTGGGGCGAAGGAACGGTGAAACGCCGGTACGGAACGGTCGGCCCTGGCCCGGCGAAGATAGTGAAGCAACGCGAGTGCCCGCTCTGTGAAGGCGTTGGAACGGTTGCCCCCGAGGTGGTGAGTTTCGATGAGTAGCAGCGAACGGTGGCTTATCGGATGGGAATGCGAGGACTGTGACGAATCAATCGGTGGTGAACACAGTATATGGGACTTAGCGGAGAAACTCCGTAAGGAACACGAGGAAGAGACGGGACATACGACGACCGTCCGTGTCGTCGAGGAGCAGCGGATTCTTCCCTCGAATGGCGACCGAATGGAGATCGGGGAGTCGATGCTTGAAATTGCAGAGGAGCGAAGCGAGCGTATCGAATGGATCTGCCCCGAGTGTCAGCGGACAGGTGAAGAACTCAACACCACCAAACGGTGTCCTGACTGTGATGAGCGGCTCCGTGAGGTCTTCCCTGATGGTGGTGAGGAAAACCCGAGAAGGGACTTAGAGTGAAATCGGTACCCTGACCGTATAAATATCCAGAATGTCTCAGAACGAGTAACCGTGGCTCCTGACTCTGATTCTGACGAAGAGGAGCCCAACGAAATCCCCCCGGCACACGACCGCCTGCCAACGTACATCGATCCCAACGCCGACGCCGACTTTTTGAAAGGCGAGTGGGGGTACATCCACACCGCGAGCGACCTGTGGGGCTGTGACCTGAACGCCTTCGAGGGCGGGGAGTGGCGACGACACATCGCCGTGCTCGCCGGACACGCCGACCAAGGGCTCGCCCCGTGGCAGGACGATAACACCAAACGCCGTGATGCGCTGCTGTATGCCCCGGTTATTCGACTCGCAGTCTACGACCAGATCCTTGGCTTCAGGAACGCACCGCAGCTGCGGCGGCACCTCATTCGGTCGAACGCACAGGATGACGTTCCCGTTCACAAGATTCTCGGCTTCGATTCGATCCCGCACCAGAACACGATCCGCAACTCGCTGAACGACCGGATGGGTTCACGGATGACCGAGTACGTGAACAACACGGCTCGAAAGCTCGAAATCGCTGGTATCAAACGCGGCTACGAGTTCCCCGACATCGACGAACGGCGGCTGTCGAACAACGGCGGAATCACGGAGATCCCCGTCGAGCGCAAGCGCGGCTACGCTCACGGCGTGCTCGATCTGCTCCGAGACGACATGCCCATCTCCAAGAACGAGGAACTCGCCACCTGGACGGACTACGGCCAACACTTCGATTTCAGCCTTCACCTCTGCGACAGCAACGGGACGCCGGAAGGGGAACTGGAGAACTTCGCGGACAATCGGGGACTCCAGAAGGGCGCAGACGTGTTCAAGGACGCCGAGACGTTCCGAAACGACATCTACCGCGTCGGCATCGAGGAGTGGGAAGCAACATTCGACGAGTGGACTGAGCGGCTGCTCGATGCGGTGTATCCGGAAACGCTTCGGTCGCGCGACCTGCCGATCTCCATCGACACCACGAACATCCCGACGTGGAGCAGTGAACCCGGGGAGATGGACGGTGTGGTCGGTACCGAGAAGCTGAAGAACACGCACTACGCCTACCAGATCCTTTCCGGGGTCGCGGTCTCGGACGGGATGCCGTTCCAGCTCGCGCACGAGCTCCAGATGGACGGTGAACGGTGGGACGAACGTCTTGACGATCTCCTCGATGCCATCGAAGACCGTGGCTGTAACATCGGGCTGATCCTCGCGGACGCGGACTTCGCCAGCGGTCGCATCGCCAACCACCTGAAAGGGCGCGGAATCGACTTCGTCATCTCGTACCCGCGACACCACGTCGCCAAGTACACCGACGAGTGGGAGAACGCCGGACAGACGTTCGGCGCCACGGACTACACGATTAACAAGTCGAAGACACCGCCGCAGCGGGCCGACGTGACGCTGTTCGGAGAGTACCAGTCCAAGCTCGGTACGTCCAGTGATGACGCACAGAAGCGTCTCGCGGACTTTATCGATCCCGAGGCGGAGTGGGCGACCGGGCGGCAGGACCAGTCTACACTCGCCAAGTTCGTTGAAGAGGAAGATGCAGAGGACGTTTTCGAGGCGAACAATCGAATGCGGTGGTTCACCTTCATTACGAATCTGGACGTTTCAGAGGCAGAGGCCCGCGCGTTGCGGGAGTACTATCACTATCGGTGGGCAGTAGAATCGGCGTATTCAGTCTACAAGCAGCACTTCCTTCCGACGACCAAGAGCACGAACCTCGGGATGCGGACGTATCTGTACCTGTTCGGAATGACGACCTACAACGCGTGGGTGGCCGCGAACACGAAGGCCCGGCGACAGCACCTCGAAGACTCCGAACGGAAGCGCCCGCCGATCCGCGCCAGTCGGTTCATGACGTTGGGTCAACAACGGTACCGAACAGACGAGTTCCACCGCGATTATATCAGTTTCTCGGAAGATTAGGATGGCCTGCTGACAGCACGGATCACCGACTCACAGCACGACCTTGTTGCAGAAAATTAGCGTGTGCAACTAATCAGGGATTCTCGCGTGCTGTTAGTAGGTTCACGACTGAAGCTCGTCCTCTAATTCCACGATCTCTTCGTCTGCCAGCTCGCGGAGAGGTAGCACCGGCCGGGCTCATAAGTGCGGAAGCAGCGGGCTCGGCGTGAATTCGCCAAATACGGCCCCACGTGAGGGCCGCGGTAGATGTGACGCATCGAGATCGCCGCTGAGATATTGCTGTCCGCGAGAAGTCAGCTCCCATGTGTCGTTATGCATCCGAGCTACCAGCCCGGCGTATTCGAGGTAGAGAAGCCGGTCGTTAACATGTCCCGGAGAGACCTGTTTGAACAGTTCTTGTGACATGATTTCTGGCGTCGACCAACGTTCACCCGACAGGTGGTCAAGTATCCGATCATCCTCTCTTGTCATCCAGCGTGCGCTCTTTCTCATTGTCTGTTACCCTGCGTTTCTGGTTCACTCGCACCTGCCGCACCATCGTCGCCCCCATTCGCATCAGGAACCTCATCGGGTTCGTCGACGTAAGTCGATATCTCCCCATCAAGGTAGCGTTCACCGCGCTCCGTGATCACGTAGACACCGTTCCCAAGGTGTTGAATCAAACCGTGGTCTCGGAGCTTGGCGAGACGACGGGATATCTGCTGTTTCGAGACTCTAAAATATCCGGATTCATCGAGTTCTTTAGGAGTTACTGAATCACGTTCTCTGGCGATTTCGAGGATACGATCATCCCAGATAGTCATCCAAGCCCCAGATCGCCTCATCAAATACTATTCGATGGACTCGGCACCTGAATCCGGCGGATAGTACTATTAAGGAGTGCTTACTTACCAATTAGCCCGACCATAACATCTATAACATGGCAGGTTCATGTAGGGAGTAGGAACTACCACTGAGGTCTCTGAACGAATCTCAGTATCGTAATGGGTCTGCGCTGGCACGCAGACCCGAAAAGGTGGTTCCGTGGATGAAGGATGTACGAAACCAACGCGACGGGCCTTATCCCGGCCCGTAACGACAGTGAGGTATCGAAGCGTGATAAGTATGCGGTGACCAAGACAGCGAATGTCGGGGTGTTCCCGGCATGAGCGCTGATGTGAACTTCGACGATGTCTCGATAGTGAAGTCGTCGAAGTACCGCGAGGCAGTAGTGCGGGAATTGGCGGAAGGTCCCGCAACGCCGTCGGAAATCGCGGAGGCGGTTCACGAGGAAATCGCGCATATCTCTCGTGCGCTGAACGAGATGCGCGAGGATGACCTCGTGGAGCTGCTGGTGTCTGAAGACCGTAAGAAGGGGAGAATATACGGTCTGACGGACGGCGGCGAAAAAGTCCAGTCGTACCTCTCGGACCGATGAACGTCGGGCCGGATATCGACTCGGTCGGCGTCTCAGATGGCCAGGGCGAGTCGTGGGCCGACGCGGCCCGCCGACTGCGTGGCGAGTCCGAGGGTAAACACGAGTGCGTCTGCGGAGCGGCGTATCACTCTCGCAAGGCAGCACTGCGATGCTGCTCGGAAAGGTTCGGGCAGGGGGCGAACTTGTGACGGCCCCAGTCGAGAACCCCAGCGAACTGTCGGTGCGTGAGGTGTACGAGATGTTCCTCGACGCCAAGAAGCTGGACTACACCGACGAAACGCTTCGAGATTACGAGACGCGCCTTCGGCAGTTCGTCGAATGGGCCGAAGACCAGGACTCAATCGGGTCTATCGGCGATATCACTGGTTGGCATCTGGAACAGTTCAAGCTGTTCCGGCAGGGGCAGGATCTCGCGCCAACCACGGTGAAGGGGCAAATGACCTCGCTCCGCGTGTGGCTGGGATACGCTGCTGATATCGAAGCCGTCGACGACATGCTTTCCCACAAGGTCAATGTCCCGAAGCTGGACCAGAGCGATGAAACCAACGATACGATGCTTGAGGCGGACGATGCGCGAGCCCTAATCAACCACTACCGGAACTCGAAGGTGAAGTATGCGAGCCAGCGCCACGTTGTGCTGGAACTGTTCTGGTTCACCGGTGCCCGCCTCGGAGCGATTCATTCGCTTGACGTGTCGGACTATCAGCCGGACGAACAACTCGTGTGGTTCCGACACCATCCGGAGTCGACACCGCTCAAGAAGAAAGAGGATGGCGAGCGACCGGTTGGATTGCCGGCTGAAACCTGCGAGGTTATCGACACCTATCTCGCAGAAGTTCGGACTGACAAGCGAGACGACAGCGGTCGGAGGCCGCTGCTGTGTGGGCGGCAGGGACGACCGGCCGCCTCAACGATTCAGAATTGGGTGTACCACGCCACGGTGCCGTGTATCGCGTCGCCTTGTCCTCACGGGAAGGAAGCACGGTCGTGCGAGTGGACTCAAAGAAAGAACGCGAGTCAGTGCCCATCGTCCCGATCTCCTCACCAGATCCGAACGGGGTCGATCACGTGGCAACTGAACTCTGGATTGTCTTTTGAGGCCGTGGGCGAGCGGGTCAACAGCGACCCGGACACTCTCCGGCGCTACTACGACAAGGCGAGCGATGTCGAGAAACTGGAACAGCGACGACGTGCGTTCGTCGACCAACTGGAGTTAGAAGAATGACAGGTATCAACACAATCAGTCGTTCAGTCGCATCGTTGAAGGGTAATATCCGGCCGCCGTCTGCTGATTACCCTCCGACCCCATTTCCTGCGGCGAGCTACAACGCGAGCGGCAGAACTGTTGCGAGGCGGATTTGAGCCACGCGAGACGAACGAAGTGGCTCCCGCAGTCGGGTGGAAATCCTCCCGATTGCATGTTATTACTCTTCCAGACCAGTCTGTTCGTTTGTTCTTACCGTAGTCGTACGTCTAAACCCCTTCAAATCTGGTTTCAAAAACGCTCTTGAGGTAGCCAGAGTGTTCAGGACACGGCCCCGAGTCGGCGTTGGGTTTGAGAGGGCAACACTGCCGAAGTCCAATGAGTTTACTTCATGGCGGCAATCTGCCCACGCATGAGCCAGTTATTACGTGATTTACTTGCCGGAAACGCCGATCACGCGGCGGCGTTCCGGGACCGGTTCGACAACGTCCAAAACTCCCAAACCCCCGATGCTGTCACGGTCTGTTGCTCTGACTCGCGGGTCCTTCAGGACCATTTGTGGGGCAACAGCGAGCCGGGGCATCTCTTTACCTGCAGTAATATCGGAAACCGAGTCATCCAGCGGACCGCGTCCGGCGAGGCGGTCTCGGGTGATGTGTTGTATCCCATCGCGCATACGATGACTGAAACGGCCGTCGTTATCGGGCACACCGGCTGTGGTGCGGTGACGGCGACGTATGACGACCTGACCGACGGCCTTGATGAGCCGGCTGGTATCGAGCACTGTCTCGGCGTGCTCAAGCCACACCTCGAACCGGCGCTGGAACACCTCCCCGGGGACATCGAGCGGGCGGCGGCGATCAACCGACTCGTCGAGTACAACGTCGACAGACAGGTCGAGTTCCTCTCCAGCAGCGACGACGTTCCCGACGCTGTCGACGTGTTCGGTGTCGTCTACGATTTTCAGGACGTATACGGCGGTCAACGGGGGGAAGTCCACGTCATCAATATCGACGGTGAAACCGACGTCGACGCGCTCCGTGCGGCCCATCCCGACATCGAATCGCGGATCAACCGTCTCTGGGAGTACTAGCTACCGACTCTCTCTTTGCTCGACCTTGTTCAGTTCAATCAGCAGCCGGAAGATCGCTTTCACGAGGTTCGCATCGACATCGAACTGCTCCGCGTTGTCCCCGGCGCGGTCCATCACGGCCTGTTCCTGCTGTTCGTCGGTCGTCGGCAGGCCCTTCTCGTCTTTGACCTGTGCGATGGTGTCGGCCACGTAGGTCCGCTGTGCGATCTTCTCGACGATCTCGCGGTCGATAGTCCGGATTTCGTCGCGCAGTTCGTCCAGCGACATGTCCTCTGGGTTCGGGTCTGTACTCATACTGTGTGTGTTCCCTCGGTCTGTGTCGTCGTCAGCCATGTCTCCCCGGGTCGCTCGTCCCAGGCGTCCTGTACAGCTTCGAGTGCCGCTCGCTCGCCGACGGCGGTAAAGGACGGCCCCGTCCCGGACAGCGAGACGCCCTCGACGTGCTGGAGCGCGTCGAGTACGGGGTCCGTCTCGAAATCCAGCGCGGCCGAGAACGCGAGGCCGTTGACCGTCATCGCCCGTTGATAGTCGCCGTCGAGCGCGAGGTCCTCGACGAGGCGGGCCATCGGTGCGATCTGCCGGCAGCGCTCGACATCCGCGTCGGCGCTGAACGACTGTTCCGGCGGTGTCCAGACGAGCACGTCCCAGTCGATCTCCTCGCGGGCCAGGAGCGCGTCGTCCTCGTTGTCGGTGACGGTGACGCCGCCAAGCATCGACGCCGACGCGTCATCGAAGGCCCCGGTGACGGTGACGCCCACGTCGCGAGCGGCCATGACGCCGAGGCGAGCCATGTCCTCACGGCTCATCCGCTCGGTCGCGTCGAGCGCATCGAGCGTCGCCATGACGGTCGCGTTCGCGGCCGCGCTGGAGCTTTTGAGTCCCGAGGCCATCGGGACCTCGCTCTCGGTGCGGACGGTTCCGCCAGAAACCGCCGGGACGCCCACGTTCTGTGGGCCACCGTGGGCGTCGATAACGTACTCGACACAGCGCTCGATGAGCCGCGTGTCGGCGTCGGGCGCACCGTCCACCTCGCCGGTGACGCTGTCGGTCTCTGTGGTGAGCGTGACGGTCGCTGTCGTGTACTCGTCGATAGCAAACGCCGCGCCGCGGCCGGTCGCGAGCGCGTTAAGCACCGTCCCCGCTGCGGGCGCTGCTGCCTTCCCTTCCATCGACCTGTACTCCCGCGTGGACCTATTTACTAACTGCGATACCCCTGTACGGTCACGGTGGCCGTCACAGCCGAAGCGATTGTGTCCCAGTAAGACGGGCAACACTATACCGGTCAGTTCGAAGGAAACAGCAACAAGGCATGCGCATCGGGAATGCACTCCGGGGACTCACGGCAGGCATCGCGGTTCTGGGCTACGTCAGCTTGTTTCTGTTGTTGCAGGTCCGGGCGGCCCCAGTGTCGGCGCTGGCGGGGATTGGGGCGCTTGCTACTGCTGCACTTGCCGTCGCGGGCGGACGGCCCGCAGTTCGCCAGCTCCTTGGCCGCGGGCCGCCATCTCAGGAGGACACGCCTAGATGGTGGCTCGCCCGTCTCGAACCCGCTGTCGAGGACAGCTGGAACACGTACGCGGACTTGGTGTTGACAGTCGGGCTCTGGGCACTCAGCGTCGGGTCCTTCGACGGACTCATAACGTATTCCGGCGACGACCCGCTGTTTGGCCTCGCTATTATCGGGTTCCTGTCGATGGTCTGTGGCCTCATCTCGCTCGGGTTTCTCATCGATTCGAGATACGAGTGAATTTGAGCGGTACGGACTCGACTCAGGCCGGGAACAGGAGGTACGGGATAATAAACAGCAACAGGAACATGAACAGGAGGATGATGCCATAGCCGGCGAGCGTCCCGGCGGCTGTCAGCCACGCCGGATGGTCGAACTGCCCGGGTAGGTGTGCCATACCGGGGGATTCAGTCGGGGACAGTATATTGCTTTGGGAACAGACGGTACCTACGGGACGAACTGCCGCAGTTTTCGGCCAATAATTGAGAACGGTAGCCTTTCAACCGTCGGTTCAGTACACTGGTAAAAATGTATATCGTCATCGTCGGCGCTGGTGATATCGGGTCGCCGCTGCTCGAAATTGCGACAGCGGGCGGCAACGAAGTCGTCGTCATTGAACGGAACGAAGAGCGGGCGGAACGCGCATCGAGACAGTACGACTGTCTCGTTATCAACGACGATGCGACGTCGAAGGACACGCTGGAGGACGCCGGTGCGGACCGTGCAGACGCGCTCATCTCGACAACCGATCAGGACGCGACGAACATCATGGTCTGTCTGCTGGCACAGGAACTGGAAGTGCCGGATATCGTCTCTGTCGTCCACAACCCAGAGCACATGAACGTGTTCCGCCAGATCGGCGTCAACACGATGCAGAACCCACAGCGGCTCATCGCCGAGTACCTCTACCGGGCTGTCAAGCGGCCGTCTATCGTCGATTTCATGCGTATCGGCGACGAGGCGGAAGTGTTCGAAATAACGGTCACGCCGGGCGCGCCAATTGCGGGCAAAACGCTGCAGGAGGCCAACGAAGAGGGGCTTATCGGCGGTCAGACGCTCATCGTGGCCATCGAGCGCAACGGTGACGGCGACCCGATAACGCCCCGTGGCGATACGCGTATCGAGGCCGACGACTTGCTCACGGTCTACTCGGGCGAAGGGGCGACACCGGAAGTGACCGATATCTTCGGTCACTCCGAGGACCACAGCTGATATGTCACGGCGGAACGACGGGCTGTTCCCGGCGGATATCCGGACCATCGCCCGCGACATCGGTTCCCTCTTGCTGATGGAGGCCGGGTTGATGACGATCACGGCCGTTATCGCACTGGGCTTTCGGGAGTTCTACGCCGCTCTGGGATTCTTCACTGCGGCCGGGATGACCGCCGCCGTCGGGGGCCTCGCAAACCGTGGGTTCACCGACGCACCGGCCCCACAGATGAAACACGGGATGGTCATCGCCGCCGGCGGGTGGCTGATGGTGGCCACGTTCGGGGCGATACCGTTCCTGTTGACCGCCTGGTTCACGCCGCCTGCCGTCATGGACACGTTCGTTCCAGTCGGGACGGACACGAGTACGTGGGAGCCAATCAGGGTCGGCGGCACGACGACGCTCTCCAGTCTGGCGTACTTCCGGAACCCGTTGCACGCCTTCTTCGAGAGCATGAGCGGGTGGACCGGGAGCGGCCTGACGATGGCGATCCACGAGCCCTCGCTGCCGCGCGCAGTCCAGTGGTGGCGGTCGTTCATCCAGTACGTCGGCGGCGTCGGCGTCATCGTCCTGACCGTCTCCATTCTGTCACGGCCCGGGAGCGGCAGTTACGCGCTCTACCAGAGCGAGGCCCGCGATGAGAAAATCCATCCGAGCGTCGTCTCCACCGTCCGAACGGTCTGGAAACTCGTCGTCGGTTACACAGTGCTCTCGTTCGCCCTTCTGTTCGGGGCCATCCTCGCAAGCGACAGCGCGTACGCCGAGTCCCTCCCAGTATGGGAGGCCGCATGGCAGGCGCTCAACCACGCCATGACCGGCCTCACGACCGGCGGGTTCTCTGTCACGGACAACTCGATTGCGACGTACAACTCACCACTCGTCGAGACCGTCCTGCTGCCGATTATGATTCTGGGCGCGGTTGCGTTCCCGGTCCACTACGTCGTCCTGCACGACCGGCAGGTGCGCGAACTGGTGTCGGACCTGCAGACCCGCTGGCTGTTCATCCTGCTTGCACTCGGTGTCGTCGGTCTCTCCGCACAGAACGTGTGGTCCGTGCCCGCGACGACTGAGGCGTTTGCCACTCAGTCGGTCCTGCCGTTTTCGGTGCCGATGCTCGACGCCGCACAGCTCGATGCGGTCCGGGACTCGACGTTCCAGTGGGTCAGCGCCCTCAGCTGTACCGGCTTCCAGTCGGCACCAATCGGTCGCTGGCTGGCCGGCGGTAAGGTGCTCGTGGCCGGCGCGATGGTGCTTGGCGGCGCCGCGGGGTCCACTGTTGGCGGCATCAAAATCATCCGAGGGTACACCATCGTTTGCGGTATCGTCTGGCAGTTCTCCCGAGTGTTCCTCCCGACAAACGCGGTGATTACGGCCCGCATCGGCGACCGGACGCTTGACCGCGAGTCGATGGAGCGGGAGTTCAGCGAAGCGGCCATCGTTACGCTGCTGTGGCTCATCATTCTCGTCACCAGTAGTATCGTGCTCACCAACGTCGCGGGCCCGGCGTTTGGCTACGCCGACGCCCTGTTCGAGGTCGCCAGCGCACAGGGGAACGTCGGCCTCTCTTCAGGTATCACCGGCCCGTCGATGTCCCCGCTTGCAGAGGGGATGTTCGTCCTCAACATGTGGGTCGGCCGGCTAGAGATAATCCCGATACTCGTGTTCATCCGCGCCGGGCTGTACGGTCTGGACCCGTAGTTGCGTGTTCGCCCTGTTTCCACTCACTCGTCATCGGAATACACATCTCCGAGGAACATCCAGTGTACCCGCTTCCCGCCCTCTGGACGGGACTCCTCTTTGACATGGTAGAGATACGGACCGTGCGGACAGTCGTCACAGCCCTCGGTGCAGGTCGTTCGCTTCACAACCTCAGTGTAGCCGTCACGTTTGGTTGCCCGGAGAATCTCCTCGTTGGGCCCGGGCTCTACTGGCGACGCCGTCTCATGGTGGAACTGCAGCAGTTCCTGTGCGTAGATGATGGCATTGCGGAGTTCGTCCGGCGTGCACTGTGATAGTTCCGTAGCCAGTTCCGCTGGGACCCCCGCAGGCGGCGTCGGCTCGTCAGAAGGACTTGGCATACTGAGACGTTCGTCAGGACAGCATATAATTAGTCCGCCAGACACGGTGGGAGACGTTCCGAGCGAAACGAACGCCGCTGTTACTCGTTCCAGAACGCACCGGTGAACAACACGAACACCGGGATGATCTCCAGTCGGCCGATCCACATGAGGAATATCATCAGCAGTTTGCTGGTGTCCGGGAATAACTCGTAGGTCCCGAACGGCCCCAGGAACCCGAACCCGGGACCGATATTCCCGATGGTCGCCAGACTCGCGCTAATCGCTTCGAAGACAGTCAGTTCGAGCCCGGTACGGCCTGCATCGAGGAGGAGAAACACCGTCGCGACACCGAACGTGAGCAGGTATAGCAGTGTGAACCCGTATATCGCATTAATAACGTCCTCGTCGATGACCTTCCCGCCGAGCCGAACTGGTTTGACGGCGCTGGGATGGGCTGTCGTGAACAGTTGCCGTCGGATACTTTTGAACACGACGAGCCATCGGACGATTTTGATACCGCCACCGGTCGACCCGGCTGAGCCGCCGATGAACATCGTGAACAGCAGGACTCCTTTCGCAGTGTTGCCCCACTCTGCGAAGTTACTCGTCGCGTACCCGGTCGAGTTCAGCAGCGACGCGACCTGGAAGGTCGCCTGTCGGAGTGAGTTCTCCAGCGCCCCCTGAGTCACGCCACCGAGTTCCAGCGGCGGCGCTGAACCGGTAAAGAGCAGCCCCCAGAGGATGACGGCCATGCCGGCGTTCGCGCCGAGGTACGCCTGAAGTTCGCGGTCCTGCAGGAAGGCCGCGTACTCGTCTTGCAGCAGGAGATAAAACAGCGCGAAGTTCATGCCGGCGATGAGCATGAACGGAATGACGGCCCACTGGACGACCGGTGAGAAGTAGGCGATGCTCTCGGCCTGCGGCGAGAACCCACCGGTCGGCAGCGTCGTGAAGCCGTGGGCAACGGCGTTGTAGGCGTCCATGTTCGGGGCCAGCGAGGTCTGCCCGAGGCCCAAGAGGATGAGGATATACAGAACGGTAAAACCCAGATAGAACAGCCAGAGGAGGCGCGCGGTCTCGGCTATCTTCGGGGTCAGCTTCTGGAGTTCGGGGCCGGGGGCCTCTGATTCAATTAACTGCGTCCCGTTGACGGCTGCCTCCGGAAGAATGGCGACCATCAGGACGATAATCCCCATCCCGCCGAGCCACTGGGAGAGCTGTCGCCACATCAACAGCGCGTGGGAGTGGCGGTCGAAGGAGATCTCGTTGGTGACAGTCGCGCCAGTGGTCGTAAATCCGGACATCGACTCGAATAGCGCGTTCACAGGCTCACCGAGCGCTGATTCAGTCCCATGCCCGGCGATGACGTAGGGGATCGCGCCGATAACCGCGACAGCACCCCACGAGAGGCCGACAAACAGCAGTGCTTCGCGTGGCCCGAGTTCGTGACTGTCGCTGACTTGCTCCAGCGCCACGCCCACCGTGATTGCGACCGCGATAGAAATCAGGAAGACAACGGTATCTTCGCCGTACAGCAAAGCGATTCCGAGTGGGACCAGCATTGCGACGGCGAGATACTTGATCACAGTGCCGGTCAAGGCGATACTCTGTCGCCAGTCGACGCGAACCGACATCACTGATCACCGACCATTAACAGACGCTCATACTCCCGATATGAAAAAGGCCCACGTTCCAACAGCGCGGTCTGCCGAATATACTGTGATACTGTTGACTGGTCCTATCTCCGGGGATTTCTACACTGATATCGCAACATTCGGTACAGATGTACAGCCGACTGGAAGCCCGACGCCAGTGTGGGACTTTGATTGGCACAGTGTGACACTATTGCTTCCTCCTGACGTCCTGACGGGGACCGCTGTGGCGGTTTCGTCAGCAGTGGCCAATTTTTCCGGAGGCAGAATTTTATATTTAAACTAGGTTCGGATAAGCGATGAAAGTAGATACATTCTTACCGACCTACCTACTCCGTCGAGGTATGAGCAGTAGCCACAACGAGGCACCCACGGACATTCTCGAACATGTCTTGCTACCGGTTGCCAACGAAAGCGATGCACTTCGCACTGCGACTGGGCTCGAACCGTATGGCCCGGAACGGGTGACGGCGCTGCACGTCGTTGAGAAGGGCGAAGGTGTTCCCGATAAAACGCCAGTCGAACAATCAGAAGAACTGGCCGAGGAATCGTACGCGGCTGTCAGGACGGTGTTCCCTGACGCCGACGGCCACACCGCGTACGCTCGCAACGTTGTTGAGGCCATCTTCGAGGCCGCAGACGAGGTCGGGGCGAGCGCTATCGCGTACCGGTCCCGCGGTGGTGGCCGTATAATGCAGTTCCTCTCCGGGGACCTCTCACTGAAGCTCATAACGAACGCAGCGATTCCGGTAATCGCACTGCCAAAGCAGGATTCGGACGGATGAGCGACGACGAACTGGCGAAGGACATCGGGCTGGTATCGGCGATGACTATCGGCATCGGGGATGATTGGGGCTGGTATCTTCGTCCTTCCGGGGGTTGCCGCGAACGCGGCCGGTCCCATCGTTGTCGTCTCGTTCGTCGTCGGCGGGCTGATTGCGATGGTGAACGCGCTCTCGGTTTCGGAGCTCGGCACGGCGATGCCGAAAGCCGGCGGCGGGTACTACTACATCAACAAATCGCTCGGGCCGATGTTCGGTTCGATAGCCGGGATGGGCGACTGGATGGGGCTGGCCTTCGCCTCGGCATTCTACTGTATCGGCTTTGGCCAGTATCTCGCTGTCTTCGTCCCGTTGCCCGACGTGGCCTTCCTCAATTCCATTCAGATAGGGGCGCTCATCGCCGGGGCGATATTCGTCGGTGTCAACTACATCGGTGCCAAAGAGACCGGCGGCGTCCAGACAGTCATCGTCTTCATCCTGCTCTCGCTTCTCACCGTCTTTGCCGCTGCGGGCTTCTTTTCGTTTGATTACGCCACGCTCGCCGGAGAGGACGGCCTTGCCCCGTTCGGGACCGGCGCGATTCTCCCGGTAACGGCACTCGTGTTCGTCTCGTTCCTGGGCTACGCGAAGATTGCCACTGTCGCCGAGGAGCTGAAGAACCCGGGTCGAAACCTCCCAATTGCGATTATCGGCAGTGTCGGTATCGTAACCGTCATTTACGCTATCCTCGTGACGACAATGCTCGGCGTCGTCCCGTGGCCCGACCTCAGCCAGGACGCGCCGGTTGCACAGGCCGCGCAGGTCGCGTTCCCGGCATCTATCGGCCCGATAAGCGGCGTGGCCGCCGGTGCTGCGGCGATAATGACTGTTGGTGCGCTGCTGGCGACGGCCTCCTCCGCGAACGCGTCGATTCTGGCCTCGGCCCGGATCAACTTCGCGATGGGCCGAGACAAGATCGTCACGAACTGGCTCAACGAAATCCACCCGAACTACGCCACGCCGTATCGCTCGATTCTGGTCACTGGCGGCCTCATCATCGTGTTCATCGCGTTCCTCGGCCGTGATATCGAGGTACTGGCGAAGGCGGCCAGCGTCCTCCATCTCATCGTCTACGCCCTGCTGAACGTGGGGCTCATCGTCTTTCGCGAGGCCGACACGCCGGAGTACGACCCGGACTTTACCGTGCCGCTCTACCCCATCACGCCGATACTCGGCGCAGTGCTGTCGCTCGGACTCGTCGCGTTCATGGACCGTATCGAGATCGCGCTGTCGGCCGGATTCGTGCTCGTCGCAATCGTCTGGTATTTCGTCTACGCACGCGGCAAGACCACCCAGCACGGTGTGCTCTCCGACTACATCAGCAACCGTGAGGAACAGCTCCCGGACCAGGTGGTGAACGCGGCCGACGCGGTCGCACCAAACGGCACCGGGGGACCGACCATCATGGTCGCCCTGGCGAACCCACGTACCGAGAGCGCGCTCATCACCCTCGCTGGCGCGCTGGCGAAACATAAGGGCGGCCGGGTGCTCGCGACGCACATTGTGACGGTTCCCGACCAGACGGCACTGGAGACTGCCGCCGCGAACCGGGCACAGATCGACGCCTCCTCCGAAAGCTTGCTGGACGATGCGAAGGCCGACGCGGCGGCGTTCGACGTGCCAATCGAGACGAAGACGATTCTCTCACACCGCGGCATCGAGGAAGTGTTCGACGCGGCCCAGACGAACGACGCCGACACCGTCGTGATGGGCTACGGCGGCACCCGATTCGCTGGCGGTCGCGCCGAAGGAACGCTCGACGAACTGGCACACGACTTGCCGTGTGACTTCCTCGTGCTGGACGGGCAGGATCTGGACATCAGTGACGTTCTGGTTCCGACCGCCGGCGGTCTCTCGTCGGACCTCTCGGCGGAGGTCGCCAGTGCCCTGCAGGAAACTGTCGACGCGGCCGTTTCACTGCTTCACGTTGTCGACCCCGGTGAGGATGCAAGCGGTCGCGAATTCATCCGCGAGTGGGCGACAGAACACGACCTGTCGGATGCCGACATTCACATCGAAACCGGCGATGTCGAGACCACGATAGAGCGAGTTGGTCGCGACTACAGCTTGGTCATCGTCGGTGCGACAGAGCGCGGCTTACTTTCGCGTATCGTCCGCGGCTCACTGGTGTTCGACCTGATCGAAACGCTCGATACACCAGTCCTGCTGACCGAACGGCCGTCGTCACGCTCGCTCAGGGAGCGACTGTTCGGTCGGAAGTGAGCCGGCGGCGGCCGATATCAGGCGTGGCCCTGCTCTTTTGCCCCGTCGCGGATCTTGGTCGCTCGCTTGCGAACGCGTGAGACGTACCGTTCGATTTTCTCCGGTTTTTCACCGTAGAACGATGCGGCCCAGTGGACATCGACATCGTGCTGGGTGAGGAAGTAAGCGACCAGCGTATCACGGCCAGCCTGTATGACTGTCGGTGGCACGCCGCGCTCGCCAGTCCCGGCCTCCTGAAAGCCGTTCACGTCGAAGTACACGTCGGCGTACAGCGTCGCCATCTCGGGGGCATCGAACTCGATGCCCTCGTGGTCCGGGGCCTCGAATCGATACCGTGTGTCACCCTCGCCTGTCGTTCGTTCGACGATACGTATATCGAGGATGTACTCGCGGTAGGTGGTGCTGTCCGTCGGTGCGGCAGCGGTGTCTGATTGTGGCATAGATCGGTTGGTCTGGTGTTACGGTTGTCGGCTGATTTTAGCTGCGAGGGCCGCCATCACGGCGAGTGCGGCGACGGTCAACATTATCGGAAGTGACCCGTTCGCGCCGGTCGTCGGCTGCTCGCCGCCGTCGCCCGCGGCATCGCCCTCTGTGGCACCCGCGGCGCTTGCGGTGCCCGCTGACTCGGCTGCGGCCTCGCTGGCGGATGTAGACGCTTCAGCCACAGCGGCCGCTGTCTCCGTCGACGCGTCTGGCGAGACTGTAAGCGCTGTCGGCTCAGTCGCTGGCTCGACTGCGCCGCCGCCGTCGGCATCGATTTGACTCGACGTGACGGTCACCTGCGTCTCGCCGCCGCTGACGCCAGCGAGCTGGACCGTCGCGAGCCCCACGTCGCTGGCACCGGGTTGGATCTGCCCGTCGAGATCAGCCGCCTCAAGCGTGATCGTCCCGCCGTCTGAACTAATGACGGGGTCGGTCGTGAGGCCGAGGCGGTCGGGGTAGCTCGCGTTCTCGAATCGGGCGACGGCGGGGTCGCCAACTGCGAGTTCGATCTGGTAGCCGGCCAGTCCGTCCGGCGCGCCGGTGAGGACGACCGAGACAGCCGCCGTTTCACCGGCGGCGACGGGGTCGGTCTCGATGCTGATTGTCGGCGTGCTCTGCCCTGCAGAGAGCGCGGGGACCGTCCCTGCAAGGAAGACGAGCGCGACGAGCGCGAGCGGGATGCCTGTGGCACGGACGCAACCGCGTATGGAACAAGTGGTGTCGTCGGTCATTGTGTTGCTGTATCGAAAGATGGGAGGAGTCTCGGTCGCGGTCGTCAGTTGACCTCTTCGTAGAGTGCCGTCACGTCCGCGAAGTCGATCTTGCCGTTCTCGTTGAAGTCGTACGCGCCGGTGTTCAGCTGGACGCTGTCGGAGTCCATGTTCGAGAACAGTACCTGCACGTCCTCGTAGTCGAGGCGGCCGTTGCCGTTGAGATCCTCGAAGTGGCCGTCGCCATCAGGGTCAGTCGGCGCGGCGTCGCCGACGACCGTCTGCGGGCCGCCAACGACGATGCCGTTTCGAGTTTCTGCCTCGATGGTGTTTCCGGCCTCGTCGTCCATTTGTTCGATGGAGACGCGCAGGTCGGTTGTACCACCGCCGTTGGCTCGGACATCGAGCGTTGCGAGTGAGATGTCCATCGCGCCGGACTGCACGTTGGTGTCGACATCGGCAACACGGATTGTCGCCGACGAGCCGTCGTCGCTGATAGAACTCTCAGTGAGTCCGAGCGCGTCCGGGAATGAGACGCCGGTGATAGACGCGATTTCGGGATTCGAGACGCTGACGGTGAGCCGAGCGCCTGAAAAGCCAGCGGGAAGCGACGAGGCAGTCAGTTGGACACGTCCCGTCGATCCACTGCCGACCGCGGCGGAGTTAGCGCTGACGACGACGTCGGGCTGGTAGACGTAGAGCCCGTCGTTCGGGTACGAGCGCGCGGGACCGCCGAAGCCGTCCTCACAGCAGAGGACGCGACCGTCACGCATCGTGTAGACGTTGTCGACGTTTCGAAGCGCATCGTCGGCGTCCTCCGGCGAGTCGGTGAAGTCGGGGCCAGTGATGACCGGTTCGAGCGTCGAGACGTTGTAGTCCGATTCCAGCACCCCGCGGTAGACGACGCCGCCGTCGACGCGGTCCATCTGGATGTCGCCCTCGTCGTCCGCGAGCGCATCGTTGAACTCAGAGATGCCGAAGTAAATGAAATCACCGGGCTGGGAGTTATCGACACTGTCGACGCCTTCGGCCTTGTTGAACTCGATAGACGCGCCAATCTCTTTGGCGGCTGCACGGGTCTCAAGGAATGGGACGCGACGGAGTTCCTCGTCGACGCCGTTGGGGCCGTTAGCTTCGTACTGCTCGGCCCACTCGACGATTTCCTCGTTCGTGATGTAACTCTGATTGCCGCTTGCGCTCTGGAGGACTGTGAGGTCGGCTTCTCTGACCGCGTCGGACACCGAGACATCCGTCCCGATTTCGTCTACACTGTATTCGGTGTGCTCCGTGATGTAGTCGGCCTGCGTGACGTCGTCGTACTCCGCGATCCACTCGGCAGCCTCGCCGTTCGTGGCGTGACCGAGCTCTATCCATTCGATTTCCAGCGGAGTCTGTGCGGGAGAGTTACGCTGACCGGCTTCGGCGACGTTGGCCGCGTCGTTGGTAATCTTTGGCGCGTACAGCGTGCCTGCGATGTCGTCGGTGTTGTCGTACTCCGGAATTGGCTCGTCGGCGACGAACTTGTAGATGCCCTTGCTATCGCCGTCAGAACAGCCGTAGACAGTCCGCTGGTCGCCCTGGATATCGGGTGCTTCCCAGGCGGCCCGACCCATGACGTAGTACTTCACCGGACTCGGCGTCTCGGCAGCCGGTTCCCGGATGTCGACGAAGTACCCGTAGCGGTACGGGTTCGGGTAGACGTCATCGATTAGCGTCATATCGTTCCCGTCCTCAGTCTGGTCGACCGTGTCCGCACCGAGGTAGTACGCCGCCTTCTCGACGCCGGCCTGAGACCAGTAGCCCTGGATAGTGAACTCTTCCTCAATGTCACCGGCCTCAACGTAGTCACCGAGTGCCGCCCCGATTTCCGACGGGTTCGGACGGTTCCAGAACTGACAGCCACCGATTTTTCCGACACCGGTGCCGGACTCCACGATGTCGCCCACTGTGTACGTGTATGAGACGCGCGGGTGGCTGTAGTTCTCCTCGGCGGAAATCATCGTCTCCCACGGGCTGAGGTCACCGTAACAGTTGACCCACGTCCCGCCGATATCGCGGAACGGCTCAGTGTTGACGACGTTGAGCGTCATGTCCGAACCGACATCAGCACTCCACTCACCGCTTTCATCCTGGCTTATCGGGACCCGCGAGATGCAACCAGGGTAGTTCTCCCAGTTTGTGAACAGATATCCTTCGGTTCCCTCGTCGTCTGTTGCGACGAACTGGTTGCAGTCCGGATTTTGCCCATAGCCACCACTGCTTCCATTGAGCGCAGTAAGGTCGACGCCGTCGGGTGTCTGCGGGACACCAAGGCGCTCCTCGCCGCCCTGAATCTCTTCGCGGCCCTGAATAAGGACCTCGTAGTCACCGGCCGCGGACCGGACCTGACGCTGTTTTTCCTCGGTGTCCGGAACCCCCACCTCCGGGAAATCGTCGTTGCTCCCGTCGAACTCGAACTGGAAACCGCTGAAATAGCCCACCGCGGCCCGTCCGAACGGTTCGGGATTCTCCCCTTCCGGGTGCTGGAGGCTATACAGCAGCGACCCGTCCTCGAAGACGAACGGCCCGGTCACCTCCGCGCCGAACGCCGTCGTCGAGAAGCGTTTGAGACTCCCGGCGACGCTGGGCGCGCCCGGTGTGTCCGATTCGTTGACCTCTTCCCCGCTTGCCACGCCGATGACGCTGGCCCCAAGCGCAGCAGCCACCGACTGTGAAAGCACCTGCCGTCGAGTGAAATCGACCATGCGAGTGAGGGCTGGCAGTGATTATTAAAGGAAGTTTATAATACTTATATGACGGTTACCGGAACGGTTTCGTGGTGTCTGTTCGACACATACCGCTACGCTGGTGGACATATCACAAATACTGCTATTTTTACGGGACACGTACTGGATGGCTCCGATGACAGTCTCTCACGAGTCGATTCGTCATCACCTACATACCAGTAGCCGAATCGGATAGTCGACGCAATGCATTCCGTCACGCTGTCAGGTCACAAATCACACGGACAGCCGCCGTCGCCCGGTGGCTACATCCCCATGTCGGCAGCCGGCTCTGGGACCGGAAGCGCGTTTGGAGACACACCGAGCAGTTCCGCCGCGTGGTCGAGTGCCATGTCGAAGCCGTAGTACCGCTCCAGTTCGTCGCCGTCGGCGGTCGGCCGAACCTTCAGCATCGCGTACCCCTCGATGTTCTGTGCGACCGCGGCGCTCCCGCCATCGCTCTCAAAGATCAGTAGCCGTTCCTCGTCCGTCTCTCGATATGTGGCCGTGATCCCGTCGGCCGACGCCTCGACGGGGAGTTCGGAATCGGTCATCGGCGGTTCTAGGGACCGGGGGTATGCGAACTTGGCGGTCCGCTCGGAACCGCAAACGCGAAACCGGGCGGCTGTGACCGGACACCTATGGCCAAGTGGCTCCAGAGCGGCCGCCGGCGCGATATGTGTGTCCTGCTGGCCGCCGCCGAGGACGGTGAACTCTCCGGCCAGCGGCTGAAGACGCGGCTCGAACGCCGCTATGACACGCGAATCGAACCGAAGAGCTTCTACGGCGCGCTCGACGCGCTGGAATCGGCCGGGTTTGTCTCCCACCGCGAAGACGGTATCGCTGACAAGTACTCGCTGACAGACGCCGGCGAGCAACGGCTTCGGGACCAGTTCGAGTGGATGCGCGAGGCGCTCGGCGAGGAGGACTAAACCGAGAGTGGCGACGCCACTGCCAAGCGGTGACCCCATCTTTTTACTGGATGCCTATACAGAATAAAATATGTCCCTGTCTCGGTCACTCCTCTTGGCAGGCCTTGACGCCCTCCCGTTCGCAGCCCTCGCCAGCGTCGCGACGTTCGTCTTCGCACAGGCGGCCAAGCAGCCATCGACACTCGTCGGAATGCTCGCCGGGACCGTCGGCGTGGCGGTACTTCTGGCGCTGGGGACCATCAGCGCGAACCGCTACCGGGCGGACGGCAAACCGTTCTACTTCACGCGCGCGGTCGTCGTCGAAGGGCTGCTTTCGCTCCCTTAGTCGAGCAGTTCGCTCGCGATAGTGTTGCGCAGCACTTCGCTGGTCCCCTCGTAGATCTCGTTGAGTTTGGCGTCGCGGTAGAACCGCTCGGCCGGGAAGTCCTTCGTGTAGCCGTAGCCGCCATGAACCTGAATGCCCTCGTTCGCCACTTCGCGAGACACCTCTGAGGCGTACAGTTTGGCCTGTGCGGCCTCCTTGACGAAGGACTCACCGGCCATCTTCTTATCCGCGGCCTGGTGCATCAGCAGGCGGGCAGCCTGGGTCTTTGTGTCCATGTCGGCGAGTTTGTGCTGGATGGCCTGGAAGTCGCTGATTGGCTGGTCGAACTGCTCGCGGTCCTGCGCGTATTGCAGCGCCTCGTCCAGTGCGGCCTGAGCGATGCCGACGCCGCGGGCCGCGATGGTGATGCGCCCGCCGTTGAGCGTTTTGAGCGCGTGGACGAACCCGCGGCCTTCCTCGCCGAGCATACGGTCGGCGGGGATTCGCATGTCGTCGAACCGCAGTTCGGCGGTCGGACAGCCCTTGTCGCCGAGTTTGTGCTCGGTCCCTTCGACGATGAAGCCGTCGTCTTCCTCGGGGCGGACGATAAACGACGAGATGCCCTTGTTGCCGGCCTCGGGGTCGGTCTTGGCGAACAGGACAACGGTGTCGGCGACAGACCCGTTTGAAATCCAGAGCTTGCCGCCGTTGACCAGATAGGCGTCACCGCCGTCGACCGGTTCGGCAGTAGTGTCCATCGACGGCACGTCACTGCCCGCACCCGCTTCAGAGAGGGCGAACGCGCCGATTTCCTCGCCCGCTGCCAGCGGCGTGAGATAGGTCTCTTTCTGAGCCTCGTTCCCGAACTCGTAGATCATGTTGCAGGCCAGCGAGATGTGTGCGGCGACGATTGTGCCGAGCCCGCCGCTCCCACGCGAAATCTCTTCGAGGGCCATGGCGTAGCTGTGGTAGTCCAGTTCAGCCCCGCCGTACGTCTCCGGAATCGGCATCCCCATCAGGCCGAGGTCGGCCATCTCGTCGACGAGATCCCACGGGAACTCATCGGTTTCGTCGATCTCCGCCGCCCGTGGCTTGACTTCCTCGTCGACGAAGTCCGCGACCATGTCCTGTATCTGGCGTTGTTCCTGTGTGGGGCTAAAGTCCATGAAAGATTGTAACGCTGGTTGGGTCTTTACTGTTGGCCAACGCGCGGCCCGTTGCCGGGTATCGTACTCAGTCCGCTACGGTCGGCATTTGCCACCGGGGACCTGTCAGTCGTAGTCGTAGAAGCCCTTGCCGGACTTTTTGCCGAGGTCGCCGGCCGAGACTTTCCGTTTGAGGAGGTATGCCGGCTTGTAGCGGTCACCCAACTCCTCATACAGCGTCTCAGAGGCGTCAAGGACCACGTCGAGGCCGATGTGGTCGGCCAGTTCGAGCGGTCCCATCGGGACGTTCGTCCCGAGGGTCAGCCCGCGGTCGATGTCGGCCTTGTCGGCGACACCCTCGTCGAACGCTCGAATGCCCTCGTTGATCCAGGGCATCAACACGCGGTTGACAACGAACCCGGGCTTGTCGTCGGCCTCCCAGGTCTCCTTGCCGATGTCGTGGGCGAACTCCCGGCCCAGCGTCACTGTCTCGTCGCTGGTTTTCTCACCGACGACAAGCTCGACACCTTTCATCACTGGCACGGGGTTCATAAAGTGGAGCCCGAGGACCTGCTCGGGCCGTTCGGTGACACTGGCGATCGTTGTAATCGAGAGCGTACTCGTGTTGCTGGCTAGCACCGTGTCCGGCCCACAGACAGCGTCGAGTTCCTCAAACACAGACTGCTTGATATCCATGTCTTCCGTTACGGCCTCGACGACGAGGTCAGCAGCTGCGAGGTCGTCCATCTCGGTGGTCCCGGTGATGCGGGCTGTGGCCGCTTCTGCTTCCTGTTCTGTCACTGTGTCGCGCGCAACGAGTGTCTCGAAGCTCGCCTGTATGTCCTCGAATCCGGCGGCAACTAGCTCGTCTGTCACATCGCGCATGACGACATCGTAGCCGGCTGTCGCTGCGACCTGTGCGATGCCGTTGCCCATCGTTCCCGCGCCGACGACGCCGACGGTGTCGACTGTTTCAAGATGCATACTTGCGCCTTCGACCGGTGGTCGTGTAAGTCTGCCGACGGTATCGAATCGTCACAGAATCAGAAATCTACCGAGACACTCTGTCACAGGCTTAGCGGCAAGCACTGCCCCGCGGCAGAATATTCACTCGAAATGTAGTAAATGTCAGCAAAAAGATACTTATGATGTGCCGGAGAAGGAACTTGTGATGAGAGAGCCCTGCGGGCAGCAGGCTTGGAGAAAATCCGACTGGTCTCCGTACGGCCAGTCTCTGCCCCTACATCTGACAAATGAGTAAGTCACTCGACATCTCGACCACCGAAGCCGAGCAGACAGTCACGGAAGTCATCGACACCATCGCCGCGACGACGCCGGATGTCCGCCGCGCTGTTGCCGACTACCGTGGCCAGAGCAACTCTGTCAACCCCACCGGTGACGACCAGCTTGCGGCTGACCTGCGCGCCGACGAACTTTTCGAGCAGCGGGTGCTGGATATCGACGGTGTCGCCTCCTACGCCAGCGAAGAACGCGCAGAGGTGAAAACGACAGATGGTCGCCTCCACGTGGCGATGGACCCCCTCGACGGGTCGAGCAACCTCGAACCCAACAGCGGGATGGGGACGATTTTCGGCGTTTACACCGGGCAGCCGCCGACCGTCGGCACCAATCTCCTCGCAGCCGGATTCGTCATCTACGGCCCCATCACCTCGATGGTCGTCGCTCGGGACGGCACCGTCCGCGAGTACATCCTCGAAGACGGTGACAAGCGGATTGTCGACGACGAGGTGTCGGTCCCTGAAGACCCCACGGTGTTCGGGTTCGGCGGCGGCGTCGACTCCTGGACCGACGAATTTGAATCCTACGCTGAGGACGTCCGCCACGAACTCAAACTCCGCTACGGCGGGGCGATGGTCGCAGACATCAATCAGGTGCTCACCTACGGCGGCATCTTCTCGTACCCCGCACTGGAGTCCCGCCCCGAAGGAAAGCTCCGGGTCCAGTTCGAAGGACACCCGATGGCCTACATCCTCGAGTCGGCCGGCGGTCGGTCCTCCGACGGCGAACAGTCATTGCTCGAAATCGAACCCGACGAGCTACACGAACGGACGCCGCTGTATCTCGGGAACGACGATCTGATCGACCGGCTCGAAGCGAATATGGACTGACGACCCAACTTCTGTCAGTCAGTAGCCGAGGTATATTGCCAGTGCTTTCAGGACGCTGTACAGCCCGACAGCGACGCCCAGTAGCCCGCCGAGAACGGTTCCGACGATGCCGTCAGGCCAAAGCGAAAGCGGGTTCGGAACCCCGACCGACGGGAGCGCTGGAATCGGGAGGCCACCGCTGTCGCCCGTCACGTTCCCGACGCGTTGCCCATCGACAGTCAGTTTTCCAGTGGTGTTTTCCGGAACAGAGCGGGCAAACTCTGTCGTTCGCGTCTCACCGGCAGGGACAGTGACTGTCCGCGTTGTCAGTATCGAGGTGTTGAGCGAGATGATAACGTTGTGGTCGCCGCTCGCAGACCCCCGGTTTTCCAGCTCGACGGTAATCACAGTCTGGTCGCCCGGGCTGAGCGTCGATGGAACAGCCGTGGCGTTCGTAACCACGATGTCCGGTTGCCCGGGCTCTTCTGTCGGTGTCTCGGTCGTCTCAGATTCGGCCGCCGACGTTTCCGAGTCATTCGTCGCTGCCTCCGCATTCACGTCTGTCGCTGGCGTCTGCTCGACACCAACGACAAACGTCGAGAGGCCCGGCGATGTGGCCCGGTAGACGATGTGTGACTCGCTCCGGCTGGCGATTTCAGTCGACAGCGGCATCCACCTGTCGCCGCTCCGGAACAGTGTCACGGCATCGGGTTCCGCACCGACCGTCGCCAGTGCATCACGGTCGACAGTAAACGTGAACGTCGCGTCCTCGGCCGGAACGGAGCCGTGGTCGACGTCGAACCGGCTGATGCTGGTGTGGCCGGTGGCGGTTGCAAACGCCGACGTAGGCTGACGAGCGTGGATAACGAGTGCGGCGGATTCGTTACGCGGGAACGACACAGCAAGTCGCTCCAGCGTTCCGTTCTGCCCGGTGACGAGTGCCCCCGCCGGGGATTGAATCCGCTGTGCCTGCCCGGATCCGTTCACTGAGACGTTCGCTGTGGTCGCGTTCGGCTGCCGCACGGTCACGTTCCCGGCGGTTCCATTCCCTGTCACAGACACGACTCTGGTTACGGTTTCCGTGTTGCCCAGCGGATCAGCAGCTGTCACTGTGACTTCGTGACTGCCGGGCGAGGCGAACGCCACGGTGATGTTCTCGCCGGTCAGAATGGTATCGCTCCCAACTTGCCACCGGACCGAGTCGACGCCCTGATCGTCTGTCGTCTCCGCTGTGGAGAAGGTCACCGACTCGCCGACGGTTGCGTTCTCCGGCCCAGTGACGGTGACGTTCGGCGCAGAGTCGTCGTAGAGGAACGTTTGCTGTCGTCCGAAAGAGTTCTCGTTTCCGTTCTCGTCGGTCACTGACATCAAAAGCAACGAGTATTCGCCTTCTTCCGGAAACATGTACGTTCGTGTATACGTGACTGTGTTACCGGTGCGTTCGGTGAATCCCGAAACGTTGAGTGTGTCTATCGACGGGCCACCGACGGAGACTCGGAGCTGCTGTATCGGTTCGTGCATCCCGACAGAAATGCGGGCGGTGGAGCTATTGACGCGGCTCACATCGAACGACTGATACTTCGGTACGACGGAGTCCATCCCGGTAGCGGTGACTGACTTGCGAGGAAGCTCGTTCCCCGCTTCATCAGTGATGATGCCGGTGTCACGGAGGCTAACGGTGACGTTGTCCGTGTCGACTTTCGTTTCTAACAGCAGTGACACGCGCACCCCCGTCCTGTTTGCTCCGGAGGCGTTGATCGATGCGACCGAGACGTTCTCTACTCGGCCAGTAGTTAGGTCGAAATCCGCCGCCTGAATCGTGCTCGTGTCTAGCGACCCGCCGTCGTCGTACAGAGACACCTCGATAGTCGTAGCGTTGCCCCGCGTCGCATTGCCCCACTCCGGTGACTCGGTGTCTTCGGCCGCGGCCGTGCCAGAAGTAAGGGCAACGAGCAACGGGAGCAATAGGAGTACCACGAGAAGCGGAAGCCACCAGCGACGACACCCGGCCGACAGCGGCGTCTCTCGCGGGTGACCGGCGGCATTCATAGTACATGAGTAGCCCGGCACCCGATATCAATGGTACGCCACCATTATGAGAGGTGATAATGTCGGGCGGTGACTATCGACGAGACCCACCAGGGCACCGAACGCGTTGTTGAAAGTGTGCCCGTTGGCATCACGTTTCTCTGGAGTATACAGTCCCTACATATTCGATTTCAGTAGTAAACAGTGTGTATTTAATACACGGGGTGACAATGGAATAACAGACCACGTGGGGGCGTGGTTGCGGAGGGTGACGTGTTCACAACGGACCGACCGGTCCCGGTAGGGACCATCGACGGGTGGTGTAGCGCCCTGCTCGACGAACTCGCGGCCGTCGAGCGAGAACTATGGCTGGTAGTCGCCGTGACTCTTATCGTCGACGTGTGGCTGACACACGTTGGCCTTCAGCACGGCCTACACGAGGGAAACCCTGTGATGCGGGCCGCGATAGAGACGTTCGGGATCGCTGTCCTCGGAGCGACGAAAGTTGGTGTTCTCGGATTGGCGGGGGTGACCCGCCAACTGCTGAGCGATCAGCGTGGCGTCGTCGTCCCGCTCGGACTGGCGCTCCCCTGGGTAGTGGCCGTCGTGATCAACACGGCCCTCTTGATTAGCCTGTAGCTACCCTGTGGGGGAGACTGTCCTCAGCTTTCGTTCGCTCACCGGACCGACAGCCCGCGCGGCTCGCGTCGCCTACGGCGACGCCGTCACAGACATTCCGTTTGGCAACGGGCTCCGTTGTGGGTAATTGTTGTCTGGAAAATCCCATGGACGGCGGTACCCTTTTGCCCACAGTCTGAGACGTTACACGTATGTCGCCTGAGGTAAACCCATTTGAGAGTTTACAGGAGCAAATCGACGACGCGTCGGACTATCTCGAATATTCGACTGACGTACTCGAACGGCTGAAACACCCCGAGCGAGTGCTTGAGACGAACCTCTCCGTGGAGATGGACGACGGCTCCGTCGAGGTGTTTCGTGCCTATCGCTCACAGTTCAACGGTGACAGAGGGCCGTACAAGGGTGGAATCCGCTATCATCCACAGGTCACGCGTGACGAAGTCAAAGCGTTGTCTGGTTGGATGGTGTATAAATGTGCTGCGGTAAACATCCCCTACGGCGGCGGGAAAGGCGGCATCGAAATCGACCCGCGCCAGTACTCGGCTGGCGAAATCGAGCGGATAACACGGTCGTTCGCAGAGGAACTTCGCCCGATTATCGGTGAGGACCGGGATATCCCCGCGCCAGACGTCAACACCGGCCAGCGCGAGATGAACTGGATCAAAGACACCTACGAGACGCTGGAGAACACCACTGAACCCGGCGTCATCACCGGGAAGGCCCCGGAGTCGGGTGGCAGCGCAGGCCGCGTGGAAGCCACCGGCCGCTCCGTGATGCTCACAGCCCGCGAGGCGTTCGACTATCTCGGCAAAGACATGGAAGACGCAACGGTGGCTGTGCAGGGCTACGGGAACGCCGGCTCCGTGGCGGCAAAACTCATCGAGGACCTCGGCGCAAACATCGTCGCAGTATCGGACTCCTCGGGAGCGGTCTACAATCCCGATGGGCTCGACGCACGCGACGCGAAGGCGTTCAAGAGCGAGACCGGGTCGCTGGCCGGCTACGAGGGCGCAACAGAGGAGCTGACGAACGAAGAGCTGCTGACGATGGGTGTGGACCTGCTCGTCCCAGCGGCGCTCGAAAACGCTATCGACGGCGACCTTGCGGAGGATGTACAGGCCGACATCGTCGTGGAGGCGGCAAACGGCCCGCTGACGCCGAACGCGGACGACGTTCTCACCGAACGTGACGTGGCGGTGTTCCCGGATATCCTCGCCAACGCCGGCGGCGTCACGGTGTCGTACTTCGAGTGGGTCCAGAACCGCCAGCGGTTCTACTGGTCCGAAGACCGCGTGAACGATGAACTGGAGACCATCATCACAAACGCGTTCGACGACCTTGTCGAGACCTATGAGGAGACCGGTGCGCCGAACTTCCGGACGGCGATGTACGTCGTCGCAATCCAGCGGGTCGTCGCCGCCGCCGAGGAAGGCGGCATCTGGCCCTGACCGCATTCCGGAATCAGTCGCGGCTATCGCGGGTGTTTTGCCAACGCTTCCCCTACTGCGTGTATGGACATTTACGAGCGGCAGGTTCGCGTCGAAGCTCCGCTGTCAGAGGTCTGGAAATTCCACGCGACGGGCGATGGACTGGTCGCCCTGACTCCCGACTGGATGAACATCCGCATCGAGGCAGAACGGGGACCAGATGGCGAGCCAAACCCTGAAGAACTGACCGCCGGGTCGGTCGTCGAATCCTCGATAAAGCCCTTTGGTGTGCCGCCCCGCCAGCAGTGGGTCTCGAATATCGTCGCCCGTGAAGAGGGCGAGGACGAAGCGATGTTCCGTGACGTGATGGCGGAGGGGCCGTTCCCCCACTGGGAGCACACGCACACGTTTCGGGCGCTGAGCGACAGGGAAACGCTCGTCCACGACCACGTCGAGTTCGAACTGCCCGGCGGGCCGCTTGGGCGGGCACTTGGCCCATTCGGGTGTCTCGGGATGGAACCGATGTTTCGGTATCGCCATCAGCAGACGAAGGAACTACTCGAAGGGTAGCACACCCTCGCTTGCGGACGGGACGGACCCGACTATGATATCCGGTGTTTCTTTATCCCCGTGTCGGATACTGCCACGGGATGAGAGGACGTGTCGTCGCTGTAACTGATTGGGCTGTGCTGTCGCTGCGTCACAACGGAGCAGGATGGCCGTGACCGGGCCGCGAATCGACCCGCGACTGGGGCTCGTCGTCGCCGTCCTCGCCGTTAGTACGAGCGCGATTCTCGTCCGGTGGAGCGATGCCGCGGCGTCGGTGGCGGCGTTTTACCGTGTTCTGTTGACAACGGCACTGCTGGCCCCGCTAGCGCTGGGACGGCATCGGTCGGCGTTCGGACGGCTCGCACGGCAGGACGTACTGGCGGCTGCGGCGACTGGTGTCGCACTCGCCGTTCACTTCGCGGCGTGGTTCGAGAGTCTGGCGTGGACCAGTGTCGCGGCATCGGTCACACTGGTCCAGTGCCAGCCCCTGTTCGTCGCCGTCGGCGCTTGGGCGCTGCTCGACGAACGCGTCACGCGTGGCACGGCCGCGGGCATTCTGGTCGCTATCGGTGGCATCGTCGTGATGTCTATCGGCGAGCTGCTCGGCAGCGGGACCATCGGCCCGCGGCCACTGTACGGCAACGCCCTGGCCCTCGTTGGCGGCATCATGGCCGCTGGCTACGTGCTGGCCGGGCGCTCGCTCCGCCAGCGGTTCCCACTTATTCCGTACGTGACTGTCGTCTACAGCGTCGCGGCGGTGTGCCTGCTCGCCTTTGTCATCACATCGGGCCACCCCGTCACCGGCTACCCGCCGCGGGAGTGGGCGCTGTTTCTCGCGATGGCTGTCGGCCCCGGCGTGTTCGGCCACACTGTCCTCAACTGGGCGCTGGCACACGTCGAGTCCAGCATGGTCAGCGTCTCGCTGCTTGGCGAGCCGGTCGGGAGCGCGCTGCTGGCGCTGCTGTTGCTCGCGGAGCTACCCGGGCCGTCGACCATTGCCGGCGGGGCCGTCGTGCTCGTCGGTATCGGCGTCGTGGCCAGAAGCCGGGCAGTCGAGGCAACCCCAGCGGACTGAGGCCGTTCCGCGCCAGCCTATGCGCGTTTCTCCACGGCCCCACGGATTTCAGCGGCGGCGAAGTCGTGGTCCGGGCGGATGTTGACGAAGTCGAGGAACTCCTCCGCAGCCAGCAACTCAGACATATCGTAGTGGCGTGCGGCGGCGGAGACGGCAGCCGGCGCACCGATGAGCGGCTCCAGCGCCCCCAGCGCACAGGCTAAGTCGTATGCACGGGCGTCGCTGATTGCCGCCGCGCGGACGCTCGTTGCGTCGATGAAGTACAGGTCGTCGTGGGCCACGAGCACGTTCTCACAGCGGAAGTCGCCGTGTGCCAGGCCGTCCTCGTGCATTCGGTGGAGGAACTCAAACACCGCCGGGCTGTGTCCCTTGACCGTCTCGGGTGAAAGGTTGTCCAACGGCTCGAAGTCAGGGATGTACTCCAGCACGAGTATGCCCATCCCGTCGTACTCGAACGCCTCGATAGGCTTGGGAGCGTTGACGCCGATTTCTCGCATCCGCCGGGTCGCCGCCAGTTCGTGTTCCGCCATCTCGTAGGGCGTCCCGAAGTGCTCGAAAAAGCCCTCCGTCCCCGAGGAAAATGCGCCGATATTGCGGCCGGCGGTCAACAGTGTGTGGACCAGCGAGTTCTGCTCCGTGATGACCTTCACGAACCACTGGTCGTTGACGACCAGCGGCGTCGAGAGCCAGTTGTCCGCCTCCAGAAACGTTACGTGGGCCGCGGGCTCGTTATACCGTTCGATTACCGCCTGCACCACGCCTTCGAGTTGCTCCCAGGGGACCGTCCCGCGGAGGAGTCGCCGGAACGCCATTCTCTCTAGGAAACGCCGTCGACGGGCAAATGGCTTGCGTCCGCACCTGTGGTATTTATTCACACAGCCCCTACGCTTGGTATGGAGTTCGACGTGCCGGGCGAACACCGGATGATACGGGATTCGGTCCGTGAGTTCTGCGAGAACGAGATTCAGCCGGTAGCACAGGAGATAGAAGAGGAGCATCGCTTCCCGGCCGAGGTATTCGAGGAACTCGGCCAGCTAGACGTGATGGGCGTGCCTATCAGCGAGGAGTGGGGCGGGCTGGGCGGCGATACACTGATGTACGCGCTGGTCGCCGAGGAACTCGGACGCGTCTCCGGGAGTATCGGCCTCTCGTACGTCGCCCACACCTCGCTGGGAACCAAGCCGATAGAGCTGTTCGGCACCGACGCTCAGAAGGAGCGGTGGCTCACGCCGCTGGCTTCGGGCGACCAACTCGGCGGGTGGGCGCTGACAGAACCGGGCAGCGGGAGCGACGCCAGCGACATGGACACGACGGCCGAGCGGGACGGCGACGAGTACGTCGTCAACGGCACCAAGCAGTTTATCACGAACGCCTCAGTCGCCGGGTCGATACTTGTCAAGGCCGTCACCGACCCCGAGGCCGGCTACGACGGCATCTCGACGTTCATCGTTGCCCCCGAGGACGACGGCTGGGAAGTGACCACCGAGTGGGAGAAGATGGGACTGAACGCCTCACCGACCTGCGAACTCCAGTTCGACGACTGCCGGGTTCCCGCGGACCGCCTGCTCGGCGAGGAAGGCGACGGCTGGGAGCAGACGCTGAAGACGCTCAACGGCGGGCGCATCTCTATCGCCGCGCTCTCGACGGGGCTGGCACAGGGCGCGTTCGAGGCCGCAAAGTCTTACGCCACCGAGCGCGAGCAGTTCGACCGTCCCATCTCGAAGTTCGACGCCGTCCGGGACAAGATCGTCGAGATGGACCGCAAGATCGAGCGCGCCCGCCTGTTGACCCACAAGGCGGCGACGATGTACGACGCCGGCGAGGACGTGACGCGCATGTCGTCGCTGGCGAAACTCGACGCCAGCGAAATCTGCCGGCAGGTCGCCGAGGACGCCGTTCAGGTGCTTGGCGGGTACGGCTACACGACGGATTTCGCGCCACAGCGGTTCTACCGGGACGCAAAGCTCATGGAGATCGGCGAAGGGACGAGCGAGATACAGCGGATGGTGCTCGGCCGGGAACTTGGCCTATAACGACTCCTGTGGCGCTCAGGCGTCGGACGACCTCTCCGGAACGACTGTTACCGGGACGTCGGCGGCGTCGATGACGGAAACCGCCGCGTCGCCTTCACGGATTTTGCCAGCCAGCCCCTTCGGCTCGTGGCCCATGACGATGTGCTGAACGTCCACGTCAGCCGCGAGTTCGAGCAGTTCGTTTCCAATCCGTGTGCCCGAGCGCATTGCAGACCGACCGACGTGTTCGATAGCGACCGTTGCCACGGCGGTGGCGTCGCGGAACCGGTCACGCATCTCGTCCCGGAGTTGCATGGCCGTGCCGTCGGCGGTGTCTTCGTCGACGAGGTGGACGACGTACAGTTCCTCATCGAGTCCGTCGGCGAGTCGCACCGCAGTATCGATGACTGCCGGAGAGACTGAGTCGTTGGCGACCGCAACGAGAATGGTCATACAGGACCCAAGGCCTTCGCGGCCAAATCACTTTCTGCCAGACTAACAGGTTGGCTTACTCTGTCGCCTTCAGGTTGTGGACGGCGTCGACGTACTCGACGACTTCGGCAGTCGGCTGGATGGCCGAAAGAATCGCGTCAGCGTCCTTGTATGCCATCGGCGCTTCGTCCCGGACGCCTTCGATAACGGACTCCGAGTAAATGCCGTCCATCGCCGCGGCGAACTCGTCCATGTCGATATCGCTGTGGGCCTGCCGACGGCTCATCACGCGACCCGCGCCGTGTGGCGCTGTCTGGTGGTACTCATCGTTACCCTTCCCGCGTGCGATAATCGACCCGTCGGCCATGTTAAACGGGACCAGTAGCCGCTGGCCGTCGCGGGCCGGGGTCGCCCCCTTGCGGATGGTCAGGTCGCGGAAGTCGATGTAGTTGTGAATCGACTGGAACCGGTCGACGGGGTCGACGTCCAGCACGTCACAGATTGCGTCGCTCATCAGTTCGCGGTTCCAGCGGGCGTACTGCTGGGCGAACAGCATGTCGACGAGGTAGCCGTGGGCTTCGCGGCCTTCGAGCCAATCGAGGTCCGTGTTGCGGTCCTCGTCGTCGCTGCTGTGGATAGCGTCCTGTACCGTCCCCAGCTCGTCGAAGGCGTCCTCGATATCCTTACCGTCCAGTTCGCGGCGAAGTCGGTCCTTCCGGATGTATGACTCGCCCATGCCGCCGGTGACCCACGCGTAGAGGTCCCGTGATTCCACGGTGTCCGGGTCGAACTTCAGGTACTCGACGTACTCCTCGGGAATCTGTTCGCGGATTTCGCCGATGGTCCGGCGGTCCGTCGCCGTCGACTGCCAATACTCGGCGACGGACTTACCGAGGTACCGGGAGCCGCTGTGGATGACCAGCCAGTAGTCGCCCGACTCGCGGGCCTGGCCGAACTCCACGAAGTGGTTCCCGCCGCCCAGCGTCCCAGCGCTCTTGATTATGTACCCCATTCCTTGCCGCTGGTCGGCCAGCACGCGGTCACACAGCGCCTCGAAGTAGTCTTCGTCGTAGCCGTCGAAGTCGAACTCGACGGGGTCGATGTGCTCGCCGAAGCGCTCGGCGTAGGCCGCGTCGAACTGCTCGAAGACGCGGTTGGCCCGCTCGAACGGGAACTCCTCGACGAAGTGGACTGCGTCGTCGTAATCGTGAACCGACCGCCCCATCGGGACCGCCTCGCGCACGCGTCGCTCGCGCTCCTCGTCTTCTAACGGGAGGTTCGGACCGAGGTTCGTCGCGGCCATCCCACAGCCCACGTCGACGCCGACGATATTCGGGACGACACGGTCGCCAAGTGGCATCGTGAAGCCGATGGGTGCGCCGGCCCCCCAGTGCGTGTCCGGCATGATCCGAACCGGTTCGGTGAACGCCGGGTGGTCGATGAGCGTCTCGATCTGTTCCCGACACCCTGCTTCGACGAGCGATTCGTCGTCGACCATCACCCGCGCCGTGGTGTGTTCGCCCGTCAGTTCGAGTACCATTGGTGTCGTAGCGTAGTCGCATGGAGGGTTTGAACCTCACGGTGGCCCGTGGGTGGGTCCCACGGCTGGGCAACGTACATAAAAACCCGCAGCCGAACGAATTGTCACATGATCAATCACCGATATCTCCCTTCTCAGGCGCTGAGATGTGTTTTCAATCGGTGGGAACACGCTCTCATTTATATGCTACCTGACCACGCAGGTACACATGTGAGGTGACACAGATGTCCTATCAAGCGGCGAACCCCCTGGCAGACGAGTTCGAACTCGAGCTCGGCGGGGCCTGGACCGCGTACTGGCTGGCGTTCCTGCGTGTCGTGACCGGCTGGTGGTTCTTCCACGCAGGCGTAACGAAGCTCATCGAGGACGGACTGGCCTACACCTACGGGCCGGCGTACCTCAGGCAAATGACCGGCACGGCACTCGGTCCGATCCCCGTGCTGATGGGCGAGCACCTTGGCTGGCTCATTCAGGCGATGGTCCCGCTTGGCGAGACGCTCATCGGGCTCGGCCTGATGGTCGGCGCGCTGGTCAGGCTCGCCTCCGTGTTCGGGGTCTTCTTCATGTCCCTGTTCTGGATCGGCAACGCGGAGTTCGGCCACGGGCTGGTCAACAGCGACTTCATGGGCCTGCTCCTGTTCATGACGATGATCGTGCTGGCCACCGGCCGCTACTATGGCCTCGACGCCATCATCGAGAAGACCAAACTGGTCAAACGACACCCGAAGCTCAGGTACCTGCTCGGTTAAGGAGGTGACCACCAATGCAACAACACACCACCGTCATCGACAAAGCGGCGATGGCACTCAGCGGCGGACTGATGCTGCTGGGCGTCGTCGTCCTCGGCATCGTGGAGATACTGGCGGGTAAGCCCTACAGCGCGGCACCGCTGACCAACGACGCGGGCGAGATAATCGCAACTCCGATGATCGATCCGACGCTGCGGACTGGGCTGGTCCTCGCCGGTATCCTAGTCCTGGCCCTGTACGGGCTCTACAAGCTCGTGGTCCCGATGGAGAATGAGGCGACCACGGCACAGCAGGAAATCACGGCAGACTAGGCGGTTCTCTTTTTCGCTGTTTTGACTCGCCGTGTCGCTCCTATCGATAGAAGTGTTAATGGGTGCCGTTCCACCCCACCAGTTCCCCACTGACAATGTATTTACTGTGACCATATTAATCAAGTGGGGTAGTTTCTCATTCTGATAGAGCCCACCACAACGCTCATTTTTGTGGTAGTACTGATATCTATATGCCTTCGCTGGTGGTTCACTACGCCTTTGTGGGGTTACTCGCTGCGACGCTACTGGGTGCTGCATTCGATAAACGGTCGCTTCTCCTGTCGATACTCGTCGTCACATTCCCCGATATAGACGCGTTCATCGGCCTCTACTGGCAGGCCGGCCACCGGGCCGCGACGACGAACCTCGTCATCCCGGCGGTGCTGGCCCTCCTCATCGCGGTCGACCTGTACGTGCGGGAGGAGTCGTATATCAAGGGCCGCTGGGGGGCCTACGGCGTTCGGGTCAGTTGGTTCTGTGTCATCGTGTACGCAGTGGGTCACGTACTGCTGGACCTAATTACGGGCGGTGCGAACCTCTTCTGGCCGCTGTACGACCAGTTCTATCAGCTCAGCGGCCACCTCGAACTTTCGAGCCAGCGCGGCATCGTCCAGACATTCGTCGAACTTCCCGAGCCAACCGCTCAGACACCCAGCGGCGGCGGGAGCGACGGAAGCGGTGGCTCGACCACCCAATCGATGGGCAACTCCAGCGAGGTCCAGATGAGTACCGGTGTCGACCCCACCCCGGGACAGCGAGAACCTGAGGCCGTCGACCGCGTGTTCCCCATCGCCCGGAGCGGCTGGGAACTGGTCATCCTCGTCGTCGGGTCGCTCGCCACCGCTGCTCGCCTCCGCTTCGGCCACGAACTCCCAGACGAGTGATGGATGGCTGGTCGGAACCGCGGCGCGTTCGCTTTCGAGTCCTTCATATACGCCGTGGCCAACCGGGGAACCATGGGCTTCGAGGTACGCCGACGACTCAGTGTCGCCGACACGGTGACGTTGTGCAATGCCGTCGTCGGATTCGTCGCCGGAGCCATCGCGTTCACCGACCTGCAACTGGCCGCTCGGCTCATCCTGCTGGCGGTCATTGCCGACGCAATCGACGGAATCGTCGCCCGGAACGGCGACAGTTCGGCGGTCGGCCCACTGCTTGACTCCGTGACTGACGTGGTCTCGTTCGGCGCGACGCCGAGCCTCTTTCTTTACGTGTTGTTGACAGACGCATACGGCGGTATCGAGTCCGCCAATCCGGGCGTGTTCGTCGGCCTCGTGTTGCTCGCTTCCGCATACGTCGTGTGCTCCATCGTCAGGACGGCATTCTACTCGACGTACTTCGATTCTCCCGACGAGCGGCCGGGGATGCCCAACACGCTTGGGAGTATCATCATCGCGACGGCGTATCTGAGCGGCGTCACGAACCCACTGGTGCTGAGTGTTGGCGCGCTCGCGCTCTCACTTGCGATGGTCGCGCCATTCGACTACCCAAAGCCGGGGCCGAAAACCGCGGTTCCGATGGGTGTCGTGCAGACGGTCGCTGTTGTTGCGCCGACGGCGTTCTTCCGGGCCGGGCCACGGGCGATGCTCGCTATTGCCCTGCTGTTTTTCGCGCTCGGCCCGTGGGTCTACCCCGGAGAGTAAGACGCCAACAGCGTCAGCCGTTCAGTTCCGCTTAGGCTCATATAAGGCTCGATATTGAGCGGTGTATCTGGTAGTTTAAAGTCTATTAATCGCATACATGTGGGGTACGGAGTTCAACAGTAGGAATGAAGTTCCAGTTCTCTTGGTATCTGTTTACTCCACTCCTATCCGCCGCAGTTTCGCTTCTCATCGCTGGCGTTGGCGTGTACTATCGCGACTGCACGGGGTCTCGCTCTCTGGCTTTTTTGATGCTTGCAATCGCGTGGTGGTCGGTGATGTCTCTGGTTGAACTCGGGGCAGCCGACCTTGCAACTAAGCGCCTCGCACTCAAGCTCATGTATCCCGCAATTGGAGCCGTTCCCGTCGCGTGGCTCCTGTTCACTATCCAGTACACGGGTCAGACTCGCCTTCCGACCCGGAAAGAGCTGGGTGGCATACTCCTCGGGCCTGCCCTGATGATCTCGCTCGCGTGGACGAACCAGTACCATGGGCTGTTCTGGTCCTCGATGGAGTTGGCCTTCAGCGGATCACTCGTCGTTTTGGTAACAGAGCGAGGCCCCGCGTTCTGGGCGTGGACCGCCTACGCGTATACCGTGATGGCTGTGGGGACCGGCCTCATTCTGAAGTTGGCGCTACTCTCAGGACGCGTCTACCGTACGCAGGCACTTGGACTCAGCCTGGCAGCACTCCTCCCGTGGAGCGGGAACGTCCTGTATCTGACCGGCGTCTCGAGCGTATTTGACCTGACCAAGATCGGATTCGTGTTCACCGGCGTCCTTCTGGGGGGCGCTGTTTTTCGTCGGCAGTTGCTACAGATCATTCCTGCCGCCCGAGAAATCGCCCGGGACGAGATCGTCGCGTCGATGCAAGAGGCCGTCATCGTCGTCGACGAACGCGACGTTGTCATCGATCTCAATCCACAGGCGAAAGCCATTATCGGGACATCGGGGGCAGCGTGGATCGGCCGGCCACTCGGAGATGTGCTTCCCAGTTTGATGGACCTCCGTGACTCGCCAACCGACGACTCCCCTGACCGTGCCGAAATTACCGTTCCCGTGGACGGCGAAGAGCGAGCATACGAAGTCCGACAGACACCGCTGTATCGTGGCTACGGCACAGTCACGGGACAACTGATCACACTGACTGATGTAACCGAGCGCAAACAGCGCGAACAACGCATCGAGCGCCAGCGCCAGCGCCTGGAGGTCGTCAACCGCGTCCTCCGCCACGACATCCGTAACGATATGCAGGTCATTCTGGGGACCACTGAGAACCTCCTCAAATCACAGCAGGCTCAGCCACAACTGAAGCGAATCAAACGGAAAGGCGAGGATATTGTCACATTAAGCGAGAAGGCCCGCGACCTAGAGCGGTTCGTCGGGGACGGGGCAGTCGAAACTACGACCGTCGATCTCAGCGCTGTCGTTGCAGACGTAATAGCTGACCTCGAACGGACGTATCCAGACGCGGAGTTTCGCGTCGAACGGCCGGACCGGGCGACGGTATCTGCCGTAGATTTGATCGACTCCGCGCTGCGAAACGTTCTGGAAAATGCGGCCGAACACAACGACCAGTCGGTCCCAGAGGTATCGGTGACAGTCACTGGACCCACGGCTGACGGGAAAGTTACGGTTGCGGTCGCTGATAACGGTCCCGGGCTCCCTGACCGGGAGCAGGAAGTGATCGAAACGGGGACAGAGACAGCTCTCAAGCACAGCAACGGGCTGGGTCTCTGGATCGCCTACTGGACTATCACTACCTCCGGCGGAACCATCACGTTTGCCGAAAATACGCCACGGGGTTCGGTCATCACTATTCGACTGCCATCGGCTTCAGCAGAACAGTCGCAACTGTGACGGTCGCTGTAGCCCCCTACAGTCAGTAGTTGTGTGTCTCGGTGGCGCTGGTGCAGGATCTCTCAAACCGCATCCTCGATAAACTCCGCTAGGATGTCGTTGAACACCCCGGCCTGTTCGACCATCGCCAGGTGGGCAGCGTCGGGGACGAACGACACCTCGCCGTCGGGGACCTCGCGGGCAAGCGTCTCGTGATACGCACGCGGAGTCAGTTTGTCGTGCTCGCCGCAGATAGCCAGCACGGGTACGTCAATCTCGCCGAGTCGGTCACGCACGTCGAATTCGTGACAGGTCATGAAATCACGGCGTGTCACTGCCTGCCCGACATCTTCCATCTCCTCGTGGGAGCGGGACAGGGCCTCGTGGTCGGTATCGTGGAACAGGCGGTCCCGGTCGTGCAGGAACTCGACGGCGCGGTCCCAGTCGTTCGCAAGCCACTCCTGGAGCCCGTCGAACACCGGGAGTTCGGGGCCGGTCCCCAGCAACACTATGGCTTCGAGCGACCAGTCCCGTTCGAGCGCGACCCACTGGGCGACGGCCCCACCGAGCGAGTTCCCGACCAGTACATCTGCGTCCGTCTCCTGCCCCACAGCGACCACATCGTCTGCGTAGGCGTCGAGCGTCGCGGTCCCGGCCCCAGTGTCGATATCGTCGGACTCTCCGTGGCCTGACAGGTCCAGCGCGACGGCGGGATGGGTCGGTCCGGATGGGGCGTACTGATGCCCCCACACGCGGTGTGTCGCGCCGCTGCCGTGGACATACAGCGCTGTCGGTCCTGTACCAGCAGACTGCGCCTGTCTGTACGTCGTGACTCGCCCGTCGTGGGTGACCCAGTTCATGCACCACGGTTCGGAAGCGGTGTGGATAAAAGGTTGGCGCGACAAGAACAGGTGTGAACCGCATTCAAGCAACTCGCTGAATTTTTTTGCCGTATGGCGTATTTCTGCGATGGATTTATATACTTACCTCGCTTACTTTGAGTTAGTATGACTTCAGAACAGCAGTTGTTCGACGAGACGCCCCTCCGCCGATTCGAGTACGACGACACCGTCGTGCTCGCGGCGGACGTGGGACCTGCCGCCGATGCGAGTGTCGATGTGGTCGACGGGACCGTCATCGTCGTCGCGGACGGCCACCAGCACGAACAGGAGATCCCTGCCGGCGACGCACGAGCGTTTATGAATCACGGGGTCCTCACTATCGAACTGTCAGAGGAGGAGGGAGATAACTGATGAGACTTACTGTTAAACCACTCAAACAGAAAGACGCCGGCCGTGGCCTCGCGGCTATCGACCGTGCCGCGATGGACGAACTCGATCTCGAGAACGGCGATTACATCGTTCTCGAAGGAAAGCAGGACAGTCGCGCGGTCGCCCGTGTCTGGCCTGGCTACCCCGAGGATGAGGGGAACGGCATCGTCCGTATCGACGGCCAACTCCGCCAGGAGGCCAACGTCGGTATCGACGACCACGTGAATATCGAGAAAGCCGACGTGAACCCCGCGACCTCGGTCACCGTCGCGCTGCCCCAGAACCTTCGGGTCCGGGGCAACGTCGGCCCGATGATTCGCAACAACCTCAGCGGCCAAGCCGTCACGCAGGGCCAGACGGTACCAGTGAGCTTCGGCCTTGGCCCGCTCTCTTCGATGTCCGGCCAGAAGATTCCGCTGAAAATCGCTGAGACCGAACCATCCGGAACGGTCGTCGTGACCGACTCCACGGACATTCAGGTTAGCGAGATGCCCGCCGAGCAGGTCCACAGCGGCGAGGGTGCGCCCGAAGCCCGCGACACGCCCGACGTGACTTACGAGGACATCGGCGGCCTCGACCGGGAGCTCGAACAGGTCCGGGAGATGATCGAGCTGCCGATGCGCCACCCCGAACTGTTCCAGCAGCTCGGCATCGAACCGCCAAAGGGCGTCCTCCTCCACGGCCCGCCCGGCACGGGGAAGACGCTGATGGCGAAAGCTGTCGCCAACGAGATTGACGCGTACTTTACGACCATCTCCGGCCCGGAGATCATGTCGAAGTACTACGGCGAGAGCGAGGAGCAACTCCGCGAGATCTTCGACGAGGCCTCGGAGAACTCCCCCGCCATCGTCTTCATCGACGAGATCGACTCCATCGCCCCCAAGCGCGGCGAGACGCAGGGCGACGTGGAACGGCGCGTCGTCGCCCAGCTACTCAGCCTGATGGACGGGCTCGAAGAGCGCGGGCAGGTCATCGTCATCGGCGCGACGAACCGCGTCGACGCCATCGACCCGGCACTGCGCCGTGGTGGCCGCTTCGACCGTGAAATCGAGATCGGCGTCCCGGATAAGGAGGGCCGCAAGGAGATCCTGCAGGTGCACACCCGCGGGATGCCCCTCTCCGAGAAAATCGACATCGAGAACTACGCCGAGAACACCCACGGCTTCGTCGGCGCTGACCTCGCCTCCCTGACCAAAGAGAGCGCGATGAACGCGCTCCGACGTATCCGCCCCGAGCTCGACCTCGAATCCGACGAGATCGACGCCGAGGTCCTCGAACGCCTGGAAATCAGCGACACGGACTTCCGCGAGGCGATGAAGGGCATCGAGCCCTCCGCGCTCCGGGAGGTCTTCGTCGAAGTCCCGGATGTCACCTGGGACTCCGTCGGTGGCCTCGAAGACACCAAGGAACGGCTCCGAGAGACCATCCAGTGGCCTCTGGAGTACGAAGACGTGTTCGAGTCGATGGACCTCGAAGCCGCAAAGGGCGTGCTGATGTACGGTCCGCCCGGCACCGGGAAGACGCTGCTGGCGAAGGCCGTCGCCAACGAGGCCCAGTCCAACTTCATCTCGGTGAAGGGGCCGGAGCTGCTGAACAAGTTCGTCGGTGAGTCCGAGAAGGGCGTCCGCGAAGTGTTCAGCAAGGCCCGCGAGAACGCCCCGACTGTGGTGTTCTTCGACGAGATCGACTCCATCGCCGGCGAACGCGGCGGCGGGACGACCGACTCCGGTGTTGGCGAACGCGTTGTCTCCCAGCTCCTGACGGAGCTTGACGGCATCGAGGAGATGGAGAACGTCGTGGTCGTCGCGACCACGAACCGGCCGGACCTCATCGACGACGCGCTCTTGCGCCCCGGTCGCCTCGACAGGCACGTTCACGTGCCCGTCCCGGACGAGGACGCCCGCCGCGCCATCTTCCAGGTCCACACCCGGAACAAGCCACTGGCCGACGGCGTCGACCTCGACGAACTGGCCCGCCGCACTGACGGCTACGTCGGCGCGGACATCGAAGCGGTCGCCCGCGAGGCGTCGATGGCCGCGACCCGGGAGTTCATCAACAGCGTGGACCCCGAGGAAATCGGCGACAGCGTCAGCAACGTCCGCGTGACGATGGACCACTTCGAGCACGCGCTCGAAGAAGTCGGTCCCAGCGTCACCGAGGAGACCCGCGAGCGCTACGAGGAAATCGAACAGCGCTTCGACCGGGCCGAACCCGGTGTCGCCGACGAGAGCACGGCCAGCCGCACCTTCCAGTAACGACGGTCGACACACCGACGCCGACTTTTCCCCACTGCAGGCGGTTTTTCGCTACGTCATTCCCCGTCAGCGCTGTCCAGCGTGATTTCGCGGCATTCATAGGTTTCCTTCGTAGCACCGGTCCCACCGACAGTGACCGGTCCGGCATCGGTTTCGATAGTGAGTGACCGCTCGGCCGGGTTCTTGCTCGATGCGGGGTAAACGATGCTCTGGCGGACGTTTATCACCGGTCCCGATATCGTCGTCTCCGTTCGGTCCGTCGTCGAGACCACCCGAGCACGAGCAGTGATCGGCGTCCCCGCCCGCAGCGCCAGCGCTGCCATGAGTACTGCGAACTGGAATGTGGAGAACGTCCGCGGGAACGCACACACGGGAGCGACGTAGTGTTCCGTCCCCATCAGCCAGTGGGTGCCGAGAAACATCGTGAACTCGTCGTGAGCGAGGTTCTCATTGTCGAACTCCGTTGCCTGACGGTCCACTCCCGAGTCAGTCACCATCCCGACGTGGCCGGTGAGTCCCCGCCGAACATCGGCGGTCACGAGTAGCGGGGTGATACCGCTCTCGATTGTCCTGACCGCCGTTGCAATATTCTCGTACGCTGGAGTCGGCGCTGGGGCGTCGCCATGGATCAGTAACAGCACCAGTACATCCCGCTCGATAGCGGCGCTTAGTTGGGGCACAAACACAGAGAGAGCTGATTTCGGGACCGCAATCGTTAGACTCTCGGTAGCAGAGTCAATAAGTGATTGTATCGCAGCGATGACTGCCGACTGGGTCCGATGCGTTTCCAGCCCCGTGTGTGCCATCATCAGAGAATACGGTGCTGTGTGTATAAATCGTCCCCTGAACTGGGCGGTAGCGTCGCTGAGAAGAGGAAATGACAGCTGTAGAGAAAGATAGGGTGTAACTTCTTTATGTGTGTATCTCCTCGGAAGGGTGATGAAGCCACAGCCCACCGTCCTGTTCGTTCGCAGTCCACGTCAGGACAGGGCTGCGATTTCGATGCTCCGGGACAGTGGTCTCACCGTCCGCGAATTCGACGGTGTCCGTGATCTGGAGCGTGCGCTTGACGAGTACGACACTGACTGTGTCGTCACGAACTGCGAAGTGGAGAACCCGGACGGAACACAGTACCTCGGTGGATTGACGCTTCTCGACCGACTGCAACGGGAGCAGCCCGAGCTTCCGGTTATCCTCTTTGCTGAGGTGACAAACGGCGACATCGCCCGCGAGGCCTACAGCCGTGACGTGTTCGGCTACGTTCCGAGTACAGTGAGTGACGCTCACCAGCGGCTACTGGCGCAGGTCGACGCAGCCGTCGCTTCCAGCCCGGCCCGTCAGCGGGCGAATAAACGAAAACATCTCAACGAGGCCGTCCGACTCGTCAATCAGGCCCTCATCCGCTCACAGTCTCGGATGGACATCGAACGCGATGTCACGGCGGTTCTGGCGGGCACGGACAGGTACAGCGAGGCCTGTACGGTGACCTGTCAGCACGACAGGCCGGTCGTTCGAGCGCTGGGGTCACAGCGCGACAGTGTCACTATCACCGCGCCGGAGCCGCTGGTCCGTGCCGAATCAGAAGACCGACTGGTCGTTGCAGATATCGACCCGACAGCGTCTGGGGACGACACGAATGCACTGGAGACGGACTGTGTTCGCGCTCTCGCCGTCCCACTGGTGTACGATGGGACGTCCTACGGCGTCCTTGGAGTGTACGCTGACCGTGTCGATATCTTCGACACGGAAGAACAGGATACGTTCAGGGAGGTCGGCCACAATATTGCGCTGGCTATCGACGCGAGCCAGACGAAAAACGCGCTCCAGCAGCGGACGACGGAACTTGAACAGCAGAAAGAACGGCTCCGAGAGCTCGCACAGATAATCTCACACGAACTCCGGAACCCGCTTCAGGCGGCGATGGGACGCGTCGACCTGTTAGCTGCTGAACACGCCGCCGAGGAGTTCGACGCCATCCAGCGAAGCCACACCCGGATGTCGTTTCTCATCGACGACCTCATGGAGATCGCCCGACAGGGCGGCCGGCAGTACACCGTCGAGCCGGTCACGCTTTCCGACGTGATGGCGGACGCCTGGACGACGGTCAACACCGATGGGTCGACTATCGAAATCGACTGTACCGAGACGATACTGGCCGATAGTAGCCGGCTGTGTCAGCTCGCAGAGAACTTCTTCCGGCTTGCTATGGAGCAGGGGGATACCGGGAAAATAACGATCATCGACACGGCCGACGGATTCGCCTTCGAGCACGACAGTATCCCGGTAGCGGTGGAGAACGAGGGCCCGTTTGAACTCTATTACGCCTCCAGTGACGAGGGGGTCGGGCTCCATCTCGCTGTGATCCGGGAGATCGCACAGGGTCACGGATGGGAAATCGGGTTCTCCAACGAACCGATGGGACGGGTCCGGCTGAACGTAGCCGGCGTTGAGCGGCCGTCAGCGGAACCCACGTAGCGATCCTGCCTCGCGGTACGTGACTCGAAACCGTATTTTGCGTCCAGTCCGGAGTCGTGATATGGATCTTCAGGCGCGGTATCGCGTGCCAGCACTCACTGGCCTGTTGACGGTTGTGTCGCTCGCCCTCGTGTTTGGGGCCGTTCTCGGGGCGATTCCCCAGTCGGCTCTCCCCGCTGCGCCCGCGAGCGTTCTCGGAGCGATCCCCCACGCTAACGCTGTAGTCAGCGCCCTCGCTATCGGTACAATCGTCGGTGGCGTTCGAGCAATCCGCCGTGGCAACGTCACCCGACACCGGAAGCTAATGGTCTCCTCGTTTGGCCTGTTCGCCCTGTTTCTCGTGCTGTACCTCTATCGGATAACGCTTGTCGGGCCAACGGAGTTCACCGGTCCGTCAGTCGTCGAGACGTACTTTTACCTGCCGTTTCTCGCTGTCCACATCCTGCTTGCCATCATCGCCATCCCGGCAGTGTACTACGTCCTGCTGCTGGCCTACACCTACCCTGTCTCGGAGCTACCGTCGACGAACCACCCGCGGGCCGGCAAGCTGGCCGCAGGGCTGTGGCTGATCTCCTTCTCGATGGGCATCGCTGTGTACGTGATGCTGTATCTGGTCTGGTAGCGTCACAGTGATTGTTGCGACCGGTTGCCGCTCCGACCACACGCTGTCGTGCGGTCGATGTGGTACTGACTCGCAATAGTCACTATCAGTTGCTCTCCGTTTGGAGCAGGCCGAACCACAGCATATCGCGCCACTCGCCGTCGAGATACCACTCCTCTCGGTGGGTCCCTTCCTCCGTGAATCCGAGTCGTTCGACCACTGCGACGGAGCGGTCGTTTCCGCCCACGATCTTCGCCGACCACTTCCGGAGCGCCCGCTGGTCGAAGCCATACTGGACCAGTCTGCCCGCCGCTTCAGTGGCGTACCCCTGTCCCCAGGCGTCCGGGTCGAGCCAGTAAGCCAGTTCAGCTGTGCCCCGCTCCGGGTCGTGGTCTGTCATGGCGACAAGTCCGACTGGCTCGGTTCGGTCCTCGACTGCGCCGGGACTTCCAGCCGGGTCGGCACAGATCAGCAGATGAACCGAGTCCTCATCGGAGAGCGTCTCCTCGTAGAAGGTCTCCATCTGGTCGCTGGTCGGGGGGCGGGCGTACGTGCCCAGTCCCCAGACCTTCTCGTCGTGGAAGACGCGCTGTATCCAGTCGAGATCGTCTCGCTCCGGGGACCGGAGGGCGGTGCGGTCGGTTGCGAGGAAGGACGGCCCTGGCATGCGCGATTCCTCGCTCGGACTGCGGAAAAATGTGGTGACAGCCCGCACCGCCGACGCTAGTCGTCAGCCGGCCTCGACTGCGTCCCGATATCGGGGCGGGCAACGTCGCGGTCCGTCGCCTCGCCCTCGATGTCGTAGGGGTATTCGCCCGTGACACAGCCAAGACAGAGGTCTGTCTGGCTCTTATCAAGCGTCTCCGCGATGGCGTCGATAGAGAGATACGACAGTGAGTCCGCCTCGATTTCCTCGCGGATCTCGTCGACGGACTGGTTCCCGGCGATGAGTTCGTCCCGGGAGGCCATGTCGATGCCCATGTAACAGGGTGCGACGATTGGTGGCGCGCCGATGCGAACGTTGACCTCCTCGGCCCCGGCGTCTTTCAGCAGCTGAATCAGCTGGGTCGAGGTGGTCCCGCGGACGATAGAGTCGTCGATGATGGTGACGCTTTTTCCTTCGATGGTCGACTTGATGGGGTTGAGCTTCAGTCGGACGGCCCGCTCGCGTTCGTCCTGGGTCGGCATGATGAACGTGCGGCCGACGTACCGGTTTTTCATCAGCCCCTCGGCGAACTCGATGTCCGAGCCGTCGTCCTGTGCGGCCTCGGCGTAGCCGGAGGCGAACGCGCGCCCGGAGTCTGGAACCGGCAACACCACGTCTGATTCGACCCCGGACTCCGCCCAGAGCTTGCGGCCCAGTTCGCGCCGGACCTCGTAAACGAGGTTCTCGTCGATGGTCGAGTCCGGTCGCGCGAAGTAGACGTGTTCGAAGAAGCAGTGGGCCGTGTTCTCGGGCTCGACGAGCTGGTAGGTGTCGTAGCCGGTCCCGTCGGCGTGCAGGACGACGAGTTCGCCGGGCTTGACATCCCGGATGAGTTCGCCGTCGAGCGTGTCGATGGCGGCTGACTCGGAGGCCAGCACGTACCCGTCTTCGAGTTCGCCGATGCACAGCGGTCGGTTCCCCTGCGGGTCGCGCACGCCGAGGACCGTCTCGTCGTGCATGATGGTCAGCGAGTACGACCCGTGGATGCGGTTCATCGTCCGCTTGACGGCCCGAACCAGATCCTCCTCTAGGAGATTACGCGCGAGGTCGTGGGCGATGACCTCAGTGTCGCCGTCCGAGGTGAAGGCGTGGCCGAGGTCGGCCAGTTCGTCGCCGATCTCGTCGGCATTGACGAGGTTCCCGTTGTGGGACAGCCCCAGCGACCCCGACTTGAACGAGACCGAAAAGGGCTGGGCACAGCAGGCGTTGACGCTTCCGGCGGTCGGGTATCGGACGTGGCCGATGCCGTTCGAGCCGTTGAGCGCCTCCAGGTCGCCGGGGTCGAATGCGTCACCGACGAGTCCCATTTCGACGTGACTGTACTGCTGGAACCCGTCGTGGGTGACGATACCGGCCGATTCCTGGCCGCGGTGCTGAAGCGCGTACAAGGAGTAGTAAAGCGGTCGGGCGGCGTCACGGTCCTCCAAAGAGATGCCAACAACGCCGCACTTCTCGTGCATTTGTGTTGAGTGTGTTATTCGCCCGCTTTCGACTGCCACTCGTAGTCACGCCGCTTGGCCGACTTGCCGAAACCGCACGACGAGCAGACCTTCTTTTTCGTGTGATACGACTTTTCACCACAGCGACGACACTTCGTGTGCGTCGTGGTGTTTTTCTTGCCCTGACTCGGAGTTCCTGCGCCAGTCATGGAGTAATTGAGACGACGTTATCGCCGCGTATAATCGTTGTGTCTTCATCCTCGACGACGAGGTTCATGTGTTGGTCGTAGCCGGTGAGTTCCCCTTCGAACAGCTCGCCACCCTTCAGCTGTACGGTGACTGTCTCACCGAGGGACGCTTCGAGTACATCCAGCGGTCGTCCACTCATGTACGGTTTGGATAGTGATGGCCGCTTAAACGTACCGTTTGCGCGGTGGCACAGCCGCCTACTGGTCCGATATCCTACACGTCGACGCGAAAGGGCGCTCGGTCGGCCGCTCGGACGGCGAAGCCGGCCAGCAGGTCCGCGAGCGCGTCGAGGTCGTCGGGGTCGATAACCTCGACCGGCGTGTGCATATAACGGTTCGGCAGTCCGACGTTGACCGACGGAATCCCACCGCGGGAGGTGTAGAAGGCGTCCGCGTCGGTCCCGGTCCGGATACCCGTCGCCTGCAACTGGATGTCGATGTCCTCGGCGTCGCTCGTCTCTCGGAGGGCGTCGACGGCGACCGGATGGTTCGCGCTCCCGCGAGCGACGACCGGTCCAGCGCCGAGTTCGACACCCGTCGCGGCCTTGCCGGGCGAGCCGGGCGCGTCCGTCGCGTGAGTCACGTCAGCGGCAATAGCCACGTCCGGCGCGAGGTCGAACCCGACCATCTTCGCGCCTTGCACGCCGACCTCTTCCTGGACCGTGGAGACGGCGTACACCGTTGCGTCTGCATCCGACTCTGCCGCGCGTCGGAGCCCCTCCGCGGCCGCCCAGATACCGATGCGGTTGTCCATCCCCCGCGCGGCGAGGCGGCCGTTCTCCAGTTCGCTCAGCGTCTGGACGAACGTCACCGGGTCGCCGCGGTCGACGAGCGACTCGACCTCGTCGCCGTCTTCGGCCCCCACGTCGACGTGCTGTTCGGCGATCTCCGGGACGGAGTCGTCGTCTGAATCCCGGAGGTGAATCGCGGTCTGGCCCACGACACCCGATACCGGCCCGTCGGCCGTGTGAATGGTGACGTGTTGCCCGCGCGAGACGGTCTTGTCTGAGCCGCCGATGCGGCCCAGTTTGACGAAGCCGTCGTCGGTGAAGTCACGAACGATGAAGCCGATCTCGTCACCGTGGCCCGCGAGCGCAACAGTCGTGTCGCCACCTTCGACTTTGGCGACGGCGTTCCCGTAATCGTCAGTTCGGACCTCGTCGGCGAACTCGCTGACGTAGTCGAGCCACACCCGCTGGCTGTCGGCCTCGTACCCCGACGGGCCGGGCGTTGTCAGAAGCGATTCAAGGAACTCTCGTCGTCGTGTGTCCATAGGTGCGATAACTGCCCCGTGGTCATGAAAACAGCGGACTGCACACGGACGGAATCACTCGGTACCGCCACGGCTAAGAGCCGCGGCGTCGAACTGTCACTATGGCAGAATTCACCTTCCTCGAAGTGCATCTCGACGGTGCGGAGTTTGCTGCGAATGCGCCGTTCAGCGCCAGTGACGATGCAGACGAATCAGACAGCAAGTCGCGGTGGTCGCGGACGGATAGAGCGAGCGACGAAACGGACGCCGAAGGCGGCAGTGGCCCCAGTGTCGGTCGCCTCGCGCTTGTCGGACTCGGTGTTGTCGTCGCTGTCGCGCTCATTTTGCGCCTGTATCTCGGCGGGTCCGGAGACGCTGACGACAGCGATGTCGACCTGTAGCGGCTAGGCCACGCCTCCGAACCGAACGCGGGTCGTCGGTTTCACAGGGAGAAGGCCTATTTTCTCCCGCCACATTTCAGACGTATGGGATTATACCACAGTGTGCAGGCTGTCGCCGGCGCGACCGGCGACGGCCCCATCGACTGGAGTGCTGTCGCCGACGCCGCAAAGGGCGCCACCGATACAGGTGACCTCACCGTCGAGACGCCCGAACGCGACGGCTACGCGACCGACGTTCGGGACGCGAGAGACCGCGTCCGAGAGGTCGGTGAACTCGCGTTTGATCTGCCCGAAACTGTCGAAATCCAGAACCGCCACCACTGGATCGACGCCAACGTCGCTACGTTCAGTCGCGTGATGGAGCCGATTGAACAGCAGGCCGAGTACATGCCCGGCATCGCCCGCGTCGTCAACACCGGCTCGATGGCTGTTGCACTGTCGTTCCTCGGCAATAACGTTCTTGGCCAGTACGACCCCGTCTTGCTCGCGGACAACGACGCCCACGCGCTGTACTTCGTCCGCCCCAATATCAACCGGGTCGCCGACCAGTTGAACGCCGAGCGGGACCGATTCCGCCGCTGGATCGCGTTCCACGAGGTCACCCACGCAGCGGAGTTCGGCGCGGCCCCGTGGCTGTCCGACCACCTCGAAACAGCGATGGAAGACGCCATCGACAACCTCACCGACGGCAATATCGACCGGGCGACACTCGGCGAACTCGACACGACGATGACCGCCGTCGAGGGGTACGCGGAACTGCTGATGGACCGCGCCTTCGACGACGAGTACGACGACCTGCGACGGAAAGTCGATCAGCGCCGACAGGGACGTGGCCCCATCGCGTCGCTCATGCGCCGGCTGCTCGGTCTCGGGATGAAACGACAGCAGTACGAACGCGGAAAAGCGTTTTTCGACACAGTCGCAGATGCCCGCGGCGTCGCCGCGGCCGGGCGCGTCTGGGACTCACCGGACACCCTCCCCACCGAAGACGAAATAGAGACGCCGACGCTGTGGATTGACCGGGTCGACCCCTGAATCAAGACTTCTGAGGCAGCCGTCTTAGCCTGCCAGCTGTATGGCTCGCTTACTTGTCCGGTTCTTCGACAGGGGCGTCGATTTTCGCAACGTCAAGGAGGATCTCGCTGTTCGATTCGTCGACCGCGACAACCGTCCCGGCGACGACGAGCTTTGAAATCGGTGTTGGTCCGAGGATAACGGCCTGCCCCTCGCTGAAGTCCTGCACCGAACTCTGGAGGTGGAACCGGGCGCGGCACTTCTCCGGGTCGTGGACGTTGGTGAAGTTGATTTCCTCGACGGTGACGTCGACGCGCTCGTAGTCGTGGGCGACGACGACGCTCTCGGCCTCGTCGATCTGTTGACGGTCGATCGCGTCGAAGGCCTCGGATGTCGGCTTGTACCCGCCCGTCGGGCCGGGAATGCCTTCGACGAGTCCCAGCGAGGTCAGACTCTGCATCTGGTTCCGCACCGTGCCGGGGTTTCGGTCGATCTCTTCCGCGATTGTCTCGCCGGTGACCGCCTCACCGGTCTGTTGATACCTGTTTACCAGCGTCGTAAGCATCGTTCGCTGGCTGTTGTTCAGATCGATGCTAACCATACCGGAGTGTATCGGGAGCGGCTACTTATCCCATTGGGTTCACTCATTCGACGCCAGTCGCTGACACGGTCGGGGCTACTCCATGTACCCCAGTTGCTTCAGGCGGTCCTCAACGGCGTCGCCGTCGTCGCTTCCGACCGCATCCTCGATACTAAGCGGGTCGCGCTCGCCGACGGCGGGGTCCTCGTCGAACACCGGGAGCACCTCGCCGCGCATATCAGTCGGGACGGGACAGCCGTGGGCGGCCAGCACCGTCGGTGCGATGTCGAGAATGCTGATACGGTCGAGTTCGCCCTGTGGCTCGAAGTCCGGCCCGCTGGCGGCAAAGATGCCGTACGGCGTGTTCTCGGCCGCCCAGCGGTCGGGACCGCTCTGGATGGTCCCGCCGCCGATGCCGTCGTTGACGTGGACGCCCGGTCGCTGGTCGACGACGACCTCCGGACCGGCGTCGACGTAGGGGCCGTTGTACACGTCCTCGCCCCGGTACACGTCGGTAAACAGCGGCCCGTGTTCATCCTCGACCTCGCGCAGATCGGCCATCAACGACTCACGGACCGATTCCACGTCGAACCGGGAGTTGATGTACACCGGCCCCTGGCCGCTCGCGACGACCTTCGTCTGTTCAAGGTCGATGGCCTCCAGTTTACGGTCCCGCTTGACGCCGTCTTTCTGCGGGACCAGTTGCTGGATGGACTCCGGGACGACGCGAGCAAGCGTATCCACCAATCCGGCTCGCTTCGCCACTGCGAGCAGGTTCTCCCGGTCGAGCCCGACCCGGGTGAGCACGGCGTCGACGCTCGTGTCTCGGACCTGATAGCCGTTCTCGGCCAACCACTCGTTGATGTAGAACTCCGTCTGGGTCGCGTCACAGCCGTGGTCGGACATCAGGACGAGGTTCAGGTCCGTACGGTCGTCGAGCCGGCCGACCCACTCGTCGACGAGCTGCCACGCGCGCAGGCTCGGCTCGTCGTCCCAGAAGAAGTGATGGAGGACGTTCAGATAGAACAGCGTCACGTGGACGAAATCGAGGTCCCGTTCGTCCATGAGCGTTGTCGCGACCTCGAAGCGCTTCTCTAAGAGGTCGAGGATAGCGTCGACCTCCGCGCCACGCTCGTCATTTGAGGACAGGAGCGGGTCCGGATGGACGCTGTATTTGAACCGGTTTTCGAGTTCCTCCGCCAGCTCCGGCGGCGAGGTGTAGCCAGAACTGATCGAGCGGTACTCGCCCTCGACGGCGTCCGGGCCGCCGGCGACGACGAGGTCGTCGATGTCCCGCGGGGGGTACATCGTGGGCATATTGATGACGCCGGCCGACTGGCCTTCGTCGTTGAGATAGTCCCACAGCTCGGCGGTGTCGTAGTCGCCGCCGTTCATCACGTTGATTTCGCCCGCGGCGAGGTCGACGTTCTCGAACCAGAACACGCCGAATCCGCCGGGGTCTTTCCCCGAGGAGTAGCACTTCCAGTTCGGGAAGGTCACGGGTGGCAGACAGCTCCGCGTCCCCGCCCACGTTCCGGTGTCCCGCAGCGCGGCCAGATTCGGGAGCTTGCCGGCCTCGATCCACGGGTCGAGCAGTTCCCAGCTCGCTCCGTCGAGGCCAACGACGAGGGTCTTCGTCATGTTGAGACGGAGACAGGCGAGTCACTAGTCCCTTTCGCACCCCGTCTGCTGGTGCTGTCCGAGGTGAGTTGCCGACCAGCACCGGACGAAGCGGACAACGCGTCACTTTTCAGCGCGCCGCTGGAACTGCCAGTATGAGCAACCGGTCGGACATCGCACCGGACACCGTCTCGGTCGAGCTGACCGAGGATGGCATCGTCGTGGAGTACCTCGACGGTCGGCAGGCGTTCTATCACGGCGTCCCAACGGCGGTCGAAGGGAGTATCCAGACAGCGCCGGGGAAAGACACACACGTCCTGATTACCGACAAGACGGAGACGTCAGGTATCCTCGTGTACGTCAACGACCTCCGCACACATGACGATATTCTCGAAGAGACGGGCGTCGGACGTGTCATCCTCGACGACGGCGAGGAAGACGAACTGTTCCCGGGAGTTACGGTTCGGGACAATCAGATGCGGACGGAAGTCGAGGTGGACTACGAGGTGACAAACGGCCGCGTGTTCGTCTTCGAGGAGGATGAACTCGGCGAGCGGAGCTTCGAAATCGTCGAGGCGTGATGCCTGCGTGAGGCGGACGTGACCGCGGAACGAGGACCGTTACTGGATGTAGGACGGGTCTTCGTCGTCACAGTTCTCCTCGTGCTGACGCGCGTCGCTCTGGTCGTCGAACATCAGGCCACAGGTCTCGCACTTGTACCACGTGACCTCGTCTCGCTCGGTTTGGACAACCATACCAGAGATTCCGACGGCCGCCCGTATATTATTTTCCCGCAACACAACGGGAACCCTCAAGGAAGTTCGATTGCAAGAAAGCGCCATGAGCGGGTCCACTGACGCCGGTATCGAACTCACCGTCGAGGGTGCGAACAAGCGCGACGCCGGGCGCGGTATCGCACGGTTGCCAGACTCGGCACGCAGCGAGCTACGTGTTTTGAGTGGCTCACCTGTTATCATTGAGGGTGAGGATAAGACGGTAGTGAAGGTCTGGCCAGATGACGACGACGACGGCTCGTTCGTCCGCATTGATTCAGACACCCGAGCGAACGCCGGCGTCAACATCGGCGACACGGTGACAGTGACCAGCGGGACAGTCTCCGAAGCCACTGAAATAGCCATCCAGCCGGTCGAACCGATGCCGGGCAGCGAGGATTACGAGCGCCTGGCCAGAAAGCGGCTAGTCGACCAGATTATCCAGGCCGACGAGCGGACGCACATCGAGGGACTGGGGACGTTCCTCGTCCGCAAAACGTCTCCGTCAGGACCGGTTCGGGTCACCAGCGAGACGGCAGTGACTGTGCTGCCCGGCCTCGACGGCGGCAGCGATACGGGTCAGTCGCCATCCGATGAGGCAACAGCGGCGAACAAACCGGCCGCCGAGACTGAGTCCGGGGTGAGCTACGAGGACATCGGCGGCCTCGACGAGGAACTGGACCGCATCCGCGAGATGATAGAGATGCCCCTCTCGGAACCCGAGGAGTTCCGCCGTCTGGGTATCGACCCGCCAAGCGGCGTGTTGCTCCACGGCCCGCCCGGGACGGGGAAAACCCTCATCGCCCGTGCCGTCGCCAACGAAGTTGACGCCTACTTTGACACCATCTCCGGCCCCGAAATCGTCTCGAAGTACAAAGGCGAAAGCGAGGAACGCCTGCGCGAGGCCTTCGAGAAGGCTGAGGCCAATGCCCCGGCTATCCTGTTCGTCGACGAGATCGACTCCATCGCCGGCTCTCGCGACGAGGACGCCGACATGGAGAACCGGGTCGTCGCCCAGTTGCTCACGCTGATGGACGGCCTCGAAGACCGCGGCCGGGTCGTCGTCATTGGGGCGACGAACCGCGTCGACGCCATCGACCCGGCGTTGCGCCGTGGCGGCCGCTTCGACCGCGAAATCGAGATCGGCGTCCCCGGCGAGAACGGCCGTCGCGAGATTATGGATGTCCACACGCGGGACATGCCGCTGCACGAGGACGTGAATCTGGACCGCATCGCCGCACAGACCCACGGGTTCGTCGGGGCCGACCTCGCGTCGCTGACCACCGAAGCCGCGATGGCCGCGCTCCGGGCCGACCGCGACGACGGCGACGTCCACGGCGACGATTTCGAAAGCGCGCTCGCGACGGTCGACCCCAGCGCGATGCGGGAATACGTCGCCGAGTCGCCGAGCGCGACCTTCGACGACGTGGGTGGGCTGTCCGATGTCAAACAGACGCTGACCGAGACCATCGAGTGGCCGCTGTCGTACGGTGAGTTGTTCACCGCGACCAACACCGACCCGCCGAGTGGCATCTTGCTGTACGGGCCTCCGGGGACCGGCAAAACCCTGCTCGCTCGGGCCGTCGCCGGCGAGAGCGACGTGAACTTCATCCACGTCGCCGGTCCCGAAATCATGGACCGCTACGTCGGCGAGAGCGAGGAAGCCGTCCGGGAACTGTTCGAGCGCGCCCGACAGACTGCCCCGAGTATCATCTTCCTCGACGAGATCGACGCCATCGCCAGCCACCGCGGGCAGGGCAACGAGGTCACCGAGCGCGTCGTCTCGCAACTGCTCGCCGAACTGGACGGCATCACCGAGAACCCCAATCTGGTCGTGCTGGCCGCGACCAACCGCCGGGACATGATCGACGACGCGCTGTTGCGGCCGGGCCGTCTCGAACAGCACGTCGAAGTGCCGAACCCCGACCACCAAGCCCGCGAAGAGATTCTGGCCGTCCACACCGAGGGGAAACCGCTCGCGGAGACGGTCGCTATCGAGGACCTCGCCGAAGAGACTGACGGCTTCTCCGGTGCAGAGCTTGAGGCCGTCGTCCGGGAAGCGTCGATGCTAGCGATCCGAGAGGTCGCGTCTGCCTACGGCCCGGAAGAGGCGACAGAGAACGCCAGCGAAGTGGAGATTACCCCCGAACACTTCCGGGAAGCGCTGGCGCGGGAACGGACGCGGTAGCTCGCAGTGCCCGCTGCGTATCGTCGTCGCAGTATCTTCTGAGTGAACGTTCTAGATCGGTAGTATCTGAAAGGCGAGGAGAGGCGAAAGGGTCGACTCCGGGATAGGAGTGAAAAGGCTGTCCGGACAGCCTTGGCGGACGAGCGACGCCGAGTGGCCGAGCAGCGAGACGGGCGTTAGCGCCGGCATCGACGTGAAAAGCGCCTTGCCGGCAGCTACTCGTAGCGAGTGCACACGCAAAAAAGGCCCGGTGTCGGGTTCCAGCTACGTCTGGTCATCAGGCGACTCTGTATCCGGTGCCGCAGTGGATTCCCGCTGTGGGTCGTCACTACCATTGCCGCCGCCCTCTGTGCCAGATTCCGACCCGCCACGTCGGCCCAGCAGCGGCAGCGACCGATTGCGGAGGAGTCGCCGGCCGCCGACAACTGGGACGGCGAGGGCGACGAGCCACGGCGCGAGACTCGCGGCAGTCACCAGCAGGCCTCGGGTGAACACGTACACGTCGGTGGCTGACGAGAGGAACGCAGCGACCAGTGACCGTTCGTGGTACGGCACTTGCTGAGCCGACGGCTCCGGGGCTGGTTCGCGGATTTCGACACGCAACGTCGAATAGGCGACCCGCTGTTCGAGCGAACGCTTCTGGGCTTCGAGACGTTCGATGTCGCTCTGGACCGACGACAGTTCTTCCTCGATTCGGAGCAACTCCTCGGTGCTGTTTGCCTGCTCGTAGAAGGTCCGCAGCCGGTCGCGGCGCTCCCGGAGGTTCGTCAGCCGCGCTTCGAGGTCGACCAGTTTGTCGGTCACGTCGTTTGTGGTCGTTTCCTCGGAGCGCACCGTCCCCTGTTTGCTCACCATCGATTGCGTCGGTTCGTACTCCTCGCTGGGCACTCTGACGACGATATAGCCGGTGTACCACGTCTCGTTGCCGTCGCGGTGGAGTTCGCGGTTCGAGTCGCTCACGTACCCACCGGTCGTGCGAGCCCGGGCGGCGATTGCGTCGGCTGTCGTGGAGTAGTTCTCCACCTCGATGACCATCCGCCCGTTGCGAATAATAGCGCGGTCAGCCGCTGCGTCGCCGGCCTGAATGCTCTCGCCGGCCTCATCGCTTGCCCCGGCGTCCGCTTCGACGGGTTGGCTTGACCCGTCGCCGCCGGACATCTGTGCGCCGTCACCGCCGCCCTGTGCCTCGCTTGCATCGCCGCTCCCGCCCATGCCAGTACAACCGGCAAGGAGGAGGAGACCGACGACAGCGAGGACCCTGATTCGCGAAGCCATACGAGACGTACTCCTCCTGAGAGCGGGATAATGACGGCGAACGCTCAAAAGCCGCTTTTTGTAAAACGACGATTGCAGTTATGACCAGTCCGTCCGGCGGTCCGCGAGCGCCGGGAACTCCTCACGGACCTGATTGACGCGAGCGGGGTCGAGGGTGGCAGTCACCAGCGCCGGGTGGTCGTCGGCGCTGGCCAGCGTCGTTCCCCACGGGTCGTACACCGTCGACCGACCCAGCAGTTCTGCGTCCTCGAATTCCCCGACGCCGTTCGCTGTGGCGACGTACAGCTGATTCTCGACGGCGCGAGCGCGACCGAACAGTTTCCAGTGTTCGACGCGCGGATAGGGCCATGCACTTGGCACGAGCGTCAGCGTTACGCCTTCGTCAACAAGGTGGCGGTACAGCTCCGGAAACCGGAGGTCGTAGCAAGTGGTAACCCCGACCGTGAAGTCCTCGAAGTCGACAGTCGGAACTGTCTCACCCGGCTCCAGTAACTGCGATTCTGCAGAATCGTAGCCAAACAGATGGTGCTTTCGGTACACCGCCCGGCGCTCTCCGTCACGGTCAAAGAACACAGCGGTGTTCGCCAGCCCCTCATCTGTAGGCACGTCGAACCCACTGTCAGCGCTGGTTTCAAGGTCCTCAACGATACTCCCGGCCAGTACCGCCACGTCGTGCTCCGTGGCGACGCTTCGAATTTGACCGAGTGTCTCACCCGCCAGCCCTTCCGCTTCGCGAGCGTAGCGGTCGAACGCAAAGTAGCCGACGTTGAACAGTTCCGGAAGCACGACGAGGTCCGCGCCGTCCGCGGCCGCGTCCCTGATAGCGGTCGTCGCACGGCCGACGTTCTCGGCCACCGAGCCCGACGACACGTCTAGCTGGGCGAGCGTGAGCCTCATGCTTCGACTTCGAGGTCGTCCCGCAGCGCCTGTTCGAGGTTCTGCATCTCGTCGTCGAGGTTCCGCTTGAAGAATCGTTCGACGCCCGGCAGCTTGCCGTCGACGATGAACCGGTTCGTCAGCTTCGTGCCGCCGTCGGCTGTCTCTTCGAGTTCGTGTTCACCTTGGACGGTCATCACCTTCGAACGACCGATGAAGCGAGCGTACTCCGGGCGACGCTGTTCGACATCTTCAGTTTTCACCGTCATTGTCTGGTTGACCACCGGAATCGGGAGCTCGATCGACCAGTTCGCGTGCGTGTCGTCGATGATTTCCCAGTCGGTGACGACACTAATTGGCCGAGCCCGTTTATCCGGGTCAGTGATGAATTCCCAGACACGCTCCGGTGTGGCCGGCACAGTCATCGTTCGTTCGACCCGGACAGTCATGGGGAATACTGAGAACTACTGTCCGATGAATCCACCGATTATCACAGTGCGCAAAACCCGGCGGCCGCTATCCAGTCGGCGTGACACGCCACGTCGTCGACCGTGCGCGTCCCCACTTCTCGATATCGACTTCGTCGGCCTCCTCAGCTAAGCGTGGGAGTCGCGCGCCCACTTGCTTCGACGAGAGGCCGAGCTGCTCAGCGATGTTCTTCGCGCGGAAGTAACTCTCCCCACGCGAGACGCTGTCCCGGAGATATTCGAGAATGCGTCGGTCTTCCTTGCTGTAATCGGCCATACTAGAGAATAGGTCTCAGCGTTTTTAACGGTTCCCTTCACACTCTCGCAGCTGATACCGGTATCAGGCGTCGTAGGCGTGGATGGCCACGATAGCCACGGCCGCGGCCAGCATCGCGAGCCCGAACGCGCCGCCCGATGTCACCAGCAGGTTGCCGGTATCAAGCTCCTGTGCGTGCAAAATAGCGTAGTTGTAGCTGTTGGTTGCTGTGGCCACGGCTGCACCGACCGAGACGAGTCCGAACAGCAGGGCCAGACCCATCCCCATGTCGCTTTTGGACGCCTTGGAACTCATGTACGACGCTTTCGGTGTTGCCCACTTAGTTCATTCGGGCTGGAGCCACAGGACATATACCTCCCCGTCGAAGATGGATGTGCAACTATGGGCCGGTTGAAAATAGTTGGAGTTCTGGTCGTCGTCGCCGCCGCTGCCGTGGGGGGCAGCGTTGCGCTTGGCGTGCTGGGTGCGCCCAGCGTCACGTCCGTGGACAACCACTTCGCGGGCGTCTCGAACCAGACGACCGCTGTGGCGACGAATCTGACCGTGAACAACCCCAACCCCGTCGGTGTCCAGCTTGGCGGCGTGGCAATCAATTATACCATCTCAATGAACGGCGTGGAAATGGCACAAGGGGCCAAGGAGGGCGTCGGAGTTGGGACTGGGAACACGACGCTGCCGTTCAGCACCGAGATGCAAAACGACCGCATCCCGCCGTGGTGGGTCACCCACATCGACAACGGCGAGACGACCACGGTCGGTATCGACGCCACCGTCACGTCCTCGGCGCTCGGCGGGCGGTCGGTGTCCGCTAGCCAGGCACGAACCATCGAGACGGACCTCCTCGGACAGTTCAACAGTAGCGAGACGCGCCCGGTCGAAGCGAACCAGCCGCTCGTCTCGGACCCCGTACTCTACATCAACGAGACACGCGGCGCGTGGGACCAGGAGAACCTCACCCAGTCAGAGACGCCGATGAACCTCGCGTTCGACGTGTACAACCCCAAGCCGTACCCCTACACGGTCACGAAGGTCGGCTACACGATTCGGATGAACGACGTGACCGTCGGCGAGGGCGAGACGGACCGCGGTTACATCCTCAGTCCCGGTCAGGAGACGACGCTGGAAGCGAACACCGCCATCCAGAACGAGAACTTAGACCGCTGGTGGGTGACGCATCTCCAGCGTAATCAGCGAACGGACCTCTACATCGACTTCTATCTCGTGCTTGAGGGCGGCGGGGAGCAGTTCCGGGTCGACCTCGATTCCATCGACTACCAGCAGGAGATCGAGACGGACATCTTCGGCAACAAGGCACAGTACCCGACCGGCGACGAGGCCGCTAACAATTCCGGCGACGGGGCAGCTAGTTCGACGACAGACGGTGAATCGACGGCGACCCCGACACCGAGCGACACGGAGACGGAGACAGACGACGGCCTACTGGGCAGCGAGGACACAGAAACGGACGACGGCCTACTGGACGGCAGCGAGACAGAGACTGCGACTGACACAGCTACGCCAACTCCGACTGAGTCTGTAGCTGGGACAGAGACTGCCACTCCGACTGAAACAGAGACCGACGACGGCGGACTCCTCGGATAGGAGAGAGCCGTAGCCAGTCGGCCACGTCCGACAGTACCGAGCTATTCGATGGTCGTGTGTTCGGACTCCTCGTTGAGCGCGAGATTCGTCGCAATCTCGGCGCTCCGGACCGCGAACTCGGCCGTCTGCTGGAGGCTGACGAGCACTTCACGCACTTCCAGCAGTGCCTCGTTGTCCATCTCCGGCAGGTCGTCGAGGATCTCGTGTTCCTTGTCGCCGATGTCCTTGTACAGCTCCCGGACCTGAATCGCAGTGTCGTAGTTGCGGTCGACGGCCGCCTGAACCGCAAGCTCGGTGATGTCGTTGACCTGGTCGGTGAACTCGCGGATGCGGCGCATCGTCGAACTGTCGACGTTGAGCGAGTGGTCGTCGGTCTCCAGCGCGATCTCGGCGATGTCCTCGGCGTTGTCGGCGGTCAGTTCGAGGTTCTTCGCGATGGAGCGGTAGCCGATGAGCGGGAAGCCGTCGTTGAGGCCGATAGCCCGTGCGAGGTTCGGGTTCTGATAGGCCGTGAAGATGAGCCGAAGCAAGAGAACGAATATCTTATTGGCCTGCCGCTCGCGGTTGAGCGCCCGCTGGGCGAGGTCGGGGTTGCCGTGTGCGAGTGATTTCACCGCTTCGTTGCGCATCGTCGAGCCGGTCGATTCCAGCCGTTCGAGGAGGTTGTTAAGCGTGAAGTCTTCCGGGTCGACGGAACAGCGAATCGCGATTCTGTCCGGTGTCTCTTCGATGACGCCCAGCCCCATCAACTGGGTTTCGGCGTTGTAGACGGCGTTAATGTGGGAGGATTCCAGCGTCTCGCCCTCCGGGACTTCGACGTGGATGACGCGCCGGCCGAGCACGTACTGGGCGACGATGGCCCGCTCGACAGAGTCGGCGTCGAGGTTCTCCGCGTGGATGATAGCCTCTGACTCCTCAGTCTGGACAGACTCGGGCATGACTGTCAGCGTGCCTTTGCCGCCCATCCGAAGCGACACCTCGTCGCCTTTTTCAACGTCGTGCGCACTGGCCCACTCCGCCGGCAACGTCATCGCAAGCGTTGACGGTCCCAACCGCTGGACTTTCCGGGTTTCCATATGTCCTTTGTGGGGGACGAGATACCTTAATCTTGACTATACATGATAAAATACCGGTGCCGATATATCATGGCTTGTCGCCACCAGTTGCTGGGAGATCAGACGACTTCGACGAGTCTGCGCTCGTGTCGTCCGACGCGGACCCGCAGCCAGCCGCGCAGTTCTTCGTCTAACTCCGGGTCGCCAGTGTCGACACGGAGCGTGCCGATGCCGTCCAGCTTCCGCCGCGAGGCGACGACTTCGAGGTCACACTTCCTGATGACCGCCGGCGATAGCTGCTGGTTCCCCCGGCCGAACACGAACCCTTGCCCGCCGATAGGCGAGACGACGATGACGTTCCGGTCGCCGAGGGCATCGAGGATATTTGATTCGGCGGCATCGCGGGCGAGCAACTGCCCGTCTCGCCACACATCTACGCCGAGGGTCGTCCCGTCGAACCCGAGTTGTTCCTTGATAGCGCCGACAGTGCTCCCGGGTCCGAGGACATACGTGACGCCCGGTTCGGCGGCGTCAGCGACGCTCTCGGCGAGGGATTCGACGCTCCCGCCGCCCAGTTGCTTTGCGGACTGGCGCTGGTCGGCGATAGGGACCGTGGCGACGGCCCGCAGTTCCGTGACGACCTCCCCGCCCCTGAACGCATCCTCGTCGATGTCGTTGACCTCCGCGCGCTCCGTCTCGGAGAAGCGGGCGACGATGCGGCCGGCCGCCCGCGGCGACACGCCGAACACGGAGGAGTACACCTTGACTCCGGCCGGGACACCCAGAATCGGAATGTCCGCGTTCAGTCTGTCGAGGGTCGTTGCAACGTCGACAGCTGTGCCGTCACCGCCGACAAACAAGATGGCGTCCACATCCGACTCGACGAACGCTTGGACTGCATCCTGAGTGTCCTCACTGCCTGTTTCATCAGCGCTTGCCGGGGTGCCAACGACTGTCGGATCGAACCCCGCCTCGCGAGCGATGGACTCGCCCATCGGGTCGCCGTACGTGAGCAGCTCCACATCCCGCCCGACCTCGGCAAGCGATTCCAGCGCTATCCGTGCCCGGTCCGGGGCGCGTTGTTCCGCACCGCGGCGGCGCGCCTCTTCGACTTTCCCGTCAGTGCCCTTGAGGCCGACGCGGCCGCCCATGCCGGCGATGGGGTTGACCACGACACCGATTCGTCGCATTCGTCGTCACTACGCGACCCTGCGGCAAAAGCGGCCCGGGAGCGTGCCTTTCAAGCCACCCCACGCAGAACGCACAGCTATGTCAGTCGTACTCCAGAGTGGCGTCCAGACAGGAATTATCAACGCGTCCGGCGCGGTCATCACGCTCGGTGGCCTGCTACTTACGTTTCTCTGGCTGAACCATCTCTACCGGTAGTCACTCCGCTGTCGGTGACTCGACGCGCTCGCTGAACCACGCCGCCGCCTCCTCGACTAGCGCTTCCTCTGTCCCCTCGAACCGGACGGTCACGTGGCTGCCCGGATAGCTACCCACTTTGACCGGGAACTGCTCCTGTACCTCCGCCAGTCGATCCAGCAGCGCGCTCTCTGGTTCAGCGGCGTCGACAGTGCGAACGTACCGCTGCTCGCCGGTGAACTCGTCGGCGACCTCCTCGAACATCCGCTTCATCTCGGCCGGCACGCCCGGCAAGACGTAACAGCTCTCGACGACACAGCCGGGCGCGACGCCTTCGTGGTTTGGCAGGACACGGGACCCCTCCGGCACCTCGCCGGTTCCGTCGGTCAGGTCGTCGCGCGTGTAGCCGCCGTGTTCCTCCAGCCACGCGAGGGCGTCCCCGCTCTCGACGACATCTCGACCGAACGCCGCGGCGACAGCTTCGATGGTTTTGTCGTCGTGGGTCGGTCCGAGGCCGCCGGTGACGATGACGGCGTCGAACTCCGCGTGATACTCGTTGACCACGCGGGCGATGTCCGATATCTCGTCGGGGACGACCGTTGTCCGCCCGACGGTGACGCCGCGCCCCGCGAGCTGTTGCCCCAGCCATGCGGCGTTCGTGTTGACCGTCTCGCCACTGAGCAGTTCGTCTCCGACGGTGACTACCGCGACGCGCATACCGCTCAGTTGTACTGGGAGACACAAATACTGTCGGTCATGGGACTCGGCAGTATCGGTTTCAGTGAATCGGAGAGAAATGCTCCGTCAGGGATTTGAACCCTAGTCATCACCGTGAGAGGGTGATATGATTGGCCGGACTACACCAACGGAGCGTACACATCTTCGTAGCGAGGAGATACGTATAATCATTGCGTTTCAGCCCCGCCCTGTGCTGGTTTATCATACTGTTGGCTGTAACTATTACAGACATCCGCGGTACCGAAATGCCACACAACCGCCGACAGGTTCACTCGTCGTCGAACGGTGACCCCGCGGCATCGGGTTCCTGACCGGCGAGGCTGATGATGTTCTCGCGGCCGACCCTGAGTTTCGAGATGTCGCCGTCGTCCTCCATATCCGAGAGGAGCATGCTCACCTTCGATTTCGACCAGTCGGTGCTGTCGACGATGTCGACCTGCTTCATTCGACCGCCGTTCTCCTCCAGCAGTTTGCGGACGCGGTCGCTGTCGGTGAGTAGTTCCTCGTCGGGGACTGCCGGTTCGTCGGTGTCAGCCGTTGCAGCGCCCGACGCAGCCGTCGACGGCTCCGCTGTGTTCGCAGTGGCCGACGGTGTCGAAGCCTGCGGTTCGTCGTCGTCGGTCCCCAGCACCTGTCCCAGCGCGCCGGACCGCCACGCGGCCACACCGCCAGCGACGATGACGATGAAGACGACAGCGGCCGGGAGCATCCACGACGGCCCGCCGGCGACCTCGTCGGGGCTGTCACCGCCCGCCGTGGTGTCTCGCTCAGTACCAGCGCTCTGTCCGGTTTCGCGCGGCCGTAGTTCCACGTATGGCCGACGGTCGTTGAACGACTGCTCGCCGTTCCACGTGACGCTCGTGCTGCTTTCGAGTGAGCCGGGAGCGCTCTGTGAGTCCGGTTCTGGCTGGACGTCGACGAACGCCAGCTCGGGGCCGCGCTCAAAAACGAACGACTGGCTCGGCCCGATGTAGAACCCGCCATCGAATACGTCACTGACCACGACAGAGTCACCCTCAACGACAGCGAAGTTTTGCCAGCGGAACGACATCCGCACCGTGCCGGTGTTCTGTAGCGGGTCGACCGTCGCCGACCGGTCGTAGTCGGTTGCACTCATGGTCCGGCCAGTCACGTTCGTCCCGTACTGTGTCAGCAGCGTCGATTGCTCGACGAAGCTCTGGTATAATGGCTGCTCCGACTGCTCGAACTCCGTGGCGAACTCCTCGAACTGCTGTTGCTCGGATTCGTTCACGAGCGGGGTCCTGTGGACGATGGCCCACTCCGCAGATCCGTTTTGATACAGCGTGACCTGAAACGTCGTCCGGTCGAACCTGTCGGGCGTCTGGACGCCGACGCTCTCGTCGGCCGACTGTGCCACCGCCAGCGGCGCGGCACCGCTTCCAAGCAAGAGAACCAGCACGAGACTGGCGACGACCAGGCGTACCATCTGTCGTATATCATCGATGGACCGCATAAAAGCGCTGTGAATAGCACTGTTCTCAGTCAGTATCGGGCCGATGTCCGGCGATTTCTCGATACGAGGACAACGCAAAGTGCCAGTGCCCGAAACCGGTGTCGCGGGCTGTGCGGGCGCTCGATCACACAGCCCTCACTCGGTTCGAAGCGGTCCCAATCGCCACTCTGTCCCGTGGTATTGATTGTCTCTCGCTCGACACGTGACCATGGGAGGGGGCGATTTCTGTTTTGACACCGGTGTCTTGGCTTCTACACCGGTATTTCACACGAATTTCCGGTGGGTTATTTAGAGAGGAGGGTCCAACGAACGGTAACCTATGGGAATTGCTGAGTTCGCAAGAGACGGCCGCGTAGTGGTGGGCGAACGGCCGGGAGCAGCAGTGGTGGCCGCTGTCGGTGGCTTCCTCTTGCTGGATTTAGTTGCAAAGCTTGCTGGGACAACCGTGTTCTTCGTCGGGACCAAGTTGCTGGGTGGCTCCCTCACTGTGAGCTCGTTGCTCTCGATGGTGGTAGACGGGCTGCTCGTCGGACTGGCGGTCGGGCTCGCCGGAATCGGCCTGTCGATGACATACAGCATCCTCGATTTCGCCAACTTCGCACACGGGGACACAGTAACTGTCGGGGCGTTCCTGGGGTGGGTCGCCGCGTATATCACCGCCGGCCTCGGGACCGGTGCCCCGATTGCAGAGCTGTTCATGCTCAATTCGGGACGGCAGTTAAGCACCGTTTCGACGTTGGCTCCAGTGCTTCTGGGTCTCGTCGTCGCCGGCGTCGGCTCAATCGGCATCGTATTACTCATCGACCGCCTCACCTATCGCCCCATGCGCGACACGGACAACATCTCCTTACTGATCGCGTCAATCGGTGTCGCGCTCGCATTGCGCTATCTCATCGCGTTCGTCTTCGGCACGGAAACGAGTGGCGTTGCAAGCGGCGGGCTCCGGGTGACGGTTTTCTCGATGATCTCGGTGACCGACAACGAAATCACTCTGCTGGTGGTGTCGGTCCTGCTGATGCTCGGCGTCCACCTCCTGCTACAGCGGACGAAGCTCGGCAAAGCAATGCGGGCGATGGCCGATAACGAAGACCTCGCACGCGTGACTGGGATTCCAACAGAGCGCGTGATTCGGCTCACGTGGATTCTCGGCGGCGGTCTGGCGGGCATCGGCGGCTACCTGCTCGTGCTGGAAAGCGGGACGATATCGTTCAACTTCGGCTGGATTCTGCTCCTGCTCATCTTCGCCGCCGTCATCGTCGGCGGCATCGGCTCGATATACGGGGCGATGGCCGGCGGGATTCTCATCGGGCTGGTCGATAGTCTGGCCCTGATCTGGCTGCCGTCCGGGCTGACGCGGGCCTCCGCGTTTCTGGTGCTCATCGTCGTCCTGTTGTTGCGCCCGTCCGGTATCTTCGGGGGGGTGTCGACAGCATGAGTACTGTTGACACTATCCGAGGCCGTCTGGACGCACTCCCGGACGTGGGGCTGGTGGTCGGCTTCATCGGCGCTATCTGGGCCGTCATGCTCGTGCTGGCTATTGCTGTCGGCGGGGCAAACTGGGCGAACCTCGCCGCTGGCTTCGTCGGCAGCGTAACCGTGCTCATCGGCGGCTACGCGATTCTCGCGCTGGCACTGAATCTCCAGTGGGGGTACACCGGCCTGTTCAACATCGGTATTGCGGGATTCATGGCCGTCGGTGCATACACGACAGCGATTCTGACCGCACCAACTGACCCGGCTGCCGGAGCAGTTCCGGGGCTTGGACTCCCGCTGTGGGTTGGCCTCATCGGCGGCATGGTGATGGCCGCTATCGTCGGGGGTCTCGCGGCGCTGCCGGCGCTCCGACTGAAAGCCGACTACCTCGCTATCGTGACGGTCGCGTTCTCCGAAATCATCCGGCTCATCGTCAACTGGGACGGTCTCGCCGAGGTCTCGCTGTTCGGGGTGCCGGTCGGAACCGGCGGCGCGACCGGCATCTCGTTCAAGTCCGCGAACGATGTGGCGTCGACGCTCATCAACGGCGTCGGGCAGCCGCTCGTAACTGCCGCGGAAGGCGTCGGCGTCTCCGGGCCGAACCTGGCGAATCTCACCTACGGGATACTCCTCCTGCTGGTCGTGGCCGCGAGCTACTGGGTGCTTGCCCGCATTACGGACTCGCCGTTCGGTCGCGTGCTGAAGGCGATCCGTGAGGACGAGACCGTGACCCAGTCACTCGGCAAGGACACCCGTCTGTTCAAGATCAAGACCTTCATGATCGGTTGCGCGCTGATGGGGCTGGCCGGCGTCCTGTTCCGTGGCCAGGCGGGCTACATCAGCCCACAGCAGTTCAGACCGACAATCACGTTCTACGTGTTCGCGGCGCTCATCATCGGCGGCTCCGGGTCCAACACCGGCAGTATCGTCGGTGCAGCGACGTTCTCGGGGCTGCTGTTCTATCTGCCGGCTCGGTTAGGGGAGAACATCTCGCTGGGCGGCACCCGCGCACCCGGCAACATCGTCGACGCGGTCGCTGGATTCGCGTCGCTGGACCCGGCTCCACTCCTCGCATACATCATTAGCAACGTCAGCACGCTCCGGTTCGTCCTCATCGGTGTCGTACTGATATACATCATCCAGAACCAGCCAGATGGGCTGCTCGGGCATCGGAACGAACCCGCAACGAGCGTGAGTCTGGACAGACCACAGTCCGGGTCCGGAGGTGAGACCGATGAGTGAACCCGAGGCTGCACCGCGACAGGAGACCGCCGTTACAAGTGACGCCATCGAGTCGCCGCTGCTGGAGGTCGACGGCCTCCGAAAGGAGTTCGGCGGTGTCGTCGCGGTCGACGGGGCGACGTTCTCCGTGGCAGAGGGGTCGCTCACCGGCCTTATCGGTCCGAACGGGGCCGGCAAATCGACGACGTTCAACTGCATCACGGGCATTCACGAGCCGACCGGCGGGCGGGTCACCTTCGACGGGCAGGACATTACCGGGCTCGCGCCGTACACGCTCGCGAACCGCGGGCTGGTTCGGACGTTCCAGATCGCGCGTGAACTGTCCGAGATGACCGTTCTGGAGAACGTGATGCTCGCGCCGGGCGGGCAGGTCGGGGAATCGGTCCTCCGCTCGGTGACGCCGGGGCTTCGCAGCGAGGTCATCAAAGCCGAAGCGGCTGTTCGGGACCGCGCGTGGGAGACACTGGAGTTCTTCGAGATCGACCACCTCGCCCACGAGAACGCCGGAAATCTCTCGGGCGGCCAGCGGAAACTGCTTGAGATGGCCCGGGTCCTGATGACCGACCCCGAGATGATTCTGCTGGACGAACCGCTCGCCGGCGTCAATCCGACGCTCGAAGAGAAACTGCTGGAGCGAATCCACGAGCTCCGCCGAGAGCAGGGGCTGACCTTCCTGCTCGTCGAACACGACATGGATGTCATCATGAACAACTGCGAACACATCATCGTCATGCATCAGGGGAGCGTCCTCGCCGAAGGGGACGCCGAGACTATCACATCGGACGAGCGGGTACTTGAGGCGTATCTTGGAGGGGATGTATGAGCCAGCGCGCAACGGCGTCAGAGACCGTTACGCTCCCCGACCCGGCCGAGCGACTCCTTGCTATCCGAAACCTCGACGCAGGCTACGGCGACTTGCAGGTGCTCAGCGACGTTCACATGGACGTTGCCGACGGCGAGTACGTGGTCATCGTCGGCCCGAACGGAGCCGGCAAGTCGACAGTGATGAAATCCGTCTTCGGCCTGACGACGTATATGGGCGGAGAGGTCATCTTCGACGAGACCGACATCAGCCAGCGCAACCCCGACGAAATTATTTACGAGGGCATCAGCTACGTTCCCCAGACTGGGAACGTATTCGGCTCGCTGAGTGTGCGCGAGAATCTCGAAATGGGCGCGTACATCCTCGATGAAGTGCCGGAGGACCGGATCGAAGACGTGTACGACCGGTTCCCCATTCTCCGGGAGCGGTCCGAGCAGTCGGCCGGAACGCTGTCGGGCGGCCAACAGCAGATGCTCGCCATGGGCCGGGCGCTGATGCTCGACCCCGACCTGCTGTTGCTCGACGAGCCCTCTGCTGGGCTCGCGCCCGACCTCGTCGAGGATATGTTCGACCGCATCGACCGCATCAACGACGACGGCACGGCTATTCTGATGGTCGAGCAAAACGCCAAGGAAGCACTCCGGCGGTGTGACCGAGGCTACGTGCTCGTGCAGGGTCAGAACCGCTACGAGGACGACGGGACGGTCCTCCTAAACGACGAGCAGGTTCGTCAGGACTTCCTCGGCGGATAACTCCAAAAAAGGCGGCGCTGACAGCTCTGTTACTGGTTCATCGCGCTGTTGATTTCAGACGTGTAGGAGGACTGCTGTTGCTCGAAGCCGACCTGATTGACGATGGTCCCGCCTTCCGCTTCGAACGCGCCGGCGAACGCCTCCTGTAGCGCCTGCCCGTAGCTGTTGTTCACGTACAGTGTCGATGCGGTCTCGGCACCGAGTTCGTCCACGCCGACTTGCGCCAGAACCTGCCCCTGCAGGGCGTCGCTTGGCGGGGTACGGAACATGTAGTCGTTGTCTTCGAGGTCGGTGATCGTCGGCGACGTAGACGCCGGTGAACAGCCGACGACGCTGTTGTCGATGAGTACGTTCCTGGCGACCTGTATGGACGTTTCGGAGCTTGCCGCCCCGGTAATCGACGGATAGCCCGCGCTGACGAGGGAGTTGGCCGCGTCGATGCCCGCCTGTGCCTGCGTCTGGGTGTCGCCGACCTGATAGTCGAACTCGAAGTCGACTTCGCCTTCGAGTTGCAGGGCCGGAAGTATCGCGCCGTCGCGGATCGGCCTGCCGAGCGGCCCGAGGTCGCCGGTTTCGGGCATCAGCACACCGAACCGAATCGTCCGTCCGGAGTCGCTCCCGGAGCCGTTCGGTTCCGGCTGTGGGATGTCGTCGCCAGCGCTGAAGTCCACAGTGTTGAGCGTATCGACGCCCCCACCGTCCTGAAAGCCAAAGACCTGATACTGGGCCGATGCCATGTCTCCGTTTTCGTCGAAGTCGACCGCACTCGAGGCACCCTCGTACTGGATGTTCTCGCCTGCGGCGGCCGCTTCGACGGCCGCTGGCAACTCGGAGGGACCGTACGTGTCACCCCCGGGATTGGCGACAACGCGCATGTGGTCCCGGACGGCCTGTCCGTCGTTTTCCCCGGCCAGCAGGTTGGCGAGGATCTGGACCGCTGTCGCGTCGTAGGCCTGTGACGTGAACACGCCGGCTTCGTCGTAGTCAAACTCAGAGGTGAACTGCTCGGTGAACGTGTCGACGCCCGGCCCGGCCGCTGACGGGGCTGTGCCGCGGACGTTCGACATGTCGTTGCCGACGTTGCTCGGGAGTTCGCCGTCTTGCAGCCCGTCGGTCACGAGGATGTCGGCGGCGTCGTCACCGTAGTCGGCGTAGAAGTCCTTGAACAGTTGGACACCGCTTTGGGGGTAGCCGACGACCATCAGCACGTCCGGCGACTCCGGACCGCTGTCGCCACCGGATTCGGTCCCGGTTCCGGTCATGCCGCCGTCGCCGCCATCGCCGCCGTCTCCGCCGGTCTGTTCAGTCGAACAGCCTGCTAACCCGCCAAGCAGACCGACAGTGCTTATCGCCCCGGTGCGCTTCAGGAACGCTCGCCGATTGATATCGCGAGACATACCACTTACCACTGCTGGACATCTTATAAAACTATATCCTCCCGTAACCCTGCTGTTCCGTAGTCTGCTCCTGTCCCATCGATATTTTTTGTCGTCGTCGTCAGATATTAACGCCGGGCGACTCGCTATCAGTGGAGAGTGCACTCAGAGGGGCGGCAGCGTCACAAAAAATGTCGGGTGCTATCCCTTATTCGACGCGACCGACGACCTTCTCGTACTCTTCAGCAGCCTTGTCCCAGTCGACAACCTCGAAGAAGGCGTCGATGAAGTCACCGCGGGCGGGACCGTAGTCGTAGTAATAGGAGTGCTCCCAGACATCGAGTGCGAGGATGGGATGGGAGCCCCAGAGCGCGCCCTGATCGTGCTTGTCGACCGGCACGTTGCGCAGTTGCTTGGCAACGGGGTCGTACACGAGCAGCGCCCAGCCGCCGGCGGCTGATGCGGCGGCTTCGAACTCGCCCTTCCAGCCTTCGTAGGAACCGAAGTCCTCCTCGATGCGGTCGCGGAGGTCTCCGTCCGGCTCACCGCCGCCGTTGGGGTCCATGTTCTCCCAGAACAGCGTGTGGAGGTAGTGACCACAGCCGTTGTGGGTGACGTTCCCCATCGCAGCAGCGCTCGAACCGAAGTCGCCGGACTCACGGTTCTCGGCGAGTGTCTCCTCGGCCGATTCGAGGCCGTTTACGTACCCCTGATGGTGGGTGTCGTGGTGCCAGGTGAGCACCTGCTCGGAGATGTGTGGCTCCAGTGCGTCGTAGTCGTACGGGAGCGGTGGCAGTTCGGGATTTGAATGTTCGGACATATGAAAACGCCTCCATCAGTACTTGTCGCGCGGCTGCCTGTTAAACGTTTAGGAGCCATTTGGTATCATATAACACGAGCAGCGGGACGGGGCCGTAGCGGCCCGGGACACTGACGCCACCCAGTGGCTCCGTCTCGCATGTAAGCACCCGGGAGAGTTCAGTGAAACGAACAGTAGCTGCGTTAGTCGTCGCCTCTGGCCTGTTCGAACATCGAGAGCGCTTCCTCGCGGCGCTCGCTGTGTTTCACCACCGGGTCCGGATACTCCGGCGCAGCGCTGCGCCGTTGTGTGAGCGAGCACTCGTTCCAGTCGTGGATAACTTCTGGCGCAGCGTCCTGTAGCTCCGGGACGTACTCCTTGATGTACTCGGCGTTCGGGTCGTAGTCTTCGCCCTGCGTCATCGGATTGAAGATGCGGAAATAGGGCTGAGCGTCAGTTCCTGTGGAGGCCGCCCACTGCCAACCACCGTTGTCGTTGGCCGTGTCGTGGTCGACCAGTTTCTCCCGGAACCACTCGTAGCCGTGTCGCCAGTCGATGAGCAGATCCTTGGTGAGGAAGGAGGCGACAATCATCCGGACGCGGTTGTGCATGTAGGCCTCCTCTCGGAGCTGTCGCATTCCGGCGTCGACGATGGGATAGCCCGTCTCACCGTCCTTCCAGGCCTGCAACAGCTCTTCGTCGTTCTCCCACTCGATTGGATTCTCGTAGGACTTGTAGTTCGAACTGACGACGTGTGGATGGGCGAACAGCACCTGCGTGTAGAACTCTCGCCAAGCCAGCTGGGACTGGAACTCACGGACGGACTCGCGGCGGTCGCCACCGGTCCCCTCTTTGGCGTCCTGCGTTCGCTCGTACACCTCTCGAATACCGATGGTTCCGAACTTCAGATGGGCCGAGAGCCGTGACGTGCATTCGTCAGCCGGGAAGTCTCGGCGCTCCTCGTACTCGTAGACGTTCTCGTCGAGGAAGTCATCGAGCAGGGCGCGTGCTTCGTCGGTTCCCGCCGTGGGCACGTCCGCTTCTGGCTCCTCGAAACCGAGGTCGGCCAGTGTCGGGGGCGCGTCACCGTCGACATCGGCCAGTTCATCGGCTGACGGTGGTTCGTAGGCGGTATCCTTCTCCCGGTCGTGCCACTTCCGGCCGAAGTAGGTGAACACGCTGTATGGGTCGCCGTCGTTCGTCGTTATCTCGCCCGGCTCGTGCAACACGGCGTTCTGGACGGCCTCGCGGGCCACGTCCGCGTCGTCGAGCGCTTGCCGGACGGCCGCGTCACGTTCCCGTGCAAGCCCAGAGTAGTCTTTGCCCCAGGTGACTTTCTCCGCGCCGTACTCTGCTGCCAGTTCTGGCAGGACATTCGTGGGGTCACCTTCGGCAATGACAAGGTCGCTGTCGCGGTCGCGGTACCACTCGCGCAAACTGTCGAGAGCGTCAAGCATGAACGCGACCCGGGGTGAGCCGGCGTGGTCGAGAACGGCCCTGTCGAAGACGAACACCGGGACAACCGGGTCGGACGGTGTCGCCGCGGCGAGGCCAGCGTTGTCCGCTGCCCGGAGGTCACGGCGGTGCCAGTGCAGGCGCATATAGTATACATGTGCCAGCCCGGTCAAAAGGTACTGCCCAACGATGTTGGTCTGTCAGGCGCTGACGGACACCACTGTTATCTTGCCGCCGGTCGAGGGCCAACGTATGGAAGACGCGACCGTGACGCTGTCTGTTGACGAGGGGATCGCCACAGTAACGCTGAACCAGCCGGAGTCGCGAAACGCCCTGTCGGCAGAGTTGGCCGACGCACTCACTGCCCAGTTCGAATCGGTGACCGACAGCGACGCCCGGTGTGTCGTGCTGGAGGGCGCGGGACCGGCGTTTTGCGCCGGCGGAGACATCAATGCGATGCTACAGGGCGTGAAACACGACCGACCGCCAGCCACACAGGTCGACTTGGTGGTCTCATCACTCCACGAAGCGATCCGGACCGTCCACAGCTGTCCCCTCCCAGTCGTCGCAAAAATCGACGGCCCCGCATTTGGTGCCGGTGCTGGACTGGCGCTGGCCTGTGATATACAGGTCGCAAGCAGTGCCGGTCAGATCGGCTTTGGCTTCCGGCAGGTCGGACTGGCGAGTGACTCCGGCGTGTCCTACTTCCTGCCGCGAATCGTCGGCCCGAACAAGGCCAAAGACCTCCTGTTTACCGGCGAACTGCTGGACGCTGAGGCGGCCGGAGAACTCGGGCTCTTCACACGAGTATTCGACGCAGAAACGTTCGAATCAGCGTTTTCGGGACTCGTCGCAGACATCGCCGCCGGACCGACAGTCGCACTCGGGCACGCGAAGCGGCTGGTCAACCGAAGCCTGGACAGTTCACTCGAGCAGGCACTCGAAAACGAAGCCACCGCGCAGGGCGTTGCCTTCACTACGGACGACCACGAGGAAGGGACAACTGCGTTCGTCGAGAAACGCGACCCGGAGTTTGAGGGTCAGTAAACTGATGACTGTGACCGACGCCAATACTGATTCGATCACCATCAGCTAGCAGATAGATGACGCCTATGAGTTTTCCTACACAGATTCGACCGGCCACCAGTACCGTGACTGAGCGCGTCTGTCCCTCTGCTGGGACGGGGGGTCCGACATGACCGACGACCCCCCGGACTGGGAGTTCAGCGAGCGGGATATGTACATTCTACGAGAGCTTTCGGCGGACCCCCAGCGGTCGTCCCGCGAGCTTGCGGACCTGCTAGCGTCCGAGTACGGCATCGACGTGTCCCACGTAACGGTCAGCGAATCGATCCGGGAGATGCGCGATGCGGATGTCTTCCGGGAGACTATTGTCCCGAACGAAGAACTGTTCAATTTCGCGCTGTTCGAATTCAAGTTCAACCCAGAGCACTTCGCCGACTCTTGGCACGATGCAATGGTGTCCATCCGGGACGACTGCCACACACTGTTTTACTTCCTCTCCGACGGCGAGTATCAGTGGAAGTCAGTAATGATGTTCCCGAGCCGAACGGCCGAGTCTCGCTGGATACACGACTTCTACAAGGAGCACGGCGACGTGATTCAGAACGTTCGGAACTCGGTCGTCCATAATGTCCTGAAGTTCAAGACAGATCCGGAGCTGTTCACAGAACTCGACGGAGAGAGGTCGTAATCAGGCGGAGAAGACGGATCAGAATAAAGACGAGAGAGACGGCAACTCGATAGCGGTCCCAGTTACAGTTTCCGCTCTGCGTCCTCGGCCAGTTCCTTCATCCGCTTGCTGACCCGGCCCGCATCCGAGAACTCGTCTTCGCTCATCGCCGTCGCTAGGGAGTTCCCGAGTACGAACACGGCGTGTTTGTGCTCGCTTTTCGACTTGTGGACGTCCGATGGCCGTACGTCAAGCTCCTGGTACGCGTCGAACAGGTCCGGATCGACCGAGTCCATATCGTCGCGGAAGTACTCCATAATCGTCACCATCTGCTCGTGTAGCTCGAGAAGCTCGTCTTTGTGCATAGCTACAGTATGCGGTGGGACGTGCATAAGAATTGCTTGAGAAGGGATACCAGACGCTCACGCCTGTATTTTCAGAAGACGTACTCGTCGTCGTGGCCCATCATGCCGTCTTCTTCGAACCCTGGCTCCTCGTCTTCGTCCTGTGGTCCGGAGGTTTTGTACGCCTTGAGCCCGGTCGACAGGAGGTCTTCGATAGCTTCCTCGCGGTTGAGGAACTCGCCTTTTTCGACGAGCTGCGCGATCTGCATCTCCAGATGTTCCGGGATATTGATCTCTACCTTAGGCATCGCAACATAGGGGGCTTCGACTATGCCCTATTTAAATTTGACGGGGGTATGTTCGGATATTGCAGAATTACAATTGTAGAACTGAGAGAGGAAGTTTGTGAACCCAGATATTAATTTGCGCGAATCGGAACCCAGTTACAGTTATCTCGCGTGGCGGGTCAGAACGGCGTGAAATCGGCGGCTCTAGTACGGCGGTCCGGGTGTATGCAGAATCGAGCGTATAGTTAGGCTCAAAGGTGCGCAATCCTAAGACATGGCTGATGGAACCACTGCGTGGTGACGAGACGACGGTTGGTGAGACAACGGTCGTCGCACGCGGGTGTCGCCTCGACGATGCACCGGTGCGGGCGGTACTGGAGACGGACGCTCGCCCCCGGTTCTTCTGGGCGGCCGGTACAGAGTCAATCGCAGCCCGCGGGAGCGCGGCGACTGTGACTGCCGACGGGCAGTCGCGGTTCGACGACGTGCGGACAGCGCTCGAAGCGCTGTTCGATGACTGCTCAGTTCCCGACAGCCTCTCGAGCATCGCTCGACCGCGCGCGTTCGGGGGATTCGCGTTCCACAATGGAACGCACGAAGGGGAGGACTCTCCCTGGGACGGGTTTCCCAGTGCGGCGTTTTTCGTCCCCGAGATACAGGTAACGAAGCGGGACGACGATACCTGGCTCACGACGGTCGCGACAGGTCCCGAGGCCGAGACCGAAGCGGAGGCGCTACTGGAGGAGTGGCGCGACCGACTGACCACAGACACCGAACGCGAGCCGGGCACTCCCCCAGGAATTTCACACCGGGAGCGCACGCCAACACAGGACGGGTGGCGCGAGCAGGTGTCGGCCGCCATCTCCAGTGTCGACCGGGGTGACCTCCAGAAGGTCGTCCTCGCACAGAGCCTCACGGTCGCGCTGGCGGCTGACCTGTCGGTCCCGGACGTGATGGCCCGACTCTCTCGGACGTACCCGGACTGCTACCGGTTCATGCTGTCGCCCGAGGCCGGCGGCACCTTCTTTGGAGCCACGCCGGAGCGGCTGGTCTCGGTTCGCGGGCGAACCGTCCGGACAGAGGCGCTGGCTGGCTCGACCGGGCGGGGCGACACCCCTGCCGAGGACGAGTGGCTTGCCGCTGAACTCCTCGACAGCGAGAAGGACCGCCACGAGCAGAAGCTCGTCGCCGACGCGATACGGGACCAGCTCGAACCGTTCGCCTCGACGGTCCGCATCGGCGACCGGACCATCCGCCGGCTCGCCACGGTGCAGCACCTCCGAACGTCGATAACGGCGGAACTCGACGACGACGAGCACGTCCTCTCGCTGGTCGAGGCGCTGCACCCGACGCCGGCCGTCGGCGGCCTGCCGCCGGACGCGGCGCTGCGAACCATCCGCGAGACAGAGGCGTTCGACCGCGGCTGGTACGCCGCCCCGATTGGCTGGGTCGACGCCGCCGGCAACGGGACCTTCGCCGTCGGCATCCGCTCGGCCGTCGCCACGGCGCGCGAGGCGACCCTCTTCGCGGGTGCGGGCATCGTCGCGGACAGCGACCCCGACCGCGAGTGGGACGAGGTCCAGCTCAAGTACCGGCCGATACTGGACGAACTAGAATGACGGCCCCGAACGTCAACACGCTGTGGGCCGAGACGCTCGTGTCCGAACTCGCCGCGGGCGGTGTCGACGCGGTGTGTCTCTCGCCCGGCAGTCGCTCGACGCCGCTGACGGTCGCGTTCGCCGAGCACCCCGATATCGAGGTGTTCTCCCATCTCGACGAACGGTCAGCGGCCTTCTTCGCGCTTGGGCGCGCCCGTCGAACTGGCGAGCCAACGCCGCTGGTCTGCACATCGGGAACCGCTGCGGCGAACTACCACCCGGCGGTCATCGAAGCCAATCAGTCGGGCGTTCCGCTGCTCCTGCTGACGGCGGACCGTCCGCCGGAACTCATCGACAGCGGGGCGAACCAGACCGTCGACCAGGAGAAACTGTACGGCGACGCCGTCCGCTGGTATCGGGATATGCCCGAGCCGGAGGCCGAGCCACGGAAAATGCGGATGCTTCGGACGACGGCGGCCCGGGCACTCGCGAAGAGTACCGGACGCAATCCTGGCCCGGTCCACCTGAACTGTCGGTTCCGGAAGCCGCTGGAACCGACGCCGACGCCCGACGACGACCCGGCGGGCGTGCCGGCCGACTGGGCGGGCGGCGACGACGCGGCCGAAGCCGGCCGCGACGGCCCGTTCGTCTCGACGAGCGAAGGAGTCGCCACGCCGGACGAGCGGACGGTGCGCCGTGTACAGGACGCGCTTCGGGCCGCCGAACGGGGCCTCATCGTCGCTGGTCCGGCCGATCAAGGGCTCAGCGCAGAATCGCTTGAACAGCTGGCGTCGGCGACTGGCTTCCCCGTCCTCGCAGACCCGCTCTCTGGCCTGCGGTTCGGCCCGCATGTCGACCGCCTTGACGTGCCGGTCTGTAGCGGCTATGACGGCTATCTCGGCAGTGATGGCGTCGAGTGGAGCGACCCCGACGTGGTCGTCCGCTTCGGCGCGTCGCCGACCTCGAAGCCGCTGCGTCACTACCTCCGGGACGCCGACTGTCGGCAGTTTGTCGTCGACCCGAGCGGGGGATGGCCAGAGGCGGAGTTCACCGCCACGGACCTGCTCGTCGCCGACGAAGACGCCACCGCGGACGCGCTCGCATCAGGGTCGCTGGGTAGCGTTGCGGCATCGTGGCGCGAGCGGTTCGCCAGGGCGGAACGAATTCACTGGGACGCCGTCGACGATGCTGCCGCCGAAACCTACTGGGAGGGGGGCGTCCTCGCAGACGTGGCGGCACTGGCCCCTGACCCGGCCACGCTGTTCGTCTCAAACAGCATGCCGATACGGGACATGGACCGCTTCGGCCGGCCCCGCGACGCCGATCTGACCGTGCTGGGCAACCGCGGAGCCAGCGGTATCGATGGCATCACGTCGACGGCGCTGGGGGCTGGCAGCGCGACGGCGGATCCGCTCGTGCTGGTCACGGGTGATCTGGCGTACTACCACGACATGAACGGCCTGCTCGCGCTCGGTCGCTGTGCGGTCGACGCGACGGTCGTCCTCGTAAACAACGACGGGGGCGGTATCTTCCATATGCTCCCGATCGATGACCACCCGACCTTCGAGGACCAGTTCCGAACGCCACACGGTCTCGATTTCGAACCCACGGAGGCGCTCTACTCGCTGGAGTTCGAGCGGGCGGCCGACCGCCGGCAGTTCCGCGAGCGGTTCGGTGCATCGGTCGAATCCGACGGCACACAGGTCATCGAGGTCCAGTTCGACGCCGGCGACAGCCACGCGGTCAGGGACCGGGTTGCCCGGCAGGTCGGCGACGCCCTCGGTGGCGACCGTTAGAGTCGCAACACCGACGCCGTCAACAGCGACAGTCCGAACGGGAGCCACGTCCCCGACAGTGCGAGCGCTCCAATGAGCGAGACCGCACTGATGTTCAGCGTGAAAAGCAGCACTGTCGTCGCTAGGCTCCAGCTCCCGAACACCATGATCGCGATAGTGGGTTCGGACTGGAGGTAGCCGACCATGAAGACGGTACAGATACCGATTGTCACGTTGACCCACAGCGGAAACGCCGGCAGCAGCGCGCTGAACAGCATCACCGGGTAGAGGGCGAACGTGATGGCAAACAGCGTCAGCCCCCGGCCGGTCGGCATCTCCAGAATCGACCCGCGGGATGGGGTGTCGGTCTGGCGGACGGAGTACGCTGACGACGAACTCCATGTAGCGCCGTTACTGCCGCTGTCGCCGAAGCCGCTGGTCGCAGCGGTCTCGGAACGCCGGGTCGACTCTGCGTTCGACGCGGTCGTCGTTCCGCCGGTCCCGTCTGTCGACTGCTCGTCGCTCGCCGACGTCTCTGCAGCAGCGGTCGAGCGCTCGTTTCGGTCCTCGGAGACGCGGTCTCTGGCGGCCCGCTCGCGCCGGGCCCGCTCCCGAGCGCTGGTTCGAGACGCGCGTCGGTCGGTGCTTGCTTCGGCTCGGTCACCAGCCGATGTAGACCCGTCATAGCCCGCTCGCCGTGCCGCTTCCGCCGCGCTACTGCCGTCGTCGTCCGCCGCACTACTTTCGCCCGCGACGTAGGCGTCGTGACCCAGCCGGTCGTACCGCGCCCGCTCGGCCTCGTCAGTGAGCACGTCGCGGGCTTCGATGAGCCGCTGTGTCGCCTCGCCGGCGTCGGCCGCATCGCTCACGTCGGGATGGGTCTCCTTCAGCCGCTCCCGGTACGCCGCTTCGATGGCCGCCGTCGAGGCGTCGGTCGGAACGCCCAGCACCTCGTAGAACGTCTCCGTCATGCCGGACGTAGCACCTGCAAGCGAGCGACTGACGTTAGCTGCCACCGACCCCGATCAGTCACTCGTTCTCGACGCCTCCTTCGGACTCTGTGCCGCGTTCGTACGACTCAGACGGCCGCTGATAGGTCCCGCCGGGACCAGCCGACTCCGATTCTTGGGCGCGTGCTGTGGCGAGCCGTTCCAGCGCGGTCGCGATGCGTTCCAGAATGAAGACGAATCGCACGAACAGGTACAGGAGCCAGGGGACCACGGCTACTATCAGGCCGAGCAGAATCTGCTGGACGATAACGACACTGTACACCAGAATCACCACCGAAACGACGCCAAACAGCGCCAGTATCGGTTTCCGGTTCCGTGTGGAGGGCATCGCTAGTGGATTCACGTGCGCGACACCAAAGCGTTTCCTCCGCTGTGAGAGCGCGTACGAGGAATCTTTTTGCGACGGCCGTCCCGAGCCACGGTATGGTCTCTGAGTTATTCGACCCGGAGCGGTGGAGTGCCATCGACCGGTTCGACTTCGCCGACATCACCTATCACCGTTCGACCGATACTGGCGCAGTACGTATCGCCTTCGACCGGCCGGAGAAACGCAACGCCTTCCGCCCGGAGACAGTCGATGAGCTCGCGACGGCGCTGGACCACGCCAAGCGCCAGACCGACGTTGGCTGCGTCATCATCACTGGGAACGGCCCCTCGCCGAAGGACGGCGGCTGGGCGTTTTGCTCCGGCGGGGACCAGAGCATTCGAGGTGAGAGCGGGTACGAGTACAGCGAGTCGCCACACGACTCGGACACAGCGAGCGGGGAGCAGAGCGACCCGCGAGACACAGAAGTCAGCGATGGCGTGGAAGACGACACGCCGGAGAACGTCGGCCGCCTCCACATTCTCGAAGTCCAGCGCCAGATCCGCCACATCCCCAAGCCCGTCGTCGCCGTCGTTCCGGGGTGGGCCGTCGGCGGCGGCCACTCGCTGCACGTCGTCTGTGACCTCACGCTCGCCAGCGAGGAGCACGCGAAATTCCTCCAGACGGACCCCGACGTGGGGAGCTTCGACGGCGGCTTCGGCTCGGCGTATCTCGCGCGACAGGTCGGCCAGAAGAAAGCCCGAGAGGTGTTCTTCCTCGGAAAGACCTACGACGCCGAAGAAGCCGCCGACATGGGGATGGTCAACGACGTGGTGCCACACGAAGAGCTTGAGGACACTGCCATCGAGTGGGCCGAGCGGATGAACGAGAAGTCACCAACTGCGATGCGGATGCTCAAGTACGCCTTCAACCTCGATTCGGACGGCATGGTCGGCCAGCAGGTGTTCGCCGGCGAGGCGACGCGGCTGGCGTACATGACCGACGAGGCCCAGGAGGGCCGGGACGCGTTTAACGAGGGCCGGAAGCCGGATTTCGACGGCGTGCCGTGGCACTACTAAGCGATGGTTGACCGGGCGTTGTAGGGATCGACGGGGACGGAAGAAGCTACGCGCTCAGTCCTCGTAGGCGAGGGTCATGACCCACTGCGAGAACGTGTCGTCGTGGGGGTCGACTTCTTCGTCGCCGATGAACGGCGAGAGCTGGTCCCCGGCCATCAGGAGCGAGAAGTCGAGGTCGCGGGCTGCGGGCGTCAGGTAGTACGTGTTATGGCCCTCGTACACAGTCTCCTCGCGCTGGATGAGGTCCTTCTCGAACAGAGACTCGACGATGCGACTTCCCTTCCGCGAGGAAACGTCGAGTTCCTTCCAGAAGTCGCTCTGGTGGATGCCACCGGACTCACGAATCAGTTCGAGCCCGGCCCGCTCGCCGTCAGAAAGGTCCGCCTCCGACGCTGCTGAACTCATGTATTGTGTACACCGTGAGACGGCCGCTTAAATCTGACCTTCGACCGGGCGGTACGGTGTCCGGCACGGCGGCCCGTCCGCGTACTGATACTCGTAGTCAGCACCCAGCGTGATGAGCGACGACGACCGCGTCCCGAAGCCGTCGCCGTGGATGCAGACGCCGTACTCGTGGTCGCTGATAGTATCGCCCGCCCGTCCGAGCCACTTGTCGGCGGATTCACCGGGCTCCGGAACAAGCGCCTCGTGGAGCCGCGTCGCGTTGTTTGCCTGTTCTTCACCGGCGTCGGGCCGATGGGCCGGAATCCGGTAGTCGCCGTCCGCGCCGACGTTGACGACGACGTGAATGCCGGGCTGGAAGTTTCGGACAGCGAGTTGCCCGTCCCATTCCAGCAGGACCGCGGCGTTCTCGTCGGCCAGCAGGAGATTGAAGCCCGAGTACTCGGCCTCGCGGGTCGCCTGCTCGACCGCACGGGCGGCGGACTCAGCACTCTCGTGACCGAGCGTGTCCCGAACCAACAGCCCGCGTGAGCGGTCGCCGGCCAGGTCTGTCTCAACCCAGCGGTTGGTCACCGCCGCAAGCAGGCCGTGTTCGTTGTAGCCGATCCACGTCCCGTCGGCTTCCTCGTCGGCCGGCGCGACGACCTGACTCCCCCAGTGGCGCTGTTGTGGCGACTGCGACGGCCGGTCAAGCCGTTCGTCGCGGTTCGCCGCGACGGCGACCGGCGTCCCGTCGAAGACCTGCCACGCGAGGACGATTGTACACACAGGACCTCGTACGCTGTGGACGTAAAAAACCGCTTGGCCACTTGCTCCGAGCTACTGGGTTGATTCGCTCGCCTCGTCAGCAGCCGCGAACCGCGACCGGACGGCGGACCGGTCAACGGTGCCCGACGCCGTCCGCGGGAGCACGTCGGTGACCCGGACCGTCTTCGGGACTTCGTACGGCGCGAGCCGCTCGGCACAATGGTCACGCACTATCTCCGGCGAGACATCCCCGACGACCAGCGCGGCGACGCGCTGGCCCCACTCCTCGTCTGACAGACCCACCACGGCAGCGTCCTCGACACCGGGATGGTCCCGCACCACCGCAGCGACCGTACTCGCATCGACGTTCTCTCCGCCGGTCACAATCTGGTCGTCGACGCGGCCCTCGACCCAGAGGCGACCGTCGGCGTCGCGGTAGCCGAGGTCGCCCGTCCGGAAGCCGAACTCGCCGAACGCCGCGCCGTCGCCGCCCAGATAGCCCGGCGTCACCGTGGGGCCGTCGACAGCTATCTCGCCGCGTTCGCCGGGGTCGCAGGGCTCCCCGTCCGCGACGACCGTCGCGTCGGTGAATACGAGCGGCTGGCCGACGGTGCCGGCGTGTTCGAAGGCCGTCTCGGGCCGCGCCGTCGCTATCTGGGACGCCGTCTCGGTCATCCCGTAGGTGGGACAGACTGGCACGCCCCGCTCCCGGCAGCGCTCGATGAGTGACTCGCTGGCCGGGCCGCCGCCAAGCAGGACGAACCGGAGCGAGGACGGCGGCTCCCAACCGGCGTCCAGTAGCCGCGAGAGCATCGTCGGCACCAGCGAGACACCCGTCACCTCGTGCTCTGCGACGACCCGTTGCGTCGCTGCGGCGTCGAACGACTGCTGGACGACGACGGCGGTGCCATACAGGGCGCTCCGGACGAAGGGGGCCAGCCCGCCCATATGGTAGGTTGGCAGGCAGACCAGCCAGCGGTCCGTCGGCAAGACCCCGAGGCGGTACGACGATGCGACGGCGCTGGCGACGAGGTTGCCGACAGTCAGCCGGACGCCTTTCGGCTCGCTGGTCGTCCCCGAGGTGAAGATGACGAGCTGTGTGTCCGTCCGGGACAGGGTCGCTGGCGGCACGTCGGTCTCGCGGTCGGCTCCTGTGCCGTCCGGCGTGACTGGCAGGTCATCCACCGGGACGACCGGACATGTCGCCGTCTCCGTGGCGAGGTCGTGCGTCGACGGCGCACAGACCAGCAGGTCCGCCCCGACCGTCGCACACTGCGCTCGGAGCGTCGCCGCGTCGAGTTCGACGTTTAGCGGTGCGAGCGTCGCCCCCAGCCGCATCGCCGCGAACAGGAGCGTGCCGACCGCCGGTCGAGTCGGCAGGAGCGTCGCGACCGTAGGGTCCGTGCCGTCGATTCGTTGGTCGAATTCGGCAGCCACCGCGTCGACAGCGGCGTCGAGTTCGCGGTAGGTGACCGCCGCCCCCGATTCCGCCGCGACCATCGCCGTTCGGTCGGGCGTGGTGTCGGCGCGGTGGGTCACGAGGTCCCTCGTCGGCCAGTCGACGGGGTCACGCATCGGTCCCCACCTCCGCGGGGTCGACGCCGAGGCCGGTCTTTTGTGGGACTGACATCGCGCCGTCAGTTACCGTCGTCGGGTCCGGCGCGAGGTCGACGGCAAGTCGGTCACCGGTCGCCAGACCGCAGGCCCCGATATCGGGCACCGCGGCGGCGACGTGCAGCGCCGCGAGGCGGGCGACGACGGCGTCGATGGTCGTCGTGACGACCGGCTCGACGCCCTGCTCGCGGGCACGCAGGGCCAGCGTGTGGGCGTTCCCCGGGCCGCCCAGCACCATCGGTTTCAGTATCAACACGTCGGCCGCGTCGGCGTCGAGTACGCTGTCGACCCGGCGGTCGACGAGTGATTCGTCGAGCGCGATACCGACGCCCTCGCCCCGGAGCGCGGCGTGCCCGGCGAGGTCGTCGGCCGGGAGCGGCTGTTCGACGTATGCGACGCCCAGAGGCGCGAGTCGGTCGACGGCGTCTTCGGCCTGTCCGCGGGACCACGCGCCGTTGGCATCGGCTCGCAGGGTCACGTCGTCGCCCACCCGCTCGCGGACGGCCCGAACGCGCTCCACATCTTCGGCAACGGATCGCTTCCCGATTTTGAGCTTACAGCAGTCATAGCCCGCCTTGACCGCCTGCTCGACGGCGTCAGCTGTCTCCGTTGGCGACCCATCGCCAACCGTCGCATTGACCGGAACCCGGTCGCATCGCCTGTCAGGCTCGAACCACTGGTACAGCGGCACGCCGTCGGCTTTGGCGTCGGCGTCCAGTAGCGCGGTCGCGAAGCCATGTCGGGCGGCCGGGACCGAAGCGGCGTCCAGCGACAGGAGGATATCCGTATGCCCGCCGTCAGTCGCGACTGTGGCTGCGTCGTCGAGCCCGCGGTGGCAGTTGTCGAGCGATTCCGTCCAGCCCGGGAGCGGGGTGGCTTCGCCGACGCCGGTTTCGCCGCGGTGGTCGTAGCGGACGACGAATCCAGACCGCTCGCGTATCGTCTCCCGCGCGGTGGCGAGCGGGCTCGACAGCGGGAGCGAAAACGGGTCGACCTTCATAGTAGCTGTGGGACGGCGAGTCCCAGGGCGAACAGGACGGAGTGGGCGAACAGCGTCTGGCCGACCCGTTCGAGCGTGGGGTTCAGTGCGTCACCGCCAGTCTGTGTGAGGACTGTCTTCGAAATGGTCGCCGCCAGTGGCAGCGTCAGCAGCGGGGCCAGTGCCGGCAGCCCGTACTGACCGTCGAGGGCGAACACGACCGGGACGACGTAGGCCATCCCGACCAGCAGGAGAAATTCGACGCGGCTCCATCCGTAGCCCATGTAGACGGCCAGGGTTTTCTTGCCCGCGGCGCGGTCCGTCTCGCGGTCGCGGATATTGTTGACGACGAGAATCGCGGTCGACAGGCCGGCCGCCGGGAGACTCGCGGTGATGGCGGCGGCAGTGACCGACCCCGCCGGTAGTGTCATCGGGAACGTGCCGACGCCGCCGGCGCTGGCGACGGCCTGCACGTAATATGTGCCGGTGACCGCGATGACGCCGAAGTAGACGAAGACGAACAGGTCGCCCAGACCGCGGTAGCCATAGGGGAACGGACCGCCAGTGTAGAGAACCCCGGCGGCGATGCCCGAGAGACCGACAACGACGATAGGAAGACCCCCGACAGCGACGAGATAGCCGCCGATGACGACAGCGAGCCCATAGGTCGCTATCATCGCCCGCTTGACCTCCTCGGCATCGATGAGGCCGCCGGCGGTCACACGGGTGAACCCCTCGCGGTCGTCGGTATCAGCCCCTTTCACCGCGTCGTAGTAGTCGTTCGCGAAGTTCGTTCCAATCTGGATTAGCAGCGCACCAACCAGCGCTGCGACTGCCGGCAATAGGGCGAAGACGCCGGCGTGGACCGCCAAACCCATCCCGACGATGACCGGCGCGGCCCCGGCGGGCAGTGTCTGTGGCCGCGCGGCCATCACCCACGCCTGCCGCTTCGAAACGTCTGCCGTCGCTGTACTCATTGGTGAAAACTGGGGACGCTATCCCCAAAGCGACTGTGGTTCGACGGACACCCAAAATATGACCCGTGCTGAGACAGCAAGATCAGGGGAGTATCACAACCACTTTATCATGATTAACCATACGATAGCCTGAGATGCATAAGCCACTGCTTACCACGGATTTTCTCGACCGTGCGCGAGAATACTACGGGGACGAAGAGGCGGTTGTCGCCACAACCGGTGAGCGCTTTACATACAACGAATTCGGCGAGCGAGCCGACGGGTTCTCGGCGGCGATGGCTGCCCGTGGCATCGAGAAGGGGGACCGGGTGGCCGTGCTGGACCCGAACACGCACTACCACCTCGAAGCAGCCTACGGAACCATGCAGCTGGGCGCGGTCCATACGCCGCTGAACTACCGGCTCGTTCCGGACGATTTCGAATATATCCTCTCCGACGCGGAGGTCGACGCCGTCTACGCGGACTACGAGTACGCGGAGAAGATTGAGCCGATCCGTGACGACGTCCCCACGGAAATCTTCGTCACCAACGACACGGACGCCGTCGACGGCGACTGGGAGTCTTTCGACGAAATCATCGAGGCGGCGGGGACCGACTACGAGCGCCCGGAGATGGACGAAGACGACGACATAACCATCAACTACACGTCCGGGACGACCGGCGACCCGAAGGGAGTCGTCCGGACCCACCGGACGGAGACGCTCCATGCCTACTTGGTCGCGCTCCATCAGGAACTCTCGGACGACGACGTCTACCTCTGGACGCTCCCGATGTTCCACGTCAACGGCTGGGGCCACATCTTCTCGGTCACCGGCATGGGCGCGAAACACGTCTGTACCCGCGGTGTCGACGCCAAGGGCATCTTCGACGCCGTCAGGACAGAGGACGTGTCCTATCTCTGTGGCGCGCCGACAGTGTTGAACATTCTTTCGGACCGCTACAAGGACCACAATGGGGAGATTGAGACGACGGGGGCCAACGACGTGCGCATCGCGACAGCTGGCAGCGCGCCGCCGGAGGCCGTCATCCGAACTGTCGAGGACGACTTCGGCTGGTACCTGAAACACGTCTACGGCGCGACCGAAACCGGCCCGCTCGTCACGACCTCCGACGCCCGGCGCTTCTTCGAGGACGGCAGCGATGCCCGCTTCAGCGTCAAGAAGCGTCAGGGTATCGGCTACCTTGGGACCGATGTCCGTGTCGTTGACGAGGACGGCAACGACGTGCCACACGACGACGAGACGCTGGGGGAGGTCGTCGTCCGCGGCAATCAGGTGATGGACCGCTACTGGAACAAACCCGAACAGACGGAGGAGGCCTTCTCCGACCGCGTCGAGGGATACTACCACATGGGCGACCTGGCAACCGTCGACGAGGACGGCATGGTCGCCATCCGCGACCGCAAGAAGGACATCATCATCTCCGGCGGCGAAAATATCTCCAGCATCGAACTGGAGGACACGCTCTACGAACACGACGCCGTCAGCGATGTCGCCGTTATTCCTGCTCCGAGCGACGAGTGGGGTGAGACGCCGAAGGCCTTCGTCGTCCCGAATTCGGGCGATACAGACGACCCCGGTGTGACAGCCGAGGACCTCCGAAACTTCACCCGCGAACAACTGGCGACATACAAAGTCGTTCGCCGGGTGGAGTTCGTCGAGGAACTGCCGACGACGGCGACCGGAAAGGTCCAGAAGTACGAACTTCGCGAACAGGAGTGGGAAGACGAGGACGAGATGGTCGGCCAGGGGTAGCGACGCACGACAGCCACACAGACCAGACGTGTCTGAAGACGAACTGGGGGACGGACCGCACCCGGGGGTGACGATAGCCCGGTCTCCGGCCACGGAGACTATCTGTGCCGACGCCGTCAGGTAAGTATATCCAACGGATAGATTCATGACGACTATCGCAGATACGATGCAGATTCTTCACGTCGACGACGAGCCGGGGTTCGCCGAGATGACGGCGTCGTTTCTTGAACGCGAGGACGAGCGGTTGGTGGTTCAGACAGCGACGAGCGCCGCGGCAGGGGTTGAGACGCTGGCCGAGGACGATATCGAGTGTATCGTCTCCGACTACGACATGCCCGAGCAGAACGGCATCCAGTTCCTCAAAGCCGTCCGCGAGCAGGACGAGTCTCTTCCCTTCATTCTCTTCACCGGGAAAGGCTCAGAGGAGATAGCCAGTGACGCGATTTCGGCCGGCGTCACCGACTATTTGCAGAAGGGGAGCGGCACCGACCAGTACGCGGTGCTTGCGAACAGAATCACGAACGCTGTGGAGTCCCAGCGTGTCAAGCGCGATCGGAACCGACAGCTCGACGCCATCGAAACCGCACAGGAAGGAATCAGCATTCTCGACGAAGATGGGCAGTTCATTTTCGTCAACGAAGCCTACGCGGACCTCTATGGCTACGATCCGGCGGAGATGCGCGGGGAACACTGGGAACTGCTGTATCGGGAGGAAGACATCCCACGCATCTACGAGGACATCGTTCCAACTGTCGACGAAAACGGCTACTGGACCGGGACGACGACGGGGCTTCGTGCTGACGGGAGTACGTTCACGGAGGACCATGTGCTCGCCCGGACCGACCGCGGTGAGCTGGTCTGTACCGTCCGGAATATCTCCGACCAGCGCAACGGCGAACAGGAACTCACCCGAATCAAACGTGCCATGGACGAGGCACCCATCGGGATAACGATCACCGGCCCCGAGCAGGAGGACACACCGATTACGTATGCTAACCGTCGGTTTCTGGAACTGACCGGCTACACGGAGTCAGCGGTGCGCGGCCGAAACTGTCGGTTCCTGCAGGGCGAAGAGACCGAATCCGAGCCAGTCGACGCGATGCGGGCGGCCATCGAGACAGACGAACCTGTCTCGGTCGAACTCCGAAACTACCGGAAAGACGGGACCATGTTCTGGAATCAGGTGACCATCGCACCCGTGCGTGACGACGACGGAACGGTCGTCAACTACGTCGGGTTCCAGCAGGACGTCACCGAACGGAAAGAACACGAACACCGCCTCAAAGCCCTCAGCGAGTCAGTCCAAGACCTGCTTCGGGCAGACACGCGCGAGGAAGTCGCCGAGATCGGCGTCGAAACGGCGCGCACTGTGCTTGGACTTGAGGCGAACACGATCCATCTCTACAACGAGGACGAACGGACTCTCGAACCCGCCGCCGCATCTGACGCGATATATGAGCTAATAGACGATTTACCGACGTTCACACCCGGAGACAGTATCGCGTGGCGGGTCTTCGAGTCCGGCGACGCACTCGCTGTCGATGACGTCCATGCCGACCCGGACATCTACAATCCGGACACGCTGATCAAAAGCGAACTGTTCCTCCCGCTCGGCGAGTACGGCATCCTACTGGCTGGCTCGAAGACGGCTGCAGCATTCGACCAGCGAGATGTCGTCCTCGGGGAGATTCTGGCCGGACATGTTACCAGCGCGCTCACGCAGGTCGAAGGGACCGAAGAGTTACGCGACCGCGAGCAAGACCTCAAACAGCACAACGACCGGCTGGAAGCGTTCACCAGCGTCGTCTCCCACGACCTACGGAACCCACTGAACGTCGCTCAGGGACGACTGCAGCTGGCACGCGAACAGTGCGAGAGTGAGCATCTGGCGGCTGTCGAGCGAGCACACGAGCGGATGGACACGTTGCTAACTGATCTGCTTACGCTTGCACAGGACGGTAAGACCGTAACCGACCGCGAACCGGTCGCGCTCGCGTCGCTCGTGGAAAATTGCTGGGCGACCGTTGCGACGGCCGGTGCAACGCTCGTCACCGACATCGACCGGACCGTCTCGGCAAACCAAAGCCGCCTGAAGCAGTTGTTCGAAAATCTTGTTCGGAACGCGGTCGAGCACGGCGGCGCGGACGTGACCGTCACTGTCGGTGAGTTAAACGGCGGGTTCTACGTCGCCGACGACGGCCCCGGTATCTCCGAAGACGACCGGGAGGCGGTGTTCAAAGCCGGCTACTCGACAAGTGCGGAGGGGACCGGGTTCGGGTTGAGTATCGCCAGGCAGGTCGCGGAGGCCCACGGCTGGGAGATTAGCGTTCGTGACAGTGCCGACGGTGGTGCACGCTTCGAGATTACCGGCGTCTCGTTTTGCGATGGGTAGCGACTTCTGCTATGGAGTTGTTCGTCGGCAGAAACGTCAGCAAGCCGCGTTCCGTTAGTCTTCCAGTGCGTCGGCGATACGGTCGAGCGAGCGTCGAACGTCGTGGACTTCGTCCCGGAGCTTTCGGATTTCGCGGGTGAGTTCCTCGTTGTCGCTGCTGCCTTCCTCTTCCGGTCGGCCTGGCGGGCCGCCGCCCATGCCGCCGGGGCCGCCCGGACCGGGGCCGCCGGGCCCGCCGCCCATCATACCGCCCATCATCTGCGCAAACGGATTGCCCCCGCCCATACCGCCGGGGCCGCCACCGCCGCCCATCATCTCTTCCATGCGCTCTTCACGGCTCATCTCTTCGCCGTCACCCTCACCTTCTTCGCGCTCCTCGGCGCGCTGCTGTCGGATCTCCTCGACCCGCTCGCGGAAGGACTTCTCCTCGCCGCCTTCCTCGGTCGCATCCGCCGGTTCGTCAGCGTTCTCAGGTTCATCGTCTGCCATACGCCCGGCTTTGGTTGGGCCGCTGAAAAGGGTTGCCGTCCGGAGACAGACCGCTGTGGACCCGAGCGACCGGACGATTAGCGGGGGACGCTGGTCCGGAGAATCGCGCCGTCTTCGGGTGAGTTGTTCGCGAAGTTGCAGATGAACAGCGATTCGCGCTGGTCGCCGACGCCGAAGAGCACGTCCGAGGGGAACACCAGCCCGTCGTCTCCGGTCGCCACCGCCTCCGTGGCTCCGTCAGCAGTCACTCGAACGACGCGGTTCTGGCTGTTGGCCGCGACGTAGATGTCACCGTCCCGGCTGGTAATCCCGTCGGCACCGAATATCGCACCGCCCTCAAAAAACATCGAGGGTTCGCCGGCGACGCCGTCCGATTCGACCGGGACGCTGAGCAGGCGGCCGGTCTCCTCGGGCGCTCGCGTCACTGCGACGTAGATAGTGCCATCGCCGTCGCGAGTGATGCCGTTCGCGCCGAAACTCTCCGTCGCGAGCCGGTCGTCGTCCAGCCATTCCGACCGCTCGCCGTCGGTCGTGACCGAATAGACCACGCCGTTCTGTGACTCGGTCACCAGCAGACGCTCCCGGTCGGTGTCGTAGTGGATGTCGTTCGGGAAGCCGCTAATCCCGACAAGCTGTGTCGCTTCGCCGTCTGGTGGGACTTCCCAGACACCCGCCTGGTCGTCCTGCGTGGCGACGGCGACGTACACCGTTCCATCGGGCGCTGTCTCGACGCCAATCGCGCCGGGCAGCGTCGCAACCTGTTCGGTGTCTTCGAGCGAGAGGCCGGTCGTGCCGGTCTCTGCTTCGGGGACCCGCCGAACCTCGCCAGCAGTGATGCCGAAGTACAGGTCCCCGTCCGGGCCGAACGCCATGTTCTCTGGCACGCGGTCGCCGCCGACAGAGACGAGCGTCTCGACGGCCGCCTGCTCCGGCGTTGCTGTCTCGGTGTCGGTCGCGGTCGCTGTCGATGGCTCCGCCCTACCGCCGTCAGCGGTGGGTGTCGGTGTGGAGTCGGTTTCGGCCGGGTCGTCCCCGCCGGTACAGCCGGCCAGACTCACGCCGGCGATGGCGCTGCAACTCAGCAGGAATCGTCGCCGCGTCGCGTTTCGTCGGGTCATGCGGATACCTCTCGACGTATGTCTGACAGGTCCCTGAAACCTCGGATTACTGAAACGCCGACTGTGGCTACCTGATCTGGCCGGCGACGGTCCGTCTCAGGCGAGCCGTCGAACCAGCACCGAGAGGCCCAGCCCACAGCCAAGCACCACGACGAGGTTGAACGCCGCGTTGAACAGCGGCCGATACCTGTCGGTGACGAACGTATCAATTGCCGACGAAGCGGAGAAGTAGAACTGCAGTGTCGCGATGAGCGCGACAAGCGTGAGAATAGCGAATACGGCCCACTGTGCGTAGACGGCTATCGACTGACCGGAGCCGTCTGCATCGTCCTCGTCGACAGCGCCGCTGGTCTCCGCGTCGATGTCCTGTGCCACTGTGTCGGTGTTGGAGGTGTCACTCATTGGTCTGTCTCCGTGCGATGAGGAGGGCGCTTGCGAGGACCGCACCCAGTCCGACCAGCGCCGTGAAGCCGGGGCCTTCCTCGGCCATCGTCTGCTGTGGTTCGTCCCTCTCCCGCTCCGGCGGCCGGTCCTGTTCGAAGTCACTGGACTGGAAGCCGACTTCCTGCCGGGTTTCGTTCTCCCGGAGGCGCTCCGTCGGATGGAGGTTCGCCGGGGAGCTCTCCGTCCCGACGATGACGCCGTCGGAGAGCAACATCCCGTCGAGCCAGTAGTTGTAGTCGTCGGGCACCGTCAGCTGGGTTCTGACGATCTCTGTCCGACCGGGGCGAATCTGGCCGACCCGCACGGTCGACTCGTCGGCGATAACATTCGAGTCGGCCTGCCGCGCTCGAAGCCGGAGCGAAAGGTCATCGGACGGATTGTTGCCGGCGTTCGTGACGTACACCGAGACGTTCAGCGTCGTCTGGTTGTTCGAGACGCTATCAATCCGATAGGTTATGGAGTCCAGCGGGACGCCGGCGTTCTCGAACCGCTGGAAGGTCACGGTACTCCGGGCGTACGCTGGCGTGAGAGCGTCGACATTCTGGACCGACTGCTGTCCGGTCTCGACGCGGTTCCCGTCCTCGTAGACGATTGTATCTATCTGATACCCGCCAGCCCGCTCGACTGTGATGTTCGACCGCACCGATACCTCTCGTTCCCCTTCGATTGTGCCGACTGACCGCCGCGTCGTCGTCGCGACGAGGCCAGTGTCCGCGTCGATGGCCCGCGTCTCCACGGTGACGTTCTCGGCTGGCCCGCCGCGGTGTGAGAGCCGGGCGTCCAGAGAGAGCGTCACCGTCTGGCCGTCGACGGCAGCCGGCTCGATGGTCGTCTCGCGGAGGTCGAGATAGCTCTCGCGAACGCCGTCTTCGGGTTCGGAGAGCGCGCCGGGGACCGCTGTTGCACCGATGACCATGGTCAGGACGACCACGACCATGCCACCGGTCAGGAGGGTTTCACGTCGCACACGAGGATGGCCAACAGCCGCCACTAAATGTCTTCTGCACGTTCAAACGCCGACGGAAGCCTCCCGCGCTAGCCGAACGCGCCGAGACTCGACTGAAGGTCGCGGTCGGTCCCACCGTCCGAAAGTTCATATCCAACGAGCTGCCGGAGGTCGACGGCGTAGACGCTGTCGTTGTTTTCCAGCACGGCGACTCGCCCCTTCGTCCCGCGGACGGTCCCCGTCGCCAGGGTTTCGGCCATCGGCCGCTCGGAAAGTGACAGGTCGTACTCGAACTCGTAGGTCGAAAGCGGGTCGTAGCGCTCACATAGCGACGCCCACCAGTCAGTGTCGACGGACTGGTCGAAGCCCGATATCTTCCTGGGGACTCTGACGCGGTCACCTAGCTCGGTAGCGATATCGGCCTCGACCTGCCGGGCGATACGGCCGTCGGCGACGGTTCGGAGATGGGCGGCCCTATCAGCACCCTGCTCGCGGAGCCGCGTTTCCAGCCGCCAGGAACGGGTGACGCCGACCTTGATGACATCCGGCGCGAACGCCGCCAGATACACCGCGTGTTCCTCGTCGCAGGTGTCGAGAGGCTTGTTGCAGTCCCCGGTGCACCGGGCACACGGCCAGATATCAGTGTGTTCCGGACAGTACGGGGCGGAATCGCTGTCACAGCGGAAGTGGCGGTCGCCGTCGACTGCCCCGGCACAGTGGCGCTCGCCGAGCGTGTAGGAGAGGTCCGTATCCGGGTCCAGTCGCTCAGTAGTCACGCTCCCGCCCTCGGCCAACAGGAGCGCGGCGTGTTTGTCGACCCGCGCGCGGTAGCCCACGACCTGCACGTCCGGCGGTTCGACCCGGAGCCGCAAATGGCTGCCGGGACGACGTTTTTGTGTTTGCCTGTCAAATATCCGCACATGGCTGACCTACAGCTTCGGAGTCCAGCTTTCGACGACGGCGAGCGCATTCCCGAGGAGCACGGCTACTCAGCGGCGAACACAAACCCCCCGCTGGAGGTCGAGAACGTCCCATCGGACGCGTCGTCGCTCCTCCTCATCGTCGACGATCCGGACGCCGAAGAGCCGGCCGGGAAGGTATGGGACCACTGGCTCATCTGGAATATCCCGCCAGATATCGGTCGGATTCCGGCGGGATGGGAGCCCGACGAGGCTACAGAGGGGCAGAACGATTTCGGCGAAGGTGGCTGGGGCGGCCCGAGTCCGCCCGACCGGGAACACACCTACCGGTTTCTCCTGTACGCGCTAGATACGTCGCTCGACCTTTCTCCGGCAGCAGACAAAGATGACGTATACGACGCGGCTAGCGGCCACGTCGTGGAAAAGGCACAACTAACCGGTACGTACCCGGCCTGACGCCCCGCTCAGAGTTCTTCGAGCAGTTCGCGGGTCGACTGCCGCACCGCGTCGTCGCTCGACTGTTCGGGCTCCCAGCCTAGCGCTGAGAGCTTGTCGATAGAGAGGCGCATCCGTGGCACATCGCCGGTCCAGCCGCGGTCGCCGCCAGTGTACTCGTACTCGGGGTCAATGTCCATCTCGTCGGCGACGATGCTGGCGATGCGGTCGACCGAAGTGGTCGTCCGCGTGCCGAGATTGAACACGTTGTGGTCCGCATCTGCGTGTTCGACGGCAAACAGCATCGCGTCGATGCACTCGGTGATGTGCATGTATGACTTCTCCTGCCGACCGTCACCGAGGATCGTCAGCGTCGACGGGTCGTCGGTGAGTTTCTCGATGAAGTCCGGGATGACTGCGCCGCGCAGGCGTGGGCCGACGATGTTCGCAAACCGGAACACCCACGACTGGATGTCGTGGCTGTGGGCGTACGTCGAGACCAGCGACTCTTCTGCGAGTTTTGTCGCGCCGTAGACGCTGATTGGCTCAAGCGGTGCGTAGTCCTCCGGCGTCGGCCGCGGCGCTTCGCCGTATACTGTAGATGACGACGTAAACACGAGGTTCTCGACGCCGGCCTCCTGCATCCGTTCGAGGACGTTGTAGGTAATGTCGCTGTTGTCCTCGAACTGTCGGCGGGGCGTATCCGTGTCGACCAGTTTCGACGCCGCTAGATGGACGACGAGGTCGACATCGCTCGTGATGGCCTCGGCGACGACGTCGGGGTCGGTGAGGTCACCGTCCAGATAGGTCGCGTCCTCGTGGACCCACTCGGACTGCCCGTTCGCTTCGTTGTCGACGACGACTACATCGTTGTCCGGAACGAGACGCTCGACCAGGTGCGACCCGATAAAGCCCGCCCCGCCGGTGACGACTATTCGCTTCTCTGATACGTCCATGGTTGCGATGTTTCGTATGCGCGGTAAAACGTTGCGGTTGCGGCCGATTCCAGTGGAGTCGCTAGCCTCGTAACGGATGACAACGTCGTTTTATAGCTTCCCCTGTGAGAAACGGCTATGACTCGATTCACTCGCCGCGGCTTCCTCTCGGCGACGACGGTTGCCATCGGTGCGATAGCCGGTTGTTCCGGGGGCAGTTCGGAAGGGGAGCCGACCGAAAGCGGGGAGACGGCGACGCCCATCCCGGGCCAACCGCTCGCGACGCCGGTCGCGGGCGATCCCGAGGCCGACGTGACAGTCGCAGTCTACGAGGACTACGCCTGTCCACACTGCGCAACCTACTCGGAATCCGTCTACCCGAAGGTCCACGAAGACTACCTCACTGACGGAACCGTCCGCTACGAACTCCACGACTTCCCGATTCCGGTCGACGAGACCGTCTCCTGGCAGGCCGCAAGCGCCGCACGGGCCGTTCAGGACAACGCCGGCGACGAGGCCCTTTTCACCTACTCCAAGCGCCTGTTCGCAAACCAGAACCAGCTTGGGCCGGCCACCTACGCCGACCTGACGGAGGGACTCGACGTCGACGGTGAGACGGTCCGAGCGGCCGCGACGGGGGAACTGTACCGCCCGACGGTGTCCGACGACCGCGAAGCCGGTATCGACCGGGGCGTGCAGGGAACGCCAACCGTGTTCGTCAACGACGAACCCGTGGAGTGGAGCGAAATCGCCTACGAGCCGGTCCAATCGGCCATCGAGTCGGCACGGAGCGACGGATGAAGGACTCGCCACAGGTGACGGTGCTCCGACTGGGCCACCGACCCGGCCGGGACGAGCGGATGACGACCCACGTCGGGCTGACCGCACGCGCGCTCGGGGCCGACAAGGTCGTACTGGCCAACGCCGCCCGTAACCAGGCCGACACCGTCATCGATATCACCGACCGGTTCGGCGGCCCCTTCGACGTGGCCTCAACCGAGGAGCCAAAGCGACTCATTCGCGATTTCGAGGGCCGCGTCGTCCATCTGACGATGTACGGCGAACCGGTTCAGGACGTGGAGGACGACGTTCGGGCGGCCCACGCCGAAGAGCCGCTGCTGGTCGTCGTCGGCGCGGAGAAGGTTCCCTTCGAGGTGTACGAGCACGCCGACTGGAACGTCGGCGTTACCAACCAGCCACACTCCGAGGTGGCCTCGCTGGCCGTCTTCCTCGACCGCCTGTTCGAGGGCCGGGAACTCGACCGCGAATGGGAGAACCCCGATAGAGTCGTCGTTCCACAGGAGACCGGCAAGCGGGTCGTCGACCCCGACGAACAGTGATACCCACGCAGTTGTGCCGCGGGGCTTTTATCCCTCGACGCTAACTGTGGCGCAGATGTCGCGTCACAACGTGTTGGTCGTCGTCGCCGACAGTCTCCGCGCCCGGAGCACCTCCGTCCTGGGCTATCGCCGGGAGACAACGCCGTTTCTCGACACCTTCGCCGAGGAGGCGACAGTGTACACGCAGGCCCGCAGCCCAAGTAACTGGACCGTCCCCAGCCACGTCAGTATGTTCACGGGCCACGAGGTCCACGAGCACGGCGTCGACCACACCGCGAGACTCGACGCCGGCCACACAATCTTCGAGGAACTGGCCGAGGCGGGCTATGACACGGGGTTGTTCTCCGACAATCCGTTCCTGACGGACCACGAGTCGGGGCTCGACGAGGTGTTCCAGACGGCTATCGGCTCACCCGAGCAGTACGATTCGGAATACGAGACGAACGGCTCGCTGGGTGACTGGCCCAACGGCTTCTGGTACGCCGACCGGACGCTGGAGTGGATCGACGACCGAGAGAGCGAGTGGGCTGCCTGCATCAACCTGATGGACACCCACCGCCCGTACGAACCGCTTGCCGAGTACGACGAGTGGAGCGACGAGCGCTCCCGTGAGATGCAGGAGTCGATGGGATTCAAGTGGCACTGGGAGTTCCTCTCGGGGAACCTCTCCCTTGGCTTTGCAAGCATCCTCGAACAAATATACGACGGCGCAGTCCGGCAGGCCGACGCCATCTTCGAGACTCTGATCCGCGGGCTGGACGAACAGGGGGTCCTCGACGATACGCTGGTCGTCTTCGCCGGCGACCACGGCGAGGGTTTCGGCGACCCGACAGCAATTCCCGAGGAACCGCCGGCCGTCAGCCACCGCATCGGAACCCACGACACCATGTACCACGTCCCGCTCATCGTCCGTGCCCCCGGCCAGCGGCACGGTCACCGCGTCACTGACTTGGCGACCCTCAGCCGGTTCCCCGACGCCGTCCGCGCGATAGCGCTCGGCGACGGCAACGCGGACGGCCCGGCGTTCGCCTCGCCGAACGGGACCGTCGTCGCGTCCCAGGCCCCCATCGGGCCGGCGATGCGCGAAGAGGCCGAACGGGTTTGTGGCGACGCCGCACCGTTCGCGAAGCACGCCCGACTGGTCTATCACGACCGGCCCGGCGACGAAGTGCGTAAACGGGCGGCGTGGGGCGACAGCGCCCACGAATCCGTCATCAAGGGCTGTGGCGGCACGGCCGAGGACAGCGATATTGATGCCGCCGTCGTCCGGAACCACTTCGACAGCGACCGGTACACCGACGTGGATATTGCGACGCCGCTCGACGGCTACACCGAGTTCGAGGATGCGTCCGACACGCAGTTCGCTGACGACCTCGACGAGCGACTGGAGGCACTGGGATACAGATGACGACGATACCTGACACCGAACTGGTCCTCGTGGTTGCTGCAGACGAGAACAACGTCATCGGTCTGGACGGCGGTGTCCCCTGGCACTACCCGGAGGACGTGCGACAGTACAAGGCCCGCATCGCCGGCCACCCGGTCATCCTCGGCCGACGGACGTTCGACTCGATGGATCCGCTCACGGACTGTTACACCGTCGTTCTGACGAGTGACGGCAGCCGGAGCGCCGACTCGGAGAGCGTCGAGTACGCCACGACGCCCCGGATTGCGGTCGACGCCGCCGCCCGCGCCGGCGCGACCGAGGCCTTTGCCGGCGACGACTCAGCCGGACCGAGTGACGCCCCGCCCGTCACCTACGTCATCGGCGGCGAAGCGGTGTACGACCTGTTTCTCCCGTTCGCCGGCCGGGTTTTCCTCAGCCGTATCCACGAGCACAACGAGGGAGATCGCTACTTCCCGGACCTTGGCGAGGAGTGGACGGAGTTGTCCCGGGAGTCTCACGACGGGTTCGACGTCATCGAGTACAGGCAGGCGTCGCCGCGGCCGCTCGACGACCTCTGACCGTTCAGCAACGAGGGCGGTCGTCCGTAACTGTCTGTGACCTGAAAACCATAGCTGTTAAAGTAATTCAAATGACTACTATCCTGCAACAGCTCGTGATGCTAGACAAAATCAAAGAATCCGTCTCGGACGTGCTCTCGGGTGGGAAGCGGCAGTCGGACGACGAACCACAGGCCGGAACAGTGACCGAGAAACGTGTTCAGGCCAGCGCTGCCGGCGATAGCGGGACGGACGCGGCCGGCGAACCCGAATCGAATCTATACGAGTGTCCGTCCTGTGACTCCGTCTTCGTCGCTATCGACAAAGAGACCTGCGCCTCCTGTCGGACGCCAGTCGAGCGAATCGAATAGCGGGTCTGTAGCGGTGCAGTCAGCGTTTTCAGTGCTGGCAGCAGGTGCGAGCGGGGCTGCTGCCTGCCGTAGGTAGCTGCTGCGGGCAGGCAAAGCTGGGCTCCACGGCCTTATGAGCACAATCATGCTTACCGCCCCGGCGTCACCGTTCGAGAGAGGACGACCCGATGGTTTTAACCACATGACTCCCGGATGTGCGGGTAATGGCTTTTGAGGAACTCTTGGAGGACCCCGTCATACAGAAGTACCTCCACGAGCTGGTCGGACCGAAAGGGATGCCGGTCGCCGCCGCGCCGCCGGACGGCGAAGTGACCGACGAGGAACTGGCCGAGGAGCTCGGACTCGAACTGAACGACGTGCGTAGAGCGCTGTTTATCCTCTACGAGAACGACCTCGCGACCTACCGTCGGCTCCGCGACGAGGACTCCGGGTGGCTCACGTACCTCTGGACGTTCCAGTACGAGAAGATTCCCGAACAACTGCAAGAAGAGATGCACCGCCTGCTTGACGGTCTCGAAGAGCGCCGCGAGTACGAGCGGGAAAACGAGTTCTACCTCTGTGAACACTGTGGCATCCGCTTCGAGTTCGGTGAGGCGATGGAGTTCGGCTTCGAATGCCCCGAGTGTGGCAATCAGGTCGAGACGATGGAGAACACCCGGCTCGTCACCGCGATGGAGAGCCGCATCGACGAGCTCAGAGACGAACTGAACGCTGACGTGGACGTGGAAGCCTGATGGTCGTTCTCGGTACAAAAGTGTACGTCGCCGGCGACGCCCGGGACCGTACGCTCGACGGGCTGCGCTCGATGGTCGGCAACGAACTCGGCGACCTCGACGTGGAATACGACATCAGCCTGCGGGACGACGAGTTCCCGTCGGTGACCGTCGACGGCCCCGACGAGACCGTCGCAAAGAACCTGTTGCGTGAGGAGTTCGGCGAGATGGTCGCCGACCACGAGGACGGCGAGACGTACGTCGGAACCCTCGATAGCTGGGACGAGGACGGCTTCGTCCTCGATGTCGGCTTCGGCCAGACGGTCCGGATTCCGGCCGACCAGCTCGGGCTCGGACAGGGGACGCCGACCCAGATCCGGAAGCGGTTCGGACTGGTCCAGCACCTCCCGCTTCGTTTCGTCGCTGGCGACCCGGCGCGCCTCGCGGAGGTCGAACAGGACCGCCTGTACGAGTGGAGCCGTGGCGATAACGGTCGCATCAACGCAAACAGCGTCACGCGTTCAGAGGCGCGCGCGACGGTCAACCGCGCCGGCCACGCACAGGACATCGTCACTGTCGAACGAATCGGCCTGTTAGAACAGAGTATCATCTGCAACCCGGACACTGACCCGCCGGGGCTGCTCGCCGATATCGGGCAGTACATGCCGTCGGAGCTACTGGCAATCGTCCCCTGACTTTCGAGCTATGAAACGCCGACACCTCCTGCTTGTCGCCGTTCTCGCACTGGTCGCCCTTTCGGGCTGTACCGGCTTCTTCGGCTCCGAAGAGGTCGACCCGGAGCGGCTGAACGAGAACGCGAGCTACGATTGGAACACCTCCGCTGACGGGACCATTGTTATCGAGGAGTCGAAGTACACCGCCGTCTACGCCGTCGAAAACGAAACGACGTTCGACGTGTACACCGTCGACGGCCTCGGGCGCGAGCGGAGCGTCCCCATCAGCGCACTTCGGTTCAGGTACGACAACGGGACGGTCGTTAGCGCAAACGAATCGTCGCTGAGCGCTTCGGAGACCCGCCAGCGGACCACGATTAATTTCTCGGGGAACGTCTCCGGACAGGTGGGGTACTCGGTCGCACGGACCGGCAAGCGCTTTGCCTCTCCGGCACTCGTCGAAGACGGGTCGTACACGGTCGTGCTCCCGCCTAACACCGGGGCCGGGATACCGTTCCTCTCGCGAATTAGCCCGGGTGGCTACGAGTCCGAGACCGTCGACGGCCAGCAGGTCATCCGCTGGGACGAGGTGACCGCGGACCAGATCGTCGTCCGGTACTACCTCGACCGCGACCTGTGGCTGTTCGGCGGCCTGTCGGCCATCGCCATCGTCATCGGCGTCGTGGGGACGCTGTACTACTATCGACAGCTGCAGGCGGTGATTCGTCGACGCAAGGAGGCCGGTATCGACCTCGAAGAAGAGGACGGCGACGACGACCCACGGGACCGCGGTCCGCCGCCAGGAATGCGCTGAAGCCGGATCGAAAGCGGCAACCGGCGCGCTTCGCAGACACTAATCGGGTCACTTTTTCGCATCGGGCGTGCACACACGGCTATGAGCAACGGGTGGTTCGCCGGGCTGGACCCGGACGACGACGCGGCCGCTGTCAAACGGATAGCGGCCGGGCAAGCCGACACGCCGGACGACTGGCCACAGCAGGCCGTCGACGCTGGGTTCGCCGACGACGAGGCGGACTACTACCACCGCCTCCACGATGTGACGATGGCGGCGACCAGCGCGGCGGTCGCCGAACAGGAGGGGGCCGACGACCAGCAACTGGTCCACGCGGTGCGAGCAATGGCCGACTGCGAACGCACGGCGAATGAGCTCTCCGAACGGGTCGCTGAATGGGGCGGGAGCCGATACGGTGATAGCGGAAGTGGCGTCGAGTACGCCCGCTCGGTCACTGACCGGGACGACGAGGACGAGGGGGACATCGCCCTTCGGTCACTTGCAGAGCAGACGGTCGAACTGGCCAACGAAGCGGACTCGCTTCGGGCGTACATCGAGCGGACCGCGCCCGCCGTCGCGCCGAACCTCTCGATGCTGGCCGGGCCAGTGCTTGCTGCCCGGCTCATTTCACTGGCCGGCGGGCTCGAAGCACTTGCGAAGAAACCGAGCGGGACGGTGCAAGTACTTGGAGCCGAGGACGCCCTGTTCGCCCACCTCAAGGGGAATGCCCCCTCACCGAAACACGGCGTCATCTTCACCCACGAGTACGTTCGGGGGACCCGCCGGGAAGACCGCGGGTCGGCCGCGCGGGCGCTGGCGGGCAAGCTCTCCATCGCGGCCCGCATCGACCACTACAGCGGCGACCGCCGGCCGGACCTGCAGGCCGACCTCGACGAGCGCATCGAACGGATTCAGGCACGAGCCGAGGAGGGAGACAGCGAATGACGCTCCCAACTGGCGTCGAGCGCCACGACTTTGGCGGCGAAACGAGCCTCGCCACACAGGGACAGCCGGTGTATGGCGAGCGGACTGACGGCGACTGGCGGCGATGGGACCCCCACCGCTCGAAGCTCGGGGCGATGCTGGAGCAGGGGATGGAAACCGGTCTCGAGGGCGGCGAAACCGTCCTGTATCTCGGCGCGGCAGCCGGGACGACCGTGAGTCACGTCGCTGATTTCGGCGGCCCGACCTACGCCGTCGAGTTCGCGCCCCGGCCGGTTCGGGAACTGCTGGACGCCGCGGAGAGCCGACAGAACCTCTTTCCGCTGCTCAAGGACGCGCGAAAGCCCGGGAGCTACGCTCACGTCGTCGAACCGGTCGACGTTATCGTGCAGGACGTGGCGACCAGAGGGCAGGCCCGGGTAGCGGCGCTCAACAAGCGGTTCCTCGGCGACGACGGGCGGCTCCTCGCGGCTATCAAAGCCCGGAGTGAGGACGTGACCGCTGACCCTGCGGACGTGTTTGATAGCGTGCGTGAGGAGCTGAGCGCCGAATACGAGCTGCTTGAGACGGCGCGTCTGGACCCGTATCACGAGGACCACCTCGGTATCGTTGCCCGGCCCCGCGAGGACTGACTCGGTCCGTTCTGTTCGCGCGACTCACTTCAGGAGCAGAGCCAGTTATGTGGGCCGAGCGGGCAGGGACGGAAGGCTTTACCGGGTCGATTCCGATGTGCTGAATAATGGACGCGACGGGTTCTGCCGAGCATTTTACCCGGATGGGGACGCTTGGCATCGAGGAAGAGTTCTACGTCGTCGACGAGTTCGGTCGCCCGACGTCTGGCACGGACGAACTCGTCTACGAGACGGAGCCGCCAGCGGTTCTCGACGGCCGGCTTGACCACGAGCTGTTCAAGTGCGTTATCGAGACACAGACGCCACGCATCGACGACCCGGCGGACGCCGGTGACCACCTCCGGTCAGTCCGGGACGCGCTGGTCGACCACGCCGAAGCGAACGGGTTCGATATCGCCGCTGCGGGTCTGCACCCGCTGGCGAAGTGGCGCGAACTCGAACACGCCGAGAAGCCCCGCTACAAGTCACAGCTGGACCGCATCCAGTATCCACAGCACCGCAACACGACCGCGGGGCTGCACGTCCACGTCGGTGTCGACGACGCCGATAAGGCCGTCTGGGTGGCGAACGAACTCCGCTGGCATCTCCCGCTGATGCTCGCGCTGTCGGCGAACTCGCCGTACTGGAACGGCTTCGACACCGGGTTGCAGTCCGCCCGTGGGAAGATATTCGAAGCCCTGCCCAACACCGGGATGCCGACGGCGTTCGACGACTACGACGCCTTCGAGACCTACGAACGGCGGATGCTCGAAACGGGGAGCATCGACGACCGCGGCGAGCTCTGGTTCGATGTACGGCCCCACTCCGGCCACGGCACCGTCGAAGTGCGTGCGCCAGACGGGCAGGCTGACCCGGACCGGGTGCTGGCATTTGTCGAGTACGTCTACGAACTCGTTGTCGACCTCGCCGAGCGCTACGAGGACGGAGAATCCGGCCGACGACTCCGTCGGGAGTTCCTCGACGAGAACAAGTGGCGCGCAATTCGCCACGGCCAGTCCGCCGAACTGCTGTCGCGTGACCTATCGACCACACGGTCAGTCGAGGAACTGGTTGAAATCGAGAGTGACCGCCTAGGTATCGATGGTCTGTGGAAGCTGTACGACCGCGAAAGCGGCGCAGAACGACAGCGCCGGCTTCGCTCTGCGGAGGGCGTCATGGCGCTCGCTGACTCGCTGCGACTGTCCTGAGCTGCCCTGTTGTCCAGAGCCGAACCGGCTGAGTGAACGGCAGAGCGCCATAGCCAAGGGTTTTTATCCAGCTATAGCTTTTGTCCTCACAGAGACAACGTATGTCTACAGACGACAACGACCACGACGACCTCGAGGACACAGACGATGTCCGCGACCGAATCGAACAGGAGGCAGACCGCGCGGTCGAGCAGTTCGACGAGGGAATTGTCGACCTGCTGGCGTGGGTCCTTGACACGGAGACGCGAGCGCGGATCTACGTGCACCTGCGACAACAGCCCGAAAGTACCAGCGAGGAGATAGCCGAGGGAACCGGCCTGTACCCGAGCACCGTCCGCGAGGCCCTGGCCGCGCTCACCGAGGAAGAGGTTGTGACGCGCCAGAAGCGTGAGAGCAACGGCGCGGGCAACAACCCCTACGAGTACAGCGCCATCTCGCCGAGCGACCTCGTCAACACCATCGTCGGTGACATCCAGTCGGAACTGAACACAGTGTTCAATCTCGACGACCACATCGGCGGCGAAACGACACTGGAACCCGACGACGAGCCAGTGACGATTACGGTCGAAGATGCGGACGACGACGCGACGAACGCCGATGCAGGCGAGGACACCGGCACCGACCCAGACGAGTCTGAAGATTAAAACGACGCCGCCGACGTGTAGTCAAACCCGGCTCCAGCAGGCTGTTTCGCAAGTCGATATTACTAAACCTACCCGTGCCGTTGCCCGGGATATGAATGTCGCGCTGGGGGGAACGTTCGACCCGATTCACGACGGGCACCGCGCGCTGTTCGAACGCGCACTCGAACTCGGGGACGTGACAGTTGGCCTCACCAGCGACGACCTCGCGCCGAAGACGCGCCACGACCAGCGCCATGTTCGCCCGTTCAGCGAACGGAAATCCGCACTTGCCGACGAGCTCGCGGCGCTCGCCGCCGACTGGGAGCGCGAGTGGGAGGTCCGAGAACTCACAGAACCGACCGGCATCGCCACGGAACCGCAGTTCGACATGCTCGTCGTCTCGCCAGAGACGGAGACCGGCGGCCGTCGTATCAACGAAATCCGCGAAGAACGGGGCCACGACCCGCTCGAAATCGAAGTCGTCCCACACGTCCGCGCTGAAGACGGCGATATCATCTCTTCGACCCGAATCGTCGAGGGCGAAATCGACGAACACGGGAACCTGACCCCGAATCGCACCGGCCGTCAGAACATTTCGTAGTTACCAGCCCGGCGCTTCGAGTCCGGCTGTCTCCAGCAGGCCCTTCCAGCGCTGCTGAATCGTCAACCGGGAGACGCCAGTCGCCTCCGCGACAGCGGACTGGGACCGCTCCTCGCCGGCTACCAGGGCGCCAACGTACACACTGGCCGCCATCGTCGCCTGTTTCGACCGGTCCTCCGCCGGAACTGTCGAAAGGAACAGGTCGACCGCATGGGACCGCGCCGCCGTTCCGAGGTCGAGCCTGTCCGACGCCGCCTCGATATCGGACAGCCACTCGTCGTGCTCGATTCGGTCGCTGGCGCGGTGCATAACAGCTCGTTGTTCCTCATCCTACCTAAACCTTCGTCGCCCGCAAGCGAAGGGTTCTTGATGCCAACGCGGATATCGACTGGTGCGCGCGGGTTGCCGAGCCAGGCCAAAGGCGTAGCGCTTAGGACGCTATCCCGTAGGGGTCCGCCGGTTCGAATCCGGTCCCGCGCATGAGCGAACGAAGTGAGCGAAGAGCAGGACCGGAGCGAACCCTGCAAGGAACGCGCAGCGAACTGTTGTGAGCGAGCATTTCTTGCTCCGGTTCGAATCCGGTCCCGCGCATATTCTGTCCGAACGACAGTGAGGACGAATAGCGGCCGGGGGGTATTCGAGCCCTGGGAGGCGCAGCGGCCGAACGAGGTGAGGCCAACCGGCTCTATCCGGTTCGAGTCCGGTCCCGCGAGTTCTCGTTGCCAGAAGCAACTGAAGCGGGTCACCGACCAGATTCCCACAGGGCAAGAATGGCAACTGCCGCTTATAGGGTGCGTCTACGTCGGATTAGGTGAGGGACTGACGATGTCAGTGTACGACCCACTCCGTGACTCGTCTGCTCGCCCCGCAGGATCGACTCGGTTCGACTATGCGGTTGACGACGCGGACAATCCGACCGAGCTCACCGTCTTTAGCGACCAAGACGAGGAGCTCCCGACCCACTGGATTTCGGTCGACATAGACCACGCTGTCGCGCTCGACGAGATGCGGTGAGCGAGGAGTGGGCTCGCTCAGGACGCGTCTATCGGTTTCTTGAGAACGGATTGGACAGCCAACGCTCTGGAAGCGTTGTGTCCGAAGTAAGTTTGCGTGGGTGCAGTCCCAAGGGAATGCACCTGCACTCTGAGAGTGCGTGGGACCGGATTCGAACCGGCGGACCCCTACGGGACAGCGCCCTCAACGCTGCGCCGTTGGCCTGGCTTGGCTACCCACGCGCGCTCTTGCTTAGTGCATTCAATCGTTCCCGGTGGGTCAATAAAAGCGCTTTCGTTTGGACCCGCCCCGGGAGGGTGTGACACTCGGTCGAACCGGACGTTTGAAATATCACGAAACCGCTACGGGGGGCATGGCCAAATACTCGACCGGCAGTGGTGGCGACAGCGCCGGCGGGAGCTGTGAGCTCTGCGGCAGCGACGGCGACCTCCAGACCGCGAACGTCGCTGGTGCGACCCTCCAGGTGTGTGACAGCTGCGCACGTGACCACGGGGAAAATGAGCGAACGACGGGCAGTGACAGCTCGCGCGACGAGCAGAACCGGAAGCGCAAAGCCGCACAGAACGCGGCGAAGCTACAGGACGCACAACAGACCGACACGTCCCACTGGGAGGACGGCGCTGACTACGACGACGACCAGCTCCCGTATCTGGTGAGCAAGTACGGCGAGCGCGTGACAGAGGCGCGCCAGAGTGAGGGACTGCAGACAAGTGAACTGGCTGCGGAACTCGATCTGGACGAAGCGGACGTCCTCGCTGTCGAGCAAGGGCGCGCGACGCAGGCGAACGTCGGCGGGTCGACGATCAAGGCGCTCGAACAGTATCTCGACATCGACCTCGTCGAGTCCAGCTGACCCCTTGATATTTTGCCGACTCCGGCGTAACGGTCGGTATGGATCTCTCCGCTGAGCAGCGAGCCATCCGCGACACCGTTCGAGAGTTCGCCGTCGAGGATATCCGCCCGAAAGCCGCCGACGCCGACCGTGAGCAGTCCTTTCCCGAGGAGTGCTGGGACGGGCTCGCGGATATCGATATCACTGGGCTGACTACGCCGGTCGAATACGGCGGCTTCGGCGCGGACAAACCGACCTACGCGCTGGTCAACGAGGAGCTCGCGTACGGGTCCCTCGCAGTCGCGACGGCGCTGTCAGTCCACTGCCTTGCGACCTCGTGTATCGCACAGTTCGGCTCCGAGGCAGTGCGGGACGAGTGGCTCCCGAGGATGGCCGACGGCCGGCCTGTCGGCGCGTTCGCGCTCTCGGAGCCACAGGCCGGGTCGAACCCCCGGGAGATGTCGACCACTGCTCGGCGCGACGGCGACGAGTACGTCATCGACGGTGAGAAGCAGTGGATTACCAACGGCAAGCGGTCGGGCGTCGTCATCGTCTTCGCGAAGGCCGACCCAGACGACCCGGATTCGATAACGCAGTTCCTCGTTCCGAAAGACGCAGACGGGCTCACCGTCGGCGAGAAGGAAGACAAGCTTGGGCTTCGTGCGAGCGACACGACGCCGCTGCAGTTCGACGGCGTCCGCGTGCCCGAACGCTACCAGCTGACCGAGGAAGGGAAGGGACTGGCCGCAGCCCTGTCGATTCTGACGACCGGCCGGGTCGCTATCGCTGCGCAAGCGGTCGGACTCGCACAGTCCGCTCTCGACGAAGCCCTCGACTATGCACAGGAGCGCGAGCAGTTCGACCAGTCGATCAGCGAGTTCCAGACGATTCAGCACAAACTCGCGGACATGGCGACGAACGTGCAGGCGGCACGGCTGTTGACGTGGAACGCCGCACAGCAACTGGAACGCGGCGAGCGGGCGAGAGCCACGGCGAGCATGGCGAAGTACTTCGCGAGCGAGACAGCGGTCGACGTGACCAACGAGGCCGTCCAGATTCACGGCGGCTACGGCTACACGACTGACTACCCTATCGAGCGGTTCTACCGCGATGCGAAGGTGACGACTATCTACGAGGGGACCAGCGAAATCCAGAAAAACATCATCGCACAGGACTTGCTGGAGTAGAGCGGAGGGGAAGCGGTTTTGCAGGTGTCGGCCCTAGCGGTGGGTGTGACACACGACGCCGTCATCTACGACCTTGACGGGACGCTCGTCAGGCTGGCTGTCGACTGGGGGACAGTGACCAGCGACGTTGCGGCAGTGCTGCGCGAACGAAACGTCGACCCTGGGAACCGCGACCTCTGGGAGATGCTGACGCTGTCCTCGGAGACTGGCTACCGTGACGCCGTCGAAGCGACGATCACCGACCACGAGCGGACCGGTGCGTACGATTCGGAGCGACTGGCCCTCGCAAACGGCCTCCCCCACAGCGTCCCCGTCGGCGTCTGCTCACTCAACGCCGAGGAAGCGTGTCGGACCGCGCTGGATACGCATGACCTCGACAGCTACGTCGGCCCGGTCGTCGGCCGGGACACCGTCGCATCCTCGAAGCCGGACCCAGAGGGCTTGTTGACAATTACCGAAGAGATCGGCGTCGACCCCGAAGCGACCGTGTTCGTCGGCGACTCGGAGAGCGACGCGACGGCCGCCCAGCGAGCCGGGATGGCCTTCGAGTGGGCGAGCGAGTTCGATCAGGCCCGGTATCGCGCGTAGAGGTAGACACAGACGGCCGTCAGGAACCAGATAAGCGCGCCGACGCGGACCGCGAACAGCGCCCGCGCGGTCCATGTCTGAAGGGTGACCGCAGTCGACGCGAGGACGACGAGCGGCGAGCCGACGAGAATCGTCGACACGAACGTGACCTGCATTACCCACCCGAAGTCCACGCCGTCCGGGTCCGTCTTCTCGACTGTTGGCACGTCCGATGGTACAGCTAGGTGCGGCAAGCACCTTGCGGTTTCCCGCACAAACTGCGCAACCCGAACAGGTAAGGCGGAGGCGCGCCCCGGCTCGGATATGCCAACTGTCCGGGATCTGCAGGCGATGGCTGGTGAGGAGTCGATCACGATGCTGACAGCGTACGACGCCGTCACCGCGAGCATCGTCGACGACACGGGTGTCGATGTCATCCTCGTCGGCGACAGTATGGGGAACGCCGTCCTCGGTCATGACGACACGCTCCCGGTCACGCTTGATGAGATGGCGTCCCGGGTCGGCGCGGTCGCACGCGGCGCAGACGACGCGCTGGTCGTCGCCGATATGCCGTTTCTCTCTTTCGGCGCGGACGAGAGCGAGAGCATCCAGAACTGTGGGCGAATGCTCAAAGAGGAGGGCGCAAACGCGGTCAAGCTCGAATCCGGCCCACACACGGTCGAGCTGACCGAGCGGCTGACGGAGCTGGGCATCCCGACGATGGCCCACCTCGGACTCACGCCACAGAGCGTGAACCAGACCGGCTACACCAGACAGGCGACTGGCCGCGAGGAGGCCGAGGAAATCCTCGACCTAGCGCGCGAACACGAGGCCGCTGGCGCGTTCGCGCTGGTGCTCGAACACATCCCGGCCAACCTCGCCGCTCAGGTCACCGAAACCGTCGACATTCCGACTATCGGTATCGGAGCCGGCGGCGACTGCGACGGGCAAGTGCTCGTGTTTACCGACGTGGTCGGCCTCTCCGAGTCTAGCCCACCGTTCGCCGAGCAGTTCGGCGACGTTCGCGGCGAAGTCGCAGACGCTGTCGACGAGTACATCGACGCTGTCGAATCCGGCGAGTTCCCGAGCAAGTCCCACAGCCACACCGAAGGCGAGCTCGACGACCTATACTGAGCGGTCACATTGGGCGGCCGACCTATCCGGCCGTCGCGGTCTGATTCTCGACCCACGTGTCGTATGCGGACTGGTTCTTGACGACGACGGTGGCGTCCATCCTGCTGTGGCCGGCCCCGCACATCTCGGCGCAGTACAGCCGGTACTCGCCGGGTTCGGTCGCACGCGTACGGGCCGTCATCGTCCGGCCAGGGAAGATGTCCTGTTTGACACCCAGTTTCGGAATGTAGATGGCGTGAATCACGTCCGTCGTTTGCAGCCTGAACGTGACGTTCTCGTCAGCTGGGATGACGAGCCGTTCCTCAGTCGTGACGTTCACGTCGGTGTACGAGAATTCCCAGCCCCACTGGTAGGCGAGGACATCTATCTCCGTATCATCCGCGAAGGCGTCGCCGTCAGCGGATGCCTCGGCCGCTGCGGGCGTGATATAGGGGTTGGCCATCACCACGAACGCTGAGACCCCGACAAAGACGAGTATTGCCCCTGTCGCGGCCGTCCAGGTCACCTCTAGCGCCGGGTCATCGACCGTCGGCTTCGGGTCGGCATTGTTCCGGAACCGGTAGATCACGTACACGAGCGTGAGTTCTACGAACAACGTCAGCGGCAAAGCGACGTACAGGAGTTGTTCGTTGAGGTCATCGATAGCTGCCCTGTTGACCGACTGCGCTGCAGCCGGAGCAGCAAGTAGCGAGAGCCCGACCACGACAAGGCCCGCCTGAACCACGCGCCGTCGGAGACGCATTGTCACACTGTACCAATCCCCATGTCAAATAACTTGCCCAAAGCCAGAACACGCAGGCAGTGACAGCTACCGGGCCCGTGGCTCCTGCGTAGTTTTATCAGTGTGGCCGTGTCAGAAATTGGTAACGTGTAGCATGGCGACACGACCAATCGTTCCGGGACGGCACGTTACACACAGATGCTAAACAGAGCTATCGTCGAAGGGACCGCGCTGACTGTGCTGGCGCTGTCAGTGCTTTGCCTGTGGGTCTGGGAGCGGCGGAAGGCGCGACCGGAGAGCGACGGCGGATACACGACCCGGGAAGAAATCGAGTTCGAAATCGGTCGGATCCAATCCGAGGTGTACCGCTGGCTGACGACGACTGACCACCGCGACATCGGCCTGCTCTACATCGCTTTTGGCACTGTTGCCGGCCTGTGGGGCGGCGTCGACGCCATGATGCTCCGGACGGAGCTGCTGACGCCGCCGGCAGACATCTGGACACCGGAGACGTACAACGCGCTGTTTACGACGCACGGGCTGACGATGCTGATATTCTTTGTTCTGCCCGTGTTCTTTGGCATCGGGAACTACGTCCTGCCGCTGCTCATCGGGGCCGACGACATGGCCTTCCCGCGAGTCAACGCCATCGGATTCTGGCTGCTGCCGCCGGCGTTGATTCTGGTCCGGATGGGACTCATGATGCAGGTGCTCGGCCAGGTGCTGAACCTAGTCCTCCCGGCGGACGCCATCCGGTTTTTCCTCACGATGCGAGAGGTGAGCGTCGGCTGGACCCTGTACGCACCACTGTCCGTGCAACAGCCCAATCCCCAGATAGACCTGCTACTGCTCGGGTTGCACCTGAGCGGCATCGCCACCACGGTCGGAGCCATCAACTTCATCACCACAATCGTCTACGAGCGCGGCAAGGGTGTCAGCTGGGCAAATCTGGATATCTTCTCGTGGAACATGCTCGTCACGAGCGGCATCGCGCTGTTCGCGTTCCCGCTGCTGGGGAGCGCACTGGTGATGCTCCTGCTCGACCGAAACCTCGGAACGGCCTTCTTCGCCACGGAGGGCGGCGGCGCGATTCTCTGGCAACACCTGTTCTGGTTCTGGGGCCATCCCGAAGTGTACATCCTCTTCCTTCCGGCAACGGGGCTGATGAGCCTCATCCTGCCGAAGTTCGTCGGCCGGAAGCTCTTTGGCTACCAGTTCATCGTCTACTCGACGCTGGGCCTTGGCGTCCTCTCCTTTGGCGTCTGGGCGCATCACATGTTCACGACGAGTGCGGACCCGCGAGTCAAACTCTCTTTTATGGCCGTCTCTATCGCTATCGCCGTCCCGAGCGCGATCAAGGTGTTCAACTGGATCACGACGATGTGGGAGGGAGACATCCGCCTGACTGCACCGTTTATTCTCTGTGCCGGCGGCATCGGGACGTTCATCATCGGCGGCGTCACCGGCGTGTTCCTCGCCGTCATCCCCGTCGATATCCTCTATCACGGGACCTACTACGTCGTGGGCCACTTCCACCTCATCGTCGTTGGCATCATCCCGTTCCTGATGATCGCCGCGAGCTACTACTGGTACCCGCTCATCACGGGCCGGTGGTACGACACGCGGATGGCGAGGTTTCAGGCGCTGCTGATCGTCTTTGGGTCGTTCGTGACGTTCATGACGTTGCTGGTTATCGGCGGCATAGGGCTCCCGCGACGACAGGCCATCTACCCGCCGGAGTACCAGTTCGCCCAGCAGATCGCGACTGTAGGCGGCTACATCATCGGCCTGAGTGCCCTGCTGTGGCTGTACAACATGCTCGTCTCCTACTGGCGCGGAACCCCCGTTACAACGACGGACCCGTGGGGGCTGAAAGCGACGAACCAGTTCACCCGTGAATGGCAGTGGTTCGAACAGCGTATGATAGACAAATACGACATTGAGCCGACCGAGCCCGAGTCGACCCGGCGCTCTTATGCCCCTGAAGCCGAGCCGACTGGGCTGGCCGGCGGCGTCGGCACTGTCGCACAGACCGTTTCCCGGAACGCCTGGATGGCCGCCGCGGGCGGGTTCGTCGGCACAGTTCTGATGTCCGGCGGGCTCATTACGGCGATACTCATCGGCGTCCTCGATCCAGTTTCATTCGGTGAAATCGCCGAGCTGGTTGGGCTGCCTGCGAGTCCGGCCATCGGCGCAGTCCTGTTTCTGGTCGGTGGAACCGTTACGTGGCCGCTCCTGTTCCTCGCCTTCTCTGACTACCTCCCCGGTCGCCTGCTGTTCGAAACCGGACTGGTGTTCGCGACGCTGATATCCACCGGGTTTGCCATCGCTTTCTACACCGGCCAGAGCGGGCTCGCGTTCGTCGGCTATCTCACGTTCGTGCTCGTCTCCCACTGGGCGTACGGCATTGGGCTGACCGTGACCTTCCAGTACCTCAAATCAGACGAGACGCTTCGGACCCGGACTGATGGGGGCGGCTGACAGATGAGCGACGGTGCTGACTCGTTCGTGTTCCAGTATCTCGCGCCCTTCGTCGGCGTCTTGCTCATCGCGGTCGGCATCGCCGGAGCTGTGCCCGGCGGGTACGCACTCATTGAGCCAGATTTGGAGAACTGTGGAAACCCGACTATCGGCGTGGAGGGGCCAGAGGAGACGGCCGAGCGGTTCGGCGAGAATGAACCGGGACCGCAGCTTCCACAGCTCACCTTCGAGGAACTCTCGCCGGCCGAACAGACGGCGTTTCTGACGGCTGTAGACGACCCGGTCGGCGAGGAGCAGGTCGTCGGTGACGTGCCCAACGCCGACAGCTTCCGACGCGGGAGCATCGTCTCCTACGAGGGCGAGCAGTACTACGTGACTCTCGTCGCCGAGAACACCTGCTTTGCGGCCGCGCCGCTCCAGTTCCCGCTCGGGGTGTTCGCCATCGCGCTCGGGTTCCTCGGCGTTCTGGCCCCGCCGCTGTACCGGCGGCTGGTGCGGCTGGAGCAGCGGGCCGGACGGTCGGAGTAGCGGCCCTGCACTCGCTGTGCGCTCAGAGCGCAGCGCCAAGGTACAGGACGACGACAAGGAATACCCATACCAGATCGACGAAGTGCCAGTACAGCGACGTGGTCCGAATAGCTGTGTCCCGCTCAGGCGTGTAATGGCCCCGGAGCGCGCGCCCGAAGGCGATAGCGAGCAGCACTACGCCAAGCGCGACGTGGAGGCCGTGGAGGCCAGTCAGCCCGTAGAACGCACTTCCGAACGCACCGGACCCGATGCCGAACCCCTCCACGGCAACGAACTCGTAGTACTCGTACACCTGGCCGGCGAGGAAGACGACACCCAGCAGCAGGGTCACGCCGAGCAGGCCGAGAAACCGCCGCCGGTTCCCGCCTTCGAGCGCCTCGTGGCCGTAATGGAGCGTGACGCTGCTTGCAAGCAGCAACGCTGTGTTGATGGCTACAAGCGAGCCGAGCAACGGCGGAAGATGGGCCGGCGGCCACGCGCCGGCCCGGATGAACGCGTAGTAGACGAAGCCGGCGGCGAACGTCGCTACGTCGGAGACGAGAAACAGGAGCATCGTCGTGGTGTACAGCTCCGCCGCCTTCCCCTCACGCCGCTGCAGGTACTCCGCGATGAACGCCTCGTTGGCCCACCCGGCGAGTCCGGTCAGCAAGCCAATCACACCAGCGCCGCCGAGGACAATCGGGACCACAGACGGGACCAAGTCAAGCCCGACAAAGACCAGCCCGACGCCTAGGTACAGCGATGCGGCGCCGATTGCAGCTATCAGGGGCCACCGACTCCGGTGTTCGTGGCCGTCTTCGGTGATGTGTTCGGTTCCCGCCTCCGTCGAACCAGCCATGTGACTGTGTAACACTGGGGCTGGTAAAACGGTACCCCCGCAATTAGCAGGTCGGCTGCGGAACCCACCCGAATCTTTATGCAGCCGTCAACCGACACCGCGAGTGTGGTTTACGAGACGGGCAACCAAACGGTAGACGACGCCGTCACGCGCGTGCTGGACGGCGAGCGCCTCGACCGACGGGACGGACTGGCGCTTATCGCACAGCCAGTCGACGACCTGGCAGCCGGGGCCGACTACGTGCGCACGCAACTGGGTGACGACACCGTCGACGCGTGTTCGATCGTAAACGCCAAAGCCGGGAACTGCGCGGAGGACTGTGGCTTCTGTGCCCAGTCGGTCCACTTCGACACCGGCATCGACAACTACGGCTTTCTCGGCCCGGAGAAGATACTGGAGGCCGCAAAACGCGCCGAACGCGACGGCGCACAGCGGTTCGGTATCGTCGTCGCCGAGAAAGGCGTCTCGAAGGAGAACCGCCCCGAGGAGTGGGCGGAAGTCCTCGAAGCCATCCGCCTCGTCCGCGACGAGACGGACGTGGAGGTCGACGCCAGCCTCGGTATCCTGACAGAAGAGGAGGCCGCAATTCTGGCCGAGGAGGGTCTCAACCATTACAATCACAACATCGAGACCTCCCCGCGATACTTCCCGGAGGTCGTCCAGACCCACACGTTCGAAAAGCGGGTCGAGACGCTCCGGGTCGCCAAAGAGGCCGGTATGGACCTCTGTGCCGGCGTCATTCTGGGGATGGGAGAATCGCCGACTGACAGGGTTGATGCGGCGATGGCCCTGCAGGACATCGGTATCTCCTCGCTGCCGGTCAACATCCTGAACCCGGTCGCTGGGACTCCCATGGCCGAACAGGGGCTGCCCGACATCACGACCGAGGAAGTCGTGAAGACCATCGCGGTGTACCGCCTGCTCCATCCCGAGTCCCGCGTGCGCCTGACCGGCGGCCGCGAGGTCAATCTCGACACGGACGGACAGGTGGCCGCGCTGGAGGCCGGCGCGGACGGCATCCTCACTGGTGATTACCTCACTACCGAGGGACAGACGGCGGCCGACGACCTCGAAATCATGGAGGAGGCCGGGCTCGAACCGAACACCGAGGCGAACGAGTTCGACCCCGAGGCGGTCAAAGAACGCGCGGCCGACGAGACAGAGACCGAGACGGCAGCAGGGACAGCACAGACCAAATCAGAACTCAAATCCGACGACTGACAATGGACGACATACGCTTTGCAGTGCTTGGAACCGGTGGTATCGGACGGCGGACGCTCGAAGTCTCACAGCACAAGGACGGCCTCACTGCCGTCGCGGCCTGTGACCGCAACGGCGTGGCCATCGACCACGGCGGCCTCGACGTGGACGAACTGCTGGCGGCGACGGAAGGCAACATCGCGAGCGGGCCGCAAGATGACGGCCCTGGCGACGTTGCGACCGACGGCGGTGCAGCTGCCGCCAAAGCCGACGGGGTCAAACAGCACGGCGACCAGTCCGGTATCGTCGCCAGCGAACAGGGCGAGCCGACGGAGACGCCTATCGACGATATCATCACCGAGAGCGACGCTATCGACGCCGTGCTGCTGGCGCTGCCGAACCTCGAACACGACTTCATCCCACGCGTTGCCGAGCGCTTCGCGGAAGCCGACTACGAGGGCGTGATGATCGACGTGCTCAAGCGCTCACGCGTCATCGGCATGCTTGACGACCGCGAGGACCTCTTGAAGGAATCCGGCATCACGTTCGTCTGCGGTGCCGGCGCGACGCCCGGCTTCCTGACCGGCGCGGCCGCGCTCGCTGCCCAGTCGTTCGTCGAAGTCGAGGAGGTCGAAATCTGGTGGGGCGTCGGCCTCAAATCGGGCTACGAGGACAACCGCGGCACCGTCCGGGAGGACATCGCCCATCTCGACGGCTACGACATCGAGACGGCCCGGGAGATGAGCGAAGAGGAAATTGAGGAACTCATCGACGACCACGACGGCGTGCTTGAGTTCCACGACATGGAACACGCCGACGACGTACTCCTCGAACGGGCTGGCATCTGTGACGCTGAAAACGTCCACGTCGGCGGCGTCCTCGACGTGCGCTCGGACGAGAAACCGACCACGACCACGGTCAGCGTGACAGGGACGACCTTCGACGGGGAGACGGGAACGAACACCTTCGAACTGGACGACGTGACGAGCATGGAGGCAAACGTCAACGGGCCTGCGCTGGGCTATCTGAAAGCCGGTGTCCGCAACAACCGCGCCGGCCACTACGGCGTGTTCGGCCCTGCCGACCTCATGCCCGGTTTCTGAGACAGCCTGACCCTTTTTTTATGACTCATGGCTTCGACTTGAGCGACCGACTCGAACAGCGCGAGGCACAGAACCTCCGCCGGCATCTGGAGGTCGCCGAATCCGTCTCGGCGCGGACCCGCTTCGCCGACGACCCGAAAGGCGGTTCGCCGGAGTTCGGCGACGGCGCAGTCGTCTTCGCCGCGAACAACTACCTCGGACTGGCCGGCGACAGCCGGGTCCAGCGAGCGGCCGAACTGGGCGCACGGACCGTCGGGACCGGTGCAGGGGCCTCACGGCTGGTCACTGGTGACACGCAGGTCCACCGCGGGCTGGAGCGCGACCTCGCAGCCTCGAAAGGGACCGAGCGAGCGCTGGTGTTCTCGTCGGGCTATGCGGCCAATATCGGAACCATCGACGCGCTGGCTCCGGATGTCGTCTTCTCAGACGAACTGAACCACGCCTCGATTATCGACGGCTGCCGGGTCGGGGCGAGCGAGACGGTTGTGTACGACCACTGCGACCCTGACGATTTACGGGCGAAGATGGACGCACGAGCGGCTGACGCCGACGAGGACGAACAGTGGCTCGTCGTCACCGACTCCGTCTTTTCCATGGATGGGGACATCGCACCGCTGGGGTCCATCTGTGACGTGGTCGAGCAGTACGGTGCGTGGCTGATGGTCGACGAGGCACACGCAACAGGACTGTTCGGCGATAGTGGCGGTGGCGTCGTCCAGCGCGACGGGCTAAGTGACCGTGTCGACGTGCAGCTGGGCACCCTCTCGAAGGCGCTGGCGAGCCAGGGCGGCTACATCGCTGGCGACGAGGTACTTGTGGAGTACCTTCTGAATGCCGCGCGGTCGTTCGTCTTCTCGACCGGGCTATCCCCACCGAACGCCGCGGTGGCCCGCGAGGCGCTGCGAATCGCCCGGGAGACCGACCGCGCGGCGGAACTCTGGGACACCGTGGCCACGCTCCGGGACGGCCTGGAGACTATGGGCTATGAGGTGCTTGGCGAGACACATATCCTCCCGGTCGTCGTCGGTGACCGCGGCGACGCGCTGGAACTGGCCGACCGCCTGCGTGAGCACGGTATCGTTGCCCCTGCGATTCGGCCGCCGACGGTGCCAGAGGGGACTTCTCGTATCCGGGTCGCGCCGATGGCGACACACACCGCCGACGATATCGCGCAGTGTCTCGACGCGTTCCGAACTGCTGGCATAGAGGTGGGTGTGCTGTGAGCGATAGGGCGGCAGACTCGGAACCTGAGCACGGGACCGGCCACATTGCAGATGAGGGCGTCTTCGTCGTCGGGACCGATACCGGCGTCGGCAAGACAGTCGTGACTGCCGGACTGACGGGCTGGCTGCGGGATATGGAAACGGACGCGGTCGCCGTCAAGCCCTGCCAGACCGGGTATCCGCCGGACGACGACGCGGCGTTCGTCGAGTCCATCTGTGGGACCGCAGACGCTGCAGTCTGTCTGGAGCGGTTGTCACCACCACTGGCACCGGAAGTGGCTGCGAGAGAAGCAGATGACGATGTCACGCTTTCCTACGAGTCGATTCGCGACGGGGTCGCTGATGTCGTTGCCGGGCGCGAGACAGCTGTCGTCGAGGGCATCGGCGGTCTGCGTGTCCCGCTGGCAGACGGTCGAGAGGTCATTGACCTCGTTGCAGATGTCGGGCTTCCCGCGCTGGTCGTCGCTCGTTCGGGGCTTGGAACGCTCAATCACACCGCGCTGACAGTGCAGACGCTCCGCCAGAGAGGCGTGCCAGTCGTCGGCGTCGTTCTCAACGAGTACGAGGGCGCGACGACCGCAGAGCGCACGAACCCGGACAGTATCGAACGGATGACTGGGTCCTCTGTCTGGCCAGTTCCACCACTTGATATCGAATCGCCAGACGGCGTGATTGACGGCCTCAGAGCGGATCTCCCGCAGTCGGTATTACGGCCGGCTATCGATCAGTAACCGTCAGTCCGTGACCCAAGGGGATAGAACGGGGGCTAACCCCCGTCGTGTGACACTACGGAGCCGATAAGGCTCCATCTGTTGGTTGGCTACCGATCACTAAAATAGTAAGGCACGTTTCATCTGGAGATTTCCCCGTAGCACGGGGCCGCGTTCCGTTAGGAACGGACTACTTCCCAGCCGAAACGACGGTTCTACAGATCGATCGACAGCAGCGTTTCGATGTCGACACCGTCGTCCAGTAGCGACTGCATACGGTCGACCGTTGCCTCGTTACGCGTCTGCCCGGTTCGGAGCACCTCTTCGACTCTGTCTATCGTCGTTCGCGTGTCCGACTGGACCGACAGCACTGGGACGTTTTTCTCGGCCGCCTGTCCGATGACCGCACTGGGAGGCTGGAACCCGCCTGTGAGAAGCAGCGCCTTGATACCGGACGCTTCGAGTGCCGCGGTCTGGACCTCCGAGCGGTCGCCGCCGGTGACGACGACGGCATCGCGCGTCCGCCGGAAGCGTTCGAGCGCGCTGCTTCCGCTCATCGCACCGACGCTGAACCGCTCGACGTGGACGTCGGTGTTGGCATCGCCAGTGAGGATGTCCGCGCCGAGGTTCCGGGCGAGGTCGGCAACGGTGACACCGGCGAGTGAGCGGTCACGGGGCAGGATTCCGTGGACCGGGATTCCCTCGCCTTCGAGGAACGGAACCACGTCGTCGGCGAGTTCGTCCACTGTCGCATCGGTGACGCCGTTGAACAGGACGCCGTCCAGTCGGTCGCCGATTGCCCGGGCCGCTGACAGAATTTCGTCCGTATCACTGGGCGTATCGTAGCCAGTGACTAACAGCACGCGGGCGTCGAGCAGTTCAGCGATATCGATGTCCGTGAGGTCGACGATACTCCCAGTCGTCAGGTCGCTGCTCCCCTCGACAAGGAGCAGGTCGGTCCCGTCCGAACACGTCTCGATGCCCTCCTGCAGTCGCTCACGGAGCTCGGCCGGGTCCTCACGCCCGCGAATGGCTTCTTGGATGAACGTCGGCGAGTAGACGATGGGCTCCATATCGTGGAGGTCGGTCTCCAGATCGAGCAGTTCGCGGGCGAGCATCGGGTCCTCGTCCCGCGTCTTGCCGACCGCGCTTCGCAGACGCGTCCCCTTGGGCTTCATGTAGCCGACGTCGTAGCCCGCGTCGTGGGCACGCGTCGCTAGCGCGAGCGTGATAGCCGTCTTGCCGATACCTTCTTCCAGTGACGTGACGAGTAGCGTGTTCGTGTCGGTCATAGTTTCTCCTGATCGAGGGTGAGCCGCAGGTCGACCGCCTGTACCCCGTCGGGCGTCGCGACGAGGGGGTTGATGTCCAGTTCGACGATAGCGGGGAAGTCAGTGACGAGTTGCGAGAGCCGCTGGATGGTCTCGACGAGCGTGGCTTCGTCGACGGGGTCGCGGCCACGGGCACCGCGCAGCAGCGGTGCAGAGTCGATGTCATCGAGCATCCCCTTCGCCTCGTTCTCGCTGACGGGGGCGACACTGACAGTGTTGTCTTCGAGCACCTCGACGAAAATACCGCCGAGGCCGAACAACAGCAACGGCCCGAACTGTGGGTCGCGGTTCATTCCGAGAATCGTCTCGACGCCGTTGTCGAGGTCGACCATCTCCTGAACCTGGACGCCGAGAATCGTCGCGTCCTCCTGATAGTTCCGCGCCCTGACGACGAGGTCCTCGTAGGTGTCACGGACCTCTTCGACCGGGACACCGACCTCGACGCCGCCGATGTCTGACTTGTGCAGGATATCCGGACTGACGATTTTCATCACCACGTCGTCGCCGATATCCTCGGCGATAGCCTCCGCTTCGACGGGTGAGGAGACCACATCGCCCTGTGGCGTCGGAATCCCGTACGCGTCGAGCAGTTCCATCGCTTCAACGCCGAGTCGGTTCGACCCGCGTCGGGCACCGGATTCAAGTATCTCACGGGCCCGCTCGCGGTCCACGTCGAAGGTCGTCGGCTCCTCGTACTCGGTTGCCCTGATCTCGCGATAACGCCTGAGAGCGTCCAGACTCCCAACGGCGCGGGCCGGGTCGAAGTAGTTCGGCACGCCCGCTTCGCTCAGGACGTTCGCACCGGCATCGACCGACTTCCCGCCCATCAGCGTCGCCGCGACGGGTTTCCCGAATCGCTCCTGCTGTTCAACGACGCTCTCTGCGAGTTCCTCGAAGGAAAGCACTGCCGTCGGGCAGGCGACGACGACAGCCATCGAGACGCTGTCGTCCGCCAATACGGTCTCAAGCGCCGTTTCGAAGCGCTCCGCTGGCGCGTCGCCGATGATGTCGACCGGGTTGTAGATGTTGGCCTCGTCGGGCATCTCTTCGCGGAGCCGGGAGAACGTCTCGTCGCCGAACTGGGCGAGTTGCAGGTCAGAGTCGCCGACGGCGTCGGTCGTCATCACGCCGGGGCCACCGGCGTTCGTGACGATAGCAATCTCGTCGCCGTCCGGGAGCGGCTGGCCGGCGAGAATCTGCGCGTAGTCGAACAGTTCTTGAACGGACTCGACCCGGAGCGTCCCGGCCTTGTCGAGGCCCGCCTCGTAGGCCCGCTCGGAGCCGGCCATCGCACCGGTGTGGGAGGCCGCCGCACTCGCACCCGCGTCTGTGCGGCCGGATTTGACGAGCACGATGGGTGTGTCCTGTGTTACCTCCCGGGCGGTCTGGACGAACGACGACCCGTCGCCGATGTCCTCCAAGTAGCCCAGAATCACGTCGGTATCGGGGTCGTCGCCCCACTCGGCGACGAAGTCGCTCTCGTCCAGCACCGCCTTGTTCCCGAGCGAGACGATGTCCTTGAAGCCGACATCGCGCTCGGCGGCCCAGTCCAGCACGGCGGTGATGAACGCGCCCGACTGGCTCATAAAGGAGATGTCGCCGTCGCTGGCCATCTCGTTGCCGAAGGTGGCGTTGAGCCCGACGGGCGTCGACATCACGCCGAGGCTGTTCGGGCCGACCAGATTCAGGTCGTACTCGCTGGCCGCCTCGCGGAGCCGTCGCTCGCGTTCGGCCCCGTCGCTGCCGGTCTCACCGAACCCGGCGGTGATGACCACAACGTTCTCGATACCCGCTTCCCCTGCGTTTTCGATAACGTCGACCGCCACTGTCGGCGGTACGACGACAACGGCCACATCGATGGACGCAGGGTCTTCTATGGCGGCGAGGTTGTCGTAACACGGCAATCCATGTACTGTCTCTTTGTTCGGGTTCACGGCCAGAACCTCCCCTGTGAAGGAGTCGAGCAGGTTCGTGGTGACCGCGTGACCGACGGATCCCTCCGAATCGGTCGCCCCGACCACTGCGACACGTTCCGGCGCAAACAACGTCGATAATCGTCCCATGCCTCTAGTCGATGGTTACGATGGGCCCGAATATATGTGTGGGGAACTCCCAGCGAGCGGGAATCTAGACGATTCATTACCGCGATTTCGGTGTGGCGGTGTTTTAGTTCGTCACCCCCGTAGCGGCGTTCGATGACTGACACAGCACTCTTGGCACCGTTTGACGACAGAGTAATCCGTGGAGTCGCGGAGACGAACAGCGTCGACGAAGAACAGTTACGCTCCGCGCTCGCCGATCACCAGCGGACGATGCGGCAGAACCCTGGCGTCGAGGACCTCGTGTATGAGTGGCGAAAGCGGTTCGACGACGCAGTGCTACACCGCACGCCCGAGACGTTTTTCATGGCCGTCAGAGAGAGTGTTTGGGAAGAGTATGGCACGTATCTTGAACTCGACGAGTACCTGCTCGCCGCGGTCGTTGCGGTCCACCAGGAGCAAGTCCTTCGTGAAACAGCGGTCGAGAGCAGCGCTATCGGTGAACACGCTGTCGCACTCGTCGTTTCCCGGGTGCCATCTCAGTAGGCCCGCTCCTTCTTCTTTCAAGTACGGAGTGCTGACCTGAAGGGTGGTTGTTAATATCGGATAATATTTCAGCTCAGGTAATCAGCCATTCCATCTCAGAACATAATTTTTGGGTTCCCGAAAACATATTTTCACAAAACAATCTTTAAGTGGCTTCCATGTGTACAATAAGATGACTATGGCAACACAAGAGCACGTCCGGCGCGAGTTCGGCGAGGTCGAAGAGAACGAACTCCGCCTCGACAAGGAGAAGTCCGAGCAGGTAATCAACGCGCTGAATCAGGACCTGGCGGACACGTACACACTGTACCATCAGGTCAAGAAGCACCACTGGAACGTCGAGGGCGCCGAGTTCCGCGACCTCCACCTGTTCCTCGGTGAAGCGGCCGAAAACGCCGAAGAAGCGGCCGACGAACTCGCGGAGCGGGCGCAGGCCCTCGGTGGCACGCCCATCTCCAGCGGCAAGGCACAGGAAGGAGCACGCGTCGGTCGAACCGGAGGGGCAGGACGTGTACGACATCCGGACGTCGCTCGAAAACGACCTCGAGATGTACGGCGACATCATCGAGTCGCTCCGTGACCACATCGAACTTGCGGAGAACCTCGGTGACCACGCCACGGCCCAGATCCTCCGTGAAATCATCGTGCAGACCGAGGAAGACGCCCACCACATCGAGCACTACCTCGAAGACGACACGCTCGTGCTGGACTAACGTCAGGACACCGCTTTCTCTCTCGTTTTCTTCTGCCGGGTAGCGTCGCTGCCTAACTCAGGGTGTATAGTGTGGTGCAGACCGATCTGATAAAAAGTAAGTCGAGAATCGAAGGGAAGAGAAACGCGACGCGGGGGGACGGACTACCGTCGGAGGTCGACGGTTACGTCGGTCGAAATCCAGCCGTCTCGGTTTCCGTCTTCGGTAAATACGGTTCTGTCAGCACCGCTGTCCAGTGCTGCAACGTCCGGGCGGTCCTCGGAGGCCTCGACATCGTCCGTCTGGGATGGCATTACTTGGGTTAGGCACCCCTAAAGCTAAAAGGATTTTGGTTAGCCTAATCATCTGCGGACACGAGCCCTGCGCCGACAGCAACGACGGTTCGGTCCGGGCACCGACACGGCGCGACCTTTAGTACCCGAGGCGACAAGAGAAAGGTATGAGTTCGGACGACGACCTTACCACCCTGATTACGGACCTCGTTACGACGCTACAGGAGCTTGAGACTGAGGTCGAGCCCACGACCGACAGCGGCCTGCCGCGGCCGCCGACGCCGGGCGAACTCCTCCGGTTTACCAGTGACGTGACTATCCCCGCAGTCATCCTCATCCTGAAGACCAATATCGAGGCGCTGAAACTCCTCCGACGTGCCCTCCGGATGGCTGAGGGGCGACCGACCTCGACCGGTTCCGCCTCAGACGAGGTCCGACAGCGCGCGAGCGACCTGAGCCGGGCCACCCTCTCTCGTCTCGACGCCGCGTTGACCGACCTCCAGCAGGCTGTGGAAGGGACGCCGGAAGATGAGGATGCCCGCGAACTTATACAGGAAGCCCAACAATTACGGGGCCAGATTCAGGATCGGTTGCCCGACGAAACAGGAGCGAGTGGGGACGCTGGACCCGACCGGGGTACTGACGTTCCCGTGGACGTAGACGCCGAACTACGGTCGATTAAGGACGATATCGACGGCCCTGATACAGACGACACGGGAACCGAAAACGGGGACGGGAGCGACGAGGGTAACGAACGCTAGCGCGGTGTGAAACCTTCATTATATCAAACATAATGATTTATTATCGCACAGGTCTAGATATGGTTACTCATGTCCAGCTCTTCCGCTCCGGGCGGTCGCCGGGCGAGCCTGTTCGTCCGGTCTGACCTCCCAGCGCCGTCACAGAAACGCTGTACCGCCATCGAACGTGAGCTACAGGAGCTGGTGTGCCGTGGCGTACTCGATGACACCGAAACGGTGGAATGGGAGAAGCGCGTTCCGTTGCAAGGCCCCTGTAACGGAACCGAACGGGACCTGTACAACGACTTCGCGGAGTGGGCCCGCGAGGCAGGTGTCTGTCTCGCCCCGTTTTTCGACACCCGGCTCTGTTACAGTTCGGAGACGGGCGAGAAACGGCGCGAACTCGTCATGCCGGCGGTTTGTCTTGCGGTCTACGAGGACGACAAACTCGTACAGGTGGCCCCCTTCGCCGACGCGGGGCGCACTGAATCCGTCGAGGGGTGCATCGCAGGGCTAGCCGAGACGGGGTCACTCCCGGACACCGGCTCGACGACCGTCTCGACCGTGTAATTCGCCCCGCGTTGCCGCGTCTGTGGCCCGTCAGCACTATTGCCGCGACACAAAGCATGAAGTTCTGTTCATTATATAACAAGAATATATGACATATCAGGCGACACGCCGTGACGTACTCGGTGCGGGTGCGGCTATTCTGGGCAGCCTCGCAGTCGGTTCGACGACCGCCAGCGGCGCATTACAGACCGACGGAACCACCGTCACGTTCCTGCACGATACGCACGTCCACGGACGGTTTGCCAACGCTTCTGCGGCGGAGCTGAGCGTCTCCCGGTACTTCAGGCTGATGAACGACATCGCCGAGGATACGGACACGACACTTCGGGTTGGCAACGGCGACGACCTGGCGTCGTCGGTGCTATCCGCGGTGTTCGAGGGGCGACACGTCGTGTCGACGTTCAACGCCGGCGGGCTGGATTTCGACACCTACGGCAACCACGACTTCGACATGGGACCGGAGGTCCTCCGCGACCGCGTCTCAGACAGCTTGTTCACGTGGGTCAGCGCGAACGTCCGCGAGGACGGCGATGTTTTCGCCGCCGACCAGGGCGCACAGCAGTACGTCCTCACGGACGTCGGGGATGTGACGCTGGGGATTACTGGCCTCATCACGCCGGAGGCGCCCGAAGTCACCTCTATCGGAGAGAACACCGACGTCTTAGAGCCGGCGTCGGCGCTGGAGGACGTGACAGAACAGATGCAGTCCGACGGCGCTGACGCGGTTATCGTGCTCTCCCATCTCGCGAGTGAGACCGCTCGAACCGTCGCCGAGGAGGTCGACGGCGTCGACGCGATCATCGGGGACCACGCCGCGACACTGCTCGAAGAACCGGAAGTCATCAACGACACTGTGCTCTCGTTCGTCGGCGACGAATACGCGTATCTCGGAGAGCTAGCGCTCGGTGTCGGCGACGGCGGCGTCACGGACCACGAGTTCGCACTGCACGATGTCAGCGCGTCGTCTGCTGGAACGGACCCGTTCGTCAGTCTCGTTCAGGACCACTACGAGACACAACTGGAACGGCAACTGGATGTCGTCATCGGGGAAACAACCGAACCGCTTGACACCAGACAGTCAGTCGTTCGGGCACGCGAGTCGAACATGGGGAACTTCGTGGCCGACACCATTCGGGCTGATGTCGAGGCCGATGTCGCGCTCATGAACGGCGGTGGAATTCGAACGGACAGGCTGTACTTCGAGGACGCGAGCGAGGACAATCCTGCCGACATCACACGACGCGTCGTCGTCGATATCCTGCCGTTCCCGAACAACGTTGTCGAACTGGAAGTCACAGGCGAAACGCTGCTCGCGGCACTGGAAAACGGCGTCAGCCGCGTCGAGGCGGGGGCCGGCCGGTTCCCGCAGGTGAGCAACATCACGTACACTTACGACCCAACCGCCGAGAGCGGCGACCGGATTACCGAAGCGACTGCCGGTGGCGACCCGATCGACTCGGAAGCGACCTACACGCTCGCGACGAACGACTTCGTCTCCGGCGGCGGCGACGGCTACAGCATGCTCAGTGACGCGACTGTCCTCGTCTCGTCGAACGAGGGGGCACTCCTCTCCGACCTCGTCATCAGGACCATCAGCGAGCAGGAAACGATTTCCCCGACGACGGAGGGACGTATCACCAGGCAGGGCGAAGGAAGCTGATCAGACGGGGTCCCAGCGGTAACCGCCCCAGTCCTGGCTCTCGGGCACTTTGATACCCGCTTCGGGGTCGCGGAGTTCCTCCACGTAGACGGGTTCGACCGTGTCACCTGTTTCGACCTCGTCCGTGGTCACCTGCCCGAGCGCGCGGACGAATTCGTCGCTCGCCTCGTCGAGGTCCGTGATGTCGAACTCGACGATAGCGAGCGTGTTCGGCTCGCGGACGCCCGGCGGGGTCGCCGTCGAATGGGTCCAGGTGACGACTTCAGCGGTCCGGTCCGAGAGGTCGACAGTCTCTTCCTGTGGTTCACCACATTCCGGACACAGCGGATGGGTGGGATACGAGACGTGGCCGTTCGAGCAGATGCCTGCGTCCAGCGTCATTCTGCGGCCTCCATGATGGTGGTGATGACACAGTTGCCAAAGCCGCCGACGTTACACGCCAGCGCGGTGTCGGCATCGACCTGCCGTGGCCCGGCCTCGCCGACGAGCTGTTCGTATATTTCGACGCCCTGTGCGACACCGCTCGCGCCGAGGGGGTGGCCTTTGGACTTGAGTCCCCCAGAGGTGTTGATCGGCAGGTCGCCGTCCTTGGCGGTTGCGCCGTCCATCGCCAGCTCCCAGGCTGTACCCTGCTCGGCGACGCCGATACCCTCTAGCTGGAGGAACTCGAGGATGGTGAACATGTCGTGCAGTTCAGCCACATCGAGGTCATCGGGACTGAGACCGGCCATCTCGTAGGCTTGCTTGCTCGACTCGACGACCCCGCCCATGATTGTCGGATCGTCACGCTCGTGGACGACATGGGTGTCGGTCGCCCCGCCGATGCCGGAGACGAGGGCGTACTCGTCGGTGATCTCCTTGGCCCGCTCCTCTGTCGTGAACATGAGTGCGGCGCTGCCGTCCGTGATCGGACAGAAGTCATACAGTCGCAGCGGGTCCGCGATGATGGGCGATTCTAGCGCTTTCTCCATCGTGATTTCTTTCTGGAACTGCGCCTTGGGGTTGTCGACGCCGTTCCGGTGGTTCTTGACGGCCACTCGGGCAAGTGACTCTCGCGGGGCATCGAACCGCTCCAGATAGTGCCGGGCGGTCATCCCGGCAAAGGACGGGAGCGTCACGCCGTGTTTGTACTCGTCGGGGTGGGTGATTGAGGCGATGATGTCCGTCGCCTGGCCCGTCGTCTTGTGGGTCATCTTCTCCCCGCCGACTAACAGCGTCATCTCGCTGGCCCCGCTGGCGACGGACTGCCAGGCCTCGTAGATGCCCGCCCCGCCCGACGAAGAGGTCTGGTCGACCCGTTCGCTGTAGGCCGGAAGCACCCCGAGGTCGTGGGCCAGCAGATTCATGATTCCCGTCTGGCCTTCGAACTCGCCGCTGGCCATGTTCGAGACGTACAGATGCTCTACGTCATCGGGCGCGACGCCGGCGTCCGTGAGGCACTCCTCGCCCGCCTGTGAGAGCAACTCACGGATCCAGGCGTCGCGTTGCCCGAATTTCGTCATTGACGCGCCGATTACTGCGACTCCCATACCTGTGCCGTCACAGGGGTCTCGTGTATGTATTACGGTCTACTTGTAGAACGAAGAGAATGTTCAGACAGTCGTCGTAACGACCGACAGTCCTTCGGCGGGTTGGTCACCGGCCAGTGAGACGAGCAGCCGCCAGCCGTCCGCAGTTCGCTCCGCTTGTGCCATCTGTGGCGTGATACTCGTCCGACGCAGTAGCTCGACGGCAATCGGCAACACCGGACAGCGAAGGTCCGACAGTGACGGGCGATAGTTCTGTAATGTGATATATCTGGCACAGCGGCCGGGACCGGCGGCTGCGGGTTCGATTGCCGCCTCGTCGACAAGCCCCGCTGCTTCGAGGTCGGCGACGGCGTCCCGAACCGGCTCAGGACCGCTTGGTTTTCGCGGCAACTGTCCGGCGGCTTCGCGGAGGGTATCTGCCTGTACCTCCGGGTCGAGGTGTTCTGCGAGTGCCGTGGCCATGCTTTCGAGCATCGCCAGACAGAGGCGCTCACGGTTCTCAGTCTCCTCGGCCGCTTCGAGGTAGCTGTCGATGACTGCCTGCTCGACAGAGCGATGACGGCCCGACAACACCTCGAACAGCGCCCCGGCGACTGTGTGGCAGTACTCTGGAAGTGACGACGGCCCAGTCCTGACGGCGTCGGTCCCCCACGGCGCTTCACAGACGATGAGGCCGTGAACGGTGACACGTGGGTCGTAGCGCCGGAGAGCGCTCCGGTAGGCGGTCGCGACGCTGGCCGCTTCGGCGGCCGTCTCTCGGTCCGGGAACTGCATTCCCGACACCGGGAACGGCGGCGTTCCCGTTCGAGCGCTGACGATACGATACGGCCCGACAGCCACGCTGAGTTCCGAGAGCCTGTCACGGATGTCTGCGAGCGTTCGTCCGACCATGAGTCCTTACAGGTCTCCGGCGACGATGTCGGCGACGCGCTGGCGGTCGAATAGCTCCCGGTCCACATCGTACACCTGCGATGCGGCCCGCTCGGTGACGACCAGATTTGTTATCGGCCCCTGATACAACGGGCCACCACGGAACACGTTCCCGTTCTGTACTGCCGTCAGTTCGCTTCCGGTCTCATCCGATTCGAGGAAACTGACGACTGTGTCCTCGAACTCAGCTCGCGTCTTGGTCTCCTGTCCACGCAAGAGCAGATACTCGGGGTCGATGTCGAGCAGCGTCTCGAAATCGACTTTTCCCCGGTCGGAGTGGAAGTCCCGGACATCAGTCTCCGCGAAGGCGTCGCGCACCCCGAGGTCGCGCCACTGTTTGAAGCTGGTCCCGTCCTCAATGAGATATGGTGAGAAGCTGGTGGGCTCGTCGCTCCCGGCCCACATGATGGCTACCTCAGGCCGGTCGGAGTTTGCTTCCGGAACGATGTCGTCCAGACTTGTCTGGAACTCCTCGTGGAGGGACTGGAACGCCTCGAACCGGTCGGTCCGCTGGAATGCCTGAGACAGTTTCTCGAAGGCTTCGTACAGCGTGTAGTGGGTGTAATCGTGCCACTCGTAGCCGGTCGAGAAGATGCTGTTCCCGAAGAAGGGGGCAACCTGGGACTCGATTTCGTCGATATCCGACTGCTCCCAGGAGCCGCGGCGCTGCAGGAAATTCGGGTCCATGACGTGGATGTCGGCGTCGATTTCGTAGAACTGCTCCTTGCCGACACCGCTGTCTCCCCACAGCTCCTGAATCGAGTTCCCGTCGACACTGACGCCCGGGATCCCGTCGTAGTACTGGGTGTGGTACCGTGAGGGGAGCCAGACTCCCTCTGGTGCATCGAGGCCGAGCGCGATTCCCATATCGGCCCAGCTTCCGTTGTTTGCGACCCAGACCTCCGGCACTGACTCGAAGGTGACCTCGCCGACTGGCTCCATCGAGACCGCGTAGCCTGATTCGGTCGGTTCCGCGGTCGGAGTCGACTCCGCGGCCGACGTACTGGACTCGGCCGGTTCATCAGTCGTACCATCACTATTGGTCCCGGCCTCTGACTGCCCTGAACAGCCGGCAACGGCACCTGCCAGCCCAACACCGGCCGCAACGATGTACTCTCGTCGGTCCATGTGTTTTTAGGCTTGCCTAATTGGTTTAAATCTTCCCATATTTAGGCAAGCCAAAAGTTCCCTGAATCGCCAAACAGCACTACAGCCCCCGGCAGTGAGAATCCACACAAAGTATATCCGTGTGTGCTAACCACACACGGAATATGCAGGAGGCTTGGCTCCAACTGCAATGTCCGGCGTGTTCAGTTGCCTGGGAAGCGCAAGTGTCTGACCTCTCGGCTCCGGAGGCACAGTTCGTCTGTGACGACTGTGGGAGCGAGCGGTCGCTGTCGGAGTTTATGCGGACCGCCCGTGACCTCGAAGTGCTGCAGGAGTTTACCGAATCTTAGTACCGCGCTCGCGCCGCCGCCTTCCACTCCTCGCCGCGTTTGACGTTGGCTGGAAGGCGGCGTTTGCCTGCGCTCGCCACCCGTCCGGCCAGCGTCCACTCGTCGACGTATTCAGCTGTCTGTCGCTGTGCTGTCGCCACGGCGGCCCGTTGGCAGTCAGTCACGTGGGCGCTAATCGCGGCAGTGATAGCCGCTGCCTCTGCCTGTGATGCGTCCGCCGGTATCGACAGCGACAGCTCCGCCGGGTCCGCGCTGTCAGTGGGCAGCGCCGCCTCCGTGTCCGACTGTGGTGTATCCCGAGTCGCCATGTTACAGCGGGATGTTGCCGTGGTCTTTCGGCGGGGTGTCCTCACGCTTGCGCTCTAAGAGTTCGAGGTCCTGAATGAGGCGCTTGCGCGTGTCCTTCGGTTCGATGACGTCGTCGAGATACCCCCGCTTTGCCGGTCCGTACGGATTGGCGAACTCGTCGCGGAACTCGTCCATCAGCTCCTGACGCCTAGCGTCTGGATCGTCGGCCTCCGCGATTTCGTTCCGATAGAGGATATTGACCGCCCCGCGGGGACCGAGCACCGCCATCTCCGAGCCGGGCCAGGCGTAGTTCACGTCGCTGCCCAGGAACTTCGAAGACATGACGATGTACGCGCCGCCGTAGGCCTTCCGCACGACGACCGACAACAGCGGGACCGTCGCCTCAGCATATGCGTAGATGAGCTTTGCGCCCCGTCGGATGATACCGTTGTGCTCCTGATCCGTGCCGGGCATGAATCCGGGCACGTCGACGAGCGTGAGAATGGGGATGTTGAACGAATCACAGAAGCGGACAAACCGGGCCGCTTTCTCCGCCGCATCGATGTCCAGCGTTCCCGCGCTCACGCGTGGCTGATTGGCGACGACGCCGACCGACTTGCCGTCCATCCGAGAGAAGCCCACGACGACGTTGCGCGCCCAGTTGCCGTGGACCTCGAAGAAGGAGTCTTCGTCGACAATCGAGTCGATGACCTTCGTCATGTCGTAGGGCTTGCGTGGGGCCGACGGAACGATATCAGTCACGCCGGGGATTTCCCGGTCAGGGTCGTCCCACGGCTTGACCCGCGGCGGGTCCTCCATGTTGTTTGCGGGGAGGTACGACAGGAGGCGGCGGATATTTTCGAGTGCTTCCTCCTCTGACGGGTACGAGAAGTGAGCCACGCCGGATTTGGTGGAGTGCGAGCCCGCGCCGCCGAGTTCCTCTTTCGACACCTGTTCGCCGGTCACCGTCTCGATGACATCCGGCCCGGTGATGAACATATGGCTGGTGTCCTGCACCATGAAGGTGAAGTCAGTCAGGGCCGGGCTGTAGGTCGCGCCGCCGGCACACGGCCCCATGATGGCCGAAATCTGTGGGATAAGTCCGCTGGCTTTGGTGTTGCGCTCGAAGATCTTGGCGAAGCCGACGAGCGAGTCAACGCCCTCCTGAATGCGTGCGCCACCGGAGTCGTTGAGTCCGATGACCGGAACACCGTTCTCGATTGCCCGGTCCATCACCTTACAGATTTTGTCGGCGACGACCTCGCCGACCGAGCCACCGAGCACGGTGAAGTCGTGGGCGAACAGGAACACCTTCCGACCGTCGACCTCACCGTAGCCGGTGACAACCGCATCACCGGCGAAACGCTTCTCCTCCATGCCGAAGTTCGTCGACCGGTGTTCGACGAACGGATCAACCTCGTTGAACGTGCCGTCGTCGACGAGAAAGTCGATGCGCTCGCGGGCGGTCATCTTGCCTTTCTCGTGCTGGGACTCGATACGTGCTTCACCGCCCCCGAGTTCGGCTTCGGCTCGTTTCTGTCGCAACTCTTCGACTGCGTCGTCAGGCACCCCAGTCTCGTCCTCTGGTTCTTCCTGTTGACTCATCCTACCACTCCATCCCGCCGTTGACACCAAGTACCTGTCCTGTCATGTAGCTCGATTCCTCGCTGGCAACGAACCGCACGATACCGGCGATGTCTTCGACGCGTGCGAACCGGTCGAGCGGAATCTCCCGTAGAATCTTCTCCTGAACGCGCTCGGGCACCTCTTCTAACATATCGGTCTTGACGAAGCCCGGCGCGACGCAGTTCGCGGTTGAGCCCGTGTGTGCTAATTCAAGTGCAAGCGTCCGTGTAAATCCGAACAACCCGGATTTCGTCGTCGCATAGTTAGCCTGCCCGATGTTGCCCTGCTGGCCGACGACGCTAGAGATATTTATGAGTCGGCCGTGTTCGGCGTCGCGAATGTCATCGTAGAAGGCTTTTGTCCCGTTGAACACACCACCGAGGTTGACATCGATCACCGTCTCCCAGTCGTCACGGCTCATGTTCTCGAACTTCTTATCGATAGTAATACCAGCATTGTTGACGAGCACGTCCGCGGAACCGAACTCGTCAGCCACCCTCTCACGCATTGCCCGGACTTCCTCGAGTTTCGCCACGTCGGCCTGCGCCGTGATAGCAGTGCCGCCGCTTTCGCGGATGTCCTCGACGACGGCACGGGCTTCCGCCTCCGAGGACCGGTAATTGACGACGACGTTAGCCCCGTGAGCACCGAGATCTTTGGCGATGCCGCGGCCAATACCGCGTGAGGACCCAGTGACGACACAGGTTTGATTATCCAGGTTCATTTGTGATTGATAGGAGCCCTGTTGCTTCGTACGCTCATCACCTAATCTGGCAAAGCACAGCCAGATAATAGTTCTCCTAATACAACATTAAACGACAGATTTAGAATATAATGATATCCCTATTACAGGAGAAATGACGGCCAGAAGACAAACTCACGAGGGAAGCAAAGTGAGAACGCCAAATCTTTTAGGATGGCCTAAAGAGGTGGAGTCAGTACATGACAGCCGACATCTGCGTAATGGTGCCGACGATTCGAAATCACGAATGCATGCGGTCGTACTTCCAGAACGCCCGGGACCACGGCTTCGATCTCGACCGATTGTTCGTCGTACTCATCACGGAGGACTTCTGTGACACCGAAGCAATGGCACAGATGCTCGACGAGGAGGGCGTCGACGGAGCCGTCTACGACGGGACCGCGCGCGAGACGTGGTTCGAAACCCACGGCGCGAGCGAATACTCGCATCTTATCCCCGAAGCAAGTCACGCCCAGACCTCGTTTGGCCTCCTCTACATGTGGGCCAACGACTACGAGTACGGCGTGTTCATCGACGACGACACGCTGCCACACGAGGACGCTGACTTCTTCGGGACGCACATGGAGAACCTCGCCTACGAGGGCGAGATCGAGACGGTCAGCTCTGACGAACAGTGGGTCAACGTTCTCTACCAGAACGAAGACGAGCACGGCCTCTACCCGCGCGGGTACCCCTACGCCGCGATGGACGAGGCGGTCGAGACCGAAACTACCGAGGTCGACGACGTGGTCGCCTCACAGGGCCTCTGGACGAACGTGCCCGACCTCGACGCCGTTCGCATCCTGATGGACGGCGACCTCAAGGGACAGGCCCAGACCCGTACTAGCGGAGCGGACTTCGGCGAGGACTTCGTCGCCGCCGAGGGCCAGTACCTCACCGTCTGCTCGATGAACCTCGCGTTCCGCCGCGAAGTCATCCCGGCGTTCTACCAGCTCCCGATGGACGACAACGAGTGGGACGTCGGCCGCTTCGACGACATCTGGTCGGGTGTGTTCCTCAAGCGGGCCTGTGACGTGCTGGGCAAACAGATCTACAACGGCGACCCGCTGTGCGAGCATAATAAAGCGCCCCGTTCGACGTTCTCGGACCTCACGAACGAGGTTCACGGGCTCGAACTCAACGAGCACGTCTGGGAGATCGTCGACGATGCCGGCGCCGGTGCCGATTCCTACGCCGAGGTGTTCGATGCAATCGCCACGGCGATGGCCAACGGCGATTTCAGCGACTGGGAAAACGGTGCGTTCCTTAACTACTGCGGCGAATTCATGCTCGACTGGCTGGAATGTCTCGACGAACTGGACGCCGCTGCGGCAGAACAGGTCCCCGCGACCGCCGACGACTAGAAAGGCCTAAGTTGTTTAGGCAACCCTAAATCAAACAATGAGTGATTCTAACGATATGACGGAACGTAACTCGACGCAGTCACGACGACGCTTCCTTGCGCTGGGCGGTGCAACTGGCGCGGCAGCGCTTGCCGGTTGTTCCAGTATTCTCGGTGGTGGTGACGGCGGTGACGGTGGAAGTGGTGAAACTGATACCGGGGTCGGTCAGGTCTCCCTATCTGATTTCCGGGGCTCCGGCCCCTTAGTGGCACAGCGGGACGCCCCCGGCGGCACCTCTATCGAGGAGCTTCCGGACCTCAGCGGCGAACTGACGCTGTATCTCGGCGGTGGTGAAGGTGGACTGTATCTCGATCTCATCGAACTGCTCGAACAGCGGTATCCGGATTTCACGGCGAACCACCGGCTCGAAGCCTCCGGCGACCTCGCGAACACGATTATCGAGGAAAACGAGGCAGGTGCAAGCCCCGCCGACGTGTTCATGTCCATCGACGCCGGCTCGCTCGGTGCCGTGGCGAACGCCGGCGCGACCGCGAGCCTCCCCGAGGAGGCCCTTTCGACGGTCCCCGAAGCGTATCAGGACAGCGAGGGCCGCTGGGTCGGTATCGCCGGCCGCGCCCGAGCGATTCCGTACAACACGAACGAGGTCGCTGAATCGGATATCCCGTCGACGGTCCAGGAGTTCCCCGAGGCAGCCGCACTCGAAAACAGCATGGGCTGGGCGCCGAGTTACGGCGCGTTCCAGTCTTTTGTCACCGCGATGCGGCTCATCCGCGGCGACGACGAGACGATGTCGTGGCTCCAGGCGATGCAGGACCACGGTATCACCACCTACGACGACGAGTTCCGCGTCTCCAACGCCTGCGCCGACGGGGAACTCACCGCCGGCTTCGCCAACCACTATTACACGCTTCGAGTCCAGTCCGCCCGCGAAAGCTCGCCGATCGGCCTCGCGTTCACCGAGGGGGACGCCGGCGCGCTCGTCAACGTCTCGGGCCTCGAAATCATCAACGGAACCGACAACGCGGACCTGGCATCGAACTTCGTCCGGCACGTCCTCTCAGCTGAGGCACAGGAGTTCTTCGCCACCCGAACGTTCGCGTACCCGATGATTCCGGGCGTTGCACCGGTCGGCGACCTGCCGCGTATCGACGAGCTGAACCCGCCGGACATCAACCTGACCGAACTGGCTGACGTGGCCGGAACAGTCGACTTACTACGGGACGCAGGCGTCCTCTAATATGGGCACCAAGGACCGCTACGAGCGGCTTCGGGAGCAGGCGACGGCGTCGGAACGAGACTCGTCTCCGCAGACGCTGCTCGCAGTGGTCTCGCTCGCGATCTCGCTGCTGTTACTGGCACCGCTGGTCTGGGTGTTTCTCCGAGCAGGCGAAATCGAGTTCGCGCGTGCGATGGAACTGGTGACCAGCGACACGACTGTTTCGGTGACGCTGAACACGCTGGCGCTGGTGACTGGTGTCACCGTCGCGTCGATTTTCATTGGCGTCCCGCTGGCGATTCTCACCGCCCAGACAGACCTGCCGTTCAAGCGGTTCTGGACGATTACGTCCGCGCTGCCACTGGTCGTCCCGAGCTACATCGGGGCCTTCGCGTTCGTTTCGGCCTTTGGCCCCCGTGGCGTCCTCGCGGACCTACTCGCGCCGCTCGGTATCGATCAGATACCGACGATATACGGCCTGCACGGCGCGATACTTGTGCTGACACTGTTTACGTACCCGTACGTGTTCCTGACCACGCGCGCGTCGCTGCTGTCGTTCGACGGGACCGTCGTCGAGGCCGCCCGGACGCTGAATCACACGCGCTGGGAGGCGTTCCGTCGCGTCACGTTGCCACAGATCGCGCCGGGTATCGCCGCCGGCGCCCTGCTGGTGGCGCTGTACGCGCTTTCGGACTTCGGGACACCAGCGATTATGCAGTACGACGTGTTTACCCGGATGATCTACAACGAGTTCGGGGCCCGCCGACTGGACTACGCCTCCGTGCTTTCGATGCTGTTGCTCGTGATGGCGCTCGGTATCCTCGCTGTCGAGTCCCGCCTCAATGCCGGGCGAGACGGTGCCTACGTCAGCAGCGGTTCGCGCCGGCCCGGACTCATCAGGCTCGGGTACTGGAAGGTCCCGGCACTGCTGTTTTGCGGTACTATCGCGTCGCTGTGTCTGGTATTGCCGATCGGTATTCTGGTTCAGTGGCTCCTCCGGTCCGGGACGGGCTACAGTGGCGGTGGCTTCGCGTTCGATGCCGCCTATGCCTGGAACTCGGTCGGCCTTGCGGCCGCCGCGGCCGCCATCTGTGTCGTGGCAGCGCTCCCGATAGCGTATCTCTCCGCCCGCGGGAGTTCGGGCTTCTCGTCGCTTCCCGAGCGGGCCACGTACGTCGGCTACGCCGTCCCGGGTGTCGTGCTCGGTCTGGCGCTCGTGTATCTCGGACTCCGGTACGTCCCTTTCCTGTACCAGAGCGTCATCCTGCTGGTGTTTGCCTACGTGATTCGGTTCCTCCCGCAGGCCGTCGGGACGACTGAATCCTCGATTCTTCAGGTCGATCCGAGCTACATCGAGGCGGCGCGGTCGCTTGGCTACCACCCACTTTCGGCGTTTCGGAAGGTCGTCTTACCGCTCGTCGCGCCGGGTATCGCCGCCGGAGCCGCGCTGGTGTTCCTGACGACCATGAAGGAATTGCCGGCAACGCTGATGTTACGCCCGACGGGCTTCGAAACCTTCGTCACGTACATCTGGCTCGTCCAGGGTGCCGGCTACTACGGACAGGCTGCGGTTCCGGCTCTCGTGCTCGTTGGCCTTTCCGGACTCTCCATGCTGGTCATTCTTCGACGGGAGGACACAAGCTAATGTCTCGACAAACACGCACACAGCAAACATCGGACTTCGACGACGTGGACGCAGCGGTAGCCAACCCGAACCGGACCGTCTTGGAACTGGACGGCGTCTCCAAGGACTACGGGCAGGAACTCGCCGTCGAGAACCTCTCGCTCGACGTGAAAGATGGCGAACTGCTGACACTACTGGGGCCGTCTGGCTGCGGGAAGACGACGACGCTCCGGATGATTGCTGGGCTGGAACGCCCCTCGGGCGGGCAGATATCAATCGCCGATGAGGTCATCGCCGACGGCTCCTCGTTCCGGAAGCCCGAGGAACGCAACGTCGGCATCGTCTTTCAGGACTACGCCCTGTTCCCGCACCTCACCGTCGCCGAGAACATCGCCTTCGGCCTGACCGAGATGGACGAGGAGGCCGTCGGCGAACGGGTCGACGAACTGCTCGAACTAGTCGACCTCTCGGCCCATCACGACAAGATGCCGAGCCAGCTTTCGGGCGGCCAGCAGCAGCGCGTCGCACTCGCACGCTCACTGGCCCCGGAACCGGACGTCCTCCTGCTCGACGAGCCGTTCTCGAACCTGGACGTGCGCCTGCGCGTCGAGATGCGCGAGGAGGTCCGCAAAATACTGAAGCGGGCCGGCGTCACGGCCATCTCCGTGACCCACGACCAGGAGGAGGCCCTCTCGATAAGCGACCGCGTCGCCATCATGAACGATGGAACCATCGCTCAGATTGGTGACCCCGCGGAGGTGTTCGAGAACCCCGAGAGCCGCTTCGTCGCGAGCTTCCTCGGCCAGGCGAGTTTCCTCTCGGCCCGGGTGACCAACGACCGTATCGAGACAGGGCTGGGCTCGTTCGATGTCGAGTTGCTGAACGGGCCAGTCGCAGCGTACAACGGGGCAATGGTAGATGTGCTCGTCCGGCCCGACGACCTGCAGGCGATGCCGACAAACGAGTCCAAGGCCGACGGCTACGTCGTCCACCGCCAGTACAACGGCCCCTCGTTCGTCTACCGGGTCGAACTCCACAGCGGCGACGTCGTCCACTGCATGCACAACCACGTCGAGACGTTCGAACCGGGCCAGCCCGTCGAAGTTGATCTGGTCGCCGACCACGACCTGGCCTGGTATCCGACGGAATGACGCGGCTGCGCCGGCCGGGGGTACAGGCGGGGCTGGTGGCGCTGCTCGGCGGGCTCGTCATCTTCACGCTGGCCCACGTCGTCTTTCCACATCACACCACCAACCACGACGAGGGCGTCTACCTCCAGCAGGCCGCCATGCTGCTTGAGGGGCAACTGTTCATCTACCCGCCGGTCGAGGAGGCGTTCCGCCCATGGTTCTTCGTGGCCGACGGCGAACGGCTGTATCCGAAGTACGCGCCGGTTCCAGCGGCGATGTTCGCCGTCGGGAAACTGCTGGGCGGCTACCGCGTCGCGCTCGGCCTGATTTCGACCGGCGTGCTGGCACTGACCTATCACACCGTCCGCGAAGCCTTCGACGCACGAACGGGCGTGGTGGCGACACTTCTCATGTTCGGGTCGCCGCTGTTCCTCGTCGAGGCCTCGGTGTTCCTCTCGTACGTGCCGACGACGCTGTGGAATCTCGGGTTCGCCGCGGCGTACCTCCACGCCGACCGGACCGGGAGCCGAAAGACGGCGGCCTGTGCCGGCCTCGCTATCGGCATCGCCTTTTTCGCGCGGCCGTACACGGCCGTGCTGTTTGCGTCGCCGTTTATCGCCCATGCCCTGTGGTCACTTCGGACACGCGACCCGACACGGTTCACGCGCCTGTCGCTGACCGCCGTCGGCGGGCTCACCGGTGTCGCCGCGACGCTCGCATACAACCGCGTGGTCACCGGTTCCGCCCTGCTGTTCCCGTACGAAGTGTTCGCCCCACTGGACGGGCCGGGCTTTGGCTATCGGGAGATTCAGGGCTACTCGCGTGAGTTCACGCCGGCGATGTCGCTTGACGCGAACGCCGAACTCCTCTGGAAGCTCCTCACCCAGTGGGTCGTCGCCGGTCCGCTGGGGACAGTCGCCGCGGCCGTCGGCCTCGGTTCCGTCGTGCGCCGCGGGATAGACAGCCGACAGGCAGCGCTGGCCGGCGTCCTCCTGACGGTCCCGCTCGGCAACGGTTACTTCTGGGGCACCGTGAACATGCTCGGGGACCTCTCGGACCCGACAGACGGCTTGGTCACCTTTCTGGGACCGTTCTACCACGTCGATATGCTCGTCCCGCTTTCGGCCTTCGGTGCCGTCGGTGTCGTCGCCGTCGCCCAGCGGGCTCATCGGCTGGTCACCGAGCGGATCAGCGCCGACCGGGCGCGTCCGGTCCTGCTCGCGGTAGCGCTGTGTGGCGCGGCGCTTGGCGGTGGCGTGACCGCCGCGACAGCGGCCGAGCCGGTTTCGGACAACTACGAGACGACCCAGCAGTTAGCACAGGCCTACGAGCCCTTCGAGGAGCGCGACCTCGACGACAGCCTCATCTTGCTTCCGACGCCGTACGGCGACTGGCTCAACCACCCGTTCCAGTCAGTCCGCAACGACCCCGGATTTGACGGCGATACCGTTTACGCGATGCAACACCGACAGTTCGACGTGGTCGACGCCTATCCCGACCGGACCTACTACCGCTACGTGTTCCGCGGCGAGTGGGTCCCCTATCTGGGCCTGCCGGTCGAGCCGCGGCTCCAGCCGGTGTCAGTTGCCGAGGGCGGGACGGTCCGGACAGATGTGTCGGCGTCAGTTCCGGCGCAGGCCGAGCTGGTCTCGATGCGGCTCACAAGCGAGGACGAGAACGACTACGCGACCGTCACCGGCGCAGACAGGCTGAATCTGCAGCTCTCGATGGACCGGGAGCGGACGCGGCTCACCGGCGACGGAATCGACGAGCAGGTCAGCGTGCCGACGCCCGAAAACGGGACGGTGACGCTGGTCATGTTCGTCGACTACGGCACCGGCGCGGGGTTCGAGTACCGGACGGAAACCCCGGTCACCCAGACGGACGACGGCGTGCGGGCGCTGACGCCACGGCTCGAAGTGTGTAAGGATCAGCGCCGCTGCGGCGGCGAAGCAGCCTACGTGCCGGGCACACACCGCGACGGAATCAGCATGAACGCGACAACGACAGCCGAAGGGACGTGATACGCAACGATGACTGACTACGAACTCACCAGACGTGACGCGCTGAAAGCGCTCGGTGCGGCGGGTGTTACCGTTACCGGCGGCGCGGCGGCGCTCGTCTGGAACGAATCGGGAGACGATGAGACGGCCGATTCAGCCGAAAACGACACTGCTACAGCCGAATCAGAGTTCGGCGACCACGAGCGCGAGACGTACCGCGCCGTCGCCGCTATTGTCTATCCGAGCGAGGTAACGGGCGTACAGGAATTCGTCGACAGCTACGTCACCGGGCGAGTCGAGGCAGACCCTGAGCGGGCAACAGAAATGTCGACCGCCGTTGCAGACCTCGACGCGTACGCCCAAGAATGGGAGGACACAGTCTTCGCCGCGTTGGACACAGAAACGCAAGAGGAAACGCTGCGAGGCATGGGCGTCAAGGCCTCCGACCCGGACCCACATGGCGACCCGCGGCACCGCGTCCGCTACTACCTCGTCAACGATCTTCTGTTTGCGCTGTACAGTTCGCCGACCGGCGGAACGCTCGTTGGTATCGAGAATCCGCAGGGCTACCCTGGCGGGGCGAGTAGCTATCAGCAGCCACCGGACGAGCGGTAAGCCGGAGTCCGTCGCCGACTGCGTCGGCGGTGTTATCGGAACCGCTCTTCAAGCGCGACTCGGACGATTGACTTTGCGATGGCGGCCCCGCCGGAAAACGGATCGAGTTTCGTCTCGCCTTTCCGCTCGTCGTACTCGATGGGGCGCTCACGAACGTCGTATCCGCGCATCAGCGGCCGCATGAGCAGCTCCGCCGAGAGTCCGGTGTTTTCCGTCCAGACGATCTTCTGGAGGACGTCGCGGCGGTACGCGCGCATTCCGGTGGTCGTGTCGTGGACGCGCTTGCCCATGAGGACGCTTGCAAGCAAGGCGAACAGTTCGTTCCCCAGTTTGTTCATCGACGGCATCTGTTCGGCCCCGTAGTACAGCCGGTCGCCGCTGACGACATCGGCCCCGTCGTTTATTTCTGCGAGGAAGTCGGGGAGACGTTCCATCGGATACGTGTCGTCACAGTCCGTCGTGACGACGACCGGTCGATCCGGCGTCAGCACGGCTTCGCGGACCGCCACACCGTATCCCTGCGGTTCCTGTTCGATGACTGTCGCACCGTGTTCGCGGGCGATCTCCGGCGTCCGGTCGCTGGAGCCGTCGACGCAGACGACCTCGGCACGCCTGTCGGTCACCGCCGCGATATCGTCGAGGACAGTGCCGATTGCTTCTTCCTCGTTGTACGTCCCCATGACGACTGCGAGGTCGTCAAACGTGTACCCGGCTGAATCGTCAGCCCGTGTGCCCTGAATAGCCATTGCTCATCCGTCAGCACCCACGGTTCTTGAATGTTTAGGTTTACCAAAATCAGTGATCAGCGAGATACATTTCTATCGGGGTTGCATCCGCCCAGAGATGCGCGAACAGGTCCCGTGCCCACGAAATAGCGCCATCGGTTTCGGAGACAATCTTCGCCGACGGCCAGGCCCCGTCGAGTTCTGGAAGCGTCAGGATCATCCAGTCGTCGGCGACGGCGAGTGCGTACGGGACTGGCGTGACGCGAACAGTCGTCTCCTCGTAGCGATTCATATCGAGGGAGACGGACTCCTTGTCGCGCATCTCGTCGATTACAGCACAGCTGACCACTAGCCTCGAATCGGCATTGTCTGGCATAGCCGCCTCGTATTCGGGGTGGTACACAGGCGAGACCACATCGCAGCTCCGGACGCTCTCGACGCGAGTGACGACCTCGCGGACGGGGCGGTTGATATCGGTCTGTGTGCCACGGATGACCGTGTAGTCGTCAAGTTCAGGCAGGCGACACCGGAACGGCTGCGGTAACACTGACGTATCGTGAGACTCCCAGTACCGGGAGTCGACGGCAAAGAGTTCCTCAAGCCGCCGTTGGCGGTGAATCGTATCTGCCACGAGGCGGCCGGTACCGGTAAGTTGCCACCCGTCATCCATCGATGTGACCAGACCGCAGCCTTCGAGATTCGAGAGCGCATCGTAAATCGCTGATTCGCTTGCAGTCACCGCTGACAGCAGTTCGTTGGTGGCCTTGGCTCCGGGACATAGCGAGCCGATGATGTCCGTCCGGACGGACGACGTTCGGACGTACTGTATTAGCGATTCTACGCCCATACTGTCCCCATACTGTGTAGCTCATATTTTTCCCACATATCAGTTTCCATTTGTAATGGAATTCTCTTTGGATAGGACACTATTCTCTCGGGCATTGGATATTATTGCAGCCAATGTGTCCATCTTTTTTATCGCTCACGACGCAGTGACTGTTGCTGTCCACCTAAGGCCACGTCCCCGCTGAACGCAATGGAGCACGTTGGTCTTGTGGAGTTGCCACGTTCGGGTCAGGCGATGTCGTGCCTCTGACATATGTCGCCAGCCCGAAGGGTCATGCAATCACCGTGGGTTGCCCATCCACGGTGCTCATTGTCTCCGCTGTCGACTCGTCCAGTTGCGTCCTCGTAACAGAGACTACCGTCCCTCAGTTCCGTCTCGCCCGTCCGCGCACGGGCAGTCATCGTGAAAAACAGCCACAACCGACGGTATCGAATCAGTTCTCGGGGGGTTCGTCCGTCCCAATCCGGATCTCGTACGCTTCGATATCTTCGAACGCAGCGACTTGGCCACCGACTTCGACTGGCCCGTCGGCCGTTTCAACGACCAGCGTCGCGACCTCGCGGTTCGAACTGAACGACGCCTGGTCTACCTTGCCCTCGACGACTCGGTGGTCGCCCGTCTCGACATCCCGACCCTCGATGGTCGCATAGAACTCACCGTCCAGCGTCACCAAATCGGAGATACAGCGTCTGATCGTCCCGTAGCGGCGCGGGAACGGCAGCCCTTCTCCGTCACTAGCAATCGTTTCAGCAGTCGTCCACAGCACCGTGTTGAGGAACCCGGACACCAGGAACCCGAGTTCCGACCGGTTGAAGATGACGCCGTATCGGTCCGTGTCACCGCGGACGCTCTCACGGGTCGCGTACATCGAGTAGTTCCCGTCGGCGACGGCGACGACCGGCGTCGTGATACCGCGGCGTGCCTTCACCGTAGTCGCGATGGATTCGTAATCGAACCGTGCCGGGTCGGGGGCGTCCACCTCCGGCGAAATGAGGATTTCGATAGCGATGCCGGACTGCTTCCGAGCCGCGAGTCTGTCTTCGAACCGCTCCAACAGGGCTGGGGTCAGGGACAGCGTCAGTTCGTACTCGGCCGTCTCGATGATATCTTCGAGGTACCGGAGTATTGTCGGCCGGGATTTAACGAGCGAGACGGCCTCGGGCTCCCGTGCGGGGGCTGTGTAGCGCGAGGACAGGTCGTCAACGAGGTCATCGAGTGAGTCCTGTATCCCCTCGAAGGCTTCCCGCGGGTCGATAGCCAGGACTTTCATCGGCCGGGACTCCTTGAGTTCAACCAGCCCGACGTCGCTGAGGCTTCGAACCGTATCGTACACCCGCGGCTGTGGAATGTCCGTATTCTCCGATATCTCCGACGCTGTCAGCTCGCCGTGTTGCAACACGGCCAGGTAGGCTGAAATCTCGTACTCGCCGAGATTGAACCGCGCAATTACCTGTTCGAGCGATGCTTCCAAGTCGTCACTAGACATGGTTGGGCGTTTGCGAGTCGAGTACTAAGAACTTCGGCACTCTATTCAGCAGACAGTTTCAGGATCGGTCGCGTGTGTCTGCCACTGTTCACTGTCCTGTCACAGCGGCTGCTTACCCTGTGACTCCGATTGTTCGAGTCGATTCGCCAGTTCGAGTCACCACGGCGAAAAAATGTGCGCTGTCGGTGCGGTGTTAGTAGGCGTTGGAAATCTGGGAGACGACGTCCGCGGGCGAAGCACCGGAGTTCAGCGATGAGATAGCGGACTCGAGCGAGGACTTGACTGCCGGCGGTGCGGCCAGGCCGTGTGCGACTGACGGCGGCTGGGCATCGCTGTTCTGGAAGTCCTCTATCTGGTCCTTGGAGAAGTCGTTGAACGGGTCGGTGTTCACGTCAGTCCGTGGCGGAATCGACCCCTTCTTGGGGTTGAAGATTTCCTGTGCCTCAGTCGTACCGACGAACTGGCACCACAGCGTGGTCGCTTCAGGCGACGGGTTGTTGACCGGATACGGGAACGAGTCCATGTTGAGCGCGTAGTTCCCTTCGGTTCCCGGGAACGGGACATGGTCCCACTCCTCACCATAGGTGAGGTCGTTCGTGATGTACGTTCCGGCCGCCCAGTCACCCTGGTGGAGGAACGCCGCTTCGCCGTTGATGACCTGATTGTTGGCCTCGGTCCAGGAAATCGAACCGGCGTCGCTCGGGATGTAGTCGAGATAGGCCTGTGTGGTCTCGACTGCTGACTCCAGCGCGTCGCTGTTGGCGTCGACTTCACCGTCGACGAAGATAGCGCTGTAGGTCTCGGCGTCCGTTTCGCCGAGGAGAACAGTCGCGAACATCTGGAAGCTGGACCACGGCGCACCCGTCTGGTGTGCCATTCCGGTGTAGCCGGCGTCGTCGACCGTCGCTAGCGCGTCGACGAGGTCAGACGGCGTTTCGATGGATGCCGGGTCAACTCCGGCGTCTTCGACGACCTCGACGTTGTAGAAGAGGTTGTTGATCCGGTGGATGTTGAGCGGCACCGTCACGTAGTTTCCGGCAGGCTGGGCCGCGTCTTTGACACCCTGAAGGTACGCGTCCTCCATGCTGTTCTCTGACCACACTGAGTCACCGATATCCTTCAGCAGGTTCGCATCGGTGAAGGGGAGCAGATTGTTTCCGGGCCAGGCTTGCCACGTACTCGGGTGGTTGCCGTTTTGTACCCGTGTCCGGATGTTCGCCTGCAGGTTGTCACCCGCACCGCCGGCGATGAGGTTCTCGTCGAACGGAACGTCCGGGTGCTGCTCTTTGAAGGCCTCCATAACGGACTGAATCGCTTCCAGTCCGTCGCCTTCACCCCACCAGTGGGCGACTTCAAGTGTGCTATACTGCGAACCGCTGTCAGTACTGCCGCCGTCACTGCTGCCGTCACCACTGCTGCCATCGCTACCGTCACCACTGCTGCCGTCGCCGCTGCTGCCATCACCACCGTCACTCCCACCGCAGCCAGCCAGCGAGGCCGCACCTGCTGCGCCAGCAATCCGAAGAGCGTTACGCCGCGTCAACCGTTTATTTGAATTGTCGTCAGTCATGGTTGCACCAATACCTCATAATTCCTTATTGAAGATTCGCACTTAATACTTCTGTATAGGGAAAGTCAGCATTTGACATTCGGGTCAATCCCGGTAAATCATCCATATTTCCCGATTTTCCGTGTTTGAGCGGTGGAACAAATTAATCATATGTGAGTAAATACCTAGCTAATTTACATCTATTATCTTATATGTCCCCGAAATCACCCCTGTAAGAAGGGGTATATCAAGCCCATATTGCGACAAAAAGCTCGGGCGCGGTTCGACCCGGGGACTTACAGCGAATCGAACTCGACGACCGCTTTTATCTGGTCATCTCCATCTTCAAAGGCGGCCTCGACATGCTCCGGGTCGGTAACCGTCGTGACCAGATCGTCGAGCAGCCACTCCGGAAGCTCCTGTAAGGTCTCGACGGCGTCCTCGAAGTGCGAGACGTGTGAATTTACCGTCCCGATGAGACACTTGTTGTGCAGGACGATTTCGTTGTGCAGCGAGCCGCCATCGACTTCAAACTCCCATGGCTCCGGGATACCGAGCAACACGCCGACCCCGTTCTGGTCGAGCGCCTTGACGGTCTGGAACGCGTGCGGGGCGAACCCGGTCGCCTCGTAGATGTAGTCCATCGCCTCGTGTGCGTCCGGGAGTTCGTCTACTGGCGTCTCACGGGAATCGACGTACGTGCTCCCGATGTCATCGATGATGTCGACCGTCGGGTCGGGCCGATCCCGCCGGCCGACACAGTAGGTCCGGTCGTACTCCTGTTCGAGCATCCACAGCGTCAGCAGGCCGAGTGAGCCGTTGCCCAGCACGCAGGCCGATTCTGGTCGCCAGTCGAACGGTTCCCGCGTCGCGTACGCGTGCTCGTTCGCCTTTTCCGTGATCGAAAGCGGTTCGACGAGGAAGCCGTACTCCGCGACTGACTCGGGGACCGGGACGAGGAAGTCCGCCGGCGACGTGAAATACTCGGCCATGAAGCCGTGGTCGCCGACGATGCCACGTTCCGTGTACTCACCGTCCGGAGCCATGTCGGGTTCGCCCCGGCGGAAATACTCGTTCGTTTCGCCGTTCGGCTTCCGCCGGACGGTCGGCGCGACGACCTGCCCCGTCTCAAGCCCCGTGCCATTGGGCTCTTCGACGACGCCGACCGCCTCGTGTCCGAGAACCATGTGGTCTGTCCCGTCGGGAAACCCACCGTGGGAGCCGTTCAGGACTTCGTGGTCTGTGCCGTCAACACCAACGCGGAGGGTCCGGACAAGCGCCTCGCCCGGGTCAGGCGACGGTCGCTCCCGCTCTAAGAGCTGTGGGCCGTCGTCGTCCCGCGTAACACCAATCACTTTCATGCCAGGCAGAGAGTGAGAACACTGGGGATTAAGTCTTTCTTCAGGTCTCTGTCTCGCTGACGGTGACCGCCGCGCCAGATTCGCTGGAGCGGTAGATACCGTCCATCACGCGCTGGACCCGCAATGCCTGCTCGACGGTGTTCACCGACGGTGGCGTCCCGTCCCGGACCGCCGAGACGAACCGTGCCTGCTCTTTTCGCTGTGGGTCCGATTGCTGTGTCTCGATGTCGGTCGTCCGATGATGCATCCGGCCAGTGTCAGCCGTTTCGAACAGTGCCAGCGACTGGTCTGTGAGGTCGAGTTTCGCGCCCGCGTCTGTTCCGCGGACATAGTACGCCTGACTGTCCGGCCGGTTCGCTGCCCACGCAACCTCTAGAGAGATTGTCGTGCCGTCATCACAGCGGATGAACGCACTCGCGGAATCGTCGACGCTGAACTCGTCTGCACCCTTGTCCTCGCCCCACATCTGGACGTAGGCATACTCCTCGTCGACGCCGAACTGGGCGCGAGTGTCACCGGACACCTCGACGACTTCCGGGTGGCCGGCGACGTGTAGCGACAGGTCGATAGCGTGAGCTCCGATGTCGATGAGCGAGCCGCCACCGGCCACGTCGTTGCGCGTGAACCATGACCCTCGTCCGGGGACGCCGCGACGCCTGATGTAGTTCGCTTCGATGTGTGACACCTCACCGATGTCGCCCGCGTCGCGGTAGCCCACGAGCGTCTGGACCGGGTCAGCAAACCGATTGTGGAAGCCGACCATGCAGAACCCGTCAGCCGCGTCAGCGGCCGCGGCGATTCGCTCAGCGCTTTCGAACGTGTGCGCTAGCGGCTTCTCGACGAGCACGTCTAGCCCCGCTTCGAGCGCCGCCACGACGTACTGCTCGTGGTAGCTGTTCGGCGTCGTCACCAGCACGGCATCGACCGTCTCAAACATCGCCGCGGCCTCCTCGTACACTGCCGCGTCGTACGTCTCGGCGAACCGGCGGCGCGCATCGGCATCGATGTCGACGCCCGCCGTTATCGAAACCGGCTGATCGAGCTGGCGGAGATTCGTACAGTGGATGTCCGCGATGTTGCCCAGTCCGACGATGCCTATCCGAACTGTCTCAGTCATTGTTCTCGAAGACTGCGCCCGGTGTCGGGTTAATACAACTGCTTTTCACGCTCTTCGCGTTCCTCTTCGTGTTCTTGCTTTGCCTTCTCGCGGCGTCGGCCGCGCCGATACTGGATGATGCCCGGGACAATCTTGTTTTTCAGGTCCAGGATGAACGACACGATGCCGTACGCCCAGAAGAAAAACAGCACGAGCATCCCGCTCCAGTACAGCATCGCGAGATGACTGCTCATATCAGTCGTCGGTCTCCACTTCGCTGCCGGCAGCCGTGCTGCCCGCCTCGTACGGAATGAGGTCGTGAACAATCGCCTCGCCGCTGGCTGAGTCGAACAGGTGAACGTTTCGTCGGTCGATGACGACCCCGATCTCATCGTCCTCTTCGAGATCAGAGTCGGGGTCGATGCTCATCAGTAACTGGTCGTTCGTCGCCAGTTCCTGCGACATCGACGTCTCGCCCTCACCCAGCAGGAGGTAGGCGAATATCTCGTCGCCCATCGGTTCGAGAATGTCGGCTTTGGCAGTTATCATTCCCGACGGGTCCGGGACCTCCGACTTGAGTTCGCCTGGATAGATGTCCTCCGGGCGAATGCCGAGTGTCACGCTGTCACCCACTCCGACGCCCTCGATAGACGACGGATTGAACTCAAGATCGAAGTTCGGCGTCTCCAGCGCGTTCTCGGTGACTTGCCCCTCGACGAAGTTCATCGACGGCGAGCCGATGAACCCGGCGACAAAGAGGTTGTCCGGCTCGTTGTAACAGGTCAGTGGCGGGTCGATCTGCTGGAGCTGCCCCGAATCAAGGACGGCGATGCGGTCCGACAGCGTCATCGCCTCCTCCTGGTCGTGGGTCACGTAGATGATGGTCGTGTCCAGTTCCTTGTGCAGGCGCTGGAGCTCCGTCCGCATGTGGACCTTGAGCTTCGCGTCAAGGTTCGCCAGCGGCTCGTCCATCAGGAACACGTCGGGCTCGCGCACGATAGCGCGGGCGATGGCGACGCGCTGGCGCTGCCCGCCGGACATCTCTTCGGGCATCCGGTTGAGCATCCCCTCTAGCTGGACAATGTCAGCTGCCCGCTCGACCCGGCGGTCGATCTCGTCCTGTGGGTAGTCCCGTAGCCGCAGCCCAAAGGAGATGTTGTCGTACACGTCCATGTGCGGGAACAGCGCGATGTTCTGGAACACCATCGCGATGCCGCGGTCCTTCGGCGGGAGGTTCGTCACCTCGCGGTCGCCGATATAAATCTCACCCTCGGTTGGGATGGTGAGCCCGGCGATGGTCTCCATCGTCGTCGACTTCCCACAACCGGATGGGCCGACGAAACAGATGAACTCGCCGTGGGCGATGTCGAGGTTCATGTCGTCGACCGCGGTGACCACGTCACCCTGGTCGTCGTAGCGTTTCGTCACGTGTTCGAGTTGTACTCGTGCCATTGTGTTACTCCTTGAGTGCGCCTGAGGTCAGTCCGCTGACGATGCGTTCCTGTGCGACGATCACGAGGATGACGACGGGGAGGACCCCGACGATGCTCGCGGCCGCCATGAGGTTGAACTGCGTCGTGTACTGGGTCTGGTAGCTGAGAATTCCGCCGACGATAGGCGACCACTTGGCTGCCTCCGGGGAAGTCGCCATAATCGAGCTGAAGAAGTACTCGTTGTAGACGGCGATGAACGTCAGCACGGCCGCGGTCGCCACGCCCGGCGCGGACAGCGGCATGATGACGCGGAACAGCGCGCCCAGTCGTGTCGTTCCTTCGACCCGGGCGGCGTCCTCCAGCCCGTCCGGAATCTGGCCGTAGAACGTCGTCAGGATGAAGATGGACAGCGGCATGAACAGCGCGCTGAACGGCAGTACCATCGACCCCGGCGTGTTCAGCAGCCGCGGTGGGGTAAACAGCGGAATAGACGTAAACGGTACCGTAATCGGCGCGTTGCCGGCGAACGCCTGAAACAGCGGGATGACGAACGCGGCCGGCGGGAAGTAGCTGATCGCCAGAATCCCCAGCATCAGCAGTGCGCGGCCGGGGAAGCGGAGCCGCCCGAACACGTAGCCGGCGAGACTCGCCACGAACAGGACGATGACCGTCGTCGTGACCGCCAGCGCGAAGCTGTTCAGCATGTACAGGTGGAACGGCACCTGTTCGAAGACCGTGACGAACGCGCCCGGGTTGAAGCCTTTCGGAACCGGGAGCGGGAACGTTCCGCTGACGCCAAAGAGATCCACAGTCGGGAGGAAACTGCCCGATAGCAGTCTCCCTTCGGGGGTCACCGCCAGCACGACGAGCCAGTAGAAGGGGAACAGCGTCGTCACCAGGAAAAACACCATCGCCGCATAGAACAGCGCCCGGTACACTTTCTCCGGGTCCTGGATGGCGCTCTGGGTCCAGCGCTGTAGCGGTCCGTCGCTTGGCTGCTCCTGGGTGTCAGTTGGCGTCGCCATGTTAGATCGCGTCCTCCCCTTGCCAGACGATGAGTCCCATCACGACCGCCCCGATGATAGCGGCCGTCACAAACGCGATAGCCGCGGATGTCCCTTCACGGGTGGTGAACGTTGCGACAACCATACACGACAGCGACGGCACAACAGTACAGCTCGACACCGTATCGATGATGCCGTACACCCGCATCGCCTGCACTGATCGGAACAGTACGGCAACGCCGATAGTCGGCAGGATGAGCGGGAACGTGATGAGCTTGAACTGCTGCCACTTCGTCGCGCCGGCGACCTTCGCCACGTCGTACAGGCCCCGGTCGATGCTCTGTAGCCCCGCCAGAATGAGCAGGGCCATGAACGCCGATGTCTTCCAGATGTCGGCGACGATGATGATGAACGTCGCACTCGCCGTGTCGTTGAGCGTGTTCGTCGGCGCGAGCAGTCCGAGGTCAGCAAGCGGTGGCGTCAGGAACCCGACATTCGCGTTGAACATCAGGAAGAAGATCATCCCCTGAATGACGATTGGGACGGCCCACGGGATGATGATAGCCGCGCGAATCCACCGCCGGCCGTAGAAGTCCTGGTCGAGAATGAGCGCCTGCCCAAGGCCGATAAGCGTCTCGAAAAGCACGCTCACGACGGCGAAAATTACCGTGACGACCAGTGCGCTGTTCAGCATCGCGCTCATGCTAAACCCATCGGGGAGGAACGTCGTTCCGCCCGGGAGGAACCGGTTTTTCTCGCCGGTGAACAGCTCGATGTAGTTTCCAGCGCCGACGAAGGTAGTGCTCGAAAAGTCCGCCGAGAGCTTGAACAGCGACAGCTCGAAGGTCCGCAACAGCGGGTACAACGCGACGATACCCAAAAGCACGAACACGGGTATCAACAGCAGATACGCGTACTGCGTGTCGCTGAGGTTCTCCATCCACCGCATCACGCTGACGAGTGCCCCCGAGCGTCTGGATTCACGGCCGGTTTCTGTGCTCATTTGGTTACCTCCGTCCGTCGTTTGAATGTGTCATGGTAAATAATCACAGGGATGGTTTTGTAACGCTTGCCCGTGGCTTCAGGTTTGCTCGGTCTCTTCCAGCGCGGACTCGAGCGTCGCCATCGCGTCGGCCGAGGAGGCTTCCTGACCGACTGCGCGGTTCGCTTGCTGTGCGATCTTGCTGGACTGGTCGCTCCAGACAGCCGTCACCGGGCGCGGCATCGAGTTGTCACCCGCGACCTGCAGGGTGTCCATGTACCGGCCAACGACGGGCACGTTCTGCGCCTCGCTGGAGTTGAACAGTTCAGGCCGCGGCGGCAGCCAGCCCTGAACGGACAGCAACGTGAGCTGGAAGTCCGGCTGCATGGCGGCTCGAATGACCTCCGTCACGGCGTCTATGTTCTCGCTGTTGGGATTAACCGTCATGTGCCAGCCACCGAGTGCAGCCGTGGAGCCACCCGTACCGGGCTGTGCCGCTTCGCTCTCGGACACAGCGTACGGAATCGGCATCGCACCGAGGTTTTCGCCGAGCGCCGGATCATCGGTTTCGTCCGGGTTGCGGCCACCGAGTGCCAGCGAGTAGGGCCAGTTCCGGTGGAAAACGGCGTTACCGTTGACAAACGGCGCGCGAGCGTCTTCCTCCTTCCAGCCGAGGATTTCGGTCGGGGTGAAGCCGCCGCCATAGCCCTCGAACTGGCCGCCGAAGTCCTCGTCGTGGACGAACTTCCGCATCATGTTCAACGCGTTGTGGACCTCGGAGTTGTTGACCGTGATCGGCCGCTCGCCAATCGGGCCGAACAGGTTGTCGCGGCCGCCGAAGTACGCGCCGCCCCACGAGGACATGACTTCGTTGAATGTACAGCAGGAGGTTCCCTCGTAGATGTCCCACTGAGTGGTGAATCCGAAGTCGACATCGGCGTTGTCGTAGGTGTCCGCGGCGATGTTCGACCACTCCTCCCAGGTCATCGGCTCGGTCGCCCAGTTGTTGCTCTCTGGACTGTAGCCGGCTTCCTCGACGAGATCCTTGCGGTACTGCATCGTCGGGAAGTCCGGGAACACCGGGACGCCGAACAGGTTCCCGTTGCTCGGGTTCCGCGCCGTGTCGGTAAAGGCCGAGAAGTAGTTGTCCGAGACGTCCGAGAGAAGGTCCTCCGGCAGCGTCTCGGAGAGGTTCTGGAGCTGTCCCCGCTGGATGAAGATGTTCGTCCAGCCGTTGTCCATCAGGAACATATCGGGATTCGTCTCGCCGGCCGAGAGCAGTCGGTTGTAGTTGGCCCGGGCCGCACCGGTGTCCTGGTCGCGCGGGACGAATTCTATCTCGATGTTGTCCGACAGTCCGTTGTCGTGCAGTGCCTGCTTGATCGCGTCGCCGTTGTTCTGGACGGCCACCGGGTCGAAGCCCCACTGGACCGTCGTCGTCTCACCGCTGCTACCGTCACCGGTCGACCCGCCGTCGCCGCCGTCACCGCCACCGTCGCCGCCTTCGCCACCGCCGACGAAGTCAGCACAGCCTGCTAGTCCTCCGACGACACCTGCTGCTCCGGCAGCACGGACGAACCGTCGCCGGGAGACGCCTGTCGAGTTCCGCTCGCCGCTTGTGCCATTGTCCGACATATCTATTCTGAGCTATCCCGGACACACCTTAAAGGTTGTCCATAATTAACCACAGGTGTTGTTAACGGTCGCCCTCAGCCCCGTAGACGTGATATGTTGTTGACTGTTTGGAATTGCATAAATCATTCAGTATATATACGCAGGGATAGGTCAAACACCCGCTTGCCACACGGAGGTTCTCAAACGCGCAAACTGAGTGTGAGTTTACTGGTCGACAAAAGCGGCGTCTCTGTCATTCGTACGTGACGTCCGTGATGGTAATCTCGGTAGCTTCGATTTCTTCGATGACGGCCCCCCAGCCGCCGACTTCGTATGTCCCGTTGTCGGTGACCAGCGTCGCACTGATCCGGCCGGCCATCTGTGCAAGCGGGACCGGGTCCGTCCGTCCGATGCTACTCCCGGTGTAGTCGACGGCGGTGATACGCCCGGTCAGTTCGACTGACTCCTTCGTTTCCGTTTCGTACCCCTCGACGACAGCCTCGATAATCGCGTCCTCGTTCAGTAGCGGTTCGATATCGCGGACAGCGTGACGGAGGTCGACGTACGTCGTCGGGGTTTCCGGCGTCCGCTCGGTGTACAGTGTGTCCCAGATCTCCCACAGGCAGGTCAGGAAAAACCAGTGGAAAACGTAGGTGTGGGTCCGGTCCTTGACGAGCACACCGTACTCGTTGACTGAGTCGTGATGGGGCGCAAAGCAGGTCCAGGTCCGGTCGACGAGCACGAAAAACGGGGCCGGAATATTACGATTCCGGGCCTCGGTACAGGTCCCTTCGATGTCGGAAAGCGGCGGAACGTCCTCGCCAGGACTCGTACAGATGCTGAGTTTGATGTTCACACCGCGGTCGTGGGCAGCAATGAGTTCCTCACGAAGCGCGTAGAACTGCTCCGGGTCCACACCGACCTGAATCTGGTTTTCGGCCGCTTCGATGAGCTCCCGGGCCCGACTGACGACCGTTTCGAACCGCTTGACGATACTGACCTCGTGCTCGGATATCTCGGGCTGGTTCCAGCGTTCCTCGATCGTTTCGGCCGCGTCGAGGTACTTGCTCGACCGTGACCGCAAATCCTCGAGCACTACGTCGGGATTTCGCGCCCGAGCAGTCAGGCTATCCTGCTGGAACGTCTCGATATACCCCTTCGTTTCCAGGTCCCTGAGCACGTCATAGATCCGCGGGTCTGGAACGTCACAGGAGTCAGCGATGTCGGTCGCCGATGCGGTCCCCAGCCCCAGCAACGCCACGTACGCCTCCGCCTGATACGGGGAGAGACCGGCATCTTCGAGGACATCGGTTAGTTCGCTGTCGTCCATGTGTGTACAGGGAAACTGAGTACGCAGTTAACGTGCATGGTTATCCATCGAGATCATGAGTCAGTCTTTGCCCTCGACGGGCCACTGTGGGTGTTTCGGGGCCTCGATTCGGGCGCACTCCTCGTCGGTCAGGTCGACGTCGAGCGCGCCGACGTTCTCCTCAAGCTGGTCCATCGTCCGCGGACCGATGATGGGTGAGTCAACGACCTCCTGGTGGCAGAGCCACGCGAGGCTGACCTGTGCCGGCGTTGCGCCCTTCGCGTCGGCGATCGCTCGTATCTCGTCGAGGACCGCCCAGTTTTCGTCGCTGAACCGGTTTGCGGTGTACTCGTCCGAACTCGCGCGGCCCTCAGATGGGTCGCCATCGCGCTCGTACTTCCCGGCCAGAAAGCCGCCGGCCAGCGGCGACCACGGAATGACGCCGACCCCTTCCATCTCACACACCGGCAGAAGGTTCGCCTCCTCGTGGCGGTCGACGGCGTTGTACTCCGGCTGCATCGAGACGAACCGCTCGTACCCTTCGATGTCCGCGGTGTACAGCGCCTTCTGGAACTGCCAGTTGGCCATCGTACTTGCGCCGATATAGCGTACCAGCCCCTCGTCGACAAGATACGTCAGCGCGTCCAGTGTCTCTTCGATGGGCGTGTCGTCATCCCACCGGTGAATCTGGTAGAGGTCGAGATAGTCGACGCCGAGGCGGTCCAGCGTGGCGTGGCACTGGTCGATGATGTGTTTCTTCGAAAGCCCGCTGCCGTTTGGTCCGTCGTGCATATCGAAGTACACCTTCGAGGCCAGAACCAGTTCGCTGCGGCGAGCGGAGTCGATGGCGTCACCCAGTATTCGCTCGCTTTCGCCGTTCGAGTACGCGTTGGCCGTGTCGAAGAAGTTGATGCCAAGATCGAGTGCTTGTTCGAGTATCCGGCGGCTTTCGGCCTCGTCGTTTAACATCCACGGCTCGGCGCTCCCGAAGTTCATCGTCCCGAGACAGAGTTCGGACACGTCGAGCCCTGTCGACCCGAGCGTGGTGTATGTCACCGGCGAATCGCTCATGACACCTCATACCACAGCTGTTGTTAAAGAATTTTGGGACTGCGTACCGTTGTCCGAACGTGAGCCGGGAATCACCACCGCAGGGTCCGAGTCCGATGGAGCCAGTTGAAGCCCTCCGTGACGAGTCACACACCGGAGCGAACAGATGCTGGCCATGCACGGTACTGAATCTCGGCCTCGTTGGAGCGCTTGCCGTGTTCCTGCGCGGGCGCAACCGTCCGCGGTCGAGCCTACTGGTCGCCACTGTCGGTGTCACAGCGGTCTATCTCCGAGGGTATCTGGTCCCGTACACGCCCAGATTTGCCCCGCGGCTGGTGGCGGCGTCACCGGTCCCTGACGAGTGGTTCCACGGGGAGCCACCAGACAGAGACACGTCCCGGGAAGACACGACTCGCCGGGAAAACGAATCGCTGGCCGACGACGTAGAGATTGACGGCGAAACCGTCTTCCGGGAGCTCTCGGCAGCCGGCGTCATCGAAGTCGAGGGGGAGCAACTGTTTCTCACGACGGCTGTAGACGCAGCGTGGCACGAGCGGATGGACGAGTTGGCCAGCGACTCGCTTGACGCCCTCGCCGCGGCGCTGGAGGAATCGCTCCCGAGCGTTGACGATGCGGAACCGTACGTCGACGACACGGAGTGGGTCGCTCTCGGCTCGGACCACAAGCAGCTCCTCCCCCGTCCGGTGGTCGTCGCCGAACTCGCAGCCTACGAGACCCTCGGCGAGCGTCTCGACGACGACCGGGTCAGAGTCGCTGGCGCGGAAGCGTTCCGAATATTTCTCGACAGGTGTCCGGTCTGTGACGCCGAACTGGTCGAGTCGTCGTCGGTGTCGTGTTGTGGCGGCCACCTTGGACCGCGTCAAGACCCCGATGAGACGCTGGTCTGTCCGACCTGCGAGCAGCGACTCTACACGTTTGAAGTGAACGACACCTGAAACCGGTCACTCAAAGCCGGCGACCCACCGGCTATCCGGCATTCGGGACGCTCTCGGGGTTCGAATTAAGCGACACCGGACGACGAACGGGGGGAGAAGCCCCGCCTGGACCGCTGGTGCGTGCGGTCTCGTGGACAACCATGCTGCGTGGCAGACAGTTGGCGTCGGCCGGGTCGGGTGGTGGGAACGATGGCGACCGAACAGCGGCCTCACATAGTCCCGGATTGCAGGGGAAACGTACCCAGCCACAAGAATAGTACAACTGCTGTTGTAAATAGATTCCGGTGGCTGTAGAACACTGCCTATTAAATCCTCGCACACGGAGATGGTGGTATGAAGAACATCGACGACCTCGTCGACAGCGCGTCCGACCTGGCACAGCGTGGCCTCTCTAAGGGCGAAATCGCTGACGAGCTCAACGTCTCCCGGGAGACAGCGAGTTGGCTTGTCGAACGCAGCGGCACCGGGACGGAACCGGACACGAGCGACGACAGCGGCCCCCACGACATCCACGTCGACTGGTCCGCCGTTGGGCGTGACAGCAACCGGCTGTACCACGCGGGAGCGGCGATGGCGGACCTCCTGTCGAAAAAAGGCGACGACGTGGACCTCACTATCGGCATCGAGAAGGCCGGTGCGCCGCTCGCGACGACTGTTGCTCGGGAACTGGAAACCGACCTCGGGACGTACGCACCGACCAAACACCAGTGGGACGACGACGAGAGTGAGACGAGCGACGGCTCGTTCTCCCGTAACTTCGCGCAGATTCGGAACCGCGACTGCTACGTCGTCGACGACACTATCACGAGTGGGAAGACGATGGGCGAGACCATCGACGCGATCCACGAGCAGGGCGGCAACCCCGTGGCCTGCGTCGTGCTGGCTGACAAGCGTGGCGTCGGCGACATCCGCGGTGTCCCAGTGTACTCTCTGCTGCAGGTTATCCGAGTCGGGAGCGACGGCGACTCGTAACTGTCCTGTCTAACCGCTCTGAACGCGTGTTTCCCCGAGCAGTCACCGGATTGGAGTGGCCGCCCGAGAGACTATCCTTTTATTCGTGCCGTGCGTACTTCGCGGTATGACTGTACTATCGTTTGACGAACAGGGCGTGGATGTCGTCTACGAGGGGACAGAGTTCCGCCTCGAAAAAGCCCTCATCGAGGATGCTATCCAGAAGTCGTATCCGAACGTAACCGATCACGAGGTGTTGCAGATGGTCGAACCGGAACCGGCGCTGTCGGGCGAGCCACAGCGCATCGCCGAAATCGTGAACTGACGTGAAGTAGTTCCCTCGAAGGCTGCAATTCCGTTGTGAGAATTAATCCCTGCTGAAAACCAATATCCTGTTTGTAGGCGTTTAAACAGGCGAATATGCGCTAATTAAGCATCCGAGCAGTAGGCATTTAAGCCGTCAGCGCACACTGGGTGATAATGTCAGACCCACGTATCGCCGGGGCCAGCGTGACAAAGTTCGGGAAACACCCCGAACGGACCGGCCGAGACCTGTTCGCCGAGGCGGGACTCGAAGCGCTATCGCAGGCTGGAATAGATCCGGAGGACGCTGAAGCACTCTATTACGGCAACTTCATGGGAGAGCTCGCGGAACATCAGGGCCATCAGGGGCCGCTGATGGCCGAGGCCATCGGGCTGGACGTTCCAGCGACTCGCGTCGAAGCGGCCTGTGCATCCGCCGGTACAGCCGTTCGTGAGGCCGTCAAGACGATTCGGAACGGCGAGGCGGAGGTCGTCGTCGTCGGCGGCGCGGAGCGGATGACTAACATCGGGACCGCAGCCGCGACGGACGCGCTCGCTATCGCCGCCGACGACCTCTATGAGGTCCGCGCTGGGATGACGTTCCCCGGGGCGTACGCGCTGATGGCCCGGTCGTACTTCGACCAGTACGGCGGCTCCCACGAGGACCTCGCTCACATCGCCGTCAAGAACCACGAACACGCCTTGGTCAACGAACACGCACAGATTCAACAGGAGATCACGGTCGAGGACGCGCTGGAAGCGCCGACGATTGCGACCCCGCTCGGTCTGTACGATTCCTGCCCGATTACGGACGGCGCTGCGGCCGCTGTCCTGACGACGGAAGCCTACGCCGAGGAGCACGACCTCGATGCACCGGTCGCAATCACCGGGACTGGTCAGGGCGGCGACAATCTCGCGTTACAGGACCGCCCGCATCTGGCACAGACGCCAGCCGCCGACAAGGCCGCCGAAGAGGCATACGACGACGCTGGCGTCGGCCCCGACGATGTCGATTTCGCCGAAGTCCACGACTGTTTCACGATCGCCGAAGTGTTCGCAATCGAATCGCTTGGCTTCTATGAGCGTGGGGAGGGTATCGCCGCGGCCCGGGACGGCGAGACGACCCGCGACGGCGACCGCCCGATAAATCTCTCGGGCGGGCTGAAAGCCAAGGGCCACCCGGTCGGCGCGACCGGCGTCGCACAGCTGGCAACGGTCGCCTGGCTTCTGGACGGGTCGCATCCGCGGGCCGATGCTGTCCCGGACAGCACCGTCGGCGTCGCACACAACGCGGGCGGCACGGTCGCGTCTACGACCGTCCACGTGATGGAGGTACAAGAATGACGGAATCCGCACAAGACGGCGAGTACGACGAGTGGCTCGACAGCATCGAATCGGGTGAGGGCTACTACCTCGAATGTTCCAACGGCCACGGCTGGCTCCCGCCCCGGCGGGTATGTCCGCGCTGTCACGACCAGGACCTCTCGGCGGTCGACCTACCGGAATCCGGCGAAATCGCGAGTCACACGACGATCACGGTCCCCACGCCGCAGTTCGAAGACGACGCGCCGTACGTCACCGCTATCGCCGATTTCGGCCCGGTTTCGGTTACGGGACTTGTCCGTGACGTGGACCCGGACGACGTCGCCATCGGCGACGTGGTCGGTCTCGACGTCGGCGAGCGCGTGACGACCGGCGACAGGGCCGTCGTGTTCCGGCCGCGTTAGCGCTTAGTTCTCGACCGTTACCGACGTTACTCTGTCGCGGACCACGTCGACGAACTCCCCGGGGTGTTCGACGTGGGGCAGGAGCAGCGAGTCACCGAACACGACGAGCATCGCGTCCGCCTTGTCGGCGATGTCGCGACCCTTCGACAGCGGTGTGATGTCGGCGTCCTCACCCCACACCAGCGTTACGGGCACGTCGAGGCTGGCCAGTGTTTCGCCGAGGTCGTCTTCGGGGTCGAGGAAGCCGGAGACGAACGATGCCGGCGCGAACCGCGCGCCGGGCTGATGACCGCTTTGCCACTCGTAGTCGACGACTGCCTCAGTGAGGTTGTCCATATCGTAGTAGCCGTGGTCGGCGTGGAAGTGGCGGATGGAGGGTTTCGAGACGGTGAGGTTGTAGATGGCCTCGCCGACGACGGGGGCGCGCAGCAGCGAACGGAGCCAGACAGTACGGTTGCCCATCGAGGTATCCGTCGGGCAGATGAGGACGAGTTCTTTGACCGCCACCTCCTGGGCCGCGCTGGCGGCGTAGGCTCCGGTCAGCGACGACGCGACGACGGTCGCGTCGGTGGTGGTGTCCTCGATGAAGTCACGGACGAACGCCGTGTACAGCGACGCTGAGTACAGCAGCGGCGGCCGGTCCGTGTGCCCGAAGCCCGGCAGGTCCGGCGCGATAACGTGGTAGTCCTCAGCCAGCGCGTCGAACACCGTGTGGAACTCGTGGCTGCTGGCAGCGGCGTTGATGCCGTGGAACAGCACGAGGTCCGGGTCTGCGGGGTCGCCAGCCTCAGTGTACGCGATATCGAACCCGCGCCAGCGGTACGTCCCCTGTTCACCGTCGAGCATCGGTTCGAACGCGCCGGCTCGTGACTGCAGCACGCGGTTGGCAGCGGCTGTCGCGCCGACCGCTCCGACGACCGCACCGAACGCCTTGCGGAGTTTCATACTGCTAACTTGGAACCCGGAGTATGTTATACATGCTGGAAGATTGTTAGATGGCTGTCGCTATCGGCCCGGGCAGACGGAGTTCCGGGGACGCGACAGTCCCGAACTCAGCTCTCGTCACGCCGCTGGTCGACACACTCACGAAGCGGCGTGAGGACTTCATCGACGACGGTGTACGGGTCAGTGTGGCGCTCGATGACGGCGTCGACGTACTGTTCGATGCCGCCGCGGCGGTCGAGTTCCTCGACCAGTAGCTCGTTGGCGTCCTCCCGAAGCAGGGTTCGGATTTCGGCGGCGAATCGCTCCCGTGCCTGCCCCTCTCGGCGGCCGGTCCGGTCCAGATAGTCCCCGTGGTCGGCCAGCGCGTTCAGGAAGTCTTCGACTCCCTCGCCCCGGTTGGCGACCGTCTCGACGATTGGCGGGTCCCACGTCTCCGGCTCGTCGTCCCCGTCATCGGAATCGCCGGCGTGTGCGTCACCGTGGTCCCCGGCGAGTTCTGTCGCGCCGTGATGGCCGGCGTCCGGGCGTCCACTCCGGCCCTGGAGCATCTCCCGGAGCTGCTGGACCGTCCGGTCGGCCCCGTCGAGGTCGGCCTTGTTGACCACGAACACGTCGCCGATTTCGAGGATACCGGCCTTGAGCATCTGCACGTCGTCGCCACTGCCCGGCGGGACGAGCACGGCGACGGTGTCGGCCGTGCGAACGATGTCGACCTCGTTTTGGCCCGCACCGACCGTCTCGACGATGATCTTGTCCTTGCCGAAGGCGTCCAGCGCGGTCACGGCGTCGGTCGTTGCCGTCGACAGCCCGCCCAGCGAGCCACGGGCGGACATCGACCGGAAGAACATGTCCATGTCGCCCGCGTTCGAGGCCATCCGTATCCGGTCGCCGAGCACTGCGCCGCCGGAGAACGGCGAGGACGGGTCGATAGCGATGACACCGACAGTCTGGTCCTGCTCGCGGTAGGTCGCTGCGACCTTATCGACCAGCGTGGACTTGCCCGCGCCGGGACTCCCGGTGACGCCGATAACGTCAGCTGTCCCGGTGTGTTGGTGGAGGTCAGAGATCACCTCCCGGTACCCCGGCGAGCGGTTCTCGATCTGTGTGATGACTCTGGCGAGGGCACTGTGCTTGCCCGCGAGCAGGTCAGCGACGAGGTCGCTCATCGCTCGGGCGCGTTCTCGTGGATGTAGTCGATCATCTCCTCCATCGACGCACCTGGGCCGAATATCTCGTCGACACCTTGCCCGCGGAGTTCGTCCTGATCGTCGTCCGGGACGATGCCGCCGACGAGGATGAGCCGGTCGTCGAAGGCGTCGTACTCTTTCAGCCCGTCGAGAATCTTCGGGACGAGCGTGTTGTGTGCCCCCGAGAGAATGGAGATGCCGACGACGTCAACGTCCTCCTGGACGGCGGCTTGCACGACTTCGTCGGGCGCTCGATGGAGCCCTGAGTAAATCACTTCGAAGCCGGCGTCACGGAGCGCCCGCGCGATGACGTGTGCGCCCCGGTCGTGACCGTCGAGTCCAACTTTCGCCACCAGACACCTGATGGTCCGTTCCGTCTGCTCCTGCTCGACACTCATGGCAGTACGTACCGCGCGGCGTGTTTTCATTCTTACCATGTTCATGATGAACCATGTTATTTACCAGCAACCGCCACTGCGGTCGGTTTGCCCGACCGTACTCGGTAGAGCGCGAGCGAGTGAACCACGTCAAGACGAGTTCACGGAACGACAATTCTAAGTTCGCCGCCGGCGGCGTTTCCACCAGTGCGAACAGTCGCCGTCATCCCTGCGTACAACGAGTCGAGCACCATCGGGTCGGTGGTCGATGGGACGAGCCGCTACGTTGACGAAGTCGTCGTCGTCGATGATGGGTCGTCAGACGGTACCGCGGCTATCGCCCGGGAGCACGGCGCACACGTCGTCACACACGTCTTTAACACCGGTGTCGGCGGGGCCGTCAGGACGGGCTACCAGTACGCCATCCGGCACGACTACGACTTCGTCGTCCAGGTCGACGCCGACGGGCAACACGACCCGGCAAAGATTCCGACCCTGCTCGAACACGCCGAGGACGCGGACATGGTCATCGGCAGCCGCTACCTGAACGAGAGCATCGACGACTACCCGCTCATCAGGCGGCTGGGCATCACGTTCTTCACGACCGTCGTTCGCAAACTCGGCGGTATCGACATCACCGACGTGACCAGTGGCTTCCGCGTCTACCGCGTCTCCGCGCTACAGGATATCCTCCACCGCTCGGACAACCACTGGGCGGTCGAACAGACGCTTGAGGCGGCCCAGCGCGGCCAGCGCATCGAAGAAGTATCGATCGAGATGCCGATTCGGGACGAGGGCGAGTCGCAGTTCAGCCTCGATACGCTCGTGCTCTACCCGCTCCGCATGACTGACACCGTGTTTCGCGTCCTCCTCTTTCGCTAATCATGGTTTTTGGATTCGATTACTCACTGGTCAATCTCCTGTCGCTGGCCGTCGGCCTGGCGTTCCTCGCGAACGGGTACATCATCGTCAGAAGCGAACGCGAATCGCTGGAGCTGTTTGTGATGTCGCTACTGCTCGGGGCGGGGCTCATCGTCGTCGCCATCGTCCCCAACGTCTTCGAGGTGGTGGCGCGGCTGCTGGGCCTGGAGTGGAAAGCCCGGGCCATCCTCGTTATCTCGAACCTGACGCTGTTCGTCGCGGTGACGTACCTGCTCAACCGAATCGGGCATATGTACGACCGGCTGTCGCGGCTGAACGAGGAGCTGAGCCTCTTGCGGAGCGAACTGGAGGAACACCAGCTACAGACCGAGGACGAGCAGGATGACTGACCGGGCGGTGCTGTCGATAGACTTCGAACTGTTCACCCAGACACCGGCCTACCGGAGCGCCTCGGGGACGACCGACCGCGACGGCGTCGGCCTCGACGGCGGCCGGTTTTTCAGGGAGACACTCGCGGAGTACGACGCCACGGCGACCGCGTTCGTCGTGTCGGCAGTCGCCGAGTCTCATCCCGACGCCGTGCGGGCGCTCGCCGATTCGGGACTGGAAATCGCCTCCCACACGCACACTCACCAGTTGCTCTCTGCCCTCGATAGCGAGGGGCGACGAGAGGAGTTGTCTAGGTCGAAGAACATGCTGGAGCGAGTCACGGACGAACGCGTGTCCGGGTTCCGCGCACCCGCCTTCGACATCACCGACGACCACTTCGGTCTGCTTGCCGATATCGGGTACACGTACGACTCCAGCGTGGTCTCCAGCCGGTCGATTCCGGGGTGGTACGGCGGCGAGCACGACGTTCACGAGCCGGTTGCGGCGTCGACGGTACACCCGAACGCGCCGGACACTATTACCGAGTTCCCGGCGAGCGTCATGCCGGGGCTACAGCTGCCCCTCACCGGGACCTGGCTCCGGTTTTTCGGCCCGCGCTACACAATTTTGGGCATGAAGTTGCTGGCCCGCCGGGGTATCACGCCGATGCTGTACGTCCACCCGTGGGAACTGGTGGACCTGCCGGCTGTCGAGGGGGTGCCGACGCGGGTGTACGTCAGGACCGGCGACTGGATGCGCCGGGCCGTCGAGCGGATTCTGCAGCAGGACTTCGAGTTCACGACCGCGCGGGCGGTGCTTGAGGACGGCGAAACAGCCGCGACACAGCGACACAGGGGCGAGACGGCGTGACGAACCGCGTCCGTGACCTTGCCATCACGGTCGCCCAGTACGCTCTCGCCGTCGCGGCGGTGGCGTGGCTGCTCACACAGTTCGATATCAGGAGAGCAGTCGGCCTGCTCGCGGACGTTAACATCGAGACAGCACTTGCGATTATTGCCGTCAGCACCCTCGGTATCTGTGGCCGCGTGTACTCGTGGTACGCGGTTATCACCCCGCTTGCACCCGTCCGGTTCCGGACCGCCGCCGGGACGACGCTCATCGTGAACTTCGTCAATCAGCTGCTCCCTTCTCGACTCTCCGGGCGGCTGGCCGCACCGTTCGTCCTCCGGAGCCAGACCGGGATGGCCTACAGCGACGCCGCGGCCGCGTCGGCACTGCACACCAGTATCTTTGCGCTCTACTACGGCGTCGCGGCCACAGCAGGTCTTCTGTTGGCGATTCCACTCCTGCGGGTCGAACTCCTCCTGCTGTTGGCGCTCGCGACGAGTCTCTACCTTGTGGCCGGCCTCGCCATACTGTTTGGCGGCCTCAACCTCGCCTATCTGGACCGGCTCATCGACTGGCTGTCCGGGGCGGCCGTCCGGATTCCACGCATCGGCGAGGGGCTCGCGTCGCGCCTCGACGGCCTGCTCGAATTTACCGACAGCTCGACCACGACGTTTCGAACGCTCGTGAGTGAGCCGGCAGTATGGCTCCGCTACGCGGTCGGCTGGACCGTCGACCTCGTCCTCGCTCCCGGCGTCCGCGTCGGCCTGTTGCTGGGGAGTTTCGGCGTGGCGTTCGAACCACTGGTTGCGTTGCCGCTGTATCTCCTCGTTGCGTACACGGTGACGCTCCTCCCGCTGACGCCCGGTGGCATCGGTGTCACCGAGGCGACGGCGACGGCGGTGTTCGTCGCGCTTGGCATCCCGGCAGAGGTCATCATCCCCATCATCTTCGTCGACCGGTTCCTCGGCATCTATCTGCCGTCGCTTGCGGGCTGGTATCCCTCCGTTCAGCTTGACCTCTCGTCGTTGACGGCGGAGTAGCCAGCCGGAAACTGGCAGACCCGAACAGGGATTCAGAACGGCGGGTGACGGTCCGGGTCGCACTCGCCGTCGCGTTCCAGAATGAGCGTGTACTGGTTCGCTGCGAGTTCCTGCTCGTCGGCGAACTGGTCCGTATGCGGAACGATCCCGAGCCTGAGCAGGTCGGTGAACGAGCCGGGCGTCGGTCGCTGAGGGACGAAGTTCGTCGGTCGCTCCCCGAACTCGGCGACGATTTCGTAGTTAGACTCCTCGTTCAGGAGGCCACGGAGGTAGGCAGCCTGTGCGTCGCCGTTCCGGTAGTAGGTGTCCTCCTTGAGATACAGGAGGTCCCGGTAGCCGATCTGGATGTATCGCGGGCACGCCATCGCTTCTTCGGCCGCCGAGTCCTGACCGGCGACGTGTCGGGCGGTCAGCGAGTGCGGGATTGCGGTGTCCTGAATGTGGACGCGGTACGTCTCCACCACGTCGCCGTCGTCACTGTTGTCCTCCAGCCACGCCGTCGCTTCGTCCCGGGGCATGGATGCGAACTGCGCCGTCCCGACACCGGCGTAGACCGCCGTTGTGACCAACAGAACAGCCATTACCGGCCGGGCCAGCGACGACGAGCGCTCGCGGAGTTGCACCAGTCGCCCGCCAACGAGTACGGCGATGAGCGGGAACGTCGGCAGGAGGTGATGCACACGGAAGTCGTGCCACTGGGAGAACATCGCGACGTAGGCCACCAGTCCAGTCAAGACGAGGACAGTGCCGTGGAATGCGGAACCGCGGTCGCGCAACGTGGCGACGGATGCCACGACGCTGGCCACGGCCGCGGCGAACAGCGGCAGCCCCAGCGCACTGAAGTAGCCCCGGAGAAACCACCACCACATCGGGGCATCGGGTCCCGTCGGATGGCTCATCCGCGAGGTCGAACCGCCGAACACCCGCTGGATGAACGGCTCGGGCCCCGCCACAAGCGCGGTTGGGAACCCGAGGACGATCATCGCGAACCCGAGTAACGCGCCACCCAGCAGGAGTTTCGGCCGGTACAGCGTCTTTGTCAGCGGCGCATCAGCAGCATGGGCACGCAGCAGGAAGGCAACGCCGATAAGCAGTATAACCGGCGCGGCCGTCAGCTTGAACGCGATAGCGACGCCGCCGGCGGCGCTAGCCGCCAGAAACAGTGTGCTGTCGTCCGTCCGGAGATACCGGACTAACAGGTACAGCGTGAGGAGGACGAACACTAGTGCCGGCATATCCTCGCCGGCCTCCTTCGAAATAGTAAGGAAGCCAAACGTCAGCGAGAGCACGACAGCCGACAGTCGGCCGGCGTTCCGTCCCTCAATTATGACGCCGAGGCGATATGTGAGGTAGACGGCACAGAGTGCGGCGACGACGTTCGTCAGGCGGATAGCGATGAGGCTCCAGGTCCAGATCCACTCTGGCGTGGCGGCCCAGACCTCGTAGTGTCCGAACTCCCAGCCCGGAAATGGCAGTGACGTGAACGCGCCTCCGTCGCCAGTGACCACGGCGACGAGCACGACAGGGAGGATAGCCAGCCCGTAGAGGTACAGCGTCGCGCCGAAGGGAGCCCGGCCCCACTCCACGCCGGCTTTGAGGCCTTCGAAGCTCGGGTCTTCGAGGACAGCGCCGTAGGTGACCATCGCGTCTAGCAAGCGGCTGTACTCGTCGCGGGTCGCGAAGTTCGGAATTCGGTGCCAGAACCAGAACCCGACCATGACCGTCGATACAAGCAGAATATACCGGAGATACGGGTCCTCTCGAACGTCAGCCCGTACCTGTTCGACAGCACGTCGGGGCAGTGACCGCCAGCCACTCATCCTGTCATCGCTCCGGGGTGTGCGTTGAAAAGGTTGCCCTTCTCAGAAGTAGTCGGCATCGAACTCCCGACGGAGGATGTAATGGTTCACGTAGCCACGGACGTACTTCGCGAACAGTGAGACATATCCCTCGTCGGCCTCTCTGCGAGCAGATGTATCGACACAGGAGTCGGCGTCGTAGACGATTCGGCCGTAGTCTTTCATCCGCAGGGAGAGCTCCGTGTCCTCCATGAACGGGATGTCTTCGTCGAAGCCCCCCGCGGCCTCGAACGCCTCGGCCCGGAAGCTACAGTTGAAGCCCGGTTGCTGGACGAAGCCCAGCGGCCAGGACACCCGGTACCAGTAGTCCGACAGCAGTTTGAACAGCACGCGGTGTTTGCGGCTGTCTTCGAGTGGACGTGCGGGGCCACCGACCCCCACTACATTGTCGTCGGTGTAGTGCCTGAGATGCAGGCGAACCCAGTCGTCTGGAACGACAGTGTCGGCGTCGGTAAACAGCAGAATCGGGGCTTCCGCGGCCGCTGCTCCGCGGTTCCTGGCGAGCCCCGCCCCGCCCTCGTCACACCGAACGACGGTGTCGACGAAGGGCGTCTCGCGGGCCACCTGTTCTGTCCCGTCGTCGCCGCCGACCACGACGACCAGTTCCACTGGCTGTGACTCGAAGGGAGCGAGACAGCGGGCAAGCGACTCCGCCTCGTTGTAGGCCGGGACGATGACTGCGGCGTCCATCTGAGAGTCAGGTACACCGCACAGACAGAAATAGCAAGCGATGCGCCGGCCTGTCACGAACGCCGCGCGAGGACAGTCCCCGCGAGGACGGCGACGAGGGCGATGCCGGCGAGCGTCCCGAACAGCGCCGTCGCGTTCGCAAAGGCCAGAATCGACCCCGCGAGACCACCGCCGAGCGCGCCAACCCCGAACACACCCAGATACGTGAAGCCGTACGACAGGCCGCGCGTTCCGGCGGGCGTGTACTCCGCGACTGCGGCCTGATACATCGGCTGGACGACAAAGAGGGCAACGCCCAGTAGCGCACCAAGCACCGCTAGCGGCCCGAAGCCCATCCCCGACACCGGGACGAACAGGACCGCAAGGAGCGCAAGCACGAGGAACGAGCCGGCGATGCCGTACTCGACGGGGATACGGTCGCTTAGTTTGCCCCCGGCGTACTGGCCGAGAACGCCGATGAGCAACAGGCCGGCGTAGAAGTAGTCCTGTGGCTTGAGCGTCTGCCCCGTCCCGGCCTCGATACCGAGCGCCGACAGGACGTTGGGGGGTAACAGGCTCTCAATCGGGATGGGTTCGAAGCCCGGCAGGCTCCGAAGCAGTTCCGGAAGGAAGGTGAGGACGCCGCGGTAGTACAGCCCCGAGCACATGACGACGACGAACACGAGCAGGAAGCTCCCAGCCAGTAGGTGTTTGCTCTCCGTGAAAAACTCCCCGAGCGAGTCGATGCCGCTGCTGGCTTTCGAGCCCCCGTCGGTCGCGGTCGTCACCGCCGCCGTCTCGTCGAAGCTCGCCCGCGAGGCATAAACGGCGGCGAGCAACGCAGGGACGCCAAGCACGAGTGCGACCGTCCGCCACTCGGCGACCAGTAGGAGAATCGCGGCGACGAGCGGGCCGAGGCCGATGCCGAGGTTGCCGGCGACACCGTGGTAGGCCAGTCCGGTCCCGCGCTGTTCGACGCCTTTGCTGATGAGCGAGAGCCCGGCCGGGTGGTAGACGCTGGCAGAGAGGCCCCAGAGGACAAGCGCCAGCGCGATGACGACCATGCTCGGAGCCAGTCCCAGCAGGATGTAGGAACTGCCCATGCCGAGCAGACAGCCCGTGATGAGCCGCCGGGAGCCGATTCGGTCGACGACGATACCGCCCGGGAGCGCGCCGGCTCCGAACAGGCCATAGCCCAGCGTCACGATGACGCCGACGGTCGCCGTCGTCACGTCGAACTGTGCGACGCCGAGGTTGATGAGGTCGAACTCGGTGAGCCAGATGACGACAAATATCGGGACCGCCATCTCGTACGTGTGGACCAGGCCGTGTGCGAGCATGACCAGCGCGGTGATCGCTCGGTCGTTCGCGTTCACACTCTGGTTCGTGTCGGCCGCCGGCAAGTGTGTGACGGTTCTGCGCATCCACGCGTGCGCCTCTCTGAACCCTCCCAAAATCAGGGGTGGGTTTTTATGTCCGAACAGTATAGGCGGCAAGTGTGAGCAAGATCAAGGTGTCACTCCCGGACCAGGTGGACTCGGATATCCAGCGACTCGTCGAACAGGGCGAGTTCCTCAACCGCGACCAGGCCGTCGAAGACCTCCTGAAGCGAGGGATTTCGGCATATAATACCACGACGGAAGAGACCGAGACACTCGATGAAGAGATTTTCGACCAGACGGCCTCCGAACAGCAGGACCCGGCAATGCAGGACGACTTCCTCTAGTCGCGGTTCTGTGAGAGTCGGCCGTCGTCCTCGGTTGCCCGCTGTCCGGAGCCGTCGTTTTCCTGTCGACGTTGCTTCATTTTTGCCCCGGGTTTCGGACCTCTGTCGACCGACTCGTATGGGGTCTCTGCGATGCTCTCTGGGATAAGGTACCACGCGAGGCCGCCGCCGACAGCAGTGCCGCCGGCAAAAACGCCGATGACAACCAACAGTTCGGCACCGCCGTACAACGTCACCAGTCCCATCGACCCACCGATGAGGAGCGCGAACCCGACCTGTGTGTATCTGAGAAACCGTTTTCGGTCGGCGTCTGTCATCGAGGGACCGACCATCAGCGGCCCCCAAGCCGGACAGCGTCTGTCGATTCGGCCATCAGTAAAAGCCCCGTTCTACGTCTTCCTCGATGACATCCTCGAACTCCGCATCAAGTAGCTCCTCCGCCTCCTCGAACGTCTCGGTGAGTTCGGTCATCTGGTCGGGGCGGTCGTGGTGGTCGAACTCCATCGGGCCGTAGGCCGGGGAGTCCATCGCATCCATCATATCCTCAAGCAGCGCTTGCGGCGACGTCGGTGCGTCCGCGTGGGTTTCGAGCACCGTTTCGAGGTTCTTCGCCTTCTCCTTGGCGTCGTCCTCGTCCTCCGGTCCCTGCTGGACGCCGAAGATGCCCGAGCCGTCGTTGGGAAACAGCGGGTCGATGTCGTCGTCGATGCGGCGGGCCACCTGCGACCCGACGCCCTGTACCTCGAAGGGGTTCTTCGCGTAGGTCTTGAGCTGGTAGACGCCGGCGTCGGGGTGACCGAAGTAGATGTCCTCGCCGATTCCGTTCGCGCGGTCGCCCCCGACGGCACGCCAGTCCCCCGGATTGGCATTGCTCTCCATCACGTCTTCGAGAATGTCCTGCCAGTCGCGAACGCGCATTGTCAGTCTCTTGTTCGGACTGGGCCAGAATGAACCCATCGGTCCTGAGTGGCACAGCGGCAGCTGATGATAGCCGCGTGACAATCAGGAAGCCAGCCTTACAGCCGAACGGCTTTACTCCACGGAACAGCCAGACGTGGTATGGAAAACGAGCGCAACGTCCTCGGCGGGGAGCTGGCCCTCTGTTCGATGGACCCGGAAACAGGGTTCATGCGCGACGGCTACTGTTACCCGCTCCAGCGCGACCCGGGGCGGCACGAAATCTGTGCGGTGATGACCGCCGAATTTCTGGAGTACAGCAAGGCACAGGGCAACGACCTCGTGACGCCGCGGCCGGAGCTGAACTTTCCGGGCCTCGACCCCGGTGACAGCTGGTGTGTCTGCGTCCCGCGCTGGATAGAGGCCCACGAGGCCGGGCACGCCCCGCCGGTGAATCTCGAAGCGACGAGCGAGGACGTCCTCGAAGACGTGTCGCTGGAGACGCTGAAGCAGTACGCTGCTGATACTGAGACTAATGCCGACACAGCCAGTGAGTGAGTTGCGGCGCGAACGGCTTTTGCGGGGCTGCCCCGTCGCTTGGGCCGTGCAACAGGGGAGGGCCAAGCGATGAGCGCGGACCGCGTTCGCGGCGTCGTCGTCGACGTCGAGGAGCCGAAGACGGTGAACACCCAGTACGGCGAGAGCGAGCTCTGTGAGGTGACGATACGCCCCGACCGCGGGGCCGGCGAGCCGACGACGGTGACGCTCTGGGGGAAGTGGACCGAGAACGCTCAAGTCATCGAGACGGGGATGGAAATTGCTGTCTACAATCCCGACGAGCGGGAGTACCAGGGCGAACAGCAGTACTCCGTCGGTGGCGACGCCACACTCGTCGTCCAGCCGGATTTCCTCGTCGACGTGACCGACATCCGGGCGTGGGTACAGTGCCCGCGGATGTACTACCTCCGGAAACTCGATGGCGCGGAGCATGCCTACCCGCTGGTGAAAGGGACCGTCGTCCACGAGGTGTTCGGCGACCTGCTTCGGGGTCGGGACCTCGACACCGCCATCGAAGAACAGGTCGACGCCGCGGGGCTTGACATCGGGCTGCTCGGCCGGGAGGCCGGCGAAGTGGCCGGCGACGTGCGCGATCACGCATCGGCGATTCAAGGATGGCTACAGCAGGGGACGCTGACCGAGACAGATGGAGCGACGACAGCCGCTGACAACTCGGAGCGGGACTTCAGTCCCGCGGAGAGCGAATGGCGCTCCGAGATGACGCTCATCTCCGAGCGGTTCGGCATGAAGGGGCGGGCCGACGCCGTCCGGCGCGGGATGCCCGTCGAACTCAAGACCGGCAAGAACACCAAGCGGGAGCCCCGGTTTCAGGACAAGATCCAGGCCACGGCGTACGCGCTGATGCTCGGCGAGCGCACGGCCGGCGCTGGCAGCGCCGTCGACGCGGCCCCGGACACCGGCACGCTCCTCTATACCAAGAACGCTGCCGTCGACCGTAACGAGGAGAGCGGCGATCTCTCGCCGGCCAAGGAGTTCTCCATCGGGAGCGGGCTGTTGAACTACGTCGTCCGGACCCGGAACGCGATTGCGGCGATGGAGTACGGCTCGGGCGTGCCGACGGGCTACGAGGCCAACGCGAAATGCGAGTACTGCTTCGAGCAGGACACCTGCATGGCCGTCTCCGGCCGCCTCGACCAGGAATCGAAGGCGGGAACGGTCGGTCGAGCAGTGCCCGACGAGGAACTGGACTACTTCGAGCAGTTCTACACGGCCATCGAGGCCGAGCGCCGGGCCGTCCACCGCGAGTACGCGAAGCTCTGGGAACAGACGCCAGAGGAGCGGGCCGACAACGACCGCGCACTCATCGACCTCGAGCCGACCGGTCGACGGGAACTCGACGGCGGCCGCTGGGAACTCCGCGCGACCGGTACGGGGTCTGTTTCGAAGATTCGCGAGGGGAATCTTGTACTGGCCAGCGATGGCGACCCGGTGACCGGTAACGCAGAGCTGGCTCGCGTCGAACGTCTTGGCGAGGAAATCGTCGTCACGGCCGACGAGCCGCTGGACCTCCGTCGCCTGGACGTGTACCCCTCCGAGCTGACGACTGACCGGCTGCAGAACGCGCTCCACGACGCCGTGCTCCTCCAGTCGCCCGAGCGAAAAGACGTGCTGTTCGGGCGGCGCGAACCGGAATTCAATCCGGTCGAGGAGACGTTCATCGACAACAACGATGCCCAGAACGAGGCGGTCCAGTTGGCCGTCGGTGCGGCGGACTTCGCCCTAGTCCACGGCCCGCCGGGGACCGGAAAAACGTACACGCTGGCGCGGATGGTCCGGGCCTTAGTCGCCCGTGGTGACCGGGTCCTGCTCTCGGCCTTTACCAACCGCGCCGTCGACAATTTGTTGGAGGCGCTGGAAGATCAGGGCTTCACAGACATCGTCCGCGTCGGGACCGAAAGCGGCGTCCGCGAGGACATGCAAAAGTACCGGCTGGAGACCAGCGGCGACCCCGGCGAGTGCGCGAGCCGGCTCCAGAACGCCCAGGTCGTCGCGGCGACGACGGCCACCTGCGGCGGGAGCACGCTCCAGACACAAGAATTCGACGTGGCGGTCGTCGACGAGGCCGGCCAACTGACCGAGCCGGGGACGCTGGCCGCGACGACGCTGGCCGACCGGTTCGTGCTGGTCGGTGACCACCAGCAGCTCCCGCCCGTAGTCCAGTCCGAGGACGAGACGCTGTCGACCTCGCTGTTCGAGCGGCTCATCGACGCCCACCCCGATGCAGGCGTAATGCTTGACCGCCAGTACCGGATGGCCCAGCACATCCAGGCCTTCGCCTCGCGGGAGTTCTACGACGGACAACTGCGGCCCGCGACGGGCGAGGTGGCCGCCCAGCGGCTAAACGACCTCGATGGCGTCTCGACGGCGTCCTTGCCCGAAGGACTCCGAGACCGCGTGGCGTTTGTCGACCCGAACGGGAGTCAGATCGGGAACACGAACCCGACGGAGGCCGACCGCATCGCCGAACTCGTCGCGTCGTACCGGTCCGCCGGAGTTCCGGCTGAGGACATCGGCGTCATCGCGCCGTACCGCGCGCAGGTTGCGGAGATATCGAAACGGCTCCCGGACGTGACTGTCGACACGGTCGACCGCTTCCAGGGGTCGAGCAAGGAGGTCATCGTCATCTCCTTCGTCGCCACTGGGAACCTCGATAGCCCCATCTTCGAGGATTATCGGCGCATCAACGTCGCACTCACGCGGGCGAAGAAGGCGCTCGTCCTCGTCGGCGACGGCGACGCGCTGGCGACCGACGAGGTGTACGGCCGGATGGTCGAGTGGGCGCGGGGCTGACTACGCGTCCGCGTCGCCGGCCCTGTCGTTCGTCCGTAGCCCCGAAACGTGTGCAGTGAGGCGTTCTCGCAGCGCGTCTCTGAGTTCTGTTGCGGTGTCCTCGTCGATATCGTACACCCGAGCGACGCCGCCGAGCAGGCTCGACGAACTCGCCGTGTCAGCTCCGACGGTCGCCAGGTCGCGGCGGCGCTGGAACGGCGAGCGGGTGACGAACACTGTCTGGAGCCGGTAGTACGGAACGATTCGCGTCGTCCGCCGCCAGAACCCGCTCCGGGTCGCCAGCACGTCCTCGCTCAGGTCGTACCCGCGGTGTCGCCAGCGAAGATGGGCCGCGGGCACAACGGTGAGAAACAGAAGGGCCACAAGCCACCAGTAGCCAGTCTCAAGCACTAGCGAGTCGAGGGCGTAGGCGACCGTGGTGAGGCCGGCCGCCGCCAGCGAGAAGCGGGCGAGATACCGCCGCCGGGCGCGTTTCGGTGACCGGTCGAAGTCGAGGTCGCCGAACGGCTCGATATCACGGGCCAGCTCGTACACCTCTTCGCGGGGTGCAAGAGGCACGGCGACACCTTGCGTGGACTGCTGGCTTCCGCCGCTGTAGCCGGCCGTCTCGACGGCCAGCGTCGCGTAGCCGAACTGCCGCATCAGGACGTTTTCGCGGATAGTGACTGTCTGGACCTTCTCCAGCGGGATGTTACCGCTATAGCGGCGCAACAGCCCTCGCTCGTACCGGAGGTCGCCGTCAGCCTGCGTGAGCTGGAAGCCGTAGTACTCGATAACTGTCAGGGCCACGCTGACGACCAGTGCGAGCAGGAGGAACTGGACGACAGAGAGTGCAGCAAAGACAACGAGCCGTGTGGTTTCGGGCGACCCAAGTAGCCACCGTATCACCGGGCCACCCAGCGACGCCCCGACGAGACCAGCATTGAACCGCAGCACGGACCAGACGATGTCCATCCCCAGCGGGAGCGACGCGAGCGTCAGGACGGGTGCGGCCGGCCGAACGGAGACAAGTGCGTACGTCAGAAGTTCACGCTGGTCGAACGCGAACAACAGCGACCCGTCCGGCTGGTCGCGCTCCACTGTGTCCGGGGTCGAAGCCGAGTCACCGAAATCACCCGGCGTCTGTGCGTCGCCGGTGTGTGTCGGCGTGGGACCTGTCACGCCGGGACGGTCGGCGTGGGCCGGATGGCCGGATGTCGCAGTCTCCGACACCGCATCGGCGGTGGCCGTTTGCGTCTCGGCGGCCTCGTCTCGGTCATGGGTCCGCACGTAGTTCCGCAGGCGTTTGACCTCGGCCTCGTCGACCGCGTCCAGCGTGGCTTCTGTCGCGCTGCCACCGGCTGTTTCAAAGCGGACGATTGCGAGACCGAGCAGGCGGTTGAGGATGTTCTGCTCTACATCGAGGTTCTGGACGCGGCCAAGCGGAATCTGACGCGACTGTCTGGCGAAGACACCGGATTCGACGGTGAGCGTGTCCCCGTCAAGTTCGTAGCGAAAGCGGAGATAGCGCGCCAGTGCGTAGCCGCTGAAGGTCAGTGCACCGAGCAGGCCAAGCAGCGGAACCGCGAACGCCGGCAGTCCGAACATCCCGGTCCCGAGTGAGCCCCCGAAAAAGCCGAAGAAGCCGCCCTGAAGCGCCGCTCGGGCGACACGCAGGACCGCACTTCGCGGGTGGAGCCGGTTCATACCGCGTCCGTGGCCTCGCTTTCCTTCGCGAGGTCGCGGAGCTGCTCGCGCAGTTCGGTTGCTCGTTCGGGTCGCAGTCCGGGAATCGTGATGTCCGCGCCGCGGGTCCCGGCGGTGTAGACGACGACGCTCGCCAGCCCGATGGCGCGCTCTACCGGGCCACGCGTGGTGTCGACGTGCTGGACGCGGACGTACGGGACGGACGTGTCAGTCCGGGTCACGACGCCACGGAGGAGAAAGAGCGCGTCGTCCTGCAGGTCAAAGCGCCAGATTCGGTGGGCGGCGATAGCGTGAGCGACACCCAGAAACACGAGTACGACCCAGCCGACGACGATGGCCCACTGTGGCAGTGAGACCGCAAAGCGGTCGACGAGATAGGCGATGACTCCGAGCACCGACGCCTGGATGATCGTCGACAGGACCCACAGCAGTCTCACTCGCGGGTGGAGCGACTCCATATATCACAACTGAGGGGGCGGCCGCGGATTAACGGTTTGGCTCCGGGGCGAAACTGGAACAGTTCTGACCCGAACGCGGGGGAGAGTTTATCCAGAGTTCGAAAAAGTCCCTTTAGGTAATCCATCGCGTGTCCAGACGGAATATGACAGACACTCGACGCAGGTTCCTGACGACGCTTGCAGGTACTGGGACAGTCTTGGCCCTCGCAGGATGTAGTGGCACCGACGGTGATGGCGGCGGCGGGACAGACGGCGGAATGACAGAGGGCGAGATGACCGAGAGTGAGATGACGGACGGCGACGCGATGACTGAGGGGGAAGAGATGACCGAAGAATCGATGGACGGCGATATGAGCCCCACCGACCCCAGCGAGGCCCCGATGGCGTCGGTCGACCGATTCAGCGACGCCGCCGGAATGCTCCACCAGCGCAGTGCGAACGACGCCCTCCCGGACGCCGACGAGCCCATCGACTTCGACGAGATGTTCCTGACACAGGGGTACGGCCCCGACGGAACCGTCATCCAGTACTACGACTTTGATGTGCAACCGACCCAGGCGGCCCCGATTTACGCGCTGTTCTACGAGAACGGCGACCCGGTCGAGGACCAACTCAACATCGTCGATGTGGTTCCCGGCGATGAGGGGTACAACGATTTCTGGCAAGTCCACAAGGTGACGGTGCCCGATGGCTACGAGGCGAACACTGCGACAAGCGTGTCACAGATTCAGGCGGCCGGCTACGACATCGAGCCGACCGAGACTATCAAGAACTGCCCGGTCGTCCCCGAGGGGTCAACCGCGGAACTGCGACACAGCGCCGACGAAAGTGCAACCGGCCTCGTCAATGGCTGGTACGACGGTGAAGTGGTCCCGTACTTCCTGTTCGGCGAGGCGTCGCTGTCGTCGTCTGATGGCTCCGTCCCACTGTCCCCGATTTACGTGAGCTTCAACACGAACCCCGGCGAGGACGGCGGCGGCCCGCCGTCCGGGTTCCGCTCTGAAGACGGGAGCGACCAGACGCACAACGTCACCGCGACACTACCGGGTGACGACGGCTACTCGCCGCTGTGGCAGGTCAACATCTTCGACAACGCGGAGTTCGACAGCGTCTCGGACCTCGAATCCGCCCAGAACGCCGACATCCTGGCCGCCGGCGCGGCGATGGTCAACTGCCCGGTCGTCTCCGAGTAAGGAGACGAACACAGTACAGCAGAACTCACCCCCACGACCTCAGAGGGGTCGGCGGGGCCTTTGTGTGGAGCGGGTCGACAGACGCCGATACTGCTCCGTTTCAGTCGCCGGTCCTTCGGTGGCGACCGTGCCCGACTACACGCGCTCGTTGACCTGCTCGGCGACGCGTTCGCCGGGCCGTCGGAGGTGACCACTCTCGACCTCGTAGACGTAGCCGGTCACGGAGACGTCATCGGGGATCAGTTCGTGGTTTTCCAGATACTCGACCTGAGCTGCACAGGCCGCGTCGATGTCGTCGGTCATCCGGACCCACTCTGCGATGGACGCATCACCGATGTTTAGCTCCGGCAACGCCGGGTCGAGGTCGATGTCGTCGAGGTCGCCGTCGACCGCAGCCTCGAACCCCGCGACGATGTCCTCATCTGACGCGCTCATCATCCCGCAGTCGGTGTGGTTGACGACGATGATTTCTGTCGTATCGAAATACTGTGTCGTCAGCGCGGCCGAGCGGATCACGTCGTCCGTGACCTTGCCGCCGGCGTTACGGTATATCTGTGCGTCGCCCAGCGAGAGGCCGAGCGCCTCCTCGACGGGGATGCGCTCGTCCATGCAGGCGACGACGAGCAGCTGCTTGTCTGTGGGAATTCCCTTCCTGCGACGCCGCGCCCAGTCGTCCCGCGCGTCGACGCCCTCGTCGACCGCTTCGTGGACGTGGCCGGCTTCCGGTTCCTCGCCGCCGCTGTCGTCACTCTCGTGCGTGTGGTGTGGCATTCCAGAACACGCCTATGGGCCGCGCAGGCTTTACTGTTCGCTCGGACAGCCCGGATGGGACGCGGGCAGTTCGGACAGCGACCAGGCTCAGTCGTCGGTGGCGACAGCGCTGTCATCCGCGTCGCCGCCTTCAATTTCGTCCAGTACCCGCTGGTGGAACTCCTGAAGGACGGCCGATTCGTCCTCGGCGAGGACCACATCGCTGGCCATCAGCATCGCCAGGCCGAATGCGCGCGGTGACGGCGAGTCGACGCGAGTCCGGACCACGTCCACGTCGCCGTCCCGCATCGCACGCAGGACGGACTCGATACCGTCGACGTTGAGTTTATCCTCCAGAATCTCGCGGTATGTTTCCTCGACAACGGCGAAGTCACCAAGGTCCTCGGCGAAGCCAAGCAGCATCTCCGAGGACACCTGCTGTTCGCTGGCTGACTTCTCGTACCCCTTGTAGCGTTTGAGTATCATCAGCGACCGCGTGGCGTTGATGCGGAAATAGCGCTGGAGGAGGTCCGTCCCGTCGAGGCTGGCCCGCAGGTCCTCGCGGGCCGTCTCCGGGTCCAGATCGTCGACGACGCGCGCGATGTCGACCTTGCGGTTCAGCGGCATCGAGAGCGTGAAGCCGTTGTCGGCGACGGCGACCTGAACGTTCGCGCTGGCCGCCCGAGCGATGTGATACGCCAGCAGGCGCGAGAAGCCGTCGTTGAACCGACGGCCGTAGTTCGAGTGGACATGGTAGTGGCGCTCGTACTCGTCGTGGTCCAGCGTCTCCTCGACGACGAGGCGGTCGGGCGTTGCGACGCTTTCTGGACCGGCGTAGGCCACCTGCTCGCGGAACATCCGGGCGATTGCTCGGACGCTGTTCTCGTCGACGGGGAACTCCCGGAGCCAGTTGCGAACTTCCGACATGCCGCCGTCCTCCAGCCGGTCCAGCAGTTGGCCCTGAAAGTCCAGAATCTCGCGGCCAAGGTCATAGGAGAGCGGGAGGCGCTCCGAGAACCACGACGGGACGGTCGGGCGGGCGGCGGTCCGGTCGACGTACACCTTCGACCCGCGGCGGTAGCGGTACTCGAAGTTGTTCCCACCGAGCACGAACACGTCGCCTTTCTCCAGCGTGTCCAGATAGGATTCGTCGAGCTGGCCGACCCAACTGTCGTCGCTGCGGGTCACGACATCACACGTGAAGGAGTCCGGAATGGTCCCGATGTTGGTCATGTAGATGACTCGTGCGAGCCGGCCCCGTTTGCCGATGAGGTGCTCACCTACGTCGTACTCCTCGTAGTGGTGCTCGCCGTCGGGCGCGTCGTTGGTGTCGCGCCAGATCTTGGCGTAGACGTTCTTGTCCTCCATCCCCGGGTAGTCGGCAGTCATGTACCGCATCAGCTGCTCCCAGTCCTCGTCGTCGTAGTTCCGGTAGGGGTAGGCCCGGCGGAGGACGCTTTTAAACGTCTCCTCGGGGCGGACATCGTTGATTGCCATGCCGTATATCTGCTGGGTCGCCACGTCCTGTGCGTTCTCGGGGATGAACACGCGGTCAACGAATCCCCGCTCGGCCTTCTCCAGCATCACCGCACACTCCACGAGTTCGTCGCGGTCCAAGGCGATGACGCGGCCCTCGACTGTCTCGCCCAACTGGTGGCCGGCACGGCCAATCCGCTGGAGCAGCGCGGCGACGGATTTCGGCGACCCCACCTGCACGACGAGGTCGATGTGGGGCATGTCGATACCCAGTTCCAGACTCGTCGAGGTGGTCACCACGTCCAGCGACCCGGCTTTCAGCGATTCTTCGATGTCTCGGCGTCGCTCCTTGGAGAGCGAGCCGTGGTGGCAGCCGGAGTTGGACTCGTCGTAGTCCTCGAATTTCTCGCGGAGGTTGTGCAGGACGCGTTCGGCCCCAGAGCGCGTGTTCGTGAACACGAGCGTGTTGGTGTGGGACTGGATATGCTCGTGGAGTTGCGTGTAGAACCGCTCGGTAATGATGTCCCGCGGCGTGTTGATGAGGTCGTCGGCCGGACAGGACAGTTCCATGTCGAAGTCGCGGGCGAAGCGCGTGTCCACGATTTCGTAGTCCCGTGGGTCGCCGCCGGGTTCCTCGCGGCCGACCAGGAACTCGGCGACGGTGTCCAGCGGCTCGACGGTGGCCGAACAGCCGATACGTGTCGGCGGTTCCTCGACCATCTCCTCCAGTCGTTCCAGCGACACCGAGAGGTGGGTCCCGCGCTTGTTCTCGGCGAGGCTGTGGATCTCGTCGACGATGACGTACTCGATGGTTTCGAGCTTCTGCTTGAACTTCGGGGAGTTCAGCAGAATCGCCAGGGTCTCCGGCGTCGTGTTGAGGATGTGGGGCGTGGTCTCGAGCATCGCCTGGCGCTCGCTGTCGCTGGTGTCGCCGTGGCGAATCGCGTGCCGGATTTCGACGTCCTCGCCGCGCTCGTCGAGCTTGGTCGTGATACCGTCCAGCGGCTGTTCGAGATTTCGGTGGATGTCGTTGGCCAGCGACTTCAGCGGAGAGACGTACAGGCAGTAGACGGAGTTTTCGAGTTCGTCCTCGCGGGCCTTCCCGAACAGTTCGTTGATGATGCCGGTAAACGAGGCCAGCGTCTTACCGCTCCCCGTCGGCGCGCAGATGAGAGCGTTCTCGCCTTCGTGGATGAGTGGGATAGCTTCCTTCTGTGGGGGCGTGAAGAAGCCGCCGTTGCCGGGGACAAACTCGCCGAACTGCTCGACCCACCACTCCTGAACGACGGGCGCGAGGCGTGAAAGCACCTCGGCGTCGTCGATTTCGACCGCCTCCGGGTCGAAGTCCGGGTCCGTCGCTGCGAGACGCTCGCGTCCTCCCATTGTCGGCTCTTACCGACAAGTAGGCCTGCCGCGGCAAGTGGGTTCCGCCACATCGACGGGGAAAACGCCTAAGCGACCGCCGAATCAGATCTTGAGCATGACCGAATCCGTCGACGTACTGACGCCGCTGGTGACACCCTTCGACGCCGACGGCGACCTCGATGTCGCCGGTCTGGAATCGCTGGTCCGGCACGTCTCAGAGGCCGGCGTCGACGGCGTCGTTCCCTGCGGGACGACCGGGGAGTTCGAAACGCTATCACCACAGGAGTACCGGACCGTCGTCCGAACCACGACGGAGACAGCGCCCGACGACTGCCGCGTCATCGTCGGGACGGCCGCGACCGCTGTCTCGACGGTCCACGAACGGATGGCGTTCGCCGCCGAGCAGGGCGCTGACAGCACGCTGGTCGTGCCGTCGTACTACGGCGGCCAGGCCAGCGGGGCGGGCAACGAGGCGTTCTTCGAGGCGGTGCTGGCCGACGCGCCGCTGCCCGTCTACCTCTACAACATCCCCGGGGCCGTCGGACAGGAGCTCTCGGTCGAGACCGTCGCTACGCTCGCACAGTCCGACGCCGTCGCGGGCCTCAAGGACTCCTCGGGCGACCTCCCGTACGTCACCGCAGTCATGAATCAGACGCCCGAAGACTTCACCGTCTATCAGGGCCACGACGGCCTGTTCGTCCCGTCGCTCGTGCTGGGCGGCGACGGCGGCGTCAGCGCGCTCTCCCACCTGCTGTACGGCGAGCTAGAACGAGCGGGCACCGCCGTCGCCAACGGCGACGTGGCAGAAGCCAGAGCGGTCCAGCGGGAGATCCTCTCGCCGCTCTCGGAGGCCTGTGCCGAGTTCGGCTTCGCGCCTACGGTGAAGACCTTGCTCGCCGACCGTGGCGTTATCGACGACGCTACCGTGCGGCCGCCCCGAGCCACGCTCTCGCCGGACGCAGTGGAGTCCGTGACCGGGCTGTTGTAGTGGCAATCAGAAGGCGCTGTTCTGTATCCCGAGTGCACTGCTTCACGGACGGGCGTGTCGTTGTCCCTTGATAGCGGGCTCTGAGACTTAAACGGCCCTGTGAGGTTCCACGAGATTCATTACGCTGGGCGGCAGTGAACGGAATATATGTCGTTGCTGCCCTCCCGCGGTCCCGACACGAGCACCTCACAGGACGGGGAGCTGCAGGTCGTCGGGGTCGACGAAGACGTCTCAGCCGTACTCGATGCCCTCTCTTCGGAAACGGCCAGAGAGATACTCAACACAGTGTACGAGGAGCCGGGGACGCCCTCCGAACTGGCCGACCGGCTCGATATGTCGATACAGAAGGTCTCGTACCACCTGGAGAAACTGGAAGACGAGGAGCTCATCGCCGTCGCTGGGGTCCAGTACTCCGAGAAAGGTCAGGAGATGAAGGTGTACGAACCCCCGGAGGACCCGCTGGTGTTGTTCGTCGGAACGCAAGAGCGCAAACAATCGCTCCGGTCGCTCGTCCGTCGGGTCCTGCCCGTCGTTGGCATTCTTACCGCGGCCAGCGTCATTCTGCAACTTCTGCTCGGGCAGTTCCCGATCCAGTTCGGGGGTGCGGGGGCCGGTGACGCGGGAACCGCTGGTGACGGTGGTCAGGGCGGCGGGGACGCGGAGAGTCTGGATTCGGCGACTGAGACGGCCACGGAGGCCGAACCCACACCGACCCCGACGCCGGAGGACGACGGCGGGTTCCAGATAGCCGAGGCGACGGAGACGCCGGAGGCCACGCCGGCCCCAGAACAGACTCCGGCCCCGGAAGCCGACACGCCGGTTGAGGCGATGACCGAACAGGCGCGACAGCTGACGACCGACGCCGCGGCCAGTGGCGGCTTCCATATCGAGCCCGGTGTGGCCTTCTTCCTCGGCGGACTGCTGGTCCTGACACTGTACGTCTCGTTCTGGGCGTACAGGAATTACCGCTGAGCCGGGTTCGCGGTCCGACCGCGGTCACGCAGCGTCGATTTGCTCCGCGACCAGCACACCGGCCTGCTCGGTGACCATCTCGACGGCCGTCAGCGCGTAGCCGGCGTCGGTGAAGGCGTCGGCGAGGACGCCGACCGTCGCTGGGTCGTCGACCTCGGGGCTGTAAAACGGCGCGTCGGAGTCGTCCTTGCCGAACAGCATCACGTCCCCGAGGACGATGCGGCGCGGCCCCAGATCAGCGATAGTGTCGATAGCCTCGCGTTTCTCGTCGTCACCGAGGTGGTGCATCGCGAAGTTCGACGTGACGATGTCGATGGGCCGGTCGACGTTCGGAGCGCGGAAGCGGCCGTCGCCGAAGGAAACGTTCTCGACGCCGCGCTCGTCGGCCTTCTCCCGAGCTTTCTCTAGCATGCCGTCGCTGATGTCGCGACCGATAATCTCTCGTGCATCGGACGCGAGCGCGAACGCGATGGCTCCGGTGCCAGTGCCGAGGTCGAGCACCACGTCGTCGCTTTCAGGGGCCGCGTGCTCGACAACGAAGTCGACACAGGCGCGATACGCCGCCGAATCCTGCTCCTCGTCGTAGGCATCGGCGTGGTCAGAGAACCGCTCAGCGTGTTCGTCGAGTGATTTCTTCATACTTGGTTCTCATCCCGCTCACAGAAGTCTCTCCCGCTCCGTTCCGCGGTTTTGCCGCAAACACGGTTCGGTTAAAATGGTTTTTGAGCCACGGGTGCGTTTTTGCTATCCCCGTCCAAAGCATGAACTGCGCCGTCGTCGGGTGACCTTCCCACGCGACCGCCCTGACCCCGTCCCCGCCGACGGCCACCGCCCTCACTCCGCTGACGCTCCCTGGTGGTTCCCTGCCGACGTGTCCCCCCAGACACCAACCCTTTGTCCGTTCGCTCGCTGTCGTCCGGTATGCGTCTCACGTTTCTTGGCACCGGCAGCGCCATGCCGACCGGCTCTCGAATGCAGTCCGGCTATCTGCTAGAACGCGGCGGAAACCGGCTGCTCGTCGACTGTGGTAGCGGCGTGTTGCACTCACTGGCCCGAACAGACGCAGGGTACGAAGGCGTCGACACCGTCTTGCTGACTCATCACCACTTGGACCATGTTTCGGACCTCGACGTGCTGCTGAAGGCTCGCTGGCTTGCCGGCGAAACGGAGCTCACAATCGCGGGTCCACCGGGCACGAGCGACCTGATTCGGAGCCTGCTGGAAACACACGACTATATGCAGGACCGTCTGGACCTGACGCTCAGGGATCTCGACGGCGGACCGTTCGAGCTGGCAGGGTTCAGCGGCGACACCTGCGAGACGCGCCATTCGATGCAGTGTTTCGCCTACCGGCTCTCCGTCGGTGACGGTCCGGTGATAACGCTCGGTGCTGACTCTGAGGCGTTTACCGACCTCATCGAGTTCGCTGACGGCTCGGCCGTACTCGTCCACGACTGCTCGTTCCCGGACGACGTGGACGTATCGAACCATCCGACGCCCGAAACGCTCGGACGGACCCTCCGCGATGCCGACGCCGAGGTCGGGCGCGTGTACCTCACCCATCTGTACCCACACACCGAAGGCCACCACGAGGAGATGCTTGGGTCGATAGCCGATAGCTACGACGGCGACGTGCAGTTCGCCGAGGACGGGCTGACGATAACAGTCAACTAAACGCGTTCGAGTGTGACGCGGAACTCGGCCCCGCCAGCGTCGCTTTCGGCCACGCTGACACTGCCGCCGTAGGATTCAGTCAACGCTCGAACGAACCCGAGGCCGAAGCCGGTCCCTGGACTCTCCTGTCCCTTCACACCCATCTCGAAGATATCCTCACGCAGGTCCGGCGAGACACCGCTCCCATCATCGCCGAAACAGACGGTAATCTCGTCAGGGGAGACCTCCGCTGGGGCCACTCGCATATGTACCTCGTCCTCGTTGTGGACCGCCGCGTTGGACATGATGTTCGTAAACACCGAATCGAGCAGGTCGCCGCCGTACACCTGATAGTCGAACGCGGCCGCATCGAAATCGACGGTCAGCGACTCGTAGTTGGCCTCAATGTCACGGACCGTCTCCTCGAGGACCGTGTCGAGGTCGCGTGGCTCCGGGTTGTCCTGTGCTTCCAGCGTCGAGACGAGATCGCCAACACGCTGGATGAGGTCGGCAGCGCTCTCGGCCGCGCGCTGGATCTTGCCGGCGTACTCCTCGGTCTGGCCATCGACCTGTCCAGCGACGACGTCTGCGAAGCCGGCGATGACCTGCAGGTCGTTACCCAGGTCGTGGCGGAGCAGTCGGTCGTACATCTCGATCATCTCCTTTCGCCGTTCCAGATCACGGTGTGCCCGTTCGAGCCGTTCGCGGGAGCGGATATTGGAGATAGCCGTCGCGGCGTGAGTTGCGAGAATCTCCATTGGTCTGATGTACTCGTCCCCGAATTCCTCGACGGTCTGTGACCGAGTGACCAACACCGCAGTCACCTCATCGCCCATCCGGGCCGGGACAGCAAGCGCCCCCGTCACATTCGAGTCAGCCGTGACAGCAGCATCAGCACCCTGTTCGACCAGCGTCTCGCCGGCCGACTGCGCCCGTCGAGCCAGGTCACTCGGTGGCTCACCCTGAACGAGATTCGGGTTCGTACTGTGGACGACACGGAGGTCGTCGTCACGAACCTCGACGAACGTAGAGTAGGAGAATTCAAACAGCAGCGACATCGCTTCCAGTGTGAGCGAAACGACTTCGTCGACGGACTCGCACCGATTGAGCGCCTGGCCGTACTTGTTCAGGTCGGCGACCTGCCTGGCAAAGTCCTGTTGTTCTTCGAACGACATACTACTCACACCTCGCAGACATTGGAACTACATAGCAATAGAGACCGGAGCAAAAAAACGGTTTCGGGGGAACCAACCCTGAAATGAAAGCTAGTAGACACGCGGGCCGCTCAGTCGAGCCGGTACCGCAACAGCGCGGCGATACCGCCGAGATTCGAGAGTTGCTGTCCGGGCGCGAACTCCGCGGAGAAGACGGTCACGTCGCCGCCCTTCTGCTCTGTCGTTTCGATAATCTGGTCGACGTCGATATCCCAGTCGCCCTCGCCGGCCCGCTCCAGTCGGAGCCGTTCGTCCAGCACGAGCAGCGTCTCGATAGCGCCGTAGTCGGCTGCCTTGGCGACTTCCTCCGGGCCGTAGGCGACTTCGGAGCCAGAGCCGATGCGCTCCATCAGCTCGTCGATGTAGTCTGCCTCCTCTGCGATGCGGGTCTGCTGTTGCACGTCCTCGACAGCGCCGCGTTTCAGTACCTCGTGGACGCCGCGGTCGCCGACAGCCGACGTGTCCACGACGGTAACCTGCTCCGCGACATCGGGTATCTCGTCCTGAAAGTGGTCCAGCGCATCCTGCTTGGTGAAGCCGGGACCAGCGAGGATGTAGGCGTCCACGTCCTGCCGTTTGAGCACGGAGGCAAGCTCGTCAAACAATTCCTTCCGCGGGCGGGCGTACTCGCCTTTGCCGGTCGTCGACGTGATGGTCGCCCGTTCCTCGGTGCCGTACTGGGCGACGGTGTGGACGTGGGCCTCGCCCTCTTCGACGGTGGCGATTGCCACGTCCGGGTTTTCCGTCGCCTCGACGGCCTCCTCTAGACGGTCAGCCTGGTCGGGCTTGAGGTGTTTCTCGACGGTGAGTTCGGTGTGTTCCTCGACGTTGAGCGTGTGATGAAAGCCGAGTTGGTCCTCCCGGGAGCAGTCGACGATCTCGCCGCCGACGCGGAGACGGTTGGCGAACTTCGCGAACTCCACGTCGGTGACTTCGATCTGGATCCACATCGGCTCGCGCTCGCCGCCCTTGTCCCGGAGGTTGTCGTCGTTGCGCTGGATGCGCCGCGTCGTGTCGCCGGAGACGAGGTCCCCCGGCTCGATGACGTACGAGAGATGCCAGAGGTCGTCCAGCGTCTCGGGGACCACCTCGATGCGCTCTGCCCCTTCGGCGGTGGTCTCCTGACTCTGTATTTGCATACCCGAGAGTCCGCTTCAGGGACACAAGTGTTCTGCCATTCGTTTCGCTACCGAGGTGAAAAACAGATACTGGGCGGTCAAGCGACAGAGCGCGAAGCGCGTGTCTCAGATTCGAGACCGAGCGCCGGAACTTCCCGCATCGCCGTCCCGATGGCGTACGCGCCGGCGACGTTGCCGTAAAACGAGACGAACGGGACCAGGACCGCGCCGAGCACGGTAGCAGAGGCGAGGCCGCCGAGCACCTGGGCGCCGATACCAATAGCGACAGCGACCAGCCACGCGACAGCGTACGTCCCTGACCCGCCAATCGCGCGCAGCGTGCCGGGCGAAAACGCCGCGCCGACGCGCCCGGTCACTGCGTACGCGGCCACGGCTGCAGGGAGGAGATATGCGGCACCGAGCGAGACCACGACGGTGACAAAGACAATGACGAGCGCGAGCAGGAGTCCGCCGATAGCGATACCCGATGACGGTTCACCGCCCGTCGTCGTGACCACGGAGAAGGGCAGGATGAACGACGCTATTGCGAGGCCGATGACCACCAGCGGGACGAGTGAATACACCAGCGAAATCAGGAACGCGACTAATCCCTCGATAAGCAGGTCACCCCACTCCTCAAACACCGGCGGCACCTCGTCGTCGCCGTCGGTAACTGCTCGAATGACGCGAACGAGATAGCCGAACACGAACAACACCGGAATAAAAAACACGCCCAGCAAACTCAACACGCCGCCAATCAGTATCGTCTCGACCTTCTGCTCGCCGTTCCAGGGGTACCGAATTGCGTCTTCTAGCATGGGGACACCGTCACTGTGGGGAACAGGGAGCGGGTTCCGACTGTCCAAACAGGTTAGTGATACAGCAGAATTGTGTAAGCAGTAATATAAATCTACACTCCCGAAACACAGCGACGATAGCGAAACCGAAGTAAAACTGGGGGATCACCGCGTGTCCTATCAGGCCGCGGGCTGAGCGCCGGGCGTCTCATCACCGGCGTCGACAGCTGGCATGTCCCGCACGGCGGTCCCGACGGCGTAGGTTCCTGCCACGTTCGCGTAGAACGTCACGAAGGGAGCCAGCACCGCGCCAATGACGACGGCGTTCAGCGCGCCGATGACGACGCCAGCGAGCAAGCTGATACCGAACGCGACCAGCCAGCCGGTGGCGTAGGTCCGACTGAACACGAGCCTGCGGATTTCATCCGGTGCGAACGCCGCCGCAATGGTGTCCGTCCGGACGTACGCAGCGATTGCGGCCGGGAGCACGTACGCGATAGCCAGCGAAAGTACGGTTATCGCGAGCGTTGCGACGAGAGCGATGAGGCCGACGGCCAGTCCGCTTCCGGCCCCGCTGCCGCCCAGACCCAGCGTCGCGCCGCTTGCGAACACCGCTGCGAGGGCGATAGCCGCCGGGACGAGCGAGTAGGCGAACCCGATGGCGAACACCTTCAGGCCGTCCATGCCGAGGTCACCCCAGTCGTCGAACGCCGGCGGTTCGGCTTCGCCGTTCAGCACTGCCCGGAGCGTCCGGACGATGTAGCCGAGGACGAAGAACAGGGGCACGACGAGGACACTCAGGAACAGCAACGCACCCCCGATGGCGATGGTCTTCACTGCGCTGTCACTGTCCCGCGGATACGTTAGGGCTTCTTGGAACATGATGGTACTCCGTGACATCAGCCTGGCCGGCGTGGCCGCTGCCACGTCAGTCGCGACGAGGTGTCACATTGAACTATAATACAACTTACAAGTATATATAGCAGTACGTGTGCCGTGCTATCACTCACAGACAACTCCAACGGTGGGGCCAGCGAGTCACTCGCTGTCGGAGTCCCCGTCCGCGGCCGCCTGCAGCCGCGCGAACGCCTCCCACGAGGGGTCAGCCCCGGGATGAGATTGCCGCGTGCCGTCGACGTACAACCCCTCGCCGTCAGTCACCTCGCCGACGACGGCTGCCGGCGTCCCGCAGTCACGGAGTGCACCGACAACGTCGGCGGCGTCGGCGGGGTCGACCGCGGCCAGCAGCGTTCCGCAACTGCTGACGTGCCAGGGGTCGATGTCGAGGGCATCACAGAGTGCGTCGACACCGTCAGCGACCGGCATCGCGTTACTATCCACGTCGAACCGGGCGTTCGCGCCGTCGGCCATCTCGATGAACGCACCGATAATGCCGCCCTCCGTCGCGTCGTGCATCGCCGTCACGTTGCCGGCGTCCGTCGCGGCCATGGCGTCCTCGACGAGGGCGGTGTCGGCCAGACGCTCCTGTGCGGTGGCGATACCCTCGGGCGACAGGCCGATCTGCGCCGGGAACAGGTTCGCAAACAGCCCCGTGACCTCGGCCCCAGGCCCAGTGCCGACGACCAGTTTATCACCCGGCCGCGCGCCGTCCGGTCGGACAATGTCGTCGTGGGATCCGACGCCAAGTACCGTTGCGCCGCCGACCCAGGAGTAGTCGACGCCCGAATAGCGGGCGGTGTGGCCAGTGACGACCGTTACGCCGACTTCCTCGGCCCGGCCGGCGAAGCCGTGCCACATCGCCGCCAGTTCGTCGTCTGTCATCTCGGGCGGGAGCGTGAACGTCACAGAGAGATGGGTTGGTGGAACGCCGGAGACGGCAACGTCGGCAAGCACTACGTCGAGTGCGAACCGCCCGGCCCGCTCGAACCCCAGATCGGGGAGGACCGACAGCGGGTCGGTCGCCGTAACGAGGGCTTCTCCTCCCACGTCGATGACGCCGAAGTCGATGCCGTGAGTCGGCCCGAGAACCACGTCCTCACGGTCAGCGCCCAGTTCCGGGTAGATGACGCTATCGAACACCGCACGGTCGATTTTCCCAAGGTCACTCATGCAGCCAGTCACCTCCTGCCCCGATGCGCTGCTCCGACATCATCACTCCTCGGTCATCCGGCTGCCGCCGGGTGGCAGGAACTCCTGTATCTGGTCCGGGCTGGCGACTTTGCGGACGAACGACTCGTCAGCGAACCGCGAGCGGAACTCCCGGTACAGGCGCTTGGCGATGTCGTTCTGCGCGTACTGGCCCGGTTCGACGGTGATGCTCGTCGCGGCCTGTCCCTCGATAGCTGCCGGTGGGCCGCCGATGACCCGCGTCTCGTCGTCGCAGGTGATACCGACTGCGACGCCGACCGGTGTGCCCTCGAAGTAGGTCCGGTCGCCGCGAACGGCGAAACCACCTTTCTCCAAGTACTCGCCGCTTTCGGGCGTTTTCGACACCTGATCGGGGTCGACCATGTACACGTCGCCGGCGAACTTCCCGTCCTTCCAGACAGAGGAGTAGGAAACCGCGAACTGCGCGGCCTGGTCCAGCGAGGACTGTGGGAAGTCTACCTCTTTGGACGGCTCACTGGGACCGGTGGCCTTGAGGACCGTGACCGGGCCGCCGTGGGCCTGCGCGTGGAAGAACTTGTCACCGCCTTCCAGGTACTTCTGGACGAGTTCCTCGTTGTCGTCGGCGTCACGGCCACCGATGACGAGGAAGCCGTCCGAGGTGTGGAACCAGCGGAACTGCTCGTACCACCGCTCCGTCGACCGGGTGGGAATGGACTGTATCGAGAGCCAGTCCGTCGGTTCGTCCTCGCTCCCGTCCTCGTCGACTTCGTCTTCGCCGTCGTCGGCTTCCCACTCGTCCCGGCGTTCTTTGACTGCTTCGAGGTCTTCGCGGGTGTTTTCGATGGCCGCCAGCGCGCCCTCTTTCTTCTCCTCGATGCGCTTGGCCTCCTTGTACAGTTCGTCGGCGTTCTTCTCGACGCCGGTGAACGCGTCGACGGTGACCCGCGTCCCCTCGATATCCAGCGTCACCGTCCCCTCGCTCCCGTCGAGCGAGACGACCGCTTCGGCGGCTTCGATGCCGCGGTCTGCTCCCTCGTCAAACTTCGCCTCGATGTCGTCCCACGACACGTCGTCCTCGCGGGCGGCCTGCACCGTCGAGAGTACGTCGTCGACGAGGTCGTAGTTGGCGTACAGTAGTTCGGCCTTCTCCCGCTCGGCTTCGGCGTCGGCCTCGAAGTCCTCAATGGCCTGCTCTTGCTGCTGGATGATGCGTTTTTGCTTCTCGATTTCGGCCTCGAAGTCCGGCCGCTGGGTCTCGCCGCCCTCGACTTCCTCCTCTCGCTGGAAATTGAAGAAGTAATCGTCCAGCGCGGTGTTGAACTCCGTGAAAGACTCGCTGTACAGTTCCTCGTACTCCGCCAGCGGAATCGGCGTCACGTCGACGCGTCGGCGATCCGGGTCATCGTCGCTCTCCGCACCGCCATCGCCATTGTCCTCACCAAGTGTCTCGTAGTACACTCGCGGGTCGACGTTCCCTTCACGAAGTCGGGTTCCAAGCTCGTCGACGAGTTCGTACAGCCGCTCGAAGTCGGATTCGTCGAGGTCGTCGACGGCGATGTTGTAGTCGATACCGGCGCGGGTACACAGCTCCTCGCCGTACAGGCCACCGAAGTTCAGCTGTGTCGCCAGCGTCCGGACGAGGTCTGCGTCGGACTCCTCGATGCGGGCGACGAAGCCGTCGTAATCGACGGTCATCGGATTGAACCGCGCCGTCGGGAACTCGTAGGGCGTCCCCGGCGCTACAGTGCGTGATTTGAGCCGGACCGTCTCCAAACAGTCGATGACCTCGCCGTGTTCGTCGAGGACGGCGACGTTCCCGTCGCCGAACAGCTCCGCGACGATGGTGGTCGAGGCGTCCTCGCGGTCGAACTCCAGTTCGATGATGCGGTCGAACTCGAACTGCTCGACGCGGACGAGGTCAGCGCCCGACAGACGGTTCCGGAGCATCATCGCGAAGTCCGGCGGTCGACCCGGCGCGTCGGGGACGTGGCTCTGGTCGGCAACGTGGGCGCGCTTGACATCGCCGACCTCAATGAGGAACTCGACGCGTCCGCGGTCGAAGTCCCGGAGCTTCAGTCTGACGAGGTCGTCCTCGGGGTAGAGGTACGCCTTGTCGAGCTTCGCGCCCTCGTAACCGGCGAGTTCGCCCTCAAGGGCGGCGAGGTCGACGCTCGTCAGTTCCCGCTTGTGGTCCATGTCGGTGGCTGTCGGCGGGCACCCAAAGGCGTTCCGTTACCCACTGTCGGCAATTGCCTCGCCCGTCTCCAGTCCGTTGCGAAGCGCCGCGTGCAGTCGCCCCTCTCCGGCCACCCAGTCGCCGGCGAAGTGCAGGTCGTGCTCGGCTGCACACGACAGCAGGTCGTGGTCGACTTCTCCTTCGGGCTGGGAGTAGCGCCAGTGCTGGTGATCCGTCCAGTCCGGGTCGGCCAGCCGGTCGTCATCGAGCAGGCGCGCTGTCCGCGCGGCGATATCTTCAATGAGCGCGTCGGGATGTTCGTCGTAGTTCGCAATCGACCACGGTTCGTTCATCTGGACCAGCAACAGGGACTCTCCGTCGGGAACGTGGCCGTCTTTGCATTCCTCGCGACCGATCCAGCCGATATCGTGGTCCTTGTCACTGTTGACCGCAGCGTACCACGGCACGTCGAGTTCGAAGGGGTAGTGCAGCACCCCCGATATGACCGTTCGATAGGGGACTGCGGCGATTTCCTGCCGAAGGTCACGGCAGTCGCCGTGGTCCCACCGCGACTGCCCCAGCAGGTCAGCCGTCTGCGGAGCCGGCGGTGTCAGCAGCGCGGCGTCGAAGTGCCCCAGATCCGTTCCGTCGTTGTCTTCGAGCCGCCAGCCGTCACGCTGTCGCTCCAGACGTTCGACTCGGACGCCGTTCTCTACCTCAGTGCCGGTCTCGGCGAACAGGCGCTTTGCAAGCTGTGTGATGCCCGCCTCGTACGTCCATTTGTGCTCGTCAGCATCCCGACCGGCGTCGATGTCACCGGTCCTGTCGAACGCGTACACCGGCTCCTCGATGTCGACGAGCCCCTCAGTTGGGAGCGCCTCCGTGACCAGTTCCGTTACGCGGTCGTCGTCGGCTTTGAGATAGTTCGCCCCGTACTCGTACGTGCAGTCGCCGTGCCGTCGGGTCGCGGCGCGCCCGCAGACGCCGCGGCTTTTCTCAAACACTGTTACATCGACCGCCGCGTCCCGGAGCGCGTACGTTGCCGCCGCACCGGCACCACCGGCACCGACGACTGCGAGGTTACGAGCCATACATCCAAGTCGGACGGTACGAGTAAAAATCCACCACACAACCAGTTCGGACCGCCCGCCAGTGGTCCGATTCAGCGTCCCCGGCCGCGCCAGAGACCCTGACGCGTCCAGCAGATGACAGTGAGTATCGCGATACCGATGCCCACCTGTGAGAGTGTGAACCCCGGGCCCTGCGCCGTGGTTGTTGTCCGGTCGTCACGGTCAGTTCCGGAAACGGACTGGTTTTCCACTCTGAGCGGGCCAGCCGTCTCGCCGTTGACCCGAACGGTTCCGTTGACCGCCTCGAACTCGGTCTCGACAACCGTCTCTTCCTCAGGATCGAGTGCCACCCGGTCCGTTGCCACGGGTTCGCCGTCGACCGCCACAGTCAGTGTCTCGTTGGCCGGTCGGGGCCGGGTGTTCGTTACTGTCGTTCGCACAGTCGTATTGAACCCGGCCCGGACCCAGTCAGCCGACAGCGACGCGTCCGAGACCCGGACATCGGCGCTGCCCTGCCCGGCGAGAGTGGATGCCCCGTCGGTGCCCGTTTCAGTTGCCGTCCCAGACCCAACAGTTCCGTTCTCGGTACCGGTCGTGTTGTCAGCAGGCGCACCGCCGCCCGCCGTTTCGTTCCACGTTGTCGTGTTCTCCCTGTCGTCTGCGTCATCGGCGTCGCCGTTACCGGCGTCAGAGTCGCCTCTATCAGCGCTGTCATCTGCGTCGGTTTGCTTCTGGCTTCCGTTCTCAGTTCGTGTAGGTTCTTCCGTTTCAGTTGACTCCTCGGTCTTGGTAGGTTCTTCTGTCTCAGTCGGTTCCTCCGTTCCCTCGGTTTCTGTGGGTTCCTCTGTCTCGGTCGGTTCTGCCGTTTCTTCAGTCTCTGTGGGTTCTTCGGTCTCAGTTTGTTCCTCCGTTTCTTCGGTCTCTGTGGGTTCATCTGTCTCAGTCGGTTGTTCCGTTTCCCCGGTCTCTGTGGGTTCTTCTGTCTCAGTCGGTTCCTCCGTTTCCTCAGTTTTTGTGGGTTTCTCTGTCTCCGTCGGTTCTGCCGTTTCCTCGGTTTCTGTGGGGCCTTCAGTCTCAGTCTCTTCTTCGGTCTGCTCACCGGCATCGGGTGTGTCGGTCTCGTTGACCTGCCCGAGTAGTGTCCCTGTGTGGCGCTCGAGAACAGATGAAACGGTGGGTCCGGGTGTGCTTGCTGTGGCGTCTGATCCGCTCTGTGGACTGCCGTCAGAAGCGACTACGCTGCCGACGGCGAAGACGGACGCGAACACAGCGACAGTAAAAACGACAGCAACGACAGTATAGAGTGTTCGTGCCTCGCTCATACAGGAATGTCGGCGAGTAAAGGATTAGTTACGCAGCAGCCAAACCGTCGGTAAGGTCGTCCTACACTTGTCGACGGAGTCGGGCGACACCGGTGATCAGCGCCAACGCGATTGCGACTAGCTGGACAGTGAATCCGGGACCAGACGCTGCGACCGTTTCCGCGGCTGGCTCCGCGCCGCCACCGCTTTCACCAGTATCGTCAGCCCCAGAGCCGCCTGTGCCCTGAACGGTCGTCGAGCCGACACGGAGGTCACCGGCACTGACGCCGTTGACTGTGACGGTGCCCTCGACGGCCTCGAACTCCACTGTCACAGTAGTTTGTTCGCCGGCATTGAGCCGGACAGTCTGAGAGGCGACTGAATCGCCGTCGATAGTGACTGTCAGTGGCTGCTCAACGGTTTCATCGGTCGGGTTCTCGACTGTCGCTCGCACTGAGGTGTTGAAGCCGGCCCGGACCCAGTCAGCCGTCAGGGACGCGTCAGTGACGGTTAGTTCGGCGGACGTCGGGGCAGATGCACTCGACGAGGGCCCCACTGTGGTCGCTTGAGTGGACGCATTAGCGACCGGGGAAGCGATAGCAATGGTTGCTAGGTTGGACGATGTCACCCGAATCGAGCCGTCTGTTTCGTTGACAGTGCTGGGTAGCTGACTCCAGGACCCGTTGTGGTACTTGTACACCCGCACGGCATCCATCGACCCGTTGGCCGGAAGCACCGATTCGTCGAGCCGCAGGGTGTACGTCGCCCGGCTGATGGCAGACGCATTCGCACCGGAGGTGACAGTCACGTACCCGCGCACACCATCTCCCTGAACTGCAGCCATGTCGTTCGGCGTGGCGTGTGGGCCAAGCAGTGTCGTGTTGAACCCATCACTGTCGTTAGTCACATTGAGCGAGAGCGATGATAGAGTGAACGCTGGCGCGGTCTCGGACGGACCGGAGCGGTTCAGCGACTGGGAGACTGTTGAGTTCGCAGCGTCGGCAGATATTCGGACAGTGACCCCGCCGTCAATCTGGGACTTCGAGATAGCGGGAGCCTCTGCGCCGCCGCCATCGTCGGTCTCGTCCGGTTCATCATCGAAATCGAATCCACCACCACCGCCCCCGCCACCGCCCCCGCCTCCGCCACCGCCACCACTACTGTCTTCAGCTTCGACGGCGAGCGTCTCGGTGAGGGTGTTGCCAACAGAGAGCGACCGGTTGCCCTCGTTGTCGAAAGAGATACTGAAGAACGCAGTTGCGGTCTCACCGCCGGCAATCGGACCGATGGTTTTGGACTTGAGCGTCTGATTGTTCGCTGCGAGCGCCGCAGTGTAGTTCCCACTCTCCGTGCCAACATTTGCGACAGTCGCTGTCACATCCACTGACTCACCGGTTTCGACGGACTGAGTGCTCAGATTTACGTCGCGGACCTCGAACATCGCGGGCTGTGTCACTGAAACGTTTCCGCCGGAATCACCGTTGACCGCCACGTCGTACTCGCCGCCACTCTCGAAGGCGTAGACGAAGGTGACTTCGGTCTGTTGCCCGCCCGAGAGCGTGACGTTCGTCGTGTCCACGATGTCGTCGTTGGTCTGCAGCCGGACCGAGGAAGCCCCTGTCTCGTCACCGTTGTTGACGACCGTGGCAGTCACCTCTACGGGTTCGCCTGTCCGAGCGCTCGTCCGGTTCAGTCCGACTGCGGCCGTGTCGAACGCCGCCGCCTCAGAGACCCGGACCGTCCCGACCCGCTCGCCGTCAAGATCGATAGGGTATGGGCCAACGGCGGTGAACGACTCCGTGAACGAGACGGTCGCCGATTCTCCAGGCTCTAGTTGCAGTTCCGTGGTGTCCGTCCGCTCGTCAGCGACGGTAAGCGGGACCTCGTAGGTACCGGCCTGGTCGCCGGTGTTCGTGACCGTCGCAGTCACCGCAACGCTCTCGCCCTCGCCCACACTCGTCGTGTTCAGCGCCCTGTCGGATACCTCGAACGTCGCTGGCTGCTCGACTGTGACCGTCTTGGTCTCGCTACCGACCGTGAACTGGTACGTCCCGGGCTCCTCGAACCTGTGCACGTACGTATCCGTCCCGGATTCATCCGGTGCAAGGTCGAACGAAACGGCGTCTGGGACTTCGTTCTCCGTTTCGACCCAGAACTCCTGCTTTGCGGTCACGGGCCCGTCGTTTCTGGCCGTCACCGTCAGCTCTGCCGCGTCACCTCGGGTAACCGTTGTTCTGTTCCACCTTGCGTCAGTGACCTGAATATCGGGTTGGCCAACGGTCAGGGTGCCAGCGGTGACCCCGCCGACTGTAACCTCGTGGTCACCCTCGTCAACAGCTCCGTCGAGTCGATAGCCGAGTGTCTCGTTGACCGTCTCACCGGCTGGAACCGCCACCGACTGCGTTCCAACCTCTGTACCCCCGACCTCGATAGGCAGGGTAATCGTTCCGGCCTGTCCGCCAGTGTTCTCCACAATCACCCACGTTTCGAGCTTGTTGGACCCGTGACTACCCGTGTCCGTGTCAGTATTGACCTGGGTGTCCATGAGCCCGGCATCCTGAATCTGGATCGAGCCCTCGTCCGCGACTTCGACAGTCCCGACCGACTCTCCGTTTATCGTTAGATCGTACGTCCCCGCGCTGTCGAAGTTCGGTGAGAACTCCAGCGTCTTCGTCTCGCCGTTCTCGATTTCGACGGTTCGGTTGGCGATTTCAGCGCTGTCAGCCTGCAGAACGACGTCCTCCGTCGCTGACCCGTCCCCGTTCCGGGGGTTTTCCATCCGGACAGTTAGATCAACTGGGTCGCCCGTTACTGTCGATTCGTCGCTTAGCTGCGAGTAATCGACGGTGAACCGCGTCGGCTCCTCGATAGTGATTATCGGGTTCGAGCCGGAACCGTCCTGCAGTTCGTAGTCCCCGGCAGGCAGGCCGTCGAGATTTCCGGTGTCCAGCGTCCACGAAGTCGTTTCCGTGTCGCTGCTACCGACCTCGACATCGAGTTCGTTGGCCATCTGTGATTCCCCCGTATCCGTATTCTTCAGCGTCGGTGTGAGGGTCAGTTCGCCGGTTTTCCCGCCGGTGTTTTCCAGCATGTGAGTTACTTCGATGGATTCGCCACGCGTGACCGCCGTTCGGTTGACAGCCGTCTCAGTGACCGTGATGCTCGACGGTTCGACGACGGTCACTGTCCCGGCTTGGACATCGTTAACGACGAGGTCGTACTCACCGGTGTCATCGAGCGCGACAGGAACGGTTTTGGTCGTCTGCTGGCCGCCGGCGAGCGCAACGGTGACTTGCCCGACTTGCTCGCCGTCCGCTGTGACCGTTACTTGTTTTGTGCCGTCACTGTCTCCGGTGTTCTCAACCGTGAACTCTACCTCGAATTCCCCGTCGGAGACAACCGAGAACGGCGCGTCGTGCGTCCCAGAACTGTTGGTCTTTGTCGTTGTAGCATCGGTCACTTCGATAGTCGCTGTCTCGTGATTGGATGCTGCCGCAACGCCCGGCCCGAACACCGGGGCCGTCGACACCGCAACCACAGCCAGTAGCGTCATCGCTGATAGCCACAGGCCCATAATCTTACCCATGAGAGGGCCGATGGTAGTATGGTAATTAGTTAGCAGGAGTGAATCGCAGAGTAAGGTGCTATTATCGCGTTTCCCGACCGCTACCGCCGGTTCTGGACTGATAAACGCTGTGTCCCACCATTACACGTAATGGGCTGTTCATCGTACCCAGTACACACGGCTGGTGAGTCGGTATACATATAGTATCTCAAATGATGTCCGTGCTTTCGGTCATCGCCTGATTTCTGCTGCGCGATGCAGCAACTCCTGCTGGCCAGCCACACAACGACGTTCCGCAGCCAGAATCAGTCGACAGACGCTCGGTCACACATCTAGACAGGGGGTCAGAGGGCTATCAGAGACGCTTGCTTACGTATGGCCCATCCTGCTTGTAGCCCAGTTTCTCTCGGTAGTACTGCCGGACGCCGATACCGGAGATGACAGCCAATTTCGGGTAACCGGCGTCTTGGGCCATCCGCTCGGCTTTCTCCAGCAGCTTCTTGCCGTAACCCTTGTGCTGGTGGTCATCGTCGTCACCCTCCTGCCCGACACCGACGGCGTTACCGTAGACGTGGAGTTCGCGTACGATTGCAGCGTCCTGTAGCTCCCGCCGTACCGGGTCGTTGGGGAACCGAAGCCGACAGAAGCCGACGAGCACGTCGTTGTCGAAGTCCTCGAAGGAGATGAAGTGCTCCGTGCCGCCACAGGCCTCGTAGGTCATCACGCCGAGTTCGATGTTCTCGGCGACCTCGTCGCTGTGTCCGGCCTCCCGACAGCGGATGCAGTCACACGTCCAGCCGTGTTCTTCCATGCGCTGCCAGGCGAGCTGTCGGAGGTTCGACTTCCAGACGCCGCCCTCGATGAAGTCCGCCGGAATGTCCCGCTGGACGCGCTGGAGCCGGGTGTAGCGGGGAATCATGTCCTTGATTTCGGCGACTAACTCTGCGGCCTCGTCGTTGTCCAGCGGGTCGAACTCGTCTTTTCGCCACCAGTCGTAGGTGACGGTCCCCTCGACGATCAGCGTCGGGTATATCTTGAGATAGTCGGGCCGCCAGTCGGTCTCATCGAAGATGCGTCGGAAGTCCTCCAGACACATCTCCTTTGACATCCCGGGCTGGCCCGGCATCATGTGGAAGCCGACCTTGAACCCCGAATCGCGCAGTCGGCGGTTGGCGTCGATGGAAGCCTGAACGCCGTGCCCGCGGTGCATCTCACGGTTGATGCGCTCGAAGGTCGTCTGGACGCCCACCTCGACCTTCGTCCCGCCGAGGTCGAGCATCCGGTCGATCTGCTCTGGGTCACACCAGTCCGGCTTCGTCTCGAACGTCGTCGCGACGTTACGGACAGCTGCGGTCTCGTTTTCGGCGATGACGTCCTCAAGATACCGGAATTCGTAGTCGTCCTCGGCGAAACTCACGTCTTCGGCGGGCGTCGGCTCGGCGTCCACGTCGAAGTCGTTCATCGCCTCTAGCGCCCGCTTGACGAACCACTCCTGATAGTCGTGGCTCCGGGCTGTCATCGTCCCGCCCATCACGATGAGTTCGGCCTTGTCGACGGGGTGGCCGATCTCCCGTAGCTGGTTGAGCCGAAGCGTGACCTGTCCGTACGGGTCGTAGTCGTTCTGCTCGCCGCGTGCGGCCGCGGGCTCGTGGCCGGTGTAAGACTGCGCGGAGGAGAACTCGGAGTCGGGGCCGCCGGGACAGTACAGACACTTCCCATGGGGACACCGCTCGGGCGACGTCATGATAGCGATGGGGGACACACCCGAGGCAGTCCGGACCGGCTTGCGCTGGAGGACCTCCTCCAGCACTTCGCGGTGCTCCTGTGGCGCGTAATCGAGCAGCTCGGAGTTTTTCGGCACTTTCGGCGCGGAGTACTCGCGGCAGACGTCAATCTTGGCCGATTCGACGTCGTCGCGTTCGACCTCGCCTGCGAGAATCCGGTCGACCAGCTCTGCACACACCTGCTGGAAGGTCTCTGTCTCGTCTGGGTCCGGCGTCTCCGTGCTCATCGGCGTTGTGCGAAATCGGCGTCTCGGCCGAATAAGCGTGTCGCTCGGGCATCGTCAGCGACGGGGGCGGCCGTGGGGTTCATTGTGCTGTCACACCAAGCCGAAGTATGGGTAGCGAAACGGACGACACCGAGAGTCCCGACCGGCCGACCTTCCGCGGCTGCGTGTTCTGTTACAGCGCTGAGTGGGCGTACTACGGTGCGAAGAAGGCAGCCAAGTCCGTCTCAGGAAGCGGTACGTAGCGGGTCCGGAGTAGCGGCCGGCGGCGAGTGAGCAGTTGAAACAGCTTCCAGCCCATCAGCTCTTGACCGCAGAGAGCTGTCCCTGTTATTTCAGTTGATACTGCTGGACCGAGCACTCTACGGGTAGCGTGGCGTACGAGTGCGCGGACACGGTGATCGTGGGCTGAAACCACTATCGGAGATCCATGGGTCGCGAGTAACCTGAACCCTCCACCGGTCTGTGAGCGTAAACGGCAGATAGCCCCGGTTTCAGGCGCAGCAACAAGCTGCTTTAGTATATATGTTCCATGCCGATTCGGCAATTCAGGGAATGATAATCTGCGCGAAAGGGTTAATTTGCGGTATCCGTACCATGCGTACATATGGCACAGCCAACGGGAGATATTGGGCAGTCAACGGACCGCAATCCAGGCCCAGTCGAGCGGCTAGAAAGCTTCGTATCCTATATCCCGGACGGGTCGACAATCCCGGATAAACAGTGGCGTAACCGACACCGGAGTGTGGTGCTTGTGACGTTGCTGCATATCCCGTTTCTGTTCGGGCTCGGGGTCTACACCGGGTCGACTCCGATAGCTGAAGCCCAGATCCCCGCGACCGCGTTGCCTCGGGTCCTCCTGCTCTGTGGAGTTGTGTTCGCCCTGTCGGCAGGGAGCCTCATCGCTCGGTTCAGACGACGCGTCAGGACGATTCTCTCGGTCACGGGCGTGTTCGTGTCGTCACTCGCTCTCGTTCAGTTCTCGGGCGGCTATATCGAGGCCCACTTCCATTTCTTCGTCGGGATGGCAATGGTCGCCGTGTACGAGGACTGGGTCCCGTTCTTGTGGGGACTGGCATACGTGGTTCTCACCCACGGCTACTTCGGAACAATTGACCCAAGTCGTGTCTACAATCACACGGCTGCGATTAACAACCCGTGGGTGTGGGGGCTCATCCACGGTGGGTTCGTCCTGATGCTGTGTGTCGCCCTTGTGAACAACTGGGTGTCGACTGAGCGATCACGCGAGAAATCACGAGAGCGTTTTGAGCAAGCTGAACAACGAGCCTCGGAAATTGACGACCTTCAGGCCAAACAGGAGGAGATAGAGCGGAAACGCGCCGAGGCAAAGGAGGCCCGCGAAGAGGCGGAGGCAAAAATGCAGGCCGCCGAGCAGCAAAACACGGAACTCCAGGAGACAGCTAGCAGATTCAGCGAAGCGATGGCGGCCGCCGCCGACGGTGACCTGACGGTTCGCGTCGACCCTGACGTGGCCGACAACGAAGCGATGGAACAGATTGCCGAGTCGTTCAACAGGATGATAGACGAGACAGCGTCGGCGATGGAGGAGATACAGACGTTCTCCGAAGAGGTTGCGACGACGAGCGACCAGGTCACGGCCGGTGCGAACGAGGCGACCGGGGCCAGCGAGGACATGAGCGAGTCAATTCAGGGTATCGCCAGCGGGGCGGTCGACCAGCGTGAGATGCTCGAAACCGTCTCCAGCGAGATGACCGACCTGTCGGCGACCGTCGAGGAGGTCGCCGCCTCTGCCGAAACCGTCGCCGAACGGTCCCGCGAGACGGCCGAGATCGCGGACGCCGGCGAGGAGACCGCACAGGAAGCCATCGAGGGTTCCAGAGAGGTCCAGACGGCCATCGATTCGACCGTCGAAAACGTGGAGCGGCTGGACGAGAAGATGGCTGAAATCGGCGAGATTGTCGAGCTCATCGGCGACATCGCCGAGCAGACGAATATGCTGGCCCTGAACGCCAACATCGAGGCCGCGCGGGCCGGAAATGGGTCAGACGGCGACGGGTTCGCCGTCGTCGCAGACGAGGTCAAACAGCTGGCCGAGGAGACGCAGGCCTCGGCAACCAAAATCGAACAGCTCATTGCGGAAACACAGGCACAGACCGAGACCACAGTGACGGAGGCACGAGGAGCCAAGGAGGATATGCAAGAGAGTACCGAAGCCGTCGAGCAGGTCGTCGACACGTTCACCCGCGTCGCCGAGAACGCTGAGGCGACAGACAACGGAATTCAGGAAATCAGCGATACGACCGACGATCAGGCCGCGTCGACCGAGGAGGCAGTGTCGATGGTCGAGGAGGCCGTGGACATCAGCGAGTCGACCGCTGCGGAGACCGAAACCGCCTCCGCGACGGCACAGGAACAGGCCGCATCCATGTCGCAGGTCAGCGCCAGCATCGAATCGCTCGCCGAGCAGTCCGAGCGACTCCAGACGATGCTCTCGGAGTTCGACGTCGGCAGCCGCTAAGGTTCACTCGTCCCAGTACTCTTTTTCAGCGTTTCTATCGAGATACGTCGACAGCGTCCGGTCCGCTTTCTCGCCGCCCGGTGGCGACCCGGCGTACAGCCCGACCATCTCCCGGTCGGGGTAGACGGTGATGTCCGGCTCCGCCATCGTCGAGACCATCAGCAGCCGGAGCTCAGACTCGCCGGCTTCGATCTCGTGGGCGCTCTCCTCGCCGGCCGGGAGTGCGACGTAGTCGCCCTGTTCGAGCGCGTGCTCGTCAGCATCAGGTCCGAGCCAGAGCGTGCCGGTCCCGGCCTGAACGAATATCGCTTCCTCGTTGCCTTCGTGATAGTGGCGCACCCAGAGCCGCTTGCCCGGCGGGACGGCATAGAGGCTCGCGCCGAGTTGCTCGCCACCGGCGGCGTCGCCCAGTTGCTTGCGCTTGAACGTCCGGTCGCCGTGGTCGTGGTCGGTCCAGTCGAGGTCGGCTTCGTTGACGGGGCCGTCGCTCATGGCCGTGTGGACAGCCGGCGAGTAGAAAAAGTCTCCTGCGTTACAGTTCGTCGGCCAGCACGTCGAGCGTGGCTTCAAGGACGGCCGGGCGCTCGCCGGCCAGATAGCGGATGGTGCCCTCGCGGACGCTCCGGGTCGCGACGCCACCTTCCGGCACGCGCTCGCTGACTTCGCTCACCAGTTCGTGCAGGTCCAGGTCGCCGTTGGCGCGGACGTACATCGTGTCCGTCGAGATGCCGAGCACGGCGTCGCTCTCGTCGCGGACGTCCCGGTGGAGTTCATCGAGCAGGAGCGACTCCGGCGGGAACTCGTACTGGTGGGTGAAGGCATCCGTGTCGAGGACGGCAATGTCAACGTCGTCGACAGTCCGATGGTCGAGGTTGGCTCGGGCAGTCGACACCTCTTCGTCGACCTTCTCGCGGAACTGCTCGGCGATGTGGCCGGCCAGGCCACCCACGTCCTCTTCGTCGTCACCGAACACGAGGTCGGTGATGAGTTCGCGCTTGTCCTCGTAGGACTGGTAGTGGGCTTCGAGCGCGACGGCCTCGCGGAGCTCCGACACCGCTGTCTCGTCGTAGCCGGCCTCGCTGGCGGCGTCGACGTATGGCTCGGGGATGTCCTCCCAGAAGCTCACGGCCGGAAGATGTTGCAGGTCGTCGCGAACGTCCTCGTTGACGTGTGCGGCGACGTTGGCTGCAAGCGCCGTCGACGTGGTCTCGGAAACGGAGTCAGCCGACGGCGAGACGACGGCGTCGACAGTGTCGACGACCGCGCCGTCGACGTCGATGTCGTCGATGACGACGCTCGGTGCGCCGTAGACGTTCAGCAGGTCGAAGCCGTCAAGGCTCTCACGCGTCCCGCCAGCGGCGACGAAGACGAACAGCGGGAGCTTCTCCTCGTGGCGCTCCCGGTTGTCGAGCATCGTCGTTGTGTCCTTCGTCGCGTCGTCCATGTCGTAGACGCCGCCCTCGATTGGGCGACGGTCGAAGTAGTGGTACTTCGCGTCGGCGCGACGGTGCTGCTCGGTGACCAGCGGGAGTGCCGCTCGTTCGAGCGCGCTGCCGGCGAGGTAGCCGTCCGCAGTGTTAGCGTGGCGGACGATGACCGGCCGGTCCGTCAGGACGGCCTTCCGAATCTGTGTCGCCGCTTCGACCAGGTCCTCGGAGAGGGCCGCAACCGCCGTGTCGTCAGCAAGCGGTTCGACCGTGTCAGGTCGGGCCTCGTCGTCGAGGGCGTCAGCGAGTCGCTGTTCGACCGCTTCGCGCTCCTCGGCTTCGAGTACGTCGAGTGCTTCGGTCTCGACCTGCAGTTCGCCGCGACGCTCGCGGACTTCGCCTTCCAGTCGGACGTAGTCGTCTTCCTCGACCTCGGGGTACGCGCGGACGCCCGCTTCGACGAAGGCCGCACAGTCGACGGTGCCGGTCTCGTCCTGCAGTTCGAACACTGTCGGCCCGGAGGTCTGTCGGATACCGACGACCTCGCCTTCCAATCGAACATCCGCGCCGACATGGTCGTCGAGGTCGCCGATGGCCGCAGCGACCGTCTCGGCCTGGCTCTCGTCGGCCTCTTCGGTGTCGTCGGAGTCGGTGACTGCGGCGGCGCTTGACCCGCTGTCGTTGCCACCGACGGCCGCAGTGCCTTCGACGCGGTCGGCGTCACTGGCCCGGCTGACAGCACCGGCGCTTGCGGTACTCTCGGATTCAGACTGGCTTGCAGTGGAGTCGTCGTCCGTACTCGATTCGTCGTCACTCTGGCTTGTCGACTCGTCGGCTGTCGATTCGGGCTCGACTTCGTCGTCCTCTTCGTCGTCTTCGTTGTCTTCGTTCTCAAGCAGGACGGAGTGCCCGATTTCCGGGTCGTCGACGAGGACCCCGCGGAACTCGCGCTCGGACTGGCGGATGGACCAGCCGAGGTCGACGTTGCCGTTGTCCCGGACGTTTTTGACCTGGACGTAGACGGCGTCGCCCGGTTCCCAGTCGAGGGAATCGAGCCGCTGGTCCAGTTCGCTCCGGTGGAGCAGCCCCGTTACGCTGTCGCCGATGTCGACGAACACGCCGAACTCGGCGAAGCCGTCGACACTGCCGCGGTAGTAGCGGTCGACCGATAGCTGGTCGGCACGCGAGCCACGGAACTCGAACAGGGCGTCCTCCTCGTGGAGGTCACAGATGCGTCCTTCGACAGATTTGCCGCAGATGATACACGAACCCATTACACGGTGCAAGCATGTCGGGCCTAAAACGGTTGTCGAATTACGGACGAACTAAACGGGACCGCTAATCGAACAGGTCGCTCTCCTCTTCGAGCAGCTCTAGCCCTGACGCAACGGCTTTTGCCTGCTCCGGGAACAGAGCGACCTCGATTTCACTCCCCTGTTCGTCTTCGAAGGCAATCTTCACGCGCTTGTCGCCGTACTCGCGAACGTCGACCCCCTCAACGTCGTACATCTTGATGGTCGCTTCCTTGTTCGACGGGCCGACGCTCTTGAACGCGCCGTCCTTGAGTTCCAGCATGAACTGGTCGATGTCGATACTGAGCATCGTAAGAGAACGCACGCGGGCGGCCCCTAAAACCCATACTCCGCGGCCAGCATCGAGAGCGCCTGGAAGCCGCGGAAGCCGTAGCCGAAGATAATAGCGGCGGGGATGGCCCCGACGATTGCAGCCACCGGGAGCCGGACGTTGTGGACGACGGCCGTCCCGAGCAGGTACAGCGCCGCGCCCCAGGCAGTGACGAGCACCCGGAGCTCGGCGCTGGGCAGGCCAGCCAGCAGGCAGGGGGCCATCGCGTAGCACATCACCTGCACCGTCTCACTGACGCCGCCGCGGTCCGACGCGACGGGGAGCAGTCCGAGGGGAAGCAACAGCAGGGTCTGCAGCGCCGCTGTCAGATGCACCGTCGCCGGCGTGACGAACACGAGGATGGCAAACAGGGCCAGCACCGCAACGCCGGGCGAGAAGCCACCGATGGCGGGGTAATCAAACGGCCCCGTTGACAGGAACCCCCGCTGGGCCAGCTTGACAACGGCGTACCGGCTCACCTCTTCGAAGAGGACTACTGTCGCGGCGAACACCAGCCCCGGTGCCTGGTCGCCCGGTGCGACCCCGGTGCGGAAAAAGCGCCGCGGGCGGCGCAGTATCTCGACCCACGCGCGCACTAGCGCGGTCGGCCCCCGGTCCCGGCCACCGGTCGGATTCTCGACCCACTGAGTCACGCCGGAAACTTAGGCGCGGGACGGTTTGACCGTTTCCTTCTCCCGGTCAGCAACGCACCGTTTTCTGGAGATATACGGCGGTCCTCGGGGTTACTCGTCTGCTCCTTCGAACCAGACGCTTACGGCTCTGACACGTACAACGGTCTTCGCGGCTAATCGTCTGCCCCGGCGTTTTCCGTACTCTCGAAACACGCCGGGTCTGGCTCGATGTTCGCGTACTGCACTGCTTCCTCACCGAGCGTCGTCACGCGGTCTTCGATGTCGGCGTCCGTTATCCGGCCGTCAGCGACGTAGTTGCGCGCGTTCGGGATCGCGGCCTGATGCGGGATGACCCAGCAGTTCAGCGCCCGGCAGACCGAGCGGAGGTGTTCGAGCGCGGTGATCGGAAAGCCTCCACCGGCGACCGCAAGCAGCCCCACGGTCTTGTGTTCGAACTCGTCGAAGCCACAGTAGTCGAGTGCGTTCTTCAGCGCACCGGAGTACGACCCGTGATACACCGGCGTCCCCAGCAGAATCGAATCAGCCGCGTGAATTCTATCGGCGAATTCGACGGCGTCGCCGACCTCGCGGTGGTCGGCATCGAACACCGGCAGGTCGACCTCCCGGAGGTCAAGCAGCTCCGTCGTCGCTCCCATCTCTTCGGCAGCGGCGAGCGCGCGCTCGATGGCAACTCTGGTGTAGCTCTGGTCTCTGAGACTGCCCACGACGCCGACAACGTGTGGTTCGGTCATGGCTGGTCTATCGAGTGGGCCCGGTATATCGATGGGGGGAAACGAGGTCGTCACTGGTCTCGTTCCCGCTGTCAGTTTGTCACGATCACGGAGGCCGCTCTGGCCGACGTCAGTTGTCGTGGTACACGTAGAGGAGGTTCGGATACGGGATGTACGCGACCCGCTCCAGTCCGCCGCTACCGACTTCCTTCTTCAGGTGGACGCCGTTCGACCCTTCGACCACGTCGTGGATGTTCTTGATTTCGGTGCCGTCACTCAGCTCAGCTGTCATGTGTGACATTACGGATCATACGTACCCCGGTGGGAAAGCACCTCGGGCTGGGCGTGGTCAACGGTGGCAGTGGCTGAGAGTGGTCCGGATTACGCACAGTACGCTGGCGCTAGCGGCTAAAAATCAGGCCGTAGTCAGGAACCGAGCTGGATCTTCTCGGACGAGGCCTCCTCGCGGGAGCGGTGGCCGAGGTCGGCTTTCAGCGCCTCGATGGCCTCCTCCGGGTCGGTCTCCGAATCGAAGACCCGGTCAAAACCGAGCGCCTTGAACGTCTCGCGCGTCTCTTCGAAGGAATCCTGTCCGACAGCAAGATTGCCGCCGATGTACGTCGTCACGTCCAGTCCGGCCTCGTTGATTTGCTCCTGGAAGCCCTGACAGTCCTGCTCGGCGTGGCCGTACAGCGACGAGACGAGTATCGCCTCGGCGTCGTGTTCATCCGCGGCGTCGATGAACTCCGACTGGGACGACTGGACGCCGAGGTTGACTACGTTGAACCCTGCCGCTTCGAACGCTCGTTCCAGAATAGTAATCCCAACGACGTGCGCGTCGGAGCCGATGACACCGAGGATGACTGTCCTCATACAAGACAATCAATGGGTGTCAACTACATAAACCTAATGATAAACCATGATGGATAGTGGGAGTAGTTCACACGCGGAGGGGAGGATATTAGCCATGATAGCACAAACGAACCGATAGATACAGCATCTATGGTACAGGACACGCCTCAACGCTCGGGCGAGCCACTGGGACTGTGCCGTCTATCGCGTCAGTTTACCCAGTGTGACACCCGCTCGGAGCAATCTGTCTGTCAAGCGTTTGGAGACACATGACGACCATTCGCCGAGCCTTCGACGCCGACGCTGACGGCATCCGCCGGGTCGCACGGGCGGCGTGGCACGATGCCTACGACTCGCTGGATGCAGATGTTATCGACGAGACGATATCCGACTGGTACGCCGACCCGCTGGGTAGCGCGCTCCACGGGTGGGCCGGTGGCGTCCCCGCCAACGACCTCGACGATATAGAGACGATGCTGCTGGTCGCAGAGCAGGACGGGAACGTTGTCGGGTTCACGCAGGGCATCACCATGCACACCATGGGGACGATGCTGCGGCTGTACGTCCACCCGGACCACCACGGTGAGGGCGTCGGGACGGCGCTGTACGACCGGCTCGAATCGAGATTCCAAGAACACGATGTCGAGCAGTTCCGCGCGCTCGATCTAGCCTCGAACGACCGGAGCCGGGAGTTCTTCGAGAACCTCGGCTTCGAGCGGGTCGAGACGCGCACGCTCACCATCGGCGGCGACCCGTACGATGAGGCGGTATACGCCCGCGAGCTATCGCCCAGTGGCGGCGACGACGGGTAGTCCAGCGTGGCCGTGGGGCCACTACCGTGTCGGGGAACCGCACCTCAGCCGCGGAAGCGATGGGGTTCCCGCTCAGATACCACGGACCGTCTCGATGAGGCCGACGGACTCCAGGGCCATCCAACAGACGAACACCACGTACAGGCCGAGCAGCGTGTACGCTTCGCGGTCAGTGAGTTTGAGGTCTGTCCGTGTGAACACGATGAACACGAGCGTCGCAAAGCCCAGAAACCCCATCGTCGGAATCGCAACCCGGAAGTCGATGGTCGCCCGCCCGGCCAGCAGAACACCGACCGGAATCGCCACCAGAAGATTGAACGTGTTGCTTCCAAGGACGTTCGTCAGGCTCGTGACGCTGTCGTCGTTTTTCGCCGCCCGAACGCTGACAAAGGCGTCCGGAAGGCTCGTGCCGGCGGCGATGACTGTCAGCCCCCAGAGGAACGTCGGCGTCTCGAAGATGACACCGAGGGAAAGTGCGCCCTGAACCATCGCCTCGACGCCGAGAGTGATGATAACCAGCCCGACCCCGAGCATCCCCCATTCCCGGCCCGGACGGACGCTTCGGGCCTCGTCCGCGACGTGCTCGCTCGCGTCCTGCTGGTGCAGGAAGACGTAGATGCCGTATGTCACGAGCGGGACGATGGCAAGCGTGGGTGTCAGGATGGCCGCCTGATTCGTTCCGCCCGGAACGTAGGTCGCTCCGAGCGCGAACACGATAAAGAGAATGAGGACGCTGATGACGTAGAACTGGGCGTCCTTGTGAATGATGTCGCGCGTGGAACGGAGTTCCTCGCTCGATATCGCCGCGAGGGCCGGAATCACGAGCAGATTGAAGATCGCGCTCCCGACGATGGCACCGACGCCCAGCGAGAACTCGTCGTGGACGACGGTACTGATGACGACCGAGCTTATCTCGGGAAAGCTCGACCCGACAGCGACGACGATGGCTCCGTGGACCGCCACCGGTAGGCCGTAGTACCGACTCAGTCGTTCCGCGGCCCGCTCGAAGTACGCGCTCCCCTTCCAGATGACGGCGGTGGCGACGACAATGAGGACGACCGAGCCGAGCAAGCCAACCATTGTGAACGTATTAGCCGCAGGGGTTCAAGATATATTCCACTCGCGGTCAGCGCTTGAGGCGTGCAACGAGGTCGTCGCCTGTTTCTTCGACTTCGACCAGACCGTCGTCGACGAGGTCGTCTAGTAGGCCACGGAGCCACTCGCGGCCGTACTCTCCGTGAGGGGCGTAGTCAACGCGCACACGCGGCCCCAGCTTGTCCAGTTGCAGTTCCTCGTACTCCTTGAGCGCCGAAATGGCGCGGCCGCGCATCTGTCGGCGGCTCCCCTCGAACTCGGGCTGTGTCGGAACATCCGGCGCAGTGAAATCGCCCGTCTCATAGGCCGAACACCACTCGCGCCAGGGGCACTGCGCGCCGTCACAATCTGGCGTCTTCTCGCAGGCGACACCGCCCAGTTCCATGATGGCGTTGTTCCAGACCCGCGACTGTCCCGCTGGCATGAGCGTGCTGGCGGCTTCTGCAAACGCCGCGTCGTCGTCTGGGACGTCGAATGCCCGATACAGGACGCGCTTGACGTTCGTATCGACGACAGCGTTCCCGTTGTTGAACGCGAAGGAAGCGACAGCGTTGGCGGTGTAGGGGCCGACGCCCATCAGGTCGCTGAGGCCGTCCGGGTCACGGGGCCACTCGCCGCCGTAGTCCTCGATGATCTGGCCAGCGGCCTCGTGGAGGTATTTCGCCCGGTTGTTGTATCCCAGCGAATGATTGGTCCAGAAACCCACCACGGCAGACCGGTCGGCCGCTGCCAGCGCCGCTGTAGTCGGCCAGCGGTCCAAGAAGTCCTCCCAGGCATCGACGACGCGGTCCAGTTGGGTCTGCTGACTCATCACCTCGGAAACGAGAATTTCGTAGGGGTCTGTCGTCTCCCGCCACGGGTACGAGCGGTGGTCCGCCTCGTACCACGCCACGAGCGCGTCCTGGACAGCCGACGGGTCCGCTGGCACGCCTCCCGGCCGGTCCGTCGCTGTCGACTGGTCGGTCATACCTCCGCTTGGCGCTGTCCTGATTTGTGCGTGGCGGTCGTTGTCGCTCGTCCGAACAACTGCGTCTGGAAAGCATCGCGACCATCTCACAATAGGTACAGCCGATAGTCTCAGTCGTCGGCTTCGGGGCGTCCCCACTCGAACTCGGTTCCATACCAGTCTGGCTCGTCCTCGCTGAACACGTCGGCGAACACGAACATCGCGCCGTCGGGGTAGGTCGTATCGATGTACAGCCGCCAGCCGTGGGCCTCCGCGATGGTCTTGACGATAGAGAGGCCGAGCCCGGTTCCGTCCTCGCTCGTCGTGTGACCGTACTCGAAGATATTGTCGACTGCGTCGGTCGGAATCCCCGGCCCGTTATCGGCCACATAGAACCCGTGTTCCGTCAGTCCGACCGTGACAGTCACTTCCGGGCCGACATGGTCGATAGCGTTGCGAAACAGGTTCTCGAAGGCGCGCAGGAGTCGCGTCCGGTCGGCGTCGATGGTCCGACTGCCCGTGACTTCGATGCTGGCGCTTTTGTTGTCGATGTTGTCCCACGCATCGGTAACGACAGCCGCAAGCGGTACCGGGGCCGTCTCCTCGACGCTTGCGCCCTTTCTCGTCAGCGTCAACACGTCGTCGATTATCGACTCGATACGGTCGTGTGCGTCTTCGAGTTTCTCGATGTGGGACTGGAGGTCGTCCGAATCCGCCTCCGGATCCGACAGCCGCGTCGCAAGCAGTTCTACGTGTCCCCGAGCGACGGTAAGCGGGTTACGGAGGTCGTGGCTCAGTGTCGACGCGAACTCGTCCAGCCGCTCGTTCTGGCGTTCGAGTTCGCGGCTCGACCGCTCGGCCTCCTCACGAGCCGCCTGGGCCTGTCGGATCTGACTCCGGAGTGTGTCCCGCATGTTCCCGAAGGCGTCGTACAGCCGCCCGATTTCGTCCTGCCGAGCGGTCGAGATGTCGACGCTGAGGTCACCCGCTTTCATCGCCTGCGTTCGGTCACGGAGCCGTACTAGGGGTCGAACCGTATGCCGTCCGAAGAGATACCCCGCGACGCCCAGCAGGACGACTGCCGTCCCGATGACAGCGAGAAATCCCAGGCGGACGAGTCGGCCGGTCCCGTACAGCGACTCGCGCTCGGCGCTCGTCACGACCACCCACGACGTGCCGTTGACGGGCGCGTACGTTGTGACATGGGACCCGGTTTCGATAGTCGTCGTTCGGCCCGCTGTTGCGGCCCGGAGGCCGTCCTGACTGAGAGGCGCGGACCCGTCCTGGCCGTCGATAAGGGGGTCACCGTCCTCGGTGAGTAGTTTCGTCTCAAATCCGCTGTGCCCGTCGCCAAACTGCTCGGTTGGGACCCGGGCAACCAGGACGAGTGCGCCGTCGCCATCAGAGGTGGGAGCCACGAACGCCATTGAGTGGCCGTCACCGTCCGCATATGCCGTCGATTGTACTACTGTCTGGGAACTAGTATCGTTCATCGTCGCCAGTACGGGGGACTTCCAGGCGGGTTCGACCGCCCACGGTGTCCGGCCTTCTGTGTCCGTCCCAGTGCTAGCAACGATTAACTGCGAGTCGCCAACGGTGGAGACGTAGTGGAGCGAACGAGTCTGTGACGACTCTGCCGTGGCTATTGTGGTGAGGTACTGTCTGATATCTGCGGACGTGCCAGTGTCGTACACCCCCGCGGCTGCGATAGTGGTAGCCTCCGCCTCGGTGGTCGCCCGCCACTGCTCGATACTGTCGGCACGATGCGTGGCCGACGTTTCGAGGTCTGTCGTCGCGTCGCTGACGACCCGGTTCTGTATCTGCAGGTAGCTCCCGAAGCCGACGGCTGCGAGTACGATGACGATTACCGCCAGCGCGACGGCGAACTTCACCGCGTAGTTGCGCGTGTACATGCTCGGGAGGACTGTCTGAAGTCGCTCCCGCAACCCGTCGCGCTGGCTGGACCCGGCTATCTCGTCCCCACCGCCTGTCATTATCCAATCTGAATCCTTCGGTAGTCGACCGCTACCAATCGTTATGTTCAACCCATGATATAATTTATCATATGTTATAATCGATGTGGTCTGCGTTTCGAGAGAACGGTCCCAGACGAGTCGTAAGGGGTTTCCTCGCGCTCACCGTCCCTTTTCGTATGAGTCTCGAAGATCTGCAGGATGATATCGAAGCGGCGTACGGCGAGTTCGACGACGAGTTCGAGCTGTCCATCGACCGTGAGACGCGCAACGAGCTCGCGATGCTGTCAGTCGCACTCGACCCGGACGACCCGGACGAACTCATCAGGCGCGCAGTTCACATGCTGTTTCAGTCGACCGTCGACCGCGGAACGCTGGATTTCCACCTCCGGTCGAGTTTCGACTGCACGTACGACGAGTACCTCTCGGGGATGACCTTCGACCAGATGACCGGAAACGACTTCCCCCAGCAACAGGACAAGGACGACCGGCGCTACCAGTTTTAGATCAAGAGCCCCAGCGCCAGCACTGTTGCCGTGCTGGGGGAGACTCCGAGTAGAAAACGTGACGCGTACGGCGAAGGCCCGGTTCAGTCTCGGGGTAGCCGACGCCGCATGAAACAGGTAATGTGTCCCGCCGATAACCGGGGTTAAGACACACGCACTACTCACTGTAGCCGACACAGACTACTGTCGGCTTCCGGTGCTCTCTCCGGTAAGTATCAATAAGCGAAACAGCGGTTGCCGATTTGTCAGTCCTTCTTTACGAGTCTTAGAGGGTAAAGAAGCACATTCAGATGCAACATGTATTATTTTTAATGATCTTATTCAACTTTGATAGCAGAGAGAAGTTATAAAATAACTCTAGATAAATCTCTCAATGTGGGATTAGCGCCAGGCATACCGACGTGGGTTCTCCTCATCGCATTCGCGATAAACCTAGGGATCGCTGGCATCGCGATTCGCCGGAGGGGAGTCCGCGGAGCGGTCCCGCTCGCCGCGATAATGGTCCGTGTAGCGGTGTATTCGCTCGGTAACGGCGTTCTGGCGGCAAGCACGACACTGTCGACGTACCGGACCGGCCTCCTTGTGAAATACCTCGGGTTGCTCGGACTCGGGCCAACGCAGTTCTGGTTCGGGCTGACATACAGCGGCCGGGAATCATTCCTCACCCGCCGACGCTGGGCGCTACTGCTCGCTCCGGCAGTCGTCATTTTGGGGTTTGTCGTGACCGCACAGTCACACGAGTTGAGGAGATGTCTGACCCCGTCTTCGTCGTCGATAAAGACGAGCGGCTTGTCGATGTAAACGAGACTGGCGCAGCCCTCCTCGATGATGAAGGGACAGCGCTCGGCCGGTCTGTGACGGAAGTCATGCCGTCCTACGACTCGCTACCAGACAGCAACGCCAGTGCCGACGCCGATGTCGTCATCGAGTCCGACAGCGGGCCCCGGTACTTCGACATCAACCGTTCGACACTCACCGACCAAACTGGCTCAGTGATCGGAAAACTGCTCATTTACCGTGACGTGACTGAGCGCCGTATCGCGGAAGAGCGGTTTCAGCGACTCATCGAGCGGTCTTCGGACATGGTAACTATACTGGACGAGGTCGGGGAGTTCACGTACGTCAGCCAGCCAGTCGAGAAGATACTCGGCTACGAGCCGACCGAGCTGGTCGGCGAGAACGTCGTCGAATACATCCATCCCGATGATAGACGGAATGTTGCCGAAGATTTGGCCAAGTACGTCGACGATTACGGCTACTCCGGCACGTACGTCGTGCGATTCCGCGACGCAGCTGGCAACTGGCGTTTCATCGAAGCGCGCGCGACAAATCTACTTGCCGACCCGTTCGTCGAGGGCATCGTCCTCAACTCCCGGGACGTGACCGAGCAGCTACAACGGAAGCAGAGACTGGAACGGCAGAACGAACGGCTTGACCAGTTTGCGAGCATCGTTGCGCACGACCTCCGGAACCCGCTGAACGTCGCAAGCGGACGTCTCAGTCTGCTTGAGCGGGATATCGCTAGCCACGACGCATCCATCGGTGCGATTCAGGAGCAACTCGAGCGTATGGAATCGATTATCGACGACTCGCTCACGCTGGCTCGCTCAGGTGAAACGGTCACTGAAACCGACACGGTTAATCTCGAAATGGTTGCTTACGATGCCTGGCAGAGCGTCGAGACTGGCGGGGCGACCCTCGTCGTGGAAACGACACTCCAACTCGACGGTGACCGTAATCGGCTCCGGAATATTTTCGAAAACCTGTTCCGGAACAGCGTCGAACACAACGAGTCGACCGACCTGACCGTCGAAGTCGGGTCCTTACCCGACGGTGTCGGCTTCTATGTCGAAGACACCGGCACGGGCATCCCCAGCCAGGAGCGCGACGCCGTGTTCGAACAGGGATACACGACAAACACGGAGGGGACAGGGTTCGGCCTCGCGATCGTTAAAGACATCGTGCAGGCCCACGGCTGGGAAATCTCGGTCACTGAGGCCGAGAGCGGCGGCGCCAGGTTCGTGGTCGAGTGCCACGAGTCACCGATGGTGAACCAGACTGAGACGACCTAGAATCACCTGCTGTTGCCACTGATTACGGACCCACCATTACCGGCGAAACGGCGGTCTCAGCACGAGCGGCGGTACGACCTCCTTATAGGTCGACGTACTGGTCTTCCCACTCACGGCGGGCATCGATTTCGCGACGGCCGCGGCGCGTAAGCGTATAGAAGTTGGTCCGGCGGTCTCGCTGCCCCTTCTCGACCAGTCCTTTATCGACCAGGGTATCGAGGTTGGGGTACAGACGACCGTGATGGATCTCCTTCTCGTAGTACGCTTCGAGCTCCTCCTTGATAGCTAAGCCGTGGGGCTCCTCCCTGCCAGCGATCACGTAGAGAAGGTCTCGCTGGAATCCTGTCAAGTCGTGCATCGATTCTCCTATGTAATGATTTAGTATCTATACTGTTAAATATATCGGCCCAGAGAACTTGGTATGATTTCAGTAGGTCTAGGTATCGAATTTTCTGTATTTAGGCCCTCAGTCATCGTTTTGTCCATACGGTAAATACAGTCAGTACATCATCATTCTTCGGAAACTGATGGCAACAGTATTATTTGTCACTGTAGGATATAGTTGGCAGACACACGCTTGGCTGCAGGCGAAGAAGGATTCAGTCGCAAGGGTACCGTGGCATCTCGCGGAACAACGACCGGCCGCTGACAGAAAAAGCAGACCACAGTAGCGCAGGGAAGCCACGCCGGGGCACTGTTGTCGGTAGAGTTTGCAATGAAAGTCGCGCATGGCGTCGAGGTCGGCGTCACACGGGCAGCATCGAAGCCGAACTGTCGTGGCTCGGGGACGCGGCGGGCACAGAACTGGCTACCGAGCGCATTGTATCGTGGAGCAGTCACTTTGCAGATATACAGATACCGCTCGTATTAGGTCGTTAGCAGCGAAGTAAGTGGAAAGCGGTCGCGAAAAACGCGACCGCTTGCCGCCCTGAATTGGTCCCCGCTGACGCTTCGGCCCTCCAAGCGAAGCGTCACTTGGTCGAATGGGGCAGAATAACTTAAAAGTACCGGCCCCGTCCAGCAGGTGTTAGTTATCGAAGTATATGTGGATGTAAGCTGTACTAATTTAGATATGTTCCTCCTCAAGCACCCATCCAAGAGCTCGCTTGTAGTGGGTGAACATCATCCGGACCCGCTCGTGGTTCATCTCCTCGTCGTCTAGCTGCTCAACAAGGAACTCGTACTGCTCGCGAATTTCGTCTTCCGAGCGCATGCGTTGACGTAGACAGCCCTCACGGAACAATCTTGAGGGCTGCCCTCTCACCATCACGTATGAAAGTCCGCGGGGAGCGCGAGTGCCAGGACTGTGGCACGCGATGGCGGTACTACGAGACGGGGAGTATTGCCTGTCCGGACTGCGGCAGCATCCACAGTGTCGGCATCGACGAGCACACCGAGCATACCGACGCACCGGCTACGCTCGACCTGACGCCGGTCCGGAGCCGAATCGACGCGGATTCGACCCGGGACATCGCTGACGCTGCTGCAGAGCGGTGCCGGGAGTACACGCGAAAGCGGGGGTTCATCGATGCGGGCGAACTTCGCTCGCTCGACCCGACGTTCGTCGCCGCAGTCGAACTCCAGCACGTCGGTGCACACCTCTCTCGGGAGCTACGCAGTGCCGACCCGGCTGAGCGGTACTTCTATGAACTGCTCGGCGGGGCGGACGACGGCGACCGCCCGGCTGTCGAGGAGGTCCCATCGGAACTGCGGGTCCCGTACGGTCTGGCGATGGCGGCCGCCGTCGACAGCTATCAGCGGGACGTACGGACGTATCTGGACACCGACCCGGAACCGACCGCTCGACAACTCTCGGGACGCATCCGCGACCATCGGAAACGAATCGAGGCGCTGGACGGCGATGTCGACCCCGCTGACGCGAACCGTCTCGTCCACGCAACACGGGATCTGGGGTCGTACATCACCGGCGACGAGAGTGCCTTCGTCAGAGCCGAAAACTGGCTCGCTGGTATCGAGGACGACACCGTCTGACGTTAGCGGAGCCGCCTGAGCAGTCGCCTGTCCAGACAGTTTTCTGGGACTGAATCCCGCCACGCTACGGTCTCTATCGATTCGCCGTCGAGTCCGGGGTCCGACGCGAGCGCCGTCGATTCGGCTGTCCCCCGAAACGTCCCGAAAAAGAACGTCGCCGTACGCCCGCCGTCGGTTACTGTGACCTCGGTGACGGCAGCCAGACCGGCGACAGTGATGGCGACGCCGGTCTCCTCGCGCACCTCACGGCGCACCGCTTCCTGACGTGTCTCGCCAGCTTCCACGCCGCCGCCCGGGAGCTTCCATATCTCGTCCTCGTAGACGAACAGCAGCCGGTCCGCCGCGTCGGTGACGAGCGCGCCGACCGCCCAGTGGAGGCCGCGCTCGGCGCGGGCCCGGACCCCGTCTACGCCCGCCGCGTCAGTCTCTCTTGCCACGCGACGGGTGAGCACGTCACGGTCTTCGAAGGCCACGAGCGACGGCATTCAGGGCAGGTCAACGTCGATGTCGTGTTGCAGGCCCGTCGCTTTCACCGTGTTGTACAGGAGCATTGCGCGGGTCATCGGGCCGACGCCGCCGGGGACCGGCGTGATTGCGCCCGCGACTTCCTTCGCGCTCTCGTACTCAACGTCGCCGACGAGTTCGTACCCCTTCTCCGTGTCGGCATCGACGCGGTTGATACCAACGTCGATGACCGTCGCGCCCGCCTGAATCATCTCGCCGTCGATCATCTCGGGCACGCCGGCCGCGGCAATAAGGATATCGGCGTTGCGCGTCCGTTCAGCAAGGTTCTCGGTGCGGGAGTGACACACTGTCGTCGTCGCGTTGCCGCCCGGTGCCTTCTGGATGAGCAGGTTCGCCATCGGCTTGCCGACGATGTCCGACCGGCCGACGACGACGGCGTCTTTGCCTTCGGTGTCAACACCGGCGCTCTCGATGAGCTTCTGGATGCCGTGGGGCGTACAGGGCTTGTAGCGGGCGTCACCGGCCACGAGCCGACCGACGTTCTCCGGGTGGAAGCCGTCGACGTCTTTCATCGGGTCGATGGCTCGAAGAACAGACCTGTCCTCGACGTGGTCGGGGACAGGCATCTGGACCAGAATCCCGTTGACATCGTCGTCGTCGTTGAGCTGTTCGACGGTGTCGTACAGCTCGGCGGCGTCCGCGTCGGGGTCGATGTCGATGTCGATGGCCTCGATACCGACCTCCTCGCAGTCGTTCTGTTTCATCGAGACGTACGTCTCACTGGCCGGGTCCTCAGACATCAACACCGTCGCGAGCGACGGGCGGTGGCCGGCATCGGCGAGGCGGTCGATGGACGCGACCAGGTCGTCCCGAATCGACTGTGCGACGGCGTCGCCGTCGATAATCTCTGTCATTACCTACACCGGCGGCGCGGGACGGTATGAACGTCCCGGATTTCAGTCAGCCGCGACAGGCTGGCAGGCTCTCGTTCAGGGGCAGTCCGACGCGGTCACGGGCTGTCGCTCCGACCCCTGCTGGATAGCCCTTGTTGCGCCGCTCGGGATAGCCACTGTCATTGCCTGCCCGCCGTAGCCGTGGGTCTGGTCGTGGCCCCGGACAACGACACAGGCCGTGTCGTCGGGAACCGGAATCATCTCCGACCGGGTGAACGGGGCCGTCGAGTGCGCGTGTGCGAGGTCACGACGGCCGAGCCGGTCACCGCCCAGCGTCTCGACCTGCCACCAGTTCGCGTAGCCGTCCTCGCCGTCGTCATCGTGATAGAGCGTTACGTCGAATCGGTAGTCGCCGCCGCTCTCGTTCGTGATCGCAACGCCGACGACGTTGGCCTCTCGCAGGTCGGGTTCTGCGTCCGTAGCTGCCTCCGTCTGTCCAGTAGTCGACCCCCGGTCCGTCGAAGTAGCGGCGTCTGTCTCTGCTGCCGTGACCGTCGCTGTCGGCTCGTTCGCGGCCCCGTCGCTTTGCTCGGTTTCCGCCCCTGACTCGACCTCGAACTGCGCACAGCCAGCGAGTGTCGACAGGGCGGCGCTCAGGGTATAAAGCGTCCGGCGTCGGGTTGTGCGGGGCATAGCAGACATGTCGGGGAGCGATGACAAAAAGGGAGATGCAAGCGGGCCAGCAGAATCCGCGCTACAGGGCTGCGCTGTCGTTACTCGTACAGCGTGTACTCGTCGGTCATCTCGTCGACGCGGTCACTGACTTCTGCGACGACATCGTCGTCGTGTGGAGCGTCGACGACCGTGTAGATGAGGTCGGCGACCTCGCGGCAGGCGTCCTCATCGAAGCCACGGGTAGTGAGCCCGGGTGTGCCAGCGCGGATACCCGAGGGGTTGAACGCCGAACGAGTCTCGCCGGGCACGGTGTTGGCGTTGAGAACGATGCCGGCCTCTTCCAGCGCTTCCTCGACTTCCTTGCCGGTGGTGTCAGGATGGGACGGCCGGAGGTCGATGAGCACGAGGTGGTTGTCCGTGCCACCGGAGACGAGCGAGAGACCGTGTTCTTTGAGCCGTTCGCCGAGTGCTATGGCGTTGTCGACGGTCTGCTGAGCGTACTGCTCGAACTCAGGGGCCAGCGCCTCGCCGAAGCCGACGGCCTTGCCGGCGACGTTGTGCATCAGCGGACCGCCCTGAGAGCCGGGGAAGACAGCGGCGTCGATGTCGTCAGCGTACTCCTCGTCGCACATGATGATGCCACCGCGCCCGGCGCGGATGGTCTTGTGCGTCGAGCCGGTGACGAAGTCGGCGACGCCGACGGGCGACTCGTGGACGCCGGCGGCGACGAGACCGGTGATGTGGGCGATGTCCGCGAGGTGGTAAGCGTCGACCGCGTCGGCGGCTTCCTGAATCCGCTCGAAGTCGACCTCTCGGGGGTACGCTGAATAGCCCGAAACGATGATGTCTGGCTCGAACTCCTCTGCGTGGTCGCGGAGGCCTTCGTAGTCGACATACCCAGTTTCCTCGTCGACCTTGTACTGTTCGACCTCGTATACCTGGCCGGCGAAGTTCGCCGGGTGACCGTGTGAGAGGTGGCCGCCGTGAGTCAGGTCCAGCGAGAGGATCTTGTCGCCGGGTTCGAGGACGCTGAGATAGACGCCCATGTTGGCCTGTGACCCGGAGTGGGGCTGAACGTTGACGTGGTCTGCTCCCCACAGTTCCTTCGCGCGGTCGATAGCGAGTTCCTCGACGTCGTCGGCGTACTCACAGCCGCCGTAGTACCGCTCACCGGGGTAGCCCTCAGCGTACTTGTTCGTCAGCTCGGAGCTCTGTGCCTCCATCACAGCCTCGCTGACGTGGTTCTCGCTGGCGATCATCGCCAGCGTGTCGTTCTGCCGCCCTCGTTCGCCCTCCAGAGCGTCCGCGACTGCCGGGTCCGCTTCCCGGACGGTTTCGTAGCTCATGTGTTCGAGTCAGGACTGATACGACAATAATCTACCCTTTGGTCCCCGTGTGTGACGACATTATCTCTGTCCAGTGCCGGAAGTACAGTGGGCGGTGACGACGTGCTGACAACCGTACGTATATATCAGATGACGTTCCACATATTCACACATGGTCACCTGGGGGGTGGCAGGCGAGCGGGTCGGCCGGGACGGCGGTGAAACGCTGGACTGGGATGGAGAAACGGTCGACCCGACCGCACTGGTGCACCAATTACACAATCGAGAAGTCACAGACGACGACCGGTTATCACGCCCTGTCGATGAGTGTTACAGTGGGTCCGTCACCGAGTTGGCGCTGCCGGCAGTGGATGCCACGGTAACCCGAGTTGACACTGAAAGGGGTACCGGGACAGTCGATTCACCGACGACGCTTGCGACAGGAGAGTACCTGTTGACGATGCAGGCCCGCGCTGCCGACAGTGGCAACGAGTCACCGCTCGGCGTCGCCGACGACATTCGGATCCACGTTCGATTCAGTGGTCCGGCGTCGCTCCACTCAGCCGGTGTTACCACTGTGCTCAGCTTCCAAGAGCCGACGAGTATTGCCGTCGGGTTCATCTGGGAGACGAACGCAGAGCGGCCGCATCTGCAGGTCCCCGCGACGCCCACGGGGCTTGCAACGGCGATTACACATCTGAGCGGGGCTCATCACACGATGCAGCCGTCCCGTTCGCACCCAGAACTCCGCGGACACCCGCCGATAGTCACGACCGGCGAAACGACCCGTATTCCCGGACCGGTTCGGCAGAACCGTCCCGAGACCGGTATCACGCTCCGTGTTCCGGAGTGCGAGGCGGAACTGCTCGTCAGCGCACCGCTGGCATACTATCTCGGGGCCGAAGTGGTGGTCGAGTCACGAGATACCGCAGTGTTGACAGCCGAAGACACGTCGGTACACCTCTCCTTCGACGCGTGGCCGTCGCTACAGGCCGGCGTCGCAGCGCTACTCCGGAAGGTGTTCTACCTCGACTGCCAAGTCAGGCGCGTCGACCCGGCCGAAAGCGGACCCCGTATCACGTCGGCGCTCTCACTCGACCCGGAGACAGTTCGGTCGCTGTCGCCGGCCGGACGGCTCGAACGATACCTCGATGTCTCCGACGATGCCGTGAAGTCGATTCTACCTGAATGGCCCCTTTCGACGTACGTCTCACCGAAGCCGGAACGGGTCCGCTGTCTCCCGTTCCTCCTCGACCGGCTCAGCCTCATCTACCTGCCGGACAGCTCTCGGCTCGACCGCGATGAGCTTCTCGACAAGACGCTGGCGGATTCGTATCTGAGTCGTGGGTCGGCCGAGCGCCCACCGGTCATCGAACCGAACCTGCGCGAGGGACAGTTGCACTCGTGGCTCGCGCCGGGGAACCCGATAGACGCCTGTAAAACGCCAGCGGAGGCGTATCTGAATCGATACCGGATTCAGAACCGGGATGTCGGCAATCAACGGGTCGCGGTCGTTCTCAACGACGAGGAGATGGCCGACGAACACACCGAAGTGACAGAAATCTACCGGGCAGCGGACCTGCCAATGGACGTGCGGGTCAGCGAGACGCTGTCGGTCACCGAACTGGCCGACGTGTTCCGGCAGCCGACCGATTTCGTCCACTTCATCGGCCACTGCGACGAAGAGGGACTGCGCTGTCCCGACGGGAATCTGGCGCTGTCGTCGCTGTCGGATGTCCGAACGCAGACGTTCTTCCTGAACGCCTGTGGCTCCTACGACGAAGGGCTTGATCTGGTCAAGCAGGGTGCAGTCGCCGGTGCAGTGACACTCACCGACGTGTTGGACAAACACGCCGCCTTGGTCGGGACCGCCTTCGCACGCCTGCTCAGTAACGGATTCAGCATCCAGCGAGCGCTGGAGCTCGCTCGCCGGCGAATAATGATGTGCAAGGACTATGCCGTTGTGGGCGACGGGACCTATTCTATCGTTCCGAATCCCGCACATCCGGCCGTCGTCTGGCTCTCAGAGGGGGAGACAGGGTTCGACGTACAGTGTACAGTCGTGTCCCCGGAGCGGCCCGGTGAGAGCTACCGCCTGCCGTTCGACGACAGCGCCGCGCTGAACGGCGAACAGACGAGCCACTCGCTCGACGCTGCGGAGTTGGCCGACGCGCTGGGCCGGACCTCACTGCCCGTCATCTACGACGGGGAGTTCCACTGGTCCGACGACCTTGCCGCGCGTCTCCGGACAGACTTCTGATAGAGCGGCAGGCTCTGAGCGGGAAGCTGGGACGGCCGCCGATTGTTTCAGCGTCTGGTAATCAAGTAGTCACGACGAGGCAACAGTCTATGTTCATCTTGCATACCAAGTGCAGGCTCGATACTGTATCGAAGCTGTAGATTCTCCCGAGTGAAAAAGCCGCCACACAGCCGCTAATTTGTCCATATACGCGTGATTTAGACGGTAAGAACAGGAGGTCCAGTCCGTGGAGCAAACGCTTTCTGCTTAGGACAACAGACCGATATTTTATCGCTGTTCGGTAGTGGGTGTTGTCGGATTGTTGGCGAAATCAACACAGTATGGCCGGTAAAATTAAATATAATAATACACTATATACTGGCAAGGGACAATGACTGAAAATCTCCTGCAAGACGACGTCGGGTCTATGCTGACCACGGTGTTTGGGGCAGCTGACGAGTCGGTGTACGTCGTGAACCCGTCGCGGCGGACTATCTCTGAGCTTGTATCGACACTGGACGCAGAGTCGGGGGCCCCCGAAGTTCGGCTGCTAGCCGACGAGCGGGCGCTGAAAGACGTTATGGACGACTTCCTCGTCGCGAGTACTGCGGCCGACCTCATCGACGAAGGGCGGCTCACGATGCGACTGCTCGATGACGTGCCGAACCACTCGGTCGCGGTGACTGTCGATACAGTGTACGCGCTTGTGACCATCAGCGACACGGTCGGTGGTCTCGGGACCGACGACGCGGCGTTCGTGGACAACGCCTACGACTACTACGACTCGGCCTGGGCAGACGCCGACGAGTACTCACTCCGGACGCCGCCGCTCAACCGCGTCCAGAGCACGCTGGAATCCGACATCGGCCCGGAAACCGCATCTGATCTCAACGATGTTCTCAACTCGCTGTCGACGGCCCGCGGCGACGGCGACGGGCTTGACGAGGTCACTATCAGCCTGCTCGTGGCCGCGCGGAACGGTGAACTGCTGTACGACATCAGCAAGTGGGGCGAAGATGTCGGGCTGGCGAGCAAGGCGACATTCTCGCGGACGAAGACGAAACTCGAAGACATGAACCTCATCGACACCGAGAAAGTCCCGATTGACGTGGGCCGGCCGCGGCTCCGCCTGATGCTCGGTGACGACCGGCTCAAAGACGCCGACCCGGACGAACTGGCCTCCGTCGCCCAGTCTATCCTCGCCGCGTAGGTTTTTCCCGCTCCACCGCGAGGGGTTCGGCATGCAGACTGTCGAAGTCGTCGGGCGTGGACCGGCCGTCGATTCACTTACCGCGTTTCTCGCTGCTATCGATGTTTCAGTAGCACAGTCCTCAACGCCGACAGATGTCAGTGGTGACCTCGCCGTCGTCGTCGATACCGTCGGTTCGGAGACGTTTGCGGCGTGGAACGACCGGGCGAGAGAGGACGCCATTCCGTGGGTCGCCGTCGAACTGGGCGGCATCGGCGGCGTCCCGGTGACCGATGCCGCGATCAGCGGATTTGGTCCTGAAACGGGCTGTTTCGACTGTCTCCAGACTCGGGTCGAGGCGACGGTCGACGACACCGAGGAAGCCACAGCGGCCCCGACGGCGGCCACGCAGCGATTCGCGGGAGCGCTGGCCGGTCGACTGGTGACACAGTTTCTCGACGGCGACGCTTCGCTTTTCGGGACCGTCACGGAACTCCCACACACTCAGCGGCGGTTCCTCCCGGTCCCGGGCTGTGACTGCAGCGAGACACCGAGCCGGACCCTTGGCGATGGCCGGCAGGCGGCTCCAGACAGCGAGGCGCTGTCGCGGGCAGAACTGGGCCTCGACGACCGGGTCGGTATCGCCACGGAGGTCGGCGAGGTCGAGTCGTTCCCGGCTCCGTACTACCTGTCGACGCTCGCCGATACCGCTGGTTTCAGCGACGTATCGGCCGCTGCCAAGGCCGCGGGTGTCGCTATCGACTGGGACACGGCGTTCATGAAGGCCCTGGGTGAGAATTACGAGCGGTACGCGGCCGGCGTCTACCGCGAAGGAAACATACAGCACGGAACAGTCACCGATATTCCGGATGCTGTCACTCCCGACGCGTTCGTCAGAGACGAGGCTGCGTGGGACAAATCGACGGTGCTGTCCTGGGTCCCGGCCACAAACATACTGACCGACGAACGTCGGTCGCTTCCCGCCGAAACTGTCTATTATCCGCCGCCATCGGACGCCGTCAGGCCGGCAACGACGACCGGGCTCGGACTCGGAAACACCGTCACCGAGGCGCTTCTGACCGGGCTGTACGAGGTCATCGAACGTGACGCCGCGATGCTGTCGTGGTACTCGACGTTCGAGCCGCTCCGCGTTGCCATCGATGAGCAGGAACAATACGACACGCTCCGGCGGCGCGCGACATCTGAGGGGCTCGATGTGACGGCGCTGTTGTTGACACAGGACGTGGACGTGCCAGTCGTCGCTGTTGCACTGGAACAGGACGAATGGCCGCGCTTCGCGCTCGGGACCGACGCAGATTTGGACCCGGGTTCGGCCGCCGTCGGCGCGCTGGAGGAAGCGCTCCAGAACTGGATGGAACTCGACAGCATGGGGCCAGAGGCAGCCATGGACGCACAGGGCGCTATCGGGCGCTACGCCGAGTCGCCCGGCGAGGCGGCCGACCTGACGGCGACGGAGACAGCAGTCCCGCTGGGTTCGCTCGGCCCCGACACGGCCCTCTCTGGTGAGGCAGAGCTAGAGGCAGTGTGTGACCGGGCAGCTGACGCAGGACTCACGCCCCACGGGGCACGGCTGACGACACGCGACCTCGAACAACTCGGGTTCGAGGCAGTCCGTGCCGTCTGTCCGTCGGCACAGCCGCTGTTCTTCGGTGACGCGTTCTTCGGCGAACGGGCTGAGGCTGTACCTGCCGAGCTGGGCTTCGAGCCGCGACTCGACAGGGAGCATCATCCGTTCCCATAAGGTGGACGACGACGCGACCGACCCTCAGATACCGAACGTCGCCCGCAGCATATCCCGCGTACCCGGCCCGAGGCCGACCGCGGTGACGGCGATGAGCAACAGCAGTGCGTACCGTGGGCTATCGTCGATGAACTCCTGGTTGAACAGCGAGACGACCAGCGAGGCGACCGCGAGCTTGACGATCAGGAACGGCCACGACGTGCCGATAGCGGCCGAGAGGCTTGCAGGCTGAAGCGATTCGGTGGCCGAGATAATGAACGCGTTGGCCGGGTGTTTCGGGTAGTACGTCAGCGGAACGTTCAGGACGTCGAGCCAGTCGGCCAGCAAGACGTTCGCGACGCCGTCGATGGCGTGGCCCCAGATGACCAACAGGCCGATGTAGCCTGTGCCGTCGTTCAGTGCCGGGCGGTACGTCTCGAAGACCCAGTAGAGGCCATACGACAGCGCCGAGGCCAGCACGACAGTCGTGATGAGGACTGACGGATAGAGGGTCGCGTACTCGCGCGTGAGCGCAACAAATGTGAGATACAGGAGCGTCACGGCGACGAAAGCCCCACCGATAGCGCCAGTCGTCCGGTAGTAGCTGTCGACGACGCCTCGCTGTTCGAGGTCCACGCAGACGACGAGGACGAGCAGCGTCAGCAAGAACACTGTGCCGTAGATAACGGGGCTGATGATGAGAGAACTCAGTGGGTACTCGACGATAGGAGAGACGCCGGCGTCAACTGCACGGTCCGTCGCGTCCTCGACGGTCCGCAACGCGCCGCCGAGCAGCATGAACGGCACGAACGCGAAGTAGAGCTCTGGGTCTTCGGCGATGTCCAGTCGCTCAAGGAGGAAGTAGACGCCGACGAGCATATACACCAGAATCAACATATAGCCGACCTCGGAGACGATGGTGTACCCGGGCTCAGCTATGAGCCGTCCTTCCTGAATAGCCGCCCTACAGCCATCGTACAGCGGTTGTGGCCCGGATGCAGTCATCTCGGCGCAGCTGGCCGACTTGGCGTCCGCGTACACTGGCCCCCAGAAGTACTGCCAGAGGAATCGGTCCCAGACGATCTGTGGAGCGGCCACAACAGCACCGACCGCGACGAGGAGGACTGCAACGAAAGAGCCCACCCAGAGCTGGCCGGGCCCGTACTCATCGACGGCTCGCTCGAGCGTTTCCATGGCCGAGTGACCGGTGGCAGGCGGTTTTAGCGTTCCGGTCCCGTGTGCGCGGAGCGGAATTTCGCGCGGTACTGAACTGCGCGGGGCAAGTGTGTTCAGTCCTGCCTGAGCGCTTCGTTGCCGGCCGCCACGAACACCTCGTGTGCTTCGCCGTTGGAGGCGACGACAGAATCGCTGTCGTGAGTCCATGGTTCGCCATCGAGGTCAGTGACCGTACCGCCAGCCTGTCGGACCATCTGGACGCCAGCGAGCGTATCCCAGGGGGCCATCGGGCGCGTGCAAACAAGCCCCTCAAGCGCCCCGTCGGCGACGTGTGCCAGCGTGGCCTGGAACGAACCCAGACGCCGAATATCGCCGAAGCGGTCGCCAACGGCGCTACACAACCGACCGAACTCGTCCCTGTCGTCGCGGTCCCACCAACCGACGGGGGCCACAGCAAACGTCTCCGGGTCGGTTCGGTCACTTACCGAGAGTTCAGTCCCGTCTCGCGTCACATTCTCTGGGCCGGCCGCGTAGAGATCGCCGTACGAGGGGAGATAGGTCACCGATGCGACCGGTTCGCCATCGACGACCGCACTGACGGCGGTCCCCCACAAGCGCATTCCACGGACATAGTTCGCCGTCCCGTCGATCGGATCGATGACCCATACAGAGCCGTTGCTTGGGATGCTATCGACCGCTTCAGGCTCGTAGTCGGCCTCCGGCCCGGCTCGCGTCGAGAGGTCTTCCTCACAGAGGAATCGGTCGCCCGGAAACTCTTCCAGAATGGTTGCGACGACCTGTCGCTGGGCGTCGCGGTCCGTCGCTGTGACGAGGTCGTTCTTGTTGGCCTTCGACTCGACGCTGAGGTCGCCCCGGAACTGCTCCCGGGCTACGACACCGCCAGACCGGGCTGCTCGCTCGGCGACTGCCGCCCGGTGGCTTGCACCTGTCATACCTGACGGTGGACCGCCCTCGTTCAAACCGTCTCGCCTTCCAGCAAAACAGGGCCGGCCGCCGCCGATGGGTTACTCCTCTTCGACCGCCTCATCAACAGCATCGAGAATAGCTTCGGCGATATCCCGCGCCTCGTTGGGCGTGTACAGGACCTGGTTCCCCAGCGACTGTTCAATGCGGACGTAGCCGTCATCGTCCTCAATGGAGAAAAACGCCGTATTCTCCAGCGGTGGCACGTGCAGGCTGGCCCCCTCGGACTGATCTGTCGCCATGTTACCGTTTAGCACATAGGACGGCTTAAATCTACGGCCCTAGACAACAGCGCCCGCCCAGTTACAGATATTAATAATCAGACCCCAACGACTTATACTCATCCCAGAAATGTACGAATATGGCATCGATACGTGGGGCACTCCGGTTCAGCAAGGACATCGCAGTTATCATGGTTTTAGGAGTTGTTTACGTCCTTGGGCTAAGCGTCGCAACGCTGATCAGTGCAATGGAGAACCGACTGCCACGGGTACACGCTGTTGGCGGCAAGATACGGAGTCGACTTCGCCGCCCAGTGTGAGACGTTTCAGCAACCGAGTAGCGCCAGAGCGGTCGGCCGGCACACACCACCAGATGACCGCCCCCGAAGCGTGTCGATTGAGGTTGCGGAGGTTCTACTGACGAAGATGATATCCGAGACTCTTCTCCGTGTGTTTACTGTTCGAATTCCGGCGTAGCGCGACTTTCTCTGGTGTGGTCGTTCCGATAGCCGTTATATCACAGTGTCTGGAATATCTGTAAGTGACACTCGTGGCTGACATAGTATACTATTCTGATAAATGCAGGATTCGCAACGTACATCAGTGCATGTATAGTGTGCCTTACTGACAGGTGCTCATTACACAATATCGTCATGGTGCGGAGAAATTGTGACCAATCAAAGAGAGATGAAGGGTCTCATGCCAACTATTGTTATTAGTTATGAATTACCTCACCCAACAGCTTTATTATATGTTGGTTTGACAGGACATTCTGTGTGGGAAACAAACGGTACCTATCAGAAGGTAGCCATTGAAACCGAATAAAACGGGCCCTACCAGCCGTATTCGTCGAACGTCGGCCAGGGGGAGTGGAGTGTGCATGCTACTAGACGCACCAGTTACAGCCGAGGTACGGGAATGACAATACAAGCAAATCAGGCAAATCAAACGAACAAACAGGGGATCGCAGCCAAGACTGCAGACGAGTTTCTCGTCACGCCAGAGAGCGACGTCACGCCGGTTTTGAGCGTCGTGATGCCGACTCTCAACGAAGAGAAAGGAATCGTAGAATGTATTGATCGGATCAAAACAGCGGTATCCGAACTGCGCGTCCCGACTGAGATTATCGTAAGCGACAGTTCGACCGACGCGACACCGGAGTTAGCCCGCGAGCGGGGTGCGACAGTCGTGACCCCCGATGAACCGGGCTATGGCTATGCGTATCGCTGTGCGTTCAACAAGGCGCGGGGAGAGTACATTGCGATGGGCGATGCTGACACGACGTACGATTTCGAGATGATTCCTCAGCTCCTCAACCCGGTCCAGAACGGCGACGCGGACATCTGTATGGGGAGCCGACTTGAGGGAGAGATTCGAGACGGTTCAATGCCGACGCTGCATAAATACGTCGGCAATCCGTTGTTGACGCGGTTCCTGAACACGTTCTACGGGGCCGGCGTGAGCGACGCACACAGCGGGTTCCGCGTGTTCACCAAGGATGCGCTCGAAACGCTAGAGCTAGAGACGACCGGGATGGAGTTCGCTAGCGAGATGATTATGGAAGCCGGCGCGAACGATCTCACCATCGAAGAGGTTCCGATCATCTACCACGAGCGTGAAGGCGAGGAGACGCTCGACAGTTTCAGTGACGGCTGGCGGCACGTCCGATTCATGCTCGTGAACGCGCCGGATTACCTGTTCTCCTATCCGGCTCTGTTGCTCGTCTCTGCCGGGGCGATATTGATGTCACTGTCAGTCGCCCAGCTGTCGGTCGGTGGCGTCAACTTCGGCATACAGACGATGGTCGGCGGATCGTTACTGGCAATCGTCGGGTATCAGGTCTGGACGCTTGCACTGTTCAGCTCTATCGCTGCGAACCCGATAAACAAACCCGATGGTGTACTCGTCGGGATGATACGGGAGCAGTTCCAGTTGGAACACGGTGCGTCCATCGGCATTCTCGCGGCTGCAGTCGGGCTTCTGTATCTCGGGAGTGTGTTCGGACAGTGGCTGCTCGTCGGCGAAGCGGCGTTGCCATCAGCCACAGCGACCCTTCTGGCCTCGACAGTCGTAGTACTCGGATTGCAGACCGTGTTCGGGTCGTTCTTTATGAGTATGCTCGGAGACAGCAGCTAGCCGTTGACCGTCTCTTTTTGCGACTAATCAGCCCTGCGTACACCTGCTAGAGCACGCGTTGTCCGCACATTCAACGTCAGGCTGTGTTCGGTTCTCGGCGACGAACTGCCACTCGTTTCGGCCCACGCTGTCGGTACCGTTCGAATAGGTGAGCTGTCTGTACAGTCCGTTGTAGTTCATCACGCTATCGTACTCTGTCCGGGAGTAGCGCTCCTCGTCGATACCGTCCTGATGGGCATCGAGGCCCATCGCGTGCCCGAATTCATGCATGAACAGCGAAGCGGTTATTTTGGTCGAGTCGAACCGCTCCATCGCTGCAATCTCAGGTCGTCCCGCGCCGACGAAGTAGTCGTCCCCGTTGTAGGCCACATCGTCGGTGAGCAGGACGTAGTAATAGCCGTCAGAACGGTGCTCCGAATGGTTCGCCCGGAAATCATAGATGTCGTTTCCGGCACCGGCACGGGATTTTGAGTACACCGTCCCGTTGGCCGAGAGGTTAGTCTCGTCTGTGACGAGATGGATATCGATCCCGGTGGAGCCATCGGGGTTCGAAACAGGTGCCTTCTCAAACGTCTCGGCGATGGATGTCTGAACCGGGTCGCTGAGCGTCGTTGCCTCCGTGGAATCGACTTCGACGTAGATGTCCGTTCGGAGCGGGTCTGCATCCGGAAGAGCCTGCTCACAGCGGACTTCCATACCGTCCGGATAGCCGTCGCCGTCGGTATCCGTATCGGTCGGATCAGTATCGTATACGGACCGCTCTAGCGAATCCGACAGTCCGTCTCCGTCTGTATCAGTGGCGTTCGAATCGGCCTGTACCTGCTGCGTGTTCGGTGTATCGGCCCCACCACCGCTGGCGGTGTTTACCTGCGGCGGCACCCCAGCGACTGGAAGCACGACGCCGGCGAGAAGCAGGGTGACGAGGGCAACGGCACCGAAGCGAGCTATGGGCACGGTACGGAACCAGTCGCCGCTGGTTCCGGAGTCTCTATCCGATTCTTCAGGCTCAGTATTAAAATTGACTCCGATAATTGCACCTAAACGCGCCCCCAAGGGCCGGGATAGAAAAGCCGTCAAAGACATCTATACGCCGATATTCTCGATTAGCGGTTAAGTAAGTGATTCTCTGAATATCAGTATCGATTTCGATACCAAGGGCGGACGCAACTCGGGAGTCCCCGGCTGTGTCTGTCGGTATCTTCAATGGGCTCGGTTCAGTAACAGAAGGCAATGCGTGTCACCCGGCGGTTCTGGCTCACGCTCACTGCTATCGCTAGTCTCGTCGTGGGTGGCGGGCTGCTCGATGCGCCCCTGTTAGTGGTCGGAGCCGCCGGGCTCACAGGCTGGCTGCTCACACTGCAGTTTGCGTTCGTTCGTGGCGTTTCACGACTCAGGGGTGAACTTACAGTGAGCCAGTCCCTCGACCGGACCCGGATACAGGTCGACACCGAAACGACGTACACACTTGCGGCATCAGTCGACGCCGCCGGTCACCTGCCACTCTCCGTCAAAGCAACGATTCCACTCACAGCGCGGATGGAGTCGGGCCCCACGCCGGAGCTCAATCTCGACACATCGATACAGTCGTCGTCGGTGACACTCCCGCTCATCTGGGAGACTGTCGGCGACTACACCGTTCCTGGGGCCACAGTGACAGTCAGCGACGGTACTGGCCTGTTCACCCAGTCGTTCACGACTGCACCGGGCCCCGAAGTAGCAGTCGAGGCCCCGTCGGTCGACCCAATTCACGTTGGGCAGGGAGGGAAACAACTGCTACGCGGTGTCGGCGAACACGATGCTCGCGGGCGGACGGGTGGACTCTCAGCCGAGGAAATACGGAAGTACGTCCCGGGTGACGCACTGAAATACGTCGACTGGAAGGCGACTGCCAGACTAGACGAAACACACGTCCGCAACTACGAAGCCGAGGGGAACCGTAGCGTGGTACTCCTCCTCGACCACCGTCAGACGTTGGGCGACGGTACACCTGGCGAAACGAAGCTAGAACACCTCAAGGCGGTCGCCGCGGCGTTCCAACAGCGTGCCGAAACGACCCGCGACCCACTAGGTTACGTGACTATCGACGATGCCGGCATAACGGAAGCGAGAGTCCCGGTGGCGAGAGCCGAAGCCTACAGGTCGTGTCAGCATCGAATCAACGACCTCGACATCGAAGCTGAAGCGCCGGCAACAGCCCCCGCGACAGCGGCTGCCGCCGGAAGGATGACAGGAACGGTGAATCCAACGGCTGACACCCAATCGCCGATGGAGACGACGCTGCTCGCGTATCGAGACGCCGCCGGGTCGAAGCAGCACCTTCCCAACCAACCGCTGTACAACGGTTTTCAGGCGGCACCACGCGAGATACGCAGCGCGGATCTGCTGGTCATCTGTACCGACGACAGCAGCCCGAGCGAGCTACGGAACACGGTTGGGCTGGCGAGACGGAACGCAACAGAGGTCATCGTGTTTCTCACTCCATCAGTAGCCTTCGATACGGACCTCGTCACGGACCTCGATACCGCTTACGAACGGTATCGGACCTTCGACCAGTTCCGGCGTGAGCTGAACGAGATCGACTCGGTGACGGCCTACGAGGTGGGGCCCTCGGACCAGATTTCGACTATTCTGTCCGCTGGCCCAGCCAACACGGACCAGGGGGAGTACGTATGAGTACGACACTGAATTTGATCGGACAGTCGCGCCGCCCACTACCGACCGCGCTCGGCCTGCTGGGCATCGTCGGAGCGACAGGTGGGCTACTCATGGGTGGACCGGTATGGCTCGGCCTCGTCGGTGTTGTCCTCGGCGGCCTCTACCTGTCCGGAACAACTGTTCTCACGGTCGTGCTTGGACAGATAGCGCTCGTCACAGTTGATACACCGTCACTGCTATCACTCGCCCTTGTCGAAGGCGGCCTGTTCCTGACATTGCTTTCGGTCGCTGCTGAGACACCCGACAGTCGAATCGCTGGCAGCCTCGTCGCACTTGTCGTCCCACTGCTTGGCGGTTTTGCCTGGCTGTCGCTCTGGCGCTGGAATCTGGATCCCCTCAGGGTCGGGTCCGCCCTTCTCGTCGGGAGTGCCATCGTCGGCTATCTGCTCCATCGCTACCTGCTGATAGAACTCGACATCGTGACCGAAGACGTAACCTCGGACCGTGATTTCACATGAGTCAACCCGATCTCTCGAAACCCGATACGGCAGCCGATGACAGCGACCAACAGACCGATATTGTACGGGACCGCCAGACACTCGAAGCGGAACTTGAAGTGTTGCGGGAGGAGAACCGTCGCTTGCGCGAGTCGTACGCGCACGCGAAACGGGCAACGTTCAGACGGACCGCATTGGGCTTTTTCGCGGTTGGCGGACTATCCCTCGTAGCGGCGTTTGTCTTTCCGGCCCTGCAAACCATCTTCATCGCGTTCGGCGGGACCGGTGTGTTCGCCGGCATCGTCACGTTCTATCTCACTCCCGAGCGGTTCGTCTCGGCGTCAGTCGGTGCTACGGTATTCAACACGCTGGCAGATGTCGAACAGCACCTCGTCAGCGAACTGGAACTCCAGACCGAGACGGTGTATGTCCCAACAGCATCCCATCCGGAGACGACTGCGCGCCTGTTCGTCCCCCAGCACGTCGAGTACACGGTTCCCGACCCGGGGCAGTTGGAAGCACTGTTCGTGACGGGTGTCGAGGCGGCGCAGGGAATATCACTGCCCCCGACTGGTGACCGGCTCTACAACGAGTTCGAGCAGACGATGTCGGGCGAGTTCGGTACCGCCCCCGATGCAATAGCAACACAGCTGACTGCGGCCCTCTCGGAGCAGTTCGAGCTTGTTGAGAACACGAGAATCGAAGTCGATGGCGAGAACCAAACCGCTTCTATTGCCATCGACAACCCGGCGTTTGGCGACATACATCAACTAGACCACCCAGTGGTGTCCCTGCTCGCGGTGGGGTTTGCCACGGGCCTTGATCGACCGGTAACCGTCGACACCCACAATGATGATCGGTTCAGCGGTGTCGTGACAGTTTCGTGGAACGAACCCGAGGAACCACCGGCACAGTCCAGTGGCGCGGCGACCCACGAACAAGAGACAATGCCAACTTCGGACAACGGCTAACTGCGGGCCGGTCGCTATTCGAACTCGCGTTTCGTCCCGCCGTCACCGACTGCCGTTTCGATGCCTGTACTGTGGTCGGTGTCGGACCCCGGCGGCGTGATCGACTGGAGAATCTCTTCGATAACCGTTTCGGCGCTGATTTGACTTAATTCGGCGTCGCTACTCATAATGAGGCGATGGCGCAACACCGGGAGCGCCATCTCTTTCACATCGTCCGGAATAACATATTTCCGGCCGTTCAGACGAGCGACCGCTTTGGCTGTATTCTGGAGCGCGATTGTCGCCCGCGGAGAGGCCCCGTGAATGACGTTACGATGGTCTCGGGTAGCCTCGACGAGAGCGAGAATGTACTCCTTGATGCTGTCTTCGATGTGTGTCTCAGGAACGACCGTCCGAGCGTCCAGAAGTTCGTCCCGTGAGATGACCTGTGAGATAGAGTCCGCATCGAGCGCCGGGTTCGCGTCGAACCGATCCAAGATTGCGCGCTCCTCATCAGAATCGGGAATCTCAGTGACGAGTTTCATCTGGAATCGGTCGCGCTGGGCCTCCGGGAGTTTGAACGTCCCTTCCATCTCGAGCGGGTTCATTGTCGCAACGACCGTAAACGGCGTCGGGAGTTCGAGCGTCGACCCCTCGATAGAGACCTGCCCCTCCTGCATCGCTTCGAGGAGTGCGCTCTGTGTTTTCGGCGGGGCGCGATTGATCTCGTCGGCGATGACCAGATTGGTAAACACCGGCCCTTTCTGCAGTTCGAACTCGCCGTTTCGCTGGTGATACACCGTCGTTCCAGTGATATCCGCAGGGAGGAGATCAGGAGTCATCTGAACCCGGGAGTGCTGGAGATCCGTCGCGTTGGCGACGAGCGTGGCAATCGTCGTTTTCGCGACACCAGGGACCCCTTCCAGAAGCACGTGGCCCCGTGTAAGCATGGCAACAGTAATCTGCCGCAGAACCTGCTCGTTACCGATAAGAACTGTCTCCGCCTCCGATCTGAGACGGTCATACAGTACCGACGGATCAGTCATTGCGTTGACGTTCGGACCGCTGTTTAATAATGGCTTCCGTTACTCGCTGTACCTGTGTTTCCTCCCAGTCCGGGTGACGGGCGCTGACATACTTTTTCACGCCCTCTCGGGACAAGCCCGGGTTCGGCTTGTGGCCCCTTTCTTCCCGGAGTCGAGTCCGCAAAGACTCATGGAGGCGGCGGTCGTACGCGAATAGCGCCCCGACCAGCACGACGCCACAGAACAGTAACAGCACGTCTGACCGCTGCAGTGCGAGAACGGCAGCGGCCACCGGGGGGACACCACCGGCGTGCGAGTAGTCCAGCAGGGCCGTGTCGTGATTGGCGATGAGGTTCCGGACGAACCGCCGGTTGTCACCGCGCTCGAGCATCGCGTTTACGAAGATGCTCGGATCACTGACGGCAATGACTCGGCCGTCGCCGACCGATTCCCTCGTGACGACGGGTCGGGACGCTAACTGCTCTGCACCGTCGAGTTCGCCGTTGCCATCGGTGTCGAGATAGGCGTATTCAGAAGTGGTGACGAGCGTCGTCGCGTTGCCGGCCCTGACAGTCGTGCCGTAGTTGAGGACGATAGTATCGACGCCCGCTGTCTCTGGGTCGTCGCCGACAGGCGTCGCTTCTGGGAGCGAGGCGTTCCGGTAGTAATTCCGGTTGTCGTACACGGGACGGCCGTCGAAGCGTGCATCCGCACCGACAGCGGCGAGCAGGTCGTTTCCGCGTGGGCGGTAATCCTCGGCGACGACAAGTGTCCCGCCGCTCCGGACAAACTCCCGGATTCGTGTGCGCTCGCTCGACGAGTACGGCTCCGCCGGCGAGAGAATGACTGCAACGGTGTCGTCCGGGTCACTGGCCGTATACTGACTCACGTTCGTCCCAACAGTCACGTTCGCACCGGTGTCAGCCGCGACGGCTCGGAGTTCGCCTGCCCCGTCCCACTGGGAGTTATACGCACCGAACGCTGCCGAGGACGTGCTCGCGGCGTAGACGACCGCGATGATGGTAACGGCGGTGTAAGTGGCGAGTAATAGCTGTGGGAGAGTGAGCGACGGACGCCAGGAATCGTCGGGAGACGGTGTCAGTGCCATCAGACCAGCCCCGGTGGGAGAATCTCAAGGATTCGTCTGATCACCACGTAGGCAAAGCCCACCAGACCAGCTCCGATGAGCCACCAGAGCCGCCGTCGCCAGCGCGGCGATACGGCCTGCGGTGCGACCAGTTCGACCGTGACCAGAAACCCGATCAGCGAGACGACGAAAAACAGCTCCAACGTCAGCGCATCCAGCAGGGTCAACACGAGGATGCTGCCAAGCACCCACATGAGATGTCCGTAGATGAACTGCTGGCGCTGTCGGGTCGCCATACAACGGCGTTCTTGTCGGTCGACAGTCAAAGTTCCGACCGACAGCCGCCAGCAGAGACTGGATTATCTGCCCTAGCACTTCGGTTCAGTCGTCGCTGTGCTGTCTCTCGGCGACCGAATCGTCATCAGGCGTCCGCGTTCGGTCGCCGCTCGGGAGCAACGATACCGGTGCCGCCGTCAGATACGGCAGTGTTGCGACGAGGGCACCGAACAGCGCGAGCAAGACCCCGCCGACGAATATCGCTGCGAGAATTGCCGGTGGTGTTCGCGCGGAGAGGCGGAAGCCGAAGAAGACGAGCCAGCCAGCCCGCTCCAGCAGCTGTAACGCAACGACCGACAGGCCGAGCGCGAGGCCAGTCGCCGGAATCGCGATACGAGCGATGTCGGCCAAGATCGTCCGCAGAATCCGCCACTGTGTCGCGCCGGTCGAGCGGTGGATGCCGATAGCCTGCCGACGGGCGTGGACTCCCTGTGCGAACGTCGCCGTGGTACTGCCGACGGTACTCAGCGCCGAGAGGACGACAAGGACGCCGAGAATCAACTGTACGTTCCCGAACACCCCCTCGACGGAACGCTCGATGGGCGTTCCCGACGCGTATGACCCGCTGCTTGCCACCGCGGATGCCAGCCGGCGGTCCCCGGTCACCTCGTACTCTGCTGTGGTGAGGGTAGTCCCGTTGGCTGTCACACGATAGGTATACCTTCCGGGCTGGCCGCGTCCACCATCCGGAGAGAACCGCGTCTGCGTGACGTTTCCGGGCGGCATATACACGGTCCGGTTTCGGGAGACGCCGGGACCGATGACGCCGACATTGCGTGTGATCGGTTCCTGCCAGGGGTTTGCGAGCCCGACTCTGAGCGTTGGCGTCGTCAAGACCGACCCTGACGACGGAGAGATCGACAGCTCTCCGTACAGCTCCCGCTCAGTTCCACGGACGATCTGAATGTCGTGAGTCGCCGTCCGGTTTCCGTACCGGGCCGTTATCGTGTAGTTCCCCGGTTCGCGTGGCAGGGGAACGACGGCGACACCGCTCGATCCGGTTCTGAGCGACGGGCCGTTCACTGTAACAGTGGCGTTTGAAACCCGCTCTCCAGTTTTCGTGAGGACAGGGACGGAGAGCCCCGACCCGGGCGGGGCCTGTGACGGCAGCTGGTTCGGTATCTCGATACTGTTCGGCGAGACGACGGTCACTGAATGGGTGTACCCTCCGGCAGTAGCGTTTGCGGTCCCCAGTTCCGACGCGGTAAAGGAGACAGTCTTGGTCCGCTCCTGTCCCGGTGGGACGGCTATCGTCGTTGTTTGTCGCTCACCCCGATACCGGAGGGTGACGTCCCGGCTCACCCGTTCGTTACCGACGTTTCGCACGTCGACGCTGAAGTTGATGGTATCACCTTTCGTGACGCGTGTCGGCCCCGATAGCCCCGTCACGACAGCGCCCGACCGGTTGGCAGCGGCACCGTTGGCATCGTCAATCTCGGATACCGATCCCTTCACGCGAATCATGTGGACCTGTCCTGGCCCAGTCGCCAGGTCAGCCGCAGAATCAAGCGGCAGGATGAGCAGGTCATCGAGCGTCCTGTCGGCGTCGTACCGTCCGACGACGGTGACCCGGCGAACCCCGGGCTTGACGCTCCCGCTGACGGTCAGTTCGTCACCGACCTCGACGTCGAGCGTCTGTGCGAGGTCGCTCCCGATGACGGCCTCGTCGTACCGCTGTGGTCGCTGGCCTTCGACCAGCGTGGCACCGGTGACGTTCGCGAACGCGTCGTACCTCGCTCCATGGGCCATGTACGGTTGCCCGTCCGAAACTTGGGCGTAGATGATTTCCGGGCTGGCCGGCGTTCCGTCGGCCCGGAGCGCCGACGCGTACTCGCCGTCGAGGCGGCTGTTCAGCGGATGGGGGGCACCGGCTTCGGTGATCGTCCCGGAACCGCCTGCCTCGCCGCCGAGTGGAGACGCGAGGCCGGCCAGTGAGACCACCAACAAGAACGTGATGCCGAACACGGTTAGCGTCGCCGCCGTCGGGACGACCGAGCGCCACGACAGGAACGTCGGCGTGACCCAGTTCCGGACCCTCGCAAGCCTCGACTGCCCCGACTGTCCGGTTCGAGTGTGCCGGTTCCCGAGGGAGGCCGGCGGTCGGGTCGCTGCCGGATAGGCCGCGAGCGCGCCGGCGACCAGCCCCATCAAAACGAAGATTCCGGCGACGCCCGCGACGACGGTGGCGCTCTGGCCCGTGACAGTGATATCGAGCGCGATTGGGAGTCCGACATAAATTGCGACGTTGACGAGCGCCTTGATGAGAATGAGTCCGACGGCGTAGCCCAGAACGACGCCAGTGGTCACGAGGAGACCAGCGCGGAGCGTAAACAGGAGTCCCACGCGCCACCCCGACGCGCCGGTCGAGCGGATGACCCGAATCGCGTCGAGTCGGTCGCGGACGCTCATCCGCGTGACGTTGTAGACGACAATGAGGACCAGCAATCCACCGGCAGCCGCAGCGATGCCCAGCGCCCAGAGCACCTGCTCCAGGCCGCCCAGAACGTACAGGAGCGCGCTGACAAGCGGTGCCCCTTCATCGGGAAGGCTTCCCAGCCCGGTCCCGCTCGGGCTGCGGTCGATGATGAAGTAGCCGGTGACACCGACTCGCTGGGCTGTCGAGGCGTTCGTGACGTACCACTGGTTGGAGAGGAACGTCGTCCCCCGCTCCTGTGGCACGACCGAAAGCGAGACGGTGCCGTTGGACCCACTGACCGTTCGGGTCCGCTGTTGGGAGACCGGTCCCCGGCCGTCAGCACCGTCCGGCATCGTCGGCAGTCGCCCCTCCTGCCACTGGGCCGACCCCTCGATGAGTACTCTCGGCGTATCGGGTGGGATGCCGACGAGGCGAATGTCGGTTTCGTTTACCGTTGCCGTCGCTGTCGGGAGCACGGTGACATCCCCGTCAGTGTCGGGTGGGCCGTTTTCCGCGTCGTGGTACGTGACTGTCCCGGAGTTCGCAAGCGGTTCGGCGAACGTTTCCGAGTACGTGACGGCGGTGAACAACAGCAGGACCGTGCCGATGAGAAACGCAGCCGTCACGGCGATGACGACGACGGTGAGCCGGTCCCGTCTGGACCAGCGAAACAGGAGAGCGTTTCTGTATCCCATCGGTTCGTTAGTTCGTCTCCGTGGACGGGCTCGCGTCCGGCGTCGAGGCAGCATCGGAGACGAGCGTGCCGCCGCGAATGAACAGCCGTTCGTCGAACCGCTGTGCCAGTTGGGGGTCGTGGCTGATGACGATGAGGGCGGTTTCCGTCGATTCCTTCATGCTGAACAGGAGGTTTAACACCGACTCGGCAGTGTCCGGATCTAGCTGTCCGGTCGGCTCGTCGGCAAGGATTATCTCGGGGCGGTTTGCAAGCGCCCGTGCGATAGCGACCCGCTGTTTCTCGCCGCCGCTCAGCGTCGCTGGGTACTGGTGTGCGAGCCCGGAGATTCCAAGCCGTTCGAACAGCGTGTCCAGCCAGTCCGGGTCGCAGTCCCCCGCGTGCTCCTGGGGAAGCGACGCGTTCTCGCGCGCAGTGAGGTCACCGATAAGCTGGAAGTCCTGAAAGACGAATCCGAGCGTGGTCCGCCGGAGGCTAGCGCGCTGACGTTCAGACAACTTGCTCGCGTCCCGGCCGTCGACTTCCAGCCGTCCGCTAGACGGCGGTTCTAGCAGCCCGAGGACGTTGAACAGGGTCGACTTCCCGGCCCCGCTCGGGCCCTGAACGAGCATCGCCGCGTCGGACCCGACCGTGAGCGAGACGCCATCGAGAATTGTGGTGCCCCGTCGTGTGACACACAGCTCCGAGCCGACGAGGACGGGGTCAGTCATTGTCGGCCTTTCTGCCGGCCTCGTATTGTATGCCACGGTTACATACCCGGGAGAAACGGGGGAGGGGGCCGAACGATGTGCGTTCAGCAACTCGTCCGGTTCCCGCCGGGGCGAACGAGGTACACCGAATCAAGGCCCCGCGTGTCATAGACTACGTCGTTCTCGTAGCGCCACTCCGCCAGCGCCGCAGGCGAAGTCTTCTCGCTACTTGCCGGGAACAGGTGTGCCCCGGTCGTCCCCCACGACGACCGCGATAGCGTCGGGCAGCTCGGTGCCGTCCCACCGCCGAGCCACCGCGCTGTCGGCTGGTACGTTCCGTTGGTCGCGTTCGGATAGTACAAATCGACAATCCTGCTGAACGGGTGGTCGGACGCCCACTGCTCGTCGACGTGGTCTGCGGTGAATGTTGCGGCCGCGAACTGCGATTCGGTCGCTCCGGTCGGGAATGCCAGCGTATCGAGATTGACGAACGCGATAGGCATCGTCGCAACCGCAGCAACCACGACGATGATAGTCAGAACAGTTGCGAGGCGGTGGCTGTGCGTCCGTGTCGCTCCGAGCCCGCCGTCCGGCGACAGCGACCGCCGATAGGCGACCGACACGACGCCGATGCCGGCGAGCACAAACACGGGCAGGTGAACGAACGTCTGGCCCCGGAGCGCGGTCCCGTAGTACTCCGGCGTCAGCGAGGCGGTCAGCGAGAAGTACACGATGACAATTGGTGCCAGCACCAACGCCAGTACGACCGGCCCGATCAGCCGCCGATCACGACTCGCGAGCGGGAGTCCGACGACCGCAAACACCACCGGGACGGCGAACGCCGCGACCAGCACCAAGAGGCCGGTTGGCGTCGTCTGTGTCCCGGGGAACACGGTCTGTACTGCGTTCGCACTGAGGGTCAGGAACCAGAGTCCGACCGCGCCGCCGATAGTCATCCGCTGGAGGCGAGCACTCGTCCGCTGGAACCAGATCAGTGTCGCCACTAGGACGACGACCCAGGCCAGAAACAGCCCCGGATACGCGCTTACGCGGTCGACGTACGGGACCTCAAGAAGCGAGCGTTCTGCAATCCGGTAGTACCCCCACATATACACCCAGAATCCCGCGACGACGGCGAGAGCAGTGACGGCGTCACGACGCGACGGAATCCTGGCGAGATGGGCGGCTAGTACCCCTGTGAGTACCAGCGCAACGATGAGCGAGCTAAACGTATGCAGGAGCGGGAACGCAGCGAACAGGACGATCACAACTGCCCCCCATCGACGGTGGTATCGCTCCGTCGTGAGCAACCGATGGACGGCAATCGCAAACAGCGGAAGCAAGAGGAACGCCAGCGCCTCCTCGTCTGTCTGTCCGGTGCGCCGGAGATAGATGCCCTCCACCGCGAGCCCCATCCCGACCACACCCATCGACAGCGTCGTCCGCGAGGGACGCCAGCGGCTCGACTGCGCGAGGCGTTTGACTAGCGCCATCGCCGTCAGGCAGGACGCTGCGCCGGTGACCGCGACGACCGGCTGTGCGATGTACAGCGGCCGCTCACCGGTGAGTGCGCCGACCACTGTCAGAACAGCGGTAAACACGATGTTGTCCGCCCGGAACCGGGTGAACGGAAAGGACCCCGTCTGAAGCGTGTCTCTCGCCAGAGCGACGTAGCCGAATCCGTCTAGCGTCGAGGGCAGCGGTGTCCAGTGCAGCGTCGTCAGTCGGGCCGCAGCTGCCACGGCCAGCACAGCCATGATGAGCAGCACCCGCCCATTCCGGCCGTCACTCATTGGCGGGTCCTACAGCGGGTGGGTGTAAGATAGTTACCGCATTTCGACGGCCGACCCGGCTACCGTTACAGCCAATCAGCCCGAACAGATACCGCTAGCCCCCGCCAGAACCTTGCCCGACTCGGTGAACAGAAGCGGCTGGACCCGGTCCAACGCGTTAAGCAAGTCGGCTGGAGGGAGACGACCAGCGGGTTATGGGTCCCCGTTCGATCTGAACTCGCGGGCGCGCTCGACGGCTGCCTCCGCACGCGCTGGATCAACCGACGATGGTGCAAATGCTGCCGTCTCAAAGGCTTCGACCACCGTTTCGAGAGCCGTCATCTGTTCCTCCGGAACGCCGTGCTCCCGGCTTCGCTGAAGGAGTTCCCAGTGTGTAACCCCCTCGCCGAGCCCGTTTTTCGCCGCTAGCGCATCGTGGACAGCAGTGTACGCGACCATCGCTGCGGCGTCGTAGTTCCCGCTGTCAAGATGCGTCTCGACACGGTCCTCGAACGTCGGAGTCGTCGTATCCGGTTGTGTCGCCGTCTGATCGGGTCCACTCATCGACACCTCAGCTGCCGCCGCTGGCACAGTCGAGTCCGTCTCTCGGGGTTGGCGGATTCGTGATACGACAAACCAAGCTGCGCCGACAACTGTAAGCGCCGCCCCGCCACCGACGACGGGCAGCCAGCTGTAGCCGATGATCCCGTTTCCGAAGCCGGCTGCCGGCCGCTCGTCAGAGCCGAGCAGTATCGCCACCAGTGTATCGATAAGCAGGTCACTGTCCGAGTCGGAGCCGACAGGTGGGTTGCCGCCACCGGACCCGGCTGTCAGCGTTGCCGTTGCAGTCGCGTTACCGAGATTAGATTGTGGCTCGTCGAATGTGGCTATAACAGTAACTGACTCGTTGCTCGGCGGATTTTCGAGACTGGTCCGGAACGAGCCATTCCGGGTCGTCTCGACTCGCTGTGTGCCGCCCGCATCGGTCTGCAGGCGTACCGGACGACCCGCCACGGTGTCGCCATCAACGGTCCGGAGTTGCCCCTCGACGATGATCCCATCGGCCGCGCGTGATGCATTCAGTAAGAGGGTCGTTCGGGTCTCGGCGACGACAATAGGGGTTTCTGACTGGACGCCCGCAATGGCTCGGTTCTCATACGGAATCCGAGCTACAACCCGCCGGTCGCCGTCATTTATCGATGCCGGGAGTCGAATCGTTTCTGTGGCGGTGCCGTTCGGTCCGGTTGTCGTCCGTGCAACCACGGCCCCGTCAATGGCGAATTCGACTGGTACCTCATCGACACCGGCTGACTCGACGCTCACGGACGTTGTAGCATTGAACCGGTCGCCGTATCTCACCGTCTCCGTTGAAGTTTCGCTCGTCACGTCCGGCGTCACCTGTTGTACGTCGATTGTGAACGTGGCGTTGTCGGACAGGTACACCGAGTCAGTATCTGGAACGTACTCAATTGAGATGGATTGTGACCCGAGTGTAGCTGCACGTGGCTGGTACTGCGTTTCAAACACGCCGCCCGAATCCGTCTGCACGGTCTGTGTCCGGTTCTCGATTCTGAGTTCGATTGCTTCGTCTGCGATGACCGAGCCGTTCTCAGTCTGTATCTGACCGAAGACCGTTCCGGGGTCGCTAAACGATGCAGTCGAATCTATCGCCTGCACCGTGAGCGTCGTGCCGACGAGCGTCTCTTCACGGACACTCGCCTGTGTTGCCGATATCTCCGCTGTCGTCTCGTTAATCTCAGTCTGTCCCGAAGAGAGGTCGACAGACGTGGTGTTCTCGATCCGTTCGAGGTTCTGGTTCAGTGCTTCGCTCCTGTCGCTGATGTTCGATGCCGTTCGCTCCATCGCACGCGCCGTAATCCGGGCCTCGCGTTCGTCACCGCGTTCGCGTGCTGTCTGATACGCCGCGTACTGTTGCCGGTACCGCTGGACCTCATCCGTGAGATTCCGCTGGTTCTCGCGCGCGGCTTCAAACTCCTTCGCGGCGGTGTCGTCCGTATCCGACGATGTGTCACCAGCAACCTCGACGTACTGTTCTAAGCGCTTGTCGTAGTCGTCGCCGAGGACCGAGCGGGCTTGGTCGTACTGGTCGTTCGACAGCGCAATACTGCTGTTTTCTAGCTGCCCCCCCATTGTCCGGGCTAACCAGGCGGCCGTTTCGTCGCTGTACTCGCCGTCTGATACCGAGTCCGGGTTTTCCTGTTGCGTCTCGTTGTCGTCCGTCGGCGTCTCCACCTGCCGGTTCAGAGCCGGACCCCCGTCGTCGGTTCCCATCGCCGCCACCCCACCAGCGCCCGCTGTAAGTCCAAGTATTGTCAGGGTGACAAGCACGGCCCACGACTGGCTCCGGAACACACCGAGTTATTCCGCTGGTTTGATAAAATGCGTTCGGTTGACTCACCGAAAGTCCCAGTCGGGTGCCGTGATAGAAAACGACGCAATCAGCTATTTTTTTACCACGCCGACATGACTCATTGCTAATGGCTGAAACCCAGACGTGGAAACTACTCTTGCCACGTCAACTCCGCCACCTCCCGGCCGATCTGGCAGGCGTTATCGGCGTGGTGATTCTGACGAATCTGGCTGCCCTGCTGCCAGTCATCTCCGACACGCCGGTCCGCATCATCTTTGGACTCGTGTTTGTCCTCTTCGTTCCCGGCTATGCGTTTATTGCAGCGCTGTTTCCGGAGGCCGGGAGCGGCCCCACGGCCGACGATGAGACCGATTTGGGGCCACAGGCCGACGGAATCGACGGTATCGAGCGGACCGCACTCTCGTTCGGCCTCAGCATCGCGCTCGTTCCACTGGTCGGTCTGGTGTTGAACTTCACGCCGTGGGGCATCCGCCTGCTTCCGATTCTCGTCTCGCTTAGCGGGCTGACGCTCGTGTTGACCGCTGTCGCGGCCGTCCGACGGTGGGCGTTGCCCGCTGACGAACGGTTTCGTGTCCCCTGCCGTGCGTGGCTCAGTGCCGGACGTGATGAACTGTTCTCGCCGGCTTCGCGGACAGACGCGGTCCTGAATGTACTGTTGGTTCTTAGCATCTTACTTGCGGCCGCCAGCGTCGGATACGCCGTCACAGTGCCGAAAGATGGCGAGCGGTTCAGCGAGTTCTACCTGCTGACAGAAGACGAAGACGGGGAGCTCGTTGCTGACGGTTATCCGACAGAGTTTCAGCAGGGAGAGGGCCGCTCGCTGATCGTCGGTATCGGCAATCAGGAACACGAGCAGACTGATTACACCGTTATCGCCGAATTACAGCGCGTCGAGCGTATCGGCAATCAGACTCGCGTTCGGGAACGGTCGGAATTGCGGCGTTTCCAGCCGACTCTAGGTCACAACGAGACCTGGCAGCGCCAACACGAAGTGACACCCAGAATGACTGGCGACAGGCTCCGTCTCCAGTACCTGTTGTACCGTGGCCCACCGCCTGAGAGCGTGAACCAGTCGACCGCGTACCGGGAAGTCCATCTCTGGGTGAACGTAACCGGCTGACCAGTTTCTCACAGAGAGTAGCGCTACCCGCGGTATAACTGGGCTAACCCACTGCCTGCCCTTTGCACGCCGAACCCGGCGAACAGCTTTTAGTTTCTCGGATCATTCGCCTCACAGTGTACCCCGCAGGCCACTTTCTCCTTGCAGCTATCCCGCTGGCAGTGTATACGGTGGTCCGGTGGCGTCGCCTCCCGTCTGGGCGATGGTACTACTCCTGCTTGTCGCGACGCAACTCCCGGACATAATCGATAAGCCGCTCGCGTGGACAGTCGCTCTCCTTCCGAGCGGGCGAATGCTGGCCCATTCGCTGGTCGTCTCGCTCCCGATGCTCACTGTCGTTGTGCTACTGGCTGCACGCTGGGGCTATGTGCGGTCCGCCGCGGTGTTTTCCGCTGGCTACCTCTCGCACATCGCCGGCGACTTCTATCCCATCGTGTGGCTCGGGACGGAGTACTACTTCTTCCCAAACCTGTTCTGGCCGTTGTCGGCGGCGAACCCCGATAGAACGCCGTCGTTTGCGGCGCATTCGCCAGACAGTCTGCTCTCACTTGTCGTCCCCATGGCCGTTTTCGGACTGGCAATCAGCTACAGCCTCGCGACGGTGTACCAGCGGCACGGCCGGAGCTTCGCCGAAATACCACCGCGCTAACACTCCACTCAACGGTTGTCGCCTGCTGGAGTGACGACTCCCCAGTGATGGACTTCAAGTTGTTCGTCAGATATCGTCGCTGCCCGTCCAACTACCGTGGAATGAAAGTCAACGGTGCGTACGACCGGTGCATTGCAGCTGATGCACTTGAGTCTCGCCGCACGAGATGGCTTTGCGTAGTCTCCCAGTGTAAACCTTACAGTCGCATATTATCTGTAAAATAAGATTAAATTGCCCCTTTCAGCAATACTGTATCAGCAATCGCTAGTGACCGGATAGTTCAACGATTTCACAAAGTGCCTCCTAAGGGTGCACAGTAGAGAGAAAGTCGTCGCAGAAAATAAACAAAATCGCCAAGTAAACTGGGAGAGTTCGTTAGTCTCGACGCGCCAGAAACCCGGCACCTAGCAGTGCTAGCACCGCGACGAGTACGGTGAACCCGGGACCGCTTGAGCTCGTGGTCTCGACTGAACCTTCGGTTCCAGCTGTGGCGGTATCGTCGGGTTGCTGGGCACCACCACCATCATCTGCGGTCGTGGTCGTTTCGGTCTGCCCACCTTCGTCCTCTATTTCCGTGCTGTCGTCCGTGGTGGTTTGGTCTGCAGTATCGGTCGTCGATTCGTCCTCAGTGCCCTCACTATCGGAGTTGTCGTCTCCGCTATCGCTGTCGTTATCGCCGTCGTTGCTACCGCCACTGTTACTATTGCCGTCGTTGCTACCGCCATTATTGTCGCCGTCATCGTCGCCGTCGTTGTTATCGCCATCATCGCCGTCGTCGCCACCGCCACTGTTACCGCCGTCGTCGTTTCCGTCGCCGCCATCGGTTTCGTTCGACTGCGACAGTGTGATTGTCCCGGTAGCGGAGTTGATCTCGTTGGAGTCCTCGCCAACGGCGATGTGAACGTATGTGTAGGTTCCGTTTGTCCAGGAGTCCAGGGTTTCGACATCGACAGTGGTATCGGAGGCACCGGATACCGTCGTCGCCGAGGCATGTAGCACGTCGTCACCGGTCGACTCTGGCGATGCTTCGGAGAGAACGAATCCGAACAGGCCGACGAGTCCTGCCGACGGCATCGCCTCCACTGCCGTCGAGTCTCCGGTGAGGGTGGCGTCGTCATCGACCGATGAGACACCGTTGACGCCATCAAAGGAGTTCTCTACCGTGACCTGATCTTCCGAGAAATCCTCATCGATGTCACCGGTTACCCGGACGGTGCTCGTCCGCTGTTGGAGTTCGTTCTCGTCGAACAACAATACGGCGTGCGTGACAGAGTCGTCTTCCAGTTCAGTCTCGATATCGAGCGAGACGTTGTTGCCAGCGGCAACGTCGTTGGCAGCCGCATTGACCGTGGCAGGGCTCTCCTGAACCAGCGTTTGCTCGACTCCGACAACGGTCACGTTTCCATCGGCTGAAACGTTGTTGTCCGAAACTGACAGGCCCTCTCCGTCATCGACGGTGACCAGAATGAAGCCGTACGCACCGCCGGCGTCAGGCGTGTACGAGGTTTCGAGCACACCGTTGTCATCTATCGAGCCGACCCCTTCCGCGTCATCTAACAGTTCGACCGAGTTGGCGTTGGAGTCGTTGGTAAAGATACTGGCTAGATCGGTTCTGGCGCTTCCTTCGCTAAACCCGGCCGCAGTTGGGTCCTCGGAGAGTCTGACAGCAAGCAGTTGTGCCTCGTCGCCGGCAACTCCCGTGGTTCCAGCCCCTGTCGTTGATTCGAACGTGAGATCCACTGATTCGCCTGCCTGGTGGATCGTGTACTCCTCTCTATTGAGGGGAACATCACCGGTCTGGGCGGATTCAATGTTGATGTACGTCTGTGGGGCTGCTATCGCCGTGGGGCCGGTGGAGGATGTCCGAAGCGGGAGCAGTGACCGCTCCCAGACATCCACGTTTTCCGTCACTGCCGTCGTTTGTCCGTCATCCACTGGCGTTGCCGCCGCTGACGTTACCGACAGGGGAGCGGCTAACACCAGCAGCACTGTAATCGCACAAATTACAGTGTGTTTCCCGTTTGGTGTTTTATACATTATTGAATTTTTTCGAAAGGACGCGGTATAATTCTTATGCAGTGACATTCGACGATACACAGTGTCATATGACGGTTATAGGACACGTAGACACTGTCCCAAGGCTGTATGTTGCGATCGCTGAATCGTGTCTCGGTGCGTGCCTGTTTGGATTAATGCAGGTTGTGCAGAAATTGACTGTTCGACGCCATCCAGCTGATGGCATGTCCGGAGAAAATATAGATATCCCAATAGATTACTATGAGGTCGGATACGCCCAGTGACGCCCGATGACGAAATGTATGGTTTGTTTGACCGACGCAGTCCGTGACTATCGACCGTTCAGTTATTCTGCCCCGTTTCCGTCGTCGTTACCAGTGGCATTCGTTCCAGCAGCGGAATCTGGGGGGCCGCCGCCGTTGTCCGGGCCGCCACCGTTTTCAGGGCCGCCGCCCGGACTCAGTGCCACTGTGCCGGTATCCGAGTTGATAGTTCCGGACTCGGTACCGACTGCGACGTGGATGTACTGGTACGCGCCGTTTGGCCAGGAATCCAGCGTCTGGACTGTTACGTTGGCATCAGAGTCAGCGCTGACGACCGTCGCGGAAGCATGGATGACGTCGCCGTCGGCATCCGATTCAGCTTCAGAGACTACCATGCCGAATACACCCTGTAACCCGATTGCAGGTAGCGACTGATTTCCGGAGAGATTGATGCCTTCGATACTGGTGTTGCCTCCGACTGTCGCAACACCACTGACGTTGTCAAAGGAATTGTCCACAGTGATCTGGTCCGGACTGAAGCTCTCGTTTAGCTCGCCAGACACGGTCACTGTGCTTGACTGCCGTTGCAGTTCGCCGCGTCTCACCAGTGCCACTGCGTGCGTGGCGTTTTCGTCCTCGATTTCGGTGTCGACATCCAGCGTAACGTTGTCACCGGGAGTGACCGGATTCTGAGTCGGTTCGACGGTTGAAGCGTTGTCCTGTACAATCGCTTGCTCGACGCCGACAACAGTCACGTTCCCGTTGACGGAGACGTTGCCATCCGACACCGATAGCCCCTCGTCACCCTCATCCACAGTCACCAGCACGAAGCCGTACACTCCGCCTGACTCGGGAGTATAGGACGCGTTCAGTTCACCCTCAGCACCGATTTCACCGACGCCCTCTGCGTCATCGAGTAACTCTGCCGTCGTGATATTCGAATTGTTTGCGAAGAGGTCCCCGAGTGAGCTCGAGATGTCGCTGGTGTTTGCACCTTCGGTGGTCGGTGCCTCATCCAATTTGACAGCGAGCAGTTGCGCCTCGTCGCCAGCGAGTGACCTCGTCCCGGCACCGATCCTCGGTTCGAAGGACATGTTTATCGACTCGTTGCGCTCGTGGATCGTCACCGTCCGCTTGTTAAGCGGCAAGTCACCGGTTGCGGCCGATTCGACGTTGATGAACGACTGCGGTGCCGCTACCGTCGTTGGCCCCTCCGACGTCGTTCGGAGCGTGAGCGGGGACCGTTCCCACACGTCGACGTTTTCAGTTACCGATATCGACTGACTCTCGGCGACAGGAGTTGCCCCGACGGTGGACATCACTGATAACGGACCAGCGAGCACCAGTGCGACTGCCATCACGAAGACAACAGCCGGCTTTAGTATTGGCGTTTTTACCATTGCTGAAACATTACTGATGGCTTTGGTATATTTCTTGTGCAGTGACACTAACTAGATAGCTCAAGAAGTGCTCTAGAGGCATAAAACATACAAACTGGAGTTAAATTGAATATAGAATTTTAATCATACCTTTTTGATAATTATCGGATGATAAAATGATGAACTACCCTCAAAACAGTGTATGTGACAATTCAATAGCTGTAAGCTATGTTAACTGCTATACTAACTGAGGAAATCTGGTACAGTTTAGCAGAGCTCCGGCTTTGCTAAGCAGGCGGTACAGGACGGTCACCGAGGACTGCTCAGAGACGTGGCGTCACAATGGTACCCGATCCCGTTGAGTAGTCGGAGGCATGATATCAGCCCGGTTTTCGAGCAAATTATCACATGAGAAACGCCGTCAGAATTCAGTCACAACGAGCGCTTAGCGGAACCACACCACGGTGGTCCACATCGCGGATGCCTCTCTCTGCCACGTCGGGTCGGAAAATTGCGAGGGAAGATCGCTCCGTGCGAGTCTTCCGGCACCGATCGGCTCCCGTCTCTTTCGCGAGGTACCACCGGAGTCGGCGGCGTCCTCGCGACCATGACGATGGCCGCTCACTGTTTGTGAGGGACCGTGTCGGTCCAACAGTGCGAGGGAAGGGATTTGAACCCTTGGACCCCTACGGGAGCGGATCTTGAGTCCGCCGCCGTTTCCTGGCTTGGCTACCCTCGCACGCGTATTGCATTCGGTACACACGGTGGTGCAGTATAAATGTCGTACGGAAGCGACTCGGGGCCAGACGATGGGACAATCGAATTTCCCGGCACACTGAAAGCGGGTGCTGTCATGTGATCAGGTCTGCACTACATTCTAGTACCTACTGTAACCGACAGAACCGGTGGTTTGACCCACCGTGAACTGGTAGTGTACGCATGGACGACCACACGCGTGACCCGACCGTCGAGGCCCCCGACGGGAACCCATCGGGATGGCGGACCGACGGTCAGTGGGAACACGAGACGCTCAGACGGGCCGTGGTCCACGGGGTCCGCCTCTACAACTCCGGGGAGTTCCACGAATCACACGACTGCTTCGAAGACGAGTGGTACAACTACGGCCGCGGGAACACGGAGAGCAAATTCCTCCACGGAATGGTGCAGGTCGCCGCCGGTGCGTACAAGCACTTCGACTTCGAGGACGACGACGGGATGCGGTCGCTGTTTCGCACGTCGCTGCAGTACTTTCGTGGCGTCCCCAACGACTACTATGGCGTCGACCTGCTTGACGTGCGGACGACGGTCACGAACGCGCTGTCGGACCCGACGGCGCTGCACGGCTGGCAGATCCGCCTCGACGGCGAGTACCCGACGTGTCGCCCGGAGGACATCGAGTTTGCGGAGTCACTCGAACACTGACTGAATCCGGATAATTCTAAAGGCTGGAAGTGTTAGCACGGGTAGATGCGAATCGAGCAACTGGGAGATGGGGATCCAGAGGTGGCCATCGTGGGGAGCATCCACGGCGACGAACCGTGCGGCCGGGACGGCATCGAAGCCGTCCTTGCCGACCCGCCTGCGGTTGAGCGCCCTGTCAAGTTTATTATCGCGAATGAGGCCGCCCTCCAGGAAAACAAGCGGTATCTCGATACAGACCTCAATCGCTCGTTCCCCGGCGACGCCGACAGCGAGTCCCGTGAAACACGGTTAGCCGCGACTATTACGTCTGAGCTCCGTGACTGCACCGTGCTTTCGCTGCACTCCACGCAGTCTTACGATGGAATGTTTGCCCTTGTCGACGAGCTCACGCCAGAGATGGAAGCCCTCTGTAGCGTGCTTTCCGTGGACGCCGTCGTACAGACGAAAGGCGCAAATGAGGGGCGAATGATCGCGACAGTAGACTCTGTTCTCGAAGTCGAGTGTGGCTATCAAGGCTCTGCTGAAGCCGCTGAGAACGCAGCGCAGGTCATCCGGGAGTTCCTCGCTGCTACCGGTGTTACCGCTGAGTCACCTCCACAGCGAGAGACGTCACTGCCAGTGTTCCAACTCGGCGAGCCGATTCCGAAGGCAGCGGCCAACCAGTACGAGGTATTTGTCAGGAACTTCGAGCCGGTACCCGAAGGCGACCCTGTAGCAGCGGCCGACGACAAAACCATCGTTGCCGAGGAGCCGTTCCACCCGGTTTTGCTCTCAGCCTACGGCTACGAGGACGTGTTCGGGTTTACCGCGGATCGGATCGGAATGTTGGACTGATCTTGGGTTGTGCTGTGGTCCGACTGTACCTCTGTCGAATCACTGACGAAAGCGTAGCCGTCCAATGAGCTACTGAAACTACCGCTCCGTCCGCCATCGGCCGACTCTGTCTGCTCTTTTTGCCGTTGTCTGGACGCTCACCGAAATAGCACCACACACGGTAGCGCTACTATGACAAATTCTATACATGCAGAAGAGGTTTACAACCACGGTTGAAACGGGACAAATGCTACTATGCCCTCCAAGCAAGCCGTCAGTAGCCTCGGGAGTCTGCTCGCCGTACTCGGGCTCTCCGGGGTCGCAACAGCACAGTCTACGGCCTCAGGCGGCGTCGGTGATCCAGCCCTCAACGTCGTCATCCGGTTCGGCGTCGGGTTCGCCATTCTCGCAGTACTGGGCGCCGCAGCCGCCGCTATTGGCCCGACGTACACGACTAACGCCGTGCGAGAGATTCAGGACAACCTCGGCGGTGCAATCGGCTGGGGTATCCTCGTCGGTATTTTGGTCCCTATCGGGCTGGTGATACTCGCACTGACAGTTATCGGCGCGCTGATCTCGATCCCCGGATTGCTCCTCATCGGTGTCCTCGGTATCATCGGCACCGGCATTACTGCCGTCTGGGTCGGTAACTCGGTTCTCGGCAATGACGGGACCGTTAGCGCAACAGACGGCGTCGCTGGCGGACTGTTACTGGCCGTCCCCTTTGCGATTCCAGTCGTCGGTGGCTTCCTCCTCAATCTCATCACGCTCGTCGGTCTGGGCGTAGTCGGACGAGACCTGTACGAGAGTTGGTCGGACTGAGCGGTCAATCGTCCCTGGTCTACCTGACAGCAGTGGTGTCATCAAGTGGATCAGCTAGCCCCGGGACACCCGAGTTTGTAGGGGTCGTCGTCCACGTCCGGCGGAATCGAGATGGCGGTTGGTTCGCCGTACTCACTGTACTGAACGGTAATCGTCGCGGTTGCGGTCGCTCCACGCTGTGAGATTTCTATGGTAAGTTCCGACTGTACGGGGCGGTTCGTATCCGGGTCAAGCCACAGTCGTGCTGTCGCGTTCTCAAGCGAGCCACGGTTTAGATCCATGTCGCCAGCCTGTCGGCGGTCGATGAGTGATTCGATGGTGTCAGCGCTCGGGGACGCCGTGACGAGAATAGTCCGGTTGCCCTCAAGGGTCTTGTTACCACGCCAGTACACATTCGAGCGCTCGAACAGCAGCACTTGCCGGTGGAGCGGCGTCGCGGTCGCCCACGGTTCGGAGCGCGAGACGTTCTCGACAGCGTAGCCGCCCCAGGGGTCCTGACAGCCCTGGTACGCCCTGTAGCCGTCGACGTAGGACTTGACTGTCTGGTCTTGCATCCGTGTCGTCGCCTGCATCCGTTTCGCGGAGACGTTCACCGCACCGCTTCCATCGACGCTCAGCGTTCGCGACTGGTCGCCATCCGACGCAGTCACCTGCATGTCCATTTTGAATCGGTACGCTTCGACTGGGGCTATCGAACGATTCGCCTCCTCGACAGCCGCGACAGCTCGCTCGTCGCTCGGCGGCGGGCTATCACTCATGAATGTACCACACCCGGCGAGGAGGGACACGAAGCACACAGCGAGGAGCAATCGTCGCATACGCTATGTTTGTTCACCCTCGTTTCAAAAACGTCGCGGGTCTGACTTATCACAGGACAATCGCTACAAATCGGCCCATTCTCGATAGGACAACCGTGGGATAATCCCCGGTAGAATGGACCAACTCGTCTCTGGTAGTCCTTAGCTTCCCATCGCCGAGCACGACAGATTGGCAAGCGAACAGTAACAATCCAGAGCTGGAGCAGTCGGGGCTCTCCGTTGGAAACTGAAATCGATTTCACAAAACATATTCTAATTTCTACTATTTCTAAGGTTAGTTCGAATCGCAAGACATCGACCAAGGTTAGAAATCCGATTATGTCCTAACTATAATAGAAATATATATTTCGCAGTTCTCGGTGTGTCAAAACTGGCTTCGACAAAGGCTCTGTCATCCGATATCAGAAGTTTTGGTCGTTCAGCTCCGATATCTGCCGACTGGTCAGTCCACCGGTTTAGCTAGGTTCGACAGCGGCCACGCACGTTCTTTCGGTGGGAGGCATCTGGGTTGGACACCCGGAAATCGACAAAGGACGGCGTTCGGTTGGTTTGTGGGTTTCAATCTCTCGCCTCTATCCTTGACACTATGTTTCCCGTCAGGTTACGAGACCACTCCTACAGTATCCTAAGATTTCGACTGCGTCGAGTAGTAGTCACTGCTGAGGAACAGCTTGCCCAGTAAGACATTACAGCGAAACACGTAGCAAATTCTCATAATCGGGTTCAAAGGCCGCAAGAAACGTTCTATACTCTGTTCCGTTCAGGCTATGACGAATCCCATCGAAACACAGAATCCCGACATCAAAGCCGTAAGCACGGCTGAAATGCGGAATACAGAAACCAAGATCGTCCCTCAACCTGCCTGAATCGGCCGTCAAACTCCCCACCTGAGCTAGTCATAATCGGTTCCCGTCTGGCGATTAGCAGGAATAGACGTAGTGGCGACTACCGCCCGTCGTCAGAAACACGAATCAGGAGGCAGCCGCCCGCTCCGTACAGATCGTAATCCCACCGGGTGACTACTGGCCGTCCTCACCACGGTGACTGCGTCCTAGTTCTTCCTCTCCCTCGTCGATGGAAGTGTTCTTGCGGCCGTCAGCGCCGATTATGAAAACCACCCCATCACCGAATGTTCAACTTAGATTCCAAAACCGGCAGGAAAGCGCCGCTACTGGTAGTTAGGAAGGGGTACAGTGAGTGGCTGTTCGTCGTTCCAGTTCGGGACACCATGTGACAAACATAGCTGCGGAGTAACGGACCGAATGCAACCGATCATTCGTCTTTAGTTAGGCCTCACACCTCGGTTGCGC
>NZ_AOLQ01000066.1 GCF_000337775.1 Haloarcula vallismortis ATCC 29715
CCGTCTTTAGCTAAGAGAGAAACCGCGTGACAGCAGCGGCTTATCGAGGCTTCTTTTCGAGAGGAATGAGGAGGCGATAGCTGTGTCCAACAGAGCCTCCTCATCGAGAATCATGCGTCGGCTCACTACACTGTTTCCCTCTGAGTTCCTCGAAGAGCACGCCGAGGAACTCGGCGTGGTCGAGCGAGAGGGTAAGCTCCAGATTCCTGTCCTCGTGTGGGCGCTCGTGTTCGGCTTCGCCGCAGGCGAGAGCCGAACACTCGCTGGGTTTAGACGCTGCTACAACGCTACAGCTGACGAACCGATCTCTTCTGGCGGCTTCTATCACCGGTTGACACCGTTGCTCGCAGAGTATCTCCGCGACCTCGTCGAGCGCGGCCTCGATGAGGTCGCTGTCCCTGATGCTGTTGACGCTGATATCGACCGGTTCAGGGACGTGATGATCGCTGATGGAACGGTGCTGCGGTTGCACGAGTTTCTTTCTGATGAGTTTCAAGCCCGCCACGAGGAGCAGGCTGGAGCGAAGCTCCACCTGCTCCACAACGCTACCGACCAGACCATAGAACGGATCGATGTGACTGATGAGAAAACGCACGACAGCGCGCTATTCAAGACAGGATCGTGGCTGCAAGGACGACTGGTTCTGTTTGATCGAGCGTACTTCAAATACCGCCGCTTTGCGTTGATCGACGAGAACGACGGCTACTTCGTGAGTCGGCTGAAGCAGAACGCAAATCCGGTGATAACGGCGGAATTACGGGAATGGCGCGGCCGTGCCATTCCCTTGGAGGGCAAACAGATCCACGATGTGGTCGATGATCTCTCGCGGAAGTACATCGACGTAGAGGTCGAAGCGGAGTTCAAGCGTGGCCAGTACGAGGGAACTCGGTCGCTGGACACGAAGCGATTTCGCGTCGTCGGCGTCCGCAACGAGGACGCCGACGACTACCGCCTGTACATCACGAATCTACCGAGAGAGGAGTTTCTCCCGGCGGATCTAGCGACGCTGTATCGGTGTCGATGGGAAGTAGAAACGTTGTTCCGTGAGTTGAAGACGCAGTACGAACTGGACGAATTCGACACGAACAACCCTGATGTCGTGAAGATTCTACTGTACGCAGCGTTGCTGTCACTGCTGGTGAGTCGTGAGTTGTTGGATCTGGTCACTGAGCAGGCCGACGATGAGATCGTGTTTCCGCCGGAACGCTGGGCGGCGACCTTCCGGTCGCACGCCCAGCTCATCCTTCACGAACTCGGTGAGTACCTCGGTTACTCGCCACCGCCGTTGTTGGAGCGGCTAATCGAAGATGCCCAGAAAATCCACCAACAACGACCGATCTTACAAGAGACGCTCGCTACCGCTACACAACCGAGGTGTGAGTCTTAGCTAAAGACGAATA
>NZ_AOLQ01000067.1 GCF_000337775.1 Haloarcula vallismortis ATCC 29715
ATCCGCGGCGGCGGATTCGTCTCCATCGCCAGTAACTCTTTGAGCAACCGGCACAACTTCCTCAGTGAAGCGGGAGATTTGCGTCATAGGTAACCGCAGTTTCCCGCTTCAACTCCTTTGGATTAGCGACCTATCCCGACGCCGTCTAGTGATTCAACACAGCCTTCTCAACTGTTTTCGGCTCGAAGACGGCCACAGCTACCGTGAAACGCCGAATCGGCTGAAGTACATGACCGAGATTTGTGACGCTCTTGCTCTAGATCCGGACGATCTGCCGGAGTTCACGACGATCTACAAATCGTTCGCCGGCTGGAAATGTGGGTGTGGTGGGTGTTGCTGCGCATTTCCGCGCAGCAATACCTGCAATCTGGCCCTACTGCACTCGACAGCACGTTCTTCGACCGCCGCTCAGCTTCATCGTATTACCGCCCGCGGTCAGGAAGCAACGTCCGAACGCTAAAAGTCACGACGCTAACCGATAGAGAGTCGCTCGCCGTTCTTGTCGTACACATCTCTGCCTGGTGGAAACACGATACGAAGACTGGGCTGCAGGTCGTCCGCATTCCGGCGGACGACCTGCTGTCCGTAGCTGCCGACAAAGCCTTCCACAACTGGGTCACGAAGTACGAGTTCTACGCACTGGGCGTCAAGCCACTCATCTTACAGCGTGGATCGAGGCCACTCACGCTGGGACATAATACGCTCATCCGCGCAAAAGGCTACTCTCAGTGCTAGATGGCCGAGACTTCGTATTCGAAAACGGAGCGCTCGCTCGGCGAGCCGTGCGAGCGCTTGGCTGGTATCGGCAGTTCCGTGAAATCGTCCTGATGTTCGCCATCTCGAACATAGAACCGCTCTGTGAGTCCCTGTAACCGTAACTCAGCATCTATTCAACACCGCAGATAATCCAGATCCTGTTACCACCACACCCGTCGGTGATACAGGTCCGGGTGTTCCTTCCGGTTGAGTTTCGCAGAGTGAACGGTGATCTCCCGCTGGTCGTCGTCGATATTCCGCATCTTCACGCGACTCATCTCGTCCGAACGCAGAGCCGTTTCCCAGAACAGGCGAACGATGAGTTCGTTGCGCGTCTGCGTGAAGTTACGTTTCCCCGGGACGTGCTCGAACAACGTGCGAACGTCCGCGGCGCTGGACGAAATGATGTCCGTCTTCCCCTCGTGATCTAGGACGCGGCCGTACTCGGTAAGGTTCTTGATTCCGTAATCGCGCGGCAGCGAGATGTCCTCTGTCGGATTGTCGATCTCCTCCAGCACGAGACTATAGATATCTATGCGAATATCGCCTTCGCAGTGGTGTTTAATAAGTGAACTTTTCGATGGAAGTCATTACCAGGTAGGTCTGCAAATCATCTGTGATAACTATATTCTAACAACACACGTTTGATGCGCCAGATGTTCGGATAGAACCTCAGAATATCTACATTGCTTTATTTATCAACTGCTGGTGAGCAGTTGTTTCGCATTTAATTTACCCACTACAGGGCGGTCGGAATTAGCCATGGCATCAATATCCCACACAAACATGGTGATAATCACATCTCCACCACCCACTGCCCGATCCCGCATTGAATCATGAACAAGCTACTTGTAGTCGGTTGTCCGTTCGGTTGCGACAGGCGTCGGGGTCTGTCCAGACTCGTTCAGTGCCAGTAGGGTGCACTCCATGACATTGTATGTCATCGCGTCCCGCTGATTGCTCATTGAATGGCGGGGTGGGTCGTGGCCTTGACGACTCAGTTCTTGAGTTGCGGTACGTGGTATATGCTGTGGAAGATAGACTCTTGGATTGAACTGAGTTCATTGCTAAGGTTGCTGAGCTAACTTCTTCGGTAGTTTCACAGCGTCTATGTCGGACAAACCTACCATGGAGCATCTGCATCTTTCAGGCACCGCCCTGTGCGCCCCCGGAGAGTTTCGTATTGACCCCGCCGGCCTCAATGAACTCGACCAGAAGGAGAGTGTCTTTCGTGTGCATTCTGGCACACATCCTTGGAAACGGCCCGATGAGATAGAGAGGACGTATCGTATGCTTTCACTCAGCGTGCTTGGCGATTTCCGTTCAGGCTTCTGAAGGGAATATTGTGCAAGTCAGGACAGTTCGTCTTCGGTAGACTCTGAATCGTCCACCGTCGCGTTCCGCCGTTCTGGTGGCTCCGGTGGCGCCAACATTGCGGCTGCAAGCTCGTAGCCACGCGTCTCGGAAAGTGGAGCAAATACGTCTTCCACGAGTCGTTTGAAGACGCGCTCTGCGGCCGCTCCCACACGCGAGTGCTGCCATGCGTCCTCAATATGTGGGACGAGCTGGTCCAACAGCGTAATGAACGGACCGAAAGCGTACGTCTCCCGAAGATCGATAACGATGACGTCTGGGTCAGGCTCCTTCGTGAGCCAGCGATAGCAATACGACTCCTGAACGTACTCACTCACTAGAGCACTGATTGCCCGCCCGGCGCTGATGATCTGTGACCCGTCGCTAATTGCGTTTATTTTCTCCCCGACAGCCGCAGTAGTGTTTAGCGACCCGGATTCCTCGGACATCCGATTATATACTGGTTTGGGTGGTCCGATATAGCGTTTGTGATGTTGCTCAGAGCCCAACACTCACGACCGTCGCTTCGATAGTGATTGTCCCTAGATTGATCACGACTGCCGAGCCCTGTTGGAGAGGCTCGCGCTTGAACTGCACACCGTCCATCGTCTCGCGGACCCGGAGCTCGGTTGTGATGGTGATGTCACGCAGGTACGGGTGGTCGGCGACGTTCACGGAGCCGTTGTCACCCGTCGTAATAATCACAGATGGCTCAGTACTGACGCGAGTGATGCGAGCGATTGTGTCGCCACCGCTGGTTTCGGTCATACCGGGCCTGATTGCGTCAGCCATGTCTGCACGCACGTCGGTCATCCGCAGCGTTACTGTCCGGTTAGCGAGCGCTCCGCGTGGCTCAAGTGCACCAACACGCCTGATCGCCCCGGAGAGTTCATAGCTTTCAGTCGAGATAGTGATATTGTTCCCGCGCTGGACAACGGCGTTGCCGAACCGCTGCTGGCCGTTGTCTTCCAGCGTAGCCAGCGAGAGGCCCACGAGCACGCGTTTTCGGTCGGGATTCTGTGTCGCGTACGTGGTGACCGTCTTCACTTCGGCTGCCTCGTATCCGGCGACGGTAGTGACGTCGCCGGCAGCGATGCGGTCAGCCGTTTCTGCATCGACGGTCGCCTCAAGGAGAACGTCGGTCGTCGTTAGCTGGAGGCCGCTATCTATCTGTTCGATACGGCCGTTGAACGTGTAATCCTCGGCCGGAAGTGTGACTGTCTGCCCGCGCCGAACCTGTGTGCCGCCGAACCGACGGTCGGACTGTTGTCTATACGTGTTGAGTTCTGCTTCGACGAAGACGGTCTGTTCGGTTGAGTTATATGTTGCATATGCGGCGACATCTTCGACAGTCGCGACAGTACGTCCGGCGAGTCGGATCTCATCACCGGCAGTAACGTCTCGCGCTTCGGCGGCAGTCATGGTGTCTCTGAGAACCACCGTCGTGTCTTCCTGAGCGAGGCTGTTGTCTCCACCCACTGCACGGATCTGGCCACTTACTTCGTAGCGGCTCGTCGCGATAGACAGCGACCGGCCGAGGCGTGGGGGGGCATTCGAATACGTGAGACTATCATCGCTAGGTGGTCCCCGAAGTGTGGCACGGAGAATGACGCGTGTCTGGTTGCCCTGTGGTGTTAACTGAACATCTGTGACTGTGAGCTCTGAATCACCGTTTGGACTGTACGTATCACCTTCTGCTATTTCGGTGACGATGTATCCGGGTTGTGTCCCGAGGTCGAGAGTGACGTTGGTAGTGTTCGGAGCAGGTGGCTCTGGCTCCGGTTGGAGGACAAGTGCGGCGCCTGCTACAACGACCGCAATGACGAGCAGGACGGCCAGCGCATCGACGATATTGACGAGGCCAAAGAGGTTCCCATCCTCGTCTAGGAGGGATGACGAACGACTATCTGCCATGCTGCAAGCATTTCTTCCAAGTGGTTTGGGTGTTTCGTTGTCTGATGATGATCGAAAGCGGATTTCGTTTGCCTCAGCTCCGCCAATGTGACCCTTCGAGGCTCTTCAGAGACAGTCTCTTGTCGCCCCCTCCGATGTACTGGCCGGCTTAAACTGTCGGTGATCTGGTCCTGTGGCGCTTATTCTGTCCATCCGAGGACTGCAGCCGGAACCTGCTGCACCCTGTGCGCTGTGGTTGACCTGTTTACATCGTTGAAACGAGTGGCAGAGACATGCGAGGCAGGAGGCACCTGCGTGGCCGTCCCACTGAGCGATGTGCAAGCGGGAATAGAACGGGTCCCCACTGTGATTATCAATATAGCCTCTCCATCAGAGGGTGCTATTAATATAGTGACAATAGCCTTTCGTAGGATCCGTCTGGTGTCCGTATGCGCAACACCGGCGACCAGGGGTCGACAACCGAGGCAGACCAGCCAGTTGATGGTACTGGCTACGGGCCAGCAAGTCCATCGGAGACGGCTGGGACATCACGGGAGAAGAGCCTCGGTGTCGATCTGTGTCTGAGCCATCCAGAACTGATTCTGACGGATGCAATCGAGAGTAGTCCGGGCGTAACAGTCCGTCCGGAGCAGATGGTCGGCGACGGCACGTCGACCTTTCTGGTGATAGAGGCCGCAGGTGAAACCTTAGACCAGTTCGAAACGGCACTGGAGAGAGATAGTACAGTGTGTGACCCCCTCGTATTAGACTGGACGGAAACGAGTCGCGTCTATCGTGTCGAGGTGGCCGACAGCGCCGTCCGGGTCACGGACTCGCTTGTCCGTGCCGGTGGCCGGGCGCTCGACATCGAAGGGACGGGTGGACAGTGGCTTGTACACGCCCAGTTTCGGTCACGGGCGGCGCTGTCGCAGTTCCGATCCGAGTGCTCTGAGCGGGATATCACGTTTCGACTTGATCGACTGTACTGGACCTCTGGAGAAGCCAACGCCGGTGCATGCGGGCTGACCGCAGACCAGCAAGTCGCACTTGAGACAGCACACAGAGAGGGGTATTTCGACGTTCCCCGTGGCATCTCACAGGCTGAGTTGGCGGACGAACTCGGCATCTCACCGTCGGCGATGTCACAGCGGATTCGGCGCGGGATGGACCAGGTCGTTGGGGCGGAACTCGGACTCTCTGATGAGTAGGTAGCTTGGACGCAGAGAACATCATTGGAATGTCAGGTGTGTCTGGAAGTGACAGGGAAGCTATGTGCCAAAAAGGATATTGTCCCGCTATGACACCTCCATTGTATGAGACACCGGATCGTGAGCGGGATATGCGCTATATTCCTCCTCTTAGCAGCCGCGTCCGCATCCGTAGGTGTCGCTGCTGCAGCGGACGCCGGGCAGTCTGTTGAATACACAGCGACGGGCAACAAAACAGCGCCAGCGATACAATCGGCCGGTCCCACACAGGCTATTGGGGACGGGCCGAACGGAACTGCGTTCGTCTGGAAACAGATAGACGGCGAGGGCCCCGGCGGGTACCGGATTGCAGTGACCGTTAGCTCGCCGCACGAGAACCTCTCGATCTGTGCGCGCGCAAATGGGTCGCTGAGCTGTACGCCGGTCGGCCCGAACGGAACTGCGGCCCTCACGACTCCCGGGACGACTGGACTTGGTGACCTCTCGGTCGCTCTCTACAACACGAGCACCGACACCACGCTAGATCGGCAACCGGTGTCTCTGCAGCCGATTCAGCGTGCCGGTGATATTGACGACGACGGGCTCAACAACAGCCAGGAGGTAGCACAGGGTACGAATCTCACTGACGCCGACACTGACGGAGACGGGCTGTTAGACGGGACAGAGGTCCATCAGCACGGGACGACCCCCACAGTTGCAGACACTGATGAAGATGGTGTCACCGACAGGACTGAGATCCAACAGGGCACCGACCCGCGGCAGGGCGATACGGATGGCGACGGGCTGGCCGACGAACGCGAACTGACACTCGGGACGAATCCCACCGTCGCCGATACTGACGGCGATGGGTTGTCCGACCAGCGAGAGGCGTCCGGTAAGACCGACCCAACCGATGCGGACACTGACGACGATGGCGTCGTTGACGGTCGGGAACTGGAAGTCGGGACGAACCCGATACAGGCCGATACCGACGCTGATGGGGTCGCTGATGGCAGGGAGCTGGCTCTGGGCACAGACCCGACGGTCGCAGACACTGACGGTGATGGGATAGCCGACGGGACAGAACTCGAATCGGGGACCGCACCCACCGAGAGTGATACAGACAGTGACGGCCTCGACGACGGCAGGGAACTGGCAGCCGGCACGTCTCCGACCACCGTCGATACGGATGGCGACGGTCTCAGCGACGGACGCGAGGTTTCGGACCTTGGAACGGACCCACTCGCGTCTGATTCGGACGGTGACTTCCTGACTGACCCGCAGGAAGTCACCTGGGGGACGAACCCGAACAGCGTCCTGACGCCAGCCTGGGTAACGAGTTCACTTCTGGGGTTCCTGATAGGGACTGGGCTGTCAGTCACAGCAATCAGGCGTGGCTGGGTCACGAGGCTCTCCACGGCGGCCAGGCTGTTCATCTATCGCTCCCTCGAACTGGATCGGGACATACTCGAAGTTAACCGTGAAATCGAAGCCACAGAAGGGGAGGACGAGGCTGACAGTGCAGGCATCGACGTGGCCACTGCGGCTGAGGCGTTCGAGCAAGCCGATCAGGAGTTCACTCCTGACGCACGGCTCGTGAAACTGATGCTGCAGGTCGAGAGCGGCCGCATGCACCAGACCGCCATCGTTGAGGCGACGGACTGGTCGAAAGCGAAAGTCAGCCGCCTCCTCTCGAAGATGGTTGACGACGACGAGGTCGTAAAGATACGTCTCGGCAGGGAGAACCTCATCTGTCTGGAGCGGGCAAAGCCCCAAGCGGCGGACTCGCCCCATGCGGGCGACATCAAGCCGCCGACCCCCGGCGGATAAGCCGACTACGGACCGCGCGAGTCGGGCTGCTAGTGGCATCACTGCACAGCAACGGGTGAATTTCGGTCAAGCACACCTGCCGGCGGCTGTCACGCTGGTCAAAAATAGGTTTACACACTGTCTAACAGATCCAATGGTCTCCTTTTTGCCGGCTGTTGTGGCTTCTACATGCGGAAAACGGCAGAACAGCTCCGTGGTTTGAGAATCTCCACAGTACAACAGTGTGGTTTTTCACACACTAGTTGCCGTTGAAGTGGTGAAACAATTCGGTATGGTGCGTGAAACAGTAATAGAAAGCAAGCCCGGTGTCGAAACCCGGTTATCTGACTGTATTACCCCTTTAGAAGCCACTTTTACTGTATCATCTTCAGAGTAAATTAGCCATTACTGACCTGCTAAATCGGTGAAACAGTCGCAATCGACGGAACAGTCGACCCGGTATATGTCGGTTGCTGAAAAAGGAACGGGTACATGTCGATAGCTGAAACGGCGTCTGAACCCACGGAAACTGAGACAGCGGAGTCCACGACAGACGAGTCACTGTCTGGAGATTCCCCATCTGACGACGGCCTTACCCGCGACGACCTCTTCCACGTCCTCCAGTGTCGTCGTCGCCGTCTAGTCCTCAAGTACCTCCACGAGCACCCCGGCGATGAGCCGGCCGATATGAGCGATATCGCAGAACACATCGCGGCGCTGGAACACGACACGACAGTCGACTCGCTTCGCTCGAAACAGCGCCAGCGCGTCTACATCGCGCTGTACCAGTCCCACCTCCCAAAGATGGACGATGCGGGCGTCATCAACTACAACCAGGACCGGGGACTCGTCGAAGCGACCGCGCTCGCGAACTCCTTCGACAAATATCTCGATGAGGAGCCATCGCTCCTGTCGACACCGGCTGCGGAGTCAACGCTGTCGGCCGGGCCGGTAACTAATCACGGCCGGACTGATGGCCACACGTCTCCCAGTGAGCGGTGGTCGAGTCGGTATCTCGGGACTGCGTGTGCCACACTGGTTGCAGCCGGTGGACTCGCACTCAGCGAGACCACAGTGTCGGGTGTCGCAGTCGCACTCGTCGTGAGCGTGGTGTTCGTAGCACTGGCGGTGAGTCATCGGCTCTCACTGTCGACACCGAAGTCGCTTTCAGACCGGTTACGGGCCGCTCTTGGGACGGAGAGGTAAGCTACGCACTGGACAGATGCGTGCACACAGGGGTAAATAACATATGCGACCGACAGTGGGACTCGACGCCGTCCTTGGTACCGAGAAAACAACTGAGCCGCCAGAGCAGCACGGCCTCGATGACGCGACACTATTCGATAGCCTCGGTAACGAGCGCCGCCGCGCATGCTTGCGCTGCCTTGCTGAACACGGGGCAGCGATGTCCGTCAGTACGCTGGGCAAACAGGTGGCACGAGCTGTCGCCGATACAGAGGCTGATAGCGACGAACTCTACGACAGCGTGTACGTTTCACTCTGTCAGACTCATCTGCCAAAACTCGACGCTGTCGGGCTGGTAGAGTACGAGCAAAACCGAAAACGTGTCCGTCAGGGCCCCAGATTCAGCGCTATCAGGGAGCAGTTCGAAGCGGCCCGCGCACCGGAAAAGCAGGCAACTGAGAGTATTCAAGCCGAGCCCATCGTGAGTATTCTGACGGTGGCGATAGGCGCGGTCGCAGTCGTGAGTCCACCGATAGCCAGAACGGTCCTGCTTTTCGGACTCGTTGTGGTTCACCTTCTGGTTCTTATTTCTGGGTTCACATCTCCGTTCAGAAGTAGTGACTGAGCGCATCCGTGTGGCCGGACGTAGCACTTACACTGGGCCAGTGGTGAAATAGTAGTCACCTGCTACCGTATAAACGCTCCACCGGGCGGCTGCTGGGCATTAAACGAGGCTGCAAACAAAGTTCCGTGTCGTAATGTGGCCACAGCCGTTGACGGTGGTTCCCTGAACTGAGCGACAGAAGTACGTGTCTACCGGATAGATAGCGGGCGTAAAGAAGCATATAATCAAACGGTGGGAGACAGAGGAAGCGTGTATGACCGACTACGCCAGTATGCGGAAGGCGATCGAAGAGACGAAAGAATCGTTCGATGCGGTCGAACGGTTCCAACGTCGGTCACCCCTCTGCCCTTGGTTGAATGTGCCGCCCCGAGATGAGCCATAAACAGGCCACAGACCACAATTTGACCGGCGGACCGGCAGTTATCCGCGGCCGGGTCTGGTACCTGTTCGCTCTGATGGGACCGAGCCGCTGGCCGGATGAAAATACACTTCACCCATCGGTGGAAAGCTGGTGCATATGTATCAGGCGGAGGCACAGCCGTGTACATCGTAATTGTCGGCGCGGGCGAGGTCGGTTCGAACATCGCCGAGAGCCTCGCTGAAAGCCACGAAGTCGCCGTCGTGGATATCGACCCCGACCGTGTGGAGGCACTGATGTACGAGGCCGATGTACTCGGCGTCGAAGGAGACGGTGCAGAACTCGACACCCTCTCACAGGCCGGCATCGAAAAAGCCGACGTACTCATCGCCAGCACCGACGACGACGAGACGAACATCGTCACCTGTGGGACGGCGGTAACGGCCGCTGACCCGTTCACCATTTCTCGCGTCAAGAGCGCGAAGTTCCTCCGGACATGGGAGAAGTCTGCGGGCGCTTTCGGGGTGGACCACATGGTCGCCACGAACCTCCTCACTGCGGAGAATATTGCCCGCGTAATCGGGCTTCCCGGTGCGCGTGACGTTGAAACGTTCGTCGACGGGCAGGTCCAGATGGGGGAGTTCGAGGTGCGTGAATCCAGCCCGATCACGAACCAGACCGTCGCGGAGGCTGACCGCTACGAGTCTCTGACCTTCGCTGCCGTCTTGCGCGATGACGAAGTCATCATCCCGCGCGGGGAGACCGTAATCAAAGCAGGTGACGAGATCGTCGTCATCGGCAGCTGTGAAAGCGTTCGCCTGTTCGCGACTGAAATCGCACCGGAGTCAAAATCGACCCAGAACGTCCTCGTCGTCGGCGGGAGCGATGTCGGCTATCACACTGCGCGGCTGCTCCAGGACAGAGGGATCAAACCCCGGCTTATCGAAAAGGACCACGACAGAGCACGCGAACTCGCGGAAGACCTTCAGGGAACCACCGTGCTGGAAAGCGACGCGACCGACAGCGAATTTCTAGAACGAGAACACGTCGAAGACGCTGACGCGGTGGTTGCGACGCTCGATAGCGACGAAAAGAACCTTCTGGTGACGCTGCTGGCCAAGCGACTCGGTGCGGAGCGAACCGTTGCCGTCGTCAACTCCGGCGAGTACGTCGGCCTGTTCGAGGCTGTCGGCGTCGACGTGGCCGTCAACCCCCGAGAGACGACCGCCGAGGAGATCACGCGATTCACCCGCGAGTACGACGCGACGAAGGTTGCCATCATCGAATCTGACCGCGCCGAGGTGCTGGAAATCGAGGTCTCTGCCGACAGCGTTCTGGCGGGGCGGCCGATCCAGGAGTCGGTACAGGAACTGCCGACCGGCGTGGTCATCGGCGCTATCAGCCGCGGCGGCGAACTGGTCATCCCCCGTGGTGACACTGTCATCGAACCCGGCGACCACGTCGTGGTGTTCGTCGACGCCGACTGTCTGGAAGCGGTCAACGACAAACTGTAATCGTGGCAAGGCCGCTCCCGAGAGACTAAGCCTGACTCCGCCGTAGGTAGTGTATGGCTTCCGTTGCGGACCGTATCGTCCTCTCGTTTGCCCCCAGCACCGCCGATGGAGACCCGTGGTCTGGCGTCGATACCGAGTGGATAGCCGACGAACTCCGCGGGGACACCTATCAACAGTACCTTCGACGCGCCCACGGCGGTCCGGTAGCCGCCGGCGAGGAGTGGGACGAGTTCGTGAGCTGTGGCTGCGCAACGCCACAGGACGTGGTGTTGCGCGTCGAGCGCGTCGAGGGCGGAACAATAGTCGGGGACGGGACGACGCTGGACGTTCATCCCCGTGACGACGCCGAGGTAGTGCCCCAGTAGCTGTTTCTTCCTGCCGAGCGTGCCCGTCCCTGCGTAACACGCCCACTGTAACCGTCACGCCGGTCGGTGTCGGGAGATATTGGGAGAAGGGAAAGGCTGATGCATACCACCAGCACATTCCGGACTATGCCACGCGATTCCTATCAGGAGGGACTGAACTCGCTCCGCGAAGATGTCCTCTATATGTCCGAAATCGTCCTCGAACGGTTGCGGCTTGGCCTGGATGCGCTCGAACAGAAAGACGAGGCGATGGCCCGGGAGGTCATCGAGGGCGACCACGAGATCAATCAGCTGTATCTCGACCTCGAACAGGACTGCATCGACCTGCTGGCGCTACAACAGCCGGTCGCCTCGGACCTCCGGTTTATCGCCGCGTCGTTCAAGATTATCACTGACCTCGAACGGATCGGTGACCTCGCGACGAATCTGGGCGAGTACTCGCTGGAGGCCGAACGCGACGTGTACCCCGAGGTCGACATCCAGGACGTTGCCGACGTGACCATCGAGATGGTCGAAAACGCCATGGCGGCATACGGCGACGAGAACGCCGACCAGTGCTATACCATCGCCGACATCGACGACGAGGTCGACGAACGGTGCGAGGCCGCTTCCGAGATGGTGGTGCGCGACCTCATCGAGCGCGAAATCGACGCCGATTCCAGCGAGGCCGAAATCGAACAGTTGATGGCCGATGTCTCCCGGCTGTTGCTGACGATTCGGGACATCGAGCGGGTCGGTGACCACGCCGTCAACATCGCCGCGCGGACATTGTACATGGTCGAGAACGACGACGACCTCATTTACTAGTACCTTTTTACTGCAGGGGGTTTCCTCGCGCCTGCGGCGCTGCGGGAACCCCCCTTGCAAAAATCTACGCTAAAAACGACCTCCGAGACGCGGCCAGGGCCGCGCTCGGAGCGAAACCGCGCTCGCTCCGCTCGCGCGGTACGCATGAGACAGCCACAGAACCGCGACAGCCACAAAACCGCGACAGCCACACGCCTCCCCAACCGACTGCGTTGCTCGGCTCGCTTTGCTCGCCTGTGCGACTCGTCCCTCGCGCTTGCGACGCGGCCGTCGCCGCGAGGGCGCGCGCCTGACAGCCGTATTTGTTATTGACTGACTTACTGCGGCGTTTCGGGCGTATCGTCGCCCACGAGTCCCGAATCGGTGATACGGAACTGGGCCGTCTCACCCGCGGGTTTGGCGCGGTGCTTCTCCAGCGTCGCGCGTCGGTTCCCGCCGCGAAAGCGGTCAAGGCGGACGATTGCGCCGGACCAGTGGTTCAGGGTGTGGCCACCAAGCGCCGTCGAGCGGTCACTGTCCGGGTCGGTGAACACCTGGTTCGTGTACAGGACGGCGATGTCGTGTTTGCGGGCCAGTGAGAGCAAATGGGTTATCTGGCGGGCCACGTCCCGGAGCGTCTCGCCGCCGTCCTCGTCGTCCCGGCGGAGCCGATAGAACCCGGTCGCGCTATCCAGCACGATGAGTTCGACCTCGGCGGCAAACTCCGCGGCGTCTTGGACGGCCTCGGCTTGCTCGTCGTAGTCCAGCGCTTCGGTGATGATGAGACGGCCGGCGAGGTCGTCGACAGTCTGGGCCGTCCCACGTGCGCGGCCGCTGGCGACTTGCTCCATCCGGTCGGCCGAGAGCCCTTCGGTGTCGATGTACAGCGCCGCGTCGCCGGCGGCGGCGACTTCCATCACCGCCGACAGGGCGAAGTTAGTCTTGCCGGCCGCCGGCGGGCCGTACACCTGCGTGACTGCGCCGCGTTCCAGCCCACCACCCAGAAGGTCGTCGATAGCGTCACACCCGGTCGAGACGTACTCGCTCACGGGCAGGGCTTGGTCAGGTTCGGATAAAAACACTGGTACCTGCCGGCACTGCTGTCAGTCGTCTGAAAGCCGCTCGGCCAGCGTCCACTCGGCGAGTGAGACGTCGTCGATTTCGGCCGTTGCAAACCGCAGGTCCGGTCCCCATTTGCGGGTGATAACGAGCGATTCAGGGTCGAGGTCGTACGACTGGAGGTCTGTCCAGGCGTAGAACCGTCTGGCGACCGGCAGTCTGATTTCCAGACCGGCATCGGTCGCAACGGCGGTCCGGGTCCCGTCCGTCGGGAGGAGGACGAACCCGAACGGAAACAGTATCTGACCGATGTACTGGAGGGCGGTGTGGTCGAACACTGCGCCGACGGCAAAGCCAACGGTCGCGGCGGCGGTGACGGCCCCACTGAGGTATAAGCGTCGCCGCCGTGCGGACTCGGGCCAGCTCGCTCGCCATCAGGTCAGCTCATCTGTCCGGGCGGTGACCGCAGCGGTGTACCGTGTCTGTGCCATGACCGCGAGAGCGACTCCAAGCAGAAAGGCCAGCAGGCCGAAAAAGAACGCCAGCACGCCGCTGATGCCAGTCGTTCCCAGCGACACAAAGCCGGCGGCGGCGTACACGACCGCAATCGCCATCGGGAGCCAGCGTGTGCGAGTCGCCCCGAGTGTGACGGCCACCGGTGGTCGACCAGAGAGCACCCAGCCCGTCACAGCGGTCACAACGGCAAACGTTCCGATCAGCGCCAGGTATAGCGCCCAGGATTCAGTGACGCCGGCCCACTCCAGAGTCAGTATGGCTGGCGGTGCCAGAAGCAGGCCCAGATACGCGCCGCTGACGCCACCAAACAGCGGATCGGAGCCCGTATTCTCTCGGTCAGTGTCGGCCGCCGAACGCATCACTCACAGTTCACTCACCTGTCACAAAAACCCTCTTAAACGTAATCGATGCTGGAACTGGGGCTATCTGACAGGGCGCTTCTCGCTACTCCCCGAGCCACAGACGCGGAGCACCGGACTCCCACATCTGTAAGTAATCGGCGTCCGAAATCCGGTCGTGATTGTCGTCGCCACCGAAGACTTCGAGGTGTACCACGGTGTCGTCAACGAGCTACGCGACCGTGGCGTGGCGTTCACGACTATCGAACCGAGCGAGGACTGGCCCGATGAGGCGGATGTCGCGGTCATCGCGGAAGGGGAATCGGTCGAGATACCCGACGGCGTAGACCTTGTGCAGGCAGACCCGGACGCGCCGCGGCGGGCCGTCGAAGCCGTTATTTCGACGCTTCGGGGTGGCGACGGCCGTACCGTCATCGGTATCGATCCCGGCGAGCGACCGGGCGTCGCGATTCTCCACGGCGAGATGGTCGTCGCAGCGTTTCAGGTGCCCGCAGCGGAAGCCGGAGAGATCGTCCGCGAGGAAGTCGAAGATGCTGTCAATCCGGTCGTTCGCATCGGCGACGGTGCGCGGCTCGTCGGCGCGCGCATTATCGACGATATCCAGTCCGTGCCGGTCGAGTTGGTCGACGAGACGGGCACAACGCCGTATCTCGGTTCCGGCGCGCGGGGGATGGGTGACGTGCTTGCCGCGGTCAACATCGCCCGTCTGGAGGGGGAGGAAATCGAGAGCCGGACAATCGAGCCCACGGCCGGCGAACTCCAGAAAATCAAGGACCGTTCGCGAGAGAAAAGCGACACGAACCGGGCGATCAGCGAAGAGCTTGCCCGGCAGGTCGCGACCGGCGCGCTCACCGTTGAGGAGGCGCTGGTGGAACACAACAGCGACAGTTCGACCGACGACGAGGATGCACCCGACAACGAGTAGCGCTACTCTCGGACCATCCGCTCGGCCCGCTGCATCACGTCGCGGACGGGGAGTCCGGTGGCGTCCGCGACCGCTGCGGCGTCGTCGTACTCCGCGCTCACGTCGAACACCGTGCCGTCAGTGTCACTTGCGACCTTGACCGTCACCTCGAACTGCTCGCCGTCGGCGGAGAGCGTGACCGTCTCGTACTCACGGTCAGCGACCCAGCGGTGGCCGGCCCCGGACTCGCGGACGCCGAGCGTCCCGGTCGCTTCGGCGAGGCGGCGCGCGACCCGCTCGGCGTCGTCCGGTCTGCAGATGACTTTCACGATGTGGCCGGGCCGGGACTTCTTCATCGTCGTCGGCACTATCGACACGTCGCGAGCGCCGACATCTTTCAGCGTTCGCTGGAGGTCACCAAGCACCTCGGGTGGAACGTCGTCGACGTTGGTTTCAAGCACCGTGATTTCGTCGCGGCGGAGCCGTCCCGCGCCGTCGCCGACCATCGCCCGCAGGACGTTGGGACGGTCGTCGAGGTCCCATCCGCCAGCGCCGTACCCCGACGCGTCGACGTCGAGCGGCGGCAGCGACTCGGTCCCCTCGGCGATGTGTGCGAGAATCGCCGCGCCGGTCGGCGTTGTTAGTTCCCTGTCGATGGGACCGCCCCGGAGCGACCAGTCGGCCCGTTCTGCGATCTCGACCACCGCCGGGGTCGGGACGGGGTAGGTCCCGTGGCTCATCTCCACGGTGCCGCCGCCGGCCGACACCGGTGTCGTCACGACCCGGTCTACGTCGAGGTCGTCCAGCAGGAGACAGGCGCCGACGATGTCGGCGATTGCGTCGTCGGCCCCGACCTCGTGGAAGTGTGTCCCGTCGAGGTCCGTCCCGTGGACCGACGCCTCGGCCTCGCCGAGGATCTCGAAAATCGCCAGCGCGTCCGCTCTGACGGCCGTCGGCAGGTCCATCTCTTCGACGAGTTCGACGACCTCGGCGTACGTGCGGCTCGGGCCGTGGCCCTCAGCGTGGGTGTGATCGTGACTGTCGTGGCCATGGTCGTGACCGTCGTGGCTATCGTCGTGGTCGCCGTGGTCGTGGGAATGTGAGTGGTCGTCCCCAGTGTGGCCGTGTTCCTCGTCGTGGGAGACATCGCTGTCGCCATCAGCGTCGGTCAGCAGTACCTCGACGCGCGTGCCGGCGATGCCGCATCGGTCCACCTCTGAGACGGCGTACTCGATAGCGAGTGCGTCCTCGACCGGCGATAGGGCTTCGCGGTCGGCCCCGGCAGCCAGCAGCGCCCCCAGAAGCATGTCGCCGGCAGCGCCCATCCGGCCGTCGAAAGCGAGTGTTCGCATACACGGGGCGTCGCGCCCCGCGAGTAAAAGCCCTCATACTACGACTCCATCGCGCGCGGCGCGTCGCCGGCGATCAGGCCCGGCGAACGATGTGCACGTCGTAGGACTGGCCGTCGGTGACTTCGCCGATGGGGACGACGATGTCTTCCGTGTCGTCGCTGCCGAGGAACACGACGTCGGCGTCGACATCGCGGGCGGTCTGTCTGATCGTCGTCGACAGTTCACTGGTGGAGTGAGCGCTCACGTCGTCGTAGCGGAGTTCGGAGTCGTCGGTCGCCTCCTCGATTTTGCGCCGGAGGTCGTCCGCGGCAGTCTCGGCGGCGAAGTCCTCGGTGGGGTCGACGCGGCGGCGGCGCTCGGCGTAGTTGGCTCCGGTCGGGATGAACGCGACGGCGACGACGTCCTCGTCGAGTGCCGCGGCGTAGGAAACGGCACGGTCGAGCGCGGCGTCTGCGAGCGGTGACCCGTCGAAGGGAACGAGAAATACCATATCGGCGCTATCGCGTCCAGCCTTATGAAACGCGGCGATGGCGGCAGCCTGTGTCACCACTACCCAGGCCGGAGGATATTAGCCCCTGCTGTGCAGTGTGTTATTAGGTAACATATAAACCCGTCGCCCTGCGTCTTGGCCGCCGGTAGCATAAAGCATATCTCTGGGGCTACCCGAGTTCGTTGTAAGCAGGCTCTACTATGAACGAAGTCCAATTGGAAGTGGCGAAGGCGTACCCGAACGACTCGGGACGTGGTATCGCCAGACTCGACCCCGATACGTTGTTGCACCTCAAGCTCTCCCCCGGTGACATCATCGAGATCGAAGGGAGCGATACCACCGCGGCCAAGGTGTGGCGGGCCGACCGGCAGGACTGGAACACCGACACCGTCCGCATCGACGGTTTCACGCGCCAGAACGCCGACGTGGGTATCGGCGAACGCGTCACCATCCGCAAGGCCGAGGCCGAGAAGGCCGACAAGCTCGTCCTCGCGCCGCCCGAGGAGGCGTCGGTCCAGTTCGGCTCCGACGCCGCCGGCATGGTCAAACGGCAGATCCTCAAGCGGCCGGTCGTCGAGCGCGACATCGTTCCGGTGATGTCCTCGACGAACCACCCGTTCATGCGCTCGCCCGGACAGGCTATCCCGCTCATCGCCGTCGAGACCGAGCCAGAAGGCGTCTGTCTCATCACTGAAGACACCGAGGTCGAACTCCGCGAGGAACCGATCTCCGGCTTCGAGAAGACCGGCGGCGGTATCACCTACGAGGACATCGGCGGGCTTCAGAACGAGATCCAGCGGGTGCGAGAGATGGTCGAGCTGCCGATGAAACACCCGCAGATCTTCAAGAAGCTCGGCATCGAGCCGCCACAGGGGGTCCTGCTCCACGGGCCGCCCGGTACCGGGAAGACCCTGCTCGCGAAGGCTGTCGCCAACGAGACCTCCGCCAGCTTCTTCTCTATTGCCGGTCCCGAGATTATCTCGAAGTACTACGGGGAAAGCGAACAGCAGTTACGCGAGATATTCGAGGACGCCAGCGAGGAGTCGCCCTCGATTATCTTCATCGACGAACTGGACTCCATCGCGCCAAAGCGCGAGGACGTGACCGGCGAGGTCGAGCGCCGCGTCGTCGCCCAGCTGCTGACGATGATGGACGGTCTCGAATCCCGGGGTCAGGTCATCGTCATCGCTGCGACGAACCGCGTCGACAGCGTGGACCCGGCGCTGCGTCGCCCGGGCCGCTTCGACCGCGAGATCGAAATCGGCGTGCCGGACGAAGTGGGCCGCGAGGAGATCCTCCAGATCCACACCCGCGGCATGCCGCTGTCCGACGACGTGAACCTCGCCAAGCTGGCGACGGACACGCACGGCTTCGTCGGGGCCGACATCGAGAGCCTGACCAAGGAGGCCGCGATGAAGGCGCTGCGCCGGTACCTCCCCGAAATCGACCTCGACGAGGAGGACATCCCGCCGAGTCTCATCGACCGGATGATCATCAAACGAGACGACTTCAAAGGGGCGCTCAACGAGGTGAGTCCGTCGGCGATGCGGGAAGTGCTGGTCGAGCTCCCGAAGATGTCCTGGGACAACGTCGGCGGCCTCAGCGGCCCCAAAGAGCAGGTCCAGGAGGCCGTCGAGTGGCCGATGAACTCCCCGGAGAAGTTCGAACGCATGGGCGTGACGCCGCCGTCAGGCGTGTTGCTGTACGGCCCGCCCGGCACCGGGAAGACGCTCATGGCGAAAGCCGTCGCCAACGAGACCGACGCGAACTTCATCTCGGTCCGTGGCCCGCAACTGCTCAGCAAGTGGGTCGGCGAGAGCGAGAAGGCCATCCGCCAGACGTTCCGGAAGGCCCGCCAGGTCGCCCCGACCATCATCTTCTTCGACGAACTCGACTCGCTGGCACCGGGTCGGGGCGGCGAGATGGGGTCGAACGTCTCCGAACGGGTCGTCAACCAACTGTTGACCGAACTCGACGGGCTGGAAGAGATGGAGGACGTGATGGTCATCGGCGCGACCAACCGGCCGGACATGATCGACCCGGCGCTGATCCGCTCGGGCCGGTTCGACCGGCTGGTGATGATCGGCGAGCCCGACATCGAGGGCCGCGAGCAGATCTTGAAGATCCACACGGACGACACGCCGCTGTCGCCCGACGTGAGTCTGCGAGAGCTAGCCGAAGTCAGCGACGGGTTCGTCGGCTCGGACCTCGAATCTATCGCCCGTGAAGCCGCCATCGAAGCGCTCCGCGAGGACGACGACGCGGAGGAAGTCGAGATGCGCCACTTCCGGCAGGCGATGGACAGTGTGCGTCCGACCATCACCGACGACATCCGCGAGTACTACGAGCAGATGGAAGAAGAGTTCAGAGGCGGTTCCAGCCCACAGCGTCAGGCCGGAACCGGTGGCCGGATCGGCTTCCAGTAACGCCGGCGACCTCGACACCTGTTTTTCGCTGCGATTCGGACGCGGTTTCCGCTTCATTGCTCCCGGCCAGCGATGCGCCTCCCGTGGTTACGCAATATCCGTGCATAATTATTAGATAAACTATACAACCGGTGTTTGTTTCTCCTTTCGAAGCCCCCTTTCAGGTCCCAAGTGTATAGGGGATGATGTCGAACACTAACCGCGTTTACAGGCTAGCAAAGCGGCCCGAAGGAACTCCAGACCACGATACGTTCGAGCTTTCCGAGGAAGAAATCCCGGAACCAGGTCCCGGCGAGGTACTCATCAAGACGCTGTACCTCTCTGTCGACCCGTATATGCGCGACCGGATGCGTGACAGCGAATCGTACGAGGAGCCGTGGGACGTGGGCGACCCGCTCAAGGGTGCAGTCGTCGGTGAGGTTGTCGAATCCAACGGCGCACGCTTCGATGAAGGCGACGTTGTCACCGGCGAGCTAGAGTGGGCGGAGTATGCCACAGCACCCGGACCGGTGCTTACAGAAGTCAATCCGGAACTCGCACCAATCTCGACGGCGCTCGGTGTCCTAGGGATGCCGGGCCTGACAGCGTACTTCGGCACCCGAGAGGTGGCACAGCCGTCGGCCGGCGATACGTTCGTCGTTACCGGAGCTGCCGGGGCCGTCGGTTCTGTTGCGGGCCAGCTCGCCAAGCTTCAGGGCGCACGCGTCGTCGGTTTCGCCGGCTCCGACGAGAAGGTCTCGTTCCTCGAAGACGACCTCGGCTTCGACGCAGGCATCAACTACAAGACGACCGACGACTACCGGGCCGCGCTGGACGAGGCCGCGCCGGACGGCGTCGACGCGTACTTCGACAACGTCGGCGGACCGATCACAGACGCGGTGTTTACGCGACTCAACACCGACGCCCGCGTCGCCGTCTGCGGACAGATATCGCTGTACAACAGCGAAGACATTCCGATGGGGCCGCGCAAGCTTACCCAAGTCATCCAGTCCCGGGCAACCGTCGAAGGGCTCCTCGTCTCTGACTTCGAGCCACGGTTCGAGGAAGCGACGAAGCAACTCGGCCAGTGGGTCGCCTCGGGCGACATCTCCTACCGAGAGACCGTCACCGAAGGCATCGAGAACGCGCCCGACGCGTTCCTCGGGCTGTTCGAGGGCGAGAACATCGGCAAGCAGCTCGTGCAGGTCGCCGAGCGATAGAAAAGAACGAGTCCCCGGTTACAGTTCGCCGAGTTTGCGGAGGAGCTGGCCGCGGTACTCCTCGTCGGCCTGCACGCCTTTCAGTTCGAGGACGTTGCGCTCTAGCTTGTCGAGTGCGACGTTGAACGCGGTTTCAGCGCCGTAGCCTTCGCCGGAGCCGGCCGCCTGACCTTTGTTGGTCCGCAGGCGGATCTGACACTGGATAAGCGGCGTGCCACGGAGCTTCTCCTTGTGTTCGTGGAACCGGACGTGGGCGTGCTGGACCTGCATCGCGCCGTACTTGTCCGCCACCGTCTCGATGTCCGACCGGATGTCCGCTCGAGGGATAGTGTCCAGCAGTTTGATGTTCGTGATCTGGACGTCCATGTGTTCTTCTTCCGTGTAGGTCAGGGCACGGAGCACGTCGGTCTTCGTGAGGATGCCGGCGACGTGGGTGTCATCGTCCTCAGGCGTGACGACGAGCCCGGCGAAGTCGTTTTGGAGCATCCGCGCGACGGCGTCCTCGACGGAGTCACCGAGCTTCGCCGTCTCCACCGGGCTGCTCATCACGTCGTAGACCGGCATGTCGAGCACGCGCTCGACTTCGCCGGAGCGGTCGCCCCGCGTCGTCTTGTTCATGTCTCGGACAACCACGTCGACGATATCGTGGCGCGTGACCATTCCGGTCAGGCCGTCGTCGTCGCCGAGCACCGGAAGCCGGGAGATGCCGTGTTTCCGGAGGAGATTGACGACTTGGCCGACGTTGGTGTCTTCAGAGACCGTGATGACATCCTGCGTGTAGATGTCCTCGACGCGCAGCGCGTCGAGGTTGTCGAGAACTGCGTCGAGGATATCGTCCTCAGTGACGATACCCCAGAGCTCGCCTGCCTCGAACACCGGCGCGAGCTTGACACCACCCTCGACGAGGACGCGCGCGACTTCGCGCACGTCGTCGGTGCGCTCGACTTTCGGCGCCGAGCGCGTCATCGCCCCCGCTTTCGCGTTGTCCTCGACATGGGACTGGACCAGCTGTTTCTGCGTGATAACGCCAGCGTAGTCACCGTCTTCCGTGACGATGATGCCCTTGGGGTTCTCGCGCTCGAAGATAGACCGGACTTTCCCCAGGCGCTTGTTGGCGTCAACCTCGACAAATTCTCTGGTGGCGATATCAGCAATATCCATCGTTCTTCACGATTCGTAGATTCGACGTGTGGGGTTATCAAGGTTGGTTTAGTCCCCGGAAACCGAGAGACTAACTAAGCTTTAGGCCCTTGGGTCTAAGGTCGCTGTATGCTGCCCGACATTGGTGTCTTCGGCCCTTACACGTATCTGGTCACGGAGGTAATTTGGGGGAGTATTGCCCTCGTGTTGCTCTGGCGCGCGAACGCCCTCCGGATGGCGGCCAAGACCATCGTCGTGCTCTATCCGATCGCCTACGTCTGGGACTGGTACACGCTTACCGTCGGTGTCTTCGAAATCAAACTCCGGACCGGTGTCGACCTGCTCGGAATCCCGATTGAGGAGCACATCTTCATGATCGTCGTTCCAGCGCTTATTCTCGGGATCCACGAGAACCTCCACGGTTTTTCGTCTGGGTCAAACGCCGACTAGTCAGCAATCGTACACTGGTTTCAGCTGTTAACCACTTCTGCGTCAGCGTTACAACTGGAAGCGAATCTGCTCACAGATACTGCTGATTTCACGCGCATACAGTCCTCTAGAGCCTATCTGTACTATGCAGACATTTCTCACGGTATCTATATGTGTCAGCCGGGAGTCCGGTCCGATAGTCATGAGTGATACTAACCCGACACCTCATATCGAGCTATATGTCCGGTCGATGCTGCCCGACGGCGCACACGAACGACAGGAAGCGGTCATCGACCGCCTCCAGACGCTCGACGAGAACGACCACATCGACGGGTTCAACGTCATCGTCTGGGGCAAACAGATTGCACCGCAGTCGGCCGCCGCACGGACTGAAGAGGGCAAATACATCCTGAACCGCGTCGCCGAATTCAAGCAGTGGGCACTGAGCAACAATGTTTCGCTGGACTCTTTCTATCAGGACACAACCGTTGACTCTGAAGTGGCGGAGTCGGCATACGACGCCATGGCGTTGCCAGTCATGGGGCTGGCCGAATACGACGGCAGCGAACTCGTCCACGTCGCTCCCTGTACGAAAAACGACGTCGTCCACACGATTATGGACCGACTCGAACGTCTCGAAGCGGGCCAGCCACCCGCTCTCGATCAGGAGCGCGGCGGCGTGAGCGTCGTCTAACGAGGAGTGTCAGTTACGAGGACCAGACTGCCTCGACGTACGGCTCAAACTCGTTGGTCTCTGACAGCGCTTCGAGGACTTCTTCCGAGTCCCCAGCCAGTTCGTACCCCGGCCGCCCTTTCCCTGTTGGTGACTCCGTCTTTTCGGTGAGTAACAGCCCCTTGTCGGCGAGCTGGCCCAGCGCCGAGATGACTTCTTGGCGCTCGACGCCGCCGAACGGCTGTCGGTCGATATCTGCGAGATGTGCTTTTGCCGTCTGCGTCACGTGATAGGAGTGGGCTGGCGTTTCGCCGGCCGTTTCGAGTTCTGCGACTGCCAGCAACACGAACTGTTCGAACGCGTCCGCCGACTGGACCTGATCTCTCATATAGATGACTCTAACGCGGTTAGGGCAAGAAACTATGGGACGTAATCTGTCCGTCCCGTTTCGATTCTGTTGACCCGGACGCTGATGTCGGACCCACAGTCTTGATGCCGGTAGAAGTGGGTTCGGCCGGGTTTGGACCGAAGATGACTCGCTCCGCTCATCGGTTGCGTCGTCAGAAATGGGTTCGGGCGGATCGTGAACCACGGTCGTTCCGCTTCGCTGCACTCCCTGGTTCAAATCGCCCTCACGAACGATTTCGTCGCTCCCGAATTGGTCGCGACAGAAATAGTGGGTTCGGGCGGATTTGAACCGCCGGCCTCCTCCATGTCAAGGAGGTGTCATAACCGACCTAGACCACGAACCCTCACTGCGAGGTACACCACATTGTTTCCGGTGGGTATAATTGAAGGTTTCGGATTCCGTATCGCCACGTTGTCTGTTGATTGCCCACACAGATACGTCAACGAGTCGGAGTCCCGATAGGCTTAAGTCAATGTACGGATTTGTACATCATAACACGAAATAGTCCATTGGTGAATACAATGAAAGAGTATATCGAACGCGTCACCGACGGTGACGACTTGACACAGGACGAGGCCCGGGCTGTTGCGACGACCGTCTTCGAGGATGCGACAGAGGCACAGATCGGTGCGCTCCTGACGGCGCTGCGGGCGAAGGGGGAGACGGAGGCCGAGATTGCCGGCTTTGCCGAGGGGATGCGCGACGCCGCACGGACCATCCGACCCGACCGTGAGGGGCTTGTCGACACCTGCGGGACCGGCGGCGACGACTACAACACGATCAACGTCTCGACGACGAGCGCCATCGTCGCGGCCGGGGCCGGCGTCCCCATCGCCAAACACGGCAACTATTCTGTCTCTTCGTCTTCTGGGAGTGCCGATGTGCTCGAAGAGGTCGGCGTCGACATCGAGGCCGAACCGCCGGACGTTGAGGAGACCATCGAGCGCGAGGGCATCGGGTTCATGCTCGCGCCCGTGTTCCACCCGGCGATGAAGGCCGTTATCGGCCCGCGTCAGGAACTCGGGATGCGGACTATGTTCAACATCCTTGGGCCGCTGACGAACCCCGCTGACGCGGACGCCCAAGTCCTTGGCGTCTACGACCCGGACCTCGTGCCCGTGATGGCAGAGGCACTTGCCCGACTTGATGTCGAGCGGGCGCTGGTCGTCCACGGCGACGGTCTCGACGAGATTGCAATCCACGGCGAGACCGTTGTCGCGGAGGTCACCGGCGACCGAATCGCGGAGTACACCATCACTCCAGAGGACATGGGTCTGGAAACGCACGAGATCGAGGATATTTCGGGCGGCGAGCCAGCGGAGAACGCCGCCGACCTCCGTGGTATCGTCACCGGTGAGGTCACCGGCGCGAAGCGGGACATCATCCTCGCAAACGCTGGCGCGGCCATCTACGTCGCCGGTGTCGCCGACACACACGAGGAAGGCGTCGAGATGGCCCGCAACGCCATCGAGTCAGGCGCGGCGGCCGACAAACTCGACGATCTGATCGGGGCATGACGCGCGTGAAGATTTGCGGTGTGACGTGCGATGCGGACCGCGACGCCGTCGTTGCGGCCGGCACTGACGCAGTCGGCGTCATCCACGGCGTCCCGGTCGACACACCGCGCGAGGTCGACGAGGACACCGCTGAGACGCTCGTCGAGGGTGTTCCGCCGTTCGTGACGAGCGTGCTGGTGACGATGCCGACGACGGTCCAGGAGGCCGTCCGGCGAATCGACAGCATCGAACCCGACGCAGTGCAGGTCCACGACGGGCTCTCGCCGGCGGAACTCGGGGCCCTCGACAGTCGAATCACTCAGGACATCGTCGCCGTCGTCGAGGCAGACGCCCCGGCAATCGAGGACTACGCTACCCACGCCGACGCCCTGCTCGTCGATTCGGTCGACGCCGACGGCGGCGGCGGCACGGGCGAGACACACGACTGGGAGCGCACGCGCGGCCTCGTCGACTCGCTGGACGTCCCTATCGTGCTGGCGGGCGGCCTGACGCCGGAGAACGTGGCCGAGGGCGTCGAGACGGTCGAGCCATTCGCCGTCGACGTGGCCAGCGGTGTCGAGTCCGCCGGCGGCACGAAAGACCACGACGCGATCAGGCGGTTCGTCCGGAACGCCACGCGAGCGTCGGGAGGCGCGGTATGACCCTCGATATCTCCCGCGAGGAGTTCGTCGAGCACGCAAAGGCAGACCGGCCAGTCGTCGTCCGCGCCGCCGCGGAGCTGGACGTCGACGTGGAGCCGCTGACCGCATACGCAGCATTGACCGGTCGTACGAGCGACGTGGCCGCAAACGACTACACGTTCCTGCTGGAAAGCGCCGAGAAAGTCGCTTCCAGCGACCCCGACGGCGCGTTCGCGCCGGAGACGGACGACCGTCACGCCCGCTTCTCCTTTGTCGGCTACGACCCGCGCGCCGTCGTCACGGTGACCGGCGACGAAAGCGAGGTCGAGGCCTTCGACGACCGCTACGCCGACCTCGTGACGACCGACGGCGGCGACGTGGTGGACGACCTCCGAGCGGCGATGCCCGACGTGGCGCTACGGAACTTCCCCGAGATGGACCGCCAGCACCTCGAAGGCGGCCTCGTCGGCTTCCTCTCGTATGACGCCGTCTACGACCTCTGGCTCGACGAGGTCGGTCTGGACCGCCCGGACTCGCGGTTCCCCGACGCCCAGTTCGTCCTGACCACATCGACGGTCCGCTTCGACCACGTCGAGGAGACTGTCTCGCTGGTGTTCACGCCCGTCGTTAGACAGGACGAGGACGCCGGCGAGCGCTACGATGAACTGGTCGCCGAGGCCGAGCGGGTCGAGGCAGTGCTCTCGGACCTCGCCCCACTCTCGACCGGTGGCTTCCGCCGCGAGGACGAAGTAGCCGGCCCACAGGACGAATACGAGGACGCCGTCGAGCGCGCCAAGGAGTACGTCCTCTCGGGCGACATCTATCAGGGCGTCATCTCGCGGACCCGCGAACTGCACGGCGAGGTCGACCCGCTGGGCTTCTACGAGGCGCTCCGTGACGTGAACCCATCGCCGTACATGTACCTGCTTGGCTACGACGACCTGACTATCGTCGGCGCGAGCCCCGAGACGCTCGTCTCGGTCGCGGGCGACCACGTCGTCTCGAACCCCATCGCGGGGACGTGCCCGCGCGGGACCTCCCCCGTCGAGGACCGACGCCTCGCCGGCGAGATGCTCGCCGACGGGAAGGAGCGCGCCGAACACACGATGCTCGTCGACCTCGCGCGCAACGACGTGCGCCGGGTCGCCGAGGCCGGCAGCGTCCGCGTCCCGGAGTTCATGAACGTCCTCAAGTACAGCCACGTCCAGCACATCGAGTCCACGGTGACGGGGCGACTCGCCGCGGACAAGGACGCCTTCGACGCCGCCCGCGCGACGTTCCCAGCAGGGACACTCTCGGGCGCGCCGAAGATCCGCGCCATGGAGATAATCGACGAACTCGAACGCTCGCCGCGTGGCCCCTACGGCGGCGGCGTCGGCTACTTCGACTGGGACGGCGACACCGATTTCGCCATCGTCATCCGCTCGGCGACGGTCGAAGACGAGGGCAACCGGGACCGCATCACCGTGCAGGCCGGGGCCGGCATCGTCGCGGATTCGGACCCTGAAAGCGAGTACGTCGAGACCGAGCAGAAGATGGACGGCGTGCTGACGGCGCTCGAAGAGATCGAAGACGTGGGCGACCAGTCGTCCGCTGATGCCGACGCTGACCCCGAGGAGGTGACCCGATGAGCGCGTCACAGCCCGCTGGCGAAGACGCTGTCAGGGACGATCTCCGAGTGTTGTTCGTGGACAACTTCGACTCGTTTACCTACAACCTCGTCGAGTACGTCTCCGAACACGCCGAGACTGAAGTCGTCCGCAACACCGCGACGCTCGACGAGGTCGAGGCGTTCGACCCCGATGCAATCATCCTTTCCCCGGGTCCGGGCCACCCGAAGAACGAACGCGATGTCGGCGTCACGCTCGATGTCCTCCGGGAGGTCAGCCCCGACGTGCCGACGCTCGGTGTCTGTCTCGGCCTCGAATCGGCGGTGTACGCCTACGGCGGCACCATCGGCCGCGCGCCAGAGCCGATTCACGGCAAGGCGTTCCCCATCGACCACGACGAGCAAGGCGTTTTTGCTGGACTCGAACAGGGATTCCAGGGCGGGCGCTACCACTCACTCATTGCTGAAGAAGTTCCAGCGGAGTTCGTCGTCAGCGCGACGACGGAGACAGAGGACGGCACGGAACTGGTGATGGGCGTCCGCCACCGCGAGTATCCCATCGAAGCCGTGCAGTTCCATCCGGAATCGGTCCTGACCGCGGTCGGCCACGACGTGATTCGGAACTTCCTGTCCGGACTCTAAATGACCTGAAAGCCCAGCATTCCGAGTATCCAGAGGACGGCGACCGCGATGATAGCGATGATGACGAGCCGCCACGCCACCTTCATCACGAGTCGACCGACCAGTAGCACCACAGCGATAGCTAGCAAGCCGACGAGTATTGCTGGCGGTGAGAGTGACCCGAGCTGAAGGAGCGGCAACATACTAGAGAGAGGAATGCCCACGGTCAAATACTTCGTGGCCAGCCAGAGGTGGCTGTCCCGGCCCAGAGTTGCTGAACCACTGCACGCTCACACCGCCAAAGATTCAAACAGTCAGCTATGCTACCCACTACCATGAGCGTCGCCGGACTGTGTGAACTCTGTGAGCGCCCTGACGTTGACCACTCCTGTGACAGATGTGGACGGCTCGTCTGTGACCGCCACTGGGACGACGACACCGGCATGTGTGTCGAATGTGGCGCGGAGGTTGGCCGGCCAGGCGACCGCGTCTCGCCGGAAGACATGCCCGACGGCGTGGACACGTACCGCTTTTAGCTACCGGAACTGGTTCAGCCGCTGTTTGAGCTGTTTTGCGGACTGGCCGGCGGCCTTGAAGAACGCGTCGCCGGAGTCGTCACGCCGCGTGTCGGCGTCCTCGCCGGCGAAGATGATACCGCGAGAGGAGTTGACGAGACCGACGCCATCGGCGAGGCCGTGTTCGACGGCCGCTTCGGCGTCGCCACCCTGTGCGCCGACGCCGGGGACGAGAAACGGGATGTCCGGGACCAGTTCTCGGATTTCTTCGAGTTCGTCGGGGTTGGTCGCGCCGACAACGAGACCGACGTTGCCGTTCCCGTTCCAGAGGTCCGCGAGGTGGACGACACGCTCGTACAGTTTCTCACCGGAGGCCAGTTCGAGGTCCTGCAGGTCCTCGCCGCCGGGGTTCGAGGTGCGCCCGAGGACGAACACGCCCTTTTCGGCGCGCTGGAGGAACGGCTCAAGCGAGTCCCGGCCGAGGAAGGGGTTAACCGTGATAGCGTCGGCGGACGGCCCCCCGTCGTCGTCGAGAATCTGGGCGTACTGCCGCGCCGTGTTGCCGATGTCGCCCCGCTTGGCGTCCAGCAGGACGGGCACGTCCTTGCCGTGTGCGTAGGCGATGGTTTCTTCGAGGGCGCGCCAGCCGTCTGGGTCCTCATAGAAGGCGGCGTTTGGCTTGTAGCAGGCGGCGTGTTCGTGGGTCGCGTCGATGATCCGGCGATTGAACTGCCAGCGCGGCAGGTCGGCGTCCAGCACGCTGTCCGGGAGTCGAGCGGGGTCCGGGTCAAGCCCGACCGACACCACGCTGTCGGCGGCTGCGATGCGGTCCGCGAGGCGGTCGAAGAAGTGCATAGATACCGCGGCGGTTGGCAGCGATACAAGCGTTTCCCTCTCACGCCGCTCCCTGTTGGAATCAGATTTGATATTTTCTCCCCTGTCTATTTGCCACCGCGGGTAGAAGCCCGCGTATGGACCGCTTCATGGATGTCGGCCACGTGGCCGAGACCCTTCCAGACCTGAGCGAAGCCCTGGACGACCCACGGCTGCGGCAGTTCGGACTCGTCGGCGGTGTCGTGCTCGTGGCCCTCGGCGCGCTTTTGTCGCTTGCGCCCGCGTCCGAGCAGTGGCTGTTCTGGTCGTACGCTGTCGCCGCGACGCTGGTGTTCATCGGCGTTCCGCTGCTGTGTCTCGGCCTCGCCGCCCCCGACCCGGAGCCCGGGTCGCTGTTCCATCTCGGCATCGAACTGACCCAGACACAGCGCCGGGCCGTCGCGCTGGGCTCGCTCTGTATCACAGTGACACCGATTGTCATCGCCGTCGGAACGCCGCTCGGCCTCCCGACGCTGGTGCTCGCTATCGCAGCCGTAACAGCCATACTCGGGTCCGTGCTCATCCTCACCGGGTTCGTCGCATGGATGTCCGCAGCTATCGCTGAGCCGAGCCGCCACTGATTGCAGGTGTTTTAGCCGGTGTCCAGTTGTTTTCGCCCGTGGAAAACCGTCTACCCCGAGAGGGTCTGCTCAAGCACGTCGACCGCGGCTTTCACCGCCGCGCCGCTGTGAACAACAACGGTTGCCCCGTCGGTCGTGATATCGTCTCGCTCCGGCACGAGTACGGGCCCCTCGCTCAGAACCAGACGGGCCGTCTCCGGTGTCACTTCGACGACCGCCACTTCGGTGTCCGCAGCCGTCACGCGGTAGGCGAAGGCCCCTTCAGGTGTCGGGTCAACGTCCCTGTCGGCATCGACGACAGAAACCTCTGAGAGCGGTCCGCGTTGGAGACCGGTCAGTTCCGAGGCGAGTAACTGCCCGATTCGCCGGCCGTCAGCAATCCTGTCTTTGACCATTAGAGTTCCTCCCGAACGTCCGCAGCGACGGCTTCGACGTCGACACCCTCATTGCGCGCGTACACAACGGCCGCAGCTTCCAGCGTGACGCCGATGTCGGACTGAAGTGCGTTGATGCCGGCGACGGCTGTCTGTTTTTCGATGCCGGCCTCGACGACAGCGTCGAGCACCCGCTCGAACGTCGACCGCGACTGCAGGATTTCCTCGCCGGGCGTGAACCCGTCTGGAATCTCGGTGTGTGTGGCGTCGAAGGCGACGACGAGGTCATCGTCGTCCCGTTCGACCAACCCTTCACTCGCGGCCACATCGACCAGTGTCTTGGCCTGGTCGGGCGAGAACCAGTTCCGGTCCAGCGAGAGCGCAACGACGAACTCGCTTTCCGCCATCCTGTCGGTGCCACGCTGGCGGAACGGTGCAGCGACGGCCGTCTTCAGACTCATCGTCAGCACAACTGGGCGGCGCTGGGGTAACGATTACGATGGCGAGTCGGCATCGAACGGTTCAAGTAGCCGCTGGGTCTTCCTTCCCGTATGAAAGACCAGGGACGCTCCCCTCGCAAGCGGACAGGTGGACGCCGACGACCGAACCACAAAAAGAAGAAACACGAGCTCGGGAAGGACACCGTCGAGACGCAGGTCGGTGAGCAGCGACTGAAGACTGTCGACTCCCGCGGCAACACACAGAAGGTCCGTGCGGTCAAGACCAACGTTGCGAGCATCGCCGACGGCGCGGAAACCATCGAAGCGACCATCGAGAACGTCGTCGAGAACCCGTCGAACCCCAACTACGCCCGGCGAAACATCATCACGAAAGGCGCTATCCTCGAAACCTCCGAGGGACAGGCCCGCGTGACCTCCCGTCCCGGACAGCACGGTCAGGTCAACGCCGTGCTGGTCGAGTAATCCGGCACGCAATCAGATTCTTCAGCTGTCCAGAGTCCGAAGCGACAGCTATGGCCGTGGAGCTGCCTTCTGGAGTGCGCTTTCGGCGATGTTGCCGCCGTAGTCTGCAGTCCGGGACAGCGAGTCCACCACGCGGCCAAGTAGCTGCGCACTCTGTGGGTCTAGCTCCCTGACCTTTCCATCGACCTCGCGGGCGGTTTCGTCGACTTCGGGAATGCGGGAACGAGCCTTGTTTGCCAGTTCGACGGCCTCGTCGGAGTCTTCGGTCAACAGCGCATCCATCGCGGTTTCGGGGACGGCGATGGCTTCGGTCTCCAGTTGGTCGAGGAGGTCGGCGGTTTCCCCAGTTATCTCTCCGATCTCCTGAGAGAGGCTGGCGATCTTGGTCGCGTGGTCGGCGATGCGCTCTAATTGGCGGGCGCTTGACTGATAATCGAACACTGTCTCGCGTGGGAAGCCAATCTCGTTGGCAGCCGTCGGATTGCGAAGGACGGTTCGGAACACACGCGACACCATGTACCAGAGCCGGTCCACGTCGTCGTCGCGTTGTATCACGTCCGCCGCGAGGTCGTTGTCGTCCTCGATGAGCGCCTCGACAGCGTCAGAGAGCATCGTCAGCGACACGAGTCGCATTCGTGTTATCGCGTTGAGAACAGAGAGCTCCGAGGAGTCGAGCAGGTCCTGCAGAACGACCCGGTCAGCAGTTTCCTCGATCATCTCTAGGCCGACCAGTCCCTGCGTCGCATCGCGGATGATGCGTCGCTGCTCGGCCGTGATTCGAGCGGCCTCCAGCCGGATGATGTCGAAACCGCTGACATACATCGTCATCACTGCCCGCGTAAGTTCGTGCCTGTTTTCGAGACCGGTCACGTCCAGCGTTCCCTCGACGTGGTCGTCGCCGTGCTGTGGCGAGACCAGTAACAGGTCGTCTTCAGCGTAAAATTCGACGATACTGCCGCTCTCGACGTCGTTCTCTGTCGCCCACTCCTTCGGTAATGAGACAGTGTACGTGGACCCGCCCGTCAGCTGTACTTTGCGCGTCTCCATAGTACTACGAATACGCGCTGCGGATTTATAAAATATGCTTTGACTATATATTACTAATCGAAACTCTGAGCTGGGATGGCATGAGACAACGACGCACGCTGCGGGCGCTAACCCATGCGGTATGGTGGCACTATCAGAACTAACGAGTTATTTCCTGAGGAGGCCGCTATCGGGTTTAGACGCCCGTTAGATAGTTTTAGACGGGTGAGATAGCAGCGCCATCAAAAGTATATAGCAATATATAGTATTTATATCCGGATATAGGGCTAATAGTAGGGTACTTACCCGCTCTGTAACTTCCATCAGGTAATGACAGATTCACCGAGCAGTGGTCTCTCACGCCGCCGATTTTTAACAAGTTCCGGTACAATCGGAGCGCTGGCACTGGCCGGTTGTACGCAGAACACGAGCCGTGACGGCGACGGTGGCTCCGCTGACAGCGGGTCTGACGGCCTCTCGGGGCAGGTCATTATCAAGGGTAGCAGTACTGTGTTCCCCATCTCCGACGCGATGGCCGAAGCGTTCATGGACGAACACGGAAGCGTCAACGTGACTGTCGACTCCACGGGGAGCGGGGGCGGCTTCGAGAACTGGTTCTGCCCCGGCGACTCTGATATCAACGGGGCGTCCCGCCCTATCACGGACGCCGAGGTAGAGCAGTGTTCGAGCAACGACGTCGAACCGGTCGAGTTCGAAATCGCGGGCGACGCCCTGACCGTCGCGGTCAACAACGACGCCGACTGGGTCGACTGTCTGACCTTTGAGGAACTTCGCCAGATCTGGAGCGACGAAGCGGGCGTCACGAACTGGTCAGACGTGCGCGACGAGTGGCCCGACATGGAAATCGAGCGCTACGGCCCGGCGTCGACCTCTGGGACGTTCGATTACTTCAACGGGAACGTCGTCGGCGAGGACACTGAACACACGACTGAGTACCAGCCGACCGAGGAAGACGAGACCATCGTTCAGGGCATCCGCGATAACGAAGGCGGCATGGGGTACTTCGGGTTTGCCTACTACAACTCGAACTCCGAGGCGGTGAAAGCCGTCGAAGTCAAGGCCGAGAATGACGACGAATGTACGCCGCCGAGCCTGGCAAACGCCAAGGACGGCTCCTACCCGCTGGCCCGGCCGCTGTTCCTCTATGTGGCCGAGTCGGCCCTCCAGACGGAGGCGGTCTCTGAGTTCATTCGCTTCTACCTCGAACAGGCCGAAACCGATGTCGTTCAGGATATCGGGTACGTGCCGTCGAGCGCCGAGCAGCGCGACGAGAACCTCGAAAAGCTGGACGAGATCGCCGGCTAACACGGTCGAGAGTCGGCTTACTCACATGAGCACATTATGAGAGACAACACAATGAGTACCGAGACGACCGGGCCGGATATTACGTCCAGACCGAGCGGGCGTGCAGCACGCGAGCGTATGTACCGATACGTCCTGCTCCTGTGTGCTGCCGCGTCGATTCTCGTCACCGTCAGCATCGTCGTGTTGCTCGCGCGCGACGCGGTCACGTTCTTCACGCTGGTGAACCCGGTCGACTTCTTCACCGGGACGGAGTTTCTCATCAGCCGGAACGTCTACGGGTTGCTCCCGCTGTTGAGCGGCACGCTGTTGGTCACGGTGATCTCCGCTGTCATCGCGCTCCCGACGGGTGTCGCGGCCGCGGTCTATCTCAGCGAGTACGCCAGCGACCAGATGCGGTCGGTGCTGAAACCTGGGCTTGAAATTCTGGCTGGTATCCCGACCGTCGTCTACGGTATCTTCGCGCTCGTGTACGTGACGCCGTTCCTCCAGGCCATCGGGCTCCCGGTGAACACGTTCAACATCCTCAGCGCCTCCATCATGGTCGGTATCATGATCATCCCGATGGTCTCCAGCCTGAGCGAAGACGCGATGAGCGCCGTCCCGGATTCGTTGCGCCGGGCCGGCTACGGGATGGGCGCGACGAAGTTCGAGGTGACCACCGGCGTCGTCGTCCCCGCGGCGGCCTCGGGTATCTTCTCCTCGTTCATTCTCGCCCTGTCACGGGCCATCGGCGAGACGATGATTGTCGTCGTCGCGGCTGGTAGCCGGCCCCGGATGCTGAACCTCTCGGACCCACTGGCGAACCTCTTCCAGGGGTACCAGCCAATGACGGCGGCAATGGTCCAGATCAACAGCGCCGACAGCGTCAGTCAACTGGGCTTTACCAGTCTCTTCGCTATCGGCCTGACGCTATTCGTCATTACGTTCCTGTTGAACTTGCTGAGCAACCGAATCGCGGCGCGCTACCGGGAGGAGTACGAATGATCACTGGGGGACTGAACTGATGGCAACGCGAAAACCTGAAACGGGCTGGCACGGGGAGAACAGCGACGTCAACCACCTGCGCGGCCGTGCCTTCGAGGCGACCTGTCTGGCACTGACCGCGTTTGGACTCGTCTCCGTCATGTTGCTCCTACTGTTCGTCGCCAACGACGCGTTTCGGCCCCTTTCGGCGGACGTAGGGTGGCTGGCGACCTACGCCGTGACCGTGGTGGTGCCGCTGGCCGCACTGGCCGTCTACTACTATCGACTTGATGAACCGGCCGGCGAAGTCGCTTACGTCGCCAGCGGGCTCCCGGTCGTCGGCCTCCTGCTCACGGGCGGGTTTGCGGTCCTGTTCACCGAACTACTCTCAGTCCTTGAATGGTTCGCGCTCCTCATCTCGCTGGTCGCGGCTGCCGGCCTGATCGTCGCACACGGCCGATTGCGACCGAAGGCCGCGCTCGAACGCCTCGTGGTCGTACTCCTCGCCCCGGTCGTCACGGTGTTCGGTCTGCCACCCACCAGATTCAACTGGCTCGTCACCGACGCCGCCGCAGCGCTTGGTCTCGATTTCGGGCTGTACTACCGCGTGATCAGCCTCCGGGAAGCGATCATGCTGCTCCCGTTCGTGCCCACGGACTGGGTCATGCTACTCCTGACGCTCGTGCTCCCGGCCGCCGGTGCCGCAGGCTGGTTTGTCGAACAGCGACGCGAGTCACGGCGTGACGGGCTGGCCGTCGTCGGGCTGACGACGGTCGCTGCGGTACTGGGCGTCGTCGCCGGGCCGCTACTCGGTATCGGGGCTGACGTGTGGCTGCTCGTAGTCACATTCGCCGTACTCCCACTGGGCGTCTACGTCGAAGGCGTACTCCGTCGCGGTGAGGGCGTCCGCGGCCTCGCGTTCCCGGTTGTTGCCGTGCTTGGCGTCGTCGCAGGTAGCCTCATCACCGGCGCGCTCGGGTTCGCCGGACCGGACCCCTGGCTCGACTGGGGGTTCCTGACGAGCGCGACCTCACGGACTGCCGCCGATGCCGGCATCTACCCCTCGATGGTCGGTTCGGTGATGATGATTATCGTGATCGTGCTCACCGCGTTCCCGGTCGGCGTCGGGGCGGCGATCTACCTCGAAGAGTACGCCCCCTCACAGGGGCTGATGGGCAAGTTTGTCACGCTCATCGAGATCAACATCGGGAACCTCGCCGGTGTCCCATCGGTCGTGTACGGCCTGCTCGGACTGGCGCTTTTCATCCGGGTTCTCCAGTGGCCACAGGGCTCTATCATCGTTGCCGGCCTCGCGGTCGGTCTGTTGATCCTCCCGATTGTGATTATTTCTGCCCAGGAAGCGATTCGATCCGTTCCCGACTCGTTCCGACAGGCCTCTTACGGGATGGGGGCGACCCGCTGGCAGACGATCCGTCAGGTCGTCCTTCCAGAAGCCCTGCCGGGCATTCTAACCGGGACGATTCTGGCGCTGGGTCGAGCCATCGGCGAGACGGCCCCGCTGCTGATGATCGGGGCAGCGGCGTCGGTCCGGCTCGCGCCGAACAGCTTCTTCGACGTGGGTAGTATGATGCCCCGCCAGATCTTCTCGTGGTCGTCGGAACTGGAGCCCGCGTTTCGCCACGGCGTGCTGGCGGCCGGCGTAATTACACTGCTTGCGGTGTTGCTGGTGATGAACGCGACAGCGATTGTCATCCGGAACCGGTATCAGCGAACAGGATAATTCATGACACAGAACGAGATGACGAGCAACGACAGTACCGAGCCCACACCGACCACTGAAACGGCCGCGTCGTCACCGGACCCGTCTGGTGACCCCCTCATCGAACAGTCGATTGACGTGGATGGAACCGACGCGACCGCGGCCGAGACCGGGGAGCCAGTCATCGAATCCCGCGACCTGAACGTGTTCTACGGCGAGACGCAGGCGCTGCAGAGTATCAATCTGGCCATCCCTGAAAAACAGGTGACGGCTATGATCGGTCCCTCCGGCTGTGGGAAGTCCACGTTCCTGCGGTGTATCAACCGCATGAACGACCTCATCGACGCGGCGCGGGTCGAGGGAGACCTCTATTTCGAGGGGAAAAACGTCTACGATGCCGACGTGGACCCGGTGGCGCTGCGGCGACGAATCGGGATGGTGTTCCAGCATCCGAACCCCTTCCCCAAGAGCATCTACGACAACGTTGCTTACGGTCTCCGGATTCAGGACCAGACGGAGAACATAGACGAGAAAGTCGAGACGGCACTCAAGCGCGCCGCGCTGTGGGACGAAGTCAAAGACCAGTTGGACAAGAGCGCGCTCGACCTTTCGGGCGGCCAGCAACAACGGCTCTGCATCGCCCGCGCCATCGCTGTCGACCCGGATGTCATTCTGATGGACGAACCGGCGTCGGCGCTGGACCCGATTGCCACCTCGAAGATTGAGGACCTCATCGAGGAGCTGGCCGAGGAGTTCACCGTCGTCATCGTCACGCACAACATGCAACAGGCGGCCCGCATCTCCGACAAGACGGCCGTCTTCCTCACCGGCGGCGAGCTGGTCGAGTTTGACGATACCGACAAGATATTCGAGAACCCCGAAAGCCAGCGCGTCGAAGACTACATCACCGGCAAGTTTGGATAGCTGCCTCCTTCGAATCGGCCGTTTTTATCACCGCTTACCGGTCCAGCGTCGCTTCAGTGTCAATACCGTACACCGCTTTCGGTGTCTCGACGTGTGCCGTTCTGACTGCCTCTTCGTGTCCGTTTTCGAGTAGCCAGCGGACGCGCCGCGGGACGGTCTTCGGCCCAAGTACCGCGCCGGGGCGGTCCGGGTCGTCGATATAGTCGGTCTCCATCAGGAACGGCTCGTCGGACTCGACCGCGATTTCCAGTTCGTCTTTGTCCGCAAGCACTGATTTGACCGGGCCACGGAGCCGTCCGCCGGAGTAGTGTTTGACGACCTGCGTTCGGTCGAGACCGCGCTTTTCGGCCCACTGCGCGACGTCTTCGAAGTCCTCGCCGCCCTCGGTGTGCAGCTGTATCGCACAGCCCACGTCGGCGGCACGCTCGAACCCGTGACACATCACTTCGTTCGAGGCCGCCCAGATGGCGTCGTCCACGTCGTAATGTGGTCGACCGGACTTCATCGCGAGCGCCTCGCCGTCGGCGACGTACTCCGCTGCCACGTCGAGGCCGGTCTGCATGATGTCCCGCGCCTCCGACGGCGTGTAGCCGTCATCAACGAGTTTCGAAATCAACGCCGGGTGGACGCCGAGGACTGGCCAGGTACGGCCGTCCAGTACGTCGGTCGCTTCGGCGGCGGCCTCAACAGTGAGGTCGAACACCTCGCGGAAGATTGCCTCGTCGGTGGCCTTCTCGACGAGGTGCCAAGACGGCTTGTTGAGTACCAACAGGTGTGTGCCGCCCTGTGCCGCAAATTCCTCGGCTGCCGCGACGTTCCGGCCGTTGACCGGATCGAGATGGAGGTGGTTGTCCAGTACCGGCGTATCGTCGATGTTCATACGTGCTCAATAGCACTGGCGGAAAAAACAGTTGGCGTCATGAGCGTCGAATCTTAGAGTGTCACTGCGTCTTCAGCTGCGTTGCGTAACGCATCGGAGCGGCCATACTCTCCCGGCGCGATAGCGACCGTCCTGACTCCATCCCGTGCAGCCACTTCCAGCGCCGGCTTGAAATCCGTGTCTCGTGAGGCAATGGCCAGTACGTCGATCTGTCCGGCAACGGCGGCGTCTGTCGCGTCAACGGCCAACCGGACATCGACATCACCGCTGGTAGTCCGGACCTCGAAGCCTCGTGCCTCGGCGGCCTGAATGAGTCCCGGCGAGGCGTTCTGGTCGACATAGAGACGAGTAACTGCCAGTGGACCATATTCGGCTGCGACATCCCGGACCGCATCCAGATCGACATCGAACTCGGACCTGAGGACGTTTGGCCCGTCGACGAATAGGCCGACGCGCTGTGGTCCGTCTTTCTCCTCGAATATCCGACGGAATAGCTCCATGCGCCTCTTTCCCTGCCCAGCCCGCTTATGCGTGCCGCTTCAGTCTGTAAACCACTCCCCGCTATATAGAACGGTATGGCACAAAGCTTAGGATGATACCTCTCTCACACTACGGACGCAGTTCCATCCGCAGTCGGCCAGCAACAATGCGTGGTATTTGACATATGAGTGAAGGACATCTTCACGACCAAGACGTACTAGACGGGCTCTGTGAGATAATTTCGGATCCAGCTATGGTCCTCGACGCCGACGGCGTCTTTGCCGATGTCATTCACAACGCCCACAACGGGGCATTGTTTTTCAAAGATCCGGAAACACTGCTGGGAGCGGATCTCTGGGATATCTTCTCGACAGCACAGGCCGATCAGTTCCACGCGACTATCGAGGATGTCTTAGAAACGGGTGAACAGCAGCATATCGAGTACCAGCTATCGCTCGATCACGGAGAGCGATACTTCGAGGCTCGTGTTACGCCGGTCGGCGGTGATAATGCGGGGCGCGTGCTGTGGCTGGCGGAGGATATCACACAGCGTAAACGGCGGGAAAGAAAGCAAGCCCTCATCGAGCGGGTGTTTGAGGTCAGCCCGGTCGGTATCGTCGTCGTCGAACGGTCTGGCAGAATTTCGCTAGCTAACGAGCGCGCCGAGGAACTGCTGGGTCTCGAACGCGAAGAACTCACTCAGAGACGATACAACCAACCTGAGTGGAACATATACTACGAAGACGGGACGCCAATCCCCAATTCGGAACACCCGGTCACGCAAGTGCTTGACTCGGGTGAACCGATATTCGGGTTCGAGCACTGGATCGAACTGGTTGACGGGAGCGAGCGGTGGCTTTCGAGCAATGCCGCGCCGATACTGAGTGATGACGGGACAGTTGAGCGCGTTGTCGTTGGTCTAGACGACGCAACGGGATTGAAACAGCGGGAAGAGCAACTAGAGTGGCTTGTCGGAACTGAAACCCTGGCCGACGTTGGCGGGTGGGAACTCGATCTGGAGACGGATATGATAGAGGGAACTACGGGGATGCAGCGCCTCTACGGAACGCCTGACTACAACCCCACGCTTGAGGAGGCCATCGAGCAGTACCACCCCGACGATAGAGCGGCCGTTCGCGACGCGATCAAGACCTGTTGTGAAACCGGTGAACCGATGGAACTAGAGGCACGCCGCCAGACCGCTGCCGAAACCGAGCGCTGGTTCCGACTCCGGGCTGAAAAGACTGTCCGGAACGGGACGCCGAAACTGCGAGGCATCGTTCGAGACATCACGCAGGACAAGGAGCGAGAGCAGCGGCTCATGGTCATGAGTCGGATTCTCCGGCACAACATCCGGAACAAGCTAACAGTGATACGGGGCAATTCGAGACTCCTCAAGGAAGCCCTCACTTCGTCTGAACCCCCCGTTGATACCGCTATGGGACACATCGACAGAATCGAGAGCGCGTCGAAAGAGCTCGATTCACTGGCCGAACGAGCACGGACGTTCGACCGTGTCATCGAGCGAGACCTCCGAGGCGGGACAGTCCATCTCCAGCAGGTATTCAATGATGTCCGAGATGACCTCACAGAACAGCACCCCAGAGTCACCATCAAAGTCGCACCCACTGACGCGGAGATATCGGGTGACAGGATGGCTATCGACCTGATACTGGAGATCGTTCTCGAGAACGCTCTGGAATACAGTGACCAGTCCGACCCGACAATCAAGCTTACAGCCGAAGAATCGCCGCTTGGACAGGCGACAGTCAGCATCGATACCGATGGCGCTGCGATCCCCGATATGGAGCGCAATGTCTTGACTTCGGAGATCGAGGGACCAGTGGCACATAGCCGTGGGCTCGGACTGTGGGCAGTCATGTGGCTTGTCCGACGGCTCGGCGGGTCCGTGACGATGGACGAGGACCACGACGACGGAACGCGCGTCGAACTCGTGTTCCCGCAGGCGCGAAGCGAGTAAGCGAAACGACGGCTCATTTTCTTTCTTGACCTCGTCGTCCTGTCTGACACAATCGTCGATTTGATATCGTCGTATATGATTTATCAGCGGTTCGCAGGCGGCGGAGGGCCAAACGGTAAGACCACGCGGTTCGAGAGGGTCGCGTATGACACTGCGGGCACCACCGCTTTCTGCGGTTCACCAGCGAGCCGACGCTTCGTTCACCGATTTCGGCGGGTGGGAGATGCCGGTCGAGTTCGAATCGATTCGCACGGAACACGAGGCAGTCCGGGACGAAGCCGGGAAGTTCGACGTTTCACACATGGGACAGATAACCGTGGCCGGTCCGGACGCGGCGACGCTGACACAGCGGCTGACCACGAACGACGTGACTGTGCTGGACCCGGGCGAGGCCCAGTATGGAGCCATCACAGACGAAGACGGGATTATGCTGGACGACATCGTCCTCTACCGGTTGCCCGAAGGCGCGGCCGATGAGTTCCTGTTCATCCCAAACGCCGGGAACGACGGAGAGATGACCGAACGGTGGCTCTCCGAGCGGGACGAGCGGGGGCTTGACGCGAGTGTGATGAATCGGACCGAGGAGTACGCGATGATCGCCGTCCAGGGGCCTGACGCGCCGGACCTGCTGGCGGCCGAGACAGATATCTCGCTCGCCGGCCTGTCACGGTTTGAGGTAGCTGACGGGGCTGTCGCTGGCGTTGACTCACTGATTGCTCAGACAGGATACACGGGCGAGCGCGGCTTCGAAATCCTCTGTCCGCCAGACGAGGCTGAGGCGGTCTGGGGCGCGCTTGAGTGCCAGCCCTGCGGACTCGGTGCGCGCGACACCCTCCGTCTAGAAATGGGATTTCTGCTCTCTGGGCAGGAGTTCCATCCGGTCGACGAGCCCAGAACGCCCTATGAGGCCGGTATCGGCTGGACAGTCAAGCTCGATACGGAGTTTACCGGTCGAGACGCATTAGCGGGCGTCGCCGCGGACGGTCCCGAGGAGAAGCTCATCGGCATCGAACTCATCGACCGTGGCGTCCCGCGCCACGGGTACGACGTGACGACGCCGGACGGGGAGCCGATTGGTCACATCACCAGCGGAACGATGAGTCCGACGCTGGGGTCGCCAATCGCCCTCGCATATGTCCCAGCGGCGTACGCCGAACCGGACACGTCCGTCCGCGTTGTCGTCCGCGGTGAACCGAAGAAAGCACGTACCAGGAGCACACCATTCCTCGATAGATGAGCTTCGACGTTCCCGATGACCTGCGATATCTGGAGTCACACGAATGGGTACGCGTCGCCGGCGATACGGCCGCAGTCGGTATCACGGCGTTCGCACAGGACGAGCTCGGCGACGTGGTGTTCGTCGAGCTACCCGAGGAAGGGGCGGAGCTGGCCGCTGGTGAAGACTTCGGCGTCGTGGAGTCTATCAAAGCTGTGTCTGACGTGTACGCCCCCGTATCCGGCACCGTCACAGCAGTCAACGACCGGCTCCGTGACGAGCCGGAACTGCTGAACGAGGACCCGTTCGGTGACGGCTGGATGCTTGAGGTCGAGGTGGCTGATGAGAGTGAAGTCGACGACCTGCTCTCACCCGACGCGTACCGCGACCAGATCGAGTAACCCCTGTGGCAGCGGTCCCCGGCAGGGGTGAAAGGAGTAACCTAATGTGGGCACGGTCGCTAGCTGTCGATATCATGTCACCCCGCCGCTACTGGGTGGTTCTCCAATGAGCAATAGTGATTCACACACAACAGGCAGTCCGTACGCACCGCAGACGGCTGCAGAGACCGCGACGATGCTTGAGGCAGTCGGGGCCGACGACCTCGAATCGCTGTTCGACGTTCCCGAGTCCGTTGCCTTCGACGGCGAGTTCGGCATCGACGCCCGAAGCGAACGGGCGGCGCGCCGGGAAGTCGCGCGCCTCCTGGGTCGGAACGCCGACCTTACCGAATTTCTCGGTCGTGGCCACTACGACCACTACGTCCCGAGCGTCGTCGACGACCTCGCGAGCCGGTCGGAGTTCCTGACCTCCTACACGCAGTATCAGCCCGAGGTCGCACAGGGCTTTCTGCAGGCCCTCTTCGAGTTCCAGTCGATGCTGGTGGAACTCACGGGACTGGGCGTTGCCAACTGCTCGATGTATGACGACGCGACGGCGCTGGGGGAGGCGGCGACGCTCTCCCAGCGCGTCCGCTCTGTGTCCGGGGACCGGATTCTGGTTCCCGAACACCTCCGGGAGGGCAAACGCGCCGTGCTGTCGAACTACGCCGATGGACCGGAGCTCACGGTCGAGTCCTATCCGATGACCGACGGCGTCGTCGACGTCCCGGCGCTGACTGACGAGATAGGCGACGACACCGCGATGGTGTACGCCGAGTCGCCGACGGTCCGTGGCGTTATCGAAGAACGCCTCAGCGCTATCGGCGATCTGGCGCACGACCACGAGGCGCTGTTCTGTCTCGGCTCGGACCCGGTTGCGCTGTCCCTGCTTGAGCGTCCGGTCGATGTCGGGGCTGACGTGGTCGTCGGTGACGCCGCGTCGCTGGGGACCGGCACCGCCTACGGCTTCGGGCTGGGGATGTTCGTCACCCGCGAGGAGTACCTGCGGCAGGTCCCCGGGCGGCTGGTCGGGGCTAGCGAAGACGCCGCCGACCGCCGTGCGTACACGTTGACACTCCAGACCCGGGAGCAACACATCAGGAAGGAACGGGCCACGTCCAACATCTGTACGAATCAGGCATGGGTCGCGCTTCGAACCGCGATGCACGCCGCCTGGCTCGGCCCGGACGGACTGGTCGACCTCGCAGAGGACTGTGTGACCCGCGCCCGTGATCTGGCCGACCGCCTCGACGACATCGTCGGCGTGAAAGCACCGGTTCACGGCCGCCATCATTTCCGGGAGTTCCTCGCCCATACGGACCAGCCCGCAAGCGCCATCGTTGCCGATCTCGCAGCGGAGGGGTTCGCGGTCCACGCCGTCGGCGATCATCTGGTGCAGGTGTGTGCGACCGAGACCACTGCCGACGCGACAGACGAGTTTGTCGCGGCACTCCGGGAGGTGGCGAAATGACGCCCGTCTCGCGGTACTCGGCGAACCACTGTGAGACAGACTGCGTCCCACAGGCGTCACGCTCGACACGGGGGTGTCTCGCGTGAAATACGACCAGGCGCGCTGGACCGACGACAACGAGGACCGGTACGAACCGCTGCTCTCGGAGAAAGCGAGCCAAACGGTCGACATCGACGACTCGCCGCTGCCCGATGACCTGACGCGCGACAGTCTCTCACTGCCGGACCCGGCAGAGCCCGAGCTGGCCCGCCACTACACGCGCCTCTCGCAGATGAACTACGGCGTCGAGAGCGGGCCCTTCCCGCTTGGCTCGTGTACGATGAAGTACAACCCCTCCTTCACCGAGGACGTGGCTGCACGGGCGGACGCCGCTATCCACCCGGATCGACCCGATTCGACAACGCAGGGGACGCTGGCGCTGTGTCACCGGCTACAGGACTATCTGGGCCGAATCGGCGGGATGGACGCCGTGACGCTGCAGCCGCCGGCCGGCGCGGCCGGCGAGTTCACCGGCATCCAAATCGCGAAGGCCTACCACGAGCACAACGACGACGAGCGCTCGGAGGTCATCATCCCGGACTCGGCACATGGGACGAACTTCGCGACGGCGGCGATGGCCGGCTACGATGTCGTGGAGCTACCGAGCGGCGACGACGGTCGGGTCGACATTGAGGCGCTGGAGGCGGCCGTCGGTGATGAAACCGCCGCGTTGATGCTCACAAACCCCAACACACTGGGGCTGTTTGAGCGCGATATCGAACACGTCGCCGACATCGTCCACGACGCCGGCGGCCTGCTGTACTACGATGGCGCGAACCTCAACGCACTGTTGGGACGCGCTCGCCCCGGCGATATGGGCTTTGACGTGATGCACTACAACGTCCACAAGACGTTCGCGACGCCCCACGGCGGCGGCGGCCCCGGTGCCGGCCCGGTCGGCGTCCGCGAGGAACTGGCACAGTTCCTCCCGAACCCACACGTCAGGGAGCGCGGCGGCAACTTCGAACACTACGAGCCGGACCACTCAATCGGGAAGGTGCATGGCTTCTATGGCAACTGGCCGGTCCTGCTCAAGACCTTCGCGTACATCGCCAGACTCGGCGACGAGGGGCTCCGGGACGCCAGCGCCAAGGCCGTACTGAACGCGAACTATCTCGCTGAGCAGATCGAGTACGAGGTCCCCTTTGGCCCGTTCCATCACGAGTTCGTCGCCAGCGCGGGCGAACAGGACGCCGCCGACGCGGCCAAGCGGATGCTCGACTACGGCGTCCATCCGCCGACGACGAAGTGGCCCGAAATCGTCGACGAGGCGCTGATGACCGAACCGACAGAGGGTGAGACCAAACGGTCGCTGGACCAGCTTGCGGCCGCGTTCAACGCTGTGGCCGGTGACTCGGACGCCGAACTGGCCGACGCGCCGTCGCGTCCGACGGCGAAACGCATCGACCAGGCGACTGCGGCCCGGAACCCGCGGCTCTCCTGGCAGGCGCTTGACGACACGTAGCCGCTCGTTTCGACATTTGATACTCTCGCCCGAGCGTATATGCCACCCCGTGGTATAGCAATTACAACGGAACGCTATGTCCGATATGCCGCATTTGTTGTACGTAGGCGCTGCTGGCGATGACGCGGACACAGCCATGCCCGACGCGCCGGCCTCGGTCACGTCAGTTACCGGCGTGGCGGACGCGCTGTCTGAACTGGCCGAACACGCTTACGACGCCGTCGTCTGTGAACAGCAACTGCCGGGGGCAGAAACTGGTCTGGAGGCACTGGCAGCGATACGTGAGCAGTACGACGCACTTCCGGTCGTTCTCTGTACGGCCGAACCGGACGGCTCGGTCGCCGCTCGCGCAACACGGCTCAACGTGACCGAGTACGTTCCTCGCAGCGAAGTGTCGCTGGCGGATCGCGTGTACGACATCGTGACGCAGGGACGTGACCCGACGGGCCGTGGCAACGGGAGTAGCTCACCGGCCGCTACCGGTGACCGACCGACGCGGCTTCCACCGGAACTCGCGGACCCCTTCGACGCTATCGCCGGGAGTATCTCCGATGCCGTCGTCACAATCGACGCCGACAGCGAGGTCGTGTACGCCAACGACGAGGCCGCTGAGCTGACGGGCTATGACCGTGAGGAGCTGGTCGGTGACGATTTCGCCAAAGTCATCCCTGAACATTTGCGCAGTTCTCACTTCGAGGGGATGGACCGGTACCGCCGGACCGGTGACCGGAACGTCGACTGGGACTACCTCGAACTCCCGCTCGTCACCGCTGCCGGCGACCAGCTGACCGTCGCGGTGTCGTTCGGTGATTTCGAGCGCAACGGGCAGTGGTTCTGTACGGGCGTTCTCAGGAATATCTCAGATCGGAAAGAGCGCGAACGGGCGCTTGAAGAGACGAACCAGCGGCTCGACCTCGCGCTGGACGGAACAGACACCGGTGTCTACGAGTGGAATCTGAGCACCGGCGAGATGGTGTGGGACGAAGCGACTGCGGAACTCTTCGGAACGACGCCGACGGCCTTCGAAGGCACCGTCTCGGCGTTCTACGAGTACGTCCATCCGGAGGACCGCCAGTCGCTCGAAGCGGCCTTCGAGCGGGTGTCGGAGAGCGGCGAACGGGTCGACGCCGAGTTCCGTACCGATGTCGACGGAGAGACGCGATGGCTCCGGACAAGCGGCGTTATCGAGGACCGGGACGCACAGGCCCCGCGCCTTGTCGCCATCGCCACGGATATCACAGAGCGCAAGAAGCGCGAACAGACGTTACGCGCCAACAACGACTCGTTGCAGGAGCTGACACAGCTTGCAACCGGGAACGGACTCAGCGAGGCCGAAACCGTCGGCCGAGTCATCGAAATCGGGCTGGACCGACTCGACATGGCGTTTGGCTATCTGAGCCGCATCGAAGACGGAGTCCACGAAATCCAGATGGTCAGCGGGAACTCCCCTCTCGAAGCCGGGACACAGACGCCGCTTGAAGACACGTACTGCCAGCAAGTGCTCGAATCCGGTGACCTCTACGCAATTACCGATGCCACCGCCGCGGATGGACACGCGGCTGACGTGTACCAGAAAAGCGGCGTCGCGTGCTACGCCGGTGGCCTCATCACTGTCGACGGCGAGCCGTACGGAACGCTCTGTTTCGGCGATGAACGGCCACGGTCGGAGTCGTTCTCCGAGAGCGAGGAGGCGTTCATGAAAGTCCTCGTAGAGTGGGTGAACCACGAACTCGAACGCCGCCACCGCGAGGACGAACTCGAACGCTACGAGAACATCATCGAAGCGGTCGACGACGGCGTGTACGCGCTCGACTCGGAGGGGTATTTCGAGTTCGTCAATCAGGCGATGACTGACCTTACAGGCTACTCCGAGTCGGAACTGCTTGGCTCCTACACTGGCTTCATCAAAAACGACGGCGTCGTCGAGCGGGCCGAATCCATCGTGCAGGAGATGATATTCGAGGACCGTGACGACGAGGAAACGTTCGAGCTGGAGATTCAGCAGGCCTCTGGAAACTCGTTCCCTGCGCAGGACCACATGACGCTGCTGTACGACGACGACGGCCGATTCGACGGGACCGCAGGCGTCGTTCGGGATATCACTGAGCAGAAACAGCGCGACGAGGCTCTGGCCGGGCTGCTGGATACGACCCGCTCGCTCATGCAGGCCCAGACGGCTCAGGAGGTCGCCGAAACAGTTATTCAGGCGACCGAGTCGGACCTCGGATTCGACCACTCGCTCGTCAGGCTGTACGACGCGGAGACGGACACACTCCGGCCGGCCGCCGCAAGCGACAAGGTCCCGGAGCGACCGGTGTACGACGCTGATGAGGGATTCCCCGGCGACGCGTTCCAGCGCGGTGACCCGCTGGTCGTTGACGAGTTCGGCCGGATTGACAACTACGACTCCGATGTTCTGACAGCGGTCATGTACCTCCCGATGGGTGACCACGGGGTCGTGAGCATCGGTGCACAGCGGGGCCACGAGTTCACCGAATCGGACGTCTCTGTTGGGAAGATTCTCGCGTCCAATGCAGCCGCTGCGTTCGACCGGGTCGAGCGTGAACGGAGCCTGTTACGCTACGAATCAGTGGTCGAGAACGTCCGTGACATGATGTACGTCCTCGACGACGAAGGTCGGTTCCAGCTTGTCACCGAACCGCTTGCGGAGTGGCTCGGCTACGAGCGGGCGACGCTTCTTGGCCAGCACCCACGCATTGTTCTCGACCAGAACGCCATCGACGAGTTCGCCTGCCGTATCGGTGACCTCTGCCAGCAGGGCGGCACCGGCGCGGTCCAGCTCGAAACGGCGCTGGAAACGGCCAGCGGAGAGAAGCGTCCGGCAGAAATCGAGGTGTCGTTGATCGACGCGGACCAGTTCCGCGGCACCGTCGGTGTCGTCCGGGACCTGACCGAACTCAAGCAGGCGCGGGCAGAACTGAAAGACGAGCGCGACCGGTTCTCGTACCTGTTCAACACGCTCCCCGACGCTGTCATCGAAACGGAGACCGTTGCAGACGAGTCCGTCGTCAGGTCTGTCAACCCCGCGTTCTCTGACGTGTTCGGCTACGGTCAGGACGCGGCTGTAGACAGTCCCCTTTCCGAGCTCCTCCGACCGCCGGACACTGCGCGCGACGAACTGCCCCAGTTCGACGACCGACAGGCGGACGGCGACCCCTTCCAGACCGAACTCCGACTAATGACCGAGACAGGGTTCCGTGACTTCCTCTTCCGGGGCGTGCCGTACAGCCGGGACGGAGACAGCGTCCGCGGGTTCGGCATCTATACTGACATCACTGACCAGCGGGAGCGTGAACGTCGGTTGAAACTGCTCAACCGCGTCCTCCGGCACAACCTCAGGAATGACCTGACTGTCGTTCTTGGCATGGCTGATGCGCTGGACAAGCGGATCGACGACCCGGAGCGCGCCGACATTCTCGACAGGCTCCAGCGAAAGGCCGAGGAGATGGCGTCACTGAGCGAGCGCGCACGCGACATGGAGCGATCCGTCCGCCGCGACCAGTTCGGCACGGACCCGGTCGATGTGTCCGCGGCTGTCACGGATATCGTCTCATCGTATCGTGACAAGCACACCGGTAGAATCGAAACGGACCTCCCGGATACGTCGGTGACAGCGGGCGACGGGCGATTACATCGGATTCTGGGTGAACTCATCGAAAACAGCCTCGAACACTCCGGCGACGAGCCGTCGGTCCGCATCGAGGTGACGACGGACCAGCGAACCGTCTCGATCACGGTCGCCGACGACGGCCCGGGCATTCCACAGCACGAACTCGACGTCGTGACCGGTGACGAACCGATTACGCAACTACGCCACGGGACCGGGCTCGGCCTGTGGCTGGTCGTCTGGGTCGCCGAAACCTACGGCGGCACAGTGAACTTCGGTAGCGGGCCGGACGGCGGGGCGGTCGTCACGCTGGAGTTGCCTCGGATAGACCTCTAGATGGTGTCGCGAATCCGGTCGGCGAGTACGCCGTACTGCTCCGTACCTGTGCCTTTCTGGACGACAGCGGTGACGCCGTGTTCCGTGGCGGCATCTGCTACATCATCGTGTTCACGGGCCGTAAACAGCAGGAACGGGATGTCGACGCCGGTGTCCCGGAGCGCGGCACACAGCTCCATCCCGTCGAGCCGGGGCATCTTGTAGTCACTGACGACGGCGTCGAAATCGCCGTCAGCTGCCAGGTCCAGTGCCGCTTCTGGGTCGTCCTCCGTTGTTATCTCGAACCCGTCTTCCTGTCCCAGAAACGTCCCGACGATCTCCAGAACGTCTACGTCTTCGTCTACCAGTAGCACCTCGATACTCATCGGTTCTATGTCCGTGGTTCCCCGGTAAAAACTCTCGGTCACCGCATCGCGGCTAAGCCGACGACAACCTCCTTGTTGACGGTCATCCACGTCGACAGCTTGGCGACGCCGGAGAGTCCGCGCGGTGACACGGTGCACCGGTCCGGTTCACTGGTGTACTCAACCACGGTCATCGACAGCTCGTGCGGGGCTTGCGTTCGCTCGGTGGTTGCACTCCCTGCACCGTCCGGGTCGAGGCTCATCGGTGGCAGATGCTTCTTGGTGACCGTGTAAAACGGCTGCTAAGAGGTCTCTATACCGCTCCGGAGAGCTATGCCGCCTGCCCGGTGTCGACTTCGCCGTTGATGCGGACGAACCCGTAGTCACACTCCGGGCAGTGCCACTTGACCTTGGTCCCCAGATGCATCGTCGTGCTCGCGACCTTCCAGAAATCGCGGTACTCTTCGCATTCAGGACAGTAGTGTTCGAGTTCGAGGCTCATACCGAGTTGTTTCCGTGGGGGTACAGTTGAATTTCCCGGTTCCACGCGGGGGCGTCGAAGGGGGCAAACCGCTCGAACCCCTGTATCCCAGTATGACTCAGAGTGCGTATGAGCCGACTCATCCAACAGCACTGGCTGTCGATGCCGAGGCACCGCCACCGTCGGAGACAGTAACGGCGACGTTCGGCATGGGCTGTTTCTGGGGCCCGGACGCCCGATTCGGCGCGATGCCGGGTGTGGTCAGGACGCGAGTCGGCTACGCTGGCGGCACTGAACCAGACCCCAGTTACTACTCGCTGGGCGACCACACCGAGGTCGTACAGGTCGAGTACGACCCGGACGTGGTGAGTTACACAGACCTGCTTGACGTGTTCTGGGCGAACCACACGCCGTTTTCTACCCCACGGAAACGGCAGTACCGCGGCGTGGTCTTGGCACACAGCGACCGACAGCGCGAGACCGCAGAACGGACGCGCGAAGCGCTGGAAGCACGGACGGGGACGGCTGTCGAGACGACAATCGAAACCCTCGACCGGTTCTATCTGGCGGAGGACTATCATCAAAAATACGAGCTCCGGTCGACGCCGGTGGTCGCCGACGAACTCGAAGATATTTACGGCGATGCCTTCGTCGATTCGACGGTCGCCGCCCGGCTCAACGGCTTTGTTGCTGGCCACGGCGAGGACGACGAACGCGAAGCGCTGTTTGCCAAACTGGATATCCCACCGGCCGCGCTCTCCGAGGTCCGCCGTCGGCTCTGAGCGCGGTGCTAGCGGTCCCTGCCACGGCTGTCCGCTCCCCAACGATTCGCCCACGGCTATAAGACGCTGGCAGTGCCAGATTCAGCTATGACTATCTATACCGGTCGCGGCGACCAGGGCCAGACGGATCTCCGGAACATGGAACGGGTATCGAAGGACAGCCGCCGTATCGAGGCGTACGGCACCGTCGACGAGGTGAACGCGCTGGTCGGCGTCGTCAGGCCGACCGGCCACGACGACATCGATGAAAAGCTCCGCGTCGTCCAGAACCACCTCCACATCGTGCAGGCCGATTTCGCCAACCCCAGCCCAGAGGAGGACGACCCGCGGATACAGGAGTCCCACGTCGAAACGCTCGAAGACCTCATCGACGAGGCTGACGACGAACTGGACCCGCTCGAATCGTTCATCCTTCCCTCGGGGTCAGAGCCGGGGGCAAAACTCCACCACGCCCGCGCGGTCTGTCGCCGCGCCGAGCGCCGCTGTGTCTCTTTCGCCGCCGAGGAGGCCGGCGTCAACGAGACAGCTATCATCTACCTGAACCGGCTCTCTGACGCGCTGTTCACGCTCGCCCGACTCGTCAACAAGCGCGAGGGCATCCGAGAGGAGAACCCCGAGTACTGACGACCGCACCACGTTTTCTTCCACAGGCAGTCGTCAGCGACGCAACGTCAACGCCAGCGCCGGCGGTTCGCAATAGCAAAGTGACCGGCCCGGAAGGGTGAGGTATGAAAGCGACCGCGAAGGCACATCCGATTCAGGGGCTGGTCAAGTACCACGGGATGCGCGACGAGGAACTGCGACTGCCGTACCACGACAGCATCTCCGTCTGTACCGCGCCGAGCCACTCGAAGACGACGGCCGCCTTCGAACCGGACCGTGAGGAGGACGTGTACGTCATCGACGGCGAGGAAGTCACCGGCCGCGGGGCCGAGCGCATCGACGCCGTCGTCGACCACGTCCGCGACCTCGCGGGCATCGACCACGGCGTCCGCTTCGAGTCGGCGAACAACTTCCCGACGAACATCGGCTTTGGCTCCTCCTCGTCGGGCTTTGCCGCCGCGGCGATGGCCCTCGTCGAGGCTGCAGGCCTAGACATGACCCGACCCGAGATCTCGACTGTCGCGCGCCGCGGCTCCTCCTCGGCCGCCCGTGCCGTGACGGGTGCGTTCTCCCACCTGCGGACCGGCATGAACGACAAAGACTGCCGGAGCGAGCGCATCGAGACGGACCTCGAAGACGACCTGCGCATCGTCGCCGGTATGGTCCCATCCTACAAGGAAACCGAGGAAGCCCACAAGGAGGCCGCCGAGAGCCACATGTTCGAGTCGCGCATGGCCCATATCCACGGCCAGATCTCGGACATGCGCGACGCACTGTACGAGGCTGATTTCGACGCCGTCTTCGACCTCGCGGAAAAGGATTCGCTCTCGCTGGCCGCCGCGACGATGACTGGGCCGGCCGGTTGGGTGTACTGGCAGCCCCGCACCATCGAGATATTCAACGCCGTCCGGGAGCTCCGCAACAGCGAGGACGTACCGGTGTACTTCTCCGTCGACACCGGCGCGAGCGTCTACATTAACACGACCGAGGCGTACGTCGACCGCGTCGAGGAGACGGTCGCCGACTGCGGCGTCGACACTCGCGTCTGGGATGTCGGCGGCCCCGCACAGGTTCTCAGCGAAGACAAAGCGCTGTTCTGAGTCAGCCGACTGGCCGCCGGAGGCGAATCTCTACTTCGGTCCCGCCGAACCGGCTCTCAGACACCGAAACCGACCCGTCTGACTCGCGGACGATCCACTGAGTGAGCCACAGCCCAGTGCCCGTGCTGTGAGCAAGTGGCGTCTCCGTGCCAGTTGTCAGAACCGACTGCTCCGTCTCAGGGAGCCCCGGGCCGTTATCGGCCACCCGAAGGACAACCCGGTCGCTTCGGTCTGCTGGCTCGGCTACCACATCGATGCGAGGTGGTGTGGCGTCATTGTGCTCCACTGCGTTGTCGAGGACATTATCGAGCGCGTAGGGGAAGAGTTCGTGACCGACGACGCGGCCATCTACTTGTACGTCCTGCCGGAGTTCGATGGCCGCGTGCTCCGCTCGTAGGCGGCCGACCCGGTCGGAGAGAACTGCACGCGGGTCGAAGGTGGTCTGTTCTGTCTCGTCGCTGTTCTGTAGTTGCTCGATCTGCTGTGCAGCCTCGCTCAGGCTACGGATGTCCTCGATACGGTCCGCAATGATGTCGATATGCTCACTCTCTTGTTCGTCGCTGAGCAGATCCAGATGTCCGCGGATGACGGTCACGTCGTTGCGGATGTTATGCCGGAACAGACGGTTAAGTACTGTAAGCCGCTGCTCGCGTTGTTTCTGCTCCGAGATGTCGTGAACGAACAGCGATGCACCGTCCGTGCTGTCGCCGGTGAGTGGCGCACCCCACAGCCGCACGTCAAGTGATGACCCATTGGCGTGGCGGTGACAGGACTCAACGCCGGTGAGCGATTCACCGTCGACAAGTGACGACAGCAGCCTGTCGAGCGCCTCCGGTGATTCGGCCAGCGTGTCGGCATACGAGCGGCCGGTTACCTGACTCTCGTCCCAGCCAAACAGCCGCTTGGCACCGTCGTTCCAGAACTGAATCGACCTGTCAGCGTCCAGTACGACCACTGCGGCAGGTATTGACTGGACCATAGCTGAGAAGCGCTCCGTTAGCGACCCGACCGAATTCGCCAGTATTTCGACCTCCGTCTCGCGGTCGAGCCGAGCATCTAGCAGCGCCAGCAGCTCAGACAACAACGTTCGGGAGAGTGCCTCTCGCTCACGGACGGCGCTGTTCTGATATACGTTCAACAGCGCTTCGCGCGTCTCCGTCTGTCCCTCTTCAGCTAGCGACTGGAACAGCTCTCCAACGAGTAACTCGGCGCCGTCGTCCATTTTAGGCTAGCCTAACCGGGGAGATACATGAATATAAATGGTGCGATGGGAGCCACCTCGCGGCTCTCTGGAGATAGGTCTTTCAGCGTCTAGTCCCAACCAGACGGCATGCGCGTCGCCGTTCTCGGAGCCGGATACGCCGGGCTCACGCTCGCCAGAAAGCTCCACCAGACACTTCCCGAGACCGTCTCGCTGGTCGTCGTCGACGAACAGGCTGAACATCTCGTTCAGCACGAACTCCACCGGGTCGTCCGGCAGCCGTCGCTGGCCGACGAGATTACCGTCGACCTCGACGCCGTTCTCGACTGCGAAATCCGACAAGCGACGGTCACGGATGTCGACCCGGATGCCGGTGTTGCGACGCTGGACGGGTCGGAGACGCTGTCCTACGACGTGGGTGCGGTGTGTCTCGGCGCGCAGACGGCCTTTTATGACCTACCGGGCGTGCGCGAGCACGCGACGCCGCTGAAGCGCCTCGACGACGCCCACGAGATCCGCGAGCGGTTCCACGACCTCAGTGACGGCGACCGCGTGGTCGTCGGCGGCGCGGGCCTGTCGGGCGTACAGGTGGCCGGCGAACTGGCCGAGATGCGCGATGATAGTGATATCGAGGTCCTGCTGCTCGAACAGGAGGACGCCGTCGCGCCGTCGTTCCCGGCGTCGTTCCAGTCGGCCGTCCACGACGCGCTGGTCGACGCCGGTGTGACAGTCAGGACCGGAACGGGTGTAGCCGGCGCGGACGCCGACCTCATTACGCTTGAGGATGGGTCGGAACTGGCGACGGACCAGTTCGTCTGGACCGGCGGTATCGAGGGGTCGCCGGCGCTTGACGCCGACCGGCCCGTCGTCCGGGCGGACCTCCGACTCGGCGAGTCGACGTTCGCCGTCGGCGACGCCGCCCGGGTCGTCGACAGCGACGGCGAGGCTGTGCCGGCGAGCGCGGCGGCGGCCATCCGCGAGGCTCGCGTCGCCGCGGACAACATCGGGACGCTGGTCGGGCGGCAACAGGGCAGTTCTGTCGAGTTCCAGCCCCGACTGACCCAGTACCAGTTCAACGTGCCCGGCTGGCTCGTCTCGGTCGGCGACGACGCCGTGGCGAAGGTCGGCCCCTCTGTCCTCACCGGCCGGGCCGCGCTGGCGCTCAAGACCACCGTCGGCGCGGGCTATCTTGGAACGGTCGGTGCCGTCCAGAACGCGGTCGACCTCGTGAGCGAAGAACTGAACCTCGATACAGGGGAGACAGAGCCCGAATAGAATACCGCGAAAACCGTAGTCCGGTGCGTCAGTCCTCGTCGTCCGCGGTCGCGTTTCCGAGGACGTCGTCGGGCTCGATCCAGATGACGAACTCGTCTTCGCCGTCGCGGTCGACGACGCCGTTGATGTACTCGCCGTCGACCGGGGCGGTGTTCACTTCGGATTCGGCGACGGGGACGACCTGCCGGACCTCGTCGACGATCCAGCCCATCGCGCCCTGTTCCTCGAACACACCCGCGTCGAAGACGACGATGAGGTTCTCCGTTCCGTCGCTGTCGATGTCCATCATCGCCTTGGGGTTGAGAATCGTCGTAATCTGGCCCCGAAGGTCGACGACGCCCTCGACGTAGTCCTCGGTGTTGGGGACGCGGGTGACCGTTTCGCGTTTGACGATTTCCTCGACGTAGTCGATGTCGAGACAGTAGTACTCGTCGCCGAGCGCGAATTCGAGGACCCGGACCAGTTCCTCTGTCTGGGTCGCGCCGTCGTCGATAGCCGCAGCACGAGCGCCACCCTCGGTCGTTGCGGTGTTGTCCGACGCCATCGCCTCCTCGATGAGTTCCTGATCCGGCAACTCGACGCCGGTCGGTCCCTGCATCGGGCTGGCCGACGCCGAAAGGTCATCCGTCGGCTGGTCGGCGACGCCGGCGTCGACGTTTTCACTGGTCATCTGTGCGGAGGTCTCTGCCGCTCGCTGTGCGGCGGCCATCGCGTCAGTGTCGTTCTGGGCAGTCGCTTTGCCGTCGGAGTCAGTGTCGCTGTCGCCGTCGTTGGTACCCTGTCCATCAGCCGCAGCCGCTTCGTCAGGCGCGTCGCCGCTGTCGGTGGCTGCTGACTCCGCAGGGGCTGTCTCCTCGGCCTCGCCCGCCCCGTCGGGCTGCTCACCGGACCCGTCTGCGGAGGCGTTGTCCGCCTCCTCGGTGTCGTCGGTAGTCTCTGCTTTGTTCCCCTCGCGCATCTGCCGGATGCGCTCTGCCCTGTCCATACGTTCGTCGTCACTCATGCTGGTACCTCTGTATCGGTAAAGCCGAACTGCTCGTCGAGTTCTGCGGCGATGTCCTCGAAGACAGCCGCCATGTCACACGATTCCTCGGTCGCAAAGATAGACTGGCCGGCGCTGAACGCGCGCTGGAGCGCCACCCGTTTGCGGACCTCCCAGACCGGACTGTCCGGGAACGCCATGTTGAACCACTCGAGCATCGTCTCGTCTTCGGACGTGGTCTCGACGCGGTTGGCGACGACGCCGAGCGTGTTGATCGACGCGTCGGTCTGGCGCTCCATCGCGGCCATCTGGTCCATCAGTAGTTCGATGGCCCGCTCTGAGGTCGCTTCAGTCAGCGCGGGGATGAGAACGTTCTGTGCGGCGTACATGCCGGTATCGGTCAGCTTCCCGTAGAACGGCGGGCAGTCGATGATAACGTAGTCGTAGTCGGTATCGAGCGTCGACAGCGCCCGGTCGAGCGTGTCGAGCGCGTGTGACCCCGTGACCATCTCCGGCGTGATGTTGATAGCGAACGAGGCCAGCGCGGCCTGGTCGATATCCCCGCCCCGGGTGTTGACCCGTGCGATGAGGTCGGCGATGGTCAGTTCGTGCTCGGCCTGAAGCATATCGATGCTGGAGGGGATCACGTCCATCTCCTCGCCCTCACAGATTAGCTCACCCAGCGCCGATGGGTCGCCGGTCAGTGCGTCGAACAGCGTCGGCGGGTCGGCGTCGTACGCCTCGACGAGGCCGACGCCCTCCGTGGCGTTGCCCTGCGGGTCGAGGTCGATGAAGAGGACGTCCCGGCCGCGGTCGTTCAGTGCACCGGCTACGTTGATAGCAACTGTCGTCTTTCCGGTCCCGCCTTTCGCGTTGGTTACACAGAAGCGGGCTGGACCGGTTTCTGATTGCCGGTTCGTCATCTAAGTATCCACAGGTCGACTCCGAGTCACTATAAAAATGTGGTCCCGATTATCAACGTCGCAACTGGGGGACGGAACGCGGGCGAGACGGAAACGCCCGCGAGCGTGTGCATGACGGCCGTCTGACGGTGTGCAAGATTTATGATTGTGTAGATTGAAGGGTAAGTATCATGACCATCAACCCGCGCGATTACGACCTCGACGAGTTACGGAAGATGGCTCGTCAGCGGGGGAACGGGATGAGCGATGAAGATGTCCCGGACCCGACGGACCTCGACATGGGGCTTGACGACTCCGATGAAGAGGTGCTTGCGGGGAGTTCGTTCCGCTCCGGGCTGTACCGCGAACTGCTGCCGTTCCTCGGCGGCGAGGCCCAGGAGAAGCCCTATCTCGAAACACTGCCCGAGACCTACGCCGCGGAGTTCGTCGTCTTCGAGTGGCTCGAGTTCCTGCTGATGCATTCCGGGTATCAGGGGGCCGACGAAGCGCTCGATTACTACTGCTCTATCGACTGGATAACCGAAGACGTGCAGGACGACCTCTCGGATTACCTGCTTGGCATCGACGAGTCCGCGACCAACGACGACAACGAACTGAGCGTCGACGACCATATGCTGAGTCTCGTCTACATCGCGAAGCTCACCGCGATGACGTAACGTCTGTTTTCAGCAGCAATTCTCCCGTTCAATGTCTGATACCGAGGGGGTTTCAGTATCAGCTACCCGAGGGGACAGCTATCAGTCCTGAATACTAGGGAGAGGATATATATCGGGCGGTCGACAAGGACGACCGTATATGAGTGACGAGGATGCGGACGATGACACCGGGTCCGAATCGGACGCCGGTGTGTCGTCAGACGGCGCTGCTGCCGTTCCGGTCGGGGTCAAGCTCGGGAGCACCCGGACTGTCATTGCCCTGCCGGGCGAACACGGCACGGAGAACCGGATTATCAAGACACTGACGTGCATGGCGACGTACGAGGACGCCCTGACCGGCGAAGAGAAAATCCTCTACGGCGAGGAGGCGGCCCGCGAGTATCCTGACCGCGTCGAGTACATGCTTCGGTCGGGGCTCCCCGAGGACGCTGACCGGGCCGAGATGACCAAGACGTTCTTCGAAGCGATCATCGACGAGCACGACATCCCGGCAAACAGCGGTGTCGTGTACGCGATCCCGACTATCGACAATCCGACCGGGCTGGAGAACCTGCAGAACGTCATCGAAAACTCCTCTATCGGGCTGGAACTTGTCGAGAGCTATCCGGAGTCGCTGTGTGGTTCCATCCCGGCCTTCGGCGACGACCTCGAAGCCATCGACGAGATCTTCGTCGCGGTCAACATGGGGTCGACGAATCTCGAAGCCTCCGCGTACCGACGGGGCGAACAGCTGTCTCCCTTCACAACGGGCGCGGTGACCGGGAACGAAGTCGACCGGATGATCGCCAACTACGTCGAGGAGGAAACGCAGGGCCGTGTCAACATCGACAACCAGACCGCCCGCGAGTACAAGGAAGAACACGCCGACTTCGTCGATTTCGAGCCCTTTACTGACATCATCCAGCAGCCCGGCGGCGGCTCACACGAGTTCACTATCGAGCGCTCGGTGATGGACGCGGTCAACGAGTACCTGGACGACGCCGTCGATGAACTGGCAAACACGTTCCTCCCGGAGCTGGCCAACGACTACATGAAAGTGTACCAGCTAGCACTGGACCGCCCGATTGCTATCACCGGCGGCATGGCCTGCATCCCCGGTATCGTCGACGAGTTCGAGGAGCGACTCAGCGCAGAACTGAACCGCGACATCGACGTCATCGCTGCCGACGAACCGGACATCGCGCCGACCATCGGCGCACAGCGGATCGCGGCCCGTCTCGTCGAGACCAACTAGGGATTCCGCCAGCAGTCCAGCCACCGTTCGATTCTGGGTTCGGACTGTGCCATCTTGTGACCGCGACCGGCCGAGAGCAGTTCGAATACGTCAGTATCGATTCCGAGGCCGGTCGCGTCAGTTGCGAGGTCACCACCCCGTCGCTTCTGCGACCGGCTCCCTCCAAGACGAGTACGTGGCATGTGCGCTGCTATGGGTGCCTGAAACCTAAAGCCAAGTCAGACAGCCGTCTGCCGGCTGACGGACGAGGTGATGAGATACGCGGTCTATCGACGGCCGCGGCCTACCGGGAACGCGACAGCGTAATTCATGCGAAGATTGCAGTAATTTACTACGCCAGTATCAGAATAGATAAGTCAAACTCAAGTCTGCAGCTGTATTCTGCCCCGATAATGGGAAAAATTATCAAATTAAATAATTTGGAGGAGCCACCCGATATTCTCACCAGTACCGGTCCGGGCGGGCTCTTCTCGACTGGCTATCTCCACGACGAGCCAGCACTGGCAGCCGTTGATGACGACGAAACCCCACGGTTCGCTCTCACCAGCCGCAAGCACGGCGTCGAAATCGGTACGTCGAAGTCGGGTGAGACGGTGCGGCCGGGACGCAACTACCGCATGGTCGGCGTCGTGACCGACAGGCGACTCATACTGCTGGTGGGCACCGACGACGGCGACAGGCGGTTCGCTGTCCCGCATGTCGATATCGATCAGGTCGCGGGAGACCACTCGCTGGGACACGGCCAGGTCACGTTCCGGCGGCGTGGCGGGACGGAGTGGCGGGTTCACTGTGGCAAGCAGGGAATCGTCGACCTGACCGCGTATCTCTCCCACGCGTCACAGGCGTGGGTCCGCGTCGAAAACATCATAGACGAGGTCAAACGGATGCTCGTGACGGCGACAGAAGAGCGCAATCACGGAGACTACGAGCAGGCACTGGCGACGGTGCTGGAAGCCGAGGACCGCCTCGATGCGGCCGACGAGACGGCCACCGAGTTCGGACCGCCCGGCGGTACGAACGCGCTCGAAGGGCGTATTACCACGGTCCGGGAGCGCCACGTTGGGACGCTCGCGGAGATCCGCCGGAGCCGCGCCCGGCGGGCGGTCGACACCGGGGAGCAGCACTGGCGGGAGAACGAGTTCGAGGCCGCGTACGACGCCTACGACGCAGCACGGGCAGAGTACGAGGCGATCTTCTCGCTTCCGACGGAGGCCGTTCCCGACCTCACCGCCATCCGGGCCGAACGGGACCGGCTCGATTCCGTCGTCGAAGACCTCGAACGGTCGCCGCTCCGTATTGCGGTCGAAGCTGACAACGAGGCCGTCGCGGCGGAAGACCCAGAAGCTGCCGCCGGACACTGGGCCGAGGCGCTCGAAGCCTACCGAGATGTCCTCGAACTCGACTGGGGTGCAAACGAACAGCGGTTCGCTGGCGACTCCGAGAGGATCCGAGACCGACTGGCCACCGTTGCAGAGAATCTCGTCACTGCGCGGCGGACGGTCGCGACGGACGCGATGGAGGCAGGGGACTGGTACGCCGACGCCAGCCAGCCTGACGCCGCATTAGCAGAGTACGAGACGGCACAGGCGGCGTTCGAAACTGCGCTGGCGGCAGCCAAGGACTGCTACCCGGATGCCACCGATCATCTGGAAGCCGAACTCGACGCCGTCGAGCAGCGACTCTCGCGGACGGAGGCCAGACTCGACGGCGAACGCGTCGACGTGGATGAACGCTTCGACGAGACCGCGACAACGCCGGACTTGGACTTCACGGCGGCCGACAAGCACTCGCCGTCACCGGCTGACACGACCGAGCTCGCGGATATCGAGGGCCGCAATGACGGAACTGAGTCGAAAGTCGACCCGACGGGACACAACGAGTCGTAGTCCCTACCGACATTCTGTTCCCCACCGAATTTTCTATCGGGGGCGTCAGTTCGGGCTCCGGAGAGACTGGTCAGCGGTGGCTCTCTTGCCATCGGTTGCGGCTGTTTAATCAGTACTATGTGACGAGGTACCAAAATACAGGCGTTTCAGACCGTATTACGCCCGAACCGACTATGATCAGGCGAAAGTTTATATCCCCTTGTGGAATATATACAATTATAATGGATTGCACCAACTGTGGCACACGGATGTCATACAACGACCAGACGACAAAGCTCACCGAGTTCGTCTGTCCCAGTTGTCACGAAACCGTCATCGACTGGAAGGCCGAGGCCCGCAACGCCCGCGTTCACTGACCGGTTCTGTCCGCTTTTTGACCGATAGTCTCCCTTCAGCCACCGCTCCGGCCAGTGCCCCTTCTCAGTATTTCCGCATCCGTGTGAGCCCATGCTGATGTTGCACGGTAAGCCGCTGATGGGCTGTTGGACGCTTCGCTGACCGAATCGGGGACAGAATCCACAAAAGCGTGCATATTCGAACAGAAACAATTGCCGAATATTTTTATATTTCAGGAGGGGATAACGGGCAATGGCAGATTCGCCACGCATCGGCTGTCTCTACGTCGACGCCTGTACGGACGAGCAGGCGTCAGCCTACGACTGGTGTCAGGAGGCGGTCGACGGTGCGGAGCGGTGCGCACTCTCGTCAGTCGAACCCACCGAGTACGACGTCCTCTGGTGGCATCGGGACGAACTGTTCGACGAGCGAACCCTTGACGACGCGTCGGCCTTGGCCGCATACGTTCGTGATGGCGGGTCACTTCTGCTGACGTTGAGCGCGCTCTCGGCCGTCGAACCGCTCGGCTTCGAGCCGGTCGCGCCAGACGCCACCGGCTGGGAGGAGGTTCCCGAGCCGACTGGCCACCTCTGGCAAGCCCTGTACGAGGACCACCCGATCCACGCAGACTACGACACCCTGCGCGTCCACACCCGCGGCCCCGGCGTGACGATTCCCTACGCGAGATACGAGTCCATCGCCCCTCAGTCCGGCGACGTGCTCGCCAGCACGGTCCGGGGCGACACCGACGTGGTCAAGCAGATGTCGATTCTCTCCTGGGAGCCCGGAGACGGGCAGGTACTCGGCGTCGGCTCCTCGGTAGCGTTCGGTCAGCCGACCCACGACGTGTGTCGGGGCAACCGCGAGACACTTATCGAGAACGGGCTGGCATTCTTGGCGACGGACGAGCGGCATCCGCTAACCGGCCGCCCGAAGGACATCGACACGTTCGGACAGCTACGCGACCGACTCGACGACGACCCCTGTCGTCCGTCCTACCACGTCACCTCGCCCGCGAACTGGCTCAACGACCCGAACGGGCTCATCCACTGGAACGGTCGCTACCACCTGTTCTACCAGTACAACCCGGCCGGGCCGTTCCACAACACGATCCACTGGGGCCACGCCGTCAGCGACGACCTCGTCCACTGGGAGGACCGCCCGGTCGCGCTCACGCCCTCGCCAGACGGCCCGGACCGGGACGGCTGCTGGTCCGGCTGTGCAGTCGACAACGACGGTGTCCCAACCGTGCTGTACACGGGCGGTCGGGACAAGCGCCAGCTCCCCTGTATCGCGACCGCCGCGGACGACGACCTCACGGCCTGGGACAAGGACCCGGACAACCCCATCATCGAGGAGTTGCCGGCCGAACCGGAGGTGCTCCGGACCGAGCACTGGGAGGGAGAATTCCGGGACCACTGTGTCTGGCGCGAGGACGGCACCTGGTATCAGCTCATCGGGGCCGGCATCGAGGGCGGCGGCGGCGCGGCGCTGCTGTATGAGTCTGCAGACCTCCGGAACTGGGAGTATCAGGGGCCGATTCTCACCGGCGACCGCGACACCGCTGGGACCGTCTGGGAGTGCCCGGAACTACTCGATTTCGGCGACAGACAGCTCCTCCACATCTCGAACTATGAGGATGTCGTGTACTTCCTCGGGACCTACGAGGATGGCGACTTCGACGTGGACCGCCGCGACAAGCTGGACCACGGTGACTTCTATGCCCCGCAGTCGATGTGGACCGACGACGGCCGCATCCTGACCTGGGGGTGGCTCCCCGAGGCCCGCGACGTGAGCGGGCAGTGGGACGCCGGCTGGTCCGGCGCGATGTCGCTGCCCCGGGAGCTGTCGCTGGCCGACGACGGCGGCCTCTGTCAGCGACCGGCCCCCGAACTCACCGAACTTCGGGGCGACACCACCAGCTACGACGTGGTGCGTCTCGATGCGGACGACACCGAGGAGTTGCCGGTCGAGAGCCGGTCGTTCGAACTCCGCGCGACCGTCCGTCTGGAGGACGCCGAAGCCGTCGAGCTGTCCGTCCTCGAATCGCCCGACGGCGAGGAGCGGACGCCCATCCGGTACACGTATGAAAGCGAGATCACTGTCGACCGGTCGGCGTCGAGCACCGACCCGCAGGCGACCGGGGATACCCAGTCGATGCGGGTCCGGCCATACGACGCGCCGCTGTCCCTGCGTGTCTTCGTCGACGGGAGCGTCGTCGAGGTGTTCGCCAATGAACGACACTGCCTGACCAGCCGCGTCTACCCGACCCGCGAGGACGCAACCGGCATCTCGCTGTCGGCCGACGGCGGGCGCGCGACTATCGCGTCGCTGGATATCTGGGAACTGGATTCCGTCTGGTGACCGGGTATCGCTACGCGAACGGACCGTTTCAGTGCCCTTACTCCGACTGCGTCCCGGTTCGCGCGCCGTAGTTGCTGGAGCCAGCAGCGTTGCTTTTCCCGCGCCGGATCAGTTCACGGTCCGTCGGCGGGAGCGTCTCGTCGTCCAGGGGTATGTGCCAGTGTCCGAGCGCCCCGATGATGCGCGTTCGGCTCCCCTCGACATCGAGTCGGAGCGTCGGGCCGAGCGAGCCGCCGAACCGGCGCATCTGTTCGGAGTCAGACAGGTGCGCAATTTCGTCCAGTGTGTCGCCGTCGAAGTCGTAGTAGTTGAAGAAGCTCTGGACCAGCACCTCTTCGCCGTGGGGAAAGGCCATCCACGAGTAGGACTGGAACGGCGCGTTCTCGGGGTTCGTGGCGACAAGTCCCGAGTCGTTCAGCGGGACGTAGTCGCCGCGGAGCTCCTCGGCGACGAAGCCATACAGCGCGTCGAACCCTTCTAGCCCCGGCGCAAAGGTGTGGAGGTGGCTGGAGATGAACAGGTAGTACAGGCCGCCCCGATACACGATGTGTGGCCGTTCGAGCTCCTGATTGACGCCCACAGCGTCTAATAGCGGGTCTTCGAGGTCCCACTCCAGCGGGTCGCCCGTCGGCGAGCGCGCGATGCCGACGCTGCCGTTGAACTCCTGTAGCGCGGCGTCGCCACCGCAGACGTCGCTCCCTTCGGGCACCGGCGTGTTCGCCTCGAACAGGAGCCACGTCTCGCCCGTCTCGGGGTCCTCGAAGAACCACGGGTCGCGGAAGGTGTATATCATCCCGCGAGACTGGTCTTCGCGCTCGTAGCGGTCGCCGTCGGGCTGGAGCAGTTCGTGGTGGGTCCACGGCCCCGAGAGCTCGAACCCGTCGGCCGTCTCAATGCGCCCGCCGCCCGCGCCGACAATTCGCTGCGTATAGGTCAGGTCTTCGGCGCCCTCCTCGCCAGCTGCGGTGTAAAAGAGATAGACGCTGCCGTCGTCGTCGTACAGCGCCGAGCCGGCCCACTGACGCTGGCCCAGGGCGTCCTCGAACACCGGGCCGGCGCTGTGCCAGTTCCGGCCGTCGTCGGAGTAGAAACAGCGGATGGTCGCCACGTCGTGGCGTTTGCCGGGCAGCAGGTCCGACGGGGCGGTCAGCGAGAAACAGACCCGGTAGCCGTCGACTGTCGCCAGTGTGCCGTCACGGTTCCGGAGGAACCAGGTATCCCAGATATGGACCTCCGGAATCTGTTCAGTGGCGGGCGGGTAGACGATGGGGGCGACGGTGTCGTCGGTCCGCTCGATCCGACTCGCCTGCTCGCGTGTCCACCCGGCGCGTCCTCTCGTCCCGGGACGACTCTCGCCGAGCGCCTCGTTTGTCATACCCCACGTTGGGCCGACCACGGCTATAAATGTTTTCAGGCGGGTACTACAGGTGTTGTATGAAAGATATGCAATATGACAGCACCGGGGCGGCGCTAGCAGAGAAAACTGATAGTACGTAATTAAGAGGAGCCGATCAGCGCGTTACTCGCCCGAGTCCTCACTCCCGCTGACGCCCTCTGGGCCGGTGATATCGAGCGGCCGGACCCACTCGTACCAGATGAAGACGACGCCGAGGCCGTACCCCAGCGCCCAGGTGGCGCTCCCGACCCAGGGGTAGCCGAGTGTGCTGAATCCCCAGTTTGCGAGGCCCGGGAGAATGATTGCAGCGAGGACCGTCAGCGCCAACAGTATCGCGTCCTGATTGTTCACGATTGTGCCCTCCCGGTTGCTGTGCCGTTCATACCGTAAACAGGGCTCGGACACTCCTGAGTCTGTCGGAACACCGAATCGCGACCGGGACGGAACTGACGCCGTAGCCGTCCCATTTTTATCATCGTATGCCCTACCCCGGATGTCGGGAATGTCTCAGAACCACACAGACCGGTCGTCTTCGGAAGACATCGAGTGGTGCTACGATGCCGTCCATCGTGTGTCGCGGACGTTTAGTCTCACAATTTCGGAACTCAACGAACCGATGGCCCGGGACATCTGCCTGGGCTATCTCCTTTGTCGTGTGGCTGACACTATCGAGGACGCCGGTCATCTCCCTCCAGCGGTACAGGCCGACCTCCTACAGACGTACAGCCGCTCGCTCGAACCGTCGAGCGGGACGACCGTCTCGTCGTTTCACAACGCCGTCGAAGAGTGGATCCCCACGACGACGAACGCCGACTGGGAAGTCGTCGAGAACGCGGGCCGCATCGTCGACGTGTTTCATACGCTCGAGGACCACTCCACGCGGACCATCCGCGGGCCGGTCCGGGAACTCGTCGACGGAATGGCGATGTTCGTCGACCGCTACGCCGAGGCCGGCGGGCTTCGGATCAAGACTCTCGACGAACTCGAAGAGTACTGCTGGTACGCCGCCGGCACCGTCGGCACGCTGGTGACCGGACTGGTTTCTCACGAAGCCACCGACGAGCAGATCGCCCAGATGGAGGAAAACGCCCGTTCCTTTGCGCTCCTGCTCCAGCTCGTCAACGTCGCCAAGGACGCTGCGACGGACATGGAGGAAGAGAACAACGTCTACCTCCCACTGGAGTTGCTCCACGAGCAGGGTCTTGACCACAGCGACGTGAGCAACACTGACAACGTCGACTCGCTGGTCCCCGTCATCGAGCAGGTAACCGAGCGAGCGGAGGGCTACCTCGACGACGCGCAGGCGTGGCTCGAAGCCATGCCCGAAACTCGCGGCAACACCCTCTCCGCGTGGGCGATTCCGTTCCTGCTTGCCGTCGGAACGATCCGGGAACTCCGCGAGCGGCCCGCCGATGTTATCGAGCAGGGCAACGTCAAGATCTCCCGCGAGGAGGTCCACTCCGTGACACAGCAGTTCGGGGGCGACGGCGACCCGTCAATCGGGGAGCTACGGGCCAAAATCCGCCAGCAGCCGCTCCACCAGTACTGACGACCAGCAGAGACATTCCTCCTTTCGAGGCTCGTTGCACCGGTCACGCGAGCGCCGATTACTCTGGGGTCCGTCTGTCGTACTGCTGCACGAGCTCGCGGAGCCACCAGAGCTTCAGTCCGACCATCGCCAGCGTGGCAGCTGCGGTGCTGACCGGCCGGCGACGCCAGGCGGCATACAGCGCGAGAGCCGACGCCAGTGCACCGCCGGTGTTACAGATATTCGGATAGTCGAGGCCCATCGTACCGTTGTCCTGTTTCGCAAGCCACCATCGCTCTGCGAGGACGGCGCGAGTCATCCAGGCATCCTCGGTGGCCGGCGGTGCGAACAGAATTGGATTGATAGCTGTCCACAGCAACGCTACAGTCAAGAGCCGCCAGCGACGCTGATACACTGCATACACGATGACAGCCCCGGTCGGTACCCGTGACCAGCCGCTCTTGGGGTTGGAATGCCGGGCCCAGAACCAGTCCTGCACGCTGTCTGGTAGTGGAGCTGTCATATATTCTCCTTATCGTGTCACATAATAACATTACTGCCAGTGTGTTCCAGAACAGAGGCCCCGAACGGGTCAGAACACTCATGTCTGCCCTGTGTGAACGCCGCCTATGGCCACAGCGGCGTCGGGACTCTCCGAGCCACAGGTACTCGCCCAAACGAAAGACCGGCTATTTGCGGACCGCGAAGACGCCTACGTCGTCGCGGACACGCAGTTCGCACAGCAACGCTGGCTGAACGAGACACCCATCGAGGCGTCCGTGCAAGCGACGCTCGCGCCGTTCAACCACGTTCAGGTCGGGGCAGGCTATCCCGACCTCGTTGGCGTACAGGCCCTCTCGACGGACCTGCTGTCCGTCGACCGGCTCGGCGACCGGCCGCCGCTGATTGCCGTCGAGGCGAAAGGGTACACCGGCAATGGTGGTGTCGACGCCGAGCGGGGCGTCGTCCAGGCCCATGACCGTCTCAACGAAGCGAACGTCGCCTTCCTGACTGCCCCTCGAAGCGGCATCTCCACCGCCGCGCGGACGATGGCCCGCGAACTGAACGTCGGCGTGCTTGGCGTCGACCCTGACGGCTCAGTAGCGGTTCTGGAACGGCCACGTGTAGTCGGCCACGGGTCGATGGACGCCGCGTCGGCAATCCGGTTTCAGGCCAGTGCCCAGGGCGTCGCCGACCAGAACTTCGGGCTCAACCATCCGAAGAACTACATTGCTGTCCCGCTGGCCGTCCACTACGATGGCGACGCGCGGGACCTGCTTGCGTCCCACGTTGTCGGAGCCGTCGATGGTGCTATCGCCGGCGCGGCGTTCCTGAACCTGATCGACGCCGGCCAGGGCTCGCTCACGCTGACGCCACTGGGTCGGGAAGTTATCCGCTTCGCGCTCCGGACGGTCGGCGACCTCGACGCCGCGCTCCAGCGGTTTGAGGACTGGCAGCGGTCCCGCAAGCGGTTCATCGACATCGCACCACAGTGGGGCCAACTCGTCCGCCGCGTCGTCTCGGACTACCCGGCCACAGAACTGCTTGTCGACGGGCTCTATGCCTGCCACCGGGACGGCTACGACGCCCCGTCACTCGTCGAGTTCGTCGAGTATCTCCACGCCCTCCACCCCGAGTTCACCGTCGAACTGTTCCTCCGTGGCGACGAGGCCGTTCGACAGCGGGTGCTGACCGGCGACGGCGAACTCCGCCGCACGGAACTCACCGACGGGAGCGTCTATCACTCCCCTACCGTGTTCCAGTTGAAGGCGATATACTACCACGCGGGGGTCGTGACTGAACGCGGCGCAGAGCCCTCGAATCTCGACCCCGAGACGGACGAGTGGGCGCTGTGTGACCCGCTCGCGTAACGGCGCGTCTCCGGTTGCGCCGATGTTTCTCCCGACGCATAATCCTGAAGCGTGGGTAGCTCGTACACTGATGTAATGTCCCGGACCCTGGAGCTCCCCAACGGCGATGTCGTCTCGCCCGGCGACGTGTTCTGCTACAACGACTACCCCTATCGGCTCGTCTGGCTGGAGGGCGATACCCACGAGTTCGCGCTCTCCCCACTGTACTGGGGCGACAGCGGCATGGATATCCCGTTCCGCGACCGCGAGGCGCTGGTCGACCAGTGGGAGGTAGATTCTCGGGGGCAGATGACGGCCGAAGAGTGGGCGAACTGGCTCGACGACGCGACGGCGGACCCCCGCTACAGCGATGACGAGGTCACCTCGCTCGCGGCAGAGCTACCGACAGAGTGGGACCCCGAGGACGAGGATTTGGACTCCAGCGGCGGCCTTCGGGACCGCCTCGGGCTGTAAGCGCGGTCGCCGGACTCTGAAAGGTATTAATCCGTCCGCCCTGCAACGCTTGGCATGGAACCGATCTGGCTCGCCGCCGGCGGGGCTGCCCTCGCCGTGGGCCTCGCGCTGGCGTTTGCGATTGCTCGCCGCTCCCAGAGCAGTGCGTCAAAACGTGCCCACGACGCCGCACAGGAGCGAGCACCGCCTGTAGAAATCGGTGAAACATACGAGTTCGGCATCACCGAATTCAGCGACCACCACTCCGGCGACCGCGTCGCCGTCGGGAAAGTCAAGGGGTTCGTCCTGTTCGCCGAGGACGTGCCGTCGTCGGTGTCGGCCGGCGACGTGATCCGGGCGAAGGTGCTGTCGTTCAACCGAGGCAACACTTCTGCCGACGCTCGGTTCGTCGAACGCGCGTGATCGAAGGGCGGCGGTGACAGCGTCGTGGCCAGCACGGGGTCGCGTCGACTCGCCAGTCCTGTTGGATGGAGAAACCGATATGTGCCTACCACGATAAAACAGGCCATGAGCGAATCGGACGGGCAGAGCACGCCACAGGACACCCGCGAGGTCATTATGGAGGCAACCTTTCGGGCGCTGAGCAAGCACGGCTACAAAGACTTGCGGGTCCGGGACATCGGCGAAGAGATGGATATGTCTCGGCAGGTGATCCACTATCATTTCGACGGCAAGTACGACTTGATCTCGTCGTTTTTGGAGTACATTATCGACCAGTACGAGGGCAGCGTCGAGGTCGACGACGAGACCGATCCCCGCGCGGAACTCGATGTCCGTATCGACCGATGCCTGTTCGGTCCGGAGTTCGACGACTTCTCACATTGGGACCGGATGAAGGTGTACCACGAACTGTACGCCTACGCGCAAAACGACAAGGAGCACCGGGCCCTGTTCAACGAGCACTACGACCGACTTCGCGAAAGCATCTCGACAGTCATCGAAGACGGGATCGAGCAGGACGCGTTTCGCGATGTCGATGCCGACCTGATGGGCCAGCTCATCACGGACGTGATTCACGCGGCCCGCGGCCGCCGGATCGCCCTCGGCCACGAAGACGCACCCGACGAAGCCAAGCGCGCCGTCAACAACTTCATTCTCGACTCGCTGTACCCGTCGCAGTAGACGGCCATCGCCGAGCGTCAGAGGGGGCTAATGCCGACGCTAAGCGCCCACGTTCCGGTGGCTGACGCCGCGACGACGAGTGCCCCGCCGGCGAGTGTTACGTTCTTCAGAAAACTGTTCAGTTCGTCCTGTCGGTCCTCGTCCGGCACGGCCCAGAAGTCATGCATCGTAACAGCCGAGACAACGAGGAACACCGCGAGGGCGACCGCTGCGACGACTGGGAAGATACCCACGGTCACACCGAGCCCACCGAGGATGAGGAGCCCACCGGACGCGAGGACGGAGAACTTCGGTGCCGGGAGGCCCTTGTACTCGGCGTAGCCGGCCATCTGCTCGGTCTGTGTGAAATGACTCAGACCGGTGAAGGCGAGCACGCCGCCGAAGAGGACGCGGCCGACGACGAGCAACACGACGTTGAGTTCAGGTCCCATCAGACGCTCACCACCGAGAGCACACGAGCGTTTCCAACAGTACGGTTCGGGGTCGTAGCGGAATACATTGTGGTAGTCGAATCTGGCTGCATCGTTAGAGCTCCGGCACGTCTGACGGCATATCGAAGTCGTGGTAGTACTCGCCTTTCTCCTTCGAGAGAATGTCGAGGACGGCAGCAGCACCGTCACCGGCCGCGATGACCGCCTGCCACTTCTCCGCTCGGCCCATCGCGCCGGTCGCGTACACGTTCTCGACAGACGTTTCCATGTCGACGGTCACGTCGACGACATCCTCATCGGTGAAGTCACAGCCGAGGTCCTCGGCGAGGCTTCGGTCGCCACCAGTTGCGAGGACGACGTACTCAGCGGTGTACTCGTCTCCGTCTGCCGACAGGACAAACCCATCGTCGGTCTGTTCGATATCGGTGACTTCCGTCTCGTGCAGCGTCGCGCCACGGTCGCGGGTCTGTCCACGAGCGATGGTGAGGAACTCGTCGCCGCTGATGGATCGCACGCCGGGGTAGTTGAACAGGTGGGCCTTGTGCATCCACGACTCGTCCGTATCGAAGGCAACTGTTTCGAGGTCGTTTTTCGCCGCGTACTGTGCCGCACTCAGGCCGGCGGGGCCGCCGCCGACAACTGCTACATCTGCCATGTCTCACAGCATGGGTCGCCTGTAAAAGAGTCTTACCATCTGGTAAAATCTTGAGAGCAGCACGTATATGGCTCGCAGCCGGATTTTACGGTCAACTCACAGAACGTACGGCCCGCGCTGTCGGATCGGCTCGCCGTGTGGGCGTCCCGAGACGGCGACGACACGGAGCGACTCATCGCTCCGAAGAGTCACTGACTGCGCGTCAGTCACCGGCAGCATATCACCCCCAGTGAACGGATGCCCATCGACCGTTCCATCGCCGGCGACACCATAGAGGAATCCGGACCACTTCTCCGGAACCGACCACGTCCATGCATCGGCCACAGAGACAGCGAGATACTCCATCGGCGTATGAAGGCTGATCGGCGAGCCCTCGCCAACAACTGTTGTGACCGTTGCGCCGTCTTGCGCCTCCGTCGGCAGCGAATCGGCCGTCGCGTCGACGTAGTCCGGGTCAACGTCTTTCTCGGCCTGGGGCAGATTCACCCAGAGCTGTAGTCCGGTACAGGCCCGCCCATCTGCGGGGAACTCGGAGTGACGTATCCCGCTTCCGGCTGTGATTCGCATTGCATCGTTCTCGTATGCGGTGTTTGCGACGCCGAGGGAATCCTCGTGTTCCATGCCGCCTTCGATCATGTACGAGACAATCTCGAATCCCCGGTGGGGATGCATCGGGAACCCCGTCTCGGGGTCGATATAGAACTGCTCGAACAGGACGAACGGATCCAGATTGTGCGGATAGCCGTCCGTCGGGAACGCACGGTTCGAATTCACGCCCGTCCCGTGCTGGACCATCTCTCCGGGAATCGGCCCATCAGTCGACGCTGACGAGTCGCGCTGGGTCATACTCTCCGTTGTTTACCGAGCGGTAAAAACCGTCGGATGTACCCGAACTCTATGTGTTATTCACCGCCACTGCTGGCGTCTGTTGGCAGATTTGTGACGCACGGACTGAAGACCAGTCCCGTATCGATTTGCGGGCCCCATGCCAATAGGCGTCGCTACGAGAACGGTTTCAGACCGTGTACGCTGTCCTTCAGAAAGGTGCAGCAACCGGATGGGTTGGGGCGGATTCGAACCGCCGACTTCCTCCGTGTGAAGGAGGTATCATAACCGAACTAGATCACCAACCCGACGCACTCAACTCTATTCGAGCGCATCCCTTAAGAATTGCTTTCCGACTACGCTTCCGTCTCGCTTTTCCCGCGGTACTCCCCAATCTTCTCGCGGGCGTCGGCGATGGCTTCTTCAGCCTCGCCTTCTGCTTTCTCCTGTAGCTCTTTCAGGTCCGCCTTGACCGCTTCCAGTCGGCTGGGTTCGGGCTCAGTTTCCGTTCCGGTGAGTTCGCGGAAGCGTTCTTCGACCGGTTCGAGTTCCTCCTTGACACCTTTGGTAGCGGTCTCCCCGGCGCGTTTCAGGTAGTACCGTGCGTCTTCGAAGTGTTTGTTCATATCTGTCCCTACGCGAAGGACGAATATATCTCTTATGCCCGGAAAACAATGAGAAATTACGGCCAACCGAAAGACAGCGAGCGTCCACGATGGTAAACGTGTCGTGCGGGTACGAACTGTTTTGCGCCGCCACCTGCAACGAGGGGATATGTTCACACGGGTGTCGATTCCGACGCCGTTTCAGGTCGGGCCAGTCAATGCATACATCGCGCGTCGAACACTCATCGATCCGGGACCAGACAGCGAGGAAGCGTGGTCGCGTCTGATCGAGGCACTTGAAGCACGTGAGCTGTCTCCGGATGACATCGAGCAGGTGCTGGTCACACACCCGCACCCGGACCATTTCGGCATGGCGAACCGATTCGCCGAGCGGGGGGCGCGTGTCCTCGCCAGCGAACCGGGGGCAGAAATCATGCGTGATTTCGCAGCACAGCTACACACCGAACAGTCCTATTTTGCGGATTTCTTCGAGCGCTGTGGTGTCTCACGCGAGACGGCCGAAACGGTGACACAGTTACCGGAAGCCTTCCTCCCCTACGCCCAGAGTGTCGACACCGACCGCGTGCTCACGGCCGGTGATACCGTCACCGTCGACGACACAGAACTAACCATCGACACCGTGCAGGGCCACTCCGCGGGCGAAATCATCTTCTCGTACGACTTTCAGGGTCGCCGTGAAGCGGTCGTCGGTGACAACGTGCTGGGCGACATCACACCCAATCCGTTCCTTCAGGTGCCCGACGAGAGCGGGACGCGGCCGAGGGTGTTGCCGGCGTTCAACGACTCGCTCCGGTGGCTCCACGACCAAGGCCACGACCGATTTCTCACCGGTCACCGCGAGCCTGTTGAATCACCGCAGGAACGCATTACCGATATCCTCGCGGAACACGACCAGCGCACCTCAGAGGTTGCCGACATCGTTTCCGGTGGCGCGACGACGCCGAGCGACGTGATGACGGCGCTGTTCGGCGATCTGCCGGCCACGGAGTACTTCGCGGGCATGAGCGAGGCTGTCGGGCATCTGGACGTGCTCGAAGCCAGCGGTCGCGTTGAGAAACGTGAGAGCGGCGGCGTGTTCGTGTATGAGTCGACGTAAGAAGACGCCTTGAACCGCGCTTACAGCAACTGCGCGGCCTGGAACGCGATTTCGGAGACGCGGTTAAAGCCGGGAACGAGGAGGACCGTCACGACCGCGGCACCCACCACGGCGGTGTACAGTCCCATCGGGTACGACTCGATGGTCCGGCTGCCGTTTGGCTCTTCGATCCACATCGCCTTGACGACGCGGGAGTAGTAGAACAGGCTGAGCGCGCTGTTGATGATGAGCGCGGCGGCCAGCGACCACGCGCCGACGTTGAGCGTCGCCGAGAACAGGTAGAACTTCGAGAAGAACCCGCCGCCGATGGGCAGGCCGGCGAGGCTGAACAGGAACACCGTCATCGCCGCGCAGGCGACCGGCGCTTCCTTGCCGAGGCCGTTGTAGTCCTCGAAGCGGCGGCCGACGCCCCAGTACTCGGCCAGGGCGATGAACAGGAACGCGCCCGTGTTCATGAAGCCGTAGACGAGCAGGTGGGACATCCCGGCGCTCAGACTGAGGCTCAGCCCCTCACCGGAGCCGGACACGGCGGCGAGTCCGATGAGGACGTAGCCGGCGTGGCCGACACTGGAGTAAGCCAGCATCCGCTTGACGGTCTCCTGGGTCGCAGCAGCGAAGTTCCCGATAAACATCGTTGCGATGGCGAGAATCTGGAACGCCATCACCCAGTTTATCGCCCCGCCAGCGGCGAGCAGGTCATCGATCGGGAAGGCAACAGCGAAGACGCGGAACGCCAGCACGAAGCCGGCGGCCTTCGACGCCGACGAGAGGAACGCCGAGATCGGTGCCGGTGCGCCTTCGTACGCCTCCGGTGCCCAGAAGTGGAACGGCACGGAGGCAGTCTTGAACGCGACGCCACCGATGATCATCAGGATACCGACACCGAGGATAGCCATCGGGACGGCCGGGTCGCCGGACTGAGCCTGAATCGACCCCTCGGAGATAGTCTGGATCGTGCCACTGGAGATAGCCGTCGCGACGCCGTCAAATCGCAGCACGCCCGTCGCAGCGTACACCAGCGAGATGCCGTAAGCCAGCACCGCCGAGGACACCGCGCCGATGAGGAAGTACTTCAGGCCTGCCTCGACGCTCCCTTTGTTGTGCTTGAGGAAGGCGACGAGCGCATAGGACGGTAGCGACACCAGTTCGAGGGCGATGAACGCCGTCGCCAGGCTGTTGGCCGCGCTCAGGAGACTCATCCCGGTCGCAGACAGCAGCACCAGCGAGAAGAACTCGGCCTGGTAGTCGTGGCTGGCGATGTAGTCGTAGCTCGCGAGCACGACCAGTGTCGTGACGCTACCGACGATGGCCATGAAAAACAGGGCCATCTGGTCGATGACGAGCTGATTATTGAACAGTGCGACGCCGGTGTCGTTTGCCATCCCGGTACCGGCGGTGATAAACCAGCCGGCAAACCCGAAGGACAGTAGCGAGCCGACGCCCGAGATACCGGCCAGCAGCCCCGTGTTTGTCGAGTCCGGGTCGATTGAGTCTGCTAGCAGCAACACCAGCGAGGCGAGGGCTAGCGAGAGTGCCGGGGCAAGCGCCATCCAGTCAGGGAGTGCGACCATCTATGCACCACCTCCGATTTCGAGAACCGGTGATATCGAGTCCTGTATCATGGCAAAGGAGAGATCTGGCGCGACGCCGAGTGCGATGACCAGCAAGAGCAACACAGCCAACGGCGCGACATCGTGGAACGCAGCCGGGCTGACCTCGTAGTCGGTTTCCAGACTGAAGGCACCGAACAGCGTGCGCTGCATGGCCCACAGCAGATAGCCGGCGACGATGACGATACCGAACATCGCCAGCGAGGTCAACACCGGCGCGGCCCCACCGAGCGTGGGCGCGTTGAACGAGCCCTGGAAGATGAAGTACTCCCCGGCGAAGCCGGCCATCAGCGGCAGTCCCATGTAGCCGAACGCGGCGGCGACGAAGATACCAACCGTCCAGGGCATCCTGTCTGCGAGGCCGGACATATCGCCGACCATGCGCGTGTGCGTCGTGTTGTAGATGACACCGACAGCCATGAACATCAGCCCCGAGATGAGGCCGTGGGCGATCATCTGGAAGGTCGCCCCACCCATGCCGTAGGGCGTGAACGCGACCAGACCAAGAATGACGTACCCCATCGACGAGATAGAGGAGTAGGCGACGATGCGCTTGAGGTCGCGCTGTGCCAGCGCGAGCATCGCGCCGTAGATGACGCTGACGACGCCGATGATGGCCAGCGGCACCGCGAGCTGGCGCGCCGTGTCAGCGAGCATCGTGAAGTTGAACCGAAGCAGTGCGTAGGTCCCCATCTTCAGGAGGACGCCGGCCAGCATGACCGACACTGGCGTCGGGGCTTCGACGTGGGCGTCCGGTAGCCACGTGTGCAGCGGGAAGACGGGCACCTTCACCGCGAACCCGAAGAACATCATGATGAAGGAGATGGTCATCAGGTTGACGCCAGCGATGGTCGGCAGCCCGCTCGCGGTGCGGAACGCCTCGGCCATCGCGGGCAGGGACAGCGACGTGAGGTCAGTGCTGAACACGAGCGCGAACAGGCCCGCGAACATGACCAGCGACGCCACGTTCGTGTAGACGAAGAACTTGATGGCGGCGTACTTCCGGCGCGGGCCGCCCCAGACCCCGATAAGCAGGTACATCGGGATGAGGACACCCTCCCAGAAGACGAACCAGAGGAAGAAATCGAGCGCGGAGAACACGCCGATGAGGCTCACTTCCATGAACAGCATCAGTCCGTAGAACTGGGACTGGCGCTCGTCGATGGGCGTCCACGCCGAGACGATGGCGAGCGTCGTCAGCACCGTCGTCAGCGCGAGCAGCGGCATGCTGATGCCGTCGAGGCCGACGTAGTACGACACTTCCAGCTCACCCAGCGTAATCCATGGGATCTGCTGGCCGAACGCGATGTCAGCAGGCGACAGCAGCGCGTTGCCCGTGCCGCCGTACTGCGTGAGGTACACCCAGTACATGTAGATGCTGCCAAGTGCCGGAACCGCACTGACGGCCGCGGCGAGCTTGCCGGCGTACCGGTCAGGCGAGAGGAACACGAGACCGGTTCCCAGCAGAGTCGCGAGCAGTAGCGCGGCGACCCACATCTAGAACCACCCTCCCATGATGCCGAAGGCAGCAAGCAAGAGCACGAGTCCGAGCGTCAGCAGCGTCGCGTAGTTGCTGACGACGCCGGACTGGATGCGTCGGATGCGGCTGCCGCCGAACAGGCTCACGCTGGAGATGCCGTTGACGACGCCGTCGACGACTCCCTGGTCGAACTTGTTCATTACACGGGCGAGCGGGTAGGTGACACCCGTCGCGAGCCACACCTGATATTCGTCCTGATAGTAGTTGTGCATGAGTAGCGTCTTCAGACCGCCAAGCTTGTCCGTATGCTCGACCGGGTCGGCACCGGCATAGAGGCTCCGAGCGACGAACACACCGGCGAGTGCCAGTCCGAGCGAGAGGCCAGCCGAAACCAGCAGCGTCCCGGTTTCACCGCCCAGCGGATAGGCCGGGTCGACGTGTGGCACCTCGTGCAGTAGCTCCTCGTAGTGGTGCAGGTCCGTCGAGAGAAGTGCGGGCCAGCCGCCTTCTTCGGGTCCGTTCAGCCACTTGTGGAGGAAGTCGATTTCTGCGCCAGTGAGTTTCTTGACCGGGGCCATGTTGATGAACCCGATCGTTGTCGCGAGGATGCCAAGCACCGTCAGTGGGCCCTTGACGTTCCAGTGGACGGGTTCTGGGTCCCGGGCCGTGTCAGTGCGGGCGTCACCGTGGAAGGTCAGGTACACCATCCGGAAGGTGTAGAAGCCGGTGAAGAACACAGCGAGCAGTCCCATCGCGTACGCGGCGAGGTAGACCGTTCCGAGACCACCCTCGGTGCCGAAGCCGTGGATAAGCGCCTCGTACAGCACCTCGTCTTTCGACCAGAAGCCGGCGAAGGGAACGATACCGGCCAGAGCGAGCGAGCCGGCGAGGAACGTCCAGTAGGTCACCGGCATCCGCTGTTTCAGACCGCCCATGTCCCACATGTTCTCGTTGTGGTGCATGGCGATGATGACGGACCCTGCACCGAGGAACAGGAGCGCCTTGAACACGGCGTGGGTCGTCAGGTGGAAGACAGCGGCGATGTAGCCACCCGACCCCAGCGCGAGCATCATGTACCCGTACTGGGAGATGGTGGAGTACGCGAGGACCTGCTTGATCTCCTGTTTGACCAGACCCATCGTCGCCGCGAACAGCGCGGTGAAGCCGCCGATGAGCGCGATGACGGCGAGTGCCGTCGGCGAGATCGCGTAGAAACCGTACATGCGCGCGACGAGGTACACACCGGCCGCGACCATCGTCGCCGCGTGGATCAGCGCCGAAACCGGCGTCGGGCCTTCCATCGCGTCGGGCAGCCAGGTGTGCAGCGGGAACTGCGCGGACTTCCCGACGACGCCACCCAGCACGAGCAGGCCGAGCACAGTGAACCATTGCTGTGGCTCCATGCCGACTGTCTCAAGCATTGCGATGCCCTCTGTCTCGCCGTCGATGACGGCGTGTTCGGCAAGCATCGGGAAGCTCTCGGCGACGACGTCGCCGCCCTGCGTAATCGGGGCGAACAGGCCGGTCCCGAAGGTAGCGAAGATGCCGACGACGCCGATGAGGAAGAAGTAGTCACCGAAGCGGGTGACCAGGAACGCCTTCTTCGCGGCGCTTGGCGGGCCGTCATCGCGGAACCAGAAGCCGATGAGCAGGTACGAACACAGGCCCACCAGCTCGAAGAACATGAACGCCATCAGGAGGTTGTTGGCGACGACGAACCCGAGCATGCTCGCCGTGAACAGGCCGAGCCCGGCGTAGTAGCGCGGGAGGCCGGTCTCGCCCTCGTCGTTCATGTAGCCAAGCGAGAAGATGTGAACGAGGAACGAAATGAGACAGACGATAAGCAGCATCAGCGCCGATAGCGGGTCCAGCAGGAGTCCGAAATTCAGCCGGAGCGACTCGACGCTCGTTGTCCACTGATACAGTATCTCGTTGTGGACCTCACCGCCGGCCACCGTCAGCGCGACCCAGATCGACAGCAGGAGCGATCCACCCGTCGCGGTGATGCCCGCGAGCGCGCCGCCTTTCGGCATGCGGTCGCCGGCAAACAGCGCGACGAGGAACGATACGAACGGCAGCAGGACAATCGCTGGAGCGTATGTGAATGCAGCCATCTGTTACCACCTCATCGTCGTCGCCTTCGTCACGTCCACGTCCGTGAAGTTGCGGTACAGGACCAGGATGATGCCGATACCGATGGCGACCTCCGCGGCGGCGAGTGCCATCGTGAACAGGCTGAACACCTGGCCGGTGAGGTTCCCGTGCTGGAGCGAGAACGCGACGAGGTTGATATTCGCAGCGTTCAGCATCAGCTCGACGGACATCAGGAAGATAAGCGCGTTCCGTCGCGTGAGGATGCCGAACAGGCCGATACAGAATATGGCCGCCGACAGAAGGAGGTACGTTTCGGCGGGGATCACGAGTCGTCACCTCCGTGGTGGGTGCCGCCATCGGCGACAACGGTTTCTTCCTCGTCGTCGCGTTTCGCCAGCATCAACGCGCCATCAAGGGCCGCGTCGAGGGCGATCGCGATGAGGATAAACGCGACGAGGAACCCTTCGGCGGGAACGGCCGCGTCGCCGACCAGCAGGCCCGGTTCGATGTCGAACATCGCCGCACCGAGGCTCTTGGTTATCGATGCGCCCTCGCCGAACCCTGCTGGCGCGGGAAACGAGACGCCGATAAACACAGCCCCGAGAACGACGAACAGGGCGATTGCGGCCAGTCCTGCGACGAAACTCCCCTCCGTCTGTAGTTCGGGCTTTGTAGTCATGGTGTCACCTCAATCACCGACTCGTCCTCGCGGGTCAACATCACCGCGAAGGTAATGAGGATGAGGACGCCGCCGACATAGACCAGGATCTGCATGGTTGCGACGAACGCCGCCTGGTTCATGACGTAGAACACTGCGACGCTGATAAGGGACACGCCCAGTAACAGCGCCGAGTGCCAGACGTCCCGGACTAACACGACGCCCGCAGCGCTGCCCACCGTTACGATAGCGAACAGCGCGAACGCAATTGACTCTGCCAGTGCCATCTTACTTGGAGACTCTTTGCGGCGTCCCTTTGAAGATTCCTCTTTCGTCTCGCCAGTAGAGCCACTGTTTGCCGGCGTGGCCCACATATTTCGGGGCACATCCGTCAATCTGGCCAACACATATCACTGGCGGGACAGGTTTGAGCGGTGGAAACCGGCGTTCTACTCCATGAGTGGTACTGGCCGGCAAGCCCCACCGAGCAGAACGTCATCCCGGCAGTAAGCACATGCAGTTGCGACGCTTGTCCCGACAGAGAACCGCTAAAATCCGTCCTAAACGGAGTTACTGGTAATCCACTTCGCCGTCGCCCTCGCCGATCCACGCGCCCCGGTCGGGTTCGCGGGACTCCAGCGGGTCGATATCCTTGTACCACGGTACGTTCTTGAGTTGCTCTTTGTCGTAGGCGAACTCGTCTTTCGTGTCCGCGGTGAACTCGAAGTTCTGGGTCAGCAGAATCGCATCGGTCGGACAGACCTCCTCACACAGCCGGCAGTAGATACACTGGCCGATGTGGAGGTTGTACTGCTCGCCGTTGCGCTGCTCGTCCATCACGATTTGGATGGTGTTGTTCGGGCAGACGTTCTCACACTGCCGGCACCAGATACACCGCTCTTGGCTCCACTTGTGGACGCCACGGAAACGGGGGCTCACCTCGGGGGCGACGTCCGGATACTCCACCGTGAACGTCTCCCCGTCGAGGGCGTGCTTCATCGTCGTCGCCATTGATTTCAGGATTCCAATCATGAGAGGTCACCTCCGGTCGCTCGCGTGTCGGTTCGTGTGGCCGTCATCAGACGGTCACCCCGACGATTACCGCAGTCAGCAGCAGGTTCGCCAGCGAGAGCACCAGCATCCCCTTCCAGCCGATCTCGATGAGCTGGTCGATCCGGACGCGTGGCACCGCCGAGCGGGCCCACTGTGTGAACAGGAAGACGCCCCAGATCTTGATGAGGAACCAGACGATGCCCGGCAGGACCGGACCGGCCGGTCCGCCGAGGAAGATCGTGGCGATGATTGCCCCGCCGAGGAAGATGTGGATGAACTCCCCGAGGTAGATTAGGACGAAGTACACCGAGGAGTACTCGGTCTGGTACCCGGCGACAATCTCGGTCGGCGCTTCCGGGATATCGAACGGGTTCCGGCCGACTTCCGCGAGATTCGCGATCATGAACAGCACGAACGCGAAGGGGTTCACGAACGCGTACCACGACGGCAGCGGGCCGATCAGCGACTGCTGCTGTGCGGCGACAATCTCGCTCATCTGAAGCGAACCGGCGAAGATGACCACCGACGCGCCCGTCAGGATGAGCGGGATCTCGTAGGCGAGGTTCTGCGCGACGGCACGCAGGCCGCCGAGGAACGAGTACTTGTTGTTCGATGCGTAGCCGGCCATCACGAGGCCAATCGACGTGGTCGAGGCCACAGCGAACACGTACGCCAGCCCGACTTCGGGGTCGGCGAGGTGGATGCCGTTCCCCATCGGAATCACCGCAAAGCCAAGCAGTGCGGTGCTGGCGATAATCAGCGGCGCGAGGTCCCACGCCGGTCTGTCGACGCCCTCAGGAACGATGAGTTCCTTCGACAGCAGGCGAACGGCGTCAGCCACGATAATGAACAGTCCGTACGGGCCGATACGGTCGACGGCGATTCGGTCGGTGAACGCGGCGGTAATCTTTCGCTTCGCCCACGGACCAGCAAGCGCCGTGTTCGTCATCATGAGCGTCCCGATGAGTCCGGCCCCGGCAAGGCTCAGCACGATCATCACGACCGTGCTGTTGGGGTCCAGCTCCAGCAGGTTCGCGAGCGTTTCGGGTAACGGCGCCGACTGCATTACCGGTCCACCTCCCCGAGTACGATGTCGAGGCTCCCGAGCGAGGCAATCATGTCAGGGATGTACTCACCCTGGGACATCTCCGGCAGCGTCTGCAGGTTCGAGAAACATGGGCTGCGGATCTTGAACCGGGCCGGCTTGTCCGTCCCATCTGAGCGGATGTAGATGCCGAGTTCGCCCTTCGCACCCTCGACGGAGCGGTAAATCTCCTTGTCGGGGTCCGGGCGGAGCGTCCGCGGAACGTTGGCCTGAATCTCGCGGTCGTCTTCCGGCCACTGCTCCAGCAGGTCGACGCACTGTTCGATGATGCGGGCCGATTCCTCGACCTCGCGGAGGCGGACGAGAACGCGACTGAAGTTGTCGCCGCCCTCCTCAGTGACGACGTTCCAGTCGAGCTCGTCGTAGTAGCCGTACGGGTCGTCCCGCCGGAGGTCGTAGTCGACGCCTGAACCGCGTGCCACGGGCCCAGTCGCGCCGTACTGCTTGACCTGCTCCTTCGAGAGGACGCCGGTGTCGACACACCGCATCTGGAAGATCTCGTTGCCGGTCACGAGGTCGTGGACCTCTTCGAGCTTGTGCGGGAGGTCATCGAGGAAATCACGGATCTTCTCGAAGTACTCCTCGCGGGGCTCGGGCAGATCCCACGCGACCCCGCCCAGACGGAGGTAATTGAACATCAGCCGCTGGCCGGTCAGGTCCTCTAGCAGGTTCTGGACGATTTCGCGGTCACGGATGCCATACTGGAAGACGGCAGTGAAGTCGCCGAACACGTCCAGCGCGAACGTCGCCAGCGCGAGTTCGTGGGAGGCGATTCGGCACATCTCCGCCGACATCGTCCGGATGACCTGTGCGTATTCGGGGACGTCGATGTCCGCGAGGTCTTCCGCGGCGCGTGCGTACGCCCACTCGTTGAGAATGCCAGCCGAGATGTAGTCCCACCGGTCCGGGTACGGCATGATCTGGTGGCGGTAGGTGCCCTGCTGGCACATCTGTTCTTCACAGCGGTGCAGGTATCCGATGTCGGGTTCGAGGTCGGCGATCTGCTCGCCGTCAAGCACCGTCTCGACGTGGAGCACACCGTGAGTCGCCGGGTGGTGCGGACCGATGTTGACGAACATCGTGTCCGGGTCGTCCTCGCTGCGCTTGTCGTCTTCCAGCGGGTTCGCGTGCTCCCGCAGTGAGACGATCTGTGGCTGGTCTTGGTTGTAGTCCTGGCTCAGGGGGTGGCCCTGCCAGGTCTCGGGCAGGAGGATGCGACGCAGGTCCGGGTGGTCGTCGTAGTCGATCCCGACCAGGTCGTAGGCCTCCCGCTCGTGCCAGTCCGCGGTGTCGTAGACGCGGGCGGCCGACTCGTTGTGGGGGTCGTCTTTCGGCGACGGGACGACAATCGACAGTTCCTGTGTCGGGTCGTCGAACTTCCGGAGGTGGTAGATGGATTCGTACCGGTCGTCGTACTCCTGTGCGGTGACACAGGCGCAGTGGTCGAACCCAGCTTCTTCTTTCAGCGTCGAGAGGACTTCCTGGACCTCGTCGGGACGGATGACGAACCCCTCGGCGTTGACGTGCTCCTCGCGGTCGAGGACGTGGCCCCCGAGCAGGTCCGCGAGCGCGTCGTAATCGAGGCCGTCCTCCGTAACGCCGACGTCGAGCGCCGTATCGCGTGATGGTTTCTCTAAACTCATGGCTGGTTAGGGGGAGTCGTTCCAGTTGTACCGCATGACGAGGTCTTCCTCGTCGATTTCGCTGGCGAGTTTGTCCACGAGCTCGTCCTGTTCGAGGTCGCCGAACTGCTCCAGCTCGTAGGGCTTGACCGTCACCGGTGAAGACTCACCTTCGGCGATACGCTCCTGCAGCTTGGCGACGCCGTAGATGAGCGCCTCGGGACGGGGCGGACAGCCCGGGACGTGAATGTCGACCGGGATGATTTCTTCCGCGCCCTTGATGACGTTGTACCCTTCCTGGAACGGGCCACCGGAGATGGTACACGACCCCATCGAAACGACGAACTTCGGCTCGGGCATCTGGTCGTACACGCGCTTCATCCGCGGCGCGAACTTCGAGACGATGGTCCCCGGAACGATGATGACGTCCGCCTGTCGGGGGGACGCCCGTGGCACCCCTGAACCGAAGCGGTCGAGATCGTGTTTGATTGCGTAGGTGTGGATCATCTCGATGCTACAGCAGGCGATCCCGAACTGCAGCATGAACATCGAGGAGCCCCGGACCCAGTTCATGAACTTGTCGAACTTGGTCAGGATGAACGGCGTCGAGCCGAACGCTTCGCGGAGCGTCGAGTTGAAGCGGTCGTCGGCCCCGTCACCCATGCGGGCCTCCTGTGTCGATACGTCTTCGACGGCCGGTGGTGTCTGGTCACTACTCATATGTGTCTGCCCCCTTCGTGGCGCGCGGACTGCGCACCCACTGAACTGCGCCGTTACGCCAGGCCCAACCGAGTCCGACGGCGAGAATGCCGATGAATACGACCATCGGTAGCAGTGCCTTGGTCATCCCGACCGCAGCGACAGCGTCGCTGTAGATGACCGTCCACGGGAAGATGAAGACGGTCTCGATGTCGAAGACGACGAACAGCAGCGCGACCATGTAGTACTGGATATTAAACTTGATCTGTCGACTGCTGCCAGTCGGCACTTCACCGGACTCGTAGGTGGTGCGTTTGCCTTGCTCCGGCACGCTGGGCCGCAAAAGGCTCGAAACTGCCATCATCGTCACTGGGATGGCAACTGCCACGACCGCGAGCGCGCCGATGGCGATCCATGGATTACTCATTCCGGTATCTCCTATCGTCTCTCGGTTAGAAGTACTCGCATATAAGGGTTCATTGTTCGGTTTTTCGGCCCTGTGGGTCTTTAAGAGCCGACGCGCTCTCGGACGGAACGTGGCCTGTCCGTCGTACCCCTTGGGGTGTGACGCCCTCTCAGATTACTCGTCCCAGTACTCGTCTTTGAACCCCGGCGTCCCGAGCTCGTGGAGGGCACGCGACGCCTCGCCGACCTCGGTCTGGAGACCCTCGTGATACGAGACAAGGCGGTCCCGTAGTTCGTCGTACTGCCGCGAGAGAATCTGTGCCGCCGAGAGCGCGGCGTTAAACGACTTGCCAGCGTCGACCGCGGTCAGCGGTGCGCCCTGTGGCATCCCGATGACCGAGTCGACGGACTTCTCCTGTACTGGGACGCCGATGACCGGCAGTGGGTAGGCGATGCTCGCGGTCATATTTGGCAGGTCAGCGGATTTGCCGCCAGCGCCGGCGATAATCACGTCGATACCGCGGTCTTCAGCCGTTTCAGCGTATGCGTACATCAGGTCCGGCGTCCGATGGGCCGAGCAGACGAACGTCTCGAACGTGAAGCGGCTCTCGGGCGCGTCGGTGTAGTCCGTCTGTTCCTCGAAGCCAAGTTGGTCGGCGAGTGCCACGTAGGCCCCGGGCCGCTTGCCCTGCCCGCCGGCCATCGTCGGCAGGTCCGAATCCGACCCCATGATGATACCGATATCGGGCGTCAGGTCGTTCGGTCGGTCCATCTCGGCCTCGTCGTGCAACTGGTCGATGAGCGACTGGACGCTGTCTGCGGGCATACGACCGACTGGAACCGGGACCGGCGTAAGTGTAGGCGGTTTCCGGTCAGTCGGCCAGCGCCGCTTCCAGTTCAGCAAGCAGCGGCTCTGGCTCCGCGGGGAAGCACCTGAGCGGGTCCGCCCGGCCGGCGACCCGTATCCTGAGCGCGTTCCGCTTGCGGTAGGTGAGCGCGAGACTGACCGCGCCGGCGACGGCGAAGGCCCCGCCGAGCAGGACAGACCGGTCGAGCGACAGCAGACCGAACCCGACCAGTGCGGCGCTCATCACCGCGAGGAACCAGTCGATGTCCTGCAGACTCACCTCGACCACGTCGTTGAGGTCGATTACGACAGGACTGCCGCCGCGGTCGACCGCCAGTCGGTCTGTACCGAGGACCACAGTCCCGCCGGTTCGGAGCGCGCCGGCGTACCGCTCGTCGCTAACAGGCGATGCGGTGTCAGCAGCCGTACCGTCGCTATCGTCGCCCACAGTCAGTCGTCACTCGGTGCGGACGGCCGGTCACCGCCGCGTCCGCGGATGCGGTCCAGCGACGAGACGTACTCGTTGTCGTCTTCTGTGAGCGCGGCCCAAGCCGCGAGGCCGCGTTCCTCGCGGGTCCCGGGCACGGTGTTGTCGAGGACGAAGGCGACGATGCCGCCGACGACCATCCCGGTTCCGCCCATGACAAACAGCGTGGTCGCGACCACATCGGTCCCCAGCACACTCCCGAGAACCGGGACGGCCGCGAGGCCCTGCTGGAGCGCCGTCGAGCCGCCGACGTCCATCCCCTGCCCGAGCTGGCTCATGTACTCGGGCACTGCGAGGCCGGCAAAGAGCGCGAAGCCGACAATGAAGACGTTCCGATTAGCATCGAGATTGACGTATTTGAGCTGTGAGAGCCCCACGGCGGCTATCTGTCCGAACATGACCATGTAGAGGCCGCCGATGATCGGCGACGGGATGGTCGCAAACAGCTGGCCCGCCGGGCCGAAGTAGCCGACCAGAATCATCACTGCAGCGCCGATCTGCACGACGTAGCGGGAGGCGACGCCCGTGATGGCGATTGCACCGACGTTCTCAGTGTAGGAGGTACAGCCGTTGCCGGTGCCCATGATGCCGGCGAAGACGTTGCCGACACCCTCCATCCCGATCCCGTCGTTGATTCGGTGGCTGTTCGGCGCGCCGCGGCCGGCGATGCGGGCGACGGAGTGGTAGTCGCCGAAGCTCTCGATGACGGAGGCGAGCATTCCGGCGAACATCCCGACGACGAACCCAGGTGTGAACTGTGGAAGCCCCCACTGGAACGGGTAGATGGGCTGGACCAGCGGCGCGCTCGTGACGGACCCGAGCGAGACATAGCTGACCGAGCCAGCGGCGAAGACGCCCGTGACCGAGAGAACGGCCGCGACGGTCCACGCAAATAGAATACCTAAAAGTACGGGAAAGAGCTTGAACGCGCGGTGGCGTCGGTCGAGATACTGTGAACACGCAATAATCGAGAGCATTGTCAGCCCGAGCAGCCACCAGTTCTGGCCAGTCCCGGGGTCGCCGAAGTTCGGGTTCGCTATCTGTGGGACGTTAAATAGCGACAGTCCGATGAGCGCGATGACCGGCGCGATGACCACCGGACCGACGTACCGCTTCAGCTTCCCCATGAGGCCGCTGTAGCCGATGACCATCTCGACGACGCCGGCGACGATGACGGCCCCCTGTAGCTCGACGAGCATGGTCTGCCAGTCCGCGCCCTGCTGGGCGAGCACGCCGATGATGGCCAGCCCGGGCGCAAGCATGGAGAACGTCCCGCCCTGAACGATCGGGTATCTATTCCCGAGCGTCGTCTGGGCGAGCGTCGCGATACCGGAGACGACGAAAAACGTCCCGATGAGACGGCCGACCTGCTCCGGTGCGGCCTCGAACATCCCCATCGCGCCTGCAAGTCCGAGCGGGATTGCCACGGACGCGCCGATCATCGTCAGGTAGTGCTGGACGCCGAGCAGTATCGCCTGTTTTCGCGGCGGCTTGTCGTCGATACCGTACTCGACGAAGCCGGCGGTTTCCGGTTCCTCCGGTGTGGTCGGGTTTTGTCCGTCGTCCGGCGGTGTCGCGTCAGTCATGCTCGCTACCCATGGCACTGCAACTCCCGATACATATTCTTTGCTCGTTGGCCCAGCGGACGACAGCACTGCGACAGTTCGGGGCCGCCTCGAAAGGAAAACGCTCTTGGCCCGCTCCGACACAGTCTTAGACATGAGCAACGGGGACGACGATGCCGACGCGTCGGACGACGCCGAGGCAACAGACGAGATCGACGTGACCGCCGAAGAACTGGAATCGCGTCTCACGGAGGCCGGCGACGCGTTAGAGGCCGCAGAGACGGAGGCCGACCTCGACGACGTGGAGTCGTCCCTCGACGACATCGAGAGCGACCTCGAAGCCGCCGACCTGCCCGAACCCGACGAGGACGACGACGACGCAGACGATCCCCGCGAGGAACTGGAGTCCCAGCTTTCGGACCTGCGTGACGATCTCGAATCACAGCGTGGCCCCTACGCCGAGGACGTGGTCACTATCGTCACCGACGCACAGGACACCGTCACCGACAGCGAGTGGACCGACGACGGCGAGGAAGAGGCCCAGGAGACCGTCGAGACGTTCCTCGACGAAAGCGCGGAGTTTGTCGATCATGACGCCGACACGGGCGGCGATTTCGTCGCCGCCGGAGACGCGCTGGCGACAGTCGCCGACGCAATCGAAGCAGAAAACCTCGACCCCGACGAGGACACGGAGACTATCGAAGGACTCCTCGAAGCGGCGGAGGCGCTGGAGGCCGGTCTCGAAGAGGCCGAAGTCTGGGACGACCTCACGGTACAGGAGCAACTCGACGCCCGCGGCTTCTACGACATCCTGACCAACGAGAACCGGAAGGACTTCCCGCCAGAGTGGAACGCCGCGAAGCTCCACGCCGAGGAAGGGAACTTCGAACCGGTGCTGTTCGCCTACGACAAACTCGGGTCGGAGTTCTTTGACGGCTACATCGTCGACCTCCTGTACAACCTCGGGAGTGACGCCGAACCGGCCTTCGACGCGATGCACCAGCGCGCACAGAAGCGCGACAAAGGACCAATCGAGGTGCTGGGGAAAATCGGCGACGAGCGCGCGACCGAGACGCTGCACGACTACATCGACGGCGACGGCGACCCCGCGCTTCAGAAGGTCACGCTACGCGCGCTGGGGGCTATCGGCAGCGCGGAGTCGGTCCAGCCGGTCGCCAACCGACTCGACGCCGACAGCGAGGAGGTGCGCTCGGTCGCGGCCCGCGCCCTCGGTCTACTTGGTGACACCCGCGCTATCGAGCCGCTGAGCGACATCCTCCAATCCGACGACAGCGATTCAGTGCGCGCCTCCGCAGCGTGGGCGCTCCGACAGATCGGCACCGAAGCGGCGCTTGAGGAAGCCGCCCGCTACACGGACGACCGTGCGTACATCGTCCAGGCCGAAGCCGAGAAGGCGTCAAGCGCCTGAGTCTGGGTACCTTTTTATACGAACAGGGGGCCAGACGCCCCGATGCGGTCGTTTGCCCCACTCGTCTGTTGCGTGCTCGTCCTCGCTGCGATAGGTCCCCATATCGCAGCCGGACAAGTCGAACCGGAATTTCTGGCCGGAACAACAGCCAGCGGTCCCACAGAGCCGTCGATTCACGCGGTGTACCCGGACCCCGTCGCCGGCGGCGACGAGGGGGAGTTCGTCGTCCTCGACGCTCCCGCCGGAAGCGATATCGGACAGTACGAGATCACCGACGGCGATAGCACCGCTAGCCTTCCAAACACGACTGCGCGTGGGCGCGTCGCCGTCTCGACGGCACCGAACCGAACGCAGGAACTCACCGAACGGTCTGTGGTCGGTCTCGACGGCCATCTCGCGCTGGCAAACGGCGGCGAGCGGATTCGGCTTCAGCGGGGCAACGAGACCGTTGACGCCGTCCAGTACACGGATGCTGTCGAGGGAGAACTCGGCCTCGTGAACGGGTCAGTCGTCCGCTGGCGACCGCTGGGAGCGAGCGATCGCCCGGTCGTCAGGGCTGCCGGCGGCGAGGTCCGTGCGTTCGCCCTACCGGACGCCCCCGCTGCCCCGCTTCGGTCGATACGGAACGCCACCGAGCGGGTGTTCCTGGCCGGCTACACGCTCTCCTCGGACAGAGTCGCGGACGCCCTGATCGCCGCCCAGCGCCGCGGTGTGACGGTCCGCGTCCTGCTTGAGGGAGAACCGGTCGGCAGCCGAACTGCTGCGGAGGCCAACACGCTCGACCGGCTGGCCGAGGCCGGCATCTCTGTCCGAGTCCTGACGGGCCCGCGTGTCAGATACCGCTACCACCACGCGAAGTACGCCGTCGCCGACGGGCGAGCCGTCGTGCTGACGGAGAACTGGAAGCCCGCCGGCACCGGCGGCAACAGCAGCCGCGGCTGGGGCGTCGTTACGTCACAGCCGCGGGTCATCGACGGGCTGAATCAGACGTTCCACGCCGATGCCGGGTGGCAAGACACCGAACGATGGCAGGACTACCGTCAGGGCCGGCAGTTCGAACAGGGAGAGCCGGCAACCGGGTCGTATCCGAAGAAGTTCGAGGCAGAGTCGGTCTCAGTCCAGCGGACGGACCTGCTCGTCACCCCGGACAACGCCCAAGGCGAACTCGTCGGGACAATAGACGACGCAGACGACGCTATCGACGTTATCCAGCCGACAGTCGGGAACTGGGACAGCCCACTGCTGCGGGCGCTCCGCCGGGCCGCGTCGCGCGGCGTCGAGGTCCGCTTGCTGCTCAGTGACGCCTGGTACGTCCGCGAAGAGAACGAGCAGACGGCACAGCGGTTTCGGGAGTGGGCCGACCGCAGCGACGCGCCGCTGACAGCCAAGGTATCTGACCCCGACGGCCGCTACGAGAAGATTCACGCGAAGGGGGCCGTCATCGACGACGAGCGCGTCGTCGTCGGCAGTCTCAACTGGAACGAGCAGGCAGCGACCGAAAACCGTGAAGTCGTGCTGGTGCTTCACGGCAGCGACGCGGCCGATTACTTCGGCGCTGTCTTCGAAGCTGACTGGGACGCCGGCGGATTCGACACGCCGGTCGGTATCCTCGTTGCCCTGTCCGGACTCCTTGTGGTCGCCGGACTCGCCGCTCGCCGGGTCGTGTTCGAGCGGTAAAAACCGAGTACCGCGGTGCGCTGGCGCAGTGTCGCCGACTTACACTTCTTCGGGCAGCGCCGTCGAACTGCCGAGTTCTTCGTCGATCTCGGCCTCGGCCATCTTCTCGACGAGCGCGTCGATGACCGACTCGCGGCGGCCCTTGACGAACTTGATGGAGCCAACGACGAGGTGGCCGCCGCCGGAGACGCCGCCGCCGTCGACCTCCTCGCTGAGTTCGGTGACCATCCGCGGGATGTCAAGCCGGACGCCGTCCGAGCGCAGTACGGCGAAGTCCGGGCCGTAGCCGATGGTGATGACGGGGTCGCCGGTTTCGGCGACCTTCCGGTCGTGGATTTCGCCGGTCGTCTTGCCTGGCGCGGGGTAGGTGAAGCGGTGAGCGTGGTTCTCCACGTCAATCGTGTAGAGGTGCGCCCCGTTGTCGAGGCGCTCGTGGTCAACGTGGCTCATGGCGGCGTCGAGCTGGTCTTCGACGTCGCGTTCGGCCCGCTCGGCCAGGAAGTCGACGACTTCCCCGTGACGGTCCCGGTCATCACAGTCGACGTTCAAGACGTCGGTGATGAGCTGTTCACCGGAGTTGTAACGCAGCCAGTGAGTGGCGTAATCAAGCGCCTCGCCGATGTCGCGCAGGTCGCTCTCGTCGTAGCCCTTCTCGCCGGCGAGGTCGATGTAGTCTCGCATCGCTTCGGCCTCCGAGCGGTCCGACAGGCCCGCGACAGCGGGAACGTGCCGGAGGTCCTCGGTGAGGTCGGGGTCGATCATCCGGGCGAGTTCGACACACAGCATGCCCGTGGTGATACGATAGTCCTCGTCGTGGAGGTAAGGATTGACGTGTTGCTCGATGAGGGGTTCGACGGCGTCGGGGTCCGGGTGGTGGTGGTCGACGACGACCACCGGGATGTCATAATGCCGGAGGTTCCGGTAAGCCGGCGTGTCTTCCTCGGTGGAGCCGTTGTCGAGCATCAGCAACATTGGGAGCTTCTGGCCGTGGCGGGTGCGGTCCTCCAGCGCGAAATTGAGGTCCCGGGTCACGTCTTCCATCTCGTAGTAGGGGGCCTTGCTCGGCAGGCGCTTGAGGAGGTGCTGGGGGGCGCTGGCGTCCTCGTACTGGGAGGCGATGAACGACTCCAGCGCGACCTGCAGCGGGACGCTCGCACAGAGCCCGTCGCCGTCGGCGTGGTGACGCATGCGAATCGGGCGACCCGAGAGCACCGTTTTGCGCAGTTCCGTCGCGACTTCACGGAGGTCGTCCCACAGCTTCTCGAAGGCGGGCCATTCAACAAGCGGCTCGACGTCGGCCGGTTCGGCGGCCTCCGCCAGCGCGGCGTCGAGGTCGCTCTCGATGTCGGCGGCCACCTCACCGTCGAGTACCGTCAGCGATTCGACCTCGACCTGCAGGCCGTCGTCGCGCTCCTCGGCGCGCCCGGAGACGCGGACGATGTCGTCGATTTCGACATCGGGGTGGGCCCGGACGCCAGCCTCTTCGAAGGCGGCACACGGGACGATGCCGGTTTCCTCACGGACCTGGAACACGGTGGGACCGCCGGTCTGTTTGATTTGGACGACTTGGCCCTCGATGATGACCGTCTCGCCGGTAGCGTCGGCGAGGTCGGCGACGGTGGTCGCGTCGCCGTGGACGACGCGCTGTTCCTCGTAGTCGGCGACCTGCACTTCCTCGAAGCTCAGGTCGCCGTCGGGGCGAATCTCACCGAGTTCGACGATAAGCTCGTCGCCGACATCGTACCGGCCCAAGAGATTAGAGTCGTGGACGAGCCCGGAGATAGCGTCGGAGAGGTCGACGAACACACCGTATTCGACAGTGCCGTTGACAGTTGCGTGGTACAGTGCACCTTCCTCGAGATCATCGGACGTACATTGGTCCGCGAGATCGTAGACGATGGTCCCGCCGTCGGGGACCGTCGCACCGTCACCGGTGCCAGTTGGCGAAGACATTTGTCAATCCTTCGGTGCTCCCCCGTTTGTACTCTTCGGAATCCGCGGAGGGCCGAACACAACGCGTAAAAAGCGTCCGACCCGACTGCGTGATATGGGGTTGTTCCGAACGAGCGGGATACTCGGGATCGCGGAGTCCGCACTCGAGTTCGCGCTCGCAGCCTCCGAGGAGGCCCATCCCAACGAGTACATGGGCTTTCTTCGGGGTGATGACGCCAGCAAGCTCGGGCTCGACGACGACGGTACAGTTCTGACCGACGTACTGGTCATCCCGGGGACAGAGTCGAACCCGGTCAGCGCGACCGTCAAGACGAGCATGGTGCCAAACGACATGCGAGCGGCGGGGTCGATTCACTCCCACCCGAACGGCGTCCTCAAGCCCAGCGACGCCGACCTCGCCACGTTCGGGCGCGGCGACGTCCACATCATCATCGGCTACCCGTACGGCCGCGACGACTGGAAGGCCTTCGACAGCGACGGCTCGGTCGTCGATCTTCCGGTGCTCGACGTCGAACCGCCCGAGGAGTCGTTCTTCGATTTCGATCAGGCCGATATCGACGCGGAACTGCGCGAGGAGGAGTTCGATCAGTGACCCGCGTCGTCGCACAGGGCACGTTTGACATCCTGCACCCGGGCCACGTCCATTACCTGCAAGACGCCGCAGACATGGGCGACGAACTCCACGTCATCGTCGCCCGCTCGGTCAACGTCACGCACAAGGAAACACCGATTGTCCCGGACGAGCAACGGCGGGAGATGGTCAGCGCGCTCAAACCGGTCGACGAGGCCCACCTCGGTCATCCCGAGGATATCTTCGTGCCCATCGAGCGCATCGAACCGGACGTCATCGCGCTGGGCTACGACCAGCACCATGACGACGAACAACTCGAAGCAGCGCTGTCCGCCCGCGGTCTCGACTGTGACATCTGCCGAGCCAGCCCGCTGGAAGCCGAGGCGGCTGACCGGCTCCTGTCGACAGGCCGGATTATCGACCGGATTGTCGACGAGCGTAGCTGACTCGGTTCCGCAGCCCCACTCTTATCAGCGCATTAGCAAAATTATTTTACATCTCTGCGTCGCTAATGCAATCGCCAGTTGGAACGATACAATGGGGATGGTCACAGTCAACGACGTCGATTCACGGTCGTACCGCGCTGTAGAGATATTGCTGCTCTTGCCGACCTTTCTGTTTGGGTTTCTCGGGCTCGGGTTGATCATTGTCGGGATAGGGGGCGAGAGTGTGGGTAGCGGGCCGCTCGGGATGGCCAGTATCTTCGGGACGTTCGGCGTCTGGTACCTCGGCGGCATTGTTGTAGCGCTGATATCGTGGCTCGTAACGCCGTTCTTCCTCTACTTTGATACAAAGAAGGTGCAGGAAGCAGACGTGGACTGGGACCCGAATCCAGTCCTGTATGCGGTCGCCAGCTTCTTCCTCGGCTACCTGATGAAACTTCACCACCTGTACAAACGCCATCAGTATGTTGTCGACTGGGTTGACCGGGACTGGTGGTGGACGATTGTCGCTATCGGGACCGTGCTGCCGCCCGTTTGTCTCGCTCTCGGGGGTGTGCTTGTTTCAAGCGGAAGCGTCGGTATCGGACTTACTCTGATTGGCGTCGGTATCCTCACCGCGGTACCGTTCTCTGTCGCCATCTACCGCGATGCGACCTACGTTCGCCTTCAGTCCGGGACGTGGCAGCCCAATCCGGGGAACTACGTCAATCTCGGTGTCTTTTTCATGATTCCCGGGCCGATAGTGTACCCCATAATCGGCTGTTACTACCTGTTTCGCCGCCACCGAGCTATCGGGACACTGTAATCGCTGACGTAGCCCTCCCTGTTTCGGCCCGGGACGTGAGCGTGGGACTCACAGGAGCCGGGTAGGCGCTGTGACTGGCTTTGGTTTCAGCCTACTTGCAGTCTTTATCGCGCAACAGTAACTGTTGCCTCCGAGATGACACGCTCATCTGTACTGTCGATACCGGCCTCAACCGCCAGCACGTACTCGCCCGGCGACGCGCCGTCCGGAACGGCCACAGCCAGAGTACCGGTAACAGAGCCAGCGACAGGGTCCCAGACAAGTTCGGGCGGGTAGGACTCCCGAACCGCGGTGGGTTCCGGCTCGAACCCCTCGTGTGTCACCTGCCAGTTCTCCGGAATCTCGGCCAGCTGCCACGTCATGACACCGACGGACGAGGCTTGCACCTCTATCCACGCCGTCTCGCCCGGCGCAGCGGTCGCGTCTGACGTTTCGATGGCGAGACCGCTGTCCGAGCCGCCGCCTGGGGCCCCACAACCAGCCAGACAGAGCGTTCCGGCCGAGAGGGCGAGTAGCGTTCTACGGGTTCGCATACCGGCCGTTCCAGCGGTTGGGAGAAAACGGTTCGCCCGGGAACTGCTGAAGCCCTGTCCGGTTTGAGTGCTGGCGCTGTTCAGTGACCGAGAGTCGTTCTCCGTGAGAACTGTACGTCCGTGGTGCTTCGCCGCCGATCATCGTAAAAGACGACCATGAATACCAGGGGTTGGAATCCATCGGTCAGGTGATTGTCCCCGCCTTCGAACGGGAAACTGCCATGTCAGCCACCACAAGTGCGGTCATGTTACAGACAGGGGGTCCCGCGATCTCTGCCGAGGCGGCGAGCTATCTCGCCGGAGGACTCGCGGCCCTCGCCGTCGGGTTAGCGGCGCTTGGCTCCGGGTTCGCCGAACGCGGTATCGGCGCGGCGGCGGTCGGAGCCATCGCCGAGGACCCAGATATGTTCGGCCGGGGACTCATTCTCACAGTCCTGCCCGAGACGCTGGTCATCCTCACACTGGTGACCGTGTTCGTCGTCACGTAGCGACAGTAGCCGTTTCCGCGGCCCAGCACAATTTTTTGCCGCGTTTAGACGGGTGTGTTATCGAGCGTCGGCGAGAGTGGGTACTGCCAGTTCTTCAGATGAGGTCGGCTTCTGCCAGCCGGTCGACGGCCTCCTGCAGGCGCTCCTTGCTGTTGGCGTAGGAGATGCGAGCGTAGCCGGGCGTCCCGAACGCGGTCCCGGGGACAGTGGCGACCTGAGCCTCCGAGATAGCCTGGTCACACCACTCGGTATCGTCGCCATCGGGGGCAATTTCGGGCATCATGTAGAACGCGCCCTGTGGCTCGGGGACGTGGACGCCGTGGTCCTCGAACAGGCCCATGAGGAACTCGCGGCGCTCGGCGAAGGCCTGACGCATCTCCTCGACAGCGTCGTCCGTGTTCGTGATGGCTTCCACGCCGGCGTGCTGGACGAAGTTCACGGCACAGGAGACGGAGTGGGAGTGGACCTTCCCGGCCTGTGAGACGAGTTCTTCAGGAGCCGCGAAGTAGCCCAGCCGCCAGCCGGTCATCGAGTACGCTTTCGAGAAGCCGTTGAGGGTGATGGTCCGGTCTTCCATGCCCTCAAGCGTGCCGAGCGAGACGGCGTCGACGCCGTCGTAGGTAATCTCCTTATAGATCTCGTCAGAGATGACCGTGATGTCGTGCTCGACGGCGAGGTCGCGAACGCCCGCCAGCGCCTCGCGGGAGTACACTGCGCCGTGGGGGTTGCCCGGTGAGTTGACGACCAGCAGTTCCGTCTCGTCGGAGACGGCGTCGGCGAGGTCATCCAGCGCGCCCTCAAGCTGGAAGTCGTGGGCAGCGGTGTCGACGCGGGTCAGCGTCCCGCCGGCGAGTTTCGCCATCGCCTCGTAGGATACCCAGGCCGGGTCCAGCAGCGCGACCTCGTCGCCGTCGTCGATGATGGTCTGGAAGATCTCGTACAGCGCCTGCTTACCGCCCGGCGTGACGATGAGGTTGTCCGGGCCGTACTGCGTGAGGCCGTCGTCGTGGAGGCTGTCGGCGATGGCCTCTTTCAGTTCGGGGATGCCGTTAGAGGACGTGTAGCCGGTGTGGCCGGCGTCGAGTGCGTCCTTGGCGGCGTCCTTGATGTTCTCCGGCGTGTCGAAGTCGGGCTCGCCGACGCTCAGGTCGACGACATCTTTCCCCTCAGCCTCCAGCTCTGCGGCCTTGTTACTGATTGCGAGGGTCGCGCTCGGTTCTACACGTTCGACGCGGGAAGCGAAGTCCATAGTCATTGTTCGAGTTCGGTGGCGAGTTCGATTGCGCTCCGGACGGCCGAGGCCCCCTTGTCGGTTCGGGCTTCGGCCTCGTCCTGGCTCATGCCCGGGCCGATGATACCCAGCGTGACGGGGGTGTCGCGGTCGAGGGACACGTCGGTCAGCCCCTGTGCGGCGGCGTTGCCGATGACCTGATCGTGGTCAGTGTCGCCGCTGATAATCGCACCGAGAACGGCGACGGCGTCGACGTCCGACCGGCGTGCGAGCCGGTCGGCAGCCAGCGGCGTGTCGTAGGACCCGGGGACATCAATCGATGCGACAATCTCGGCGTTGTTGTCGGCAGCGGCCTCGTAAGCCCCGTGCTCCATCTCCTCGATAACGGCCCCGTGTTTGTCGTACTGGGCGACAACCAGCCCAAGCTGCACCATATCTGATTTCCGGGGAGGGGCGACTAAAGAACTACCGTTCCGTGCCTACGAATCTCTAGACCGCTGTGCCGGCCGCTGCGGCGGAGCAGTAGCTTCAAAACACGTTATAGAAACCAGAAGGATTCTAATGCCTCATGTGCTTGGGCCAGGTATGGCTGAGTCGTCCCTGTTGTCTGCCCTCCACGATGTCCGGGGTCGGTGTCGGTCCTGGTTCGCGGACGACCCCCGCGCCACCGTGAAGCTCGTCGTCGTTGTGACGCTTCTCGGTCTCGGCCTCAGAATCGCGGCACTCGGGAGCCGTGTCGCTCACTTCGACGAGGGGCGGGTGGCCTACTGGGCGCTGCATCTCCGTGACTCCGGGTCGTTCGCCTACCGATACATCATCCACGGGCCGTTCATCCAGCACGTCGATAGCTGGGTGTTCGCCCTCGCCGCGCCAACCGATTTCACGATGCGGCTCCCCGTCGCGATTGTCGGCGGCCTCCTCCCACTGACAGCGCTGCTCTTCCGAGAACACCTTCGATCCGACGAGACGGTGCTCATGGCTGCCTTTCTTGCGCTCAACCCCGTCCTCCTGTACTTTTCGCGGTTCATGCGCAGTGACGTGCTGGTCGCGGCGTTCATGTTCACCGCCTTCGGTCTGCTCGTCCGGTTCGTCGACACCCGGAAGGCACGCTATCTCTATGGCGTCGGGGCATTCATGGCGCTGGGGTTCGCCTCGAAGGAAAACGCCATCGTCTACGTGCTGACGTGGCTCGGCGCGACCGGCCTGCTGCTGGCGAAGGTGTTCGTCCTCCCCAACGGCTACCGTGACGCCGTCGGCTTCCTCCGGACCGTCCCGAGTATCGGTGCCATCTGGGGCCGAATTGCTGGTCGCGCCCGGGCGGATGTCGGGCTTGTCGTTGACACCGTTCGCTCGTTCCGTGACCGCCACGACAGCGCCGCCTCCGTCCTCGCGGCGTACGCGAGTCACATTGTCCTCGCCGCACTGGTGTTTGGCTTCGTCTCGCTGTTCTTCTACGCGCCTCGCGGGGCCGGTGTCGCCGGCCTCGAACACCCGCCAGCGCCGGCTACCAGCGGCGACGTGAACTTCTGGTCGGGCGTGACGAACCCGTCGCTGTTTCCCGAACTCGTCCAGGCCACCTGGGAGCGCGTCGCCGACCAGTACAGCGAGTGGTTCTCGCCGGCCTCCGAAAAGGCGACGACGACGGACACTGGCCTCGTCGAATCCATCGAGACGTTCTACGAGAGCGTCGACGGCCACTACGAGGTACTGCTGAAGGCGCTGGGCTACACGGCGGCACCGTTGCTCCTGTTTTCGGTATTCGGGTACGTAGTCGACCGACTGGGAATCGTCAGGCCACGCCACCTCGTCCCGTTCGCGGCCTACGGCGGTTACGTCTCGATTCTGGGCTACCCTATCGGGACCGACATCGGCGCGCCGTGGCTCGCCGTTCACGTCGTCGTCCCGCTGTCGATTCCGGCCGCCGTCGGGCTCGCCGCCGTGGTTCGGTGGGGGAACGAGTCGCTGTCGGCTGACGACGTGACCGGCGCTGCTATCGCCGCCGCCATCGTGCTGCTCGTCACTGCACTCGTCGTCAACACGACCGCAACGCGGGTGTACACAAACGAGCATCTGGAGGGGAACCCACTGGTCCAGTACGCCCAGCCACAGGAGTCGCTTCGTGCTGACCTGGCCGAGATGGACCGGATCGCGACGGCCAACGGGAACGGCACCGATGTCGTAATGTATCACGGGGAGAGCGGCGACGCCTACGACGCCGACGATGCCTACGTCAAGGAAAACCGCGGCCAGTGGAACGACTCGTGGTGGAACACCAGACCGACCTGTCTGCAGTGGTACAACTCCCTGCCACTGCCGTGGTACTACGCGGCCGGTGACGTGAACGTCTCGTGTGAGAACCGGCCAGACACGCTCGCCGAACAGGTCCGGGACAGGCAGCCACCGATAGTCGTCGCCCAGCAGATTGACAGCACTGTTCCCGTCGAACGGCTCGAAGCCGCCGGCTACGAGCCCCGAACCCATCGGATGCGGACGAAGTACAGCTCCAACGACATGACAGTGTGGGTTCACGAGTCCTACAGCCGAGAAACGAACGCTTAACCCCGCCGCTGTGGAAGCGCGCGGTATGACGCTCACGTCACCAGGACCGACTGTCGGTGTTGTCGGCGGTGGCCAGCTCGGCCGGATGCTGGGCGAGGCGGCCGCGCCGCTTGGCCTCGAACTGCTCGTGACCGACCCGACGCCGGACTGTCCGGCTGCGCCAGTCGTTCGCGACCAGCTCGTCGGCGACTTCGACGAGGAATCGACTCTGCGAGAACTCGCCGAGCGCGCCGACTACCTCACCTTCGAGATCGAGCTCGCCGACCCCGACGTGCTCGAACGGGTCGCCGACGAGACGGGGACGCCGGTACATCCTGCGCCAGAGACGCTACGGACGATTCAGGACAAGCTCGTCCAGAAGCGCCGGCTGGCCGACGCCGGCGTCCCGGTCCCGGAGTTCCGTGCCGTCGACACCGCCGACGACCTCCGGGAGGCCTGTGAGGAACTGGGCTACCCCGCGATGCTCAAGGCCCGGACCGGCGGCTACGACGGCCGCGGGAACGTCCCCGTCGACGGCCCGGAAGACGTCGAGGACGCAGTCGACGCCATCGCCGGCCCGGCGATGGTCGAGGAGATGGTCGACTTCGAGCGGGAACTCGCGGTCATGGGCTGTCGCGGCGCGGACGAGCGGGACACGTTCCCGGTCACTGAGACGATTCATCGGGCAGAGATTCTTCGGGAATCCGTCGCACCGGCCAGAGCGTCGAGAGCCGTTCGCGAACGCGCCCGAGAGGTCGCTCACGACGTGCTTGACGTGATGGACGGTCGCGGCGTGTTCGGCATCGAGCTGTTCGAGACGACCGACGGCGAGATTCTGCTCAACGAGATCGCACCGCGCCCGCACAACTCCGGGCACTGGACTATCGAAGGGTGTCACACCTCGCAGTTCGAGCAACACCTGCGGGCGGTCACCGGCCAGCCACTGGGGTCGACCGACCAGCGGTTCCCGACCGTCTCGACGAACATCCTCGGAGATGTGGCAGAGCGCCAGCCGGCGGCGATGCAGGGCGAAGACGGCGTGCTGGAGACGCCGCGGGCCCACCTGCACTGGTACGGCAAGCGCGAGGTGTACGAACTCCGGAAGATGGGACACGTGACGCTGACCGCTGACGACCGCGAGGGCTTACTCGCCGATGCGCGCGACCTCCGTGACGGACTAAGTTTCGAGTGACCGTGACGGACTGCCCATCGGGTCCAGAGCAGTCCGGAACCGAGCGGTCTTTGCCTGTCCGGCCCTGAGCGTTGGTATGGAGCGACGGGACTTTCTCCGTGCGGCTGGTCCGGCAACGGTCGCAGGGTTGGCTGGCTGCCTCGGCGGTGGGAGCGCTGACACCGACTACGACGTGGGGATGTCTGCGAAGGCGTTTCGCCCGGTTCGCATCGCCGTCGAACCGGGAACGACCGTGCGGTGGCTCAACACGAGCAAGCAGGGCCACTCGGTCACAGCATACGAAGACGATATCCCCGACGAGGCCGACTACTTCGCCTCCGGCGGGTTCGACACCGAGCAGGCGGCCCGCGACAACTGGGGGAACTCCTCCGGTGGGACGATGTTCGAGGGTGACGATTTCACGCACACCTTCGAGGTGCTCGGCGAGTATGCGTACTTCTGTATCCCGCACGAACGAGCCGGGATGGTTGGGACCGTCGTCGTAACGGAGGACCCGGACGCGGTGACGAGCGGCGAGTAGTGTCTGTACTCACCCTGTGACGAGAGTTTGCGTTTCAGTTCTCCCGAATGGGGTCCGGCATTGAGATACCAGCCGCCGGCGCGTCATCGCCGTCGTCGCCGACGCTGACCGTCAGAACCGGCATCGGGGCGACGCGGACGACCTTCTCAGTGACGCTGCCCAGAAGGTATCGGTCGTACCCAGTTCGACCGTGGGTTCCCATGACGATGAGGCCGATATCGTTCTCCGTGGCGTAGGCGACGATTCCGGCCGGCGGATTCCCCCAGCGGACCTCCCGGACGACGTCGAGGCCGGTCTCAAGCGCCCGCTGGGCGACCGCTTTCGTCGCGTCCTCTCCGTCCGCGGTGAGTGTTTCCTCGACACGCTGTTGCACGTCGTCCGGAACCGATCCGTACGCCCGGTCATCGACGACGTGGAGCGCGTGGACTGCGGCCCCGAACTGCTCGGCCAGTGCGACGCCGTGGTCGACGACCACGCCCATGTCATCGCTCCCGTCGGTCGGAATCAGCACTGACTCGTACATGTATAGTGTTACCGCGTGTCACGGTATAAACCCATGTCTACCGGGTTCGCTTCCAAGATGCAACTCGCCACACGCTGCGATGAAAAATCGGAAAACGGTCGCTGCTGTAACGAAGTTAGGCTTCGACGTCGACGTCTTCTTCGTCCACGTCGACAGCCGTCTCCTCTTCGGCGGCGACTTCTTCGGGCCGCGCTTCGAGCGTGGTCTTCTTGATCTCGACGCGTCGGAGCGGATAGATGTCCTTGGCCCCGCCGTAGATGGCCGAGGAGAGACGACCCTCGACGACGCTGTCGACGAGCTCTTCAAAGGTGCGGTCTTTAGCCGTCTCGCGAACGAGGTCGATCATCGTTCGGCGGATGGCCTTCTCCTGGGAGGCGTCGGCCTTCTTCGTCGTCACGGCGACCGGCTGGACCTGGACGCGGTAGTCGTCCGTGGTCAGCACGGTGATGTAGGCTTCGACCTTCGAGGAGCCGCGGCGGACGAGCGAGCGGAGGTAGTCCCGCGTGAGCTCGTGGCGGATGAACTCCGTGTACGCCGAGTCCGAGGCGACCTCGTTAATCTTGAAGGTCAGCTTCGTGTTGTTCTCGCTGGCGTCGTTCGTGAGTTCGCCCAGCGTGGTTTCGATGGTGCGTCCGAGCACCTTGTCCGGTTCGTCTGCTGGTGTCTTACCGAGAACCTCCCGGTCGAACTGCTCGGGAGCCTGCACGGTGTACCACCGTTTCTGTTCTGTGCGCTTGGAAACGCTTCGTTCACTCATGGTTGGATTGTGTGTGTTGGTCTGCGAGCTGTGCTGCAACCCGGATGTTGACGACGTAGTCGTCGACGGTCGCCTGCAGGCCGCCAGTCGAGTCGCGCTCGACGGTCGTGACCACGGCGTCGCCCTCGACCCGCGTGGTCATCTCGTCAGTGTTGTCCGGCCGGACCGCGCGTGCGACGCGTTCGGGCGAGTCGTGTGTCGTGCGAATCTCGGCCCGTCTCATACTGCCTCCCGGAACGCTTCGATGAAGTCAGCTGTCGAGGCGTCGAACCGGGCGCGTGCCCGGTCGTTCGTCCCGATGGCGTCACCGCCGACCGCATCGGCAGCGGCGTGCATCGGCTCTGCCACGTCCCGTCCGTCTGTGGTGCGGGCCGCGGCCCGGTCGTCGGTGACAACAAGTGTCACCGGCTCCGGCGCGCGATAGTCCGCGAACAGGCGGGCGACGGTGCCGGTCGGCATCGCGTCGCCGCGGGCGACGAACAGGCCGTCGTACCGACCCGTGGTCGCCTTGGAGACGGCCTCGTGGGCGCGCCGGGCGTGCGTTCGCCACGCGGCTAGGGCGTCCTCGTGAACGGCCTCGTGGCCAAGTGCGAGCGCGACGGCGGTGCCCGGCTGTTCGCGGGCGACGGCGTCGAGCACGTCCGCGTAGCCGCCGACCGTCTCGAAGGGGCCGCCCACTGTCGGTCGGAGCGCGCGCTGGACCGCGTCAGCGGCCCGGGGCGGCGCGTCCGCGGTGACGGCCAGCGCGATTAGCGACGCGAGGCGTCTGTGGTCGTTGGCCGAGAGTTCCGCTGACTGCGTCTCGTCCGCGTCGATGCCTAAATCGGCGAGCGCGGCCCGTACTGTGTCGGCGTCGCCCGAGAAGGGCGCGACGAACAACGTCGAGTGGGCCAGCCCGTCCGCGAGGTCCGCTGTCGGCACAGCGACCCCGGGCCGGCGGTCGAGCCCCGCCTGCTCTGCGGCTTCTGCGACAGTCCCGTCAACGTCCCCGGCGGCAATCGTGCCTGCCAGGGCGAGCGCGGGGTCGGCCGTGCCGAGTTCGCGGGCGGCCTCGAAAGCGGTCGCGGCGGCGCGGTCGGTCAGCGTCACGTCGGCGGTCGGCTGCGTGCGACCGATGGCGACGGTGATGTCGGTCTCTGTGGTCCGGCCGGGGTCTTCGAACGGGCGGACGACGCTCGCCTGAAACGGCGTGTCGTCCAGCGCCCGCGCCAGCAGGCCAGTCGCGGCCAGCGCCTCGCCGGTCGCGTCGCTGACGAGGCGCACGAAAGTGGCCTCACGAAGCGACCCGGCGAGAGCACCGGGCGACGTGGCTGGCGTCGATTCCCGACCGGTCGCCGACATCTATTCGCGGCCCAGCGCTTCGACGGCGTTGTCGTAGCTGTAGGTGAAGTCCTCGTCGACCTCGTCGCCGCGGTAGTAGTCGATGAGGCGTCGGATCTTCGACTGCGTGTTCTGGAGCGCACGCTTGTTCTGGTAGTCACCGGGGTTCTCGGTCATGTGATCGCGAAGGCGGACGGCCCGTTCGAGCAGGTTCCGGAGGTCTTCCGGTAGGTCCGGCTCGGCTTCGTTCTCTTCGAGGATTTCGGTGACTTTCTTGCCGGTCGCGAGCGAGACGTCAGGGATCGGCGTACCCTGAACGCCCTCGTCGCGCAGCTTCAGGCCGATCTCGCTGGGCGAGTGGCCCTGTTCGGCCAGTTCGACGACGCGCGCTTCGATTGCGTCCTCGTCGACGTCACTCCACTCCGGGGGTTCGTCTGCCGCCGGTTTGTCCGAGTCGGACGAACCGCGGCGGCGTGTATGCATTCGTGCCATTGTAATCTGGTTGGAACCGCACGAACCGCTCTCGTTACGAGGCGTATTGGCACTGTACAGTGCCGAACACGGCCGCAATCCCGAGCTGTGAAAGTCCACAGCGAGTCAGATTTGCGGTCGTGCTGTTCCCAACTGTCTGTCTGAGAGGGCGCGACTAAACCGTTCCGCTTCCCGGCCGGGTCTCGAAACGGCGATACCGCTTCATAGCTGAACGGCTTCGCAGTATTATACTTGATAATTTTCCCGATCATTTTAAGTAATTTGTTGGAATAGAGATGGGTAGTATGAGTAGCGCTGGGTGGAGCCTCGGAACCCGTGGGCAAAGTGCTCCGCTCGGACTGGCGCTGGTTTTTGCGGTGATGATTATATCGACGACGGCGGTCGTCGCACTGGGTGCTGACGCAATTACGAGTACGCAGACGCAACTCGACGCGGAACGAACGGAAAAGTCGTTGACGGAACTCAACTCCAAAACCGCGCTCGTGGCACTGGGACAGACAGACGTCCAGCAGGTCACCCTTCCCGCGAGCAGTTCGAGTACCTATCACGTCGACGAGAACGCCGGGTGGATGAACGTCTCCTATCAGAACACCACTTCAGGGGACCGGACGACCGTGGTAAACGAGTCGATGGGCGAGGTGGCTTACCGCGGCAACGGCGAGACGCGACTCGCGTATCAGGGCGGTGGCGTCTGGCGGTCCAACGGCGACGGCACGTCGGTGATGGTCTCGCCGCCGGAGTTCCACTACCGGGACGCGACGCTGACGCTTCCGCTCGTGACAGTGAGCGGGTCCGGGGCACTCAGAGGCGGCGCGTCTATCTCGCACAACACCTCGAGACAGTACTGGCCCAACAAATCAGCGGGGGCAGTGAATCCGCTCGATTCGGGACAAGTCGAGGTCAGAGTCCAGAGTGAGTACTACCGGGCATGGGGACAGTATTTCGAGACGCGAACCGACGGCTCGGTCGATTACAACCACAGCAGTAACAGAGTCACGCTGGAGTTGCTCGTCCCTGCGACCAATCCGCCAGTTCAGGGCGGTATCGTCGCTGGGACACCCGGGACATCAATGACAATCAAAAATAACGCCGAGGCAGACAGCTACAACTCCTCGGTGGGTCCGTACAGTGGGTTCCCCGACAACTCGAATTCCCGAATCATTTCTGCTGGCGATGTCGATGTGGAGAATAATGCCATCATTGAAGGCGATCTCGAATCCGGTGGCGACGTACAGATAAGTAATAACGGAGAGATCCGTGGAAACCTTTCCTACGGGGGAACAGCTAGCGGTGGCGGTTACCCCAGCGGTGTCAGTGGCTGGAGCGCACAGAACGCCTCAGTCACCGCACCCGACTCTGTCGAACGCCTAATCGACACACGCCGGTCGAGTGTCTCGTCGTCGAACGACAATGCCGATTCGAGTGTGGATATCGACAATAGCTCGAACACGCTCGAAAACTGCGCGTCGACGTGCGAACTGACGGCCGGCGACTACTACCTCTCGGAAATCACACTCAACAGTGGCGAGGACGCTCGTATCGATACCTCCGGCGGCGATGTCAACATTGTCGTCAATGGAACAATCACGATACAGAACAACCAGCAAATAACGGTCGTCGGCGGGAACAGAGTGAATGTCTACGTCGAGGGCGACTACTACCAACGAAACGGTGCACTCGTCACCGTCGAAGACGATGTAGCCCCGAACTTCTGGGTCTACACGAACCCCGATGCAGATGTCGAGTTCGATAACAACGCCGAATTCACCGGCGTTATCTACGGTCCCAACGGACCGAACAACGATGGCGCGGACATAACACTTGACCAGAACGCACACGTCTACGGTGGTGTTGTGGGTGACGTGACGTTCGTGTCGAACAACTACGGTATCCACTACGACGAGGCACTTCAGCGGACAGAGACAACGACGATTCCACAGGCAATCCCTTCTGTTACGTACGTCCACATTTCAACGAACGATGTCAATATCACGTCCGATTGATAACCGACCGGTTGCCCGTTAGCTATCAGGATTGGGAGCGCTCATATTCGCTCGATTTTCAGTGCGACTGACACAGACAGCCGCTAAGAGGTGCCAGTGATAATTTGGCCAGCAATCTTATCAGCTGTGATAACCACTGTCGGATAATGCACTTCTCCTGGGGTCAGCAACGCGCACAGTCGGCCCCGCTTGGGCTGATACTGGTCCTCAGTCTTGTCATCGTCGGTTCCAGCATCGTTGTCAGCCTGGGAGCGACGGCGTTGGTCGATACTGAGGCCGGGCTCGACGTCTCCCGGGCAGAGACAGGGATGACCCAGCTGGACTCTCAGGCGGCGCTTGTGGCGCTTGGGAACGCCGACAGCCAGCGGGTGTCGCTCGTCGGGACGGACAAATCCACGTACCGAATCAACAACACCGCGGGTCGGATGACCGTCAATATCACCAACCACTCGGCGTCGCCCCCGACAACTGTCACGCTGATGGAGGAGGAACTCGGCGCGGTCGTCTACGAGAACGGGAATCAGAGAGTCGCCTATCAGGGCGGTGGAGTGTGGCGGCGCTCTGGCAGCGGCAGTGTCATGATTTCACCGCCGGAGTTTTACTACCGCGACGCGACGCTGACGCTCCCACTTATCACCGTCCGTGGCAGTGACCGGTCGCTTGGGTCACGAGCGAGCATCTCAAAGAACGGCACGACGCAGGTGTACCCCGACCAGGCGGCCGGGAACGTCAATCCGCTGGATACGGGGACAGTCAACATCACAGTCAAGAGCGACTACTACCGTTCCTGGGGTCGCTACTTCGAGGAGCGGACTGACGGCGACGCCTACTACGATCACGAAAACGACAGCGTGACCACGACGCTGGTCGTGCCGACGGGGCCGCGAGAGGTGACGAGCGCCGTCGCGGCTACGTCCGCTGGCGGACAGATTACGCTCTCCGGCAGCGGCACTGACCCCGCCCGGACGGACAGCTACAACTCGTCTGTCGGCGACTACTCGACATCACGAGGATCGTTCGGAACGATCACCACTGCGGGTGATGTGTACGTGAAGGGAAACAGCGAGGTAGCTGGCGCTGTCCGGTCCGGTGACCGGGTCGAGGTCAAGGGCAGCGGCGTCGTCACTCGTGACGTGGAGTACTCGACCACGAAGCACATCAAGGGGACTGTCAACGGTGACGTTCGACAGATATCGGGCGTTGAGGGGGCTGGCGCTATCGACGGCCTGGTGAACCGGCAAGTCGCCAACGCAAGTGGCACCAATGACAACGGTGCGACTGGCAGCATTTCGGGGGACCAGCTCGACAGCGGCGACCAGACGCTCGACGCGGGCACGTACTATCTTGAGGATTTGACACTGAACGGCGAGACGCTGACGATTAACACGGGCGGCGACGATGTGACCATCGCTGTCCGGGACTACGTTTACATCGAGAACAACGGACAGATCAAAGTTAACGGCGGTGGAAAAGTCCGTCTCTACGTCAGAGGCGACGCTACGTCCGCCAGCGGCCACCACTTCCACATCTATCGCACCGGGGATGTCGATGTCGGTAACGCCAACAACTCGAAGCAGTTCTGGGTGTACGGCCAGTCTGATTTCGACGCTGTCATCGAAGGCGACACCGACACCCCACAGTTTGAAGGCGTGATCTACGCACCCGCTGGCGGCGTCGGGGCCAGCACTGTACAGATCAAGAAGGCTGAGCTGTACGGCGGCCTCGTCGCTGGTTCCGTCACGGTGGATAACGGGGGGCTGGTCCACTACGACCGGGCGCTCAGAAACGAACGAGCCGTCCCGAAGAACACGAACATCATCCGGCTGACGTACCTCCACGTCTCGGAGAACCGGATCAACGTCACCAGCGGGTAGTCGCCGGTTACTGGTCGATTTCGACCGCAATGTCGTGATAGACGACGTACGTCCGGTCGATTCCACCCGAGGACGACGTGAAGTTACACCAGCCGTTGGCCGCGCACGTGAACCCTTCACTCTCGAAGTACGACTGCCAGAGTGCCTCGCGCTGTGGGTCAGCGTCGACACTGACGTTGACGTGTTCGATGTTGCCACCGGTATCGGCAAACGAGACGTTGCTGTTTCGGTGGTTTGTCCGGACGAGCACTGTCGACCCCCCCAGGCTCTGTTGGTTGCTGGCGGTCGTACCGACCACGGTGATGAGGACGCGGTCATCCGAGACAAGTATCGGTGGAGCCCGTTTCTGAACCCCGCCGTCCCGGTTCGTCCGATACACCGCCCCGGCCTCGTATACGAGCTCTCGCTCCTGATTACCGGCGTAGATGACCGGGCGTACCTCCCATGTCCCGACATCTTTGGGAGCGGTCCCGTCGTGGACGTGCACCGATATTGTCGTGTTTTCACCCGTCCTGAGCGATGCCTCGCCGAGGCTGACCTCAGTGGCACGGCTCGGCGCGCCCTGTTTGTGGAGGTCCGCGATGTTGTCCGAGAGCACGTCGAATGCCCGTTCAGCGTTCTCCATCTGCTCCGCATCCCGGGCGTTCTGTAACGCCCCTAGGCCACTCACCGAAACAAGGATTATCGAAGCCACGATGAGACTGAACACCAGCGCAAAGCTCAACACCTCGCTGACTGCGCGATCAGCCATTTCGGACCTCCAGTCGCCCGTTCGACTCGTCGTAGAGCACGGTTATCACGCCACCGTCAGCGCTGGACGCTTCCAGGTCTGTCTGGGTTGTGAGCGAGACAGTCACCGACACGTCCGGCGACGTTGATTCGAGCGTGAGTGCATCGGCGGCGGGGTCAATCGAGACCCGGTAGCTGGAGCCACTCACCCGCGTCGGAAACGTGTGATTCAGCCGTGCAGTCGGGTCGTCGTCGGCAGCGACTACCAGCCGGTCGATGCGCGCGATGTCCGAGGCGACCTGCTGTCCGATGACTTCGAGTTCGTCTCTGATGACCTGTTCCTGTCGACTCTCGACGAAGTTCCCGCCGGCAATGAGGAGGCCTGACACCAGAATCGAAGCGATAGCCAGACTCAGCGTGTAGCTCAGCGTCGTCGAGACGGCGCGGTTACGACGCATTTGGCTCACCCGGGGCCACCCGTATCTTTACTTCGTACTGTAAGTTCGACGTATCATAGCGATAGCGGACGGTCGCGTTGTAGATTGCGGTCGTCTCGAACGGGGACGGGGGCGCTGTATTGACCGTGCCTGCTGAATCACCATTGAGGACGACCATCGAGTAGTTCCCCCTTGTCATGTTGCCCGATTCGTAGGTGATGTTGTACTCGTCACCGACACCGTGGGCGAACCGGCCATCGAAGCTTCCGCCCTGAAGCGCGAGACACGGCTCACCCTGCACCGTGCCGCCGGTCACGTCGATATGTGCATACGGTTCCTCAATTGAGACAACGCAGGTCTGAATGCCGCTCGGCGTATCGACTTCCACGTTCACCGTTCCACTGGGTCCGACATCCCCCCAGACCCGCATCGTCCAGTTCGGACCCCCGCTGGTGCCATTAGCCGTGACGGCAAACGCGTCCGCGGAATCCGTCGGAATTTCTGTCGCGTTGATGACGAACCGCCTAGTTGCGTTTGTTCCATCGCCCGGACGCGTGACTCGCTCCCTGACGGTCCAGTTGCCGGCCGCTCCGTTGGATTGGAACTGTGACGTGTCATTCTGGGCGATTCGCGTGCCATAGGTCGGCGAACCGGTGAGAGTGGCGTTCACCAGGGCCCCGCTGGTTACCCGCTGGCGCTCCGTCTGCGTACTGACGGTCCCCATGCTTTCACGCAAACTGGTTTCGAGCGCCGTCTGGGACGAGTAATTGTACCTGTTCGCCGCGACAATGCCCTGCCCGACGTTCGTTTCGACCATCGCTCGCATCTCCAGCGCGTCGTTGCTCCCGGCAACCTCACCTCGGCTCGCGAGGTTCTGCGTGTAGATCGCGGAGTTGACGACCAGCGCGAGCCCGATGAACGTCACCGCCAGGGCTAGTGCGGCGATGAGGATTATCTGGCCCTGCTCATCGTCGTTCAGATGCGCCACGCGACCACCTCCACGCTAACCGTGTTGTAGACGTTCGTCCCGGTGTCCGAAACCGTATAGTCGGTCGTCGGGTCACCAAGCTGCGTGCTGTTTCGCGTCCCGTCCGCGTCTCGCAGGTGGTCGTCGTCCATGAGCGTAATCGTATGGCTGGCTCGCACCGCGTTGTCGCTCGGTTCACCGCTGTAGATGTAGCGGGTCGTGACCGTCCTCTCTTGCGTGTTCTGGAACCTGAGATAGACGTTGTACGCGATTCCACGCTGGTCGAACGCGCGCTCTAACAACCCGCCGAAGCGATTGTCCGGCGGTCCGTTCGTGTAGTACTCTCGGCCCCCGGTCGTGTTATGGAACTGCGCGGTGCTGTTGTCCCAGTAGAGCACAGCCGGTTTCAGGGCGTCCTCTGCCGCCGCAGAGGCGAGGACGCCGTGGCCGATTGCCTGCTGCTGGTTTTCGATGTGCTGGCTCGACGTACTCGCCGACAGCGGTGTCACCGCTGTCATCTGCAGGGCAAACACCAGACTTGCCAGTAACAGCATTCCGCTGACGATAGCTTCGAGCGTGTGCGCCTGCGCGCGCATGCTACCACATCACCACGCGTACTGTGACATCCTGCCCGTTCAGCGATACCACTCGCAGCGCAGTGACCGATGCGTCGTTGTTTGTCGGCGGATTCCCACCCGTGGTAAGTGTTGTTCCACAGCCAGCCCCAGCTTCGACCAGTTCCTCGCTTGAGCCATCCCAACAGAGCGTTTCATCGGAGGCTGCTGTTGCCGTCGCATTCCCCCGGATTGTGACGTTCACGTTCTCCCGAACCGGGTCAAGTCCCACACGTTCCTCCGTACTCCCGCCAGACTCGTACCCACATTCAGACGGTGGTGCGTTCCCAGCGAAAAATTCCTGCGTACAGTGCTCGTCCAGAACGTACGGCTGCTGTGGCGAACCAAGCATGCCCATCGTGAGTCCATCGGCAACTCTATCGGTCGTGACCGTTTCCTCCTGAACCCCTGCGGAAAACGGCGACAACAGTCCCGGAATGAACAAGAAGATGAATATCAGGACGCTCAGAAACAAGCTCATACCGATTGCGAAATCCAGCGTCGTCTGCCCCCGATGGTGCCCTCCGGTCCAGAGTAACCGCGTGACACGCCGGTTGGTAGACTGCGTCTCATTTCTCCTACGGTTCATAAGCCTGATTCACTGAACTGAGATTACTGTAGGGATGGTATCAGGCGTTATAACCATTATGGCCGTACTGTAACTCCGATTACCAGACTTCTACGTACCCGCGAGGTCGATGCGATACCGGTCTATTCGAGACCATGGGGCCTGTTCTCTATGTCCCGTTGCTTCGATGGGTTTAAGCAATCCCATCGGGAAGCAGGTAATGCACGCAAGGGCTCGTAGATCAGGGGTAGATCACTCCCTTGGCATGGGAGAGGCCCCGGGTTCAAATCCCGGCGAGTCCATCTGAGTTCTCTCCGTCAACAATCGACAGAAGGCGTGGCTCCTTTATAAAAGCCCTACACCGTTGAATGTCTATTTTGCCGCTTTTATCCGCCAGAAACGTCCCTTGTAGCTTCCCACCGTTACCTATCCAACCTTCCGACGTACCCGGGTTTTCTACAATTGAGTTCCGGAAGGTGGTGCATTGTGTGTATGAGTACAGTTACCGAAGGGAGTAACAGCACATTGAGTCGAGTACTGACCGGCTCAATGCATCCCTATCTCCGGTTAAAACATTCATCGGTGCGCCCGAGCGCGTATTAGGTAACTCAGTGCGAGAAATTTCTGGTTTTGCGAACGGATTTGGAGTGTGGGTACATTGAGGGATATGCCACTTGTGAGGTTGTCGAATTTCCAGGTATCATTTCTGTTGCCTGAATCCTGCAATATCAGGAGTATCAAGTCTCGGGAAACGGAGTGTATGGGAAGTAATCCGGAATTCAGATTTATTGTCAGTTGTGCTTTGTGCTTTTATATACTAATTGATGAGGGTGAGAAGTTATACCCTTTCCCTACAGTGGTTTTGCAACATAACGTAGTTGTCGGTGTGTGTATAGCGTATGGAGGATGTACTACAACAATAGTCCATAGATAGGAGTAGGAGCCTGTCGGGAAAGAAACAGACAATCAATGAACTTCTATTCAGATGAAGTATCCTACAACAGTCTTCTCGGTTCTCACAGACTGCTGGTAGTATTCATTGACTGTCCGAGGGACAATCATCAGGGCGACACTGAAATTGGTCTGTGGCTTACTACCATAGCAATAAGATATTTTATAATATAAGCAACACAGACGTAAATATGCGGATTCCAGACTTAGATACGGATATTACTTTAGGTGAGCATCAGTCTAAGGAGACGGTCACAATATCCCTTCCAAAATGGAAAACGGCTCTATTTCACCTCTCGAAAGCGTTGTTAGGCCTTCTTGACAAAATTGACACTAACGATTCTTATTACGATTTTGAAATTAAACCCTCTGAAACCGAAAAGATACGAATGTTCTTTTTTGCGGGCATATTGGACCGCTCGAAGTATTATTTACCAGTTTTGACTTTTGTACTTGGATTATTTATTCTTGACACGGTATATTTCTACAAAATTAACCCACAAATATACGGACTTGTATTGGATATGATAGGGGCAATTGTAATAGCCTTCGGCTTGTTCCGTGGAACTACCGGAATAGAACGAGACACAACAACACATTCTACCGGTTCGACACTGGGGGGGAGAGTTTGGAAGGACAAGAAAGAACTCTCAGCTGTGGTCCGAAACACCGTGGATGGGGTCTGGGGGACGTTTTTCCTCCTTTCGGGATTTACTGTCCAAATAGTGGCAGTCTCGGGAATTCTGTAGAATCTTCTTTTATATACTGTATTCTCTATACACGGGGACGTACCTTCGTTATCATGCGGTTTCGCAACATAACGTAGTGAGTTGTGTGGTGTGTAGTGTAGAGTTGGTAGTACTACAACAGTCCAGTGAGGGTGAGCAGGAATCTACCGGGAAAGAGAACAGACAATCAATGCGCTCCTACTGCGATAGGGCATCACACAGATAGTCTTCTCGGCTCTCACAGACCGCCAGTCGGCTTCCAGTAGGAAGCAAGAGGAATTCAGCATTACAGTCCGTATGTATGATACTGGGGTTGCTGATAGTACATGAAAAGCACGGAGTTATCACGGCACTTCGCGCTGTGACCTGTACTAACTGTAACTTATCGAATATAATCTGTAGGTATACAGTGAATAGCGGCTAACTAACTATTTTTCAGAATCATGTTTATTGGTACCGTATATGCGAAAAAGAGCGCTTCTGACAGCACTGATTGTAATAACGAGTATGGGGACTGTGCCAGGGACTGCTGTGGCTGATGATGAGTGGAGCGACAATTGTAGCGATGCGGAGACAATAACTCCGGGAACATACTCTGGTAATCTTTCACCTGAAGACACTGATGCGTTTAGAGTTAAACTGTCAGAAGGCGATTTCATAAACGGTACCCTTTCGTATGATATTGATAGGGTAGGTGGGATTACATTGTGGCCGTATCCTGAACCGGGTGGAGAGCCATTTGCCTCCGAATTTTCTATTACTATCGAAAGTGAAGGATATGACAGTCCTCAAAGCGATATTGATGTAGAAGATTATGACAGAGCGGATGATAATCCAGCACGTTTCCGGCTATACAACGAGGGGCCAAAAGATGAGG
>NZ_AOLQ01000068.1 GCF_000337775.1 Haloarcula vallismortis ATCC 29715
CCAAGCCCCAACCGTACGATTATCGGCGGCCCGAGAATACCGAAGAAATCCTCGACGAGCGCCTGCAAGAGGCGCTCGACGAGGTCCAAGAATCTGACTCAGATGAAGATGACCTCATGACCGATGGGGGCTGTACGGTCGGATTTTTCGATGAGACGTTTCCGAAGCCAGAGGATGTGTACCAGCGGGTGTGGGACTTCGAAACCCCGTCTCAGCAGGTTTCTACCGATCGGTTTGATGCGAATACATTCGGCTTCTATGCGCTCAACGGCGCGGACGCCGTTGAGCTCATGCCAAATTCGCAGTCAGAGTCAGTGTGTGAGTTTCTGCGACGGATTCGAGAGGAGAATCCTGCCGGGCCGCTGGTCGTGATTCTCGATAACTACCCATCTCACCACGCGAACGATGTCAAAGAATTAGCCGATGAGTTAGGGATTCAGCTCGTATTTCTGCCGAAATACTCACCTCATCTCAACCCAATTGAACCGCTTTGGAGAGAGTTGAAATACGCGCTATCACGCGTCTTCGTGACCGACGAAGACGCGTTCCAGTCATTGATTCAGGAACTGTTCGACACCCTCTCAGAGAAGTTGAGCTACGCTGCCGATTGGATCGACACATTCCTCAATGATTTCAGAAAGTTGCGTCAATGACTATA
>NZ_AOLQ01000069.1 GCF_000337775.1 Haloarcula vallismortis ATCC 29715
TGACTGAGAGGCCATACAGTATCGTACTGAGTACTGTCGCTAAAACTAGACCGGCGGTGCCCAGCAGTACTGTCGGGTTCTGAAGGAGCACGGACTGGAGGCTCAACACTGAAATGAACCCTAAACTTGCAAAGAACAAGGCTGGCGCGAACACGCTAACTGGACCGATATCGAAGTTCGTGTCGAGGTACTCACTCAGTGCCAGTGGTAGGTAGCCGACAAATACCATGACGACTCCCGAGGCACCGAACGTTACGGAGGGCCTGGCGATTGCGAGATTCAGATACGAAAGGACAGGAGGAAACGCAAGGAAGGTGGTGAAGACAAACACTCGGAACTGCTGTTGACGACCGCTCAAGGCACTTAGGACATACAGTATTGGGACTACGAGGGCGTACAACCCGGCGTTCGTAATCAGGTGTCCGAAGTCGAAATGAATGAACGACGACAAAAACGCTGCAAGCAGTGTTGGGTTCGCGTAATTAAAAACGAGTGATTCACCGATGCTTAGTGGAAGGCTATACCCGATCCACAGGAGTAGTGGAAACGAAAGAACAAGGGCAATATCGAATACCTGCAACTGCGCAGAAACGACTTGTCGTACCGATCCTCTCGTCCGCTTGTCGGTGTCTTTCTTGATATGAGCGTGTATCCGTCTTATTTAAATAAGCGCTCGGCTATGGATATCAGACCTGATTCTGCGGTGGGAGTGGACAAATCTGCTCGTTATAATAGCTGACATGAGGAACTGTAGAATCGCAGACATCGCTGCTGTTGGCGGATATCTCACGTATACGGGCCACGTTGCTCCGGGAACGGACACGACCACGCGGCAGGTGTCATCGTGACAATCGTCAGGATAGTTCTCCCACAATGCGACAGTTCGCAACGGTATCTCAGCGTTTCCAGATGGTAAAGTGCTCGAAAGCCAACCCGTGTACCTCCGGAAGGTCGCTCCAGTGAACCTGGGACTGCCGTCGCTGTGAAGGATACTAACGCTGAATCGTCGGACTGAGCGAGTTGTATTACTGCGTTTCCGTGCCGCCGTCGGTGGCACTTGGCTCGGACGGTGCATCGAGTTTCGGGAGCAGTCGGTACCCGGTCACTGTGCCGACTCCAGCGGAGAACGCGAGCGAGGCGACCAGTTGTGGAACTGGGCCGAAGCCAGCGCCCGAAACCGCTGACGCGACAAGTACCGTGAGCACGATTCCGACAAAACCGATTGCTGCTTCGCGGACAGCGATGCGGCGGAACCGCTGCCGACGGTCACTCGGCTGTGTCTGGAGTACCGGGCGGACATCATGATATCGCGTCTGCACGAGGTAGTTCGTCACTACAGCGAGCAGGCCAGCGATGAACGACCACGATCCCCAGTTAACCCCGAATGCGGGGTCGAGATCAAGCGCGAATCCGCTCGGCTCGGCTGGCTGTTGGCTTTCGGGCGTCGACGGCACGGGTTCAGCGCCACCGCCGGCCACGGTTTCGGTCTCCTCTTCGCCGTCGGTGGGCATCTCAGCCGGTTCATCGGTCGGTGCTTCGACGCCAGCATCATCGTCACTGGCTCCAGCGGGCGTCTCGGTTGATTCGTCAACTGGTGTCACCGTCTCTGGGTTAGCGCCGTCCCCGCCGTCAGTACCATTCCCATCGCTCGGATTGGTGTCGCCGCCACCGTTGGCTGTGTCTGTGCCGTCACTGTTGCCCACATCGGTGTCACCGTCATCGCTACCACTCGTATCAGCATTGTCGTCGCTGTCGCCATTGCTACCACCGCCCGCACTACCGCCATCTCCTCCACTGCCTCCACCGCCGCTACCACCGGTGCTTGATTCAGCATCGGGGACCTCCATCCTGTAGGTCACTGTCTCGGAGAGAGAGCTCGGGCTGTCGGCGTCGGTCGTCACCGCGAACCCGAGTGTTGCCTGCTCGCCGGGCTCAAGCGTCATCGTGTTCCCCGTCTCATCGACCGACTCGCGTGTGCCCGCATCAGTATTCTTGTAGATGTCCAGCCACTCGCTATCGTGTTCGAGCCGGAGCGTTGCTGCCTCGTCACTCCCAGTGACTCCGGAAAAACCGACGACGAATACGTCGTCGAATATCGTCTTCGTACTGGAAACAACGTCAACAGAAATAACAAGCTCGTCGTTGCTGTCAAACGACGCGTAGCGGTCGCCGTTGGGCGTGTCAGCCGGGGCCAGCGCAACCCCGGTGTCCGCCTCCGGAGCGAGGTCATCGACAGGCTCGGAAAGCGGGGCCGCGCCCGTGGACATGACTGTCCCGCAGACGATGAACGCGAGTCCAAGGGCGAAGTACCATTTCATATCGCAGCCTGAAAGCATTAGATCAGTGCGTTTCCGGGTCAGTTACACTCTGTTGTAGTGCAGGTTCCTGCCGCCAGGACGATCACACGTCGTAATCTTTCTGCCGAGCTGCGAAGACTATCTCACTAACATTGTCTATGTTCTCGTCAATATTCTCCTGAAGATTGATGACGATTGTAAGCGTAACATTGCCGGGATTACCGTTTCCATCATCGGAAGCAAGGTCCGCAGCGTATCCGCGTCCGGAATCGCCGTTACCGACGATAGAATTTCCACCGTGCTGTATATCCAGCAGCTTCCCGTCTCCAATGTAGCTCGTATTACCCGTATTATCTACTGAGACACCGACATCCTTGTCTCCTCTATTGACCACTTTCAGAGCGTCGTTAAATTTGGTTGTCGCGTTCTGATTGAGATCCTTCTGTTGAAGTTTGATTACAGAGTCACCGCCATCAGTTGCTGTGTCACCGGACGTGTCCTCTGTGTCGATTATGTTATTCGGGTCCCCGTTGGGCTCGAAGCCCAGAAGCGCATCTGAATCGTCAGAAGTATTGAGGTCAACTGTCCGCGTCGCCTCGACAGAGGAAAACGCACCAGAACCGAACGCGCCGCCGACAGTCGCACTGATTGTCCCGAGTCCGAGCAGGACACTGCGTCGATTGAGTCTCATCTGTTGTGTTACACAACGCTAGTCCACCAGTTACTATTGACGTGCCTGAGCGTGGTTAATGCCGCCCATTAACGGCTCAGGCACGGCTATAACTCCACTCAAGCAGCCTAATAGTAAGTCCCCGGAAACTGTTGTATCTGATACGGCACGGCCATAACGTGCTGACTAACTACAACTATGAATCGCAGAAACGTACTTACGGGACTCGGTGGACTGGCAATCAGTGGTGGGGCGCTCTTTGGGTCGGGCGCATTTACGAGCGTTAGCGCGACACGTTCAGTAGAGGTGAATGTTTTCGGTGCAGATAGTGGTACAAGCGGCCTCGTAGAGGGTGCAGAACAATCTACCGAAGACGAGATTGCGACGACGATCACCAACAACGCCGTCGACGTACTCGTTGATACGTCGTCTGCTGATGTCTCAGTCAAGGGGCCCAATGACACCTCTGTCGATGCAAACACCCTGTTCCCCGCTAATCCGGGGGCTTCGAACGGAGCGGACCCTGGTACGGAGGGAACATACGACAACGTGAGCCACGAGTACGTGAGCCTTGTCGCCAACGACGTAACGATCGTCTTTGGCGAAGAGAACGGCCTCCCGCCGAACTCGACGCTCGGATACAACGGGCTCTTCGAATTCATACCGAACAGCGACAACAGCGCCACGTTTGACGTTACGTTCGGGGGAAGCAATGGCGGCGATGTGCTTACGAAAGTCGATGAAAAGTCGGTTAGCGACGGCGCAGTTGTCTCGATTTCAAGCAGTACTTCGAGCAATGCCAAAGTTGCGACAGAAACTTCGGGTAAGAATGAAGACCTCGATATTAGCATTTCGAGCAGTAACTGACGATCTGGGCTCAATAACTCAAGAAACAGCGTAGTTTACTTTTAATTGCTGCGACCAGATTCTGTGATGTAGTTCTTTCTCGTCATTGCTGCCGGCGGGCGATGAAGAATTTTCAAATCTAGTGACACCAAATTTTTATCTATTAAATATCTAATTCATACTCAGTTTGTTACCAGTGACACTCCAGAAGACTTTTTATACTATAAACAAACCAATAGCTAATGGCTGTGGGTGGGAAGCAAAGCGACCAGACAGGGGCTGGTAACGCGATTACGCGGGATAAGGTGTTTGAATTACTCAGTAATCACCGCCGGCGATACGCGCTCCACGTAGCGAAGCAGACGGACGGTGCGTCTGAGCTGTCGGATATCGCAGAACAGGTAGCGGCGTGGGAAAACGGAAAAGCGCAGAGCGAGATCACGTCCAGTGAACGCCATCGCGTGTACACGTCGATGCAACAGACGCACTTGCCCGCGATGGACCGCGCGGGCGTGATCGACTACGACAACGGCACGGTCACGCTGACCGAGCAGGCGGCGGATCTCGACGTGTACATGGATGTCGTGCCGGAGGACTCCATCCCGTGGGGACAGTACTACCTCGGGCTGGCAGTCCTCTCCGGCGCTGTGGTCGGCGCGGCCGGGCTGGGCGTGTTCCCGGCGAGCGTGCCCGACCTCGCGTGGGCGGCCCTCGTCGTCGCGCTGTTCCTCTGCTCCGGGCTGTATCACGTCTGGCAGAGTCGACAACTCCGTCTGGGAGCTGGTGAGACGCCGCCGGATGTTGAAACATGAGCAAGAAGTGGACTCGCCGGAGTGCACTCGCGCTGATCGGTAGCGGTGCCGGGCTCCTTACCTGGGGGACTGGCGGGTTCACAGATGTGACTGCTGAGCGTCAGGTAAATATTGACACAACTGCTGACAACAGTTCCAGTGGTCCACTTGTCGGAGTAGAAATAAAAGCTACCAGCGGAGGGCCCGGAGAGACAGTGTCGCTAATAAAACTGACAAACAACTTGGGCGCAGATATCAACGTCGTATCGGCGAGTGTTGAGATTAAGGACAGTAATGGGAACATCGTTCAGCCCGACACGCTGTTCAAGGAAAACACTAATAAGATTCTCGACATACCAGATACGATCGAAACAGAATCCACCAAGAGTATCAAAGCAACCCTTGACACGCTCTCGTCCACGCCCTCCGAATCTGACAACAGCACGTACGATGTCACTCTGTATGTCTCCGTTGCTACCAAAAACGACAATCAAAAGGTAACGCTCGAACGAGTATCTACCGTTACCTACGATGATCCGCGGCTTTCGTATTGGGACTTTGATGGAATAGACGGAAAAACTATCAAAGATATCTGGAGTGGCAACAACGCCAGCCGTCAATACGTAGGGCGGCGTCGTGGACGCTTTTATGGCTATGAGCCAGATCCGTTATCCATTGATGAGCGTGGCACCGTGCTTGATTTCCGCGGCGACAGATTCCGTTCAGGCGATGATGACGTTATTACGACATCTCCCTCTTCTAAATTAGATTTCACCGATGACTTTTCGCTCTCAGTTTGGATAAAACCGATTTCGATTCCGAATTGGTACGCGCGACTATTCAGTAAATGGAAATCTCCCAGGTATAATCAAGATTCTGACGCTGAGAAGGGATACCAGTTTTTCCTCAGTGAAACTGGCAATATATATGACGATAAATTTGAAATTGGCATAGAAACTGGGCAGAAAAATGGAAAAACCAATGAGATAAACACGGGTGCAACAGTAAGCGGGGGTGATTGGAACCATGTTGTCTGGACCCACTGGCCGTCTAAACAACCTGATAGGGTATACGTAAATAGAAACAGTGAAATTGTTGACAAAATAGATGTTGACAAAATAAAACATCCGTCTGGGTCCGATGCACCACTCCGGATAGGCAACGGGATCGACGGTAATAGAAACCTTAGTTTTCCATTCGATGGTCTCATGGACGAGCCAAAAGCCTACGACACCGCGCTCACCACCGAGCAGGTGCTAAACCTCCACAAGACAAGTGAAGCCGGCGATGGTGGTAGTATCGGTGGGTGAATTCTGTGAGCGTATTGATTCAATAAATCACACTGCCCGTAGCGCGTGCAACGAACAACATGGTCAACAGCGAATCAAATGAAGCAGAAAACGTTGGTGTGCCGGTCCCGACGAGGATAGTGGCCACGTCACATCGCAGACTACCGGGTGTAAACGATGAAAATGAATAATCTACTTTCAGTGTCTGTCCGCTCCGCCCTCAACCGCTGGTTTGTACTGGTACTACTCGTTGCACTTGCAGTAACGCTCGCTGGTGGCTACGTCACGTACGACAGCCACGTCGACGGCGCGGAAACGGTCGTCGAGCAGCAAACGACTGGCACGTGGACAGTGGAAAGCGAGTTCGAGCACGGCGCGACAGTGACGCGTGACACCGAGGTGTTCAGTGCCGGCGAGGAACTCACCAACCGGTCGCTGTATTTCACGACGGCGTCGCCCGAGCTTGAGGGCACATATACTGTCTCACACGACAACACTGACGGGAACCCGGCAGACACCTCGACGGACCTGTCGCTGGTCATCCGTGCTGTTGAGGAGCGAAACGGGAATCAGGAGGTCCACTGGGAGACACGCGACTCGCTTGAGACGCTCGACGGCGTTGAAATCGAGGACGGCGAAGCGACCGAAACGACCGTCAGTGTCGACATTCCGACAATTCTCAACCGCACCGAAGCAATACAAAACGACCTCGGGGCCGCCCCCGGACAGACCGAGGTGTTACTCGTCGCCGACACGACCGTCGAGTCGTCGGTCGACGGGGAGACGTTCACCGACACCCGCACCGACCGCATCGAGATCGTGCCCGGGCAGAGCGTCTATCGCGTTAGCACGACCACACAGGACGCGGGTTCCTACGAGGCGACCGAGCAGGTGACCCGGACTATTGAGCCGACGCGGCTGGAACTGTACGGCGGGCCTGCACTCTGTGTGCTTGGACTGCTCTCTATGGCCTTCCTTGGGACGGCACGCTGGCGCGGCTGGCTGGCAGTCACCGACCGCGAACGAGTGCGCAACGAGTTCGAGCGTGCGCGTGACGATTTCGACGAGTGGATCTCTACGGCACGGATTCCGGACGCCGGCGACCGGACGCCCGTACCGACGGATTCGCTGGTCGACCTCGTCGACATCGCTATCGATAGTGACAGGCGGGTACTTGAACACGGTGATCAGTATGCTGTCCTCGTCGACAGCGAAATTTACACGTACACGGCTCCGCCAGCCGTTGACCCGCTTGCGTCACCGGCGACTGGCGATACCGACCCTGTCGCAGAAGACACAGAACAAGAGACAGCGTCGCTTTCCAACCTGCTGTTCAGTGACTCGACCGAGAGCACTGGTGGGACACACCCTGATGAAAGCGACACGCGCGACTCGAACGACAGGTGACACCATCGGCCAGCACGTCCTGTAATTGTTGATGGCTCTGCTCGACTGAGCAACACCGATTTATATTCTGCTGGTCTACATCGCGTAGCGATACACTGGATGCTCCGAACATATGTGACGAGGGGGCTGACAATTGCTGGCTTCGTGTTGGTCCTGACACTCATCGTGGGCGCACTGGTCGGGCAGCCAGTGCTTTTGAGCTTCGTCGTGTCCGGCAGTATGTCGCCAACGATTCAGCAGGGGGATGGCTTCGTCGCGATTCCGGCGCAGGCCGCAGGCGACATTGAGCAGGGCGATGTCATCGTCTTCCAGTCACAGGAGATTCGCGGTGGAGAACTGACGACACATCGAGTCGTCGGTGAAACTGAGCGGGGATACATTACGCGGGGGGATGCAAACCCGTTCACAGATCAGGATGGGGCTGAACCCCCAGTGACCGACAGCCAAATCGTCGCAATCGCTTGGCAGCCCGGCGGACAGGTGGTGACAATCCCGAACCTCGGCACTGCCATTCTCGCCGGCCGCGTCGTCGTGACGAATATTCTGACTGCGGTTACCACGGTCCTTGGGGTTGAGGGGGCAGCCGAGTCCTGGCAGGCGGGTACGGTGATGCTGGTCTCCGGCGTGATACTGTTCGCCATAAGCCTCGGCAGCGGGGTCGTGAACGGGTCGTCGCGCGAACGAGCGCGCTCGCGCGGGCAGGACACCTTCGATCCACGGTACGCCGCGCTCTTTCTGACTGCAATCATCATCGTCCCGGCCAACATCGCAATGGTGGCTCCGAGTTCGACCCACCAGATCCCGTCGGGCGAGATCGCAGCCGGGAACAATATCGCCCCCGGCGACCCGGTCGAAGCAACGCTTGTCGCCAACAACGAAGACGCGCTGGTGACGATGCTCGTCGTGTTTAACGCCTCCGGCCGCACGACAATCGAGAATCGGTGGCTCGACGTTCCGGGCGGAGAGACGGACTCGACAGCGTTGTATGCACCTGCCCCGCCACGAGGCGAACAGAAGGTCGTGACTGTCTCTGAGCACCGTTACATCGTCTTGCTGCCGCCGACTGTTATTATCGCGATGCACGACATTCACCCACTGGTGGCACTGGGTGTGATCAATGCGGCGCTCACCGTGGCGGTACTGGCGTTCGTTATCGGATTACTCGGGACAGAGAAGCGGCGCGTTCGTGACTCTGACCGAGACATCTCGCTTTACCTCCGATTAAAGCGTCGACTGCTGTGACAGGACGATTATTCAGTGTCGCGTGGCGGTGCATTGTCCAGACTCATCGCCAACGGTAACCCTAGAGTTTGCGGGCCGCGCTATCCCGCAACGGGCCAGCCTTGGCCGACCATGTCTCTCTTCACCCCAATTACTCTGTTTCGACAGGTATCGTGTGGACTCGCCGGAGTGGTTCGATGTGTGCTTTCGCCGCCTCGTCCAGCGGAAAGGTCCCATGGATGTCGGCCGGGACTCGGCCGTGGACGACGCGCCCGAACGGCCCGGCAGCGGTGGGATACACCTGTTCGGCCAACCGGGCGACGGGGGCTGCGACGTCGAGCCCTTCCAGTGCTTCCTTCACCGCCGCTTCGCCGACGTGGACCGACTCCCCCTCGATAAGAATGAACGCGAACGGCAGGTCATTGAACTGCGCCTGAAGGAACGCCTGAATCGCCTCGGATTCCCAGGGGACCGGCGTGATGTCCGTGGCACAGCGGGTGATCGTCTCGGCAGCGCGCCGGAACAGGTCGGTACTGCCGTCGTAGACGAGAAGCGACTGAGTCACACCTACTGTACGTGTTTGGGCCGTTTGAACGTTGTGTCGCGTCACAACGGCTTATACTTCTACACCTCGACGGTCCTGTATGGACGCGCGAGACGAACCGACGGCCAGACTCGCCCGACGACTCGAAACGGCACTGGAGTGCATGCTCGCTGATGAGGAGTCGTGGACGGTCACGACTGACGGCCCGGTCGTCGCTCGACTGCCCGACCGCGAGTTCGCGTTCGAACAGAGCGATGGCCCGGACGGACGCCGGTGGACAGTCGTGTTACGCGCGGACGGTGCGGTCGTGAGCAAGTTTGGCCAGTTCGAGACCATCGATAGCGCCGTCGAAAGGGTCGAATCGCTTGCCCGGGCCGACGTTCGATACACGGTCTGCTGTGACGGGTAACTGTCACAGTGCCGGACCCAACCCGTGTGGCTAACTCGGTACCGCCGCATCAGTCAGCAAACACCGCTTGGGGGGCAATCTCTATACGAATCCCACACCAACAGTTGGCCGTATGAGTCTGCTCAAGAGCAAGCACCTCCTCAACGGAATCGTCTCGCTGGTGGTCAGCGTCGCTATCACTGTCTGGCTGGCTGATGACGAAGACGCGCCATGGAGCCTGACTGATATGGCCATGGCCGTCGCTGTTTCGTCGTTCCTGTCCGGCTTTTTCACCAGTTACTTCGCTGACTGACGGTCGGGTGACTCCGACCAACGGGGGAACACCGATGCCGCTCCGGCCCGTTCTCCCAGTATGAACGAACCAGAACCCGTCGACGACTGGCCCCACCGCCCGTTCTCACCGGCGGAAGCCAGTGCCTTACTTGACGACATCGACGGTGCCACCGCAGTCTGGGTGATGCACCACGACAACGACGTTCGGTCGGCCGTCGTGCTCGATGACCCTCCAGAGGACGCCGTCATCGACATGGTCGTCGAGACCGACACTGCCTTCGAGATGTACAGCTACACGAGCGGCGTCTGGATGGATTATGGCACACAACAGAAAGACGACCCGGATGCACCCCCAATGGCAGGGACACTGGAAAGCTACGACGTTCTTGCGGGAGAGTCCGAAACGGCCTGACCGGTGCGACACATTGGCACCGCCGTTGCCGGGGCGAGCGGCCCGTGTCACCCGCGGACCGATGCGCTCGAAAAGTAATCATTAAACGGCCCGGCGACTGACCGTCCTGATATGCAACGACGAGCCGCGGCGGCGTACTTCGCGTTCTTCCTCGTTATCAGTGTTGCTGCGTACGCCTACATCGGCGTCGCGGAGAGTCAGCAGCCGGCGGTGTCGCTCGACGCTGACGCCGAACTGACCAACGAGAGTACGTTCACTGTCGACGGAACGGAATACACGGCCACGAACATCCACATGTCCGGCGGCGGCGGCGGCCACGGCGGCGGTGGAGGCAGTATGGCAGCTGACCTCTCGTGGACGAACGAATCGTCACAGTACACTGCGACGGTAGAGCACAACACTACGACGACGTATCAGAACGACACCTACCGCGTGCTTACTGACAGCAACGAGAGTACGGTGACCCTCGAAGAAGAACTCAACGTCAGTGCGCTCCTCGCCGAGGACTCCTCGGTCAAGAACACACTGGCAACCCAGAACGGGACTGAGTACGTGGTCTACCGGTCGAACAACACGCAGGTCCCGCTAACTGAATGGCTCCCAGAGCCGGAAACGGTGTCGTTCTCCACCGGTGACACCTACCCGTACGCGACCGACAGCGGTACTCAGGAGACCACGATATCCGAAGTGACTGCTGATGGCGCGACGCTCGAATGGGTTGCCCCGCGCGAGAACACAATTGAACTTTCCGAAGGTGGGAACGTCACGCTGAGCGGACAACAGTTCTTCACTCACTTCCCAGACCATCACACCGTCCAGATCGTCCCGATTCAGCAGTACGACCAGTACCAGGCGACGCTCGACCAGCAGGACTACTTCCACGAGCGCAAGAACGGTATCTGGGGCGTCTCGATTCTCTCGGGCATCGCTGCCGTGTTGATGCTTGGGATGGCGTATATGCCTGTCCGCGGATAACAACGACGTCTGTTTTCGGCTTTGTTACCGACTGACTTACGCCTCGGCTGCCCAGGCGATGTACGCCAGCCCGACACCGATTACACCCATCAGGACCGCCGCGACCATCTGTATAATTGCCGCCGCCATCGAGGCGTGCGTCTGCCACGGTGTGCCGGCAACCGCCGCGAGCGTGGCGACGACGAGCAAGACGCCGACAGTGACACCTAGCGGGCGCAACGGCTGTGTGAGCACGCGCTGCACTGTACCGGTAGTTCCGTCCATACTGGTGACATTCGCTGTCTTCGTGGTAAATGAACCGGTCTCGGACTATTCGCTGTCGCGCTGTTTTCGTTCATAGAACACGGCCGAGAGGGGGTTGAGCCGAAGAGCGACGGTCGTCCTCAGTTCGCTCGGACGCTGCGACTCTCAGGATTCAACTCCTTCCTGCCCGGTTCGTTCACCGATTCGCGCAGCTCATCGGTTCACTGCACGGGCCGGGAGGGAGTTGAACCACCTGCACTTCGCTCACTACGTTCGCTCGTGCCGTAGTTCAACGCCCTCCGTAGCTGCTTTGCTCCTCACGTCCGTTCGTCGCAAAAGCGGGCCGGGAGGGAGTTGAACCCCCGACCATCTGGTTAAAAGCCAGACGCTCTGCCTAACTGAGCTACCGGCCCTCGCTATTCGCTCGGGGGAGCGGCGATTAAGACCTTACGGTCCGTCGTCGAAGTACGATTCGATAGCTTCACTGATTACCTCCCCGGGAGACGCCCCGTCGAGCGCGGCCTGCCGGCGGAGGCGACAGTAGGCATCGCGGCCGAGTTGTGTCCGCATCTCACCCAGCGCGTATCCGTTTCTGGCGAGTGCCGCGTCCACGGACGCGCCATCATTGACACTGCTGGCGACCGACCGGATCTGGCGGACGGTGAGGTCGTGGTCGAGCGCGGCCCACGCCAGCATGAGGCGGGATTCGCCGGAGACCCTGGCGATGTGCTTGGCCGCCGTCGGCGCGATCTCTCCCATGGCGACGTGAATACGGACCGACCGCGGGAGATCGTGTACGCGGGACCACTTGCGGATGAACGAGATTGACGCCTCGCCACCGGCCCGCTCGGACGCGGCCTTGTAGGACCCCTCACCACGGACCAAGGCTGCACATGCGGCCGCGCCCCGCAGAATGAACACGTTGTCGTCGGCACCAGCGGTGTTCTGGGAGAACTTCTCGACTGTTCTGGCGGCGAGTTCGAGGCTCTCAGGGTCGTCGGGATCGAACTCGATAGCCTCCTCGGGTCGCTGGCCAGTGAGTGCCGGGTCCCCGCGGATGACCGGTTTGCCGACCGGTGATTCACGGTCGGTCGATGGAATGTATTTATCGGGCCCCTCAGGCATCGATACGTGATTAGGGAGCGTCGCACAAAAGTACCCCGTACAGGGGTGTTAGTCGTCGGATACGCTCTCGCTCTCGCGCTCTTCGCTCATGTGCTCCCAGATCTCTGTGCAGCCACACCCGTCCTCGACATCGTCGAGGTGGTCTGTCGTTGGCTCTTCGCGCTCGGCATTGTCGTCGTGGGTCTGTTGTGCGTTCGTCATCGTTTCTCTCACAGCGACGACCGGAGTGGCCGCCACGGGATGTCGTACTCTTCTGTAATGGCCCCACTATCTTAAGGACGGACTCTGCTGTAAGCTTGGCCCGCACTGCGACTTACAGGCAACAAATGTATCTATCTCGTACAGCACCCACGAAATAGCGGGTTATTATGTCTGGTACAGTCACCGCATGACTGCGGCGGATTCGACCCGACCCCGGTGATACTTGCGACCGCCGATGCCCTCAGGTGTCCCGGGAATCTAATGAGATGTAATGACGACCGACGTTCACCAGCTCGACGACGGGGCCTGGATTTCCGTCAATGACTCGCGGGAAGTGAACGTCTCGGACCTGTGGTTGTTGGCTCGAAGCGACTTCTGTGGGTGTGAGACGACGGATTTCCTCGCAGAGGGGTTCGTGGAAGTGGGCGTAGATTATCCGGATATTCAGGCCCGAATAGCCGGACAGTGCATCGCCTGCGGTGAAAGCGGCGTTACCGACTGGCTGACGGTCGGCCGTGTCGTAGACCCTGACTCTGGCGAATTCTACGGTGTTGTCCACGAGAGCGTCCATTTTCCGGAGAAGCGTACCCGGCTTGCTAACGCCAAAAAATAGGAAATAATATCCTGTTTCGGGGAGTGGGGGAGACGGTTGACGGCAAAGTGTGTTGTATAAGTCTGTGAGACTTGTGGAAGAACACATTAGCTATGCCCAGTAAAGTCGAGAAATGGAAAGACGAGGTTTACGGTAACGAGATTCGGGAGCACCTGATGGAGTTTGCAGAGCAGGGCTGGGACGCCATTCCCGAAGACGAACACGACGCCTGGTTCGAGCGCTTTAAGTGGTGGGGCCTGTACCACCAGCGCTCCGGCCAGGAGTCCTATTTCATGATGCGCATCGGGACGCCGAACGGCGTCATCAAGCCCGGCCAGCTCGAAGTCATCGGCGAGGTCGCCAAGGAGTACGCCAGCGGGCCTGCCGACAACCCCGAGTTCGGCGACGCCTACTGTGACTGGACGACTCGCCAGAGCATCCAGCTTCACTGGATCAAACTGGAGGATATCCCGGAAATCTTCGAGAAGCTCGAAGCCGTCGGCCTGGGAACGCAACAGGCCTGTGGTGACTCCTGGCGGAACATCGTCGGCTGCCCCGTTGCCGGCAAGGACAAACACGAGCACGTCGACGCCTGGCCCGTCGCCGAGGACCTCCACGAGACGTTCAAGGGCAACGACGACTACTCGAACCTCCCGCGCAAGTGGAAGGTCGCCATCGCCGGCTGTGACGAGGGCTGTGGCCAGGGCGACATCAACGATCTCGCCTTCGAGCCTGCCGAGAAGGACGGCGAACTCGGCTTCAACGTCCGTATCGGCGGCGGCCTCTCCCGCAAGGAACCGCGCCTCGCCCGCGACATCGACGTGTGGGTCCCGCCGGAGCAGGCCGCCGATGTGGCCCACGGCATGTCCACGCTCTTCCGCGAGCACGGCGACCGCGAGGACCGCTTCAACGCCCGCATCAAGTTCCTCATGGACGAATGGGGCCCCGAGAAGATGCGCTCGGTCCTGCAGGAGGAGTACGTTGACTTCGAACTGGAGACCGCCGGCGAGGACATGCGCGACCAGTACAGCTACAACACTGGGTCCCAGGACGGGCACAACGACCACGTCGGGATTCACGAACAGAAGGACGGCAACTACTACGTCGGCCTGAACGTGCTCGTCGGCCGCATGGGTGCCGACGACGTTATCGAACTCGCTGAACTCGCCGACGAGTACGGCTCCGGCGAGGTCCGACTCACCCAGCGCCAGAACATCATCGTTACCGACGTGCCCGAGGAGAACCTCGACGCGTTCACGAGCGAACCCCTACTGGAGGACTACTCCCCCGAGCCGTCGCCGTTCATGCGCGGCTCCATCGCCTGCACGGGCACGGAGTACTGCTCGCTCTCTATCGTCGAGACGAAGAACCGTCAGGTCCGCTACGCCCGCTGGCTCAAGGACAACGTCGAACTGCCCGAGGACCACAAGGACTTCCACATCCACCTCTCGGGCTGTACGGCCTCCTGTGCCCAGCCCCAGATCGCAGACGTCTCCCTGCGTGGCATGAAAACCCGCAAGGACGGCGAACCGGTCGAGGCGCTCGACATCGGCCTCGGCGGCGGCCTCGGCGACGACCCGCGCTTTGCCGACTGGGTGGAGATGCGCGTCCCGGCCGACGAAGTCCCCGGCGCTATCAAGAATCTCGTCAACAACTTCGAGGACGCCCGCGAGGGCGGCGAGACCTTCCGTGACTTCGTCGAGGACCGCGACGAGGAGACGCTGGCCGAGATGGTCGAACCCGAAGAGACTGACTACCACGACCCGTACATGCACAACACGAAGATGACGTGGTACCCCTACGCAGAAGACGACGACATGCAGTCCTCGCCCGCGCCGACCGACGGCTCCGGCGAGCCGCTGCCGTCCGACGACTAAGTCCACGCTACTGGGCACTCTCGGTTCGATTGTCGCTGAATCGCGTGGCTGCCCGCGTTTTGATTACTTCTCTTCTCTGCCGTGGCCGGGAGCGCGCTCCGTCGCGCGACCCGGGGAAGGGCAGGCTTGCCTGCAAACGGGACACAAATACAGTACTGTTGCTGCTGTCGAGCATACCGCGAGCGAAGCGAGCGGTTTCACGCGAATCGCGACGCGATTCGCGCTTTTTTCGCCCACGTTTTTTCGCCGGGGTTGAGCGCTCGCCGACGGCGAGCGCGAACCCCCGGTGAAAAAAGGTGGTTGGTAAGCCTTATTCGCCGCACTGGCGTAGCAGTATCTGGCAGCGGGAGGCCGGCTCCCGTGGCGCAAGCCATGAGGAAAGTCCCCCCACCTGTCGGACAGGTGACCGGGCGCAAGTCCGGGGCGGGAGACCGTCGGCTCTGGAACAGCAACGACACGTCGTCGCCGGACCAATGAGGTGTGCGAATCCCGAGCGAGGCTGTGTACCGCACCAGACGGTGTGGCACGCCGCCAAAGCGAGGGAGAGTTAACCCACCGAGGGCAGTTGCGCCCGGTGACTCCGGGTGCGCGTTTGTGGACCACATCCGTGCTCCACGCGTGGGCCGCTGACGCGCCCCACGCTTCCGGCGACGGACCGATGGAACGGCGAAACCTCACCGGTGCAAGGCCGCGTCGACAGGTAGTCCGACACCGCGCGCAAGCGCTGGACGTGGCCGCTCAGCCGAATGCTGGCCCGAACAGAAGGGGGCTTACTCCCCGCAGCCACGTTAGCCGCCGAGCCGTGGCTTCGATGGTTACAAGCCCGCGCCGGCCGCAAGCCAGAGTATGACCGCAGCCGATCTTATCGACGCCGTTCGCGACGACCAGCAGACGGAACTCTCCCGACTGGGTTCCTCGAAGACGCTGTACGCCGACACCCGCGGCGAGATGGAACCGGACGTGGTGCTGGCAGCGGCGGCCGCCCGCGAGGAGGCGGCCCACGAGACGTTCGACGCCTGGAGTGACGACGGCCACGACGACGCGGCGGCGCTGTTCGCCGACGCGGCGGCCGAGACGGCCGAGCGTCGTGACAGTCTCGACGCCGACCCGGTCGACCGGACGCCCGCGATGCACGCCGTGCTCGACGGCCTCGACGGGACCGTCGAACGCCTCGGCGGCTTCGTCGGCTGGTCGCTCGTCGACAAGAAGGTCAAAGAGCAGTACACCGGTTTCTTCACCGGGCAGGCGGACCCACAGACGGCGAGTACGTTCCGCAGCGCCGGGAGCGACGTGGTGGACCTCCGCGACGAGGCTGCCGAACTCCTTGATGCGGTGTGTGAGAGCGACGACGACTGGGACGCGGCGGAGGCCGCTGCCATCGACGTGGTCTCGACAGCCTACGACGAGTACTTCGAGACGCTGGAAGACCTCGGCGTGAACCCCAAGCCGGTCTGCTAACCCTTCACGAACCACGCGGCTCAAGTCCGTCCAGCCCGACATCTGGGTAATGAGCGACACCGGCGGACCACTCTCCATTGACCGTCCAGATGTCGACCGTGCGTTCCGCGTCGACGCCCCGTTCGAGCCGGCAGGCGACCAGCCCGAGGCCATCGAAGGGCTCGCGTCGGGCTTCCGTCAGGGGATGGACCGACAGACCCTGCTCGGCGTGACTGGCTCCGGGAAGACAAACACCGTCTCGTGGCTCGTCGAGGAGATCCAGCAGCCCACGCTTGTCATCGCCCACAACAAGACTCTCGCGGCCCAGCTCTACGAGGAGTTCCGCGAGCTGTTCCCGGACAACGCCGTCGAGTATTTCGTCTCTTATTACGACTACTACCAGCCCGAGGCCTACGTCGAGCAGACGGACACCTTCATCGACAAGGACGCCTCCATCAACGACGAAATCGATCGGCTACGTCACTCTGCGACGCGCTCGCTGCTCACCCGCGACGACGTGATCGTCGTCGCATCCGTCTCAGCTATCTACGGGCTCGGTGACCCACGCAACTATGTCGACATGTCCCTCTCGCTTGAGGTGGGCCAAGAGATCGAGCGCGACGACCTCCTGAAGCGGTTGGTCGACCTGAACTACGAGCGCAACGACGTGGACTTCACGCAGGGGACCTTCCGCGTGCGCGGGGATACGCTGGAGATCTATCCGATGTACGGCCGCTACGCCCTGCGCGTGGAGTTCTGGGGCGACGAGATCGACCGGATGCTGAAGATCGACCCACTCGAGGGCGAAGTAAAGAGCGAGGAGCCGGCGGCGCTGATTCACCCGGCGGAGCACTACTCGATTCCGGAACAGCGGCTACAGCGGGCCATCGACGAAATCGAAAAATTGCTGGACCAGCGCATCAGCTACTTCGAGCGCCAGGGGAACCACGTCGCCGCCCAGCGCATCGAGGAGCGAACCACGTTCGACATCGAGATGATGCAGGAGACGGGCTACTGCTCGGGCATCGAGAACTACTCGGTCCACCTCTCGGACCGCGAAACCGGCGAAGCTCCCTACACGCTGCTGGATTACTTCCCGGATGACTTCCTCACCGTCGTCGACGAGTCCCACCAGACGCTCCCCCAGATCCGCGGCCAGTTCGAGGGCGACAAGAGCCGCAAGGAGAGCCTCGTCGAGAACGGTTTTCGCCTGCCGACGGCCTTCGACAACCGCCCGCTGACCTTCGAGGAGTTCGAGGAGAAGACCGACCAGACGCTGTACGTGAGCGCGACGCCCGGCGACTACGAGCGCGAACACAGCGACCAGGTCGTCGAGCAGATTGTCCGCCCGACCCACCTCGTGGACCCGGCTGTCGAAATCGCCTCGGCGACGGGGCAGGTCGAGGACCTGCTCGGGCGGATCGACGAGCGCGTCGAGCGCGACGAGCGGGTGCTGGTCACGACGCTGACAAAGCGGATGGCCGAGGACCTCACGGAGTATCTAGAGGAGTCCGGCGTGAGCGTCGCCTATATGCACGACGAGACGGACACGCTGGAACGCCACGAACTCATCCGCTCGCTCCGGCTGGGCGACATCGACGTGCTGGTCGGCATCAATCTCCTCCGGGAGGGCCTTGACATCCCGGAGGTGTCTCTCGTGGCGATTCTGGACGCCGACCAGGAGGGGTTCCTGCGCTCGGAGACCACGCTCGTCCAGACGATGGGGCGGGCCGCCCGGAACGTCAACGGCGAGGTGGTGCTGTACGCCGACAAGCGCAGCAACGCCATGCAGTCGGCCATTCAGGAGACCCAGCGCCGCCGGCGCATCCAACAGCAGTACAACGAGGAACACGGCTTCGAGCCGACGACTATCGAGAAGGAAGTCGGCGAGACGAACCTGCCGGGGAGCAAGACCGACACCGGCGGTATCTCCAGTGACGGCGCGAGCGACCCTGACGAGGCCGCCCGCCAGATCGAGCAATTGGAGGAGCGGATGCAGGAGGCCGCGGACAACTTGGAGTTCGAACTGGCCGCCGACATCCGCGACCGCATCCGCGAACTGCGCGAGGAGTTCGACTTAGATGGCGGCGACGGCAGCGACGGCGTGCCGGCTCCCGGGCCAGAGTTCTGATTCCTCGGTCCGCTCAGCCCGCGTCGGACCTGGGGAACCGATTTGTACCCTGACGTGAAATGGTACGTATCTCGACGGTAACTGTTGGGGCTGGACCATGCTCGACTACATCCGCTCTCTGTGCCGTGGCTTCTCACCGGCCGGTCTCGTCGTCGCCGGCCTCGGCTTCTTTCTGACCCGGTTTACTGTCACGCTGGCGGTCAGTGGCGGCCCGACAGCGTTCGTTTTCGGCGGCGTGCTACCGCTGGTCCTCGGACTGGGGCTGTCGGCGTTCGGTGTCGCCCTCTCTGTCGGTGAGTTCGAACGCGGGTTCGTTCGGACAGTCACGCTGTGGTGTCTGGCCGGTACCGGCGCGATGTTTGTCCTTGTTCTGTTGACGCTGGTCGGCAACGGCGGGATGGGACCGCTGTCCGCTGGGGGGAGTCGGACATATCTGTCGAATTTCCTCATTGGCGGCGGCGTCGGCGGGGCGCTCACCGGCGTCTACGCCGGGCGGTCGAACCGACAGCGACACGAACTCGAACAGCAGGCCGCCAGGCTGGACCTGGTCAACCGTATCCTTCGAGACAGGGTGTTGAACGCGCTGACGGTCATCCGGGGCCGGGTAGAGATCGCGGAGTCCCGAGACAGCGTGGGGACGGCCGACGTCCTGTCGGTCATCGACGACCGTTCGGCCGGCGTTCAGCAGGTCGTCGAGAACATGAAACACATCACCCACGACGGGACTGATCTGTCGCTGGACGTCGTTCCCGTGGTCCCATGCGTGGAATCGGGCGTCGACGCAGTCCGGGAGACCCACCCGACCGCGGAGTACGACTTGCGGACCGACGTGCCAGCGGACCTGCAGGTGCGGGCGAACGCGATGCTCGATACGCTCGTCGCCCATCTGGTCGAGAACGCGGTCGTCTACAACGACAGCGACAGCCCCCGGGTCGAGGTCACAGTCGCCGAGAGCGAGGACACAGTGACTATCAGCGTCAGCGACGACGGCCCGGGGTTGCCCGAGCGGCAACTCGACTTGCTCGACCGCGGAGAGATAGGTACCTACGAGGACCGCTCGACCGGCTTCGGGCTGGACCTCGTTCGCCTGCTTGTGCGGAGCTACGGCGGGCAAACGGGGGCGACCGTTACGGACGAGGGGACGACGATAACGCTGACACTGCCGCGAGTTTCGGCCGACGGCGGGGTCGTGACGCCCCGGTCGAACGACGTGCTGGGACTGTCGCCGCGTCGCCTGGGTCTCGCGGCCGGGACGTCGCTCGTTGCTGGCGTCGTGATGGGCGTACCGATGCAGCTACTCTCCGGGAGCGTCCCGGTCATCGGCGCGCTGTACGGCGTCCAGAACGCCCTGGTCGGGTGGATAACTCATACCTTCCACAGCGTCGTCTTCGGCCTGGTGTACGCCGCGCTGGTCCAGACTGCGCCGGACCACCGCTCCGACCGGGTCCGATACCACGGAATCGCTCTCGGCTGGTCGCTCGCGCTCTGGCTCGTCGCCGGCGGGCTCATCATGCCGGTGTGGCTCTCGCTTGTCGGTATCGAGGCGAGTCTCCCGAATCTTAGCGCGGTGGCACTGCTGGGGCATCTCCTCTGGGGTGGTTCTCTGGCTGCGCTCTACCGCTATGGCTGCCGTGTCTGGCCTCCCTGACTCCCGCAAGACTGTTCGCCGAATCCTGTTATCATCTACGCTTGGACTAATACAACCAAAATTGTTTTACGCGCTACTGCAGTTGTATAGCGTGATGTCCCGCGTCTCGCTCCCACACGATGCGAAGGCCGGTCCCACCAAGCCGGAGGTCCGGGCCGTCCTCGCTAGCAAACTCGCTCTCACCGGGTCCGACCACTTCGCGGAGGTCGGGTCCTGTACCGGTGCCGTCACCATCACGGCGGCGCGCCGGGCCGGGCGGGTCACTGCGCTCGAACGCAAGGGGAATCGACTCGACGTGACTCGCAAGAATCTCGCGGCCAACGACATCGACGCCGATGTCGAACTGCGCGAGGCCGAGGCCCCGGAGGGCCTGCCGGACGACGCCGACGCCCTCTTTCTCGGCGGGTCACGCAACTACGAGGCCATCCTCGACCACGCCGTCGAGACCGGCGTCGACCGCATCGTGATGAACGTCTCGCGGCTCGAAGTCGCCGGCGCGGCGACGGAGGCGTTCCGCGAACGCGACATATTAGAGGAGGTCGTCCAGTTCCAGGTGAGCCACGGCTACGAACTCGCCGGTGCGACGAGCTTCAACTCGGAGAACCCCGTCTATATGCTCGTCGGCAGCGCCAGCGAGGACGTTGCCGCCGACGGCGCTGGCGGGCCGAGTGACGCCGATACCGCGAACGGGGGGCAGCGATGACCCTCTACGGTATCGGCCTCGGTCCCGGCCAGCCGGACCTCGTGACGGTGCGGGGCAAGCGCGCTCTCGAATCTGCCGACGTGGTGTACTCGCCGGGCCGACTCTCGCGCTCGGTCGCGACCGAACACGTCCCCGAGGAGCGCATCGGCGACCTCGACTTCCCGATGACGCGCGACGAAGAGAAGCTCCGTGCGGCGTGGAAGGACGCCGCCGCCGAGATTGCGCCGACGGCCCGCGACGGCGACGCCGCCTTCGTCACGCTGGGGGACCCGAACGTCTACTCGACCTTTGGCCACCTCCGCCGGACCCTCGCGGCGTTCCACCCCGAGGTCGACCTCGAAGTGGTGCCCGGCGTCAGCGCCATGTCGGCCTTTGCGACGGCGCTGGGCGTCGAAATCACCGCGGGGTCGAGCCTCGCACTCCGGGAAGCCGACCGCGGCGCGTCGCCGACCGGCCCCGACCGGATGATTCTGTTCAAGGTGACCGATGCGCCGGCGACCCACGAGGGCCTGATTGAGGCCGGCTACGACGTGGTGTACGGCCGCCGGCTGTTCATGGAACAGGGCGAGACAGTTGTCACGGACGACCCGAGCGAGATCGACGAGCGAGACTACTACACGCTGGCCTACGCCGAGAAGCCCGAGACCCGTGTCGAGCAGGCGACTGACGCCTTCCTCGAAGCGGCCGACGAGAGCGGTGTCGTAACCGATGGCGGCGAGAACGGCTCCGGGGAACTACTGCGACAGGAACGCTCCGAAGCCGCCCTGTGCGGTGACGAGGTGAACCATGACTGACGACACGACGACCCCCGACGACGAGGTATCGACGGAGGCGGCCGAGACAGACCCCCAGACAGCCATCGACTCCGTCGCCGGCAACCGTGACGACCGCGTGTACGAGCACAGTGCCGGCGACGAGCAGGAGGGCATCCCCTTCGTCGGGGCCGGGCCGGGCAATCCCCGGCTGCTGACTGTTGCCGGCAGGGAACTGCTGGCCGACGCCGACCTCGTGGTCCACGCAGGGTCACTCGTCAACAGCGAACTGCTCGATGAATACTGCGAGGACGCCGAAACGGTGTCGTCCATCGGCAAGGACTTAGAAGAGCTGATTCCGCTGATGCGGGACGCCTACGAGGCCGGCGACACCGTCGTCCGGCTCCACAGCGGCGACCCGGCGATCTACGGCGCGGCGCTGGAGCAGATGGACGCGCTCGAACACGAGGGCGTCCCGACCTACATCGTCCCCGGTGTCACGTCGGCCTTCGCCGCCAGCGCGACGATGCGGACCCAGTTGACGCTCAACGAGGTCGCCAACCACGTCGCCTTCACGCGCCCGCAGGGCAAGACGCTCGACGAGGACGAGGACCACATCTCCGAGTTCGTCGGCATGGGCGACGTGACGACCTGCATCTACCTCGGGACCCACGCCGTCAGTGAGACGATGGACCGCCTGCTCGAAGATGGGCACGACCCCGAGACGCCCGTGGCGGCCATCTACCACGCGTCCTGGCCCGACGAGGACGTTATCGAGGGGACAATTGCGACCATCGGCGAGAAACTGGAAGACGCCGGGTATCGGGCGTCTGCAATGGTCGTGATTGGTGATGCCGTTGGTGGTGAGGACTACGAACGGTCGTTCCTCTACGGCGACTGGGCGAACCGTGGAAGCGACGCGGATTCACAGGAGGCTGACGACTGATGAGCACTGACACAGACGACGACTCTGGTTCACACGGTTGCAAAGCACCCGATTCAGACGGCGAAGTAGCCGAGAACATCGCTATCGTGGCCTTCGAGCGGAAGATGGACACGGCCGAGAATATCGTCGACGGCATCGGCGACCGCTACGAGTCCATCGACATCCTCGAATACCACGGCGACGTGTTTGAGGAGTACTGGGGCGAATACGACTGCTTCATCGGTCTGATGGCCAGCGGTATCGCGATGCGCAAGACGGCCCATCTGCTCGACGACAAGTGGGACGACCCCGCTATCTGTGTCGTCGACGAGGAACTCACATGGGCCATCCCCATCACCGGCGGCCACCACGGCGCGAATCAGGTCGCCGACGATCTGGCGTCGATGGGCGCGGTGCCGGCGATGACGACCGCGAGCGAGGCCGCCGACAAGCAGGGCGTCGAGAAGCAGGCCAAGGCGCTCGACGCCCACGTCGTCAACGGCGACTCGACGGTCGCGACGAACCTTGCCGTGCTCGACGACGAACTCGGCCCAATCGAGCGTCTCGATGGGCCGAAAGCCGTGCTGGTCGACGACGACGTGACCGTTCTGAAGCGCAACAAAGACGACGGCGTCGTGCTCGGCTGTGGCAGCGTCGCCGGCGCGGATGTCGAGCAGTTCCACGCAGCCTGGGAGCAAGCGCTGGACGAGGCCGACCTCGACCGCAGCGATGTGGAGTTTATTGCGACAGGCACCCGGAAAGCCGACGAGGAGGGGATGCTTGCCGCTGCAGAAGAGTGGGGGCTGGGCGTCATTGCCTTCGAGAAGGAGACGCTGGAGGAGTTCGAGGGACCGACCCCCTCGCGGTCGAAGGAGCTCATCGGCTGGCCGGGCATCGCCGAGGCGTCGGCCATCGCCGCCGGCAGCGAGCACGACCTGCTGGCCGAGAAGACCCGCTACGACGAGGCCGTTACCGTCGCCATCGGGCAGTAATACCGTCACTTTCCTGACCGCTGTCCGCCCGCTCCCGACTTCTTGCATGCGAGCGGTCGCTGTCCACTCTTGTGGCGCTGCAACTTGCGCACCGCGCTACAACTCTAAACTTATTTACCATGTGCGGCTGTGGTGACAGGTGTCGTATGACAACACTACTCGAAGCCAAGACAGCAGTCGTCACGGGTGGCGCGAGCGGGTTCGGCCGGGCGATCTGCCGACGGTACGCGGAGCACGGCGCTGACGTGATTGTCGCAGACCAGCAGGAAAAGCCCCGTAAGGGCGGTCAACCGACCCACGAACTGGTCGAAGCCGAGACCGACCAGACGGCACACTTCGTCGAGTGTGACGTGACCAATCCCGACGATCTGGAAGTGGCTGTCGCCGCGGCCGAGGAACTGGGCGGTATCGATATCATGGTCAACAACGCCGGTATCTCCGAGATTGCGGACTTCTACGAGACCACAGAGGAAGATTACGACCGCCTCATGGACGTGAACACGAAGGGTGTGTTCTTCGGTGCGAAGATCGCAACCGAGGCGATGCGGGAGAACGGCGGCGGGACCGTCATCAATATGTCAAGCTCGGGCGGTATCCGCGGTACCGGGCTGCTGGTCAACTACTGCACTTCCAAAGGTGCGGTTCGACTGTTCACCTACGCGCTCGCGGACCGCCTGAGCAACTACGATATCAGAGTCAACGCCATCCATCCCGGCTACAGCAAGACCCAGATGTTTGAGGACGAGCGGATCGACGACACGACGAAGATGATGCTGAAGGAACTCATCCCCTCCGGCCGCTTTGGCGAACCCGAGGAGATCGCCGACGCGGCGACGTTCCTCGCCAGCGACATGGCCTCCTACGTCAACGGCGAGAGCCTCGTCGTCGATGGAGGACTGAGCAACACCTGATTCTCTGTCGCGGTATTCGCACGACCACGGACACAACCGGCCGACGCTCTGTGTCTTCTCGATCAGGAACTCCGACTCCCGTGACAAGCTGACTTTCCCTGCTAACACCTCCAGTTGCACTAGTACAAGCACAATTGTTTTATGCGAAAGCGGCGTTGTATTCACCATGCGCCACAGTATCGAGATTCGACCGTCGGTTCTCGGAGCGCCAGGATGAGCAGCGACGGACGCCAGTCGGCAGCCGCCACGACCGAGGCGACGCGCCCCGCTGACTATGGGACGTTGTACGTCGTCGGCATCGGGCCGGGGCTGCCCCACGACATGACCCAGCGGGCGAAAGACGTCATCCAGACTGCCGACTGTATCATTGCCTCGAACCTGTATCAGGAGTTCCTGCGGAAAGACGGGACGCTTCCACCCCAGTCGGCTGAACTCGACGGCGAAACCGACGACGGCGAAATCGCCGATGAGGAAGGGGCCGTGCTTGAACGGCCCGACGGCAGCCGGCAGACCCTTATCCGGTCGTCGATGGGCAAGCAGGTCGAACTCGCCCGCGAGGCCTTCGAGCGCGTCCGGGCCGGCGAGGACATCGCCCACGTCTCCGGCGGCGACCCGAACGTCTACGGGAAGTCCGACCTGCTGTTTACGATGGCCGACGCCGACGACGCCGACGATGTGCCAATCGAAATCGTCCCCGGCGTGACCGCGGCGCTGTCGGGCGCGGCGAACCTCGGCGCGCCGCTGTCGAACGATTTCTGTACGATTTCGCTGTCCGACAAGTGGCGCGGCTGGGAGGAAATCGAGGAGAAGCTTCGAGCGGCCGCCATTTCGGGCTTCGTCGTCGTTCTCTACAACTGCTGGCGCGACTACGAGCGAGCGGTCGATGTTCTGCGGGAGGAACGAGCCGACGACGTGCCCGCCGCTATCGTTAACGACTCCGGCCGCGGCGAGGCCGGTCGGAACCTCGACGACGAGACGGAAACCATCACCACGCTCGGCGAGCTGTCCGAGCACGACGATAAGGTCGGCGGGATGGGATCGTCCATCGTCGTCGGCACCCACGAGACCGAAGTCTGGCGCAACGACTACCAGGAGTTCCTCGTCACCCCGCGCGGCGGGCGTGACGTCGACGATTTCTAACAATGAGCACTGACAACACCACCGACGCGAGTACCGAGACAGAATCGAACTGCGGCGCGGGCGAGGCGCGAAGCGCCTCGGAAAGCGCGAGTAGCGCGGAACGGAGTTCCGCGGACCGTTCGAGCGGGCAAGGCCCGCGAGAAGACGGCACCGTCGCGAGCGCTGACAGCAGCTCGAAATGCGGCGCAAGCGCCTCCACGAGCGAGGCGAGTACGTCGACGGAAACGAGCACGGAGGCCGACGACACCAGTTCGAAGTGCGGTGCCAGCAGTTCCTCGTCGTCATCCAGCAGTAGTTCCTGCGGCGCGTCATCGTCGTCAGACTCTTCGGACGAAGAGGAAGAAGTCGGTGCGACCGTCGACGATTTCGACGCCGAACCGGGCCAGCTCATCGCCGTCGGCCTCGGTCCCGGCCAGCCCGACGGAATGACCGCCCGCGCCCGCTCTGCGCTGCTGGACGCCGAGCACATTGTCGGCTACACGACTTACGTCGAACTGCTGCCCGACGAGGTGACCGACGCCGCCGAGGACATCTACAACACGCCGATGTGTGGCGAGGTGTCCCGAACGGAGGAGGCCATCGACCGTGCGCTGGCGGGCAACGACGTGGCGATTATCGGCAGCGGCGACCCGAACGTGTACGCGCTGGCCGGCCTCGCGCTGGAGATCATCGAGTCCAAAGGCGCGACGGCGACGATGCTTGATTTCGACGTAGTCCCCGGCGTCCCGGCAGCCCAGTCATGTGCGGCTCGCGTCGGCGCGCCGCTGGTCAACGACACCGTCTCTATCTCGCTGTCGGACCACCTCACCGACATGCCGACCATCGAGTCACGGCTCCACGCCGCCGCGAAAGAGGGCTTTACCATCACCATCTACAACCCCTGGAGCCGGAAACGGCGGGACAACTACGAGAAGTGCTGTGAGATTCTCCTGGAACACCGCGACCCGGAGACGCCCGTTGGTGTCGTCCACGCCGCCGGCCGCGAGGACGAGCAGGTCGAGATCGTCGAACTCGGCGAACTCCCCGAACTCGGTGAAACAGACCTCGTCGACATGACCACAACCCTGCTCGTGGGCAACGAGGACACCTACGTCTGGGACGACCGGATGGTGACCCCGCGGGGCTACGAGACCAAGTACGACTACTGATTATGTACCGAATCACCATCGACCGCGACGCCTGCGACGGCGTGTTCGCCTGTCTCGTCCGCGACGACCGCTTCGTCGAAGACAGCGAGGGACTTGCGGCCATCGAGGTCGACGACCGGACAGCAATCGAGGCCATCTTCGACGACGACCGCCGGGACGACGCCGAGCAGGCCGCCGCAGCCTGTCCGCTGGACGCGATTCACGTCGAATCGGTCGAGGAGGACCCGGGAGCCGTCGATGCGCCGGCGAGTGACACCGAGGAGGTCCAGCCATGAGCGTCGAAACCGGCGCGCCGACCGACATGCTCGCGGCCCATCCCGAAACGGCGTACTTCTGGGGGCGGGTCGCCGCCGACGGCGAGTGCGAGGACGGCTGTATTACCGTCCGGACCAGCGACGAGACGGCCGCCCGGCGGCTCGCCTCAATCGCCGGTGCGGAGCGGGCCGACCGCCGCATCGTCGAGCGGGCCTACGCCCACGACACCTCGATTACACGCCGGGAGGAGGAGTTCACGGTGCAGGTCGTCGGCGGCCTTGCCGACCGCGCGAGCGCCGCCCTCGGCCTGCCCTTCGACGGTGACTCGGGTGGGTATCGATTCGACGCGCTGGCCGACTACGACCGCCAGCTCCTCCGGGGGCTGCTCGAAGGCTGTGGCACGGTCTGTTTCAAGTCTGACGACGAGGCGGTCGGCATCTCCTTCGTCCACAGCGACGAACGCCTCCTCCGGACGATTCAGACGCTGCTTGACCGCTGTCCGGTCGACGCGCCCTATGACGACCTCTCGGAGACCTCGTCGGGCTACTGGTTCGGCGTCGACGACGACGTGGCACCTGTCCTCGGCGACTGGCTGTACGAGGGCAGCGAGGAGACGGGGCTGTTCGCGCCGAGCCGTCGGCGCAAGCTCCGGAAAAGCATCGAGCGAGTCCGAGAACGATGAGCGAAGCCATCACTGCCCCCGAGACGCTGGGTGACGAAGCCGTGCTGCTGGTCGGCCACGGCTCCCGGCGCGAGAAGTCGAACGAACAGGTTCGCGACCTTGCAGTCGAGCTAGAGGGGCGACTGGGTATCCCGGTCGACGCGGCCTTTCTCGAACTCGCGGAGCCGGCCATCGACGAGGCTATCGCGGGGCTGGCCGGGGCGGTCTCTCAGGTATCGGTGGTCCACCTCTCACTGTTCGCCGCCAGCCACGTCAAAAACGATGTGCCCCTGGCCGTCGAGCAGGCCCGCGAGGCCCATCCCGAACTGACGATCAACAACGGCGCACACCTTGGCGTCCACCCGGCGCTGCTCGACCTTCTCGACGACCGTGCGGCGACTGTCGAGGCCGAACTGGGCGTCGACCGCGAGGCCGACGAGGTGGCCGCCGTCATCTGTGCTCGCGGGTCCAGCGACCCGGACGCCAACGCCGACGTGCACAAGCTCGCCCGCCTGCTGTACGAGGGTCGTGAGTTCGACCGCGTGGAGGCCTCGTTCATCGGCGTCACCGAGCCGTTGCTGGATGACACGCTCCACGACATCGCCAAGACCCGACCCGACGCTGTCGTCGTCATCCCATATATGCTCGGCGACGGCGTACTGACCGGCCGTATCAAGGACGGCGCGCGGGAGTTCGACGAGGAGTACCCCTACGTCGACGCCGCGCCGGGCGAGCCACTCGGGACAGACACGCGCCTGCTCGACGTGCTGGGCGACCGCTGGCAAGAAGCCCGAACCGGCAGCGTCGAGATGTCCTGTGACACCTGCAAGTACAAGGTCGAACTCGACGGCTACGAGGAAGACCAGGGCGGCGCTCGCGCGATGCTGCGGGCGCTGACCCACCAGGCCGAACACGCCGACCGCGAGAACGTCGACGACGACCCGCACGTCCACGACGCGCCCGAGAAACACGTCGCCGTCTGCACAAACCAGACCTGTGCTCAAGACGGCGCCCCAGCGGTCCTCGAACGGCTCCGGCAGGCCGCCCGCGACAGCGACCAGTGTGACGCCCGCATCACGCGGTCATCGTGTCTCGGCCGCTGTGGCGAGGGCCCGATGGTCGCCGTCTACCCCGACGGCGTCTGGTACGGCGGCGTCGAAGACGAGGATGCCGCCGAGATTGTGTCCTCGCATCTGGACCGCGACCGTATCGTGAGCGAACTCGTCGACCAGACCCTTTGAGCATACACCCATACAACACTACGACACCCATGAGCTGCTACGAAATCGAGGCCCTCCGACTGGGCCTCATGAACGTTCTCGGTACCGAAGACGACCACGCCCGCCAGCACGCCGAACAGGAGCTGGAGGGGCACATGACCGGCCCTATCGAGGCGCTTGCCGGCGCGGAGACGCTTGCCGCAATCGAGCGGCATCTCGACGCCGCGCTTGTCGACCTCGAAGAAGAAATCGCCGCGACCCCCGAAGACGACTCCGAATACGACTACCTCCGGGGGCGACTCGTCGCCGTCCGCGACGCCGAGCGGGCGGTGTCGCGCATCACCATGCAGGGCGAGGATGTCCTCGCCGGACTCGGCGAGGCCCACGACGTGCTTCACGAGGCCTTCCCAGTCGATGAGTAGCCAGCGCATCCCGACCGCCGACCTCGGGGACGTAGCACCAGCCCGGTCGCGCCACCAGGGACGGCGCTCGGCGGTCACGCTGACCGATGGCTTCGCCGTCGTCGGCACTGCTGACGGAGACCTGCAGGCATTCGACGTGTCGACGGACTCCGGCCCGCCACGGCAGCGCTGGCAGTACGACACCGATGGCGAACCGAGTGTCGTTGCTGCGGTCCCATTCGACGGCGGCGTCGTCGTCGGCGAACGCAGCGCTCGCGGCGAAATCCGCTGTCACGATGCCAACGGAGATCTGCGATGGCGGTACGAAACCCGGACCGACCTGGGCGACCCACAGCAGGAGACGCGCTTCCTGCTCCCCTTCGTGGCCAGCCTTACGGCTGTCGGTGACCGCTGCTACGCCGCCGCCCGGCGGTACGAACGCCGGACAGACGACGACGGAAACGACCTGCGCCACTTCGAGAGCGTCGTCTATGCCTTTGGACCCGATGGAACCATCGACTGGAGCCACCGGACCGACGGCTCCCCAATCTCGATCGACGCTGACGAGAACCGCATCGCCGTCGCGTACAACCGGTGTCCCGGTGACCACCAGCACGGCCTCGTCGTCCTCGACGCCGACGACGGCGACCCGCGCTGGATGTGGGACCCCGGGACCGACGGCCAGCGCCGCGTCGGTGACGTTGCGCTGCTGGCTGACGGCGCTGTCGTCTCCAGCCACGGCGACTACTGTGGCTATCGGCTCGACAGCGGCGGTCGGGAGCGCTGGCGCGTCCCGCTGGCGACGCCGACCGACGTAGGCGGGGACACCGTCTACGCCTACCCGAACCACGTCCACGCGACGGACAACGGCGCGGTCTTTATCACCGGCAACACCTACCCCGAGGAGGGCCGCGAGACAGACGCTCGGCATCCGAGCGAGCATACCGCTATCGGCGTCTCGACCGACGGCGACCACCGCTGGGACGCGCCTGTCGGCGGTTTTGCCAGCGGACTTGGCACCGACGGCTCGCTACTCGCGGTCCCCGGCGCGCAGAACTTCCGGGACCGCGACGCCGACGACCACGCACTGCGGCTGTTCGATGTCGTCGACGGTCCCATCGACACGCTGGACGCGGACGGTGTCGTGACAGCGGCCGCGGTCTCTGATGGGACCGCTGTCGCCGTTGAGGAGCCGGTCGTCTACCACGACGAGGGCCGCGAGCGCGGCGCGTATCGGCTGCATCGAGTTGGGATAGCACAGCTTTCTTGTTGACGCGTTCCCGTCCTAATTTTGGCCGATAGCGGCCCGAGTGAATACTTTTTGTGTAGGTCTGGTGTTCCCGGTTTGGCTCCGATTACTGTGTTATGTGGTGTCAAACTAACCATTCGCCAGCTGTAGTGTCTCGGTATGGGTGCCAAGCATGGCCGATAACACAGACCAGAACCACGAGGGGGAGTCGGAGGCGGACGCCAAGACTGATGACGACAGCGCCGTCGACGACCGCCCAACCGAGCGCGAGCGAGAGTTCGCACAGATGCAGCGCCGGCTCAATGAACGGGAGATGGGGCTCGACCAGCGAAGCGCGGAACTCGACCGGCGCGAAGAGAAGATTGACACCCGTGAGGAAGAACTCGACCGACGGGAGACGGAACTAGACGAGCGGGAGTACCAGCTCGATGAACGTGAAGCCGAGCTCAACGACCGTGAGACCGACCTTGACGAGCGTGAGGCCGAGCTGACAGAGTACGACGCACAGTTATCCGAGCGCGCTGCGGAACTTGACGAGCACGAGGAGACGCTGAACACCTACCTTTCGGGGCAGATGGCGGACGTAGAAGAGTCGGTCACGGAGACGATGCACGACGCACTGGACCGGTACGAGGCGAGCCGGTCGGCCGGCCAGTTCGGTCCGACCGGGACGATGCTCGTCGGACTGGCCGGCGTGGCGCTCGTCGTCGCTGGCATCGGGTTCGGTGCACTGGCATCGGCCGGCACAGCCCCGTTCAGTGTCGGCGGAACGACGGCGGACCTCGCTGTCGCCGCCGTCGTCGCTGTCGTCGGGCTGGCGCTGAATCTCGGGACGGTCGCCGGAAAAATCTGAGTCGCGTCGTCGTCAGTCTGCCGTCGCGGGATAGTCCAAGTCGTCCACGGCTGGGGTATCGCCGTCTCCGAGCCATGCGTGAACACCAGCAATGGTGGCCCACAGCACCAGCTGCCCGAACACGACCGTCCAGCGGTAAGCCGCAGCGAGCGCGGCGGGTACGTCGCCGTGGACCGGATTTGCCGGCGCGAGCGCGACCGGAACTGCCAGCAGTACGAGCGGCAGCGCCATGGCCCCAAGTCGAACTGCGGTGTGGCGACGCTCCGTCCGTCGGTATGCGAGCCCGGCGAGCACCGCGACCAGCGCACCCAGCGCCATCAGGCCGGCGTACCAGGCGAGGCGCGTCTCCGTTCCGAGCGCCTGCTCGACGCCCGGCGGCTGTGGCGGCAGGACGAGCCACGGCGCGCCGGAGACGGTGAGAAAGCCGGCTCCCGCAAGCGCCAGTCGCTTCGTCGCCCCCGAACCGGGAATCGCGGGTTCGAGGAAGAAGTACGCCATTCCGAAGGCTGCGACGCCGAACAGCAGGCCCCAGAGGACGCCGCCGCCGATGCTCGCGACGGTCGTCGTGATCCCGGAGACGACGGGACCGCCCCCGCCGTGGCTGTGTTCGAATGTCTCCAGTCCGGCAGTGAAGGTGTTCCCGACCGTCGCGACGAACAGGCCGTAGACCAGCCCACCCGCCACGCCGGCCACCGCGCCGCGTTCGAGGTAGTCAGTCGCCATCAGTGGCAGGTAATCCCGGCACTGTGTCGGAAGTTGTGCAGCGAGTCGTGCAGCATCGGGTCCTGCACGAACAGCAGCGTGAAGCCGAGTGCCGCCACCAGTGCAACGGCGATGGCGATCTGTGGGCCGGTCAGTGCCCCTCTGGCGCGTTCGATGCGGTCGTACACGCTGTCCGTGGCGCGTGCGGTGTCAGTGTCATCCTGCATTGAAATCTCGTTTGTCTCAAGAACAAGTAAGGTTGTAAAACTTCCGCCTGATACAGACCGGGGGTTATCGTTCGCTGGCGACGGCATCGACGCGCTCGGCGGTTAGCGCGTCCAGCGGAACGACCGATGCGTCTGTCTCGGCCGCAACGAGATCGAGTAATCCGGCGCGGCTACCCTCGCCCGCGTCTACGACGACGGTTCGGTCAGCTGCCTCACCGAGCGTCCGGGCCGCGGTTCTGGTCGCTTCGACCGGACTGCCCTCGGCGGTGTTGGCCCGGCCGTCGGTCACGACCACGACGACCCCGGCGTCCGGTGCTGCCCGACCCAGCACCTCGCGCGCGGCTGTCAGCCCGTCCGGCAGCGGCGTCCGGTCGCCGGTCGGGAGGTTCTTCAGGTGCCGGGCTGCCAGCGAGACACTGTCAGTCGGCGGGAGGACCACATCTGCGCCCTCGCCGGCGAAGGTGACAAACGCCACCTCGTCGCGGGCTTGGTAGGCGTCTTTCAGGAGCTCCAGCACGGTTCCTTTTGCAGCCTTCATCGCCGGGCGCATCGACGCGCTCGCGTCGACGGCGAACACCACCAGCGTCTCCGCGTCACCCGCTCGCACGGACTTGCGGAGGTCCTGCGATTCGACGCGGCCGCTCCCGCGACTGGCTGCCGCACGGACCGACGCTGCGGCGTCGACCTCGTCGTCGCGGCCGGCACGCTCGGTACGCACTGTTGCCCCTCGCTTTGTGCCCGTCGCATCCGCACGCCCGCTCGCCGTTCCACCGTCTGTGTCGACCGATGGTGCATCCACGTCGGGTGCGCCGCTGTCGCCGACCGCTGCTCTGGATTGGCCCGGCAGTAGCGGAGTGGCGTTTTCGGGGTCGTCGGACTGGTCGGACTCTCCCTCTTCACTGTCGTCTCCAGCCTCTCTGTCGCCGTCACCGGCTTCGGCCTCCTGTTGCCTACCGTCACTGTCGGCCGACGCCGGCGTCGGCTGTTCGCCGCGCTCGCCCGACTCATCGTCGCTCTCCCCGGATTCTTCGCTGTCATCCGGGCGCTGTTCCTGCTGTTCGCTCCTGTCCCCGCCGTCGTCAGAATCGGCTCCCTCGTCGGCCGATTCGCCGCCAGCCTCGTCCCCGCCGTCGGCGTCACTTTCCTCGCCATCGCTCTTTCCGTCCTCGGTGGATTCCTCCTCTGTGTCCTCTTCGTCGTCCTCGAAGTGGTCGTCGAGCACGTCGTCCACGTCCGGCGCGTCCTCGAAGGGCCGGGACGTGAGCCGATGGGGCAGCGCGAACTCGGCGGCCCGCTCGATGTCCGATTCGAGTACTGTTGTTCGCCCATCGAGCGCAGCGAAGGTCCGGGCCGCCCTCGCCATGGCGATGTCCCCGCGGTGGCCGTCGAGGCCGGCGTCCCGACAGAGTTCGGCGATCTGTTCGCGGAACTCGCGGGCGAGGTCGACTTCCGGAAGTAGCTCGCGGGCTGTCCGCAGTCGCTCACCGGGGTCGCGGTCGTTCGGTTCGTCCGCCGTCGTCTCGCCACTGTCAGCGCCGAGTGCCTGTTCGATGATGGCGACTCTATCGTCGAGGTCCTCGCAGGCCGACACCTCGGTCTGGAGGGCAAAGCGGTCCCGCAACTGCGGGCGCAGGTCGCCCTCCTCGGGATTCATCGTCCCGACGAGCGTGAACTCGGCGGGGTGGGTGACGGTGACGCCGTCGCGCTCGACCCGGTTTTGCCCGCTCGCGGCGGCGTCGAGCAGCACGTCGACGAGGTGGTCGTCTAGCAGATTCACCTCGTCGACGTAGAGGATGCCACGGTTCGCGCGGGCGAGCAGGCCGGGGTCGAACTCGTGGTCGCCGTCGAGCGCGTCAGCCACCGACAGCGTGCCCACGACGCGGTCCCGGGTCGCGCCGAGCGGGAGCGTGACAAGTGGAACCGACCGCGTCTCGACGGGCGGGTCCGAGCGCTGTCGACAGTCCGCGCATTGTTCGTCGGGGCGGCCCGGCGGACAGCCGTAGGGGCAGTCCGCGACCGCGCGCTGCTCTGGCAACAGGTCGGCGAGGGCGCGCACTGCCGTCGATTTCGCCGTCCCCTTTTCGCCGCGGACCAGCAGCCCGTCCAGGTCGTCGTCCGTCGCAACCGCGAGCAGACCGTCCTTGAGGTCCCGCTGGCCCACCACGGCCGCGAACGAGGTCCCCTGCGAAGCTTTTTTGCCCGCGCCGAATACAACCATACTTGTATTAGTGCAAACGGAGATTTAATAACGTTATGCCACAGCTAGGACTCTACACCGCGACGGAGAACGAACTCGGGGCCGTCCAGCGGGCCGCGGGCGAGGTCGACGCCGACCTCGTCGTGCGCTCGGAGAGCGACCTCGACGACGAGCCAGCGGTCGAGGCGTTCGTCGACGAACTGCTCGACGCCGACGCCGTCGTCCTCTGGCTCCACGGGGCCGAGGACAGCATGCCCGGCTACGAGATGGCCGTCGAGCGGTTGCGCGAGGCGGGCGTCCCGCTCGTGGTGAAAGCGACGGGTGACGCCTTCGCCTTCGAAGACACGTCGGTTCCCGATGAGCACCGCGACACCGTGTACGACTACCTCGACAAGGGCGGGGCGAGCAACGTCGCCAACTGCGTCCGCTACCTCGTCGCGCAGTACGGCGACGCCGACCCCGCGTTCGACGATCCGGTGACGCTCCCGACGGAGGGCGTCTACCACCCCGACCACCCCGGCGCGAGCATCGAGGACCTGCGCGCGACGTTCGACCCGGCGAAGCCGACCGTCGCCGTCTGGTTCTACGAGTCCCACTGGACCCACGAGAACACCCGCTACGTCGATGCACAGGTCCGGGCCATCGAGGCCCAGGGCGCGAACGCGCTCCCGATATTCTGCGAGCCGGCGACCGACGCCGACGGCCAGTGGAACGCCGAGCAGGTCACCGAGGAATGGCTCCTCGATGCTGACGGCAATCCCCTCGTCGACGCCGTCTGCTCGTCGTTCATGTTCTCGCTGTCGATGGATGAACGCGGCCGCAGTGCTGACGACGAGGGCCAGAGCGCCGAAGACGTGTTCCTCGACAAACTCGGCGTGCCGGTCATCCAGACCGTGACAACGATGCGCTCTCGCTCGCGCTACGACAGCAGCGACACGGGCGTGATGGGCTTCGAACTCGCGCTGTCGGTTGCGCTGCCGGAGTTCGACGGCAACGTCATTACCCACCCCATCTCGGGCAAAGAGCGAACCGACGACGACGCCGGCATCGGCAGCGCGCCGAAACAACACTTCCCCATCGACGACCGCATCGACCACGTCGCTCGGCTGGCGGTCAACTGGGCCGAACTGCGACATACGCCAAACGACGAGAAGAACGTGGCCGTCGTCCTCCACAACTACCCGCCCAGCGACGACGGCATCGGGACGGCGTTCGGGCTGGACTCGCCGGAAAGTACCGTCAATCTGCTGGAGGAACTGGACGCTCGGGGCTATGAGTTAGGAGAGACGATGCCCGATAGCGGACAGTCGCTGGTCGAACGGCTCACCGCACAGCTAACCCTCGATGACCGCTGGGTCGCACCCGAAGACGTGCGCGAGATGAGCGTCGACACCGTCTCGCCGACCCAGTACGACGAGTGGTTTGAGACTCTTGACGACGACTTCCGCGAGAACGTCATCGAGGAGTGGGGCGACCCGCCGGACCGCCCGTTCGCCATCCCTGGCGTCGAGTTCGGCAACGTCCTCGTGACGGTCCAGCCGCCGCGTGGCTTCGGCATGGACCCCTCGAAGGTGTACCACGACTCGGACCTCCAGCCGCCCCACGACTACGTCGCCTTCTACCGCTGGCTCCGCAACAGCTACGAAACCGACGCCGTCGTCCATCTCGGAACCCACGGTAGTCTGGAGTGGCTGCCGGGCAAGACCGTCGGGCTAGACGGCGAGAGCGCGCCGGACCAGCTCATCGACGACATCCCGAACGTCTACCCGTACATCGTCAACAACCCCGGCGAGGGGACACAGGCGAAACGGCGCTCCTACGCCGCTATCGTCGACTACCTGACGCCGGTAATGGCCAACGCCGGGACATACGACGACCTCGCCGACTTAGAGGAACTGGCCGACCGCTACCGCGAGGCGGGCATGGAGGACGCCCGGACCGACGACGGCGAACACCTCGCCGAGCAGATTCGCCAGACAGTGGACGAACTGGACCTTGCCGTCGAACTCGGGATTGCGGGTGAAATTGACGAGAAAGCCGACGTGCGCGGCCCGGACGAGGCGGGGTCGACACTGGCCGAAGGCGAAGTCGCTGGCGAGGACCTCGACATCGACGACCTCGTCGAGCGCGTCCACGAGTACCTCACTGACGTGAAGACGACCCAGATCCGGAAGGGGCTGCACACGATGGGCGAGCCGCCGACCGACGACCGACTGGTCGACTATCTGGTCGCCCTCACGCGCCTCGAAAACCCCGGCGCACCGTCGCTACGCGAGAGCGTCGCGGGCGTGCTCGGCGTCGACTACGACAAACTCCGGAACGCGCCGGGCGAGTACGACGAGGCGCTGGGGATGACCTACGCCGAGGCGGCCGACCACGTCCACGAGACCAGTAAGGACCTCGTCCGGACGCTGGCCGAGTACGACTTCGACGTGCCCGAGAGCGAACTCGAAGACAGCAGTTCGGAGGTGAATATGAACCTCCTCGTCGTGGATATCGAACCGCTCGGGGACGCCCGCGTGCGGTCGGGCGCACACGAGGACCTCCGTGCCGCGCTGGCCTACATCTGCGAGGAGGCGGCCCCGCGGGTGGCCGGCGCGGCCGACGAGATTCCCCGCACTGCCGACGCGCTGGCCGGCGAGTACGTCCCGCCCGGCGGTTCGGGCGCGCCGACCCGCGGCGGCGTCGACCTGCTGCCGACAGCCCGGAACTTCTACACGCTGGACCCGCGGAAGGTTCCGGCCAAGACGGCCTGGGACGTGGGCAGCGAGGTCGCCGACGGCGTGCTGGAACGGCACGAAACGGACGAGGGTGAGTACCCCGAGGAAATCGGCGTCGTCGTCTGGGGGACGCCGACAGTCCGGACCCGCGGTGAGACCATCGCGCAGGTGCTTGCCCTGATGGGCGTCGAACCGGTCTGGTCCGATGCCGGCCGCGTCGAGGACGTGGAACCGATTCCACTCGATGAGCTCGGCCGTCCGCGCATCGACGTGACGACGCGCGTCTCCGGACTGTTCCGGGACGCCTTCCCGGCAGCCGCGGGGGTCGTCCACGACGCCGTCGACGCCGTCGTCGACCTCGACGAGCCACACGAGATGAACTACGTGAAGAAACACGTCGAGAGCGAGGTCGAAGACCTCGTATCGGATGGCATGGACGAAGGCGACGCCGAGAGCGCGGCGAAACACCGCGTGTTCACGACGCGCCCCGGCGGTTACGGCGCGGGGACGAACAAGGCCGTCGACGAGGGCAACTGGGACGACCGCTCGGACCTCGCCGACGTGTACGTCCAGTGGGGCGGCTACGCCATGGGCTCCCGCGGCCGGGTCAGCGAGGCCCACGAGTCCTTCGAGCGCCGCCTCTCCTCGGTCGATGCGACGGTCAAAATCGAGGACACCGCCGAGCAAGACGAGTTCGACTCCTCGGACTGGTACGCCTTCCACGGCGGCTTCATCTCCGCGGTCACGGAAATCGCCGGCGAGGAACCGAACTCCTACGTCGGGGACTCTTCGGACCCCGACAACGTCGATGTCTACACCAACGAGGAGAAGGTCCGCAAGGCGATGCGCGCCCGCGTGCTGAACCCCTCGTGGCTCGACTCGATGGAGGAACACGGCTACAAGGGCGCTGGCGACCTCTCCACGACGGTCGACGTGGTGCTTGGCTGGGACGCGACGACCGACGTGGTCAGCGACACGCTGTGGGAGGACGTGGCCGAACGCTACGCCTTCGACGCGGACCGACAGGACTGGCTCCGGGACGTGAACCCCTGGGCGCTCGACTCGATCACCGAAACGCTGCTTGAGGCTATCGACCGCGGCCTCTGGGACGCCGACGACGAGACGCGCGACCGGCTCAGGGACCTGAATCTGGAAGTGGATGGCGATCTCGAAGCGCGCAACAGCGGTGCAGAACGGACGGAGGTGCCTTCAGATGACGATTAACACAGACGACGCGACAGACGGCGAGACGAACAGCGAGGACGACTTCGAGGAGTACGCCGACCTCGGCGCGACCACCTCGAACGCGATGGACATCGCTGAAACGTCGATGGACCGCGTACGCGAACTCGTCCCTGACGAGACGCCGGCCGACCGCATCCGGCAAAAGTCCGTCCACGCGACCGGTGACCCCGAGTTCCAGCATTTGATGCGGTTCACCGGCACGGACGACGACGAACCGGTCCGTGCGGGCGCTCGTGCCGTGTTGGACGAACAGCCCATCGTCACCGACATCACGATGGTCAAAGCGGGCATCACCGGTCGCGGGCACGACTGTCCCGTCCGGAAGGCCATCGGCAACGGTGCAGAGCTGGCCGCCGAGACCGGGATGACCCGCACGGCGGCGTCCGTACTCGAACTCGACAAGCAGGGCGTCTACGACGGGGCCATCGCCGTCGTCGGGAACGCACCGACGGCGGCGCTCGCGCTGTCTGACTGCATCGAGGACGGGACGCGCCCGGCGGTCGTCGTCGCCACGCCGGTCGGCTTCGTCAAGGCTGCCGAGAGCCGAAAGCGGCTCCGGGACGTCGCCGCCGAGTATGGCGTCCCGGCGATCACGAACGTCGGCCGCCGCGGCGGGAGCGGACTGGCCGCCGGGTTGACGAACGAACTGGTGCACGTCGCGTCAGATGTGCGCGAGGGGACGATCAACCTATGATCGTCCCCTCGATTTGGGCGAACGGTGACGAAGGAGCCGTGAGCCGGGAGGGCGACGCTTCGCTGGATGACTGAAGACGACTACGACCTCGATGCCGGCCCGGACCCGGCAGATATCGCGGCGAGCGCGCCCGAGGACCCCGACACTGACCGGCCGGTCCACGCCGTCGGCATCGGCCCGGGGAACCCCGACTTCCTGACGCCGCGGGGCGAGCAGGCCATCCGCGAGGCCGACGCGGTCGTCGGCTTCGAGACGGTTGTCGACTTCGTTGCCGACCGGACCGACGCGGACCTGCTGACCTGTGGCTACCGTGACGAACTCGACACGCTCGACGCCTTCGCCAAGCGCGTGGCGGAGGGCGAGCGCGGGACCGCGGTCGCGATGGGTGACCCGAACCACTCGGGCTACCAGTTCGTCGGGAAGGTCCAGCGGGCCGTCGACCGCCCGGTCCGCGTCGTACCGGGTATCTCGTCGCTGCAGATGGCCGCCAGCCGTGCCCGGACGCCGATGGAGGACACGACGTTTGTCACGCTGCACAAGAGCGGCGACCTCTCGGCAGATCTCGACCGGCTTCGGAGCGATGTGGGCGACCGACACCTGCTCGTGTTGCCCCGGCCCTTCGACCTGATGCCCGAAGACATCGCCGCCGAACTGCTGGACGCTGGCGGCGACCCCGACCTCCCGGCATTGGTCTACGAGCGACTGACCCACGACGACGAGGCCCGGACCGCGACGACGCTCGGCGACCTTGCCAAAGATGCCGGCGGTGACAGCAGGGACGACACGCGGTTTTCGGACCTGTCGGTGTTCGTCGTGCGGCGAGACTGAGGCCGTTTGCTGCAGTCAGCTACCTGCGGCGGGCTCTTGCTGCCGTCGCCTGTACTCGTTTATCAGGCGGAACGCCAGCACGTACCCGATAGCGGCGAACACGACGGCCAGAATGATGTTGCCCGTCCACAGTCGGACCAGCACGTCACCGCCCATCGACAGTGACACACCCTCGAACGACAGCCCAGGCACCGGCCCCAGAATCCGGTTGCCGAGCCAGAAGCTCGACGCGTATACGCCCCACTTAACTGGCGGATTGAGTATCAGCACCGAGGCAAACAGCGCGACCTTGCTGAGCTGTCTGAACAGGTACGCGAGGACGAGAAAAGCGATGAATCCAGTGCCAAGCGTCGGTAGCGCGGTGAGAAACACGCCGACGCTGAAGCTCACAGCGACCTCCTGCGGAGAATGCTCCTCGACCAGCGCGGCCACTAGCTTCTCTTTGACCTGGTCTCGCGTCTGCACTACTCGTCGGCGAACCATCTACATGCCAGAATGTACCGTGGGTACAAATCGCTTCCTCTCGTCCGACGGTGCTCGGCACTGCTGCCGCGACAGCCCTAATCGCCCTCGCCGTCGGTCGCCATTGGTCGATTTGTCGCGGCCAGCGTCGCCTCGAACGTCTGTGGTGTGCGTGCGTCGGCCATCGTCCGTGCCGTCTCGACGGCGGTCGCGATAGCCTCGGTGACAAGCGGGTGGTCGTCCAGCGTGTCGGTGTAGGCGAGGCCGCCCCTGTCGAGGTCGAGTTTGGCGGGGATCTGCGTCTCAGTCGCGTCGGTGGGCGCGAGAAAGAGCGGCACGGCGACGGCGTGGTCGTGGGTGAGGTTGTACCTGACACATTCGACGGCGGGGTTTTGCAGCAGATAGCACGGTTCGACCTCGCCGAAGGCCGAGCGCTCGCGCAGACGCTCGGCGTGGTACTCCGTCACCTGTCGCTGATACGGCTTCCCGCTGGAGCCGAAGGCGACGAGCGCGACGGAGGCGTTGGCGGCCTCCGGAACCGCAGCGGCGGCGCGGTCCCGGAGCGCTTCGGTCAGCAGCGGGCTCCGTCCAACTGGTTCACAGTAGTGCGTCTCGGCGTCGACCGCGTCGAGCACCGCGGGCACGTCCGTGACTGTCGCGTGGTCGTGAGCGACGGTCATCGGCAGCGCGAACACGCGGTCGGCGTCGATGGCTACCAGGTCGTCGCGCAACTCCCGACGGGGTTCGTGGTCGTAGGTCAGCACCGTCACATCAGTGGCTACCCCGCGCTCGCGCAGGCGGCGAGCGTGTGTCTCGTAGGGCGCAGCGCGTGACGTGTCCCGACCGATGAGCAGGAGTGTGTCGTGTGGCATTGGTAGCTCCCAACGCTAAAACAAGCTGAGTTGTTTTAGCGAAAGTTGGCTTGCCTGAACGTTGGCAGGAACCCACTAATACCTTTTGGTCACCCCATTCACGACTCGATGAGATGGCGAATCTGGACTGGCTCAGACGGTCGAACACCCGTCTTTCGGAACGGCGCTCAGGATCAGTCACGCCCCCCTCGTGGCGTTCCGGGTGGACCGCTGTCCGTCCTCACTACCCGAATCTTATGCCCTCGCCACTGCAAGCCTGCGGTATGGATGTCAGAGAGAGCGACCTGCCCGGTGTCGGCAAGAAACACGAGGTGGACATCGGGAACGGTGAGCAACTGGTCATCGTCACCCACAACACCGGGAACCGAGAGCTGTATCTGAAAGAGAGCCCGGACGCCGACTCCGAGAAGCTGATCGAACTCTCAGACCGGATGGCTCGGATAGTCGGGACGATCCTCGAAGGGGCGTACTTCCAGCCGGTCTCGTCTGACCACGTTGAGACGATGCTGACCGAGGGAACGCTGCTAGAGTGGTACGCGGTCGAGGCTGACTCACCGCTTGTCGGCGAGACGCTCGTGAGTGCGAACGTCGGCCAGCGGACGGGTGTGACCGTTATCGCGATCCAGCGCGACGGTGAGGTCATCTCGGGGCCGGCACCCACAACGACGATAGAGGCCGACGACACGCTCGTTGTTGTGGGCGAGCGCGAGAGCTGTGAGGCCTTCGAGGCCCTTCTGACCGGTGACCTGTAAGATGGGCGAGCCGCGTACTGGGGGTCGGTAGCTGTGGCTGACTTGCTCGCTGTCGGCATCCTGTTTGCCGCCGTCGCGCTCGCCGGCGTCGTGGCCACCGCCGCGAACAAGTCAGTGATCCCGTTCTACATCGTCGTGGGGATGGTGCTGTCACCGTCCGTAGCCGGCGAGTTCACCGTTGCCGGCTACGGACTGCCGGTCGTCGAATCGTCCGAGTTCATCGATATCGGGGCCGAGCTGGGGATCGTCTTCCTGCTGTTTTTCCTCGGCCTGGAGTTCAACCTCGACCGGCTTCTGGCGAGCAAAGAGCGCATCGGCGCGGTCGGTGCTATCGACCTGGTCATCAACTTCGGAACCGGCCTCCTGCTCGGGTTCGCCCTGTTCCGGGACCCGCTCGCGGCCTTTCTGGTCGCCGGCATCGTCTACATCTCGTCGTCGGCGATCATCACGAAGTCGCTGATCGACCTCGGCTGGATCGCCAACGACGAGTCCGACCCGATGCTCGGGACGCTCGTCTTCGAGGACCTGTTCATCGCCGTCTACCTCACCGTGGCGGCCGCGCTGGTCACCGGTGGCTCTGACGTCACTGCCGCCGCGATGTCGGTCGGCACTGCGCTCGCGTTCATCGTGGGTCTCCTCGTGCTTGCCCACTACGGCACGCCGTGGTTCGAGCGCGCCCTCCGGACGACGTCGAACGAGTACACGGTGTTGCGGGCGATCGGCATCACGGTCCTCATCTCCGGCGTCGCCCTCGCAATCGGCGTCAGCGAGGCCGTCGCCGCGTTCTTCGTCGGGATGGCGTTCGCGCCGACCTCGCACACCTACGAGCTGGAGAACCTCTTAGAACCCGTTCGGGACACGTTCGCAGCCGTCTTCTTCTTCTGGATCGGTCTCGAAACGGACCCACGGCTGTTCGCCGGCGTCGCCGGCCTCGTCGTTGTGGCCGCCATCGTGACGACCCCGACGAAACTCATCTCCGGCTACCTCGGCGGCCGCACGTACGACCTCGACCCGCGGCGCTCTATCCGCGTCGGCCTCGGGATGGTGACCCGCGGCGAGTTCTCGCTCATCATCGCAGCGGTGGCAGTGACCGGGGCCGGCACGTCGCTGTCCGCCGAGATGGCGAACACGATCTACGCCTTTACCGTGGCCTACGTGCTTGTGATGAGTATTCTCGGAACGGTGCTGATGCAGTACTCCGCACCGTTCGAGCGGATCGCGGTCGAACGGTTCGGGGACAGCACGTGAGCCGTCGTCGACCGCTTACAGTTCGCTGTCGGGAACGACGACGACCTTCCCGAACCCTTCGCGGTCCTCGATAATCTCGTGGGCGCGGGCGATCTCGCTCATCGGCAGCGTCTCGCGGACCCGTGGCTCCATCTCACCCTTCCAGACGAGGTCCAGCACCTCGTCGGCCTGGCCGGGCGTGGCCATCGTCGAGCCGATGACCTGTAGCTGGTTCCAGAAGATGCGGTTGATATCGGTTTCGGGGTTGCCGCCGGTGGTCGCCCCGCAAGTGACGACTCGACCGCCTTTGACGAGGCTCTTGAGCGAGTCCTGCCAGGTCTGTGCGCCGATGTGGTCGACGACCATGTCGACGCCGCGGCCGTCGGTCAGGTCCCGGATCTCGCTCGCGAAGTCTGCCTCCTCGTAGTTGATTGTGTGGTCCGCCCCCAGTTCCTCGGCGTAGTCGAGCTTCTCTTGGCTGCTGGCGGTTGCGAACACCTCAGCGCCAGCGTGGTCGGCGATCTGGACGGCCGCGTGGCCCACGCCGCCGGACGCACCGAGGACGAGGACGGACTCGCCGGCTTTCAGGTCACCGCGGTCACGGAGCATGCGCCAGGCGGTCTGGAACACCAGCGGCGACGCGGCGGCGGTCTCCCAGTCGACGCCCTCCGGGACCGGCGTGAGGTTCTCGGCCGGCACGGCGGCGTACTCGCTGTGGACGCCCCGGACGTGTTCGCCGATGATGTGGAAGTCCGGCGCGAGCGTCGGGTCGCCTTTCCGTGTGAATTCGTCGCCGCCGCCGCTCTTGCCGGCGAGGACCGCGACCCGGTCGCCCGGCTCGAACCGCGAGACGCCGTCGCCGACCTCGTCGACGACACCCGCGGCGTCACTACCCGGGATGTGTGGCATCTTGAGGTCGACGCCGGGAAGGCCGCGCCGGGTCCAGATATCGAGGTGGTTCAGCGCGGCCGCCTTCACGTCGATGACCACCTCATCGCGGCCGGGTTCGGGGTCGGGAAATTCGCCATACTCGAGCACATCACGGTCGCCGTGACTGTCGAACTGAACGGCTTGCATCGTCATCACTTCCCGTGGCTTGGTTATAAACGCCAGCCTCCCGGACGATACTAGTTGTGGTTGCACCACTGTGACTGTTTAATCTGTGCCGCTCTGTCCCGTGATATATCTATTTACGACCAGTCTGCCTTCATAATATGGGGTGTATTTGCATGTATTGCGCTTATACTGTCACCCCGACCCCACGTATCTAGATACGCTGAATACGAGATAGAAATATAGGGATTGGACCATAGATACGTAAGAAAACTATCTATATGGCCGTACTTCTTGATAGTACAGAGCTGTCTTGGGCTGGTGTGTGCCACTCTCAACCATTGCTGACCCGATGAGGAGCATACTTACCGCTTGAACCCATTCTCTATGCCACCAATGACACAGAGTTCAAACACACTCTCCGACCGCTCTCGGGGCGCTCTGGCACGCGACTTCGGGGGTCCTCGCCGCAGGACAGTGGTGACCGACCAATGAATCTTTCACTCGTTATTGTCGCGACGATGACCGGCGTCGCTACCGGCGTTGTGTTCGGACTGCTGGATGTCCCCATTCCGGCCCCGCCGAACCTCGCCGGTGTGATGGGTATCCTCGGAATCCTTGTCGGCTATCGCCTCATCGAGTACTTCGACGTTGGGGTCAGCCTGCTGTCGCTGCTGAAAGTCTGAGCAACTACACGGCTTTTGTCGACCCCAATCGTCTCACATTCGTTCCCGGAACGACGGCGACGGCAGCGACTCCACTGCCGCCGTCAGTGGTCTGGGTGCTCGGTCCCGTTGTGGTGCTGGTGAGTGCTTTCGTTCCCACCGTGGTCGGTTCCAGCCTCCCCGTGGTCGTGATCGCGAGTGAGGCGGCCGTGATACGTGTCCAGCGTCCGTTCGAGCAGCGTCGTCCGCGTCTCGTGGCCATCGACCACCGGTTCGACCCATCGGGATTCAGTTCGCCAGTAGCCCATCACCTCGCCGGACGGCTCGATTACCTCCGCGTCGAGACCTTCGACGCCCCAGTCATCCGTGTACGCCTGAATAAACGAGACGACGACCGTCTCGATGTCGGCCGCAAGTTCGTGGCCGCGCGTGCTCTTCGTGACGTAGGTCAGCCTGAGCCGGCCGTCTTCGACGGTGAGTGAGTCGATATCGACGAACCACTTCCGCAGATTGGATTCGAACGCGGCCAACTCGGTGTCGGCAGCACCACCGGCTTCGCCGCCGCTATCGGTGTGTTCGCTGTCGTGGCTGTGTCCCTCGCCGTGGTCGTGATCGCCGTCGGCGTGCGTGTGGCCGTGTGTCTCGTCGTGGTGTGTCCCATTGTCTGCCTTCGCGGGCATTGCACTCGCTTCGGGCGTTGCCGTCGAGCCATCGGCCCCGGTGTCGCCGGACTGGCTGTTCTGTGCGCCGCCGAGGCTGCTACAGCCTGCGCTGGCCGCCGCAGCCAGCGCGAGGGTCCCGAGGAACCCACGCCGACTCCGTCGCTGGCTGGTGTCTGGCACGGCTCAGGTCCCCCGTCGCGTTGCCAGCAGCGCTGCGCCGACGAGCGCGAGCAGTGTCACGACGGCAGTGAACCCGGGCCCGGACGTGGCGGTCGTCTCCGACTCTGTGGCTGCAGTGTCAGCTGTCGCCGTTGCCGCCGAGTCGCCCCCGGTGTCTGACGTGTCGGTCGCCGTTGCACCGCCGGATTCGCCGTTGCCGTCAGCCCCGGAATCGGCCTGCTGGTCGGTCGAAATCCAGACCGGGCTGGTCAGCGCTCGGTCGCCGTCCTCGTCGACGACGCGGAAGGCGACCCAGGCGTTCCCGTCGACGTCCACGTCGGTGCTCATGGTGTCGTTCGTGCCGTCCAGCGTGACGTTCGAGACGGTCGTCCCGTTCCGGATGACCTCGGCGTATGCGAGTTCGTCGAGGTTCCGGAACGTTGCGGACGCCTCCACGGATGACCCGGCGGTCGTGTTCACGGTTTCACCGGGCATCTTGTCGTCGACGGTGAACTCAACGGCCGGACCGTACGTCGCGTACGTGTGCCCGTCTTTTACCGACTGGGCCCACTTCTCGGGCGTGACGGTCCCCTCGACGTATGCTCGGGTGCGGGCGCTGCCGTATTTCGCCGGGAAGCACTGCGAACAGTGGTCGTCGCTGACACCGGTCGCCGTGATCTCGTACCCCTCGTTCCAGAGGGTGAACAGCCCCTGCACGCTGGCAGCGTCGGACTCGCCGTACGGGCCGTTGTACGCCTCGATGGCGTCGACCATCGGGAGGTACTCCTCGTGTTGGCCGGGCGCGCTGTCGAGGCTGACGAAGCGGTCACCCGGATGGTTGATCTGGAACACCGTTGCGTTGTGCCTACTGCGGGACTCCTCGATGAACTCCACGAGCGTCCCGTCGGAGTCGACCATCTCCTCGCCGTGCATCGGGTAGGGGTTGAAGTGTCCGAGGTCGCCGGTCGTGATCTCCTCACTCCGGACAAACATGATGTCGCGTTCCTCGGCCTGTGCCTCCATCGATCCCCACCCGCCAATGGCGTTGTGGTCGGAGATGAACACTGCGTCGAGACCCGCCGATTGCTGGATGGCGACGAAGTTGTCGATGGGCGTCTTGCCGTCGAAGCTGACGCTGCTGTGGGCGTGGGGGTCGATGCCGACCCAGTTGCGCTCGCTGGGGTCCAGTTCCTCGGTGAACGTCGCGTTGACGCTGACTGCTTCGCCGGGCGTCACCGAGATGTTCTTCTCGACCGGTTCGGCGATATACCCGGTCCCGTGGTTGAACACCAGCGTGTATTTGCCGGGCGGGAGCTGGAACGAGGCCGTCCCGGCCGGCGTCGTCTGGGTGTAGACGGTCTGGACCGCGGTGCCGTCGTCGAGCACCGTAATCCGGGCGTCGGCGGGACTGACCTCACCCTCGTCGTCTATCGTTGCGGTGACGTTGACGGGGGCTGGCCCCTCCAGCGAGTCGAAGTCGGCAGTGGCTGTCTCGCCGCTGTTGACAGTGACGGACTTGGGATCCGATGCCGCGAACCCGTCGGCGTCGGCCGTCAGCGTGTACTCGCCGGCAGGGAGTTCGAGTTCGTACGCTCCCGTCTCTGATCCGACGGTGTAGGTGAACGCACGGTCGCCCTTCGAGGCGGTGACGGTGGCCTGTGACACAGACTCGCTGTCCGTACTCTCGATGCTCCCGGTCACAGTTCCCGTCTCGGTTCCCTGCTGCTGGTTGTAGTACTCGCTGGTCGCGCTACTTGAACCGTCTTCACCGACGAAGAGGGCAAACTCCGCTGACCGAGTTTCACCGGGGTTGAGGCGGTGTTCGAGCCACGGATCAACCCATGTCGTCGAACCCGTGTACGAGGTAAAGGAGCCATTCCCGCCCCAGACGCCGTAGCTCACGCGATCACCGGTGAGTGCGGCCCATGGCTGATCGAGTGTGTCGGCGCTCACTGGCGGCGAGCGCGCCTCCTCGATTCTTCCCGAACCAGGGAGCCAGGTTGACTGGCCTTCGGAACTCAGTGCGGCCCCGCTCTGAAGCCGTTCGGAGTCGTTGATTGGGAGGCGCTGGTCGCCGCCGTTCTCCATCGTGGTGTTGATCCAGATGTGGCTGGAGTTGGCCGGCAACGTGTACGTTGTCGTGACGGAGACGTTCGGATTCGTGCTGACGTGGCCGGTCGCGGTGACGACCGCCGCGCCGTTTGGCCCGGTGGCGTTCTGGCGCTCGAAGGACTCGTATACCGGCCACGTCCCGAAGTTGTTGAACGCGAACTCGGCGACGCCGATCTGGTCGGTCGTCAGCCCGTACGCGTTGGCGTCGTAGATACCGCCCGGCAGTGTGCCGAAGGGACCGTTGGTTTCGGTGCCGATGGCGGCGGCGACTTCGCTGTTTTTCAGGACGATTGTCTCGTTCGCCGGCGTCTCGCCGCCTTTGACTCGCTCACCGGTGACGGCGACTGGCCTGTCCGGGCGCTCGACGTGGCCCGACGAGGCCAGCCACTTCACGGTCCGGAAGAGGAACGGCCGCGTATCGGTTTGCTGGTGTTCGGCCTGCCACTCGTCGGTGAGATACGTCGTGAGCGACTTCTGGCTGCCGAAGGCAACGACGCGGCCGTTGTCACCGATGTCCCACGTCGCGGCCGCACCGACGATGCGCTCGCCACGGGGGTACTCTTTCTCTGTCGTGGAGTAGGTGTACTCGTAGGTATCGCTGTCACCGTACAGCAACGGGGCCTGTGTCCCGTTGTCCGTGCCGGTCACGTTGAGACTGACGCCATCGTACTCCACGGTGTCCACGGTGTTCATTATCGGATGGCGGCCCGTGTTGTGCAGGATGACCCGCCACTCGTAGTCTTCAACCGTCTTGTTGGTCGGGTCCTGAACATTTCGGAGCCACTTGTCGCTCTCGCCGTTGAAATGCAGCCCGTACGGATCGGTGATGTCGTTGAGCTTGCTGGCGTGGCCCTGCAGCGGCGAGGTCCAGTCCCCGACGACAAACAGGCTGCCGCCGTTTCTGACGTATTCGTCGATTGCAGCCTGCTCGGCCTCGCTATAGGCTGTCTGTGGGACGGGGATGATGACCACGTCGTAATCCGACAGCCCGCTCGCTGCCGAACTGTTCCACGAGGTCAGTCCACCGGTCGTCGACCGTTTCGTATCGACATCGTACCCGCGTTCACTGAGCCGGTTTGCGAACTTCGTGAACGTCGAGCCCTGATGGCTCCCGTCGATCAACACGTCGACGCCGGCACCGCTGTTGTTGAGATCGACCGACCCGTCAGGAACCGGACAGCTCCCGTCAAGCTGACAGGTCGCCCCACCAGCTGCGGCCGTCTGTGTCATCGTCTGACTGTTCGCCGATACCACCTCGCTTTGTTTGCTCGGCGCAGCAGCGGCACTTCCGAGGAACCCAGTGCTGACAACCGAGAAAACGAGCAGTATGCTGAACGCGACTGCCCATATACAATTTTTATTCATTACTTCCTGTACGGTATAGGTACCGAATAGTTAAAATTTACCATAGCTTAACTATTCGCAAATAGTGACTGTTTTCTGTAACAACCCACTACTATTCCAATGTCTCTAGAAAGCGTAACTCAGCCTTGGCTCCAGAGGTGGATAAACCCAGAGCTGTCGTTGAATATCGTACTGCCCGGCCGGTATAAGACGGCTTCGACGGACACACCTGCTCTGTCGGCCACACATTCCCACATACCGATTGTGGTCGCGACGACGACCCGACAGATCCCCCACAGAACACTGGCGGTCTGTCTACAGCGATACGTGTGCCACGACCAGTACGTACCAGCTTTTAAGACCCGATGGGCGGAACTCGGAAGGTATGTCACGTAAAGTCTTCTTCGATACGGACCCTGGCTGCGATGACGCGGTCATGCTGGCGATGGCGCTCGGTCACGAGGCAATCGATGTGGTCGGTCTCTCGACTGTCTGCGGAAATACGACTATCGAGAACACGACGCGAAACGCCCACGCGATACTGGGCCTCGGTGGCTACGACGTTCCGGTGTCCCGTGGCTGTGGCCGTCCGCTCGTCGATGATCTCACGACCGCCGAGTGGATTCACGGCGAGAACGGACTCCACGGCGACATCCCTGACGCAGACGGCGATACACGGGACATCCACGGGGCCGACGCAATCGTCGAAGCCGCCCACGAGTACGGGGACGAACTGACGATTGCGGCCGTCGGGCCGCTCCCGAACCTGGCGATTGCACTGGCGAAAGAACCGCGCCTCCCCGACCTCGTCGACGACATCTATCTCATGGGCGGGGCGGCGATGACGACCGGGAACGTGACGCCGATGGCCGAAGCCAACTTCCACAACGACCCCGCAGCGGCCAGTCGCGTTCTGCAGGACGCCAACACGCGGATGGTCGGCCTTGACGTGACCAATCGTGCCACCGTCTCCCCCGAGTTTATACAGGAGTTCCGCAACGCTGGTGGCGTCCGCGGGACCATCGCCGAGTGGCTCGACTACCGGCCTGACTCCGGGACCTATCCTACCGCCGACGCACCGGCCATCCACGACGCCGCCGTCGTCGCCGACATCATTGACGAGTCGGTACTCTCCTTCGAGGAGTACTACCTCGATGTAGACACGACCGGTGGTCCTTGCCACGGGGCCGTCATCTGTGACGAGCACGGCACGACCGACAACGAACCCAACAGCGAGGTGGCAGTCGACATCGACGTGGACCGCTACCGCGAGGTTCTCGAAACCGGTGTCAGGGCGTACGCGACAGACTGATTCGACTCCTCAGTCTGTGACGGTGTTATTCGTAGACGTGGACGCTTCCAGTGGTGTTGTCTTCGATGTAGTCCCAGTCGTACTCCACGCCCAGGCCGGGGCCGTCGGGGACGCCAACTGTTCCGTCGTCGTCGACGGCGTCCATCAGGTCGGAGTAGCCGCCCTCGTACACCGGCGGCTGGGTGTTCTGGCAGTCCGGGTGGACCAGCGCCATCTCGTAGTAGTTCGAGTTCCGGCAGGCGGCGATGCAGTGCCGCTGAGCGGGGCCTGGCGCGTGGAACTCCACGTCCAGCCCGAACGCTTCGGCCATCCGGGCCACCTTGATTGCGCCGGTGATGCCCGCGTCGTACTCGGGGTCGGCCCGGAGGAAGTCAGTCGCCTCGCTGGCGGCGAAGTCGGATTTGATTTCCAGCCCGCGGATGTGTTCGGTCTGGAGGATCGGCGTATCGAGTTTCTGTGCCAGCTTCTTGTGGGCGTGCTGTGAGATACCGCCGTCCCGGAACGGGTCCTCGTACCAGAAGAAGTCCTGTTCATCGAGCGCCCGACCCAGCTCCAGCGCGTCGGCGAACGTCTCCAGTTCGCAGGCCGGGTCGTGCATCAGGTCCATCTCGTCGCCGACCGCGTCGCCGACAGCGTGGACCGCCTCGACCTCGCGGTCGAGGCTTCGGGCGTCGTCGCCGCCGCCCCAGCCGTGAATCTTGAAGCCACCGAAGCCCTCGTCCCGGCACTCCTCGGCGAAGTCGGCGAAGGCTTCGGGCGAGTCCAGTCCCCCGGCGTCGTCGCCGTGATACGTCGACGCGTAGGCGGGGATGCGCTCGCGATAGGTCCCCAGCAGCTCGTGAATCGGTGCGTCGTAGTACTTGCCGGCGAAGTCCCACAGCGCGATGTCGATGGGGCCAATACCCATCCGGTCGTACTTTCGGAGCGCGCGCTTGCATTCGGACCAATGCTTCTCGCGTTTCAGCGGGTCCTTGCCGATGAGGTACTGGGAGATGATGTTGTACTGGGCGGCTGCTGGTGAGTTCCCACCGACGTACTCGCCCGTGATTCCCTCGTCAGTGTGAATCTGGACACCGAATAGTTTCCGCGTGGTTGTCTCGCCCGGCGCATAGACCAGATTGAAGCCGTGCTTATCGGTCCCTACATCTTCGAGGGGGTACTCGAACTCTCGGCTTTCGATTTTCGTTATCGTTGGCGACATTTGCCGGACATACTGTGGTGGGGATATTAAAGCTACCCCGCGACAGATGCACTGCTGCTGTTTGAGTGGCCGACATAGCAGCGACCGGAACCACGGGTTCACTCAGTCCAGCGCGTCGAGACGACGAATACCGGGCTCACCCAGCCGAACCGAACAGCCGATGTACAGCGGTTCGATGACTCTGGGGTAGTCGAAGGACACCGCGTGTTCATGCAGCACCTTCGGGTCGCCGGCTTCGCCCTGCCACATATCGTGATGTGAGGGCAGCAACCGGGACAACTGGAGCTGGTTTGCGGCCTCGATGATCTCGTTTTCGTCCATATACCACTTCGTTCTGACACCGCAGTCCGGCTCGGGCTCGTAAATAGAACCGACGGTGCCAAACGCCAGCGCGCCCACATCGATGTCGAACCGCTCGCCAACGCCGGAAAATGCCTCTGCGGGCCGGCTGTCGCCGGCGTGGAAGAACGTCCCAACGTCGTGCTCGACGACGTATCCTACCGGTTCGATGGCGTCAGGGTCGTTCGTCCCGGTCACGTGTACGGTGAAGTCGCCGATGGTGACCTCGTCACCGACGGCGATTTCGTTGCGCTGCTGGTCGGGCACCCGCATCTCACCGTCGTAGTCCGGGGAGTCATACGATGCCGACGGCGCATACAGGTCCGCTCCGAGCTGTTCGACCAGCGGGCCGTACGACGGCGGATGCATATGGTCGATGTGTTCGTGCGTGACGAGTGTCGCATCACATTCGGTCGCGTCGGCGGGGTCCATCGGCACTGGAATCATGCGGATGAGGTTCGGCGGGTCGCCAGTCCCGAAGTACGGGTCGATGTACAGCGTCGTCGACTGTGAGCGAAGTACGAAACCGTTACAGCCGAGATACCAGATCACGACGCCGTCGCCGGGGTCGGTCGCTTCTATCTCCTCACGGACGAACCAGTCGTCCCACGTTGACTGAACCATGCGCCGAACTACATCTGGCCGGGTGAAAAAATCTCGCACCGCGTTCAATCGAGCGTGACCGTCGACTCCGTCTCGGAGGCCTCATACACCGCCTTAATCGTCTTGATATCGACGAGGCCGTGTTTGCCGTCGGCATAGGGGTCAGTGTCGGTCAGCAGACAGTGAGCGAAGTACTCGAACTCCTCTTCCATCTGGTCGATCTGTTCGAAGCCGATGTCGACCGTCGTCCCCTCGTGGGAAAGCTGGAGCGCCCGGTCGTCCCAGGGGTAGAAGGCCGGTTCGACGCGGACTTTCCCCTCCGTTCCCAGCACGGAGATGTGGCTGTCGAGATGGGCGTTCTGGCTGGCGGTACACACCGCGTACACGTGGCCCGGGAAATCCACTTGGAACGCGCCGTGTTCGTCTGGCACGTCGGCGAACTCCGCTTGCACTGATGCGACGGTCCCTCGGACAGCCGTCGGGTCGGCATCCAGCAGGAACCGGCTCGTGTTCAGTGGGTAGATGCCGATATCCATTACGGCACACCCGCCGGAAAGATCCCCGTCCAGCCGCCACTGGTCGGGGTCGGGGACGAGTTCGAGGATCGGTTCGGTCATGTTTCCGTGTACGAACAGCGGGTCACCGATGTACCCCTCATCGATGAGGTCCTTGGCTCGCCGGACGGCTGGCTCGGTGTGCATCCGATAGGCGATCATCAGCGTCGCGTCGTGTTCGTCACAGACCTCGACCATTCGCTCGGCGCGCTCGATGGTGGCCTCCATCGGCTTCTCACAGAGGATCGCCTTGCCCAGTTCTGCTGCCGTCTCGACGTACGGAAGGTGGAGCGCGTTTGGGGTGACGATGTAGACGGCGTCGTACGCGTCACTCGCGACACCGTCGTGGAACTCCTCGTAGGTGATTGCGTGTTCGACTGTCTCTGAATCAGCCGCCACATCGGCCGCCTTCTCGCGGTCACTGCTGACCAGTACCGTCGTTTCACAGAGGTCCCCCGCGTTGACGGCGGGCATCGCCTGTTCGGTGGTCCACCAGCCGACGCCGATCATCGCAAACCGAACGGGGCTGTCGGTTTCTGTCTGCTCCTGCCAGTCTCGACGGTCGAATCCGCCCGTGAGCGCGTCAACGTTCATACAGGTGCGGTCTACTGGCTGGATATTATCTTTTGTGTTGGCACGCCCGTGTCGGCGTCCGCTGTCCCAGCTTTGAGAATGGTAGTTCATATCTTATGTAAGTAAGTCCCGACAGGTGAGACAACTGTTCGGTATTGAGGAACAGACTGGCAGCCCAACCTGTAGACATTCCACAGCGACTGTCGATAATCCGAACGGCGAATGCTGTTTCACGGGCCGTCTGTGGGCTTTTTTCGTCTATGCTCTCGGCTTTCCGTACCGAGAATAACGACAGTACAACCGTTACGGCAGCTGTTCCGTTATATTGAACAGTCGATCGTTACGGAGCGGTACGGGTCGGTCGCCTGTTGGGGTCTCGAAGATCAGTACGAGATACCCGGTCTGTAACCGAAAGTCTGCTTCGCACGACGGTGGCTGCCTCGATTAGCTGTTACGGTACACCGTCTTGATGTAGCTGAAGAACTCCAGGCCGGCGTCGCCCTGCTCGCGGTAGGTGTTCGTCGACGAGCGTTTGAGGCCGCCGAAGGGAACGTGCAGCTCCAGTCCAGTCGTCTTCTCGTTGATCTTGACCACGCCGGATTCAGAGCGCTCGATGAACTCGTTTTCCTCCTCGATCCGGTCGGTTACGATGCTGGCCGAGAGACCGTAGTCGATATCGTTGGCGACCTCGACACCCTCGTCGAAGTCGGAGACCGAAATAACGGCGAGTACCGGCCCGAACACCTCTTCCTGTGCAATACGCATATCTGGCTCGACATCGGAGAACACGGCCGGCGAAATGAAGTTCCCGGCGTCGTACTCGCCGCCGGTGAGTTCCTCGCCGCCCGTCTCGAGGGTTGCTCCCTCCGACTGTGCGATGTCGATGTACTCCAGACTCCCCGCGAGTTCATCCTCACTGACGTGGGGACCCATGCCGGCCCGGTCGAGGCCGTTTCCGATCTCGAGGGACTCGGCGTAGTCGACGACGGTATCGAGGAATTCATCGTAGACATCCTCGTGGACGATAGCTCGGGAGGTCGCCGTACAGGCCTGCCCTGTCCCGCCGAAGGCCCCGGCTCCGACGATGTCAGCTGCCTTGTCCACGTCGGCGCTTGGCATGACGACCGTCGGGTTCTTTCCGCCCATCTCTGCCTGCGCACGCTTCCCGTTGCTCGTTGCCTGTTCGTAGACGTGCTCGCCGACCGAGGCGCTGCCGGTGAATGACACCACGTCGACGTCGTCGTGGGTGGTCAGCCGTTCGCCGACTTCGCTACCGGGGCCACAGACCAGATTGATAGCGCCGTCCGGGATCCCAGCCTCGTCCAGCGCCTCGACGATCATCGCGCCGACGGTCGGTGCCTGCATCGCGGGCTTGATGACGACGGTGTTGCCGACCGCGAGCGCCGGCGCGATCTTCCAGGCCGGAATCGCGATGGGGTAGTTCCACGGCGTGATGAGCGCCGCGACGCCCATCGGCTCTTTTTTCGTCTGCAGGCCAGCGCGGCCGCCGCTGGGCTGTTTGACAGTCCCCCCGAAGTCACGGGCCTTCTCCGCGTAGTAATAGAAGATATCAATCGCCCGCTGTACCTCGCCCTCGGCTTCACCGAGCGGTTTCCCCTCTTCGCGGGTCAGCGTCTCTGCGAGCTTGTCTTTCCGGGATTTCAGGATTTCACCGGTCTCACGCAGAATCGCACCGCGCTCCGGGCCAGGCATCCCGGCCCATTCGTCTGTTGCTGCTACCGCGGCTGCGACCGCGTCATCGGCCTCTGCCGCCGAGGCCACCGGAACCGTGCTGACGACGTCAGTCCCGTCTGCCGGGTTCGTGATGTCTTGTGTCTCCCCGCGTCCGGTCCACTCGCCGCCGATATAGTTTTTATACGTCTGCGTCATACGTTTGAATCATCTCATTCCCAATACTTACGCGTTTCCCATCCTTCGCTGTGTTCCGACGTTCGACGGTATGGAACGACGGCTGACGCCGATGGCAATGCCGAACACCAAGCATCGCAGCCAGCGTCGCCAGAACCAGCCCCGTGACGACCGGTCTACTGCGGCCCTAGCTGAAGGCCTCTAAAATAGCCACCGCTGTCAAACACCAAGACAACACGAAATCTGTGTGTGCCAGATGTGTCACAGCGCGAGGCGTGACTGTGTTACGGTTGTCTTGCTGAAAATACTATCCCCCTGTGCGTATCCTTCTCCCTGTGCTATCGCGCCTTGTTGCGTGCCACTATGCCCGCTCACTGAGTCCCACCATTCCAGTATATAAAGCCTTCCCATAGTATAACACGTGTATGTATGTTATCGAGCACGCTGCCGACAGTCGCTACTGCTGGGTCAGCTGCCGTCGGTAATCCGCCTTCGCTATTTGATATAGCGGCTATTGATTTACTGATGCAAACAGCGCCGATCAAACGGTCCCAGCCAATGCACTGTAGTACCGCTCAGGCCTCTCGAATTAAGTCGAGCCACTCTGCCAGTGGCACTGTTTCACTATTCGATCCCAGAAACTAGGTGACAAGAAGGCGAATGCACGCACAAATATTGGGATAACGCTCTCATAATCAACTATCTGATGCTACTCGATGGCAGCGTTGTCCGTGCCGAGCTTAACAATGGACCTGTTCGTCACCGTCCACTCTTTCGAGAAGCGCATTCGCAAGTGCGCTCTTCCGGTGTGAGACCAGCAGATGGCAGTAAATATCGTCTTCACTGTCTGCACCACAGTTACACAGCGGGCAGCCGTATGTGTCGCTCTTTGCCGCTTCGGTCGCTCGCTCTGGGATGCTGGCCTGCATGTACGGACGTACGACCGTATCACACATAGCGGCTTCTAGGACTGCTATGTCGCCCTCAGTATGCATATAGAGTTTGCGGCGGTCCCGGGAAACACTGTCCCGCTACTTATCATGTATTCGGGCTATCGCCGCGACAAACCACAGTCACGCACCCACCTTGTGCCCCAGACAAGACTTTTCGGATAGACATGCTCACAAGCCGACACAGCTCGAGCGGTATCCGATACGAAAACAGCGGACTTCTCGATTATCTATTCCAGATACGTTGTTGAATATTGCGGTCTCTGTCTAGACGCACGGTCGAACAACCGTCGGCACGCGAGCATCGCCGAACAACTCAGTCACCGGCGGCTATTCGGCAATTCACTCGCCCTCGTGGAGTTACTGTGCTCGCTCCTGTAGCCGCTGTATTCGCTCGTCCATCGGTGGATGCGTCGATAGGAGGCGTGAAAACTCGCTGTCCGATTCGCTGTGAACGTATAGCTGCCGCAGGAGGCCCGGTTCCGGCTTCGACGCCTGTTCGATTTTCGCGAGCGTCCGGGCAAGCGCAACGGGATTCTCCGTTATCTCGACCGCGCGGTCGTCGGCTGCCAGCTCACGGCGTCTGGAATAGCCGAGTATCACCAGCGTTACGGCGAATCCGAGACCGGCAACGACCTGCAGCGAGTACCGCTGTGTCCGGCCAAGCCAGGTGCGTGACCATGACGAGGGGTCGCCGCGCAGCAATGCGAGCGACCGGGCGATTCCACCGGCCAGTACGATAATAGGGAACAACACGAGGCCGATGAGCCCGACAAGTGTCTGGACGATGCTGTAGGCGACAGTCTGCACGAGCGCATCACGGGTCTCCAGATGCGCGAGTTCATGTCCCAGAAGTGCCTCGAATTCCGCTGCAGACAGCAGCTGGAACAGCCGTCTGTCGAGGACGATAGCTCCAGCGCCGCCACCGATGGCAAACGCGTTCGGGACCGGCAGCTCCGCCAGTAACAGCGTCGGTGTTTCGACATCCATCTGGCCGACAAGCGCGTCAAGACGGCGGTAGACTTCTGGTGCACGCGCCCGCGGGAGCTCGACTGCATCGAGGGATCGCTTGAGCCGCGCTGTTGCAGCCCAGTAGTTCAGGACGCCGAGAGTAATCGCCGTCCCAAGAATGGCCAGCGCGGCCATCACTGGTGACGGACGGCTGTTCCACACTGGAAGCAGCAGAATATATCCCACGTATGCCGCCACAAGATAGACCAGTAGCGACACCAGTCCGACGACGGTCATGAGTAGCCGTCGGGTCACAACCATGTATGCCGGTACGCCGTTATCGGAAAAAACCGCTTCGGCGGTGTCACTGCCGACGCTTGCACACTTCGATGCTGCGTTTCTCGCTCTCGGACCATTTGATATAGCGGTATTGGATTTATTTTGGTTAGCAAAACGGTCTCCTTTCTGCTGGAACGGCGACAGAACAGCGCTCTCGGCCGTGAGAATAGTGATGGCCGATAAGTGGTGTACACGTAGCCGACACGCCTTTTTGACCGCCACACAGACGACTCAGTATGCGAATCGCTCGCCTTCTGACGGACGATGGACCGGTTACCGGTGAATACGTCGACGGTGTGATCAACGCTGACGACGGCCAGTACACGGTCGGCCGCGACGGACGGCTGCTGTCGCCGTGTGAACCGACCGCGCTGTACTGCGTCGGTCGGAACTACGCCGCTACGAACGACCAGATGGATTACGACCGGCCCGAGGAACCGGACTTCTTCATCAAGCCCCCGACGGCGTTACTCGCCCACGGGCAGGACATTCCGTACCCGTCGTTCACTACCGAGCTCACCTACGCCGGTGAGCTAGTTGCGGTCATCGGTGAGCGGTGTCGCGGCCTCGACCCAGCCGATGTCTCCGACGCCGTCAGCGGCTACACGATACTGAACGATGTCGATGCGCTGGACCAGCAGGGTCGAACCGCACGGAAGGCCTTTGACGGGTCTGCACCCCTAGGACCATGGATCGAGACCGATATCGACCCAACTGCTATTGATATGCATACCGACATCAACGACGAACGCCGGCAGTCTGCCAACACCAGCGAGATGCTGTTTGGACCTCACGAGGTGGTCGCGTACCTCTCGGAGCGGTTCACACTCTATCCCGGCGACGTCATCGCCTTCGGCAGCCCGGCCAACCCCGGGACTGTCAAACCCGGTGACAGCATCGAGATAACCTACGACGGCGTCGGCACACTCCGCAATTCGGTCGCTGAGCCATAACAGTACCCGAGCTGCTGGAATCGTACCGTAGCGCCTTCTTTGGTACCTTTTCGATGAAGTAGTGGATTCAGACACCTGCGTGCGATAAACTACTATCTGCTATACGAAATCACTGCAGCCGGGTCCGAATCGTCTCCGCGGTTTGCTCGCCGATGCCGTCGATAGCCGTCAGTTCCTCGTCGGAAGCCGATTTGACGCTATCCACGCTCCCGAAGCGTCGGAGCAGTCGCTTCCGCGTCTCGGGGCCGATTCCGGGCACGTCGTCCAGCGTCGTCGATACTTCGTCTCGGAGTGTCTGGTGGTACTGGACGGCAAAGCGATGCGCCTCGTCGCGAACCCGTTGGAGCAGGTGGAGCTGCGGGGCGTCGTCGTCCCAGTCGTACACGCGGTCGGGCGTGACGACCAGCTCCTCGTCTTTTGCCAGTGCGATGGCGGGCACGTCCCAGCCGGTCTCGGCGAGTGCGTCGCGGGCTGCCCCGAGCTGGCCGTCGCCGCCGTCGATGAGCAGCAGGTCCGGGTCCGGGCGGTCATCCCGGCCCTCGACGGCACGCGTGGCCCGCCAGCGGAGGAGTTCGCGCATGTTCGCGTAGTCGTCGTTTTGCTCGGTGAGTTTCTTCCGCCGGTAATCGCTTTTCTCGGGTGTCTCGTCGACGAAGGTGACGTTCGAGCCGACGGCCGAGCGGCCCTGGGCGTGGCTCACGTCGAACCCCTCGATGCGGCTCGGACGGTCGATGCCCAGCGCGTCGGACAGACGGCCTGTCTTGTCGTCGGTCCCGCCGCGCTGGCGGGCGTTTTTCAGCGCGAGGTCGACCAGCGTCGCTTCCCGGCCAGCGCCGGGCACACCGAGCGTGACGCCCTCGCTCTCCAGCCAGGCCTCGATGTCTGGGTCGGCGGGGTTTTCGGCACAGAGAATCCGGTCCGGCAGGTCCCGCTCGGCGTAGTACTGTGGGATGAACGCCCGGTACACCCCGGCGGTCCCTTCACCGTCCGGTGCGTCGAGCGTGTGCCGGTCCCGCTCTACGAGCTTGCCGCCCTCAGCGTGGAGCCGGGCGACGATAGCTCGCTCGCCCTCGATAGCGGCCCCGAGAACGTCCGTCGTCTGGTAGCCCCCGGAGTCACTGACGGCGGTGTCGCCCTCGCCGTGGAGCGCCTCGACAGCCCCGAGCTTGTCCCGTAGGTTTGCGGCGCGCTCGAACTCCTGATTCTGTGCGGCGGCCTCCATCTCGCGGCGTAGCGGGTCCGCGAGCACGCCGGTTTCGCCCTCGAAGTACCGCGTGACGGATTCGACATCCTCGGCGTACTCGGCGTCGCTGATTTCGCCGGTGCAGGGCGCAGTACAGATGCCCATCTCGTAGTCCAGACAGGGCCGGCCCCGGTTGCTGTACTTGTGGTCGGAACACCCTCGCAGCCCGTACGTCTCTCGAAGGGCTTTCACCACCGTCTCGACCCGCCCTTTGTCGGTGAATGGGCCATAGACCGTCGCGCCGTCCTCTGGGTCGCGGGTCACCTCGATTCGGGGAACGGGATGGTCGGTTAGCTGGACCAGCGGGTACGATTTGTCGTCTTTCAGCCGGACGTTGTACGGTGGCCGGTGGCGCTTGATGAGGTTCGCTTCGAGCAACAGTGCCTGCGTCTCTGTGTCGGTGACCGCGAAGTCGATGGTCTCGGCCCGTTCGACCATCTTGGCGATGCGCTCGCTGCGCGGGTCGGCGTATGAGCGCACGCGGTCCCGCAGGTCGACGGCCTTCCCGACGTAGAGGACCCGGCGCGTGTCGTCCCGGCCCTGCTCGAACAGGTACACGCCCGGCTCCCGTGGCAACGACCCCGCGCGTTCTCGAATCCCGTCGGCGTCCATTAGCTCAGGGTTGGTGCTCGGCGGGGTTGAACGTCACGGGAGCGGGTCGTCGGGCGGCGGCTGTGCCGTCTCTTCGGCATCGGTCGGGGGAGCCTCCGGAACGATGGCAGCCTCGATTTGCTCGACGACGCTCTCGTCGTCCGGGGCAGCGAGTTCGATGTCGTCATCGCCGGCGACGCGCACGACGAGCAGGCGGTCGCGACTCCAGAGATAGACTCCGAGAACAACAGCGGCAAAGGCCAGTGCGAGGCCGCCGAATAGGCGCATCAGGTCGTCCAGTTGTGCCATCAGTGTCAGCATCGTCTGAAGAATCCCCAACATGCCGCCGATACCGACGGCGCTTGCGGCTCCGCCGCTGTCCAGTGAGACGTTGCCGACGAGACTATCAAGACTCACAGTCATCCCGGCGGCCACCAGCACAATACCGACGACCAGCGCCTTCACGCCGAGTTCGAGAAACGACCAGTCACCGCTCGTGGTGGCGTCGACACCCTCGACGTTGGGTCGGTCGACCTGCCGGTAGTTCGATCCCTCGCGGTCGGGCGTGAACACGAGGACGCGGTGACTCGTCACGACCACCCCGCCACGGTCTAGCCGAACGTCTGCTTCGATCACCTCGCCGTCGTACAGGAGGCTCTCGGCCCGTGCGACCCAATCCATACACCCCGTTTACTGCGGAGACGTGTATATTCTGCCCCCGTAACCGCTAACTGTGCGCCCTCGAACATGACAGTATGACCGCCGACCCCCGCTGCCCTCACTGCTCGGAGAAAGTCAGTGCGACCGCGACGTGGTGTATGCACTGTGGCCGGGACTTCGATAGTCCGGTCGACGCCGGAACCGGGACAACGGTTCTCGATGCTGGCGGCAGCCAAACTACGTCAGACCTCGAAGCGGCCCTCAACGCTGGCGACCTCAACGGAATACGGGGAGCGCTCGCCAGAAGCGAGCGAGGGGCGACGCTGGTCGGTATCGGCCTCGCCGCTATTGCGCTTTTTACACTACCCTACGCCACGCCGTCGGGCAATACACTCTGGTACCTCCTCGCGGTCGCTGGCGCGGGCGCGGTGGCCGCCACGCAGGCGACGGCTGACGACGCGGTGAGGACTGGCGGGAAGGCCCTCGCTGTCGCGCCGTTCTTCGTGGTGTTCGCCGACGTGCTTCAGGGCTACCTCGTGTCGGGACTAGTGAGTGCCAGCCCGACCGTCCTGTTCGGGCCGGCGATATACGCCGGACTGGTCATGTTCGGCGTTCGCCGATACCGTCGTCGCTGAGCGGGTTTTGTCGCCGCAGCCGGGTCGAGCCGTCGTCCACCTCGCCGAGCGTAGCGGCTACCTGTTCGACTGCCCTGTCGGCCGCGGCCGCTCGCTGGGCGTCCGTGAGCGGGGTGTGGCGGCCCATAAACTGATATGACTGTTCAACTGGTAAATATTTCCTGAAGGGTACAACGGTTGTCTGAGTTACTCCGGCGCGAGCGACCCGACTGCCGAAGGGGACGCGCTATTTTGCTTCGCCCGGTATCAAAACTACCATGCCTCCCGGATTCGAGAGTATACCTACTACAGGTGGTTCTGTGACCGAAAAACGCGAATACAAAGACGAGTATCAGGACAAGACGCTGTATCTCCCGGGGCCGACAGAGGTGCGCGAGGACGTTATCGAGGCGATGGCCGAGCCGATGTTCGGCCACCGGATGGACCGGATGACGGACCTCTACACCACCATCGTCGAGGACACGAAGGAGTTCCTCGGGACCGACAACGACGTCATCGTGCTCACGGCGTCGGGCACGGAGTTCTGGGAGTCGACGACGCTCAATCTGGTCGAGGACAGCATGCTCGTGCCGACCTCCGGCGCGTTCAGCGAGCGCCAGGCCAACGTCGCAGAGCGACTCGGCAAGGATGTCGACCGCATCGAGTACGACTGGGGCACGGCGGTCAAACCCGATGACATTCGCGACGCGCTCGAATCCGGTGACTACGACGCCGTCGGGGCCGTAATGAACGAGACCTCGACCGGCGTCCGCAACCCCATCGAGGAAATCGGTGACGTGGTCGCCGAGTACCCGGACACCTACTTCATCGTCGACGCCATCTCCTGTCTCGGCGGCGACCAGATTGACATCGAAGCCCACGGCATCGACGCCATCTTCACGTCCACGCAGAAGGCCTTCGCGATGCCGCCCGGACTCGCAGTCTGTGCCGTCAGCGACGCCGCCTACGAGCGGGAACTGGAGAAAGAGTCGGCGTCGTGGTACGGCGGCTTCCAGCGCTGTCTGGACTACTACGACCGGAAGGGACAGACCCACTCCACGCCGGCGATTCCGCTCATGCTCGCCTACCGCAAGCAGATGAAGCACATGCTCGATGAGACCCACGATACCCGCGACCAGCGTCATCAGGAGATGGCCGAGTACACACGCGAGTGGGCCCGCGAGCACTTCGACCTCTATCCTGAGGAAGGCTACGAGTCCCAGACTGTGACCTGCATCGAGAACACGCAGGATATCAACGTCGCCGAGACTGTCGAGGCCGTCTCCGAGGAGTACGACATGCTGTTCTCCAGCGGTTACGGCGACATCAGCGAGGAGAGTTTCCGCATCGGACACATGGGCGAACATACCGTCGAGAGTATCAAGGAATTAACCGACGCAATCGAAGACGTCGCTGATCTGTAAAATAGGCAAAACCGAGGAAGGCCGGAGCTATGGCTCGATCTGGAGGTGCTTGCTGCTACCGGTTGGCGTTTTCATAGTTTGATAATGCTGGGAAGACTATATTACTGCTTGCTACTTTGATGTAGGTAGACAAACTGTATGAGTAAGAGTAACAGACGGAGTACGGATGGCGGCTCCTCACCACCGATGAACGTAACCAGAAAACAGTTCGACTGGAGCGAGACGCGACCGAGCGCGGCCGTGACCGAGCACATCTCCGCAATCACCGGCCGAGAGCAGACCGCCTTCGCACCGCTGTACGAGACTATCGACCCTGAAGCGCTCGATTCACTCATCGACTCCTCGGACCGCTCCACACCAGTCAGTATCTCCTTTGAATATGCCGGCCACTCGGTCACTGTTCGAAGTGACGGCGAACTCGTCGTCAAAGCCCCCAGCGCCAGTATCGGCCGATAACCGGGATTTCTACACGGTTTCTGACTACCGTCATAGTGGACGGTAGCGGCGTGGTAACCCATTTGCGGCTCTCCCGAGCTGAGGGCCGGAGCAGAGCCGTTTTTGTATCCGAGACGTAACGCTTCTTCAGCATGACCACTGCCGAGGATGTCGCCGGGAACCCCTATACATCTGATCCACGGACCGAGTTCGAGCCCGTCGAGGACATCGACGAAGCGACGGCCCGCGAGCAAGCCAGCCAGTTGCGCGAAGCCATCCGCTATCACGACTACCAGTACTACGTCGAGACCGACCCGGTCATCGGCGACCGGGCCTACGACGCCCTGTTTACTCGGCTCCAGCGACTCGAATCGGCGTTCGACCTCGACACCGACGGCAGTCCCACCCAGCGCGTCGGCGGCGAGCCACTGGACGAACTCCCCGATGTCGAACACGTCGCCCGGATGGGCTCTATCGAGCAGGGCGGCGACGAAGCGGACGTGCGGGAGTTCGACGAGCGGGTCCGCGACGGGCTGGGCGCTGACGCCGATATCCAGTACTTCTGTGAGCCGAAGTTCGACGGCCTCTCGGTCGAAATCGTCTACGAGGACGGCGTCTATCAGCGGGCAGCGACCCGCGGCGACGGCGAGGTCGGCGAGGACGTGACCGAGAACGTCCGCACTATCGCCAGCGTCCCCCAACGCCTGCGCGGTGACTATCCCGACTTCCTGGCCGTCCGGGGCGAGGTGTACATCCCGCGGGACGCCTTCACGGCGTTCAACCGTGAGCGCGTCGAACGCGGCGAGGACCCGTTCGCGAATCCGCGCAACGCCGCCGCCGGGACGCTCCGCCAGCTCGACCCATCGGTGACCGCGGAGCGTCCCCTCTCCGTGTTCTTCTTCGGCGTCCTCGACGCATCTGTCGAGTTTGAGAGCCACAGCGAGCTGCACGAACGGTTCCCCGACTGGGGACTCCGGGTCTGTGATCGGACCGCTGTCGTCGGCGATATCGACGCCGCCATCGAGTACCGAAACGACCAGCAGCAGGCCCGCGATGCGCTCGACTACGAAATCGACGGTGTCGTCATCAAGGTCGACGACATGGATGCCTGCGACGCACTGGGAGCGACCTCGCGGGCCCCACGCTGGGCTTTCGCCTACAAGTTCCCGGCCCGGAAAGAGGAGACGACAGTGCGAGATATCGTGGTACAGGTCGGCCGGACCGGTCGGCTCACGCCCGTCGCGCTCATGGACCCCGTCGAGGTCGGCGGCGTTACTGTCTCGCGGGCCTCGCTGCACAACCCTTCGCTTATCGCCGACCTCGGCGTCGACGTGGGTGACCGCGTCCGCATCAAGCGAGCCGGCGATGTCATTCCGGATGTCGTTGAGGTGCTTGACGACGACGGCGACGGCTACTTCGAGTTTCCGAAGACTTGCCCGGCCTGTGACAGTCCGGTCGAGCGCGATGGCCCGATGGCGTTTTGCACTGGTGGCCTCACCTGCCCCGCCCAGCGCGAACGCAGCGTCGAGCACTACGCCAGCCGCGATGCGCTGGACATCGAGGGCCTGGGGGAGAAGGCCGTTCAACAACTCCTTGATGCCGGCCTCGTCTCGGACCCCGCGGACCTGTACGACCTCACCGTCGAGGAGCTTACTGACTTGGAGGGATGGGGCGAGACAAGCGCCCGGAACCTCGTCGAAGAGATGGACGACGCCCGCGAGCCACCGCTTGCGAATTTCCTTGTCGCCCTGGGTATCCCTGAAGTCGGAACTGTCACGGCTCGAAACCTTGCACAGCAGTTCGGCACGTTCGAGGCGATACTCGACGCTGCCGACGAGGGCGATACCGACGCGTTCGAGGCTGTCCCCGACGTGGGACCGACCGTCGCTCGCTCAATCGTAGAGTTCTTCGAGGGCGAGGGCAACCGCGCCGTCATCGACCGTTTGCTCGACCACGTCGACCCACAGGCCGCCGAGGAGACTGGCAGCAACGCACTGGACGGGCAAACCTTCGTCTTCACCGGGTCGCTCGACGGCTACACCCGCAGCGACGCGCAGGAACTGATCGAGCGAAACGGCGGGTCGGCGACGAGCAGTGTTTCCGGCAACACGGACTATCTGGTGCTGGGCGACAACCCCGGCCAGCGAAAGCAGGACGACGCTGAAGAGCACGATGTGGAAACGCTCAGCGAGGACGGATTCGAGGCACTGCTGGCAGATGCGGGTGTGCTGTAATCGGGGGTCTTAGACGCAACCGACGGCCGTGGTGAGACCTCCCGGAACCGAACTCGATACGACTGACCGCACTGCTCCCTGTCTGGCAGTGACTCTCTGTATCGGCCATATTTATTTGTTCGTGCACCACCAACTACGCAGAATAATGGACCAGTCTGTTGATTCGGTCCGTATTCTCCATGTTGATGACAACTCGGACTTCGCCGATACGACCGCGGCGCTGCTCGAACACGAAGACGGCCGGTTGTGCGTCGAGACAGCGGCGAGTGCCGAAAAAGCGCTAGAGAGACTCTCTAAGGGGCGGTTCGACTGTGTCGTTTCGGACTACGACATGCCGGGAGAGAACGGGATCGAGTTCCTCGAAGCCGTTCGCGAACGCGACCCGGAGCTCCCGTTCATCCTCTACACCGGGAAAGGTTCGGAGGAGATTGCAAGCGACGCAATCTCCGCGGGTGTGACTGACTACCTCCAGAAAGGCACCGGTGCTGAGCAGTACACACTGCTTGCGAACCGGATCCGCAACGCTGTCGACGCACATCGGTCCCAGCGGAAGCTCGACGAGCGAACCCGCCGGCTGGAATCGCTCATCAGTAGCCTCCCAGGCATGGTCTACCGCCGGCTGAACACGTCCGGGTGGCCGATGGAAACCGTCGAAGGAGAGATCGAGCCACTGACCGGCTACACGGCGGCGGACTTCGAAACCGGGGCGGTGACTTGGGGTGACGACATCCTCCATCCAGAGGACCGCGACCGTATTCGGACGGCCGTTCAGGAGGCGCTCGCCGCCGATGACGAGTTCGAGGTGACCTATCGGATTAGCACCGCGGATGGCACCACGAAGTGGATGTGGGAGCGCGGACACCGCGTCCCTGATGCGGCTGCTGACACGGACGTACTGGAGGGATTCATCACCGATATCACCGATCTCAGGGAACGAGAGCAGGAGCTGCGACGGTACGAGCGGATGGTGAACACGATGCAGGAGTCGGCGTGCATCTACGACAGGGCGGAGCGGTTCGAACTCGTCAATGAACACCTGGCCTCGTTCTACGGCACGTCGAGAGCCGAACTGGAAGGTGAACGGAGTCAGCTCATCCCCAAGATTCGAAGCGAGTACGAGGGGGACCCATATCAGGAACTGCTCGACGGCGAGCGGGACGAACTCCGCGGAGAGGTGAGCGGTGAGTTTCCTGACCACGGGTACGAAGTGCTTGAGTACCGGCTCACGCCACTGGTGGTTGATGGGAAAGTCGAGGGCGTGGTCGGCGTCACCCGCGAAGTGACCGAACAGCGAGACCACGAGATGCGGGTCGCCAAACAGCGTTCGATACTTAAGGCCCAACAGGAGGCGGTGATCGACGGCATCCTCGTCGCCGATGAGAACAACTCTATCATCTCGTACAACGAGCGCTTCGTCGATATGTGGCAGCTGCCGCGAGACATCGCTGAGCGCGGCGACGGGGCAGCCGCGCTCGACTGGACAGTGGAACAACTCGCCGAACCGGAGGCGGTCCGCGAACGTGTCCAGTCCCTGTATGACAACCCCGAGATGACCGCACGGGACGAAATCGAACTTGCTGACGGCCGGGTGTTCGACCGCTACACGGCACCCGTCGTCGACAACGACGGGACGTGCTACGGCCGGCTGTGGACCTTCCGGGACATCACCGAGCGAAAGGAGCGTGAACAGGAGTTAGCCCGGCAAAACGAGCGGTTAGAAGAGTTCGTCGGCGTCGTCTCTCACGACCTCCAGAGTCCGCTGCAGGTAGCCGGCAGTCGGCTGACGCTCGCCCGAGAGGAGTGCGACAGCGAGCATCTGGATTCGATCGAGAACGCCGTCCGCCGGATGAACGACATCGTCGACGATGTCCTCAGACTGGCGCGACAGGGCGTCGACATCGGGGCGACAGAGCCTGTTGACCTCCGGGAGACGGCCGACGCTGCTTGGCGGATTGTCGCGGACAATGCCGACGGCGTAGCGCTCCACTACGCGTCCGACGAGAGCCGGGCCTGGACTATCGAGGCTGACAGCGACCGACTGTCCGGGCTGTTAGAGAACCTTTTCGGCAACGCGACCGAGCACGCCGGCCCGTCGGTCACCGTCTCGCTCGGCCTTCTGGACAATGGAGCGGGGTTTTACGTGGCGGACGACGGCCCGGGTATCCCCGCCGCCGAACGAGAACAGGTGTTTGAGGCGGGGTATTCCACCGACGATGACGGGACAGGCTTCGGGCTTCCGATTGCCAGACAGATCGCTGAGGCCCACGGGTGGGAGATCCGTCTCACCGACAGCACGGCTGGCGGCGCTCGCTTCGAGATAACCGGCGTCGAGTTTCTCGAATAATGGGTTGACCGCGACAGCCGACGCTCATCATCTGTCCGTGCATACTGAGAACTGATTTGCAAGCGCCGACTGGGACCGAGTTACAGGTCCTTGTTCTCGAAGACGTAGTAGCCGGCGACCAGCGGGACGACCAGCCACAGCAGGAGGTAGCCGATGACTGCAACCGTCCCGTACTGGGGCGGTAAGGCGGCGTTGGTACACTCGGCACCGGCCTGGGTTACTTCGAGTGTTCCACCCAGCATCTCCTCACACGTCACCTGCGGGTTCGACGTCAGGAGGAGCCGCGAGCGGATCGGCGAGCCTTGCAGAATCTCCTGGACGAGCGTGCGGTACGCCGCGATGGGGCTCAGCAGCGAGACGAACAGCTCGACGTGGAGCTGGGTCACTTCGCCGATGTTCGCGTGGTCCGATAGCAGGTTCCCGAGGCCTGCCCCGAGGTTCGACCAGAACACCTGCAGGTACACGTAGATTCCGAGCGACGCCGCCATCGCCCGGCGGGCGGTCTTCAGCGCCGCAGAGAGGCCGATAGCGAACGCCGTGAACACGACGCCGTATGCCATCGTGGCGAGCGCGAACAGCAGGAACGATTCCCACGCAATTTCGATCTCCGACGGGAGCAACACCAACAGGGTGGTCAGGAACCCGACCGTGACCGGAATGAGCGTGATCGCGCTCCGGCCGACGAACTTGCCGGCGAGCAGTTCGCCGCGCGTGTACGGGAGCGACAGCAGTATCTTCAGGGAGCCGCGCTCGCCCTCTCGGGCAATCGCCGCGTAGCCGATGACGATTGCCACAGCGGGAAGCAGCGGTGCTGCAATCGGCAGTGCAAAGCGGACGTACGCGTCCGTCGTCAGCGACGCTCCGGCCTCGGCGAACTGCTGGCCGATGTTGAAATACAGGCCCAGCACCGCCGGCAGCGCGAAGAGGACGATGAAGATGAACGAGAGCACCCAGATCCACGGCGAGCGGACCGTGTCACGGAACTCTTTTTTTTGAGATGGGGTACCAGTCGACGAACTCGGAGTTCTTGATGCTCGTATCGACGTCGCCGAGGAACTTCTTGACGGGGTTCTGTTCGGCGCTCATGCGTCGACCTCCGGCTGCTCTTGCTCCTGTTGTTCGGTGTAGGCGGCGAACACTTCATCGAGCGAGGCCTCCTCGGTCTCGAAGTTGGCGACCTCGCTCCCGCTCTCCTCGACGGCGTTGAGGACGGCCATCTTCGCGTCGCTGTCACAGCCGACGGTGAGCGTGGTCCCGTCCGCGGTCACGGTCGACACCTCGTCGAGCCCTTCGATAGCCGCGACCGCGTCGTCGGTGCCGTCGCCGTCGGAAAGCGTCACGCGGAGGACAGTGTCTCCGGCGGCGGCCTCGCGTAGCCCGGCCACGCTGTCTTTCGCGATGAGGCGGCCGTTCTGGAGGATGCCGACCGTGTCACAGACGGCCTCGACCTGGCCGAGGATGTGACTGGAGAAGAAGACAGTTGCGCCGCGTTCGTTCTCCTCGCGGATAATCTCACGCATCAGCCGTGCGCCGTTCGGGTCCAGTCCGGTTGTCGGCTCGTCCAGAATGAGGAGGTCGGGTTCGCCAATGAGCGCCATCGCCAGGACGAGGCGCTGTTGCATCCCTTTGGAGTAGCCGCCGGCCTTGCGGTCGATGGCGTCGGCGATGCCGACCCGTTCGGCCAGTTCATCGGCGTCTTCGTCGGCGTCTTTCGATTCGATGACAAAGGAGAGGTGCTGGCGACCGGTGAGCCGGTCGTACACGTCGTAGCCTTCGGGGAGGACTCCAGTGCGGGCACGGATTCGCTTCGGTTCTTCGTGGATGTCGTGGCCGAGCACCGTCGCCGACCCGTCGGTTGCGCGGACGAAATCCAGGAGGATGTTGATCGTCGTCGACTTCCCGGCCCCGTTCGGGCCGAGGAAGCCGAAGATTTCGCCCTCCTCGACGGTGAGGTCGACCCCCTGCAGCGCGGTGAGACTCCCGAACTGCTTGGTGACGCCATCCAGTTCTATCGCTGCCATACGGCCGGTTTGTGACGGCCGCGTGTATAGTCTTTCGTGTTCCAATTATCAATCAAAACACTCGAAGCGCGGACTTTGGTCGCCACAACGGCCGTTCAGACCTCGGCGTCAGGGTCGTGGCGCTCGGCCATCCGCTGGGCCTCCGACGCGTAGCGTTCCCGCGTCTCCGCGTCGTTTACCGGTTCGAGTCGCTCCGGTTCGACGTCGGTGGCCGCCGTAATCCGCTTGCGCCTGAGCAGATTCGGCGAGAGCTGTTTGGTCAGGTGGCGGTCGCCCGCCGGCGGGGCGTAGATGAGCGTCACCATGCGCTCGTCGCCGTAACTGGAGCGCTCGACCAGCCAGCACTGCACCGTCTCCTCGTCGTCAGTCATTGCTGTGTCGTTTGCGTGCCGGCGGTTTATATCTTACAACGCCTCGAACTGCCGTTACCGAGTCACATTCAGTCCCTGCTCGATGCCCGCGGTGAACTCTCCGTCGACGTCGATAGCGGTCCCGGCGTTCCGAACCGTGTTCGTCGCGACCACGCCCGCATCGCCCGACCGGAGCCGGATGCCGGCCGCCGAGGCGTTGCTGACCGTGTTGCCCGTGATTGTGAAACCGTACGGTCGCTTCTCGGTCCGTGCGTCGGTGTTGCCCGCGTCCGCCGGAACTGTCCGTGCGAGGATGCCAACCGGACAGTTGTCGACCTGATTGCCCGTTATCGTGATGTCGGACGACAGGGCTTCGGGGGTCCCGGCGACCTCGTCCCGGAGATGCGTCTCCTTGTACTCGATTTCGATGCCCGCCTCGCCCCCGGGGTCAGGTGCGAACTCGGTCAGACCCCGACAGACGTTTCCGACGATGGTCCCGCGCTGGGCCGGCGAGCAGGCGATGAGGCTGTGGCCGCCGTCGACGGCGACGTTGCCGATGACCGCGAAATTCGAGACGTTGTACGGGGCGATGTTGTTGAACTTCACACCGACGACGCGATTGCCGGCGATGACCACGTCGCTTGACTGCCGCAGGTCCTGATCGCTACCGGTCGGTGCGGCACGGCTGGTGATGCCGTACCAGTTCGGGTTGCTGACCTCGTTGTGCTCGACCGTCACGCCTGTACATCGTGTGAACGACAGCGCCATCTGGAACCCGTTCACCGTCCGGTTGCGGGCGACGTAGACGCTCTCGCACTGATCGGCCTGAATAGCCTGATTGTGCAGTTGCGTCCCGTCGGCGTCGAACTCGATGCCGGTGATTGAGACGTTGTCGCCGCGCACGCGGATGAGGTCGTGGCCGGTCGGCAGCGGGTTCGACTGGGACTCAGACGGCGCTGGGTCCGCATCCGTTCCCGTCTGCGAGACGACGAAACGGGTTCCCTGCTGTCCGGTCAGTGTGGTGTTGTCGCCCATCGTCGCCGGGCCACCAAAGCGGAAGGTGTCGGCGCTCGCGATAACGGCCCCGCCGCTGTCTGGCACCTTGTCGAAGGCATACTGGAATGCCTCATCGGCAGTCCCACCGGTCGAAAACGCAACGTTGCCGCGGCCGCCACCAAGCACTAGGTATTTGCTCCTGTCTCCGTTCCCGTTCGCACTGCCGTTCCTGTTCGACTGGCCTGCTCCGGTCGTGACGAAATACACTGCCCCTGTCCCCGGCAGCCCGGCATCCACCTGTGCTTGTCCTGTTTGGCTGAACAGTCCGATACCCGCTACGGCCCCGATACTCGACAGCACGGACCGACGTGACGCCTGCCAGTCCGACTGTCGTGACTCAGTGGTAGTTCTGTTTGTGTCAACAGTCATGTATATTTGGCTGCCCGGGCGTTCGCAATAACCGCTTATAATACCGGTCTGAACCCTACAGACCCGTCAATACCTGAACTGTCCGGTCTGACTGGCGCGTCTATTTGCTTCCGACAGAGCCTCCAGACGACAGAACGAGACACCAGGTCTCACCGTCCCTGCCACTGACAGCAGATTTATGCCGACAGCGCCGGGACGATACGGTAATCCGACGTGGTCTCCGACGACTCGCCGTTCGATGATGTATCGGCAGACCGGGACTACCTCCGGGTACTGCTCACTGTCGTCTGCGTCGTCGCCGTAGTGCTGGCGACGGCAATGCTCCCGATTCTGGCACCCAGTGGGACACAGAGCCCGCTAGAGTCCCTTATTCCGCTCCCGCAGGAGAGCCCGTTCGGGGAGGCTGGGGGGACCTCGACCGGCGGCAGTGGGGGGCAACTCGGCGCGCTGAACCCGGGTAGCCAGACCGATGTCGGCGGCTCGCTCGACAGTGGCGACAGCCCGTACCAGTCTCAGGACACGGAGCCCCATTTCACCGTTACGAGTTCCGAACCGGCCTATTGGCGGACCGGCGCGTACGAAACCTACACCGGCACGGGCTGGGACGGACGAGCGGACCCGCAGGCATATCAGGGACAGATGGCGGTCGACGGGATGGCCGACTCGACGGTCGACTACGAGGTGCGACTGGCCAAGTCCGCCACGTCGCTGCCGACCGTCTGGCGGCCGCGGTCGGTGTCCCGGGACGACGTGATGGTTACCGAGTACGGCGCAGTCACCTCCGAGCGGCCGCTACCCGCCGGAACGACCTACAGCGCGACCAGCGTCACGCCACCCGATGCTCCCGAGGTGCTTCGGACGAGCGGCCGTGACTACCCGGAGGACATCGAATCGCGCTATACGGGCATCCCGGCGTCGACTTCGGCTCAGGTAGGCCCGTTCACCGACCGCCTAACGGAAGACAGCGATTCGCCGTACGAGACAGCGGTGGCCGTCGAACAGTGGCTTGAGGCGAACAAGAACTACTCGCTGAACGTCAGCCAACCGCCCGAGGACGACGTAGCCTCGGAGTTCATATTCGAGATGGACGAGGGGTACTGCGAGTACTTCGCCACGTCGATGGTGGTGATGCTGCGGAGTCAGGATATCCCGGCGCGCTACGTCGTCGGCTACTCGACCGGCGAACGGACCGGCCAGAACCAGTACACTGTTCGCGGAATGAACGCCCACGCGTGGGTCGAGGTGTACTTCGAGGATGTCGGCTGGGTGAAGTTCGACCCCACGCCGGGGCAGGAGCGCCTGGCATCCGAACAGCAGGCGATGCAAAACGACAGTCAGGCGTACAGCGCATCGGAGTCCGGCAGTCCCGACGAGGAGTTCGCCGTCGGGACGCCGGCGGACGAGACGCAGACCGAAACCCCGACTGGTGTGGCTGGACAGGAGTCAGCGAGTGACGGAACCGAGATACCTGAGACGGATGCCGACGGGACCGGTGACACCGACGGGACCGGGGACTCCGGCGACGGACAGACAGCCTCGCAGTCCGGCGAGTTCGTTATCGAACTCAACCGGACGGCGACGCCGGGCGCGGCGGTGGCTGCGACGGTGACTCGCGACGGCGCGCCGGTCGAGGGCGCGACAGTCTCGTTCAACGGTGAGCCGGTCGGAACGACAGGCCCGGACGGCACCGTTTCCGGGACGGTCCCTTACGAGGCCGAACTGACGATTACCGTCGATGCATCCAGCAACGAAGACTCACTCGTGGCCCCCTCGGTCCCGCGTGACAGCGCTCGCGCCTTCGCTGTGACCGGCCCGCAGGCCCAGCAGTCGACGAACGCGAGCTACGAACTGAACACGACCGCGTCGGTGAGCATCACTGGCGAACAGGTCACCGGCGGCGAGGTGACCGTCACTGCGACGGTCGACGGCGTGCCGGTGCGGGACGGCGATGTCCTGCTCGATGGCGAGCAGGTGGCGATGACGGACCGGCAGGGGCGGGCAACGGTCACGCTCCCGACCGAACCCGGCAACGTCTCCGTTGCCGTCGAGCGCGACGCCGTCAGCGGTAACAGGACTATCGAGCTCGAACGGCTCGCCGTGGCTACGTCGCCGACGCTCCCGCTAGCCGTTCCTGTCGCTGGCCAGACGGTGAACGCGACGATGGGCGGGGATCCGGTCACGAACGCCACAGTTACAGTCGACGGGGAGCCGACAGCACGGACCGGCGCGGCCGGTCTGGCGACGGTCGGGATGCCATTCACGGCAAGCGCCCAGATTTCCGTCTCGAAGTACGGACAGACGGCAACGACGACTGTCAGTGGCCTATTCGTCAACGCCGCGGGCGCTGTGGTCGCTCTTGGCGCTCTCGTCGCTGGAACGGTCGTCGTCGCTCGTCGGCGGAACGTCACACCGGGGCGGATATTGATATGGGTGCAGGCCGCCCGCGAACTCGCCGTCGGGGCGCTCGTCGGCATCGCGGTGATAGCAGATGACCTGCTGGGCCGCCTCCGAACGCGACTTGCACTCACTGTCACGGCACTCCGTGACTTGCTTGCCGGCCACCGGTCGCCAGCGACACTGCTTGACGCGTTGCGAGCGTGGATTTCTGAACGCCTTTCAGCGGCCGAAGACGCAGCAAGCGATGCGGTGGCGGCTGTCTCCACGGCTGACTCAAACGGGGGCGACGGAACGCCCGCGGCTCGTGTCACTATCCGCGAAGCGTGGACGCGCTTCCTGACCCACGTTTCTCTTCGTCGGTACTGGACACGAACACCCGGAGAAATCGCGACTCATGCCATCGACCGCGACGGGCTTCCGCCGGCCGCGGTCCGGACGGTCCGGGATGCGTTCCGGGCGGTCGAGTACGGCCAGCGGGACCCACAGGAGCACGTCGCGGCCGTCGAGGATGCGATTCGGACCATCGAGACGGCCGCTGGACAGCAGTCCACCGCGACTGACGACACTGACGACCCCACGGAGGAGCGGGCCTGATGCGCCTCCGAACGGTTGTCTTCGGAACTGTGGGGCTGCTGGCGACCGGCGTCGCGGCCTCCCTTCTCTTTGCGCCGACGGCCGCTGGCGAGTCACTGATCGCCGTGTTCGGTAGCGTTGCACCGACGACTACCCTTCTCGCCGGAAGCCTGACCGTTGGACTCTGTGCGGTCCTCGCCGGCTGGCTCGGTGGGCTCCTCGGCGGTGGCTCTCCGACTGCCTTCGACGTGGCTATCGATAGCCCGCCGGAAGACGTGACGGCGACGGAGAGCCGGCTGGTCGCCGCTGACATCGACGCGGCTATCGACGACGCCGTCGCCGGCGACGATGCGGCCATGGACACGGTTACCGAGCGACTTACCGCGGCAGCGACGACGGCCTATGCTATCGGAGCCGGCGTCTCGCAGGCGTCCGCTCGCCAGGCAGTACGTGCCGGGACGTGGACCGACGACGCCGTCGCGGCGGCGCTGCTCGCTCCGGACGAACCGCAGTCGCTGCTGGCCCGGCTCCGCCTGTGGCTTGACCCGGAGAGCGAGCGCCGCCGCCGCATCCGCCGGACGGTCGACGCTATCGAGCAGCTGTCTGGAGGTGCGCGCTGACGATGCACCGCCGTGTGCGCCGTTGGAGCGGCGGCCTTGCGGCCGCGCTGTTTCTCGTCAGCGTCTCGCTGTTGACTGCCGAGCCGCTGTTGCTCGCAGCGACCGCAATCCCGCTCATCTACGTCGCTTACGGTGCGCTCTTACGGCTCCCGGCGGGAACTGACCTGCAAGCGGCACGAACTGTCTCCGACGCCCAGCCGACGCCGGGCGAACCGGTTGCGGTCGAACTCACTCTCACAAACACCGGTCGCAGTTCGCTGACCGACGTGCGGGTCATCGACGGCGTGCCGGAGGAACTGGCCGTCGTCGAGGGGTCGCCGCGGCTCTGCACCTCGCTGCGGCCCGACGAGAGCGCGACGCTCTCATACGCCGTGATGGCAAAGCGCGGGACCTACACGTTCGACGCCGCCGCGGTGCGGGTGCGGACGCTGTCGGCCAGCGACGAGGTGACCGTCGACCTGACGGTGGCCGGCGACGGAACGGTGACCTGCTCCAACACCGTTTCCGAAGTCCCGATGGCTGATGCCACGCTCCCGCGGGCGGGAACGCTGCCGACCGACACCGGCGGGAGCGGGCTGGAGTTCCACTCGACGCGGAGTTACCAGCCCGGTGACCCGGTCAACCGCATCGACTGGCGGCGCTACGCAAAGACCGACGAGCTGACAACCATTGACTATCGGGAGGAACAGGCTGTCAGAACGGTGCTAGTCGTGGACGCGCGGCCGCCGGCCCGCGTGACGCCGGAGCCGGGATTCCCGACCGGGGCCGAACTGTCGGCCTACGCCGCCGAGCGCCTGTTCGACGCGCTCTCCCGGACCAGCGTCGTCGCGAGCGTCTGCGCGGTCGGATTGGCCCCGGAGGATGTCCCCGGCGGACTCGGTCCCGACGGACTGGCGTGGGTCGACGCCTCGGGCGGTCACGCTGCCGCCCACGCGAGACAGATATTCGACAGTGTGGGTCGCGCCGCGGCTCGGCAGTCGGACACCGACGCGGCCGGTGACGCTGGCGCGTCCGAGGACGCCCCACCACACCAGTCCCGAAGCGAAGCTGCGCGGGTGACGACGGCCGACGGCGGCACCATCGAGGACCCAGCCCTGCTTGCCGTGCTCGCCCGACTCCCGCCGACCGCGCAGGTAGTCGTGTTCTCACCGGCCGCCGACGACTGGCCCGTCTCGCTGGTGTCGTCGCTTGCGGTCCGCGATTATCCGACGACGCTGGTCAGTCCATCGCTGGCCCGCGGGGACTCGCTCGGCGCGGCTGTCGCGAGTACCGAACGCGTCGCTCGTCTCCAGCGAGCCGAACTGTCTGGCGCGACCGTCATCGACTGGGACCTCGACAGCCCGATAGACGTGGCACTCCGTGCCTCGCTCGCGGACCTGTTCAGCGTGTAACAATGTACGACCACACCACACTTCCGACCCGAATGCCCTGGACCAGCCTCGCTACCGTCGTCGGCGTGACAGCACTGCTGGTCGTGGGATTGCTGGGAACTGTGTCCGCCGACCGGGCCGCGCTCGTCGGTGTGGCCACCGGCGTTCTGCTGGCGCTGTCGCTGTGGCTGAGCGGCTGGGATAGCTGGCAGGCGGTCGGGACCGTTCTGGCTAGCGTTCTCGCGTTGCCAGTCGCCGTCGGGCTTTCCGTTGCCATTGGCGGGACGGTCGCCTCGCTCGGTGCCGAACTGTTCCCTGCCCCCTCACAGGCTGGCATCCGACCGGCAGTCGTCACACTCCTGTCGCAGGTGTTCGTCGTCATCGGCTGTCTGACCGCTGTTTTCGGTGCGACCGCGGCCACTCGCGGTGTCGTCGACACCGAGCGGGTGGGGGCCTACGGTGGCGTCGTCGTGCGGACGACCGCCGTTCCGTTCGCTGTTGCCCTCGTGTTGTTCACGCGAGGTGCCGTCGATTTCCTGCAGTCCAACGCCGGAACGCCGGGCATCCAGCAACTGACCGGCGAGGTCCTCTCCCGTGTGCTGGAACCGATTTTCGACCCGGTCCCCGGGCGAACGCATATCGCCATCTTCAGCCTGTTGCTCGCCCTCGCCGCCATGGCACTGGCGCGGGGGATTGACGCCCTGCCGCTTTCCGAACTTGTCCCGGAAACGAGCGATGCGCCAGACGTCGACAGGGCTATCGCTGCTGTCGGGCGAACGCTCCGGTGGACGGGCCGGCTAGCCCTGCTGGTCGCTCCGGTCGCCGGCCTGTTCGAACTGGGTCTCGGTCAGGAGTCACTGGCCGGACTGCTTCCGGTCGGGCTGTACGAACTCATCGTCACAGTCACGGCTGCACCGGGCCTCCGCAGCCTCCTCTGGCGGCTGTTCCTCATCGGGACGGTCGTCACAGTGGCCGTCTGGTTCCTCCGGCGGACGGTCCAGAGCTCGGCCGACCGCGTGGGGACCGTCCTCGCACCGTACGTCGGCGGCGGCGTCATCGCGCTTGCCGTGGTTGCGGTCGCGGGGCCGGCAGTCGATGCCATAGAGACGACGCTCCGGGCGACGCCGGCCGCGCCGGCTGTCGAACAGTTCTTCACTCCGATACTGGACGTGTACGGCCCCGAAACCGTCACGCTGGCATTTGTCGTCGTGGCGCTGTTTTCCGTTACCAGTGTGACTGGACAGCTGTGGGTGGCGCTGGCGACGAGCTACCTGCGAGAGCGGACGGCCGGCGTTACGCTCGCGGCCGCCGGGCTGTTCGGTGCGAGCGCGTTCGCCGCGACGCTTTCGACGCCGACGTGGCTGGTGCTCGCGGGTCTGGTCGGTGCAGTCGTCGTCTGGGACGCCGGGTCCTTCGGGACGACGCTGGGACACGAGGTCGGTACCGGAGCCGCGACGCGCCGAACCGAACTCGTCCATACCGGCGGAACCGTCGGGATCGGCGGCGTCGGCGCGGCGGCGACGCTGGGTCTCTCCGCCGTCGCCCGCGGTTCGATTGCCGTCGAGCCGTCGGTCGCTGTGGCCGGACTCGTAGTCTGCCTCGTCGCCGTGTTGTCGCTGGTGGCCGCGATACGATAGCGCACCGAACATTCCTTTGTGCAGTGCTGTCAAACAGCTAGTATGGCCACCAAGTCTCGATGGGAACGGGCCAGAGACAACGCGACCGAGATAGCTTCGCTGGCCGTGACAGGGTTCTGGCTCGTCGCTCTCCTCTCTGGACAGGAGTGGTGGCTCGCGGCGCTACTCGTCGGTTACGTCGTGGTCGTCCCGCTGACGGAACTGCTGTACGGCGACGAAGACGAGGCGGCGGAAGCCAGTGTTGACGAGACAGCGGCGACCCAGTCGTCATCGACCGATACCGACGAGACGCCGCTGGAACGCTTGCGCCGCCGCTACGCTGACGGCGAACTGACCGACGAGCAGTTCGAGCGGAAACTGGAGCGACTGCTTGAAACGGAGACGCTGGAGGATATCGAAGACAGCGCGGTGCTCCGGGACCAGGCGCGGGACCGACAGCGCGAGACCGAACGGACGTGAAATCAGGGACTGACAGCCGGTACTTCGACGCGGTCCAGCACGTCCTCGACGACGGTTGCCGGGTCGACGCCACGGACACCTGCGTCGGCGGTCAGCACGAGTCGGTGGGCGAACGCCTCCTCGACGACGCTTTTGACATCGTCCGGGACAGCGTAGTCGCGGCCGTCGAGGACCGCAGCGGCGCGAGTAGCCTCGAACAGTCGCTGAATGCCACGCGGGGAGACGCCGACATCGACGCGGTCGTCCTCACGGGTGGCCCGCCCGAGTTCGATAACGTAGTCCCGAAGCGTGCCGTCGACGGTGACCGACTCGACAGTCCGCTGTAGGGCCGGAAGTTGCTCGCCGTCGATGACGCTCGTGACGCTGGGGGCCTGTGCCGTCCGGTCTGCCCGTCGGTCGATGAGTTCGCGCTCGCCACCGAAGTCGGGGTACCCCATCGACGTCTTGACGATGAAGCGGTCCCGCTGGGCCTCGGGCAGGCCGAAGGTCCCCTCCTGTTCGACGGGGTTCTGCGTGGCGATAACAAAGAACGGCTCGGGCAGGTCGTGGGTCACGCCGTCGACGGTCACCTGTTTCTCGCCCATCGCCTCAAGCAGCGCGGCCTGTGTCTTTGGCGGTGCGCGGTTGATTTCGTCGGCCAGCACGACGTTGGCGAAGACGGGGCCGGGCTGGAAGTCGAACTCGCCGGTGGCTTCGTTGAACACGTTCGAGCCGGTGATGTCGGACGGGAGCAGGTCCGGGGTGAACTGTACCCGCTTGAAAGAGAGGTCGAGCGCCGTCGCAAACGACTGGGCGGTGAGCGTCTTCCCCGTGCCCGGCACGTCCTCCAGCAGGACGTGCCCCCGGGCGAGAATCCCGGTCATGACGGTTTCGAGGAAGCGGTCGTCGGCGATGACGGCACTGCTGACGGCGTCGAGGACCTGTCGGCTGGTTCGTCCGGCAGTGTCGTGGTCCATACGAGCGTGTAGACAGCCACCGACAAATACCCTCTCCCTCGGTTTCGCCAGGAGGCGAACCGACTCTGTGTCATTCCATCACAATAAGAGAGTATTGCCGTAACTCTGAGTTATAGATAGCTAGGGATATATGCATACTGCACATGACTGACGACTACGGATTCGGGACGCGCTGTGTCCACGCCGGCCAGGAGGAGCCGGACCCGGTCACAGGGGCGCGCGCGCCGCCCATCTATCAGACCTCGTCGTATGTCTTCGAGGACGCCGACACCGCGGCCGACCGGTATGCGCTGGAGGACGACGGCAACGTCTACTCGCGCTTTGACAACCCCACCGTTCGGATGCTCGAAAACCGCATTGCGTCGCTCGAAAACGCCGTCGACGCCGTCGCGACCGGGTCAGGGATGGCCGCCCTCGACGCCGGGACGTTCGTCCTCGCGGCCAACGGCGACAACATCGTGACGGCGTCCTCTATCTATGGCGGCACCCACTCCTATTACTCCAATACCGCCAGCCGCCGGGGCATCGAGACGCGCTTCGTCGACACGCTCGACCCGGACGCCTACGCCGAGGCCATCGACGAGGACACGGCCTACGTCCACTTCGAGACCATCGGCAACCCGTCGCTCGTAGTGCCGCCGATTGAGGAGATTGCCGAGGTCGCCCACGACCACGGCGTCCCCGTCTTCGTCGACAACACGTTCGGGACGCCGGCGCTCTGTAACCCGCTCGACCACGGCGTCGACCTCCTCTGGGAGTCGACGACGAAGTGGATACACGGTTCCGGGACCACTGTTGGCGGTGTCCTCGTCGACGGCGGCTCGTTCCCCTGGGACGAGTACCCCGAGAAGTTCCCGGAACTGGGCGGCGAGAACGAGGCTTTCGGCAAGAACTTCTCGGAGGCCTTCGGCGACCGCGCGTTCTCCGTCGCCGCCCGTCAGCGCGCCCTCCGCTCGCTTGGCGACGGCCAGAAACCGTTCGACGCCTGGGCGACCCTTCAGGGGGCCGAGACGCTCTCCCTGCGGATGGAGCGCCACTGCGAGAACGCGATGACCGTCGCGAGACATCTGGACGACCACCCCGAGGTCGCCTGGGTCACCTATCCCGGGCTGGAGAGCCACGAGACCCACAATCTGGCACAGCAGTACCTCTCGGGCGGGTTCGGCGGCATCGTCACGTTCGGCCTCGAAGGCGGCTTCGACGCCGGGCGGCAGTTCTGCGAGGAGACGGAGCTCGCGCAGTTCCTCGCCAACATCGGCGACGCCAAGACGCTGGTCATCCACCCCGCTTCGACCACCCACGCCCAACTCAGTGAGGCGGAGCAGCGCGCCAGCGGCGTCACGCCGGACCTCCTCCGGTTCAGCGTCGGCATCGAAGACGCCGAAGACATCATCGCGGACATCGACGACACGATCGAGCGAATCACATGAACGCCGAACACAACACCATCTCGCTCGGTGCGTTCGAGTTCGACTGCGGGGAGACGATTCCGGATCTGGAAATCACCTACGAGGCCTACGGGGAGTTCGACGGTGACAACGCGGTGCTTGTCTGTCACGCCCTGACTGGCAGCGCCCACGTCGCCGGTCGCGACCGTGTCGACAGCGCCGACCAGGCCCGCGCCTGGTGGGACGACATCGTCGGCCCGGGCAAAGCCATCGACACCACGAAGTACTACGTCGTCTGTGCGAACGTCCCGGGCTCGTGCTACGGGTCGACGGGGCCGAAAAGCGAGAACCCGGAGACAGGCGAGCCCTACGGCACCGACTTCCCGCCGGTCACCGTCACCGACTGGACCGAGGCCCAGCGCGCGCTGCTTGACGAACTCGGGATTCCGCACCTCCACGCGGTCGTCGGCGGTAGCGTCGGCGGCATGAACGTCATCGAATGGGCCAAGCGCCACCCGGACCACGTCGACCGAATCGTCCCCATCGCCGCCGCCGCACGGCTGGACACGCAGTGCCTCTCGCTCGACGCCATCGCCCGCCGGGCCATCACGACCGACCCGAACTGGAATCGGGGCCACTACTACGGCGAGGACGACGAGCCACCCAGTGACGGGCTGGCGCTGGCCCGCCAGCTGGGCCACGTGATGTACCTCTCGAAGGCCTCGATGGAGCGCCGCTTCGGTCGCCGCGCCGCCGGGCGGGACGCCGTCCGCACGTTCCCCACCGACGCCGCGGGGGCCTTTTTCCCGTACCGGGACGTGGAGTCGTATCTCGACTACAACGCCGAGAAGTTCACCGAACGCTTCGACGCCAACAGCTACCTCTACCTGACGCGGGCGATGGACAACTACGACCTCGCCGCCGGGTTCGAGTCCGACGCGGACGCGCTGGCTGCCTTCGACGGCGACGCGCTGGTGATGTCCTTTACCGCCGACTGGCACTTCACCACCCAGCAGGCGGAGGCGCTGGCCGACTCGCTCCGGGCGGCCGACGCGAACGTCGCCCACCACGTCATCGACTCCGACCACGGCCACGACGCCTTCCTCGTCGAACCGGACAACGTCGGGCCGCCGCTGTCTGACTTCCTCGACGCGGGCGTCGACGGCAAGGCTGTCACCGACTCGGTAGTCGAGGACAGCCAGGAGAGCGACTTCGCGCCGGTCCACAACAGCCTGTTCTCGCGGTAACGGTGCGGGTGCCGTTCGCCGACAGGCGGGTTTGCTGGCCCCGATTCGGCTCGTCAATCATGCATATTCTGACCCACGGTAGCATTTAACACATTTCGGCACGACTATTTCTGTGTATGGCTGACATGACCACGAACATCGAAAGCGAGGAGTACTCGTTCGGACAGACGGTGTACGACGAGGACGGCACCGAACTCGGGACCATCCGCGGGTTCGACGAACACGGGTTCTACGTCACGGTTGAGGACGGCATCGAGGCGATGTCGAGTGAACATCTCAGTGCCGGGGCCGCGGGCCAGGCCGAACTGATGTGGCGCTGCTGGGAATGCGGCGAGATGGGGCAAATCGAGGACATTCCTGATGAGTGTCCGTCCTGCAACGCGCCAAAAGAGGACATCTACTACTGGCAGGAGGATTGAAACTACGCCTGCTCGAATCGCTCGGCGACGGCCGGTCCAACCGTCTCCTGTACTGTTTCGACGGCTGACGGCGGGAGCGAGAACCGCAGCGTCGTCCAGTCGAGTTCGAGAATCGCCTGCCCGTCTTCATCACCGATGACTACGTACACCAGACTCCCGCCGTAGACTCGTGCCAGGGCGTCAAACGTCGCTGCTGTCACTGGCACCGTTCCGGTCGTGTGGGTATCGGTGGCCGAAACATCGGTGTGGCCCGCGAGCGTCTCGACAGCGAACCGTTCGTGCTGGGGTGTGTCTCGCCGTCCGACACCGAGGTGGACAAACGCCTTTTCGGGAGACCGCTGTGATGCGTCCAGCACCGCTGCGAGCACGTCCAGCCCGACCGCTTCGTCCGGGTCGGACAGTTCGAAGCGACGCCTGGTTTCGTCTTCCGGCCAAGTCGGACCCGGTTCGCCGCTGCCACCGATGCCCTCCCACGCCGTGACGATTGTCTCGGTCAACCGGTCGATACCGATCTCGTCGATGGCCCGAACTACCGCCTCGGCGTCGTCGGAGTCGCCCATGCTCGTTCATTCATCGCTTGCCGCCAAGTGCGTGCTGATTCCGGCACGCCGGTGGTAGGTTTTTGTTCGGGCCGTCCCTGCGAGGTGGTATGGATATCGTCGTCGTCGGGGCCGGAAGTCTGGGCAGCCTCATCGGTGGCCTGCTCGCCCAGGAACACGACGTGACGCTGGTGGGCCGCGAGCCACACGTCGGTAGCGTCAGCGAGAACGGGCTCTCAGTGGTTGGGGCCGAGGAGTTTCGGGTCCAGCCGACCGCACAGACGACGGTCCCGGCCAGCACCGACCTCGCGCTGGTGACGGTCAAGGCCTACGACACCGCTGCCGTTGCGACGGATCTCGCGGACTGCACGCTCGACGCTTGCCTCTCGCTCCAGAACGGGATGGGAAACGAGGAGCGGTTAGCCGCCGAACTCGACTGTCCGGTGCTGGCGGGGACGTGTTCCTACGGCGCGCGACTTCGAGAACCCGGCACCGTCGCCTTCACCGGCCGCGGCGAAATCGTGCTGGGAGAGCGCAACGGCGGCCGGTCCGCAGTTGCTGACGACGCTGGAGCGGCGTTCCGTTCGGCAGGCATCGAGACGACCGTCGCGACGGATATGCCGACCCGCCTCTGGGAGAAACTCGCGGTCAACGCCGGCATCAACGCGGTGACGGCCCTCGCCCGCGTGGAAAACGGCGCGCTGGCCGACTCGCAAGCCGACGCCGTCGCCGCGAACGCCGCCCGTGAGACGGCCGCCGTCGCCCGCGAACAGGGAATCGAACTCTCGGACGAGCGTGCGGTGTCGCTCGTCGAGCGCGTCGTCGACGACACCGCCGCCAACCACTCGTCGATGTACCAAGATGTCTCGGACGGTCAGCAAACCGAGATAGGCGCTATCAATGGCTACGTCGCCGACGCCGCCACAGAGCCAGTTCCCGTGAACGAGACGCTTGCCGGGCTCGTCCGTACGTGGGAGCGACACCGCGAGCGGTAGGTTCTGGAATCACACAACGACTATATACACGTCTCCTATGTGTGTCTCACATGATTCCACAAACCGACGGAGCGCGGCTCGGCGCGCCGCGTAGTGCTCCCAGCGGGACTGCTTCGTGTACCACAGCGAGGAGGACACCGGAATGACAGCGGACGACGCGGCCGGGAACCGCATCGTCGACTACGAACTGTTCGAGGTCCCGCCCCGCTGGCTCTTCCTCCGACTGGAGACGGCCGACGGCACCGTCGGCTGGGGCGAACCTGTCGTCGAGGGCCGGGCACACACTGTGCGGGCGGCCGTTGAGGAACTGCTTGACAGCTACCTCATTGGGGAGAACCCCGAGAACATCCAGGACCACTGGCAGGCGATGTACCGCGGCGGCTTCTACCGCGGCGGCCCGGTCCTGATGTCCGCCATCGCTGGCATCGACCAGGCGCTGTGGGACATCAAGGGCAAGCAACTCGGCGCGCCAGTCCACCAGCTTCTGGGCGGGCAGGCCCGGGACCGCATCCGCGTCTACCAGTGGATTGGCGGCGACGAGCCCTCCGACGTGGCTGACGCTGCCCGCGAGCAGGTCGACGCCGGATTCACGGCGCTGAAGATGAACGCGACGCCCGAAATCGAGCGCGTCGACACCCCGGCGACGGTCGAGGCCGCTGCGACCCGGCTCCGTGAGGTCCGGGAGGCCGTCGGCCCCGATGTCGACATCGGCGTCGACTTCCACGGCCGCGTCACGAAGCCGATGGTCAAGCGCCTCGCGTCCGCGATGGAGCCCTACGAGCCGATGTTCATCGAGGAGCCGGTGTTGCCGGAGCACAACGACGCGCTGCCGGCTATCGCCGCCCACACCGACATCCCGATTGCGACCGGCGAGCGGATGTACTCGCGGTGGGACTACAAAGAGGTGTTCGAGAACGGTGCTGTCGACGTGATTCAGCCCGACCTCTCCCACGCCGGGGGCATCACCGAGGTGTACAAAATCGCATCGATGGCCGAGGCCTACGACGTGGCGATGGCCCCGCACTGCCCGCTCGGCCCGGTCGCGCTGGCGTCGTGTGTGCAGGTCGACGCCTGCTCGCCGAACGCACTCATTCAGGAGCAGAGCATCGACATCCACTACAACGAGACCACTGACGTGCTGGACTATCTGGCCGACCCGTCGGTGTTCGACTACGAGGACGGCTTTGTCACCGTCCCGACCGATCCCGGTCTGGGCATCGAGATCGACGAGTCGTTCCTCCGGGAGCAGTCCGAGAAAGACGTCGACTGGCACAACCCCGTCTGGCGACACGACGACGGCAGCGTCGCCGAGTGGTAGTCCGGCTACGATTCCTCGTTGCACTCCCCTGCCAGCGACTGTGTGGTGACAGTACGGCCACGCACCAAAGGAAAGGGCTCATATCCCGCGCCCGATACGTACCTGTATGGCCTCCTCAACGTCGTGGAAGCGCGATTTCGCGAGCGGCCTCATCGTTCTGTTGCCCCTGCTGGTGACGGTCTACGTCATCCTCTATCTCTACTCTATCCTCGCATCCGCAGCGGTCATCCCGGCAATCGACAGCGAGCTGCTAGCGGCGCTTGGACTCCCTTCGGGAACGTCGTCTGTCGAACTCGCTCGGGTGTTTACCACGCTGATTATTTTCATCCTCATCGTGTTCTCCATCGGCTATCTGATGCGGACGGCCTTCGGCGACATCGTCGAACGGGCCATCGACGACGCGATGAACCATGTGCCCGGACTCCGGGTGGTGTACAACGCCTCGAAGATGGCGGTCGAGACGGCTGTCGGGGGCACCGACGAACTCCAAGCGCCAGTGAAACTCGAAGTGTGGGACGGGATGCGGATGACGGCGTTCAAAACGGGACAGACGACCGACGACGGCCGCGAGGTGCTCTTCCTGCCGACCGCGCCGAACATCACGACCGGCTACGTCGTCGAAGTCGAACCCAGCCGCTACGAGGAAATCGACGAACGCGTCGAAGAAGCACTGACACGCATCCTCAGCGCCGGATTCGGCGACACTGAGCGCAGTACCGCCACGCCGATTCCAGTCGCCGACGAGGACGACCTCGCGGACGACTAACAGCGCCGCTCACTGCCCTCTCAGACGTAGTGGAACCACTCTTCGCGGTCACCGCTCTCGATGACGTCGAAGAAGGCCGACTGGAGTTCGTCGGTGACCGGCCCTTTCGTCCCTTCGCCGATCTCGTTGTCGTCGACGCTTCGGATGGGCGTGACCTCTGCCGCCGTGCCGGTGAAGAACAGTTCGTCAGCGGTGTATAGCTCACCGCGGGAGATGGTCGCTTCCTCGTGGACGGTGTAACCCATCTCCTCGGCGAGCGTGATTGCGGTGTTGCGGGTGATGCCTTCGAGAATGCTCTCGGCCAGTCCGGGCGTGTATATCTCGTCGTCCCGGACCATGAAGATGTTCTCGCCCGGACCTTCGGCGACGTTACCTTCCTTGTTCAGGACGATGGCCTCGGTGTAGCCGTTTCGGCGAGCCTCCTCGCCGGCGAGCATACTGTTGACGTATAGTCCTGTGGTCTTGATGTTGGTCGGGATCTGGCTGGAGGCGTGCTTGCGCCAGGACGACACCATCACGTCGACGCCCTCTTCCAGCGCTTCCTCGCCGAGATACGCGCCCCACGGCCACGCTGCGATGGTGGTTTTCGTCGGGCAACTCTTCGGGCTCACGCCCAGCGAGTCGAAGCCGTAGTAGACGATGGGGCGGATGTAACACGACTCGAACCCCTCCGTCTCGATGAGCTCCGTCGTCGCTTCAGTGAGTTCCTCCTTGCTGAACTCGATGTCGAGGTCGTAGGGCTTCGCGGATTTGTACAGGCGGTCCAGGTGTTCCTCCCAGCGGAAGATGGCCGGTCCCTGTTCGGTGTCGTAACAGCGGACACCCTCGAAAACGCCGGTCCCGTAGTGCAGCGCGTGGGTGAGAACGTGGGTCTGTGCGTCCTCGAAGTCGACGAACTCGCCATCCATCCAGATCCGGTCGGTCCCTTCGAACATCTCTGGACGGTCGCTCATCGCACGACCCCTCCGGTGCGTCGACAGTCGCAGTGCCCGCGCGTGGTGCCTCCTGCTGTCTCGTCGTGTGTCATATCTACCCCATTGATTCCCGTGGTTAAGAGTGTTGACGGTCGACCCGTGCCACACCCGCTCATTCGGGGACACATCTCTGGAGTGCGCCGCAGATACGGCGTCGTGGCGCTCGGTCCCCACGGCGAGCGAGGAGTGCAGAAATCTTTACTCGCCGCCATCCGTCCACCCCTGACATGTCCGAGTCCACGCTGAAACGGTCCCTCCATCGAGGCGTTGCAACGCTGCTGGTCCCGCTTGGCCTGCTCCTGATTCAGGCCCAGGTTATCACGCGTAACCTTGCTGGCGTCGTCGAATCGCCGCTCCCTGGTCTTTCCCGCGCCGTCGGTACCGCTTTCGTCGTCGGTGCAACGCTGTATCTCCTCGCCAGCGGCCTGCGACAGGTGTACAGAGCGGCTGATACGCCTTTCTAACCTTATCGCGGATCGTGGTCCCAAAATCAGTCGCTGGCTGTCTCGTCTTCCTTCCACGTACTGCGAAGCAGCGGTCCATCCACCCGTCGGCTTCGCTCTACAGCGTGACTTCGTTCTAAGAGTCCGACTGCGTCTCACACTCTTCCGGGTTCGCCAGCGCGGACGACGACCGTATCCGCGATGATGTCACCAAGCCGCTGCTTGCGGTCCGTGACAAGAACGGCAACGAAGCCGATCAGGTAGAACGCCGGCAGCACGTCGACGATTCGCAGGAGGGTTCTAATCGCCGCCGGCCCATACTTGATAGGGTCGCCGTCTTCCGTCACGACGACGATGTCGAGAGCCATCTTGCCGATCGTCTGGCCGTACTGCCCTTCGAGGTAGATGTAGTACCCGAATCCGATGAGAAGGCCGAAGAGATTCCCGAGCACTCCGAGTCGAATCTGCCCGAGGACGCCGATGATGGCTGAGGAAGCGATGCCGATAACCACGATGTCGAGTATTATTGCGGCGACACGCCGCCAGATAACGTCTCCCTCCGTACCATTTCGGGCTGTGGGCGTTCGAACCAGGCCATACTCACCAACTGACACCAAAATGATATAAACCTATGTCCCGCTCCGCTTTGGACTCCGTTACTCGAACCGCTCCAGCAGACTGGCCCCTTCGACGTACACGAGTCCCTCGCGCTCGGCGTAGGCCCGTGCCGCTGCCGGGGGGAGCGCCGCGCCGGTCTCGTCGTCCAGCATCTCACAGACGACGGCGGCGTCGGGCAGATCGGCCGCTGCCGCGAGCGCGAGCGCGAGTTCGGTGTGTCCCTCGCGGTCGGCCAGGCCGTCCGGGGCCGCCCGGAGGAGGTGGACGTGGCCCGGCGACCGGAAGGCATCGGTGAATGCGTCGGGGTCAGGGTCCGCCGCGACAGCGGCCAGTTCCCGGATTGTCAGCGAGCGGTCATCGTCGGTAATGCCGGTGAACGTGTCGCGGTGGTTCACCGTCAGGGAAAACGAGGAGCGCTCGTCGTACGCGAGGTCGTGGTCGGCCGCAGTCGGGTGGGCGAGGACCTCCTGCATGAACGGCAGTTCCAGCGCGTCGGCGACGCGGTCCGAGAGGGCGACACAGACGAGGCCGCCGGCGTCGTTTCGCATGCGAGCGACGGCCTCGGGGGTGACAGCGCCGGCCGGGTAGACGAGGTCGGTTTCGCCCTCACGGTCAGCGGCGTCGTGGATGAGCACTGGCTCGCCGCGGGCGAAGGCCGCGACCGCATCGGCCACGCTGTCGGCGTCGACGGCGGTTTCCTCACTCCGAGACATGCACGATCACCTCGTCGCCGTCGGCCAGTTCCAGCACCTCGCGGAGCTTCTCCGGCGCTATCACTTCGAGTTGCTCCTCGCCGTGGTGGGTCCGCTCGGGCGCGATGACGTGGGCCGGCTCGTACTCGCCGTCGCTGCCCTCTATCGAGGCGGGGTAGCAGTACGCTGGGCCGTAGGTCCGTTCGTCGTCCTCCCAGCCCTCGATGGTGACGGGCTCGATAGCGCTCATCCGTGCCCGCTTGCGAACGCTCTCGGCTGTGAGTTCGAGATTGAGCGTGCCCGCGAACGGCTCGTACCCCAGCCGCTCGATGAACTGTTCCATGTAGCCCGGCAGCGTGATGTAGTGGCGACCCTCCCCCATCCCCGAGGTGACGACGCCGGTCAGGTCGACGCTGGCGTCGGCTTCGAAAATGCGCCGGTAGTCAGCGTACTCAGACTGGAGGCGGCGCTCACCGTCGGCGGTCAGTTCGACCTCCTGTCCGTCGCTAACGATGTTCCGGGCCAACAGTCCGGCGTCTTCGAGCCGCTGGAGTCGCCGCGAGGCGGTCTGGTTCGAGGCGTCCAGCCGGTCTCCGAGGTCGGCACAGGACACCTTCGTCGACTCGTCGAGCGCACCGTCGAGGGCGAGCAGTTTCAGCGTCGCCAGCTCGTCTCGACCGACGCCCTGTCCCGTTGATTCAGCCATGCAGTCAGGTAGGGATTCCCGCCGGATAAGCATACCGAAGGTGGAATGCATTCCATATTTGGAACGGTTACAAACTCGAAACGCGTTGGCGAAAAGCGTGTGTAACAGTAGGTAGCTGAATACGCTTCAATGCGCTGGCTCACACGTTCGGGCCTTTTAGCGCGGGGAACGCTGGCTCTCGGGGTCACTCAGTACTCAACGAGCGCATCCTGTTGCCAGAACTCGCTCGATTTCTCCAGTTTCGGGACCCAGGTGTTCTCATCTTCGGCCAGCATCGCCACGCGGGAGTCCTCGACTTCCTTCAGCACGTCGTGATTTGGGAGGTACTCGCCCATCTCCTGTGTGAACGCCCGGACCTCGCTGTGGTCGGGCATCGAGTCGCGGTCGAGGCGGCCCCGCGAGTGGCCGACGTGCATGTACGCCTTCATCTCGACGAAGTCCGCGTCCGCCCGATCACACATCGCCGCGTACCACTCGGGGTGGTGCATGTTGTGGCCCTTGACCAGCGTCGTCCGGATGACCGTTCGGGTGTCGTCCTTCTCGGCCAGCACATCCAGCGTGTCGATGAGCGAGTCCCAGGCGTCGTCCTCCATCGCCTGCACCGTTGAATCGAACGTCTGGCGGTCGGCGGCGTCGACGGAAACGTACAGTTGCGTGGGGTCACACCGCTCCAGCATCTCCGTGTTGGTCCCGTTGGAGACGAGGAACGTGGTGATGTCGCGGTCGTGGAACTCCTCGATGAGTTCCGGGAGGTGCGGGTAGAGCGTGGGCTCGCCGTCCAGCGAGATGGCGACGTGGCGCGGTTCCATCGCCTGGTCGAACACCTCGCGGGGCACCTCGTCGTTGCCGCCGAAGCCCGACAATAGTTTCCGCTGGAGTTCGACGGAGGCGTCGGCGACCGCCGCGGGGTCGTCCCACTCCACGTCACCGAGTTCGTAGGCGTGGCCGGCGTGGTCGCGCCAGCAGAACACGCACCGCTCGTTGCATTTCACCACCGGCGTCATCTGGATGCAGCGGTGGGACTCGATGCCGTAGAAGATGTACTTGTAACACTTCCCCTCCCCGCGCAGGGCGTTTTTCGTCCAGCCGCAGGTCTGGGCGGCCGTGTGGTTCTCGCTGTGGTAGGCCGGGTCCGAGACCTGTTTCGGACCGCCGTCGGCGTCACTCATTGCTGTCGGCTTCAGCAGCCAGCGGCAAAAACTGTTGGGAGATGAGTTGTGGCTGCTCTTCGGCGGATTGGGTCTTCATACTACCCCACAATTGAACTCTTCCAAGTATTATCCACTCTAATATATTGTCAGTATAAGATACTTACCAATTCAATAGCTTTAATTGAGAGGCGTATATATCATGCAGATGTCCACGGGTGGAATGGCTCTCGTGGTGCGGTGCTGTTCCCCGTAGGGGGGGGAAGGTGCAAACAATGTCAGAAGACGGTTCAGGAGACGATAGTCTCTCGATTGACAGGCGAAACGCTCTGAAAATGCTTGGAACAGCTGGTGTCGCGGTGGCCGGCACGGGACTCGGGTCGATCGCGTTCTCGGGTAACAGTGCAGCGGCGACAGTCGACATCGGCGCGACGAACCCGGGCAGCGTCACAAACGACCGGGGTGACCTGAGCAAGGTCACCATTGACCCGACGTTTCGGGTGGAGTGGTCCGATCTGGACACTGCCGTCGGAAAGGTGTTCTACGTCATCGAAGGCCGGACCAGGGACAACGGCAACTGGAGCGACTGGTCGCCGGTGTTCCGTTCGACGCCGTGGCTGACACCTGGGTCGCTCCAGGGTGCAGACGCGTCGAAACCAGGGACCAGCGGCCATCTCGAGTTTTCGGACCCACTGTCCGCGATTATGAACCGGTCGTCGGCGAGCCGAGACAACGACAATCCCAGTCCCGGCTTCGGATCGACCGGGAAGGCAGAGGATCCACGGCCGCTGCCCCGCCCCATCGAGGTCGTCAACGAACTCGGTCGCCCCGACTACGAGAACGCGGACTACTCCGACATCAACGGCGTCGACGCATCGTCGTACTTGGCTGGGAACTCAATGGGCGGCGCGAATAGTGCATATTCGAACCTTGATAGCGGCGAACTCTCCCGGACAGAGGGTGGAGCTGTCGAATACGGCGACTCGTCTCTGGATGACAACGGCGGGACGCTTCCGCTGGTCAACAACTTCCCCGGCGCCGAAAGTGGCTATTACGGCGCGGCTGACGACACGTCCCGGTTCGACGTCGACGAGGACGGTGCTTCAGACACCGATACCGTCGAAATCAGGTACACGTTCGCGCTCCAGCGGTTGAATACCGGGTCAGCCAATCTCGGAGACGACCCCTCTGGCATCGGATACACCCCGGTCAGTTCGTTCACGCAGAATCCGCTATCAGACTATTCAACTATCGAAGAAGCTGTTCGCGAGGACCCACACCTCGAAAATGTCCGTCCGGAAGACGTCAACACGGGGAACTCCGAACTGGTGATGGACGGCACCGACGACTACCCGTCGATAACGAACAACGGCGCGAACTCAGCAGCGTCGAACGTCTACGACGCATATCAGGCAATCGCCGATTCCCATCCGGCCGTCATCAGCACTACTGCACAGTTCACTGTCACCGTGACGAACGAGGCCGGTGACAGCGGTGTTACCGGGGACACTAGTGCGGGCGCAAGCGGCGGCGGACAGTAACTACACTTCGGGAAGCGGCCCTCTCCATCTGAATGAGCACAGACCTCTCACTGCTGTCACCACGGGCCTTGGTTTTGACTGTCGCTGTTGTTGTCGCGCTACTCGGTATTGGATTCGGAGTGTCACCGTTCAGTGGCGGTGACCAGCAGCCCAGAGAGGGGCCAGCAAACGAGACAGCACTCTCTGGTCCACAAACAGCGACGCCCGGCGGCGGTGCTGGCCCGCAGCAACCGGCACAGACAACACCGACAGTGACGGCTACGCCTGAATCCGAGACACCGGCGGAATCAACGGAACCTGAGCCGGAAACTGACAGCGGAACAGGCCCAAGCGACACGACCGCTTCGAGCGGCACAGGTGGCGACAGCAGCGACTCAACTGGTGAGTTGAACACACCGCAAGCAGGTGGGGAACCGAGCTCTGGAGTTGAGGGGTCGACAAATGCCAGCGCCCAGTAATGCCGTCCTATCCGGTAGTTGCTGTAGGCGGTCTGACTCTGGCTGGTAGTTCAGGAAAGCTCAGCACTCGCAAAGTAGCCGGTTCTGGTTCGGGAGAGGTCAGCAGTTCACGTCAGCTTGACGATGGGGTTGCTCATGTGGTGACCGACGACGTTGCCATTTTCCATGATTCGGTCGTAGCCATCGGCATCGACTTCGATTCGCGTCTCGCTGTCTTTCTGCATCAGATAGAGTGTTTCGCTCATACACCTGTGGATGCCCCTGATAGACAAGACCAGAACTACTAGGTGTATAGATACGCGCTGTGATGCATGCTATATGTATCAAATCCGGCCGGAAATGTATCTCAGCCGGAAGATTTTGGGGGCTGCGGATAGTGAGTACACTAGTATGGGAGTACTTGACACAGTCTCCGAGCTGTTCGGCTCCGGAGAACAGCACTACCGATTCCGCTGTGACGACTGCGGGACCGAGTTTGCCCAGCGCGTAGCGACGGTCGAGGACCTGACCTGCCCGGACTGTGGCGCTGAGACGGTGCGGCCGGCCGAGGCGGCGTGAGACCGGTTTCGGTCGGCATGCAGCCGCTCCTCAGCGGCCCAGGTCGTAGAACTCGTCGTTCGGGCGGATGTCGGCGAGCTGTGCGAGGCGGTTCGAGAGGTTGAAGAAGGCGGCGACGCTGCCGATGTCCCAGATCGCGCGGCGGCTGTAGCCGTGCTCCGCTAGCCGTTCGAGGTCCGTGTCCTCAATGCGGGCGGGCGACTCGGTCAGCTTCACCGCGAAGTCGAGCATCGCCTTGTGGGTCTCGTTGATGTCGGCCGTCCGGTGGTTCGCGGCGACCTGTTCGGCGAGCTTGGGCGCGTCGGCGTAAATCCGCAGGAGCGCGCCGTGGGCGACGATGCAGTAGAGACAGTCGTTGACGCCGCTGACGGCGACGATTATCAGCTCGACCTCCTCGCGTTCTAGTTCCGTCTCCTCGACCAGGGCGTCGTGGTACGCGAAAAACGCCCGGAAATGCGAGGGGCGGTACGCCATCGCCGGGAAGATGTTCGGCGTGAAGCCGGCGCGGTCGGTCTCTTCTTCGATGCGATCCTGCAGGTCCTCGGGGAGGGCGTCCACATCTGGCGTCTCGAACCGTGTCATCACCGTGTCGGAGTCTGCCATACCACCTGTCCGTCCGGCCCCGGCTTGAAAGTTGGCTGCTTGCTCAGCCATGGGCGGCGAAAGCCGGTGTATAGTTCTTCCGGGGACGTGGTACGAGGTTGAACAGCCACGCCGGCGCTTTTGACAGACGGCACGAGGATTCGCATGCATGTCAACGACGACAGAAACGACACAGACCTACGATGTCAGTACCGGCAACTGGAAAGCCGGCGTGCTCGGCGGTATCGCCGGAAGCGCCGTCATGGGCGCGTTGATTCTCGTGATGAACACCGCGACGCTCGCCGTCGCAATCCCATCTCTGTACGGGCTCGCCCCGCCGCCGAGCCCGGCGGCTGGCCTCGTCGTCCACCTCTCGCATGGGGCTGTGATGGGCGTGATGTTCGCGGGACTGGCGAGCCTGCTACACACGGACTCGACCGGGAAACTGCTCGGTCTCGGCGTCGGCTGGGGTGTCGTCACGTGGGCCGTCTTCGCCGCGCTCGTGATGCCAGTCTGGCTCGGCGCGGTCGGCTCGCCGGCCTCGCCACCGTTCCCGAACTTCGCGCCGCCGTCGCTGCTGTGGCACGTCGTCTACGGGGCCGTCCTCGCGGTGGTCTACGCTGTGGCCGCTGACCGACTTTGACACGTGCTCTCCGTTACTCCTCCTGAAACACGGTCCACTGGCGCTCATCGGTCCCGGCGTCGGCTATCGACTCAACCTTCTCGCGCTGCAGGTCGCCCAACTGTGCCGTTGCCAGCCGAACCCACGACAGGAACTCCCCGCGGAGCCGCTCTCGGACTACCTCTGGCGGCTGTGGGGTGTAGACGTACACGTGGCCGCCTTCAGGTCTGATGCGCCGGCGCTTCTCGACAACGCCGAAGTCGGCGAGGTGGTTGAGGTGCCGCGCGACGACGCTGCGGTCGTAGCCGATCTGCTCGGCCAGCTCCGCCACGGTCAGCTCGCCGCCCTCCATCACGCAGAGACAGACATCTAGCTCGGTGCCGGACATGTCGAAAACGGTCTGTAGCAGGGTTTCGAGCGACGGCTCGCTGACCGCCGTTTCCGCCGTCTCGACCGCCGCCATCGGCCCGTCACAGCAGTTCGGGCGGTTGTGTCCGATGCCGACGCCGCCGCAGGTGTCACACTCGAACAGCCGCGTCTCGTCAGCGGGAGGTGTCATGCGACGGCCTACTCGCCCCGCCGGTAGAAGCTTCAGGTATACTCGGAGTAACTCGCACGGGTGCCCGCGGACCGCGTCTTGCGCCCCGTGACATAGATGTTAGTCCAAAGGTCTAAGCCCTCCCGGGACCGAATACGATTCACTATGAGCACTGAAACCGAGGACGCCAACGACCTGCGCGAGCGAATCACGAACTTCCTGCGCCGCAACTTCCCCCAGATTCAGATGCACGGCGGGAGCGCGGCTATCGAGGAGATCGACCGCGAGGAAGGCAGCGTCACGATCCGCCTCGGCGGCGCCTGTTCCGGCTGTGGCATCTCGCCGATGACCATCCAGGCCATCAAGACGCGCATGACCAAGGAGATCCCGGAGATCAACGAGGTCACCGCCCGAACCGGGATGGAACAGCAGGAAGGGATGTCCGGCGGCAGCGGTGGCATGAGCCCGTCCTTCCCCGGTGAATCTCGCGGCGGCGACATCGGCGGCGACGAGGACGAAGGCCCTGAAGCGCCGTTCTGAGGCCAGCTTTCTCCGTTTTTTGTCAATGGATAGCTGCAGGTGCGGAAGCGCCTGTGTGGGTCGCCGGTGCTGCACCAGCAAGCCACACAGATTAAGACGACGGGGCCAGACCGCGAGGATATGGAGACGGTCGACACGGTTGTCTGGGCGCTGTGGGCGATGTTGCCGGCGTACATTCCGAACAACGCCGCGGTCCTCGCCGGTGGCGGCAGACCGATAGACGGCGGCCGAACGTGGGGCGGGCGGCGAGTGCTGGGCGACGGCAAGACGTGGCGCGGGACGCTAATCGGAACGGTCGCCGGGACGCTACTCGCGCTCGGACTGACCCAGATCGCGCCCAGCGTGAGCGCCGCGCTGGGGGCCGACCTCCCGACGTTTTCTCTCCGTGCAGGATTTGGACTCGCCTTCGGCGCGATGCTCGGGGACATCGGCGCGTCCTTCCTCAAACGCCGGACGGGACGGGAGCGCGGGGCGGCGTTCCCCGGGCTGGATCAGCTGGACTTCGTCGTCGGGGCGTTGCTCTGTGCGCTCGTGGCCGCGCCGTCGTGGTTCACCGAGACGTTCACGCTCCCGGTGCTGGTCGCCGTCGTCGTCGCGACGCCGGTGTTACACGTCGTCACCAACGGCATCGCCTACCTGCTCGGCCTGAAAAACGAGCCGTGGTAACTCGCAACCGTTACCCCCAGAGCTACATATCCAGCGCCTGAACTCGCTCCCGATGGTCCTGACCGATTCTCTCCCGGTCGTTCGCCGTGCTCCGCCGGCCATTCGACGCGCGTCGGCTGCCGGCGTGCTCTGTACGGCGGTCTTTCTGCCGGTCATGTACGTGTTCCTGCACGCGTACGTGGTCCTCACCGTAAGTATCGGTCCCGTCCACACACTCAATAGACTGATCGACTTCGCCCTGGTCGCCGGCGGTGCGACGACGTTTGTCGCGGGGTTCGTCTCGCAGTGGGTGCTCGGAACTGTGCTCGCCGAGACGACTACGTAGCGACATCGAATCGACGAAGAAGTGCGCTTTTACGCGCTGGCCGAGGAGTGTCGAGTATGACAACACGCGGCGAGACACTGCAACTGGCGACGCGGGGCTCGGACCTCGCGTTACGCCAGGCGGAGACGGTCCGGGACGCGCTGAGCAGTCGCCGGCTCTCGGTCGAACTCGTCGAAGTGGAGACGACGGGCGACCAGATCCGGGACGAACTCATCCACCGACTGGGCAAGACCGGCGCGTTCGTCCGGAGCCTCGACGAGAAGGTGCTCGACGGCGAACTCGACGCGGCAGTCCACTCGATGAAGGACATGCCGACCGAGCGGCCCGACCGCCTCGTCGTCGCGGGGGTCCCCGAGCGGGCCGCTGCCGAGGACGTGCTAGTCACGCCGGATGGCCGCTCGCTCGATGAACTGCCGGACGGGGCGACCGTCGGCACGTCGAGCCTGCGACGGAAGGCGCAGTTGCTCGCCGAGCGCGACGACCTCACCGTCGAACCGCTCCGAGGCAACGTCGATACGCGCATCGCGAAGCTGCTGGCCCCGTCGCTCCAGCAGGAACATCAGGAGCGCCACGAGGCTGAACAGGAGCGGAAGGGCAACGCCGGCGACCCTGACACCGACGAGGAGGAAGAACACCCCTACGACCGCACGGTCGAGGAGTGGTTCGACGACCTCACCGAGTTCGAGCGGCGAGCGATGGAACGGGACCCGGACACCGAGTACGACGCTATCGTGCTGGCGAAGGCGGGGCTCCACCGCGCCGGGCTCACGCGCTACGTTGGCATGTCCGACCTCGACCCCGACCGGTTCGTGCCGGCTCCAGGGCAGGGCGCGCTGGCGGTGACTGCCGTCGACGGCGACCTCGCGCTGGACATCAAAGACCGGCTCGACGACCCCCAGACGCGCGTCGAGACGACCGTCGAGCGGACGATTCTCGAAGAGCTCGGCGGCGGCTGTGTCGCGCCAATCGGCGTCCACGCCCAGCTCGAAGGCGGCGTCGTCCACACGCGAGTGCGCGTGCTCTCACAGGACGGCACCGAGGAGGTTTCGGTCGGCCGCGACGTTCCGGCCGAGCGACACATCGACGCGGCACAGGACCTCGCGGCTGAACTCGCCGAACGGGGCGCTGATGACCTCATCGCCGAGGCAAAGCGGGACTCGACGGAAGCCGACGACGACGCCTCGACGGCGCGGGAGGAGGGCGAGGAATGACGGAGGCTGCACCCGGCAAAGTGTACCTCGTTGGCTCCGGTCCCGGCGACCCGGACCTGCTGACAGTCAAGGCAAAGCGCCTGCTGGAGGAGGCCGACGTGGTGCTACACGACAAGCTCCCCGGCCCGGAAATCATCGGGATGATTCCCGAGGAGAAACGCGAGGACGTGGGCAAACGCGCCGGGGGCGAGTGGACGCCACAGGAGTACACCAACGCCCGGCTGGTCGAACTCGCTGAGGACGGTAACACCGTCGTCCGGCTAAAGGGCGGTGACCCGATGGTGTTTGGACGCGGTGGCGAGGAACTGGCCCACCTCGCCGAGAACGGAATCCCTGTCGAAATCGTCCCCGGTATCACGAGCGCTATCGCCGGCCCCGAAGCCGCGGGGATTCCGGTCACACACCGTGATTACACCTCCTCTGTCTCCTTTGTCACTGGCCACGAAGACCCCACAAAGGACGAATCAGCCGTCGACTGGGATGCGCTGGCCGCGACCGGCGGCACGCTCGTCGTCCTGATGGGCGTCGGTAAGCTGCCCCAGTACACCGAGGCCCTGCGCGAGGCGGGGCTAGATTCCGACACCCCTGTGGCGCTCGTCGAGCGGGCGACCTGGCCCGACCAGCAGGTCGCCACCGGGACGCTGGAGACTATCGTTTCGGTCCGTGACGAGGCCGGTATCGAACCCCCCGCTATCACCGTCATCGGCGAGGTGGCCGGCGAGCGCGAGCGGGTGGTGGAGTTCCTGGAGGGGTACTGATGCGCGAGAAAACCCGCCTCCGGGTGGCCGCCTTCCGCCCGGCCGACGACCGCCTCGACAGCGCGGTCGAACTGCTGGAATCGCTCGGTGCCGACCCGGTGCCCGACCCCATGCTGGCGGTTGAATCAGCCACCGAAGGGGATGACCCGGTCACACCCCGGACCGACGCCGACTACGTCGTCCTGACGAGCAAGACCGGCGTCGAACTCGCCGCCGAAGCCGGCTGGGACCCCGGCGAGGCGACGGTGTGTGCCATCGGCGATTCGACTGCCGAGGCGCTTCACGAAGCCGGCTACGGCGTTGATATCATCCCCGCCGAGTACTCTTCGACGGGACTTGTCGAAACGCTGTCCGGGGCGGTGGCCGGCGCGCGAGTCGAAGTCGCCCGGTCGGACCACGGCTCTGCGGTGCTGACTGACGGGCTGGAAGACGCTGGGGCGTACGTCCACGAAACCGTGCTGTATCGGCTGGTCCGGCCGCCGGAATCGGGCGAGTCAGCGGAGCTGGCAGCCAGCGGCGACCTCGACGCCGCGCTGTTCACCTCCTCGCTCACTGTCGAGCACTTCCTCGATGCGGCCGCCGAGCGCGGCGTCCGCGAGGCCGCAATCGATGGCCTGAACGCAGCGACCGTCGGCGCAATCGGCGAACCGACGCGGGAGACGGCCGAGGACGCCGGCATCTCGGTCGATGTCGTTCCTGAGCAGGCCGACTTCGAGGCGCTGGCCTGCGAGGCCGTCGAGGCGGCGGCTCCGACACATCACGAATAACGGCTCTGGTGTGGATTCGGCGGCTCTGCGCGGTTACTCTGCGGCTTCCTCGACGGCTTCGCGCTGGTCCATCTCGGCCCGCAGCGTCGCCAGTTCGTTCTCGATGGCCCGCTCGCTGGAGAGGCGGTCGAGCTCCTGGTCGATGGAGTCGCCCTCGTCGAGTACGGACTCAAGCTGGCCGCTTTCTTCGAGTTCTTCCAGCGCGGCCGCGCGTGCCTCCATCTGCTCGGTCCGCTCCGTGGCTCGCTCGATGGAACGGTGCACATCGGCCATCGTGTCGCCAGCGCCGGTAAACGCCTCCGAGACCCGCGCCGACGCCTCGGCGGCCTGATAACGGGCTTTCATCGTCTCTTTTTTCGTGCGGAACTGCTCTATCTGGCTGCTGAGTTCGGCCCGCTTGCCGACCAGCCGGTCCTGTGTCCCCTGCAACTCGTCTATCTGGCCCGTCAGATCCGTAATCTGACTGACGTTCACCTGCTTTTTCTCCAGTGCCCGGCGCGCGAGGTCCTCACGATCCTCCTGCAGGGCTGCCCGGGCCTGCGTGTCGTGTTTCTCGACGTTGGACCGCAGCCGCTGGCGGTGTATCTCCAGGCGCTTCTTCTGGGTCGTCACGTCGGCGATACCGCGGGTCACGTCCTGCAGTTCGTCCCGCATCTGTTCATAGGAGTAGTCCAGCTCCGCCGCCGGGTCCGAGGTCCGGTTGAGCAGGGCGTTGAGTTTGGCCCGGATCGCGAACGCAAACCGACGGAGCAGACTCATCGTGGTCGCTCCGGTCGGCAGGTGGCTCTAAGCGATTCCGACTGCGGCCCGGTCGTGACAGCGAACATGCACTCTCGTATGCCTGACACCACTATAGTAACAGGGTGTCATCCGGTTTAATACGGACTTACTCGGCTACAACGACAGAAATCCGTGGCTTATCGACCTTACCGTCTGACTACTTGATGGGGTGGGCGGATCAACGAACGGACAACGATGACACGCCCCTTCCTGTTGACGGTCGGCACGCTGGCACTCGCGCCGACACTCCTGACCGTGGTAGCCGTGGCCGCGCCGGAAGTGGACGGCGGTGTCGTCGTTCCGGGGACGGCTGTGAGCGAGATAGTGACGGGAGTCGGTCGGTAGGTCCATGGACGAGAAGTCAGTTGCCCTCGTCGGCGTCCTCCTGCTCCTGTTTTCGGGGGGTGTCGCTGCGTACGTCACCGGTACCGGTCCGTTTCAGGCGGCGAGCAGCGACGAAGACATCTCGGCGGTCCCGATGGAGACGACCGAAGTCGCCGAAACCGACGCCACAGGCGGCGACAGTAATCCGTCAGCCAGCGGGGCCGCCAGCTCGCCGCCGTTCGATTTCACCGTCGGTGCCGTTGAGGAGTGCAGTCGGACTTGCCGCGACGTGACCTCCACGCTGACGAACCAGCAAAACAGCACGGCCGAGAGCATCACCGTCTACACGCGGATTTACGCCGGGAACACTACCGACGGCGACGCGGTCTGGGAGGGGTCTGAGGATGTCGGGCGACTCGAATCGAAGGGGTCCTACACCACGACCCGGCGCGTCGACCTGTCGTTCGGTGATGCCTACGCTATCGAGCAGGCGGACGGCTGGATAACCATCCGGACGACCGTCGAGACGGCTGACCGGACCGTCACGCTCAGCGAGCAGCGGAAGGTTGCCTGACGGGGCAGGCCGGCCTGATATGAATGACCGCGCGTCTGAACGTTTTTATGCCGGTGCGCACCTATCCCCGATAGATGACTACGACCGGCCCCGTTCCAGCGCTCGCTGACCGTGCGGCCGCCTGCGCCGACCGACTCCGGGCGGCCGACCGCGTGTTGCTGGCCTCCCACATCGACGCCGACGGGCTGACCAGCGCCGCCATCGCCACCGCGGCGCTATCGCGGGCCGGCATCCCCGTCGAAACCGTATTCAAGAAGCAACTCGACGCAGCCGAAATCGAGAGTATCGCGGCCCGCGAGTACGACACCGTCCTGTTTACCGACTTCGGCTCGGGCCAGCTCGATGTCATTTCCGAACACGTCGCCGCGGGTGACTTCGAGGCAATCATCGCCGACCACCACCAGCCGTCGGCCCCGGACGACTGCCACTCCGACGCGGTCGTCGACACCGGCGGCTACGCCGACTTTGAGACCCACCTGAATCCGCTTCTCGAAGGCATCAACGGCGCGTCGGAGCTTTCGGGTGCGGGCGCGGCGTACGTCCTCGCCCGTGCACTCTCGACTGGAGAGACGGACAACCGCGACCTCGCTGCGCTGGCGGTCGTCGGCGCGGTTGGTGACATGCAGGCCGTCGGCGGCGAACTCGTCGGGGCCAACGCCGGCCTCGTAGAGGAGGGCATCGCCGCCGATGTGCTGGAGGAGGGGACCGACCTCTCGCTGTACGGTAAACAGACCCGGCCGCTGCCGAAACTGCTCGAATACGCCACCGAAGTGCCGATACCGGGCATCTCGAACGACCAGGCCGGTGCGACGCGGTTCCTTGAGGGTCTCGGGCTGGAGCTGAAAGCCGATGGAGAATGGCGCACGTGGGCAGACCTCTCCGACGACGAACGCCAGACTGTCGCCAGCGGGCTGGTCCAGCGGGCCGTCGAGCGCGGCGTCCCGGCAGACAAGATCGAGACGCTCATCGGCACGACCTACACGCTGACCGCGGAACCGCGCGGGACGGAACTCCGTGACGCGAGCGAGTTCTCGACGCTTTTGAACGCCACGGCCCGCTACGAGCGGGCGGACGTGGGACTGGCGGTCTGTCTCGGCGAGCGCGACGGGCCGCTGGAGCGAGCGCGGACGCTGCTGTCGAACCACCGCCGGAACCTCTCGGAGGGACTCACGCTCGTCAAAGAGCGCGGCGTCACGCAGGCCGGCTCAGTCCAGTGGTTCGACGCCGGCGACGCTATCCGCGAGACCATCGTCGGCATCGTCGCCGGGATGGCGCTGGGGACTGACGGCGTCGATTCGGACAAGCCCATTATCGCATTCGCCAGCACTGACGAAGACGAGACGAAAGTGTCCTCTCGGGCGACCGGTCCGCTGGTCGGTCGGGGCGTCGACCTGTCGGTCGTGATGCGCGACGCCGCTCAGTCTGTCGGTGGTGATGGCGGCGGGCACGATATCGCGGCGGGCGCAACCATCCCGGCCGGGGAGGAGTCGGCGTTTATCGAGGCCGCCGACGAGATTATCAGCAAACAAGTTTCGTAACCGAAACGTAGCAAACTGTGCGGCAGTGAGACTGACGACGCTATCACCAGTATCAGCAATAAAAGCTATACGTCCGCTTCTCCGAACACCCCACGATGGACTCTCGGGGGCTGTTCGATATTGCACTGGTTGTTGTCGCCGGCCTGCTAGCCTACACTGAGACGTTTGGCTTCGCAAACCCGCGGACGACGCTGCAAGAGATTATCGCAGCTATTGCCGGGCTGGACATCCGCTTTTTTCTCGTCATCGGTGGCATCTTCGGCATCTGTTTCGTCGCGTACCTCACGATGTACCTCCCTCGGAAGGACGCACGCACGATACAACGCTGAACATCGGGCCATCTTTATTCCCAGCCCCGTACCGTTCTGGCAATGACAGAGTTCGACCCCGAGAAGTTCGAGGACAAGTACGCGAACTACTTTCCGGAGCTCCAGAAGGCCTACAAGAACGCCTTCGAGCGGATGAACGACACCTACGACTCCGAGCTGGTCCATGCCATCGACCAGCAGATTCTCAACGAGTCAGAGCCATTCTACGAGGACGGCGAGTTCAGTGTTGCACTACCCGATGAGCCGACGGAACGGCTCTCGGCGGTCATCGTTGACGATGAGAAACTCGACGCCGTGCTTTCGGAATACATCGACGAGATCGAGCGCGAACTGCGCCGCGTGTTCGACATCGACGACTGACTGCATCCGCCGCGGTTCGGCGGGTCCTGTCTACCGGTCGTTCCAACGAAAACGCGCGGTGACGCCCTACTCGTCGGACATCACGGTCTCATTCGGTTCGGGCGCTGGGGTTGAACCCGGCTCAGATGGCAGTGCGCCGCCACCGCCCGTTCCGGCACCGGGGAGCGAGCTGCCAGAACCGGAATCTCCGGATTCAGGTGGCTGTGGCGCGTCTTCGGGCGATTTCTCTCCCGTGACGAGGAAGTCAAGCAGGTTCCCGACCAGTTGCTCGTTGTCGGCCCGATAGAGGAACTCCTGCGTGAGCACGTTCGTATCACCGACAGTGACGACGTTCCCCGAGCGGGCAACGACGCCGTACGTGTCCTGTCGCCGTGTCTTCGAGAGCGTTGTCTGTTCCGTGGTCGTGAGCGCGGTATCGCCGCCCTGGACGGGGATCGCGGCGTAGAAGACCGTTCGGTCGACGCCCTCTGTGAGTTCCGTATCGCCCGTCGGCGTCGCGTAGACGTTCTGGTAGTTGGTGTCGTACTCGTGCATATTGTACAGGTAGCCGTTCCCATACGAGAGGCCGTACTGACTCGCCAGTGGGGCCATCGGCTTGGTCACGCTATCCGACCGAACCGGGCCGAAAAGTCCCAAGCCGGCGGGACTCGCCTGTGACGGCTCGTTCAGCAAGAGCACGCGACCGCCCGCGTCGCTGAACGCGGAGAGGCCGTTCAGTTCGCTCTCGGTGTAGCGCTGTTCCGCACCGAGGACGACGAGGGCGTCAGCCGAACGGAGGGACTCGTTGAGCGGGCTCCCGCGCTGGCGCTCGCCGACGTGGTAGCGCACCGTCGCTCCGTTCTCGGTCAGAGTCGAGACGAGCGGCGTGAGCGCTTCGCGGTCGATGTCGCCAGCGTGAGCGACATCGATAACGACGACCTTCCCGGACGCGTCGGCCGACATCGAGAGCTCACCGCTCTCGTCTGCCGGCGTCGCGACAGACTCGCCGCTGTTGAACGACGGGGCGTTCACCTGGGACACATCGGGGGCTGACTGTGCACCACCACCAATCGCGACGGTACCGACAATCACTGAGAGGACGAGTATCCCAGCGAAGAATCCGGCTCGGATGACCGGACTCGGACGTGAGCTATCGGCTGACATTTCAGGCCCCTCCCTGTGCGGTGCTGTTGTAGACGACCTGCTGGTTCTCCGGCGTGCCGTATATCATGAGGAAGTGAACTGTGTCGACGCCCTGGAACGTGTACGGTGCGCCCTCGGCGGCGACGGTCGCGTTCCCACCGGCGTCACTCCCGCCACTGAGCAAGAACAGCCCCTGTGGGTCCGCGGGGTTGTGGTAGACGACCTGATACTCTGAGAGACCAGCGGCTTCGGCTGCGCCGGCTATCGCGGCTTCGAGTCCACCGACTTCATCCGCATACCCGGTCTGGACCGCGCGACCACCTTGATACGCCGAGGCTTCGGCGACGGTCTCTCGGGAGACGTTGAGCCTGTCACCGCGTTCGGTCATGACTGCACCGACGAAGGCCCGCTTCATTGATTCGAGGCTGGCGTAGTACTCGTCGCGTGTCATCCCTCGATGGGCCTTGTCGGGACCGGTCGTGGCGGATGGGCTCAGACCGTCGCTCGGCGCGGTTCCGATGACCCCCACATGGCCGACGACACTGGCCGGTGTCACGTAGATACGGTCGCTCGGGACCGCGGTGTAGTACGCGCCGGAGGCGGCGTACTGGTCGACACTCGTATACACCGGTTTTTCGGCCGAGAGCCGCTTGACCGCCAGATACATCGATTCACTGGCGGCGGCGCTCCCCCCGGGACTCGATACCCGGAGAACGACCGCTTCGACTGACTCGTTGGTGCGGAGCTCGCGGAGCTGCTGTACCGTGTCCTGTGAGCTAGAACTGGAAATCGTTTCGTCGATATTCACTACAGCGACGTACTGTTCGTCACCCTCGGCGACCGACGCTGCATACGGTACGACTGCGGCACCGATGAGAATGGCAATAACCGCAAGTACCGTATATGATTGGAGGGCAGTTGCGACCCGTCTGTCGATTGGGTTGTTCATGCGACAACATAGATTCGCTGTCACGTTGGACTAATAAAAGCCCAGCCTGAACTGCTGGCTCAGAAGTCGCCGTCCCGGACCGACATGAGAAGTTTCCTTACTGTCGACCTGCAACCGATATCTATGGACCAACGAAAGCCGCCAGCCACCGAAGAGGGCTGGTACGCGCTGCACGATTGCCGGAGTATCGACTGGGATGCCTGGCGTGAGGCCCCCCAGCGAGTCCGTGACCGTGCGCTCTCAGAGGGGATCGGCTTCCTCGACGCCTACGAAGCCGTCGAAGACGCCGAGGAGGGCCAGACGGCGGTGTACACCGTTATGGGCCACAAGGCCGACATCATGATCCTCCACCTGCGGCCGACGATGGGCGACCTCGACGCGGCCGAACGGCACTTCGAGCAGACAGAGTTTGCCGCCTTCACCGAGCAGGAGTTCTCCTACGTCTCCGTGACCGAGGCCTCGGGCTACACCGAGAAGTCACGTGAGTACTTCGAGGGCGAGGTCGACGACGACTCCGGGCTGGCCCAGTACATTCAGGCCCGACTCCACCCCGACGTGCCTGACGAGGAGTTCGTCTGCTTCTACCCGATGAGCAAGCGCCGCCAGCCCGATCAGAACTGGTACGACACCTCCTTCGAGGAGCGGGCGGCCCACATCAAACGGCACGGCGACATCGGCCGCACCTACGGCGGCGACGTGAACCAGATGATCGCCGGCTCCATCGGCTTCGACGACTGGGAGTGGGGCATCACCCTCTGGAGCGACGACATGCGCCACATCAAGGAACTGCTGACCGAGATGCGTTTCGACCCCTCGACCTCGCAGTTCGCCGAGTTCGGCCCGTTTTACGTCGGCCGGCGGTTCGATCCCTCGGAGTTGCCGGCCGTTCTGGCTGGCCAGCGGGTGCCGACCGATGATGAATCGGTCCCCGAGACACCGGCGGACGTTGCGGAACACGAGCACGCGCCGGCTGACGCCGGTGCGAGTCACGGCCACGCGGACGAGCAGACGGCGAGCGACGCACAGGCAGGGGCACACGCCGGCGGAGACACCGACAGCCATGGCGGGACCCACCCCGGAAGCGCGGGTGAGGGCGACCATCCGCATTCCGAGGAATCGTCCGAGGAAGCCGACTCCGGATCGTCAGGTAGCTCGGGCGGCCGGCCTGACGTTTCGGCTGACTTCGAAGAGATAGACGACGCTGCGCAACGGCTCGGTCGGCTGGGGCTGCACGAGGGCGACGCGTACGACGCCGGCGACTATGCGCTGGTGTTCCACTCCTCGGCCGATGCAGAAGATATCGTCGACGACGTGTCCGATCTTGAGAGCAACTTCGACCACTACGACCGCCACGTCCAGACGGCCGTGCGCGCCGACAGTGGTCAGACCTACGTTGTCAGTATCTGGACGGCGAAAGACGCCGCCGAGACGGCAGCCGGGTTCCTGAAGGATATCGACGGGGTCGACGAACAGCTTGGCGGGTCCCTCGGTGAAGGGGCCGAGAGCGAAGAGACCGAGGACGGCAGTAACGCCCAGACCGCCGAGTCGTCACAGTCTATCCGCGAAACGCTCGAATCGGCGGGCGTCTACGCCGGACAACCGCACGGCGAGGACGTGTACGCCCTCGTGGTGTACTCCGAAGCCGACGCGGCGACGCTTGACGAGGAGGCCGCGGACCTCCGGAGCGCGTTTGACCGTTACGACACCCACGTCCAGACGACGGTGTACGGCGACACCGACGGCGACCTCTCGGCCGTCGCATCGCTCTGGGACACTGAGGACGCCGCACAGACCGCCAGCGACTACCTCACCGACCTGCCCGGCGTCGTCGGTCGCCACGGCGAGGGCGACGGGTTCGGGACGATGGGGATGTTCTACACGGTCAAGCCCGAGTACCACGAGGACTTCGTCGAGAAGTTCGACACCGTCGGCGGCCTGCTCGAAGAGATGGACGGCCACCGCGAGACCTCGCTGCTGTTCAACCACGACGACGAGAACGATATGTTCATCGCGAGCCAGTGGGACTCACAGGAGGACGCGATGGCGTTCTTCCGCTCCGATGACTTCTCGGAGACGGTCGACTGGGGTCGGGACGTGCTGGCCGACCGACCGCGCCACGTCTTCCTGGCCTGAATCACAGGCTAGCTGTTTGGTATTTACTGGCGACGAACCGCAGCCGTCGGTAGTCGACGGTCCACGTCTCGGTCTCTGTGTCGTACAGCGCCGGCCGCAGGCGCTCCTCGACGCCGTCGAGAACGGCACCGCGTTCGCCGTCGTCCACGGGAGCGAGAACCTCGTCGCCGAACATCTCGACCCACTCGCGAAGACCCGCGGGACCCCCGTCGAGCGTCGTCGGCCGGTCGAACAGCCACGCTGCAGCGACCTCCAGCCCGTGCGATTCAAGCCGCGGCGTGTACTCGCCGATACTCGGGAAGTACCACAGATTCTCGGCGTCGTAGCCGCTGTCGGCGAGCTCGGCCCGCACAGCCCTTTCGACCCGTGCGATGTTCCCAGCGCCGCCGAGCTCCGCGACGAAGCGCCCGCCCTCGGTCAGCGCATCGGCGACCATCGACAGAACGGCGTCGTGGTCCGTGTCCGGAATCCAGTGGAGTGCGGCGTTCGAGAACACAGCGTCGAAGCGTCTCTCGGGTTCGTACTCCCGGGCATCGGCGACCTCGAACGTCAGCCCGGGGTACTGTTCCCGGGCGCGAGTGACCATCTCTTCGGCGGCGTCGATGCCAACCACATCAGCCCCGCAGTCGGCTATTTCGGCGGCCAGATGGCCGGTGCCACAGCCGATGTCGAGGACGCGCTCATCCGGCTGGGGGTCCAACAGTTCGACCACGTCCGCTCCGTACTCTGTGACGAACCCGTGGCCGCCGTCGTAGTCGTCGGGGTCCCACTTGTTCTCGGGCATACCAGCTCTGGTGACTGGCAGCGGTGAAAAGATGTCGGCAGCGTGTATGTTGTTCTCAGTCGTCGTCTTCGGTCGTCGTCCGGTCGATGTTCTTCTCACCGAAGTAAATCTCCGCGCCGTCCTGTGCCACCTTCTCTGCGAGAACGGCACACTTGACACGCATCGGCGAAATGTCCACGCCGAGCATCTCCGTGATGTCGTCGCGGTCCATCGCTTTCAGGTCCTCGACCGCCATCCCGGCTAGCTCCTGTGAGAGCATCGACGCGGAGGCCTGGGAGATGGCACAGCCGTCGCCCTGGAAGGCGACCTGCTCGATGGTCTCCTCGTCTTCGTCGAGGACAACGTCCATCCGTATCTCGTCGCCGCACATCGGGTTCTCGCCGATGTGGGTAAACGTCGAGTCCTCGATCTCCCCGTAGTTCCGGGGATTCTTGTAGTGATCGAGGATCTGCTGCCGGTACATATCCGAGCCACCGATACCCATAATTGAACTATGATACGGCTGTCAGTCGGAAAAACGTTCCGAGGTATCTGTTCGCACGCTGTCTGTCCGGTCGGCACAATCGCCATCTGAGGCCGTGCAAGCAGACGAACTGGCGGACACAGCAGCGGCAGGATTTATTGTCGCTATCTGCTTCTATCACTCTGTGGAAGGGAACGATGCTCCGTCTCCGGCTACAGATGCCCCTGATACCCTCGCTGTTCGACCCGTGGGGTTCGTCAGCGATGCGCCGGTGATCCGACAGATCGGTGACCGGGCGCTGTATCTCGGAAACAAACACGCCGCACGACCCGAGACACACGACCAGACCTTCGACCACGTGCTTTCGGCGACGAGCGAGGCGTACCCGCTCACGACGGCCCACCACCCGCTCACGGACGGCCCGGGAAACGAATGGGCGGCGTTCGAGGCGGCCGTCGACACCGCTCGCCGCTTCGTCCGAGCGGACGGTCCGGCACTGATTCACTGCAAGGCTGGCGTCTCCCGGAGTACGACGCTGCTTGCGACCGCCCTCGCTGCTGAGGAAGGCCGTCCACTCGCCGACGCGCTGGCGGACGTGCAGGCGGCGCGACCGATTGCGACGCCGAACCCCGTGCTGTACGAGCTAGCTGTGATCTACCGTGCTGCATATCCGGCCGACACACAGCCTGCAGAGTCTACTCTGTAACGGCGCTTTCGTCTTTCTTGACGACCTCATCACGAATCCGGTCGACCCATAGTGCAACCGGCCAGTCCTCGGTCTGGTACGGCTCATTGCCTTCAAGCAATTCGAGACGTCCGACCGAGTCTGGCGGCATTGTGACCAGTCCTTCGTGACCGCTTTCACCCACTGCTTCGATTTTGTGTCGGCTCCCTCCGGGCAGATAGACGAATTCGCGTGGTTCTGCCCGGAGTATCTGCTCGCTTCCGTCCTCACGTTTCAGCGTGTACCTGGCGGCACCATCGAGGCACAGACACACCTCGTCGAAACTGGGCGCGTGCGTGTGCCAGTCGATGAACGGCACCGCGGTCCATCTCGAAATACAGCAACTTGAACTCGTTTGTGACGCAGACTGGATACGTCCGGATGGCGTCTCCGCCCTGCTCGAAGTGCGCTGCATCCGACAAGGTGATCTTGTACATTGTCTGGTCCGGAAGATGCGTGTGGTCGAGTTCCTGTGGCGTCAGGTCGTGGGCGTCGTCGTCTCGCTGTGGCATCGCTGCCGTTTGGTTGTCATCAAAATATCATAAGTCCACCCCGCGACGACCTATCCTAAAGCGTGGTCTTGGTGAACAAAGTGAAGCACGCCTCGACAGACGAAGAAACGGGCCTTTCGGTGGAAAAAGGCCGACTCGCCGCACGGCTGCGAATCCGGGGGAGCCGAGCGCCATCGGCGCGCGGTAGAGACTGACTACGCGAACAGCTGCCGGGCGTCGTCGATAGCCGAAACGAGCTTGTCTACTTCTTCACGCGTGTTGTATATGTAGAAGGACGCACGCGCAGAGGCAGGGACGCCCATCTTGTCGTGGAGGGGCTGGGTGCAGTGGTCGCCGGCGCGGATGGCGACGGCGGAGTCGTTGAGGATTGAGGAGAGGTCGTGCGCGTGGACCGAATCGAGGTTGAACGAGACGAGGCCGCCGCGTTCCGTTCCTGCGGACGGACCGTACGTGTCGACGTCACCTTCGGCCTGCAGTTGTTCCAGCGCGTACTGGGCAAGCTGTTCCTCGTGGCGCTGTATCCGCTCCATCCCGATGTCGTCGAGGTAGTCACAGGCCTCCGCCAGCGCGATACCCTGGCAGATAACGGGTGTGCCGGCCTCGAACTTCCAGGGGAGGTCGTTCCAGCTGGCGTCCTCGAAGGTGACCTTCTTGATCATCTCGCCGCCGTAGAGGTACGGCTCCATCTCCTCGAGGATGTGTTTCTTGCCGTAGAGGACGCCGATACCCGTGGGGCCGGCCATCTTGTGCCCCGAGAAGGCCAGGAAGTCGGCGTCGATGGCTTCCACGTCGACCGGGCGGTTCGGGACCGATTGTGCGCCGTCGACGAAGATGTACGAATCGTGGTCGTGGGCGATGTCCGCCAGCTCCGAGACGGGGTTGACGGTCCCGAGCGTGTTCGAGACGTGGACGACGCTGACCATCGCGGTATCGTCGGTGATGATCTCGCGGGCGTGGTCCATGTCGAGCGTGCCGTCCTCGTCGACGCGGATGTAGCGACATGTCGCACCGGTCTTTTTGGCGATCTGTTGCCAGGTCACGAGGGAGGCGTGGTGTTCCATCTCCGTGAGCACGACCTCGTCTTCCGGGCCGAGTTCGTTCAGGCCCCAGGCGTAGGCGACGAGGTTCTCGCTCTCGGTGGTGTTTTTCGTAAAGACGATCTCCTCGCGTTCGCCCGATGCGCCGATGAACTCGGCGACGCGGTCGTGGGCGTCCTCGTAGGCGACGCTGGCCTCCTGGCTCAGCTGGTGGAGGCCCCGATGGACGTTTGCGTTGGTTGTCCGGTAGTAGTCGGCGATGGTCTCGACGACGGGCTCGGGCGTCTGTGTGGTGGCCGCGTTGTCGAGATACACCACTTGCTCGCCGCCGAACTCGCGCTGGAGGATGGGGAAATCCTCGCGGATACGCTCCACGTCCAGTAGTTCAGATTCAGCGTGTCCCATTAGTTCTGTTCAGGGGCTCAACAGGCAACATTCCTTCGGTTCACCTAGAACTCTGCTCCGGCGATGGCGGCGATTTGTCCTATCCAGAATCGGAGTCGGACCCGGATTCGGCCGCCATCGCGTGCTGTTCCCGGTAGGTCTCAAGCAGGTAGTTGTCCCAGACGAGGTCGCCGAGGACGTGGGCGTACAGGACAAGGGCGGTAAACAGCGCCAGCGGCTCGGAGACGAGCCAGAGGCCGAACACGGCCACGCCGCCGATGAGGTGGTGGCTGAGGAGCCGCTGGAGCGGCCAGAGGTCCTGCGGGTCGAAGATTTCGTCCTGATCGAGCACCGCGATCTTCGGATTTCGGAGACAGCGCCGGAGCGCGTCCCAGTCGCCGGTCTCCAGCCGGGCCACGGCGAAGTGGTCGACGTCGATAGCAACGCCGATGACGACCGCGTAGCCGACGGCGGCCCACCAGGGTAGGGGGACCGGGAAGACGGCGACGCCGACGGCTCCGACGGCCGCAGAGACGATGGCGTGGTCTCTCGAATACATCTGTGTCTGTTCTCGATGGGCACACGCAAAGACCCTCGGGGTCGGTGAAGCGGCAGCAACAGCGGCTACATCCAGAGCAACTGCGCGTGGCGCGTCTCGCCAAGGTCGAGGACATTCTCCTCGTCGACGAAGCCGTGTTCGACGGCGACGCTGACGGCGTCGTCGCCGACGATGTTGGCGACCGAACAGCGGGCGAGGCTGTCGACGATTTCGTCCTCGGTAGCTGTTTCGCCGCCGTAGAACTCCTCGTTGACGGTGAGTGACACGGGACCGTTCTCGAACGTTTCGCCCATGATGTCGGGGTCACAGACCGAGACGAGCAACCCCTCGTCGGTATCGCGTTCGTTGAGTATCATTCAAGCAGTTGCTGTTCGGCCTCCTCGCGCATCTCGTCGACTTCCTCGGCCAGCTCCTCGGCGCGGTCGAACTCGCCGACCTCTTCGAGGGCGCGGGCCTTCTCTTCGAGCACGTCGGCGTTGCGGAAGCCCAGTCGGACCGCGTTGTCGAAGGCGTCGATGGCCTCGTCGGCGAGCCCGCGTTCGAGCAGGAAGAAGCCGCGATTGTACCACCCCTCGCCGAAGCGAGGGTCGATTTCGACGGCGCGCTCGGCGTGTTCCAGCGCCTGCTCGGAGCGGCCCGACTTCCAGAGCGCGTACGCGAGGTTCGTCTCCGCGGTGGCGGCGTGGTCGGATTCCTCGTCGAAATTGAGCGCTTCCTTGTACGCCCCGATGGCGGCGTCCCACTCTTCGAGTTCCGCGTGGGCTGCGCCCTTGTTCGTCCAGGCCTCTTGGAGCAGGCGCTCCTCCTCGGTGTGCTGGGCAACACGCTCGAAGGTTTCGGCGGCCTGTTCGTGGCGGTTGATGTGCATATACTCCAGGCCGACATCGAGTAGCTTCTCCGGTTCTACAGAGTCAGCGGAGATGTTCCGCTGGTCCAACAGGTCGGTGACGACACGGGAGTCGACAGGGTCGACCTTGTCCGGGTCTACCTCGAACTCCGGTGGTTCGAGGTCGAACCCCTCGTAGGGCTCACCGAACCCCTGGCCTTCGGAGAAGGAATGGTCGTCGTCGTGGTCTGTCATACCTCCTGATTGACGGCCAATCCGGTTAAGGGCTACGTCCACGGCTCGTGACGATTTCAGTGTCCTGCCCCGTATTTCCGGCTATTCGGGACCTACTGATGTTGGATGCGTTCCTGATCTTCACAGACGTTGTCTGCAGTCGACTCAGGGACTTCTGGCTGTGGTGCCCGGTGCTTTCTTGCGGACCGGCCCAGAACCTTCGCCTATGTCAAAGCGCCTGTTCGTCAGCGTCGACCTCGACGGGCTGGCTGACGCCGTGGCGGCCGTTCAGGACCGCTTCGACGATGTGTCCGGCCTCCGTCTGACCGACCCCGAACAAGCCCACGTCACGCTGAAGTTCCTTGGCGATACGGACCCGGACCGCGTCGGTGACATCGTCTCCGCCCTCGAAACTGCGGTCGAAGACAGCGGTGTTACGCCGTTCGAAGCCGAGTTCGGCGGGTTTGGCGTCTTTCCGTCGCTGTCCTACATCAGCGTCGTCTGGGTCGGCGTCCGTAACGGTCAGGGCGGCGCGGAACTGACCGCGCTGCACGAAGCTATCGAAGAACGGACCGTCGCAATGGGGTTCGAGTCGGAAGGCCACGAGTTCACACCCCACGCGACCGTCGCCAGAATGGACCACGCCGGCGGCAAAGAGACAGTACAGAACGCAGTCGAGAACGACGACCCCGACGTGGGCCGCCTTCAGGTCGAGGAAATCCGACTGAAAGAGAGTGAGCTAGGCCCCGACGGGCCGACGTACCGGACCGTAGAATCGGTGCCGTTGTGACCGTTTGCCGTCACAGCCAGACGGTTGCTGCCGGTACGAGTATCATACGGACGGTTCTGACAGGCACTTATTGACAGAATGTTGTTACGAGTCACGCGACGGCGGTGGGACTGCTGTAGCATAGACGGTATCCCCGTTGAGGCCGTCAATTAGGCTCCTGAGTAGCCACACACAGCGTACTGGCTGCCCGTTTAGGCGGACCAAAACAAATCAGGTTAGTGATAATTTTTATCGGCCCGAGCGGCATAGGGCCAGTATGGTCGCCGTAGAGAACGTCGCCTTTGTGTTCGTCGCGGGGTTGCTTACGGCACTCGCCACCGGGCTCGGGGCGATTCCGTTCTTTCTGGTCGATGAGTTCTCCGACCGGTGGAACGTCCTGCTGTGGGGACTCGCCTCGGGGATCATGGTCGCCGCCTCGCTGTTCGGACTCGTCCGCGAGGGGCTGGCATACGGGTCGCCGCTGCTCATGGTTCCCGGAGTCCTCGCCGGTGTCGTCCTCGTCGTCGTGGCCCATTGGGCGCTGGAGGGCTTCGACAACTCGCCCAAAGAGTTCGAGCGGGCCGACTTCAAGAAGCTCCTGTTGATTCTCGGCATCCTGACCGTCCATAGCTTTCCCGAGGGCGTCGCGGTCGGCGTCTCCTTCGCGGAACTCGGGCTGGAGTCGGCGACGCCAGCATCCGCTGTGAGTATCATCGGTGTCTCCGTCCCGCTGCTGGCGGTGTTTATGACGGTCGCCATCTCTATCCACAATATTCCGGAGGGGACTGCCATCGCGATCCCGCTCCGTTCGCTGGGTATCAGCGAGTGGAAGATGGTCTGGTGGGCGGTGTTCTCCTCGCTGCCACAGCCAGTCGGGGCCGTTATCGCGTATTACTTCGTCACACTGGCGAAGGCGTTCCTCCCGTTCGGCTTTGGCTTCGCTGCTGGAGCGATGGTGTATCTCGTGCTCACGGAGTTCGTCCCCGAGGCGCTGGAGTACGGGAACGGCCTGCCGGGCGGGGGCAAGCGTGAACTCACCGCTGGCGTCGCTGTCGGCGTGTTGGCGATGGTGCCGCTTGCATTCGTTTAGAGGGGAAGCTTGTTCCGGATGACGGTGAGATCGACGAATGCCTTTAGCGGGTCGTCGTAGTCCTCGACGCGGGTCTCCATCCGGTAGTTCGAGTGATCGACGGCGAAGAAGTACGGCCCGGGCGCGTCTAGTGACTCTCGCGCGCCGCCGTCGTCCGTCGACGCCCGATAAATATCTGATCCCTCCGGCTGCACTGCTGTCTGGCTGAATTTGGGGTTGCCTGGCGGCGTCTCGTCGGGCTCTCGGCCTTTGATGTACGTGTCGTACTGCTCGAACTGCTCACGGTCGGTGAAAAAGTACACGTTGAACGGGATGTCTGCTTTGACTATATACTGTATCTCGCCGCCGGGGTCGGATACGTCCGGAATCCTCTCCTTTATCCACGCCTCATGTGGGTCGACCCTGATATCCTGCTTCACGCTGACGACTACTTCGCCGCCACCACCCATGCAACCAGAGCCGACGACTGTTGCACCGAAACCGGCTGTCTGGAGAAATCTCCGGCGCTTCATCCATTGATAATCAGGGTCACAGTCTACTTAGTTCTACGTCCGCAGTTATAGCCGCTGATAACGGGACACGGCTGGCTCGAAAAGGAAGGAATTTAAACCACGGCGCGGAACAAGCACCATACCATGGGTAAGAAATCGAAGGCTACGAAGAAGCGACTGGCCAAACTCGACAACCAGAACAGTCGAGTCCCGGCCTGGGTCATGCTCAAGACGGACCGCGAGGTCCAGCGCAACCACAAACGACGCCACTGGCGGCGCAACGACACTGACGAATAATGAGCGCCAGTGACTTTGAGGAGCGTGTCGTCACCGTCCCGCTCCGAGACGCGCGAGCCGAACCGAACCACAAACGCGCAGACAAGGCGATGATCCTCATCCGCGAGCACCTCGCCAAACACTTCTCTGTCGACGAGGACGCCGTCCGTCTGGACCCCTCCATCAACGAGGCGGCCTGGGCTCGCGGCCGCGCCAACACGCCAAGCAAGATCCGTGTTCGCGCCGCCCGCTTCGAGGAAGAGGGCGAAGCCATCGTCGAAGCAGAGACCGCAGAGTAACGTTGCTCCGCGCGGCTTTCTCCGGGTCGTCGTACGTGGGTGTGTTCGCCCGTGCGACCGACGACTGCGTGCTGGTTCGCCCAGACTTAGACGAATCGCTACTTGACGACCTGAGCGACGAACTCGACGTTCCGGCCGTGCCGACGACTGTCGGCCGCTCTGGGACCGTCGGCGCGCTCGCGACTGGCAACGAGAACGGGCTGGTCGTCTCCGAACGCGTCCGTGAGACCGAAATCGAACGGATTCAGGATATCGTCGACGTGCCCGTAACACGGCTCCCCGGCCGAATTAACGCCGCCGGAAACGTCGTCTGCTGTAACGACTACGGCGCGTACGTCCACCCCGACCTCCCCAGAGAGGCCGTGCAGGCCATCAAGGACGGGCTGGACGTGCCCGTCGAACGCGGCGTCATCGCCGGCGTCACGACTGTCGGGACCGCCGCTGTCGCCACCAACAAGGGCGTGCTCTGCCATCCGAAGGCCACGGACGGCGAACTCGACGCTCTTGAGGACGTCCTTGACGTGCCCGCAGACATCGGGACCATCAATTACGGTGGCCCGCTGGTCGGGTCCGGCCTCATCGCCAACGATCACGGCTACGTCTGTGGTTCGGACACCTCCGGGCCGGAGCTGGGCCGTATCGATCAGGCGCTCGGCTACATCGACTGACGCGACTTCTATTTCACCGCTCAGGATGGATGCTGGTGGCTGAGCTTCTCTGCCACCACGCCCGGAACGGGTAGTCCGCAGTCTCCACACGCCCAGGACCGGCTGGTCCCGCCCCGCTCCAGCGTCAGGTCCTGTCTGAACCGCAACGTCGCACCGCACTCACACTGGTAGGTTGTCCCGCGCATGTCTTGTTGTATGTCCTGTCCCGGCAAACCCATCGGGGTTGCTGACCATGATAGATCGTGTCAAAGAATAATATAGTGCGTCCCCAAACGTCACGTATGGTCCAGCGAACACCGCCTGCGGAAGACCAGAACCGCCTCGTCTGTCGGAAGTGTGACTACTCGACAGGTGTACTCCGCCCATCCTGTCCGGAGTGTGGCGGCGATATGGTGTACGCGCCAGAACCCAGTGACTAGGGGTATGCTGCCCGTTTCTTGATATTTCGCTCCCAGTGGTCCCGGGCCCGACAGCGGCGAGTACCGCTTGGCTCTGTCGTGGCTCGCCGTGTCTCTGGAAAAAGGCGGAAGGGGAAGATACTTCCCTGCCCTGCCCGCATCTGCGTGTATGAGCACGTACACTGTTCGCGGTAGTTTCCCGGCCCGAGACGGCCCACAGGAGTTCGAAAAGGAGGTCGAGGCGCCAAACGAGAACGTCGCTGAGGAGCGCGTTTACAGCGACTTCGGCTCACAGCACAACCTCAAGCGCACGCAGATCACAATCGAGGAGGTGGCAGCATGATGGGCGGTGGCGGCGGTGGCGGCGGCGGTCAGATGCAGCAGGTCGCACAGGAGATCGAGCAGATGGAGCAGGAAGTCGACGCCATCGACGAGGAGATCGAACGCCTCCGCGAGAAGCAGTCGGACATCGACGAGGCTATCGAGGCCATCGAGACGCTCGACTCCGGCTCTACGGTGCAGGTCCCGCTCGGCGGCGACGCCTACATCCGCGCGACTATCGAGGACATCGACGAAGTCGTCGTCTCCCTCGGTGGCGGCTACTCCGCAGAACGCGAGCAGGACGGCGCTGTCAGTACGCTGGAAACAAAGCAGGAGACGCTGGACGATCACATCAGCGAGCTGCAGGAAGAGAAGGCTGAAGTCGAGACCGAGATGGAGGAACTCGAACAGCAGGCCCAGCAGATGCAACAGCAGCAGATGCAGCAGATGATGCAACAGCAAGAGCAGGAAGACGAGTAAGGCCGCTATGTTCGACGGACTGAAGGACAAACTCAGCGGGTTCACGAGTGACGTCGAGGAGGACGTCGACGACGACGCACTCGAAGCGGAGGACGAACCAGACGCCGACGAGGCGGCTGGGGAAGCACCTGCTGATGAGGCGAGTGAATCTGAGCCTGCGACGGACGCGCAGCCGTCCGAAGACGACACGCAGGTGGCGAGACAGACAGCCGAAACCGACCGGTCACAGGCTGACGCTGAACCGCCAGCCGCGGACGCTGTGGCGACAGATGAGTCAGCCACAGCACCGGCTGCGGAAGTCGGAGACACGGACGCGGTTCCAGACGACGAGTCCCAGTCGGACGACGCCGCGGAAACCGCGGCTGACTCAGCGTCCGAAGCCGATTCGGGGTCAGACGAAGACGACGGCGGCCGCGGCCTCGCCGCGAAGGCGAAGCTCATGGCGACCGGGAAGACCGTCATCGAGGAGGACGACCTGCAGAGTCACCTCGATGACCTCGAACTGGCACTGCTGTCGAGTGACGTGGAGATGAGCGTCGCAAACGAGATTCTCGACGGCGTGAAGGAGAACCTCACGGGCCAGACCCGCCGACGGCTCTCCAGCACGGGGAACCTCGTTCGGGATGCACTCCGAGAGTCGCTGTACGACGTGATTAACGTCGGCCAGTTCGACTTCGACGAGCGCGTCCAGCAGGCCGACAAGCCCGTCACCATCGTGTTCACCGGGGTCAACGGTGTCGGCAAGACGACCTCGATTGCGAAACTCGCCCAGTACTTCGAGGAACGCGGACTCTCGACGGTGCTCGCCAATGGCGACACCTACCGCGCCGGGGCGAACGAGCAACTTGAGAAACACGCCGAGAACCTCGGCAAGAAGATAATCACCCACGAGCAGGGCTCAGACCCGACGGCGGTCGTCTACGACGCCGTCGAGTACGCCAAGGCAAACGACATCGACGTGGTGCTTGGCGATACAGCCGGCCGGCTCCACACCTCCGACGACCTGATGGCCCAGTTGGAGAAGATCGACCGCAACATCGATCCGGACATGACGTTGTTCGTGGACGAGGCGGTCGCGGGACAGGATGCCGTCAACCGGGCCCGGGAGTTCGACAACGCCGCCGAGATTGACGGGGCGATACTGACGAAAGCCGACGCCGACCCGCAGGGCGGCGCGGCCATCTCCGTCGCACACGTCACCGGCAAGCCGATTCTCTTCCTGGGAACCGGCCAGGACTACGATGACCTCGAACCGTTCGACCCCGAGGAGATCGTCGATAGTCTCATCGGCGAGTAGGCCTCGGACTTCCCGGTTATTGTTGCTGCAATCTCTGGGCTATCGAGAGCCATCGTGGACTCTGATTGTGTCGAACCCGGAGTGTTCCTCCTTTCGGCTGAGAGTGGACTACGCATAATGCGGCAAATATCACGACATAAGCGGAGGTGTGGTCGTTTTCGCCGACAGGACCGCGTTGAAGTCGATTGCCGTGTATCACTGACGTACACACCAGCGTAGCGTGACTCCAATGCAGACAATCGAACGACGCGACGGTTCTAGCGATATCGGTACCGGAGGAGCCAACGATGTCTGACAGACGCTACTGTCGGCAAGCCGCGCCGGCTGATGTTGCACCTGAACTCATCGGGCCGTCCCCTGATGGTCGGAGTCTCCCTGGTGACGAGCACAGGTCGTAACTGACTGGTGCGAGCAGGTGCCCGCTGTTTCAGGTGACAGTGACGATAACTGCGGCAATGGGAGTTCTCACAGGAGTGGGGGTGCTGACCACTGGAACCACGGGTTATTACGTTGTTAAACGGTGGCTGAGTGGGATTTGACCGATGAGTCGCTGTTGACTCACAGCGCAGGCCGGCACGTCCGTGGGCGCAGATACCTATACACTCGATAACCGCTCGGAAAGCGCGTGCATCGGAATCGTCCGAGCATCGAAACACACCGTGACACGTCGGTATTTAGGTGGTTGAAGCGAAAGCCACCCGTGCATCCGGTTGAAACCCCGGATTTGAACTAATCGTGATCTGAACCAGACTGTTTATGATTGTTCTGTGAACCGATTCAGCTTCGGGTGTGACTAATCCATTCCGTCGGCCCTCCGTCAGACGCTTAGCAGGTCATTCATAAACTGCCCGGCTTCGCTTCGGGCAAACGCTATGGGACGACCCACATCTCGACGGAACGTTATCAAAATCGCAGGCGGCGCACTCGTCGCGCTCGCTGGCTGTAGTGACACTGGCGGTAGCGGTACGGAGTCCGACGGCGGTGGCGGCGGTGCCGAAGCTCCAGGCACATCTACGGCAGCAGAGACTGACGCGATGACCGAAGCTGGTACCGAGTCGCAGACGGACACTGAAGCCCAGACCGAAGAAGAAACCGGGATGAATACCGAGACGGAACTCGGCGAGAACGAAACTGATGCTCTCGGAAACGAGACCGAGATCCCGGATAATGAAACCGAACTGCCCGGCAATGAGACCGAAGTACCGGGCAACGAAACCGAAATACCTGAAAACGAGACAGATACTCCGGGCAACGAAACGAATATACCCGATAACGAAACCGAAATACCTAGCAACGAGACTGACCTGCCCGGTAATGAAACCGGCACAGTCGGGAACGAGACAGGCAACGAAACGACCGCCAACGAAACCGGAGCATAACCCGCTGACGCCGTGCCGGGCCGCGTTCTGACTGGTCGGGTACGACTGCTGCTACTCTCGGGCGGCCTCGACGGCATCGACGAACTCCGCGGCCTGTTCGCGGACGCCGTCCATATCGTTGTTCTCGATTGCTTCGTAGTTGACCAGTGCCGAGCCTGCCCCGACGGCAACCGCGCCGGCATCAAAGAACTCGTCGACGTTGTCGGTCGAGACGCCACCAGTCGGCATGATCGGCACGTCGCCGAGCGGGCCCTGCAGCGCGCCGATGTGGCCGGGACCGACCGTCGAGGCGGGGAACATCTTCAGGATGTCCGCACCCGCTTCCATCGCATCGGCGGCCTCTGTCGGCGTCATGACGCCGGGGATCGCGAGGACGCCCTCGCGGTTACACACGTCGATGACGTCCTCGTTTAGGTTCGGCGCGAGGACGAACTCCGCGCCGGCCTCGATGACGTTGCGGGCGGCGGCGGCGTCCATGACCGTCCCGGCCCCGATGATGGCGTCGGTGTCGTCGAGTGCCTTGTCGACGGCGGCGATCATGTCCGAACAGCGCTTCGCGTCGGCCGTCAGCTCCAGCGCCGTGACGCCGCCTTCGTGGACGGCTGTCGCCACGTCGACCATCTTTTCCTCGGGAATCCCGCGCAGGACTGCTGTGACGCCGCTGTCGACCAGTTCCTGTTGTACCGCCTGTTTGCTCGTCATGGGCGCAACTGTGACGGGGTGGCCCAAAAGCGTGTCTGAACCGCCGGAGCACTCGCTACGCGTCCGGGTCGTATGGGCGCGCGATGTCGGTCGGTGGGGCGCCGACGCCCAGCACGGTAACTGACTCGTCGGCGTCGTCGGGGTTGTGCGCGCGGTGAGGGCTCTCCGGTTCGGCGACGAACACCTCGTCGGCTGAGACGACGTACTCCCCGTCGGGCGTTTCGACGTGGAGCGTGCCGTCGAGCACGTAGAACAGTTCCTCGCGCGTCTCGTGGTAGTGGTAGGTCCGCGAGAGGTCCTCGCCGGGTGTCATCTCGTAGGTGGCCGCGTGGAGCGCGTGGAGTTCGGCGGTGTCGGAGACGCCGCGCCGGTCACAGGGGTAGTCTGCAGTCGCTGACAGGTCCTCGGGGTCAATCTGGTGGTAGCCCATATCGTCGGTGGGGGCGCCGGCGGGCAAAAGCGTGACCACGGAGCGGTGTCAGGCGAACAGCCAGATCAGCACGGAGAGCGTTCCGATGGAGGCCACCGTCGAGGTGAAGACGTTCAGTGAGGCGAAGGCGGCGTCGCCGCCGAGTTCCGTCGTGTAGACGTACGTCGACACCGCCGTCGGGGTGCCGAGCATCACGACCGCCGCACCCAGCGCTGTCGCGTCCATCGACAGCGAGGAGTACACCAGCCACGCCAGCGCCGGCATCCATAGCACCTTCAGCCCGACGACGCTGACAGTCTTTTGCAGGTCCGACACCGGGAGGTCCGTGTCGAGCGTCGCACCGATACACAGCAGGGCGACCGGGAGCGCAAGCTCTGCCGGCGGGCCGAGTGCACCGATGATTGCCTCCGGAACGGATAGCGACAGGACCGAGGCTGTGATGCCGGCCACCAGCGCGATGAGCACCGGGTTCGTCACGAGCTTCTTGCACTCGCCCAGCAGCGAGGCGTCGCCGCCGTTGATGCAGACCAGCAGGAACACCGTCACTGGGACGTGCGTGACCGCGCCGATGCCGAGGATGACGCTGGCGACGGCTGTTGCTTCGCTGCCCATTGTCGCCGCTACCAGTGGCAGGCCGAGAAACCCCATGTTGCTGTGATACGACTGGACGACGGAGACGCTGCGGCGGTCGGGGGACTCCAGCCGCCGGTGGACGAGCCAGCCAAGCGTTATCGTCAGTGCGACGACGGCCCAGAACCCCCCGAGGAGCGCCGGCGAGATAATCTCCTGTAACGGGCGGTCGTACGTGGATTGGAATATGAGCGCCGGCAGCGCGACGGTAAAAACGAGTGTCGTGAGGATATCCGTCCGCCGCTCGGTCAACAGCCCGAAGTGGCCGGCGGCGACGCCGGCCGAAAGAAAGGCGACCATGAATCCGAGCTGTCCGAGAACGGCCATATTGTCGACCAGTCGGTTCGACCTTTTCACCCTTTCGCCACCGGTAGACGTGGAATTAATCATGCAGATGCTGTCTCACACAGAGAGCACATCTCGCCCGAAGATGGTCGGCAAACTGAGATGGACCTGCCGTTCCGCTTCGCTCCGATGGCAATGAGCGACTCAGCCCTGACCGAACGGATACGGCAGTCATCTCAGCGGTTAGCGGGCGACAGCATGACAACAAGCCTTTACCCGCGTCGTCGCGTATCTCGCGCTAACAATGGTACTCGACGATCTTGGGAGTTCGCTTCGGGGGACACTTGATGACCTCCGGGGGAAGTCCCGGCTCTCCGAAGAAGATATCGAGGACATCGTCAAAGAGATTCAGCGGTCGCTGTTGCAGGCCGACGTAGATGTCGGACTCGTACAGGACCTCTCTGACAGCATCGAGACGCGGGCGCTAGAGGAGGAACCACCGGCGGGGACGACACCACGAGACTGGGTTCTGCGAATTGTCTACGAAGAACTGGTCGACCTCGTCGGCGAGTCGACGGAACTGCCGCTCGAAGAGCAGACCATCATGCTCGCCGGCCTGTATGGGTCGGGGAAGACGACGACGGCCGCGAAGATGGCGTGGTGGTTCTCGACGAAAGGGCTCCGACCGGCCATCATCCAGACCGACACGGACCGGCCCGGCGCGTACGACCAGTCCAAGGAGATGGCAGAGCGCGCCGAGGTCGACTTCTACGGCGACCCCGACGAGGACGACCCAGTAAAGATTGCCCGTGACGGGCTGGAAGCGACGGAGAACGCGGACGTGCGCATCGTCGATACGGCCGGTCGTGACGGCCTGAACGAGGAGCTCATCGAGCAGATCGAGCGCATCGAACAGGAGGTCCAGCCCGACCGGGACCTGCTGGTGCTGGACGCGGCGATGGGCCAGAGCGCCAAGAGTCAGGCCGCCGACTTCGAGGACGCCATCGGCATCGACGGGGTTGTCATCACCAAGCTCGACGGGACGGCGAAAGGTGGCGGCGCGCTCGCTGCCGTCAACGAGACCGACTCCACCATCGCCTTCCTCGGCTCCGGGGAGACCGTCAAGGACATCGAACGCTTCGAGCCCTCCGGGTTCATCTCCCGCCTGCTCGGGATGGGCGATCTCAAGCAGCTCACCGAGCGCGTCGAGCGCGCGATGGAGGAGACCCAGGAAGGCGACGACGAGGACTGGGACCCCGAGGACATGCTTGAGGGGCAGTTCACCCTCAAGGACATGCGCAAGCAGATGCAGACGATGAACAACATGGGGCCGCTGGATCAGGTGATGGACATGATTCCCGGCCTGGGCGGTGGGCTGATGGACCAGCTTCCCGACGACGCGATGGACGTGACCCAAGAGCGGATGCGGGACTTCGATGTCATCATGGACTCGATGACCGAGGCGGAACTGGAGAACCCCCGCGTCGTCGGCCAGTCCCGGACAGAGCGTATCTGTCGGGGCTCGGGCAAGCCCGAGGAGCGGGTGCGTGAACTCCTCCAGCAGCACAAACAGATGGAACAGATGCTCAAACAGTTCCAGGGCATGGGCGACGGCGACATGGAGCGGATGATGAAACAGATGCAACAGGGCGGTGGCGGCGGTGGCGGCATGGGCGGTATGGGCGGCGGCGGTATGGGCCCGTTCGGCGACTGACGCCGCTGTGTCGATCTGTGGTCTGGGATATCCCACGCTATTTTGATGATTTATATTCGATATCCGGGCCAGAACTAAGGGTTGGCCCGTTCTACGGATAAAGCGAGCATGTACGAAATTGTCGCTGGGATAGACAAAAGTGAGGCTCGTGGGACCGCCATCGCGGAAGCGATAACCGAGATTCCGATGGACGCCAGCCAGGTCCGCGTCACGCTGCTACACGACTTTGAGGAGAATCCCGAAGGCGCGTCCGTCGATCAGGTGGCCTCCGTGCGCCGGGCACGGGAAGTCCTCGAAGAGGCTGGCGTCGAGGTGGCGCTAGAAGAGTCGAGCGGCGAACCGGCCGACGCCATCCTCCGACTGGCTGACGAGCAGGACGCCGACATGATTGTCGTCGCCGGGCGCAAGCGGACGCCGACGGGCAAAGTGCTGTTCGGCAGCGTCACACAGAGCGTGATTCTGGGCACGGACCGCTCCGTGCTGGTCTGTAGTGGCGAAGAAGAGTAACGCTGCTCAGGCCCCGTACACTTCTTCGACCCGTTTTGCGAGCGGCGACGGGTCCGTCCGACCGGTAATCCGCTCGACGGGCTCGCCGTCCTCGAACAGGACGATGGCGGGCGCTGCGTTGACACCGACCGACTGACAGAACTCCGGCGACCGCTCGCCGGCGATACCGCCGACCGGAACGCCGTCCGGGAAGGCGGCCAGAACGTCGTCTAACTCCGATTTCATTGCTTCACAGGGGTCACAGAACAGCTTCCACACGGTCACGACACACCGGTCGTGGGCGTCGACGAAGGCCTCGTAGCTGTCGTCGTCCAGATGCTCGACCCCGTCGGGGACCGGTGTCTCCGGCCCCAGCTCGGTCGCCATCTGTGCCATCGTCGTCAGCTCCACGGTCGTGTAGGAGCCGTCGACGTTCGACCGCAGAGTCAGGAACGTAGCGAACTCCTCGCGGGACACGTCGAGCTCGTCGACCCGCTCGGCCGCTTCGGCGGCCGAATCGAGGCCGAACACGTCGGCGACAGATTCGTGGAAATCCGTCTCGCCCATCGTCACGTAGGTGTCGTAGTACACCTCGCGGTCAGCTTCGAACGCTTCCGTCGTGCTGACCTCGTCCGTTTCCTCGTCGATGACGACGACGCCTTCGTCTTCCAGTGCGTCGAGTAGCGCTTCGGCGGATTGTGTTTCTGACATTCAGACACCCAGATATTTGTCGCGCGTCTCTTGATCTTGCTGTAGCTCATCGGCGGGCCCCTCGAAGACCACTTCTCCGCGATCCAGCACGTAACACCGGTCGGCGATCTTCATCGCCGCCACAGCGTTTTGCTCGACCAGTAGTATCGTCGTGCCGTCCTCGCTGATTCGCCTGATTGCGTTCTCGACGGATTCGATGATCTGTGGTGCCAGCCCTTCGTATGGCTCGTCGAGCATCAAGAGGTCGGTGCTCTGGTGGAGCGCGCGGGCGATGGCGAGCATCTGCTGTTCGCCGCCCGAGAGCGTGCCCGCTTTCTGGGAGCGTCGCTCGTCGAGTCGCGGGAAGTACTCGTAGATTTCTGAGGTTGACATCCCTTCGTCGCGGAAATCGAGCTTCCGCCGCCAGGTGTTTGACTTGTTGCGGACGGTATCCGCAAGGTGGAGGTTCTCGGCGACGGTCAGATCAGTGAACACGCGCCGTTCTTCCGGGACCAGCGAGATGCCGCGGACAGCGATGTCCTCCGGTGGGTCGTTGGTGATATCCGTTCCGTTGAACTGAATCGTGCCGCTCCGGACATCGGGCGGCGTCGCCCCGGAGATACACCGGAGCGTCGAGGTCTTCCCCGCTCCGTTGCGGCCCAGCAGGGCCGTAATTTCGCCGTCGTCGACGTTCATCGACACGTCCTGAATGATGTGGCTCTCGCCGTAGTACCCGTTGATGTTGTCCACGTCGAGCAGCGTCACTCCTCGACACCTCCCAGGTACGCTTCCTGTACAGCAGGATCGTTCTGTACCTCCGCCGGCGTCCCCTCCGCGATGACTGATCCGCGGTTGAGGACGACGATGCGGTCCGAGATGTCGAAGACGATCTCCATGTCGTGTTCGACAAGCAGGAACGTCAGGTCGAGCTCCTCCTTGACTCGCTTGATGAGCTTGACGGTCGATTTCGTTTCGTCGGGGCTCATCCCGGCAGTTGGCTCGTCCATCAGCAGCATGTCCGGTTCGGCGGCCAGCGCGATGCCGAGTTCGAGCCGGCGCTTGTTTCCGTAGTCGAGGCTGGCGGCCTCGTTCTCCCGCTCGCCGTACAGGCCGACCGATTCGAGGACCTCGTTTGCCAGTTCATCGACCGCCGGGTAGCTGTTCTGATTCCGGAAGAAATTGAACCGGAACGAGCCGTGCTCGGCCGCCAGTGCCGCGATGGTCGCGTTCTCCTTGACCGTCAGCTCGGGGAAGATAGAGGCCGTCTGGAAGGACTTGCTCATCCCTCGCTGGACGACCTCATGTGGGTCCATTCCGATGATGGAATCTCCCTGGAACGCGATCTCGCCGTAGCTCGGTTCGAGTCGCCTGGTGACGAGATTGATGAACGTCGATTTCCCCGCGCCGTTGGGGCCGATGAGGCTCACGCCTTCGCCTTGCTCGATGGCCATGTCGACCTCGTCGACGGCCGTGAGGCCGCCGAACTGCTTGGTGAGCTGTTCCGTTTTGAGAACCGTCATTCGTCGTCACCTCCGACGACCCTGTCACGAACGTAGTCGATACCGCCCCAGATGCCGTTGGGGAAGAGGACGACAGCGACGACGAACACGACACCGAGGATGAGATGCCAGAACGGGCCGAGCGTCTCGAACCCGCTGACGATGTTCTCGATGTACAGGTACACGCCGGCGCCGAACAGCGGCCCGAACAGCGACCCGACACCGCCGAGCACGGTCATGATGACGATGCGCCCGGACTCGGTCCAGTACAGCGACTGCAGAGGAACGTAGTTCCCTTCGATGGCGAACAGGCTGCCGGCGATGCCGGCGAAGGCCGCCGAGATAATGAACGCCATCAGCTTGTACCGCCAGACGTCGAGGCCGACGAACTCCGCCCGCCGCTCGTTTTCCCGAATCGCACGGAACACGGTCCCGTACGGCGAGTGGAGGATGCGATTCGCCATCGCAACCGACAGCACCGTCATGACAGCAACGAACACGTACAGCATGTTGTCGACCAGCATCGACAGCGGGAACGGCACGCCGCCGTGGATGTCGATGACGCCCAGCAGGCTGCCGATGTCCACGGAGGTGAAGCCGTTCTCACCGTTCGTGAGGAAGGCCAGCGGCGACGCCGCCAAGTAAAACGACATCTGGCCGAACGTCAGCGTCAGGATAGCGAAGTAGATTCCGCCGCGGCGCAGCGACAGGAAGCCGACAATCCACGCCAGTAGTACCGCGAACACCGTGCCGGCGAGCAGCACCAGCAGCGGCGAGCTACTGACGCTCGCGCTGAAGATACCGGCGGCGTAGGCCGCGCCGCCGAAGAAGACGGCGTGGCCGAACGACAGCAGACCGGTGTATCCCAGCAGGATGTCGAACCCGACGGCGAAGATGCCGTAGATGAGCATCAGCGTCGCCAGCTGGGTATAGCCGTCGAGGTAGTTGTTGAAGAGGAACGGGAAAACGGCCACGCCAACGACCGTGAGCAGCACTGTCGATATCTCTCGGTCGCGGAAGCTGGCCCACCGGTCGGCGAAGCCGCCGGTGACCTCTGTGTCCGCATCGGCCGCCGCCGTGGCGGTCGCGTCGCGCGGTTCGTCGCTCATGAGACATCCACCTCTGAGCCCAGCAGGCCCTGCGGACGCACCAGCAGGACGAGCGCCGCGAGCGCGTAGATACCGACCTGACTCCAGGCGGCGTAGCCGGTCTGGATGAGGAGTACCTGCAGCGTGCCCAGCATCAGGCCGGCCACGACGGCCCCCTCTATTTTCCCGACGCCGCCGATAACGACGGTCAGGAACGCCGGCACCAACTGTTCAGTCCCGATGTTGGGATTGACGTTGGCAAGCGGGCCGCCGACGACGCCGGCCACGCCGGCGAGTGCGGCACCGATGCCGAACACGACGAGGTACGGCCGGCTCAGCTTGATTCCAAGCAGGCGAACCATCTCGCCGTCGAGGGTACCAGCCTGGACGATGAGTCCGAAGTCGGTGTACTCGACGAGGGCGTACACGCCAAGGACGAGGACTGCGGTAATTGCGATAACACCGAGACGCCAGCGTGGGAAGTTCCCGACCACGGGCAGCGCTATCGGGCCGGATGCCCACGAGGGCTGTGGGAACGGCTGGCTGTTCCCGCCAAGCATCGCACGGAGCAGTTCCTGAACGATGATTGCGAGCCCGAAGGTCACGAGTATCTGGTCGGTATCGGGGCGGTCGTAGAACGCCTGTGCGACGAGTCGCTCCATCAGGAGGCCGATGACGAACACGACAATCGGCACAATAATCAGCGCAGCGATGAATCCGAGACCGATGCCGTACGACTCGATTCCCCACGCTGCTAACTGGCCGTCGTTCAGCGGAACGTTTCCAGTTATGAACAGCCCCAGATACGCGCCGACGAGGTACAGTGCCCCGTGGGCGAAATTCACGAACTTCAGCGTCCCGAGGATAATCGACAGTCCAACCGCGAGCAGGACGTAAATCGCGCCCTGTTGCAGCCCATTCAATAGGATGGTGAGGATATCCGCGAGGAGCGTCACGCTCGACTCCCCCCGCTGCACTCCGCTCGTACTATCTGCGTATTCCTAATCATGCTAGTTTTTGTGTATCAAGTAAGGCAACCTCATGAACTATAAATCATGAGGGAACGCTCCCCTGTCCGGATTCTGGCCTATTCGTCGCCGTATTCGCCGAGATCGCACTCCGCAGCCGGCCCGGAATCACAGCCGTAGCCGACATCGTCCCGGGACGTGATCTCGACAATGTCGATGAAGTTCCCGTCGCCCTGCTCACTCGCAGGGAGCCCCTGAGCGACTGGGATGTCACGCTGTGCCTGATGGTCGCAGGCACGCATCGTCTCCGAACCCATCCCGATGTTGCTGTACTCGTAGTCCTCCAGTTGGCGGATGATTTCCGGCGGGTAGAACGTGCCCGCTCGTTCGGCGGCGGCCGCGTACTGGAGCGTCTGTGCGTAGGCGAGCTGGGCCGGTCCGGAGGGGACGCGGTCGTACTCGTCCTGGAACGCTTGCGTGAACGCGTTCGACGCCTCGTTGTCGATCTGGGAGTCCCAGGCGATTGTCCCGAAGATGCCCTCGATGGAGCCACCGGCGGCCTGCGCCATCGGGCGGTTGTACAGCGGAACGACAAGCTCCATGTCCTCGTCGATACCGGCGTCGACGGCCTGCGAGACGGAGTTCGCGCCGTCCAGCCCGTAGTGGTTCAGCACGAGTACGTCCGCGCCGCTGTTTGCGGCCTCCGAGAGATACGAGGAGAAGTCGCTGGTCCCAAGCGGCGTCGGAACGCTGTCGACTTCCTCCCAGCCGATTTCCGAGAGGAACTGGTTCATCGAGTCCTGCTGGGTCTGGCCCCAGGAGTAGTCGGCGTACAGCTGATAGAAGGAGTTGTCCGAACCGTACTCGTTTTCCAGTACCGGCGCGAGCGCCTGGCCGGTCATGTACGCGTTGAACATCTCCCGGAACCCGTACCGGGCGCAGTCTTTCCCGGTCGTGTCGTTGGAGTGAGTCAGACAGGCCATGAACATGACCTTCTCCGTCTGACAGAGGCCCTGCACGGCGATGGCCACCGCGCTGGATGAGCCACCCGAGATCATCACCACGTTGTCCCGGTTTATCATCCGCGAGGCGGACTGCCGGGCGGTGTCGGCGTCGGTCGCTGTGTCGCCGTTCACCGACTCGACCGTGTACCCGAGGACGCCGTCGCCGCTGAGGTCCTCGAAGCTGTCCACCCAACCACCGCCGTTGTTGAGATGCTTCTTCGCTAGCTGGTATGCCCGGAGCTCGTCCTGTCCCTCCGATGAATAGGGCCCGGATTGTGGAACGTTGAAGCCGAACGTAACCGTGTCGCCCTCGACCGGGAAGTTCCCGAGTGCCGGGTAATCATCGCCGCCGTCGCCGCCATCACCGCCACCATCGCCGCCGTCGCCACCACCGTCGCCACCGTCGCCACCGTCGCCACCGGAACAACCGGCCAGTCCCGTCAGCCCTGCCACACCTGCGACGCCCGTACTCTTCAGCAACTGTCGTCGGTTGACCGATCTGCCATTAGTTGGCATGTTCCATACGGTGTCTGTATATATCATAATAGTTTCGGTAGGTTAATCAACGATTTCACATCTACGGGCCGACAGATTCCGATTACATTACGATCCGCAGACTTATTTCGATCTGAATAGTTTGTTATAGCATGGCGGGGCACGCGGGGTGGCAGCTACTCGTCCTCACCGTCGTCGTTACCGCAGGCTGTGGGGGGCTCGGGTTCAGCGGCGGCGACGGCTCGCCGACGCCGGTGACGCCTGCTCCAGTGCCGACTGACTCTGCGACCGCGTATCCGGCCGGCGTTGGACCGGCGGGTGTCACCAGCCCATCTCTACTTGGGTCCGCACACGGGGACCGTCTCAACGGAACCGGATACACCCTGACGATGAACCGGACCGTCCGGTATGCGAACGGGTCGTTGCGGTCCCACCTTCGAGTCCACGTCGCGCTGGACGCGAACCGGACGTACCTCACGAACATCTCCGTCCGCGGGCACGCGGCCCCGGTGCTCCTCGGTCGGCCGCCGGCGACCGCGTCGTTCTGGTCCGACGGCGACACGTACCTCCGCCGGCTCGTGCGCGACAACCAGACGATCTACAACGAGTACGACCCGCCGGACAGCTACGCCGGCACGTGGCGATACTGGGTCCATTCCGCCGCGTTGAACGGACGGCCGGCCGCCGACGTCACTCGGACCGTTGCCCCGTTCCACACCCGAACCACGCGGTCCCAGCAGTCGGACGGGACCGCCTACGTCATCAGGGGCGACCGACTGCGGGAAAACACGACGTCGACAACGTGGGCCGCCCGGGAGAACGCGACACTCGTCGCCCACGTCAGGCAGTCGGGCCTCGTCCGGTACTACCGGACCGGCTACACGACGGTCACGGACAGCGGAGAGCCGGTCACCGTCACCAGAACTGTCAGGTTTACCGCGGTCGGGAACACGACGGTCGGGCCGCCACCGTGGCGTGACAGGGCACAGTCGACTTCCGGTTGAGGCGTCGCCAGCGCTATCAGGGGGATTTTTTTCGCTCCCCGTCTTTCGCCCTGCAATGACTGTCCGTGAGGTGGCACTCGAAGCCTACCGGGAATCGCTCCCGGTGCTGGCGCTCAGTGCAGTCGGTGGCCTCTTCGCGGGCGTCGTCCTCGGTGGCATGGACGCGGAGTTACAGGACGTTGCGGGACTGCTCGTGCTGGTGCCGGCGCTGCTTGCCACCCGTGGGAACGTTTACGGCTCGCTCGGGGCACGTCTGGGGTCAGCACTCCATCAGGGGCTCATCGACCCGCAGTTCTCCTTCGACGACGACCGCATCAATGCCGCCGTCGCGGCGGCACTGGCAAACGGCGTACTCATCAGCGGGGTCGCTGCGGTGATGGCCGTCGCCCTGCTCGCGCTGGTCGGTCGACCGTCGGCCCCGCTCACGACCCTCGTCGCCATTGCGCTTATCGCGGGCTTTGTCTCTGGGTTGTTGTTGACCATCGCTGTCGTCTCGGTCGTGTTCGTCGGCTACCGCCGCGGACTCAATCCGGATACGTTGGCTGGCCCAGTCGTGACGACGACGGGCGACGTGGTCGGTATCGCAACGCTGCTGGGCGCGACCCGTCTCGTTCTCGCGCTGGGGGGGTGGCTGAGTGGCTGAGTTCGCCTCCCAGTGGTCGGTTTCGGGCATCGTCCGGACGATGTTTCCCATTCTGGTCGTACTCACCGCTATCGAACTCGGGAGCGGCCTCGTCCTCGATACCTTCGAGGGAACGCTGTTGCAGTACCCGTCGCTACTCGTGCTCGTCCCGGTGACAATCGGCATGGCAGGGAACCTCGGCAGTATCCTCGCAGCACGGTTCTCGACGGCGTTCCATCTCGGACTCCTGTCGTTTTCGGCGACCGACGACCGTCTCGCCGGCAACGCTATCGCTACCGTTGCCCTCGCGGTGACGCTGTTCCCGCTTGTCGGTGCCGGTGCGTGGCTCCTCCAGACCGTCATCGGCGGCACTGCGCTCCCGCTTCGGACAGTCGTTCTGGTCGCGCTCGTCAGCGGGAGTCTGCTGGCGGTGCTGGCTATCGTCGTGACGACGGTGACGACCTACGCCGCCTACCGGTTCGAACTGGACCCCGACGACGTGGTCATCCCTGTCGTCACGAACGTCTGTGACGTGCTGGGCGTGGTGGTGCTGTTCGGTACTGTTCGCGTGCTCGTGTGACTGCGTGAACTGGCTGTGCTATCCGGGGACGCGATTGCTCGCTCGACTGTCGCTACCGATGGGCCTTTGCCGCCCAGACCCCTACTTTCGGCCGTGCAGTCGCTCGTCGCCGCAGTGCTCGGCCATCCGGCGGTCGCTGTCCTCGGGGAGGTTGCCGTCCGAGTCCTCCGCATCACGTTTTTCCTATCGTTTGGCGTGTTCCTCGCGGAACTGGCGGTCGCGTTCGGGCTGGTCGAGAAGATCGCCGTCGTCTCGCGCTATCTCACGTCGCCGGCGAACCTCCCGGATGAGGTCGGCACGGCCATCCTGACGACGACAGCGTCGACGACCGCCGGCTACGGGATGCTTGCCGACTTCCGGGAGTCCGGCGCGCTGTCCGACCGCGCGACGATAATCGCCGTCACCATCAACACGTTCTTCGGCTTCGCACAGCACATCATCACCTTCTACGCGCCGATCCTCATCCCCATTCTGGGCTTTCGGGTCGGGGTGTTGTACGTCGCCACGCGGGGACTCATCGCGCTGGCGATTACACTGACTGGCATCGCCGCCGGTGCGGTGCTGCTGGACGCGTCCAACGTCGGTCGGTCGACCGCTGGTGCTGGCCCGGCCCCGGACGGTGGGACGGCCGACGACGCAGGCGACGTGTTCGACGAGCGTCCGGATAGCCGTCGAGCGGCCGTCAGGTCCGCATTCGATGCCACCGCCGAGAAAGTTCGCGATATCCTGCCGCGGCTGGCGGCCATCTACGCCGTCGTCTCGCTACTGCTTGCGTACAGCGATGAACTGCTGGCGCTGGCTGGCAGCGACGGCGCCTCCGTGACCACTGCTGCCGACGGGTTCGCCGGCCTGTTGGGGCTGCCCGGGGCGGCCATCCCCGTCATCGCCGCGTACGCGCTGGATACCACCTCGGGGGCGACAGTCATCGCCCCGCTCATCCGGAACGGGACGTTCACCGCACGGACCGCCGTGGCGACGATGCTCGTCGGCGGCATCATCTCGTTTGCCGTCTCGACGTTCAAGCGCTCGATTCCCTTCCAGTACGGCATCTGGGGCCGGGAGTTCGGCTCGAAAGTAATCGTCGTCAACACGGGACTGAAAATCGTCTGGATCGCGCTGGCGCTGGTCGTCCTCCTGTAGCGGGCTCTACTCGAACGTGTAGGCCATCATCACTTCGTCGACTTGCTCGCCGTCGACGGTGTAGTGGTTCCGCCGGATGCCCTCGGTGTGCCAGCCGTGGTCTTCCAGAAACACCATCGCATTCTCCGTGATTGCCGGCACGCTGTTGTACAGCTTCCGGTAGCCGTTGGCCTTCGCCCAGTCCAGCCCACGGTTCATGAGCTGACTGCCGATGCCCTGCCCTCGCTGTTCCTCCCTGACGCCGACGGTGAGCTGGGCCGTCTCGCGGAGCTTGTCCAGTTGCGGGATGTCGAGGTGACACCACCCGACGACCTCGCCGTCGATTGTGGCGACGAAGAACACCCGCGATTCGACCGTGTTGTGCCGGGTGACAGCGTCCTCGTACAGCAACTGCTCGGCGACGCTCTCGGCGACGACGTACGTGCCGTCGCTGGAGACGTTCCGAATCGTCTGGACGAGCCCCTCGAAATCATCGTTGTGGGCCGGTCGAATCGTGTACGTCAACCCGTTCGTGGTGTGTTGCTCGACGGAGCCAACATCGAGCGCCAACGTCAGGGTCCCGCCATCGTCCTCGATGTACCCCTTCGACAGGAGGTGTGTCAGGGCCTCCTCGAACGCCTCCGGCGAGAGGTCTACCATCTCGCGGACTCTGTGTCGCGCCGCGGTCCCGTGTCGCTCGACGTACTGATACACCTCCATCGCCGCGCTCGTCTCGAAAGTCGGCCGTTCGACAGCGTCCATATCTGGCATATATACTAGCAGATTATTAACAATTGTTGTTTTGGTAACATAAAACGTGAAACGCGGTGGGAGTTCTGTGCGAGCAGTCCCGGTCGAGCGTGACGAGATAGGCCTGCCCCGAAGTTCAGGCCGCGTCCGGAATCGGGTCAGAGATGACGACGGCATCGCCCTCGATGACACAGTTCCCCTCTGAGTCGTCGACGGCCGTGGCCAGCCGGAACCGGTTGTCCTGAATCCGCTCGACGACCTCACAGCGGGCCGTGACCTCCTCGTCGATGTCGACGGGTCCCTGATAGCTCAGTTCCTGTGAGAGGTAGATGGTCAGCCCGGGCAGTCGGGCCAGGGCCGCGCTGATGACGCCGGAAACAAGTGTTCCATGAACGATTCGGCGGCCGAACCGCGTCCCGTCCGCGAACGCCGCGTCGAGGTGGAGTCTGTTCGTGTCGCCGCTGGCCTCGGCAAAGGCCTCCACGTCCGCCTGGGAGATTGTCTTGCTGAACCGAACGTGGTCCCCCACGTCGATGCCGTCGGCGGTCCCGTAGCTCTCGAAGGTCCAGTCCTCGTCCTCGTACAGCGTGTCCGGCCGGGTGAACTGCTCTCGCTGTGACGGCTCGCCGGTCGCTCCCCTCGCCCGCGTGAGATGCGGGATGTAGTCCGAGATATCGGTCGTTGTGACGATCCCGACGAGTTCGCCGTCCTCGACGACGGGTAGTTTCTTGACGTTGTTCGTCCGGAGCCGCTCGACGGCCGTTTCGATGTCCGCGTCGGGGGTGACCGTCACCAGCGTCTCGGCCATCACGTCACTGACTGACAACGCTCTGGTGTCTCCCTCTACCGCGGCGACCGCCACGACGTCACTCTCCGTGATAATACCGACACAGTCACCGTCGGACTCGACGACGAGCGAGCCGATGTCCTCGTCGCGGAGTCGCCGGGCCGCCTCGATGACCGGGGCGTCGGGGCTGATGGTTTCGACTGGTGTCCGCATGATCTCTCTGACTTGCAGCGGGACGAGCATTGTACGGACACCCACTCGTGGCAAACCTATAACAGTCCGCCCAGTGACACCGTCACGCTTGTGCCGCCGGCCGACAAGGTCTATCCGATGCGATGGACCGTGTTCGGTTTCGCCGTCGTTCTCGTGGTCGCCGCCGGCTGTAGCGGCTTCACCGGCACGCCGTCACAGTCCGCGGGGACCGCCGACGGCCAGTCAGCAGTCGAAGTCCCACAAGCGGCTGTCACCGTTACCGTCACGGCTGTCGTCGACGGCGACACGATACAGGTCGCCTACGAGAACGGGACCGGTGACACGGTCCGACTCGTCGGCGTCGACACCCCCGAAGTCCACACCGAGAACGACCCCGCGGAGTTCGAGGGCGTCCCCGGGACTGACGACGGGGCGTCCTGCCTCCGCGGGGCCGGCACGAACGCGTCGTCGCTCGCCAAGCAGCGACTACTTGGTGAGACAGTTGGGCTCGCCTTCGATTCGAATCTGAACCGGCGTGGCTACTACGACCGACTACTGGCCTACGTTGTTCACGACGAAGCGCTGTTCAATTACCGCCTCGTCGAGACCGGCCACGCGCGTGTCTACGACAGCAAATTTGCGCGAGCCGAGCGATTTTACGCGGCCGAGGACGCCGCCCGCTCCGAGCGTCGCGGGCTCTGGCGCTGTACGGACCCAAGCGCAGTGACCCGCACGGCTATTGCCGACGGTGGGGTTATTACCGAGAGCGCCAGCGGCGTCGAAATTGCGAACATCCACGCCGACGCGGCGGGCAACGACAACGAGAACCTGAACGACGAATACGTCACGCTCACGAACACCGGCGATAGGCCCGTCGCCCTCTCCGACTGGACGGTCAGCGACGACGCGGGCCACCAGTACACGTTCACGAACCTGACCCTTGACCCGAAAGGCTCGGTCACCCTCTACACCGGTAGCGGCACCGACACTGGGGCCGAGCGGTACTGGGACCGGAACGGGGCAGTCTGGAACAACGACGGTGACACCGTCAGTGTCCGAAACGCCAGCGGTGAAACGATTCTCCGGCAGTCGTACTGACGCCGCCACACTGCCACGGCAGTATAAGCCGCTCCAGTGCTAACCTATCCCATGGCTCTCCGCCGGTTGACGCCAACGCCACGGGCGGTCGACTGGGGGCTGTTTGTGGCGGTGGCGACGCTGCTTGCCACCGGCATCGCCACCATCTTTGCAGGTATTCCAAGTAGCGCGTGGATAATCGACCTCCATGCGCTCTCCGGCGTGGCCCTGACGCTCCTGTTGCCGGTGAAGCTCCGCCGTGTCGCCCACCGCGTCGCGCCGTCGCGACTCACCGCGACCCGTGTCTTCTCGGTCGGCCTGGCTGCAGTCGCCCTTGGGGCGCTTGGTACCGGCGTCTGGTGGATATTTGGCGGCACACTCGACCTCGGCCCGTGGGGGCTGTTTCACCTCCACGTCGCGCTCGGCCTGCTGGTCCCGCCGCTGTTATTGGTGCACCTCCGCGCCCGGTTCTATTCCCCCACACAGGCCACCCGCGGCGGCCGCCGTGATGTTCTCCGGTACGCTGGGTTGGTAACTGCCGGTGCGCTCCTCTGGCGCGTTCAGGGGCCGGTCAACGACGCGCTGGACTCGGCCGGCGCGGACCGCAGGTACACCGGCTCGCGTGAGGACGGAACTGGTGACGGCAACCGCTTTCCCGTCACAAGCTGGGTCGCCGACGATCCGGAGCCGGTCGACGCGGCCGACTGGTCGCTGTCAGTTGGCGGCCGGGTCGCCAGCGAGAGCAGTTACGCCGCCGGTGAACTCTCGCCGAACGCGAGCGAGTCGGCGGTGCTTGACTGCACGAGCGGCTGGTACTCCGGCCACGAATGGCAAGGTGTTCGCGTCGGCGACCTACTCGACGCCGCCGACGCCGACGACGCGGCGGCGTGGGTCCAGTTCCGCTCTGTCACTGGCTACCGATGGAGCCTTCCGCTGTCCGAGGCCCGCGACGCCATACTGGCCACCCACGTCGACGGCGAGCGCCTGGCTCACGGGCACGGCTACCCCCTCCGACTCGTCGCGCCCGGCCGCCGGGGGTTCCAGTGGGTGAAGTGGGTCGAGTCGGTGCGGGTCAGCAAGCGCCGCGAACTCGGGGAGTGGCTCGCGATATTTGTGAGCGGGTTCTGAGCGTGTCCATATGCGCCACCAGTGGGGTGATCGCTGTTCTTCCGGGGCAGTCCCGCGTGGAAAGAGGAGATTACCTGCAGTATATACCTACTTCGGGCGGGTACACCCCGACGCACCGCCTCTCTACGTTGACCCGGCGCTCGACACAGTACTACAGGGACAGCGGCCGAAAGAGCAGCTTACCATCCGTAGCTGTCACTGAAGCTACTACTAACGAAGTCCCGTGAAGCGGTAGCGGGGGCTATGAACTGGCGGCAGCCCGCCCGACTCGCCGGCCCGTCGAACACCGCCGTCGCCCTGTGGGCGGTCGCCGTCGCCTTCTTCGGCGTCGGCGACCTCGTCACGACACTCGTCGGCTACAGCATTACCGGCGTGACGGAACTCAGTCCCGTGGTCAAGCTACTGTTGGAACAGCGCGCGATGCTGGTGTTGACCGGACTGAAAGCCGCCGTCTTCGTTGGGTTTTTCGCCATCTGGAAGTGGATCTCTTGGCCGTATTCCATCGGCATCCCACTCGGGCTGGCGCTTCTGGGTGTCGCAGTGACTGCGTGGAACACCGGCATCATCCTCACTGCGGTTTTGGCCTGAACTGTTGGCTGCTAGCTTCTGCTACTCGTGCTGTCTGCATTGACGTTGCGTGCGCTACACCAGTGCGTCGATAGAATCCCAGAGGTCCGGCCCGCCGTCGTCGCCTGACTCGTAGTGAATCGGCACGAAGCCGGCGTTGCGCGCGCCCTCGACATCGGTTTCGTACTCGTTGCCGACCATCACGTACTCGTCGGCCGGCAGCTCCTCCCGGACCCGGTCGAACGGCGCGCTGTCCGGTTTGTGCGCGCCGACCTCGTAGGAGGCGACAAAGCGGTCGAACAGGTCGGTCAGTCCGTGGTGGTCGAGCTTGGCGACCTGCCGCTCTCGGATTCCGTTGGTGACAATCGCGAGCTGATTGTCGGCGGCAAGTCCGGTCAGGCTGTCCCGGGCTGTGTCGGGGACGGTCGTCGACGCGAACTCGGTCTCTTTGAGCGTCTCGACCAGCGCATCGAGGTCAACGTCTGCTCCGGCCGCTTCGACGACGGCGGCCATCGATTGGCGGTACGGGTCCGGCTCAAGCGCCTCGAAGGCCGTGTAAAACACCTCCTTGCTAACGGCCCGAAGCTCGTCGGTGTACTCGATACCATGGGCTTCGACAGTCCGTCGGATGATGTTCTCGTAGGGCTCCGGATAGTGGACGACCGTGTCGTCGAGGTCGAAGCAGATGGTCGTCGTCATGTGTCCTCGTCGTAGACCGGCTGGCCGTCCTCGGTCGGCGGGGCGACGTAGTCGATATACTCCTCGGTTGATGGTTCAGTGACGGTCACGTTCACGTGGATGTCGCCCAGTTCCGAGGGGTCACCGACTGCGAAGTTAATCCGCCCCTCGAACGCTGCTTGCTTCTTCACGTCGAAGGCGAAGGTGTCGCCCTCCAGATTGTCGAAGAAGACTGACCGGGCTGTATCCAGGATTTCCCGCCGGTGAAGCAGCTCAGAGAACCCGTCCATCGTATGGACTTCTGCGACGAGTGCGCCCTGCTGGTGGGTCGGGTCGGCCTCCGGGAAGAGGTTCTGGACGGCGTCTGCGACCCGGTCGGTTACTTCGGTGTCGTTGACGGGCGCTTCGATTCGGATGTCGACAGAGTAGACGGCGCTCATTGGTCGAGTGCCTCCGGTCCGTCACGGATTAGTGTGCGAACGGTCCGCTGGAACGCGGCCAGCGTCTCTGTGTTCTCGATAGTACGGTCGGCCATTTCCATGGCCTCGCCCATTCCAAAGCCGAGTTCCCGAGCGTCGCGGTCCGCAAGCGGCTCGCCGCCGTCTTCCGCTGCGGTATCCCGTCCGCGGATGTCGAGCCGCTCGGCCCGCAGTTCGAACGGGGCGTCTATCTCGACGAGCAGGAACGCGTCGCCGAACGCCGCTTCGAACGTTTCGACCTCCACATCCGACCGGATACCGTCGACGAGGACGGTGTCGTTCGATTCGAGCTCCGCCTCGATCATCGGTAGCGAGCGCTCGGCGATGGCGGCGGGGCCGTTCTCTTCCCGGAGCGCCTTCGCGACCGTTCCGTGGTCTGACGCGGGGTCAAGTCCGCGGTCACGACACTCCTCGCGGATGACGTCGCCCATCGTCACGACCGGCACGTCCATCTCGGCGGCGACGTTCGCTGCCTCGCTTTTCCCGCTGCCCGGCAGCCCGACGATACCGATAACTGTCATTGCCGGGCGTAATCGAGCAGCGGGCAAAAGCCCTCCCGTTCGGCCTCACCGTTCGCGGACGACGACGAACTCCGCAAGGTCTCGCAGGTACTCCATCGACTGTGACTCCGGGGCGTCGATGGTCGATAGCGCTTCCAGGGCGGCGTCGGATTCGGCTCGTGCCCGTTCGTTTGCCTCGTCTGTCGTCAGCTCTGTCACTTCCACCAGCGACGGCCGCTCCATCTCCGCGTCGGTTCCGGCCGGCTTGCCGAGGGTTTCGGCGTCGGCCGTCGCATCGAGTACGTCGTCGCGCATCTGGAAGGCGACGCCGACCCGTTCGGCGTACTGGCCGACAGCCTCGACCGTGTATGGGTCCGAGTCAGCCGCAATCGCTCCCAGTTCCGCCGCAGCGCGGAACAGCGCCCCGGTTTTTCGGCGGGCCAGCTCCATGTACTCCTTCTCGTTGGTGGGTTCTGCGACCAGCTCCATGGCCTCGCCCTCACCCAGTTCGACCATCGACTCGGAGACGGTCTGCATGGCGCGCTCGTCTGTCGAAAAGAGATTGAACGCTTCGCCGAGCAGGCCGTCGGAAGCGATGATTGCCGGGCCGTGACCGAAGGCCTCCCAGGCAGCCGGGGACCCCCGCCGGAGCTCTGACTCGTCGATGATGTCGTCGATGACCAGCGAGGCGTTGTGGACGAGTTCGATACCGACCGCGAAATCGACGGCATCGGCTGGCTCCCCACCCAGCGCCTCACACACCAGCACTGTCACCGTCGGCCGCACTCGCTTCCCGCCGGAAAGCGCCACATGACGCACTTCATCTGCGAGTTCGTCCGGCTCCACGCTGTCAAGAACCGCCTCTAGGCGCTCCTCGACCCGGTCTCGCCGGCGCTCGAGATACTCCATTACCGCTTCCTTAGGACTACCGTAAAAAGTACCTTGTCACCCGCGATTCGGTTCGTCGCGGCTACTGGAACTGTTCGGTGAGTGCCGGGACGACCTCGAACAGGTCGTCCTGAATGCCGTAGTCGGCGATGTCGAATATCGGCGCGTTCGGGTCGGTGTTGATGGCGACAATCGTATCCGAGCCCTTCATCCCGGCGACGTGCTGGACGGCCCCAGAGATACCGATAGCGATGTACACGTCCGGGGTGACGACTTTCCCGCTCTGGCCGACCTGACGGTCCTTTTCGAGCCAACCGTTGTCGATGAGCGGCCGCGAACCCGACACCGTTGCATCCAGCGCCTCAGCGAGGTCGTGGATGATATCCAGGTTCTCTTCTTCCTCGATCCCGCGGCCGACGGACACCAGCACGTCGGCGTCAGTGATGTCGATGTCGCCACCGCCAACCTCTTCGAAGCCCTTCACGGTGGACTTGACGGCGCTTTCGTCGATGGTCGCGTCGAATGCCTCGATTGCGGCGTCACCGTCCGCTTCGATGGTCGGCCACTCGGCCGGGCGGATGGTCACGGCCGCCTGATCGGCGTGGACATCGATTGTCGTCTCGGCTTTCGAGCCGTACAGCTCTCTGGTTGCGGTGAGGCCGTCTTCGGCGTCGATGTCGACCACGTCGGTCACGAGCGGCCGGTCCAGCCGGTTTGCGACTGCCGGTGCGTAGTCGAGGCCGTTGACGCTGTTCGGCATCAGGAGCACAGTCGGGTCCAGCTCCATGGCCAGTTGGGTGACGACCTGCGTGTACACGCCGTGGTTGAACTCCTCGCCGATGTCGACGGTGTGGACGGCATCAACGCCCTCACGGTTTAGCTCCGCCCCGAACGCCTCGACATCACCGCCGATGACGGCGGTGTGTAACTCGACGCCGAGTCCGTCGGCGAGATCGCGACCGGCTGCCAACTGTTCTAGACTCACTGGTCGGAGCTCGCCGCGACGGTGTTCGGCGATAGCAAGCACCGACATTAGCTGGTCACCCCCTTCTCCGCGAGCAGTTCAGCTAACTCGGCCGCCGTCTCCTCGGGACTCCCTTCGAACACCGTCGCCTCGCCCTCTGTTTCTGGCTCGTACAGCGAGGTCTGTTCGAGCGGACTCTCGATTTCAGACGCGTCGAGTCCGACATCTCCCAGGCTGTACTCTGCGAGTTCTTTGCTCTGCGCCTGCCGGATGCCCCGAAGACTCGCGTAGCGTGGATCGTTGATACCGGTCTGTATCGTCAGCACGGCAGGAATCTCGATGTCGGTGAGTTCCTCGACGCCGCCTTCCAGTTCCCGGTGGACGCTTGCAACACCTGCCTCCAGGTCGAGATCGAGGTCGTTGACGACAGCGCCCCACTCCATGTCGAGTTTATCGGCCAGCGTGACACCAGTGGCCCCGAACCCGTCGTCGGCGGACTGGACCCCGGTCAGCACCAGGTCGGGGTCTTCCTCGGCGGCGACGGCGGCCAGCACCTCGGCTTTCGTCTCGGGGTCCAGCAGGCCGGCATCCTCGAGTGCGTCGTCCCAGACACGGATTGCGCGGTCGGCCCCCTTCGCCAGCGCCTGTCGGATTGTCTCGTCGGTTTCGGACGGGCCGATGGTGACGGTGACGACCTCGACGTCGTCGTGAGCCTCTTTTACCTGAACGGCCTCTTCGACAGCGTACTCGTCCCACTCGTTGAGGTCGGCTGTGACGTATCGGTCGTCGATAGCGAGTCCGTCGATCTCGAACTCATCATCGACAGCCGCCACCTCCTTTACCGTGACAAGAATTTTCATACCGGCAGTGCGACCGGACAGCGAATAAACGTTTTCGAACCAGAAACCACGCCCGGCTTGTTTACATTCCGGCAGTTCTACGGGCTACTCGTCGAAGTCGGTGATGTCCTCGTCCGGGAACGAGATAAGGTTCTCCCGACCGATGCGGAGCTTGTCGACGCGGCCTTCCTCGTCCATCGACGAGAGCAACTGGGACACTTTCGCGTTCGACCAGCCGGTCTCGGAGACGATGCGGGCCTGCTTCATCCGACCGCCGTTCTCTTCGAGGAGCCGCTCGACGCGTTCCTCGTCGCTCAGCAGCTCGACATCGACATCGTCGGCGGCCGTGGCGTCGCTCGCTGCGGTTGCCGTCCCGGTGGTGCTGTCGTCTCCAGCGTCGTCGGCCCCGGCTCCGACTGATGGCAGGGCGTCAGTGTATCCTGTTTTGAACATGTACCCGACGGCACCAACGAGCAGCAACATCAGTACGACTCCACCGATCCAGGCCGAGCCGATGCCACCGAAAATCGACTCCGGGGTTCCCGTCGGTGTCTCGGTCGTCGGTTGCTCGCCGGTGTACACGACAGACAGGTATCCCGGCTCAAACGTCCGTCGCCCCTCAAAGACCAGCTTTCCGTCGTCGACGGCGCTCGGGGCGCTCTCTACCCCGTACCCAGTCGGCGGCGAGATAACGAGTCGCTGGTCTGCAGTTAGCGTCCCGAACCACGTGCCCTCGGTTGAATTGAACGCGTCCCCAACGACAATGTTCTCGCTGGTGACAACCGCGAAGTTCGTCCACGTAAACTCGAGGATCAGCTGCCCCTTCCGGTCTGATACCTCGTACCGACGGTCGACATCGGTAATCTCCATCTCACGACCGGTGACCGTACTGGCCTCGTCTTTTGCCTCCCGGAACGCCGGCAGCCACACCGCCTCGCCGTCGTCGCTAGCGAACTGCTCACCGGTGTTTCTGAACGACTCAGTTTCGCTTTCGTCGAGCGCGTAGGTGTCTGTTATCGTCCACTTGGCGTCGCCGTTCGATTGTATCTGGAGGGCAAACGTCGTGTTCTCCGCGACCGGTGCTGGCGTCCCGGTGGTCTGCTGTGCGGAGACAGTGTCCGCTGTTGCCGCTGTCGCAAGCGGTGGGGTCGCCAACAGGGCAAACAGGACAAGGAGGAGGGCACCTGAAAGCCGCGGGGTCATTCTCATTCATCGATGAACGTTCTGGGGGCAAAACCCTTTCTATCCAAGAATAAAACGTCAGCGGACGCTTTGAAAGGTCTAACCCCCTCTCAGGCGATTATTGAGACATGGAGAATGGGGAGATTTTTGTACGGTGGGTGAGTACCTGTCGGTGATGCGTCCCCTCCCCGCAGTCGGTGTGATCCTCCTCATGGTTGTTTCCATGGCTGCCCCCGTGGCTGGGGGCGTCTTGCCGGCCCAGACCGCTGACGGCAGCGACCAGTTACCACAGATTACGGCTGTCGACAACACGACGAACCATCTCGCGATCCCGGCCAGTGATGTCCGGTCGACGACGTACAACCGATCCTCAATCGATGTCGGCGTCGCGGTTGCAGCCGGGTCCAGCGACCTCCGGAGCGATTACGCGACGACGACGTTTGAGCGGCAGTTCTTCCAGCAGGACAGCGAGGCCGCTCGCGACCGCCTTGTCGACGAGGCGCTGACAGATATCGAAAGCCAGCGAACGAGTCTCGAACGACGTAATCAGGCCGCAATCCAGCAATACGCCAGCGGTACCATAACCGCCACTGAGTTCCTGCGGCAGCTGGCATTGATCGACGTTGAGTCCCGTCAACTTGCCTCCCGGCTTGACGGAATTCGGGCGGCCGCCGGCACTGCACCGGACTACTCACTCTCACCGGCCCAGCGCTTCCGCCTGGAAAACAACAGGGGTGTACTCAAGACGCACCGCGGCCCGATAAGCCAGCGTATCAGCGACGAGACCGCCGGGACAGTCGAGCCGAACGCGGTGTACGTTGAGGCGTCTTCAGAGGGATATATGCTGTCTACGGTCGCGGACGGGCAGTACACGCGTGAGACGTATCTCGGACAGGACCGTGAACAGACAGCAGTTGACCAGTTCGCACAGACCGACGACTCCCTCGGTGCAGTCAACACGCGGGCAGAGGCCCTCTATCCGTGGCTTTACAGTAAGCAGTACCCGTCTGTACAGACATACGGCCGGAGTGCCATCTACCAGATTCAGGCCGACCATTCGAACGGCCAACTGACTGCCTATCTCGACGGCGGTACGACGAATGTCTTCTATGAGACCCAGACGCTCGAACTGACGACGGTCGACCGGTCGGAAGTGGCGACAGGGCTAAACCAGTCGGTTCGGGTCCGAGTTCAGCAGTCGTTCGAGTCAGGACCACTGCTCATCACGGTCACTGACAACAGCACGGGCTCGACGACCGATGCGACCGTCAGAATAAACGGCAAACGGCTCGGTACGACCGGGACGGACGGCGCTCTCTGGACGGTCGAACCCCGTGGAGAGTACACGGTTGTCGCCACCACACAGGACGGCGAACGGGTTCAAGTCCCTGTCAGCGGGTCGGCGTAACGACGCAGGAACGTTGTGAACCGATGTCACCCGACACTTCTGAATCGTCGTAACCGCATGTGAAATACTCGCTCAGGGCTGTCAGCGAACGTTTCGGGTTCAGATGCAAACGGTCACGGTAAGTACGCCGAAAAATGGCCACTCGCGTTGCTCGTGACTGACGGGCTTACTCGGGCACTTCTGCAATCGTCGTGATTGCACGTGGACTGCCTGGCCGAGACTGTTGAATGTGGTGCTCGAACTCTTCGAACCCGGCCTCAGTGAACATCCGGTCGGCCTCCTCCTCGTCGTAAAACAGCATGATAGCATCGGCCATCTTCTGGAAGACTGTCGAGTTCGGGTAGTCGGGGCCGACGATGAGAACCTTGCCACCGGGTTTGGTCAGTCGGCGACACTCAGCGAGCGCGTCGACGGGGTTAGGCCAGTACTCGATAGATCCTGAGGACCACACGGCGTCGAAGCTGTTATCTTTGAACGGGAGTCGTTCGGCGTCACCGAGGTGGTAGCGTACGTCGCCGAACTTGCCAAACTTCTCGAAGGCTTTCGAGAGCTGGTGGGGGCTCTGGTCGAGCCCGTACACGGTATCGACGTGTTCGAGCAGTCCCTCGGTGGCGAAGCCGGTGCCACAGCCGACATCGAGGACTCTGTCGTCGGGCGCAAGGTCGAGCATTGCGATCGCCTCATCGCGCATCCGTTCGTCCCAGATGAAGGGGTTGATCTGGTCGTACACCTTCGAGAGGTACTTGTAGAACGTCCGCGCGCGGGCCTTGTTCTCGAGGACTCCCATTACTGCCAGCTTAGGACTTGGCGGTGATAATTCCCCGGATTTTGGCCGATGTCTCACACGGAGAAACTTCGCAACTACCAAATAGCCGCTCTGGCAACGCTCACATGATTAGAGAATGCCACGGCCAGAAGTTCTTGACAGGATACAGGAGGCCGAGCAGGAGGCCGACGAGATCGTCGCAGAGGCCGAACAAGACCGCGAAGACCGCATCGCGGAGGCTCGGGAGGAGGCCGAAGAGATCCGCGATTCCGCACGGGACGAGGCCGAGGCGGCCGCAGAGGACCGTCTTGAGGCGGCTCGCGAAGAGATCGAGGCCGAGCGTGAGCAAATCATCGAAGACGGTGAGAGCGCACGCGACGACCTCGAACAGCAGGCCGGTGAACAGATCGACGAGGTAGTCGAATACGTCACAGACCTGTTCGAGGAGGCGGTGCATGCTCAGACCTGAGAAGATGTGCCGCGTCTCGGTGACGGGGTCGAAGCGTGCGATGGAGCAGACTATCGAGGCCGTTCACGACCTCGATATGCTCCACGTCACCGAGTATGACGGCTCCTGGGACGGCTTCGAACCCGGGAACTCACTCGAGGGCACCAACGAGGTATCGGACAAGCTCGTTACGGTTCGCTCGCTCCAGTCCATTCTGGCTGTCAGCGAGGAAGACGCCGGGCCGACTCGGGTCGTCACCGACGAGGCAATCGAGGAGCAACTCGACGAGGTTCGAACGGCGGTCAACGAACTCGACGACCGGCGCGACGATGTTCGGGACGAGCTCCGGGCCGTCGAGGACCAGATTAATACGATGGCTCCGTTCGTCGCGCTCGGCATCGATCTCGACCTGCTCCGTGGCTACGACTCGTTGTCTGTCGTTGTCGGCGAGGGTGACAGCGACGAAATCGAGGCTGTCCTCGCAGATAGCGACATCGAAACGTTCGAGCTGTTCACCGAAGACGGCGTTGTCGCCGTGTTCGCACAGGCCGACGAAGACGCCCTGCAGGACGCGCTGGTCGGGGCAACGTTCTCCCGACTCGAAGTCCCCGACGGCGAGGGCGACCCGTCGACGTACCTCGAAGAGCTGGAACACGAGAAGCAACAGCTCGAATCGAAGCTCTCGACCGTCGAAGACGAACTCGACGAGCTCCGCCTCGACCACGCCGGATTCCTGCTCGCAGCGGAGGAGAAGCTGGCTATCGAGGCACAAAAGGGCGAAGCACCGCTCACCTTCGCGACGACGGAGAACGCCTTCATCGCCGAGGGCTGGATTCCGAACGAGCGCTACGAGGAGTTCGAGCGCGCCCTTTCGAGTACTGTCGGCGATGCTATCGACATCGACCGGATTGAAATCGCCGAGTACGACAGCGAGGGGCACGCGGAATCTCACGAAGAAGTTGAACGCGAAGGCGGCAACGGCGGCGAGCCGGTCGGCAGTTCCGTCGACGCGCCCGAGCCCGAAAGCGAGCGCCAACCGCAGGAGACCGTCGCCGACGGCGGCGTCATCACGATGGGTGACGACGCGCCGCCCGTCATTCAGGACAACCCGAGCGGCGTCCGTCCATTCGAGGACCTCGTTGAGGTCGTCAACCGCCCGAAGTACGGCGAGTTCGACCCGACGGTCGCGTTCTTCCTGACGTTCCCGGCCTTCTTCGGGTTCATGATCGGTGACCTCGGGTACGGGCTGCTGTACCTGGCACTGGGCTACGGGCTGTATTCGAAGGTCGACAGTGACGTGCTGAAGAGCCTCGGTGGCGTCGGCATGTGGGCCGGCGGGTTCACCGCGCTGTTCGGCGTGCTGTACGGCGAGTTCTTCGGGCTCCACCAGCTCGGGGAGATCGTCTGGGGCGGCAAGCCGCCGATGCACAAGGGCCTGCAGCCGACTTACTCCGGCTACGCGCTGGCCTGGCTGACGATGAGTCTGCTCGCCGGGACGGTTCACCTCGCCGCAGGCTGGGTCTTCGACTTCATCGAGAACCTGAGCCACAGTCTCTGGGACGCCGTCACCGAAAGCGGCTCCTGGCTGCTGATGCTGTTCGGCCTCTGGGCGTGGGTGTTCTCCGGTGCGAACGGTGCAGCGCCAGACTTCCTCTACACGGCCGAGGCTGGCGTCTTCGCCGGGAACCCGTACGCCTGGGGCTTCACCGGACTGCCGGCCATCAATCTGTTTACGATTCCGGGGCTGGGCGCGCCGTTCTCGGCGTGGCTGGTCCTCTTCTTCGCCGGCCTCGTGTTGCTGGCCCTCGCTGACCCCATCGAGGTCGTCGAATTCCTCAACGTGCTGGTGAACGTCCTGTCGTACACGCGGCTGGCCGCCGTGTTGCTGGCCAAGGCCGGGATGGCCTTCGTGGTCAACCTGCTGTTCTTCGGGGCCTACTCGCACGACGGCGAGTTCCACTTCCTCATCGGGCACGGGCCTGAGTGGGCAGTCGCCGAATACGGACAAGAGGCGATTATGTTCCCCGGTCTCATCCACTCGGGCATCGCTGCTGCGCTGGTCGGCGTCCTCATCCTCGTCATCGGCCACCTGCTCGTGCTAGTGCTCGGTATCACTAGCGCCGGCCTCCAGGGTGTGCGACTCGAATACGTGGAGTTCTTCGGGAAGTTCTTCGAAGGCGGCGGGAAGCGGTACAACCCGTTCGGCTACGAGCGCAACTACACGACTGAAGACTGAGCGCGCGCTTCTCCCGCTTTCGGCCTGACAGTGGCCGGTTACCACTGGTTTTAGTTTCCGTCTCGCGAGTGTCGACTGCTACACGCTCACAACCGACAACAGCAGAGCCGCTAAACCGCCAGAACAGCACGCTGACGAACCGTTTTGGGAAGCTTTATGAACTACGTGGATTCAAATACGCCTGTTCGGACACGAGCAATTCCAGAGACTACACATCCATGATCGAAACCATCGCACTCCTTGTCAACGCAGTACTGCAGGAAGGTACCGCCAGTGCTCCAGCTATTCCGGCTTCAGCCGGCGCAGCGCTCGCCGTCGGACTCGCCGCGCTCGGCTCGGGGTATGCGGAACGAGGGATCGGGGCCGCCGCCGTCGGCGCAATCGCAGAGGACGAGAGCATGTTCGGCCGCGGGCTCATCCTGACAGTCCTGCCGGAAACGCTCGTCATTCTCGCGCTTGTCGTCGTCTTCGTCGTCTAACAACACTCCGCCTTTTCCAATAATGAGCCTTCAAACAGTCGTAGAGGATATCCGCGACGAGGCCCGCGCGCGTGCTCAGGAGATTAGCGACGCGGCCGACGAACGTGCCGAGGAGATTATCGCCGACGCCGAGGCCGACGCCGAGCAGATTCGTGAGGAACGCGAGGCCGAGGTCGAGCGGACCGTCGAGCAGGAGCGGGAGCAGCGACTCTCCTCCGCGAAGCTCGAGGCCAAACAGGCCCGACTCAACGCCCGGCGTGACATCCTCGAAGACGTTCACGGCGATGTCGAGGACGCGCTTGCGGCCCTCGAAGGGGACCGACGAGAGGAACTGACACGCGCACTGCTTGACGCCGCCGTCGATGAATTCGACGACAGCGACGAGCTGTCGGTGTACGGCCGTGCGTCTGACCAGTCGCTTCTCGAGGATGTACTCGAAGACTACGACGACGCAACCTACGCCGGCGAGCGGGACTGCCTCGGCGGCGTCGTCGTCGAGAGCAGCGAGTCACGAGTCCGTGTGAACAACACGTTCGATTCCATCCTTGAGGATGTCTGGGAGGACAACCTGAAAGCAATCAGCGACCGCCTGTTCGAAAACCAATGAGTTCGCGAACGGGAACGAGCGGCCAGGGAAGCAACTACGAGTACGTCATCGCACGGGTTCGTGCCCGCAGCGCGTCCCTGTTCGACGATGACGACTACCGGAAGCTGGTCCGCATGGGGACGGGCGAAATCGCCCGCTTCATGGAGGAAACAGAGTACGAGACCGAGATGAACGCGCTCGGCTCCCGGTACGACGGCGTCGACCTCGTCGAGTACGCGCTGAACCGCAACCTCGCGAAACACTTCGACGACCTGCTTCGCTGGTCCGAGGGGGCGCTGTACGACTACATCGCCCGCTACCTGCGGAAGTTCGACGTGTGGAACGTCAAGACCGTCATCCGCGGGCTCTACTCGGACGCAGAGCGGACCGAGGTCGAGGACGACCTCATCCGTGCCGGTGAGTTCACTGACCGGCGCATCGAGGACCTGCTGAACGCCGGTTCTATCGAAGAAGTCGTCGAGCAACTCGACGACACTATCTTCGGCGAGTCGCTGGCCGAAGCGTTCGACGTGTACGAGGAAAGCGGTGTCCTCGTGCCCCTCGAGAACGCGCTCGACCGCGCCTTCTACGAAACGTTGCTGTCGGGACTCCCGGACAACCCGGAGATAGATAGCCCGACCGGGCTGTACGTCGAGTTCCTGGAGACGGAAGTCGACTTCCGAAACCTCCGGAATGCGCTCCGTCTGGCCCGCAGTGGCGCGGACATCGACCCCTCGGAGTACTTCATCGAGGGCGGCCAGCTGTTCGACGCACAGGAGGTCGCACAGCTGTCGACGAACCTCGATCAGCTGGTCAGCGCCGTCCGCGAGAGCAAGTACGGCGAGGATCTCGATCAAGCGCTGTCGGCGCTTGAGGAGGCCGACAACCTCATCGACTTCGAGCGGGCGCTGGACGCGGCGCTGCTCGAATACGCCGACCGGCTCTCGAACCGCTATCCGCTGTCGGTCTGTCCGGTGTTGTCCTACGTCCTCGCCAAGGAACGCGAGGTCGACAACATCCGGGCCATCGCCCGCGGTCGCGAGGCCGGCCTCGGCCCCGACGAAATCGAACAGGAGCTGGTGATACTATGAGCCAGGAAATAGGTGTCATCGGAAGCCCGGAGTTCACGACGGGCTTTCGGCTGGCAGGCGTCCGCAAGTTCGCGGACGTGCCTGCTGACGAGAAAGACGAGCAGCTCGACGACGCCGTCGAGGAGATGCTCAACGACGACGACATCGGCATCGTCGTGATGCACGACGACGACCTGTCGCATCTCTCACGCGGTGTCAGGCAGGACGCGGAGACGAGTGTCGAGCCGGTGATGGTCACGCTCGGCGGCGGCACAGGCAGCGGCGGACTGCGTGAACAGATCAAGCGAGCCATCGGTATCGACCTGATGGACGAAGACTAACCATGAGTCAAGCAACAGACACAGACGTCCGCGAGGACGGCATTATCGAAAGCGTCTCGGGACCGGTCGTAACGGCTCGGGACCTCGACGCCCGGATGAACGACGTCGTTTACGTCGGCTCGGAAGGGCTGATGGGCGAGGTCATCGAGATCGAAGGAAACATCACCACGATTCAGGTGTACGAGGAGACCTCCGGTGTCTCCCCCGGCGAACCCGTCGAAGGGACGGGCTCGCCCCTCTCCGTGGACCTCGGGCCGGGCATGCTCGACGCCATCTACGATGGTGTTCAGCGCCCGCTCGACGTGCTCGAAGAGAAGATGGGGTCGGCGTTCCTCGACCGTGGCGTCGACGCACCGGGCATCGACTTGGAGAAGACCTGGGAGTTCACCCCTGAAGTCGAGGAAGGCGACGAGGTCGAGGCCGGCGACATCGTCGGTACCGTCCCCGAGACCCCGAGTATCGACCACAAGGTGATGGTCCCGCCCGACTCCGAGGGCGGCGAGGTCGTCGCCATCGAGTCTGGCAACTTCAACGTCGAAGAGACGGTTGTCGAACTCGACAGCGGCGAAGAGATCCAGATGCACCAGGAGTGGCCGGTGCGCCAGCAGCGCCCGACCGTCGAGAAGGAGACCCCGACGGAGCCGCTCATTTCGGGACAGCGCGTGCTGGACGGCCTGTTCCCGATTGCGAAAGGTGGGACGGCCGCCATTCCCGGCCCGTTCGGGTCCGGGAAGACGGTCACCCAGCACCAGCTCGCCAAGTGGGCCGACGCTGACATCGTCGTCTACGTCGGCTGTGGCGAGCGCGGCAATGAGATGACTGAAGTGATTGAGGACTTCCCGGAGCTTGAGGACCCGACCACCGGCAACGCGCTGATGGACCGGACCTGCCTCATCGCCAACACGTCGAACATGCCTGTCGCGGCACGTGAATCCTGCGTGTACACTGGCATCACCATCGCAGAGTACTTCCGCGACATGGGGTACGACGTGGCGCTGATGGCCGACTCCACCTCCCGGTGGGCCGAGGCCATGCGTGAGATTTCGTCCCGGCTCGAAGAGATGCCCGGTGAAGAGGGGTACCCCGCGTACCTCTCCGCTCGTCTGAGTGAGTTCTACGAGCGCGCCGGCTACTTCGAGAACATCAACGGCACCGAGGGCTCCGTCTCTGTCATCGGGGCCGTCTCGCCGCCGGGCGGGGACTTCTCCGAGCCGGTCACCCAGAACACGCTGCGTATCGTCAAGACGTTCTGGGCGCTGGACGCGGACCTGGCCGAACGCCGGCACTTCCCCTCTATCAACTGGAACGAGTCGTACTCGCTGTATCGCGACCAGCTCGACCCGTGGTTCGAGGACAACGTCCGGGCCGACTGGCCGGAGACGCGTCAGTGGGCCATCGACACGCTGGACGAGGAAGCGGAACTGCAGGAGATTGTCCAGCTTGTCGGGAAGGACGCGCTGCCGGAGGACCAGCAGCTAACGCTTGAGATCGCCCGCTACCTGCGCGAGGCGTGGCTCCAGCAGAACGCCTTCCACGACGTGGACACGTTCTGTGAGCCCGAGAAGACCTACCGCATCATGGACGCCGCCAAGACGTACAACGATGCGGCCTTCGAGGCGCTGGATGCCGGTGTCCCTGTCGAGGAGATCACTGACATCGACGCTGCGCCGCGGCTCAACCGTATCGGTGTGCAGGAAGACTACAATGAGTACATCGACGACCTCGAAGACGACATCGAGTCTCAACTGCGGGAGCTGTACTAACAATGAAAGAGTATCAGACAATCACGGAGATCAGCGGACCGCTGGTGTTCGTCGAGACCGACGAACCGGTCGGCTACGACGACATCGTCGAAATCGAGCTCAGCGACGGCGAGACCCGCCGTGGACAGGTGCTCGAATCTGCGAGCGACTACGTCGCGATTCAGGTGTTCGAAGGCACCGAAGGTATCGACCGCGATGCCTCGGTTCGCTTCCTTGGCGAGACGATGAAGATGCCCGTCACCGAGGACCTCCTCGGGCGGGTCATGGACGGGACCGGCCAGCCGATTGACGGTGGACCGGAAATCGTCCCCGACGAACGCCGCGACATCGTTGGCGAGGCAATCAACCCCTTCTCGCGGGAGTACCCCGAGGAGTTCATCCAGACGGGCGTCTCGGCTATCGACGGCATGAACACGCTCGTCCGCGGCCAGAAACTGCCGATCTTCTCCGCCTCCGGCCTGCCACACAACGACCTGGCGCTCCAGATTGCGCGACAGGCAACGGTGCCGGAGGAAGAGGAAGCCGGCGATGACGACGAGGGCTCCGAGTTCGCTGTCATCTTCGGCGCGATGGGTATCACGGCCGAAGAGGCAAACGAGTTCATGGACGACTTCGAGCGCACCGGCGCGCTGGAACGCTCCGTCGTCTTCATGAACCTCGCGGACGACCCGGCTGTCGAGCGGACGATTACGCCGCGGCTGGCGCTGACCACCGCCGAGTACCTCGCCTTCGAGAAGGACTACCACGTGCTGGTCATCCTGACGGACATGACCAACTACTGCGAGGCGCTACGCGAGATCGGTGCCGCGCGTGAGGAGGTCCCGGGCCGGCGTGGCTACCCCGGATACATGTACACTGACCTGGCACAGCTCTACGAGCGTGCCGGTCGTATCGAGGGCCGCGAGGGCTCCGTGACCCAGCTCCCGATCCTGACGATGCCGGGTGACGACGACACCCACCCGATTCCGGACCTGACTGGCTACATTACCGAGGGCCAGATCTACATCGACCGCGACCTCAACAGCCAGGGCATTCAGCCGCCGATCAACGTCCTGCCGAGCCTGTCGCGGCTGATGGACGACGGTATCGGCGAGGGGCTGACCCGTGCCGACCACGCCGACGTGAAAGACCAGATCTTTGCCGCGTACGCGGAGGGTGAGGACCTGCGCGACCTCGTCAACATCGTCGGTCGCGAGGCGCTGTCGGAACTTGACAACAAGTACCTAGACTTTGCCGACCGCTTCGAGGAGGAGTTCGTCGATCAGGGGACCGACACGGCCCGGAGTATCGACGAGACGCTCGAACTCGGCTGGGACCTGCTCTCGATGCTGCCGAAGGATGCGCTGAACCGCATCGACGAGGATCTCATCGAGGAGCACTACCGCGAGGACGAGACCGCCGAAGCCGTCGAAGCGTAGAGCCGGCCCTACATCTCACGGCTGGCCGACGTTTGTACCTAATATTTTGGGTATGCCACTATTTACCTTTGAATACATAATACATATTGCACTATGCCAGCACCAGAGGGCGAAGCAATATGGTTGTGGTTAGGTACAGCGGGCATGTTCCTCGGCATGCTCTACTTCATCGCGCGCGGCTGGGGTGAAACCGACAGCCGGCGTCAGAAGTTCTACATCGCGACAATACTTATCACGGCAATCGCGTTCGTGAATTACCTCGCGATGGCGCTCGGGTTCGGGCTGACAATCGTCGAGATCGCCGGAGAGCAACGCCCCATCTACTGGGCGCGATACAGCGACTGGTTGTTTACGACGCCGTTGCTGTTGTATGACCTCGGACTGCTTGCCGGGGCAGACCGTAACACCATTAGCTCGCTCGTCAGCCTCGACGTGCTGATGATCGGGACCGGTCTGGTCGCGACGCTGAGTGCGGGAAGTGGCGTGCTGTCGGCCGGCGCGGAACGGCTGGTCTGGTGGGGCATCAGTACCGCCTTCCTGCTGGTCCTGCTGTACTTCCTGTTCAGTTCGCTATCCGGCCGGGTCGCGGACCTGCCAAGCGATACGCGTAGCACGTTCAAGACGTTGCGCAACCTCGTCACTGTCGTCTGGCTGGTCTACCCAGTCTGGTGGCTCGTCGGCACTGAGGGCATCGGCCTCGTCGGTATCGGCATCGAGACGGCCGGTTTCATGGTCATCGACCTCGTTGCGAAGGTCGGCTTCGGTATCATCCTGCTCCGGAGCCACGGCGTGCTTGACGGGGCGGCCGAGACGACCGGCGCCGGTGCGACGGCAACGGCCGACTAACAAACCACTGCCGCTTGACGACCCCGTTTTTTTGACGGCAGCTCGATAGCCGCAGGGCTCGAACCGAAATAACTGGAAACCGTTAACTGCCTACGTCGAAAAGAGGCCCGTAATGGCTAAGGACGTCAAACCCACGCGAAAGAATCTGATGCAGATCGAGGACCGCATCGAGCTGTCCGAGCGTGGGCACGACACGCTGGAGAAGAAGCGTGACGGCCTCATCATGGAGTTCATGGACATTCTGGATCAGGCTCAGGACGTCCGTGAGGACCTCGACGATTCCTACGAGCGGGCCCAGCGCGCGATCAATATGGCCCGTGCGATGGAGGGCGACGTGGCCGTCCGGGGGGCCGCCGCAGCACTGAAAGAACACCCCGAACTGACGACCCAGTCGAAGAATATCATGGGTGTCGTCGTTCCACAGATCGAGTCCAGCAAGGTTCGGAAGTCACTGGACGAACGCGGCTACGGCGTCATGGGGACCTCGGCCCGAATCGACGAGGCCGCCGAAGCCTACGAGGAACTGCTCGAAAACATCATTCTCGCCGCCGAAGTCGAGACGGCGATGAAGAAGATGCTCGAAGAAATCGAGACGACGAAACGTCGTGTCAACGCCCTCGAATTCAAGCTCCTGCCCGACCTCTATGACAACCAAGAGTACATCGAGCAGAAACTCGAAGAGCAGGAGCGCGAGGAGATCTTCCGCATGAAAAAGATCAAAGCCAAGAAAGAAGAGGAAGAGGACGAACTCGCAGCCGCGGAAGAAGCTGAAGAAGAGGCTGAGCCGGTCACTGCTGACGACTGAGCGGGGCGGCCGTCCTGACCGGTATCGTTTTTGCGCTTTCACGCTCGTGCTTGAGTATGTCCTGTCCCGATTGCGGTGGCGACCGTGTTTCGTTTCCGGTTCCGGCTGACCTCCAGCAATTGCTCCCCGGAAACGCACCGGGGGCCAGTGTCTGTCGGTCCTGTCTGGCTCTCCAACCGGAACCGGAGCCTCCCGCGGACGTTCCGGATTTTACGACGCTCGACGATGCGATTCCAGAGGACGACGCGTCGGCGGTCCCGATACTGTTGCTCGTCGGATTGCTCGATTCGCTCGCGATGCACCGCGAGGAGATCACCGCACTGCTGGAGCGAGTCGAGCGTGAGGGCGTCGACCCGCTGTTGGTGCTTGACCGCCTCGACGCCAGCTACGGGGAGGCGGCTCACGTCGATCTCGGTCGCCGTCGTCGGCAACTCGAACAGTTGTTATAATAGGGACGAAAGAACGACTGACGCGCGTTAGACGCCAGTCGAGTAGCGCAGCAGGCCGGCGACGCCGCCGAAAGCGGTCAGCAGCTGTTCGCCCTTCTCGAAGTCCGTCGAGATGAACACTGTCTCCGTGCCGCGCTGGTCGGCCAGTTCCATCAGGTGGTCGATGGCGTCTTCGCGCTCGCCCTCGTCGGCGTCGACGGTGGCCTCACAGCGGGAGCACTCGTGGTCCTCAGTGGTTGCATTGCTGTTGATGAGTTCGTACTCGTCGTGGCCGTTCTCGCAGGTATAGGCGACCACGTCTTTCCGGAGGTCCTCGGAGATGAGCAGCTGTTCGACCGCGCCCATGTTGAGGTTCTGGCGCGTCTGGTCGAAGCCGTAGGTGGCCTTGTCACCGTTGTGCAGCTGCTTGAAGAAGTCCTCCATGAGCTCCTTGTCCCGGAGCATCTCGTGTTCGGCCAGCACATCGTCGGCCGCGTCCACGAGGTCGTACAGGCCGGATTCGTCGGTGTAGGCCACGTCGAACTTCCCCAGCACCATGTCTTGCAGTTCGTGATGGAGGTAGTCCCCGTCGAGGAACTCGTCTTTCGTCGGTGAGGGGCCGCCGACGAGGATGCCGTCCAGTTCGTGGCGGTCGGCGACGAACAGGTCGTTGGCCATGCCGGCGACCTCCTGATAGAAGTTGTCGATGGCCTCTAGTCGGAGGCGGGCGAATCGCTGGGCTGACTGGCCACCTTTCCGCTGCTTGCCCGGCACCAGCGAGGAGGCGGATTTGACGGGTTCGACCCGCTTGCCTTTCAGCCACCCGACGTTGGCTTCTCGTCGGTCAAGCACAACGAGGCCGAACAGTCCCTTGTCGGCAAGCATGTGCTCTAGCGGTTCCGTCAGGAACTCCGAGTCACAGTGGTAGCGGAACGACTCGATGGGGTCCGGCGGGGATTCGAGGACTTTGGTCACCATGTCGGTTCGGCCGCCGCCGGTGTCGAACGCTCCCGAGAACAGTACCAGGCCGTTCTCCGGCGGGGTGTTGTCGTAGTATCGGAGGCGGTCCTTGATAGAGGTGAGCGCGTCCTGCACCGCTGTCCGGGTGTCCTTCGATTTAATGTTCGAGGCTTCGGAGTGCTCCTGGGTGACGTGGGCGACAACGCTGCTGATCTGCTTGTCCTCGGGCACGTAGATAGAGACGAGTTGGGTTCCCGAGCCCTGGTACCCCTTGAGTTCCTCTATGACCTTCCGGAACTCGTATTTCTGCTTGTCAGATTGCTCCTGTTCCTGCTGCTCGCTCATTACTCTACCTTGGCCGAGGTGGCGTAAGAACCTGTTGACAGCGAGGGGCGCGAACGAAGTGAGCGGCCCTCGTGCCGGAGCGGCGACCATGAGGAGCCGCGGAGGAAGCCGGTGCGATTCGAGCGGAGCGAGAATCGCAGGACGAGTGAGCGGCGAATGAAATGAGCCGCGAGCAGCGAAACCCTGAGTGAAACGACGGGTTTCGGAATTGCGAGCGGGGAGGCACGACCCGTGAGCAGCGAGAGCCCGAGCGAAGCGAGGGCCTTGCATCGGAGCGGTTCGACAATTGACAGTCGGGTTTATATGACTGCCTGCATTGTACCCAAGCAATCAGACTATGGCGGGGTATGTGTGTACGATTGCGGGCGGCAAGGGCGGCGTCGGAAAGACGACGACCGCGGTAAATCTCGGGGCTGTGCTTCAGGAGATGGACTACGATGTCGCCGTCGTCGACGCGGATCTGGGGATGGCGAACCTCGGCTCGATGCTCTCCGTGGAGCCCGAAAAGAGTCTCCACGAGATCCTGGCTGGCGAGGCTGCCGTGAGTGAGGCCCTGACCGACGCACCGGGTGGGCTCACGGTGATTCCGGGCGAACAGTCGCTGGAGGCGTTCGCGGACGCTGACCCCGCTAAGCTGCGGAAAGTCATCAAGACGCTTCGGAATGCCTACGACGTGGTGTTGATTGACACCGGGGCCGGACTGAGCCACGAAGTCGCCGTGCCGCTCGGACTGGCCGATGGAATCCTCCTCGTCACGACCCCCGACGACGTTGCGGTGGGCGATACGGTCAAGACAGCCCAGCTGGCGAACCGCATCGACGGGACCGTTCTGGGCGCGATTATCAACCGTGCGACCCGCCACACAGACGTCGCATCTATCGCCGAACAGATGGAGTTCCCACTGCTTGCGGTCATCCCGGACGACCCGCAGGCGACAACCGAGGAACCGCTCGTGCTCAACGCCCCCGAGAGCACGGCTGCAGACGCCTATCAGCGGCTGACCGAGGCGCTTGAGGGTGTGTTCTTCCGTGGCGAGAGTCCCGAAGTGGATATCGAGACGATACTCGACGACGAGTGGTTCCTCGATGACACCGAAGACCACTCCGATGTCGACGACGACGAGGATTCGGGCGGCGTGTTTGGCCTGTTTAACTGATTTTACTGCCGTCGCTGGCTCGCTCGTCCTGTCTCAGCCCCGTTCCGCCGGCTCACTCCGGAAGCGGCGGCCACAGCGTTGCGACCGTTTCTTCGATGAGCTGGGTCTGTGCCCGGCGCAGTCGCTCGGAGAGCGATGACGCAGAGATGTCCAGTTCCTGTGCCACGGCGTCTAGTGATGCACGTCGCGGAATCTCGAAATGCCCCATTTCGTATGCCGTCCGTAGCGCTTCGAGTTGCCGGTCAGTGAGACCGTTACCGGGCGGCTTTGGCTCCGTATCTTGGGTCAGCCGCTCTAGTCTGAACCTCGCGTTCTGCTGCCAGAACGAGGCGAACTCGGTGAAGGCCGCTCGGTCGGCGAACCAGCCCATTTGCTCCCATCCGTCCGTAGTCACGGTTATCTGTTCGATGATGGCGTCTGCAGTGGCGAGCGCTTCGAGTCCGTCCAGGTCGTCTACCTGCCCACCGAGTTGCTCCTCGAAGCTCAGCGCCGGCATTGCCTGATACCGGCGGGTGTCGCCGGCCGTCCCTATCCGTGTCCACTCTTGCACGTCGTAGGCATCGGTGAACGCGCGCTCGATGGCCTGCTCTGAACCGCCCGTCACGGTAGCGAGAAACACCGGACGACGACCGTGGTTGTACTGGAGGGACAGGGTAATCGACGCCTCGGGAACGGCCGCTGCAACCGACACGAGCGGCAACGCATCGCAGTCTATCTGAAACTCTGCAACGAGCCCCATACGCTATCGCTCTCTGCGAGGCTGAAGCGCCTGTCGGAACAGCGCGCTGGCGGGGCTGTGAGTCCTGCGTTTGGTGCCCCGTCTTAAACGGCCCAATCACTGAGAGAACGGCTTAGCCCGACTGCACCCAACTAGCACGTTGTATGCGGCCGACACAGTCTCCAGACGAGATCGACATCGAATTCGAACGCTACGGTGACGGCCAGCCGCTCCTGCTCTTACACGGTGGGATGGCCCCTACAGAGTACTGGGAGCCGGTCATATCGGCCCTTGAAGCATACGGCGCTGTTGTCCCCCAGCGCCCGGGGTTCGGGACCTGTCTCGACTCTCCCGCAGAAACGAGTGCTGAGGAGGTGCTGGACCGCGAGAGCAGGTACGTTCAGGCACTTATCGATGCCGTCGACGGCGACCCAATCTTGTTCGGCCACTCTTACGGCGCACTCACTGCTATCGAGACCGCGACGGAGATGTCAGTCGAGTCGGTCATCGCCTACGAACCGGCAGTACTTCCCGCCGACTACCGGGCCGACGCCGACCTCGCTGACCGAATGGCGTCGCTCATACAGAACGGGGAGCGTGAGAAAGCGGTAAAACGCTACATCGAACAGGTCCTTCACCCCAACGGTATCGAGAACCTTGACGCCTGGCTTGCGGAATGGCCGGTCTGGCCCGATTGTGTGGACCTCGCCGAGGAAGTCGTCCGGATGAACCGCTCTGTCGAGCGGTACCGACTCCCCAACCGGCTCGACGTGGAGGCACCGACGCTCGTTCTGGCCGGTACCGACGGGCCGGAGTTCCTCCGGCGGAGCGCCCGGAACGTTCACGACGCACTCCCACACAGCCGGTTCGTCGAGTTCGATGGTGTCAGTCACAGCGGCCCGGCTGCGGCACCTGCACGAATTACAGCGGAAGTCGACGCGTTCTTGCAGAAATAGGCCGGCTTGACGGACTTCTGGCGGCAATCGCATCTCCGACCGGATTCCCGGCGCGGAGTGTGCCTACATCGAGGTCGGCGCTTCGACACCTAGCGCGTCGAGGGCGTTCGCAATCGTGGTCCGGGTCCCGTCGACGAGTGCCAGCCGTGCCGCGCGGGTCTCGTCGTCGGCGTCGAGAACCGGACACTCCCGGTAGAAGGCGTTGAACGTCTCGGCGAGGTCACGGGTGTAGGTGGCGACGGTATGCGGCGTCAGGTCGTCCGCGGCCGCCTCGATGACGGCGGGGAACCGGGCCAGTTCGCGGAGCAGGTCGCGCTCCTCCGGTTCGGACAGCGGGCCGAGGGCTGGCTCCTCGGGGATGTCAGCCTCCACGTCGCCCAGAATGCCACAGCAGCGTGCGTGGACGTACTGGACGTAGGGAGCCGATTGGGCCTCGAAGTCAAGTGCGCGGTCCCACTCGAACGTGATGCCCTTCGTCGGCTGTTTCGAGACGATGTCGTAGCGCACCGCGCCGATACCGACCTGGCGGGCGATGCGGTCGATGTCATCCGCGTCGAGGTCGCCCCGGGTCCGGTCGTCCAGCCGGGACTCGACCTCTTCGCGCGCGCGGTCGATTGCCTCATCGAGCAGGTCGTCGAGGTCGATACCGGTCCCCTCGCGCGTGCTCATCCCGCCTTCGGGAAGGTTCACCCAGGAGTAGAACACCTGTCGGAGCTGGTCAGTGTCGTTGCCCAGCAGGCCGAGAGCGGCGTCGAGCTGGTCGGCCTGTAGCTTGTGGTCCTCGCCCAGCACCGTCACGGCGCGGTCGTAGTTCTCGAACTTCCACTCGTGGTGGGCCAGGTCGCGGGTGGTGTACAGCGACGTGCCGTCCGAACGCAGGAACACGAGGTTCTTCTCGAAGTCGGACAGGTCCAGCTGCCAGGCGTCTTCCTCGTAGACGGCGCAGTCGAGTTCCTTCAGCCGGTCGACCAGATCGTCCGTGTCCCCATTGCGCATGAACCGCGTCTCCTTGACGAACTCGTCGAACTCTGCCGGGAGGCGGCCAAGCGTGGTCTGCATCCCGCCCAGCACGGTGTCGACGACCTCGGCGACCCGCTCGTAGGTCTCTTCGTCGCCGTCTTCGAGGCCCTGCAGAATGGACTGGATTTCGGCCTCAACGTCCTCAACCTCGTCGGGGTCGCCGTCTTCGAGGACGGTGTTACCCTTGCGGTAGTACCGGACCATCTCGTACTCCGGGGACTCGCGTTCGGGTTCGGGCAGGTCGGCCTCGTCGAAGGTTTCGTAGGCCCAGGTGAACACCGCGATCTGTCGGCCTGCGTCGTTGACGTAGTAATGGCGGTCCACGTCGTAGCCGGCGTAATCGAGGACTCGGGCGACGGCATCGCCGATGATGGGGTTGCGTGCCCGCCCGACGTGGACCGGCCCGGTCGGGTTCGCGGAGGTGTGTTCGACGACGACGCTGGTGTCGCGGTCGGGGAGCCGGCCGAACCCGTCCTCAGTGACCGACTGCAGGGTCTCGGCGAAGTACGCCTCGCTCGGGAGGAAGTTGACGTACGGTCCCTGTGTCGTCACGTCGCTGACGTAGGTGAGGTCGTCGGCGTCAATCGCGTCGGCGATGTCACCGGCGACGTTCGGCGGCGCGGTACCGACCTCGCCGGCCAGCCGGAAGGCAACGCTCGATGCGAGCACGGCGTCGACGTCCTCCGGGGGCTCCTCGATACCGAGGTCCTCGGCCGGCAGGTCGAGAGTTGTGAGTGCGTTGGCGAGGGCGTCCTCGACCTCTGCACGCAGCTGCAGGAACATACGCCGGGCTTTCGCGGCGGGGAGTAAATGGGTAACGAAACCCCGACCATCACAGGCGGTCCGGGAGACACTCATTCACAGCTATCGTCGATGATCTGGCGGTCGTCGGGAGAAACAGAGACGATGGCCCATCTCAGGTCAGGAGCCGCGGGCCAAACACCATCAACAGGAGGCCGCTGATCATCGACACCGTGATTGCGATGGAGACGGCTGTCGTCACCCGTCGCCCGTCCGAGACCGGCAAGCGTGAGACGAACGATTCGGTCGACGCCCGAAGAATGTGGCCGCCGTCGAGCGGGAACGTCGGGATGAGATTGAACTGGCCGATGACGAGGTTGATCCAGCCGGTCCAGAAGAGGACGTTTGCGAGCAGGAACACCGGCGTCGTTCCGAGCGCGCCGAGCGGGCCCTGCACAGTGTAGAAGTTCGTCGCGATGCCGGTGAAGCCGGCAAAATTGTAGCCGAAGCCGCCGGCGACGCCGATGAACGGCAACAAGAGCGTGCTGAAGATTCGCTGGGCGAACGAGAACTCGGAGACCGATGTCGGCGTGTCGGGCGACCCGCCGATGAATTCGAGGAACGCCGCCGCGGGGTAGGCGTCGATGCCGAAGTCACTGACCTGAATGCCACTGATACCCTGCTGGATGCCGACACCGATGATGCCGTTGTCGACCTGGTCGCTCTCGGCCATCGTTAGCTCGTATGTCTCTCGCGAGCCGTCGACGTAGCCGGTGACCGTCACTTCGTCACCGGGTTCGCCGCCTTCGAGGGCCTGCTGCAGTGCCGTTCCGCTGTGCGTTCGCTCCCCGTTGACTTCGGTGATTATCATACCGTCACCGCCCGGTGCTCCCTCCGCTGCGAGCGGACCCTCTTCGGCGACCAGCACGTACGCGCCGAGCGGTGTCGTGACCGTTTCTCCGGACTCAGTTTCGAGTGTCGCAACGGGATGGGTTCTGGCCGCCTGTTCGAACTCACTGCGGGTCGCTACTGCGGTCCCGTTGACAGCGACAATCGTCTCACCGGTTCCAAGTGGCGCGCTCTGGAGGGCCGCCGAGACGACGACGGACCGATCGACGGTGACGGTTCCGGCGTCCTTCCGCGCCACGTCGACAGTCTGTGCGTCGCTTTCGGCGAGCATCGCTTCGAGTTCCTGCTGGTTTGCCACTGGCTGGCCGTCAACCGCCGTGATAACGTCGCCTGACTCGATGCCCGCTTCGGCTGCAGGCGTCCCGTTGACTGGACTCCCGACCGGGACGCCGTCGACGACGGCAATAGCGCCGGCAACTGGTCCGAAAAGCAGCAAGAGCGTGATGATAGCGAGCGCGAAGTTGTTCGTCACGCCAGCCGTGTACATCCGGGCCTGTGCCCCGCGGTCGGAGCGCAGAAGCTCGTCTTCGTCGGGTTCGACGAACGCACCGATGGGGATAATCGCCAGCAAGGCCAGCCCCATCGACTCGATGTCGATGTCCTCGACGCGACAGAACAGTCCGTGGCCGCCCTCGTGGACGACGAGGCCGAGCAATAGCCCGAGCACGATTTCGGGTGCGACCGACAGCGGGAGGAAGTCGTTCACGCCGGGAATCGCCAGCGCGTTCCGTGGTTCGTTCAGTGCCGAGGGCTGTGGATTGACGAGCGCCTGGTAGGCGCCGAGCGCAACGAGGAGGAACGAGCCGACCATAACGACGAGGCCGAACCCGACGCCGAGGTTCCCCCAGGCGCGCCAGAACCGCTTTGGCCGTGCGAGCCAGTCGAGCACCGCCTTGCCCTTCTGTGTGTGAATCGTCGTAATCGGGCCGCTAAAACGAATATATTCGGGAACAACGCCGCGGGTCCGCAGCGCCATCGCGAGGAGGGTGTAAGCGACAAGGCCCGCGAGGACCCACGTCAGCGTACTCACCATGTACCGGGAACTAGGTTTAGCCAAGCAAGAGGGTTTGGTTTGGGGCACACCGCCGGCCAGCAGCCAACGGTGAAGTGACCGCGCGGCAAACGACCATACAATGTACGACCACGTTCTCATTCCCGTCGACGGGAGCGACGAAGCCACGGCAGCCGCCCGGCGTGGCCTCGCACTGGCCAAGGACTTTGACGCAACGGCCGAGGCAGTCCACGTCGTCGAGCAGCGCGCACGGAGGCTTACCCAAACGGACCGTGAGAGCCGACGCCTTCGGGAACGCGGCGAGTCCGTCCTCACAGACATCGAGTCACTCGCCGCCGATATCGGCCAGCCCGTCACGACGGAACTCCTGAATGGGAAACCGAGCGTGCAGATCGACGAGCACGCCCGCGAGACCGACGCTGCGCTCATCGTCCTCGGCCGACAGGGGATGACAGGCCTCGGCAAGCGACTCCTCGGCGGCGTCACCGAACAGGTCCTGCACCGAACTGCGGTGCCCGTACTGGTCGTCTCGGATGCAGCGCAGACGGGAATCAACGGGTTCGACTACTCGCGGATACTTCTCCCGACCGACGGCAGCGCGAACGCTGAAACGGCGATACGACACGGCGCGGCGGTAGCAGATCGGTACGACGCGACGATCCACGCGCTCAACGTCGTCGATATCCAGGCCGCCGGCGGGGCATTCAACGCTGGCGGGCTGAACGAGACGTTCATCGAACGACTGGAAGAGGACGGGCGTGACGCCGTCGATTCAGTTGTCGATGACCTCGAAGAGACGGCCCCGGACGTGGCGGTCGAAACTGCTGTGGAACGGACGGATTCGTTCGACGGCGTTCCCGCCGGGCTCCGCGAGTACGCCTCCGACCGGGATATCGACCTCGTCGTCATGGGATCACACGGCCGTTCGAACCTCAAACGCCAGTTGCTCGGCAGCGTCACGTCGCAACTCATTCGAACCGTCTCAGTTCCCGTCCTGGTGACGCCTCGGGCCGCCTGAGGCGGTACACGAACCACCTGTTCTATGTGCTGTGAGAACGTGTTGCAAGCAGGTGCCGGACTATGCCAGAAACCTGCGGTATCTGTGGTGAGACCGTTCCGTTCGACGCCACGGTTCACGCGATGATTCACACCCACAGCGAGACGGGCGTCATCGACGCGTACGTCTGTCAGGACTGCTACGACGAGCGGCTCGGACCGATGTTTGAGCGGGTCGACACGCGGGAACAGTCGCCCTGAGTGCGCGTTTCGAGGGCTCGTTCGGGGGGTAGGACCTGCCTACTCCGGTCTACTCGTTTCGACGGAAGCGTTCGACGACGAACTCCCGGTCCAGTTTCGCGATGAACGTCCCGAGCTGTGGGCCTTCGGTGTCGTCGAACAGGAGTTGGTAGCCGGCCGAGAAGAACTCCCCGATGTCGATGTCGTTTCGCTTTGCCGTCTCGTATATCTCGGCCTGAATCGCCTCGCCGTCGTGGCCTTCGGCGATGAACTCGGCCAGCTCGTCCAGCGCGGCCGCCGTCGCGTCGTCGAAGGACACGTCGGGAATCTCGCTTCGCTTGAGTTCGTAGTTGAACTCGTTGTTCGTCAGGCTGGCCCACTCCTGGGCGCGCTCGACGCGGGCGAGCGCCCCCTCGATGGCCCACTCCGGCGCATCGTCCGGGATATGGCCCTCTTTCCGGGCGATCTGCTCTCGAAGCGCCGGGTCGTCGGTCATCCCGAGTACCGCTGCGAACGTGTAGGGGATCCGAACGCCTTCCTCGCGTGGCTCGGCCACGACCATCGGGTAGGCCCGCTCTGCGAGTTCCATCTCGTCTTCGCTCCCGTCTGCCTCACCGAAGTATCGCCGTTCGAACTGATCGAACTCCTCGACGAGCTGGTCGACGTTCTCGACGGAGAAGTCCCGTTGCTTCCGCGGGTCTTTGACGAAGAAGTACTTGAACACCTCCGGTTCGAGGATGTCCAGCACTTCGTCGACGGTGATGACGTTTCCGGAAGAAGAAGAGAGGGGCTCGCCATCGAGCGTGAACCACTCGTACACCATCGGGACCGGCGGCTGGATGTCCAGCACGTTCTCGGCGACATCCTCGCCAGAGGGCCAAGAGCCTTCGGCGTGGTCCTTGCCGAAGGGCTCGAAGTCGACGCCCAGAATCTCCCACTGGGCGGGCCACTCGAAGCGCCACGGGAGCTTTCCGTCCCGGAGCGAGGCCGTGCCTTCGTGGCCACAGCCCTCGATAGTCTGGTCGCCGGCCTCGACGTCTTCACAGACATACTCGACTTCGCCGGCGTCGAGGTCGACCGCCGTGACGCCCTCCGTGAGCTTCCCGCACTCCTCGCACTGGGGCAGGAACGGGACGTAGTCGTCGTCGACCTTGTTCTGGTACTCGGCGAGCACGTCACGGGCTCGGTCGGCGCGTTCGAGCACGCGGCGGGTCACGGGTTCGAACTCGCCGTCGGCGTACAGTTCGGTGTTCGAGACGAACTCCACGTCGACGCTGACCAGCTCGGCGCTTTTCCGCAGGAGCGTCGTGAAGTGGGCACCGTAGGAGTCACAGCAACCGAACGGGTCCGGGATGTCGGTGTACGGCTTCCCGAGGTTCCGGCCGAGCGCGCCGGCGTCGACCTCGCCGAGGCCGACGACGTTCCAGTCGAGGTCGGCGAGCTGGCGGGGCACCGCCCGCAGCCGGTCCTTGTCGTCGGCGGTGAACACCTGCCGGACCTCGTGGCCGCGGTCCCGCAGGGCCTCGGCGACGTAGTAGCCCCGCATTATCTCGTTGAAGTGGCCGATGTGCGGGACGCCCGAGGGGGAGACGCCGCCCTTGATGACGATTGGGTCGTCGGGCTCGCGCGCCTCGACAGTGTCGGCGACGGAGTCGGCCCAGAACGCCCGGGAACCGCCCCGGCCGACCTCGTAGGGGTCTTCCGCCATCTATGCCTCCGGGAGAATCTCGGTGCCGTCGAACTCGCCATCTTCGACCGCGCGCACGACGCGTTTAGGGTCAGCACCGTCGAGCACCATCGTCCGGATGCCGGACCGCTGGATTATTTTCGCGGCCAGCAGGTCGACCGGCGCGCTGCTGCCGGCGTCCATCTCGATGTCGGCGATCACATCGACGAGTTCGTCTGCGCCGAGTTCGTCGAACCGCGTCGCGTCGCCGTCCTCGTTCGGGTCGGCGTCGTAGACGCCCGGAACCGATGTGGCGTAGACGAGCAGGTCAGCACCGACGTACTCCGCGAACGCGGCCGCCACGGCGTCGGTGGTCTGTGCGGCGACGATTCCGCCGAGGACTGGGATGTCCCCGCGACGGATGGCTTCCCGGCCCTCGTCGTAGCTCTCGGCGGGCGTGGGTGCCGCGCGGTCGTCAAGCGCAGCGATCAGCAATCGGCCGTTCAGCCGCGTGACGGCGATGCCGAGCTGGTCGAGCTCTATCTCGTTCGCACCGAGGTCGCGGGCGCTGCCGATGTAATCGCGTGCGGTCGGGCCGCCGCCGACGACGGTTCCGAGCGTGTGTCCCTGTGCATCGAGTGACTGGATGGCCTCGGCGTAGTCGGCGACCCGGTCTGCGTCGAGGTCCGGGGCCAGTACGCTTCCGCCAATGGAGACGACGACTTTCATTAGCCCGCCGTAACCGCGATGTACTCTTAAGGGTTGTCAAGGCCACTGACCGCCGTCTCTATAACCGGCCCTTTCTGGTTCCCGCAGCGACTGCTGTCCGCCCCACAGCGGCGCGACTCTCCGTATGACGTGTGCCCGACGTGCTGACGCATGTCTGACGACGCTGCCGTTCTACCAGCGACATATGCCGCTTGTTGGGGCCACAGAGGGTGATATCTCTCTTTCACAGACCGTTCAAACCACCACGAAAACGGAGCCCATATACCGGCTAAGAATACTTCGTAAAACGTCTAAAAGAATCTGAAACGGTTGTAAAAAATGCGTTTTAGCTCGATTTGTCCTGAAAGTGACCGAAGTGACCTGAAGGTTCCTCCCTTTATATACTCCCGGCGGGGTTACGAAGAAGTGAGGTGACAAAGATGAGCGCTACTGCAACGCCCTCCGGCGAGGAAGAGCCCTCCAAAGAAGAGCGACTGAAGTCGTTCCTCGCAGAGAAGGCAAGTGACGGCGAGATGTATTTCAAGAGCAAGTTCATCGCCGACGAAGTCGGTCTCTCTCCGAAAGAGATCGGTGCCCTGATGGTCAAGCTCAAGGACAGCGCGTCCGAGATCAATGTCGAGAAGTGGTCGTACACGAGCGCGACCACCTGGCGTATCGAGCCGGCGTAGGTGACTGGTCCCCGCGTACCGTTCTCGGACGATACCTGCTAGCTGTGTGATTGTTCGCGGAGTATTTGTGCCCGCACCGTTTACGCGTAGCTGATGAGTGGCTCCGCCGCGGACCCGCCGTCGCCTGACCGACTGGCCGGCGTGTTCTCCGTCTCGTCAGTGCGGCGGGTGGACGGCACCGTACAGTATATCGGCGACCCGCTAGTGCCACCAGCCGCTGTCACTGAGCAACTCAGGCCGGTGTTCCGACAGTGTGGCTACGACATTCGGCTCGAAGAACTCGGTCCCGCGAGCAACGGCGCCACGACCGTTGTCGGCGGTCCGGGCGACAGCGACTCGATTACCGCCCCCAGTAGCGCGCCACACGCGGGCAGGGACCAGTACGCGCTTGTGGCGGAACCGCTTAATACGGACACCGGCGTCCCGTGGCTCAACATCGGGCTCCTGCTGGCGACTATCGCGTCGACGCTGTACGTCGGCGCGAGCGCCTGGTACTACATCCCGGTCGCGGAGGACCCGCTCCGAGTTTTCGAGGCCTGGCCGTTCATGGTCGCGATGCTCGGCGTGCTCGGCATCCACGAGCTGGGTCACTACGCTGCGGCCCGCTACCACGGCGTCGACGTGACGCTCCCGTATTTCATCCCGTTCCCGTCGTATCTCGGCACGATGGGAGCGGTCATCAACATCCGCGGGCGCATTCCTGACCGGACCGCGCTGTTCGACATCGGCGTGGCCGGTCCGCTTGCCGGACTCGTTGCGACGACCATCGTCACGGTCATCGGCCTCTCGATAGACCCGATTACGGTCCCGGAACGCGTGGCAAACAGTGACACCGGCGTCATAATCACGTTCAACTATCCGCTGCTGTTTCAGGCGCTAGAGGCGCTGGTGAACGCGGTGGGACTTGAGAGCGAGATCGGCCCCGGCGAGTCGGTCCACCCGATTGTGTTCGCCGGCTGGGCCGGGATGTTCTTCACCTTCCTGAACCTGCTCCCGGTCGGCCAACTCGACGGCGGCCACATCGTGCGGTCCATCGTCGGACAGCGACAGGAAACCGTCGCCGCGGCGGTGCCCGGCGCCCTGTTTGCACTCGCTGGCTACCTGTATTTCACCCGCGACCCGCCGCCGGTCGGCTTCGGCGTCTGGGGCCTGTGGGTGTTCTGGGGACTGTTCGCTACCGGGCTCGCGTATGCAGGACCTGCCAGACCGACCGTCGACACGACGCTGGACCGACAGCGGACGCTGCTTGGCCTGTTTACGTTCCTGCTTGGACTAGCCTGTTTCACGCCGGTTCCGTTCGAGATCAGCGCAATCTGACCGCTCGCTTTGGTCGCGGACGGGGGTTCTCAGTGTGAATACCCTCGATCTGGAAATGTCTCGCCGTCGAGCGTGACGCCGTGCTCGGTGGCCGTGCCGATTCGGTGGAGCGGGCACGGCACTGCCTCTCTGGCTTCAGACACGTCGGGCTCAGGAAGCGTACAGACCAGCTCGAAGTCCTCGCCGAAGAAGAGACCGGACTCCCGGCGCTCCTGTGGCGTGTCGGTGAGTTCGTCGACCGCCGGGTCTATCGGCAGTGGCGCCTCGATAGCGAAGCCACAGCCACTGGCCTCGGCCAACTGGTGGAGCGAGCGGGCCAGCCCGTCGCTGGAATCCATCATCGCCGCCGCGTACGGCCGGAGCGCGGTGCCCGCACGCACGCGGGGCTCGAACTGAAACAGCTCATTTGCCCGGTTGGTGTCACCTCGGTCGAACAGTTCGAGGGCGGCGGCTGACCGGCCCAGCGTACCGGTGACACAGACCGCGTCACCGGGCGAAGCACCCGAGCGATGGACCGGGGCAGCCACAGAGCCGATGGCCGTCGTCGCGACGGTAAACTCGTCATGGCTGTCCAGATCGCCGCCGACGTACTCCGCGCCGACCGCGTGACACACGTCTTCTGCGCCGTCGACGAACGCCGCGAGTTCGCCCGCCTCGAACGACGGTGCGCCGTACGCGGCCACCGCCGCGGTTGCGTCGGCCCCCATCGCCGCTACATCCGACAGCGAGGCCCCGACGGCCCGCCAGCCGGCCGTGTAGCGGGTCGTCCCCGCCGGGAAGTCCGTCCGCTCGTGGAGCATGTCGGTCGTGATGACCTGTCCGTCCACGACGGCGCAGTCGTCGCCCGCGTTGGGAAGCCGGTCGGCGAGGTCGGCGAGTGCAGCCCGCTCGTCCATACTCCGTCGTCGGGTTCCCGGGGCAAAACCCTCGGGGTATCGGCCGACGGGCCAAGGTCGGTGGGTTGAAACCGGAGACTGCCAATCCCATCCACATGGATGGGAACCGGATGGCGACGGTCGTCGGGTTCGCGGCGGCGCTCGCCGTCCTCGCGGGGCTGGTGTGGCTTGTCGGTATCGGCGAGACACTGGACGCGCTCACGACGGCAGATCCGGGAGCGCTTCTCGCCGTCGCAGGCATCGCCATACTGTGGCTCGTCTCGTGGGGGTTGGCGCTGTGGACGGTCCTGCAGGCGCTTGGCGCGCCGGTGGCACCGCACACTGCCGTGCTCGTGTTCGTCGCCGCCGTGTTCTCGAACAACGTCACGCCCTTTGGCCAGGCCGGGGGCGAGCCAGTGAGCGCGCTCCTGATCTCGACGGCTGCCGACACCGAGTACGAGACCGGGCTGGCGGCCATCGCTACCGTCGACACGGTCCACTTCCTGCCGTCGGTCGGGTATGCCATCATCGGCTTCACGTTCGTCGCCGCCGGAGCGGTCCAGCTGACCCGGAATTTGGCGTTTGCCGCTGGGGCGGTCGCGGTCCTCGCGGTCGGCATCCCGGTCGCCGCCGTCTTAGGCTGGCGACACCGGGGCCGCGTTCAGGCGGCGGTCATTCGCGGTGTGGCACCGGTTCTCGCCGCTCTGTCGAACATCGTACCCCGATGGTCACCGCCGTCTGCGGCCAGTATCGAGGAACGCATCGAGGGGTTCTTTTCGGCTATCGAGCGCATCGCGACCGACCGCCGAACGGTCTTCCAGACCTTCGGGCTCTCGGCGTTTGGCTGGGTCTGTCTGTCGGCGTCGCTGTGGACGTCGCTGTACGCCGTCGGGGCATCAGTACCGGTCGAAGTTGTCTTGCTCGTCGTCCCTGTCGGGAGTATCGCCAGTGTCGTTCCGCTTCCCGGCGGGTCCGGCGCTATCGAGACGGTGCTCGTGACGCTGCTCGTCTCGACGGCCCCGGTTTCGGCCGCCCTCGCTACCTCTGCAGTACTGATCCACCGCGTCGGGAGCTACCTGTTGCCAACGATTATCGGTGGCGGCGTCGCTGCCGCCCTCGGTGTCGACCGGGCCGCATCGCCCGAGGAGTGACCCCCACGGGTCCCGGTGGGAGTCGGAGCATCGCTGCCCTATGGGCGAGTGAACGGTTCACGCCCGCCGACTGCGAACGACGCGTTTAAATGACGGCGACGGAAAGGAATCTGCAATGGCTACACTCTACGACGTTCCCCCCGAGGAACTCATTGAGGCACTCACGGAGACGCTCGCAGATGAAGACGACATCGAAGCGCCGGACTGGGCCGAGTACACCAAGACCGGCGTCGATCGCGAACTCCCGCCTGAGCAGGAGGACTTCTGGGCCCGACGCGCGGCCAGCCTCCTCCGGAAGGTTGCTGTCGACGGCCCCGTTGGCGTCAACGCCCTCCGCTCCGAGTACGGCACCTCGAAACAGGGGACGACTCGCTACCGCGTTCGCCCACATCACAAGACCAAGGGTTCGGGCAACATCATCCGGACGGCGCTCCAGCAGCTCGAAGACGCCGGCTACGTCGAGACCAGTGAGAACGACGGCCGCCGTGTCACCGGTGCGGGCCGCAGCCTCCTCGACGACACCGCAGGCGACCTCCTGACGGAACTCGACCGTCCGGAACTCGAACGCTACGCGTAACTGACGCCTTTCTCGCTGTCTTCCCTCGACCGTAGCCCCTGCTCCGAAATCGTTTTCCGACCGACTCCAGTATTTTGATACAACTATGAGTGGCGACCCCAGCGAGGAGGAACTCGAAGAACTCCGGAAAAAGAAGATGGAGCAGCTCAAGGAACAGCAGGGCGGCGAAGGCGAGGGTCAGGAGGCGGCCCAACAGCAGGCCGAAGCCCAGAAGCAGGCGGTTCTCAAGCAGAACCTCACGGACGGCGCGCGCAAGCGGCTCAACACGGTCAAGATGTCCAAGCCGCAGGTCGGCGAGCAGATAGAACAGCAGGTGGTCGCGCTGGCACGCAGCGGCCGCGTGCAGGGTCAGATCGACGAGGACCAGATGAAGGAACTTCTCTCGGAGCTGACGCCCGACTCCAAGAGCTTCGATATCAAGCGCCGGTAGATGCGCTGTGCCCTGTTGTACAGCGGCGGAAAAGACTCGACGCTGGCGGCGCTTTTGCTCGACCCCTTTTACGACGTAACGCTCGTCAGCGGCTCTTTCGGCGTCTGTGACACCGACCCCGCTCGGGAGAGCGCGTCGGCCGTCGGCTTCGACCATGTGACGGTCGATCTGGACCCGGACGTGGCCCGCGACGCTGCCGAGCGGATGCACGACGACGGTTATCCGCGAAACGGCATCCAGCAGGTCCACGAACATGCCGTCGAAACCGTCGCGAGCGGTGACTGGGTCGCCGCTGCCGACGGTCTCGATAGGCTCGACGCCATTGCTGACGGCACCCGGCGCGACGACCGGGTCCCCACTATCGAGCGACCGCTCGCCCAGAGCGTCGAGGACCGCTTCGGCGTGGACTACCTCGCCCCGCTTGCGGGCATCGGCCGCGGCGCTATCGACGCGATGGCTGCCGACAAACTCGTCGTTGAGAGCGGCCCCAGCCCCGATATTCCGAAGGCCGACTACGAGGTCGAACTCCGCGAACTGCTGCGAGAGCGCTACGGCGAGGGTGCTGTGGCCGATATCTTCCCAAAGCACACGCAGTCCCGCGTGCGGGGGCTTCGGTAGCTGTCGGATACCCTCTCTACGTCGTTCACCAGCTCAGGCGATGTCCCGGGTTGTGTCCACGCTGATGCGGTCGGTGAGGTCAAGACATATCGGTTCGGTGAGCGCTCGGCCGCCGCGGAACTTCGGGACGAAGAGCCTGTTTTCGATGGCGTCGTCGTTTCGCTTCGTTTCGAGGTCGAACACGATGTCGCTCGTGTACTCTGTCCGGTGGCGCTGTGGCGGCGCGGCGTCGTGTTTGAGCGCGTATAGCACCGCGACGCTGTCGGTCTGTGTGAGTCTGGATTGGAGCGTTTCGAGGAAGGCCCGGAACTCCCCTGTGTCGGCGCGCTCAAGCGGCCCGACCGGATCGACGACGAGGAGCGACTCCTCCGTGACCGCCTCGACGTGGGTGAGCGCGTCACTGACCGGGGCTTCGCGGTCCAGTTGGCTGACTGCGAGATCGTCGTACGTCCCCCGCTGGGACCGCAGCGCCGACGTGACCGTTGTCGGTGCCTGTTCGCCGGAGAGATACACCGTCTCCTGCCGGGCGACGAACTCGGAGAGAAACAGCTCCGCCTGGCTCGCCGGTTCGGCGAGCAGCGTGACGAGGCTCCCAGCCGGAATGCCGCCGTCGAGCTTCCGGTCGAGCGCTCGAACCCCCGTCTCGAATCGCTGTGTCACTGTCTCACCCCGTGGTGTGCCCACCAGTCCAATGCCCGTCCCATACGGTCACCCTGGGTATAACGCGTCTTTGTTGTCTCCTCTCTAACACCGGCCGATCCCCGTGTAGCCGGCTACTAGCCTTTTTGTCGCCAGTGCGTGCCGGCCACACCCTCCTGTCAGAGATCGACTACTGGCGAAAGCAGTAGGGGGGTTCCTGTCTTAGTGAGTCTCTACCGGAAACGATTCGATGGTCATGGTCAGCGTGAACGAACAGGTTCAAGCGCGCCCTCGCTGTAGACGCAGGCATGTACGACTCCGTCAAGGGCTTTCGCGATTTCTACCCCGAGGAGATGCAGGCTCGGCGGTGGGCCATGGACACGCTGGAAGACGTCGCACAGCGCTACGGCTTCCGGGAGATCGGCACGCCGGCCATCGAGCCGACCGAGATGTACGTCGACAAGAGCGGCGAGGAGATCGTCGAGGAACTGTACAGCTTCGAGGACAAGGGCGGCCGCGAGGTCGCGCTCACGCCGGAGCTGACGCCGACCGTCGCGCGGATGTTCGTCGCCAAGCAACAGGAACTCTCGAAACCGATCAAGTGGGTCTCGACGCGACCGTTCTGGCGCTACGAGGAGCCCCAGCAGGGCCGGTTCCGTGAGTTCTACCAGACCAACGTCGACATCTTCGGGTCGGCGGAGCCGACGGCCGACGCCGAGATTCTGGCCGTCGCCGTGGACATGCTCACCGACCTCGGGCTGACGGCCGAGGACTTCGAGATCCGCGTCTCCCACCGGGATATCCTCGCGGGCGTGCTGGAGTCCTTCGAGGCTGATGTGGACGTGCCCGAAGCCATCCGAGCGGTCGACAAGCGGGCTAAGGTCGACCACGACGACTACCTCGACGCGCTCGTCGACGCGGGACTCAACTACGGACAGGCCGACACGTTCGACGAGATGCTGCAGATCGACGCCGAGGAAATCGAAACGCTCGCGGATCTCACCGGCTCTGAGGATGTCCGTGCGGCGACCGACAATCTGCAGGCAGTGCTCGATGCGGCCGAGGACTTCGGCGTTCGCGACCACCTCACCGTCTCGCTGACGACCGCGCGCGGGCTGGACTACTACACCGGCGTCGTCTTCGAGTGCTTCGACTCGACGGGCGAGGTGTCCCGCTCGGTGTTCGGCGGCGGCCGCTACGACGACCTCATCGAGGGCTTCGGCGGTCAGCCGACGCCGGCCGTCGGCTTTGCGCCCGGCCACGCCACGCTCCAGTTGCTGTGTCAGCGAGCCGGCGTCTGGCCTGCCGAGGAGCTGTCGACGGACTACTACGTCCTGCAGGTCGGCGACACACGCCCGACCGCGGCCCGCATCGCCCGGGACCTGCGCGAGCGGGGCCACGTCGTCGAGAGCGACGTTGCCGACCGCTCGTTCGGCGCACAGATGGGCTACGCTGACGGGGTCAACGCTGAGACGGTTGTCATCGTCGGCGAGCAGGACCTCGAAAATGACGAGGTGACGCTCAAGGAGATGGACGACGGCGAGCAGGTGAGCGTCCCGCTGTCTGCGTTCCCCGGAGACCACGACCGGCCGACGTTCGAGGACTTCGCAGAGTAGCGCGGCCTGCGACAGTAGCTTTTTGCAACCAGCGTGTCGAGTAGTCGACATGCAGCTTCCCTCCATCGCTCTCCCGAGGTGGAAGCTCGTCGCGACCATCGCGATACTCTCGCTGGGTATCGCCATGCTTGGGGGTGCGGCCGGCCTCGGCAACGTGATTGCACCGGTTTCGATAATCCTCGGGTGGTTTATCCTCGCTCCGCTCGTCGCCCTTCTGGGGTCGAAACTGCCGATGATCGAGTCCCCGGCGGACGAGACAGCCCAGGATGAAACCGATGCACCCGACGCAACGGAGCCGACGGTGGCCCCGGTCGATCACCTCCGAGAGCGCTACGCCCGCGGCGAACTGACAGATAGTGAGTTCGAGCGTCGGCTGGACCGCCTGCTGGAGACCGAATCGCTCTCGGCGAACAGCGACACCGAGAACGGGGCCGGTGCGGCTGACAGCGAAGTCAGTCTCGAAACCGAGTGAGTCGTTCGTCCCCGCCGGCTACCACTACTCCTTCGCGCTGACGACCTCGATGCCACTGTCGGTCAGACGAACGTGCAGAAGCGTATCGTCCGGTCCCGGGTCGACCACGTCGTCGAGTTCGGGCGCACAGCCGGTCATTCCGAGGTCGTTGAAGCCACAGGTGTCACAGACCGCCGCGTCGACCAGCGGGTGGTACGTCCCGTCTCGCTCCGTCGCTGGCAGGTAGCCCGCGTCCTCGATTATCGAGCCACACTCCGTACAGGTTAGCGTCTCCGGGTGCGAGGCGAGGTCCACACACAGCCTTCGTGCAGCCGCTATTTATCCCTGCGTGACTGTCCGCGAGGTTGTCCGGTCAGAGCGCTCGCTCCATCTCCATCTCCACGCGCTCCTTGGCGATGGTCTCGAAGCCGACCGACTCGTACAGCGCCCGGGCAACGTGGTTCGTGTTCGAGACGGAGAGCCAGACGCGGTCGAGGCTGTTCTCCTGTCCGTAACCGAGGAGGACGCGGATGAGCTGTGACCCGATACCGGCGTGCTGGTAGTCCGGATGAACGAAAATCGCCAGTTCCGACGTGTCCTGATACGGGACGAGAACGGCGTGGCCGACAGCTTGTTCTTCGTGCCAGACAACGACGTTCAGGCCGTCCTCGACGAGGTTCGGTAGCCAGTCGCGGATGTCCGCTTCGGTCCGGGGTGGGACGCCCTGTGACCGGGAGTCGGTCCCGAAGTCAGCATACATCTCCACCAGTGGGTCGATGTCGCCGTCATAGGCCTCGATTGTCACCGTTCGCCCGTCGTTGTCGGTGAACGTTTCGGGCGGACGAGGGAAGTCGTGATCCGCCGCGGCGGCGTTGGACATACCCCCTGCTTCGTTCTCAGCATGCCTAAGTTCGTCTATCCTTCCCAGCGACTGAGATTCGGGCGAGCCAAGTGGCTCGCAGTCGACAGATCAGTATGCGCGCCTATCGCGTGGCCTACGACGGCCGACCGTATCACGGGTTTCAGCGCCAGCCCGATGTCGACACCGTTGAGGCCCGACTCCGCTCGGCGCTGGTCCGTCTTGGCGTCTGCGAGCGCGGCAACGGCCTCCCCGAACAGTACGCGGCCGCCGGCCGGACTGACGCCGGCGTGTCCGCGCGGGCACAGACCGTCGCCTTCGACGCGCCGGAATGGCTCTCGCCGGCGGCGTTCAACGGCGAACTCCCGGATGATATCCGTGTGTGGGCCAGCGCCGACGTTCCCGCCGAGTTCCACGCGACACACGACGCCACCAGGCGGACGTACACCTACTACCTGCATGCGCCGGCGGGAGACGACGGCCGCGCTGACCGCCCTGGCCACAGAACAGTCGACGACGAGCGGTGGGCCGAGGCCGTCGATGCACTCGCCGGGAGCCACGACTTTCACAACCTCACGTCCGACGAGACGGGTACCGAGCGGACCGTCGACATCGACTGGGCGCGGGAGGGCCAGTTCCTCGTCGCGCGGCTCACTGCCGGTGGTTTCTGCCGGCAACTGGTCCGCCGGCTCGTCTCGCTCGCGGCGACTGTCGCGGACGGGTCGGCTCCGCTATCGAAGATCGACCGCGTCCTCTCGCCGGAGCCCGTCAGGGGCCCCGACGGTGTCCCGCCGGCACCACCCGAGCCGCTGGTGCTGACCGACGTTCGCTACCCGGACGTAACGTTCACCCGGGACGTGGACGCCGTTGCGGACGCGCGGACGGCCTTTTGTCGTCGGGAGGCGACGGCCCGCACCGCTGTGCAGGTCTCTGGCCACATCACTGACGGACTGTAGTTCCCCGTCGCTGAAACGAAGGCTTACTTCGCCCCCGTCCCAAGAGCGGGCTATGAGTTCGGTACCCGCACGGAGCGACATCGACGAGGCGTACAAGTGGGACCTCGACTCCCTCTACGCCAGTGACGAGGACTGGGAAGCCGCCTACGAGGAGGCGGAGGAACTGATCGAGGACCTCGCCGCCTACGAGGGGCGGGCCACCGAGGACGCCGCCACCCTGCTAGCGACGCTCGAAACCTACGAGGAACTGATGCGGACGGTGTCGAACGTCGCCGCCTACGCCCGGATGCGCCGGGACGAGGACACGACCGACGACACGTACCAGGCGCTGACCGCCCGCTCGCAGTCGCTGTCCTCGGAGGCCAGTTCGGCCGCCTCGTTCCTCGACCCGGAGCTGCAGGATCTGGACTACGACGACATTGAGGCGATGATCGACGCGGAGCCGGCTCTGGAACCCTACGAGCACTACTTCGACGACGTGCTCCGGATGAAAGACCACACCCGCTCGGCCGAAGTCGAGAACCTGCTCGCCGAACTCGGCGAGGTCACCGGCGCGCCCGGCGAGGTGTACAACATGCTGGCCAACGCCGACATGGAGTTTCCCACAGTCGAGGACCCCGACGGCGACCAGCAGCCGATCACGCTCAACAACTTCACGACGCTGCAGAAACACCCGGACCGGGAGTTCCGCGAGCGCGTGTACGAAGCGTTCTACGACGAGTGGGACACCGTCCGCAACGCCGTCGGGACGGCTTACAAGAACGCCGTCAAGACGGACGTGAAGATGGCGAACGCCCGGAACTACGATACTGCCCGCGAGGCCGCACTCGACGGGCCGAACGTCCCTGTCGAGGTGTACGATACGCTCGTCGACACCGTCCACGACAACCTCGATACGCTGCACCGCCACGCCGACCTCAAGCGCCAGTCCATCGGCGCTGACGAACTGCGGATGTGGGACCTCTACGTCCCGCTCGTGCAGGAGGAATCGCCCGAAATCGAGTACGAACAGGCCTGCGAGTACGTCACCGAGGCTGTCGCGCCGCTTGGCGATGACTACCAGTCCCGACTCGCCGAAGGATTGGAGTCGCGGTGGGTCGACGTCTACGAGACCGAGCACAAGCAATCGGGCGCGTACTCCGGCGGGACCTACGACTCCCAGCCGTTCATCCTGATGAACTACCAGGACGACGTGGAGTCGATGTACACGCTGGCCCACGAACTCGGCCACTCGATGCACTCGGAGTACACCAGCGAGGAACAGCCCTTCGTCTACTCCGGCTACGAGATCTTCGTCGCCGAGGTCGCCTCGACGGTCAACGAGACGCTGCTGACCCACCATCTGCTGGATACCGTCGAAGACGAGCGCCTGCGCCGGCACATCCTCAACGAGTACCTCGAACGGTTCCGGTCGACCCTCTATCGGCAGACGATGTTCGCCGAGTTCGAGCATCGCACCCACGAGATGTCTGAGGCCGGCGAGCCGCTGACCCCGGACCGCCTGGACGACCTCTACCGGGACCTGAAAGGCGACTACTACGAGCCGGCGGTACTCGACGACCGCATCGCCCGCGAGTGGATGCGCATCCCGCACTTCTACCGCTCGTTCTACGTCTACCAGTACGCGACCGGCATCTCGGCGGCTGTCGCGCTCGTCGACGGGATTCTGGATGAGGGCGAGCCTGCCGCAAACCGGTATATCGACTTCCTCCGGAGCGGGTCGCGGCAGTACCCGCTGGAACTGCTTCGCGACGCTGGTGTCGATATGGCCAGCCCGGACCCGGTTGAGTCCGCCCTTTCGACGTACGGTGAGTACCTCGACGAGTTCGCCGAGCTGCTGTAGGCTGGCCAGTCGCTATTCGCTATCTGTCTGGCTGTGTGTCCCCTGTCTAACCGAACGCTACAGCCCCGTCTCGACACGGATAACCCTTTCACCCCCTGTGACCCGAAGGCACTTTGTGTCTCAACCGTATAGTACCGACCATCCAAATGTCGCGCAGTCCCTCGCTTCCGGAACGACCACGGTTGGAACTCGACCCAGATATGACGCCTGACGAGCGTCTGGAGGCACTCCGGGAACATTTCAAAGAGATAGTACAGGTCAACGAACAGCTGACTGAGCAACTTGATGCCGCCCGTGACCGGCAGCACGACCTCACGGACGAGGTCGACCAGCTCGAACGGGAAAACGAGACGCTCAAGACCTCCTCGCTGTACATCGCGACGGCCGAGGAGCTGACCGACGACGGCGTCGTCGTCAAGCAACACGGCAACAATCAGGAGGTGCTGACCGAGGTTTCGCCGTCGATCCGCGACGGGCTGGAGGCCGGCGACCGCGTAGCCATCAACGACTCCTTCGGCGTCAAGCAGATCCTCGACCCCGAGACCGACGCCCGCGCGCAGGCAATGCAGGTCGACGGCTCGCCCGATGTCTCCTACTCGGATATCGGCGGCCTCGAAGAGCAGATCCGCGAGGTCCGGGAAGCCGTCGAGGAGCCGCTCGTCAACGCCGACCAGTTCCGCGAGGTCGGTATCGAGCCGCCCAGCGGCGTGCTGCTGCACGGCCCGCCCGGCACCGGGAAGACGATGCTCGCGAAGGCCGTCGCCAACGAGACCGACGCCACCTTCATCAAGATGGCGGGCTCCGAGCTGGTCCGGAAGTTCATCGGCGAGGGAGCGCGACTGGTCCGGGACCTGTTCGAACTCGCCGCCGAGCGCGAACCGGCTATCATCTTCATCGACGAGATTGACGCTATCGCGGCCAAGCGAACGGAGTCGAAGACCTCCGGCGACGCCGAGGTCCAGCGGACGATGATGCAACTGCTCTCGGAGATGGACGGCTTCGACGAGCGCGGCGAAATCCGCATCATCGCCGCGACGAATCGCTTCGATATGCTCGACCGCGCTATCCTCCGCCCGGGCCGGTTCGACCGCCTCATCGAAGTGCCGAACCCCGACGTTGCGGGCCGCGAGCGCATCCTCGAAATCCACACGCAGGAGATGAACCTCGACGACGACGTGGATCTGGGTGCGTTTGCCACCGAGACCGACGGCCTCTCCGGCGCGGAGCTGGCCTCGCTGGCGACCGAGGCCGGAATGTTCGCCATCCGCGACGGCCGAACGACGGTCCAGCAGTCGGACCTCCACGACGCTCTAGAGAAGATCGAAGCCGACGACGACGCAAGTAGCGTGCCGGTCGCGTTCGCGTAGCGTCGGCACAGAAAGGCGGCTTTTACAGGACTTATGGGACAGCCAGTAGATTGTCGACCACGGTGACGTTGGCCTGTTCGAACACTCGCCGCATCTCGTCGCTCAGCGACACGTCGGTAATAAGCATATCAACGTTGTCGACAGTCGCGAACTCTCTGAAGCTCTGACTGTCCAGCTTACTGCCGTCGGCAACCAGGATGACGTGCCGGCCACCTTCACAGAGCAGTGTCTTGATGCGTGCTTCATCCTCGTTCGAGACGGAGAGGCCGCCGTCGCTCTGGACCGCGTCCGTTTCGAGAAACACGATGTCGAAGTTCGTCTTCCGGAGATAGGACTCGGCGCTGGGTCCGACAAGCGCGTCTGAGGTCTGGCGCAGCGAGTCGCCGACAACCTTGACTTCCCCGCAGGTCTCGCGGAGTTCGAATGCGCTTTCCGGTGAGTTCGTCGCAGCGAGTAGCGACAGCTGCTCCGGGATCGCTTTCGCCACTTCGCGTGCTGTCGGTCCCGTATCGAAGAAGACGGCATCGCCGTCGCTCAGCTCATCGACAGCCCGCTTGGCGATTGCCTGCTTCCCGCTCGGGTTGTCGATACTGTCGGCTGTGCTGGACCCGTTGACCTCTTCTTTCGACGCTGGGAGCGCACCGCCGTGAAACCGTTCGATGAGCCCGTCCTCCGCGAGTGAGGAGAGGTCTCGCCGGATTGTCGCCTCGGAGACACCGAACTCCTCGGTGAGCTCTTCGACCGTGACTCGATCCGATCTGTTCACTCGGCGAACGATCTCTTTCCGTCGTTCATCAGGTATCATGTTCTGTTACAGCGGGCCCAGACACTGCAGGTGAGTGCGGCGTCCGACTGATGTATATAATAGTTGGTATCATCTCTCTCGCTAGAATCGGCCCCACTTTCGGGGCCAGCGTCGCAGCGTAGTGGTTTTTGAGATTTCTCGATGGCGTTCGGTGGTATATCACTTCGTATGTAGACGTTCATGAAAAACTCTCTCCTAATATTATCCGCTGAAGACGCCAAACAGCGTCGCAACGACCGTCCCGACACTGCTAACGATTGCACCACCGTAGACGCCGGTCGCGTAGTTGACTGCTGCGAGCCCTGCTAATCCGAACGCAATACCGAACGCGAGCAGGCCGGCGGGTGTCATTCTGTCGGTGATTCTGTGTGTCATCGTCAGATCGTCGCCTGCTGTTCGATCTTCACATCGTACGTCAGTGATTTGCCCGTGGCTGGGTCGAAGTACTGGAGCGAATCCCTGTCGAACCGCAGGTTCACCGCATCGCCCATCTCGACCGTCGTGTCCGGGTCGACCGCGGCCTTGATACTCTGGCCGGTGTCGAGTTTGAGTTCGAGCACGGTCTTCTCGCCCTGCGGTTCGACGACTTCGACTGTCGCCGGGTGGACGTTCGCCGGAACGCCGTCTTGGTTGAGTGCGATATTCTCTGGGCGGATACCCAGCGTCACGCGATCACCGAGATACGGTTCAAGCGCGTCGGTAAATTCGTCGGGGACGTTGTGGACCGCGCCGCCAAGATCCAGTTCGAACTTCCCAGCAGAGGACTCTTCGAGCGTCCCTTCGAGGAAGTTCATGCTCGGCGAGCCGAGGAAGCCGGCGACGAACATGTTTCGCGGGTTCGAGTAGACGTGGGTCGGCTCCCCGACCTGCTGAATCTGGCCGTTGTCCATGACCGCGATCTGGTCGGCCAGCGTCATCGCCTCCACCTGATCGTGGGTGACGTAGACCGTCGTCGTCGACAGTTCCTCGTGGAGTTTGTTCAGTTCGGCCCGCATCTGGACGCGGAGCTTCGCGTCGAGGTTCGACAGCGGCTCGTCCATCAGGAACACCGCGGGGTCCCGGACGATTGCGCGACCGAGCGCGACGCGCTGTTGCTGTCCGCCGGACAGTTCCGACGGCCTGCGGTCCAGCAGCTCCTCGATCTGAAGCAGTTCCGCGGTCTCGTTGACCCGCTCGGAGATGATTTCCTCGGCCGTGTCGTGTTGTTCCAGCCCGAAGCGCATGTTGTCTCGCACCGTCTTGTGCGGGTACAGCGCGTAGTTCTGGAACACCATCGCGATGTCGCGCTCGTATGCGCGGGCGTCGTTGACGACGTTCTCGCCGATTCGGATCTCACCGTCGGTCGCCCGTTCGAGCCCCGCGATGAGGCGCAGGGTCGTGGTCTTGCCACACCCGGACGGGCCGACGAGGACGGTGAAGCTTTCGTCGGGGATATCCAGCGAGATGCCGTCGACTGCGGTGACGTCGTCGAATTCCTTTACGAGGTCGGTGAGTTCTACGTGTGCCATAGTTAGTTACTCCTTGACTGCTCCTTGTGTGAGTCCGCTCACGATGTACTGCTGGAAGAACAGGCCGAACAGGATGCCGGGTAACGCGGCGATCATCCCGCCGGCTGCGAGGTGTGCCCAGTCCACGAAGTCGTCAGCCACGAACAGCGAGACGGCGATGGGTAGCGTCTGGGCCTGTTCCGAAGACGTGAGAACGAGCGCGAAGACGAACTCGTTCCACGAGAAGATGAACGCGAGAATGGCGGTGGCCGCGATGCCCGGCTTCGCCATCGGCAGAATTATTTTGACGAACGCCTCCCAGCGGGAACAGCCGTCGATCCGGGCCTGTTCGTCCAGCGATTCGGGGATCCCGTCGAAGTAGTTCTTCATGATCCAGACGGCAAACGGGAGGTTGAAGAACGTGTACGTGAGAATGAGCGCGAGCCGCGTATCGTACAGACTCCCGGTGAACCCACCGATGAGCGGCGGGTTCGACATGATCTGGAAGAACGGGACGATGAGCGCGATGGGGGGAATCATCCGCGCACCGACAATCGATAGCAGCAGCGACTTGTTCCCCATGAAGTCAAACCGGGAGAAACTGTAGCCGGTGACCGTTCCAAGGGTGATACAGATGAGCGTCGTCGTCGTCGCGACGATCATGCTGTTTATCGTGTAGTTGTCGAACGGCCGGTTCGTGAAGATATCCACGTAGTTCTGTGCTGTCGGGCTCTGTGGGAGGAACGTTATCGGCAGTGACAGCACTTCACTCGACGGTTTGATGCTCGTGATGAAGATGTAGTAGATCGGGAACCAGATGATCAAGACGTACACGGCAAGCAGCCCGTAGGCCAGCAGTCGCTCGCGGGCGACGGACGGCCACTCGTTCTGTGTCTCCAGTCCCAGCGACCGACGCAGTCGATTGAGTGGTGATTTCTTCGTGCTCATGCTTCGTAGGGTGATTCGCCGAATATCTTGTACAGGCTAGCCACGATGGCGAACGTCACGGCCAGCAGGACGACTCCGAGTGCAGCGCCGGTTCCGGGTTCGTTGAACACCTGTGCGGTCCGGTACAGCCAGGAGGCCCACACTTCAGTCGACTTTCCGGGGCCGCCCTGGGTCATCACCCAGACCAGATCCAGTGCCCGGATGTCGAAGATGATACGGATGGTCAGTGCGACCAGAATCGACGGTTTCAGGAACGGATACGTGACGTTCCAGAACCGGGACCACCGACTCGCCCCGTCGACTTCGGCGGCGTCGTACAGTTGCTCGGGGACGTTCTGCAAGCCCGCGAGCAGGATGATGATAATAAACGGCGTAAACACCCAGACGTCGGCGATGATGAGCGCCATCATGGCGAGCGCGCCGTCCGAGAGGAACGGGATGTTCCCGGAGATGATTCCCAACCGCTGCAGTGCGCCGTTGATCGCGCCGAAATCAGACTGGAACATCCAGCGCCACATCAGCCCGCTCATCACGTACGGGAGTATCCACGGGACGATGACCGCCGTCCGGAACCAGCCCCGTCCTTTCAGGTCCTTATCGAGCAACAAGGCGATACCCAGTCCCAGCAGGAACGAGATTGAGACGCTGAAACCGACGTAGATGACTGTATTCGTGGTAAAGGAAACGAAACTGGGATTGAACACGCCGAGGGCAGCGTCGCTCCCTTCGCGTGCGAGAATCAGCCGCTGGAAGTTCCGCAGGCCGACGAACTCCAGCTCGTTTGTCACCGGATTGCGGAACTGGAGGCTGCTGAAAAGCAACTTCGCGGTCGGATAGACGATTATTGCGGCGATCCACAGCAGCGTTGGCCCGACGGTCAGCGGGACGAACAGTTTGTCGAGTTTGCGACGCAGTGGGCTCTTTTCGATTGACATAATATATAGATTCTAACCCGCGCCGATCAGATGAGGCCGATATCCTGGTACAGGCGCTCGATGTTGTCGTAAGCGTCGTTGAGTGCCGCCTCGGGGTCTTTGTTGCCGAGTAGCGCCGGCGTGAGCTGTTCGTTCAGGTAGTCGTCGACCTGTGGCTGGGCCATGTACGTCTCGCTCTGTGCGTTTTCGAGGTTGAATCGCATGTCCTCGAGCAGCCAGGACGGGTATTCGCTCTGGATGTCCTCGTCCTCGTAGACGTCCGGGACGACCGCCGGGTTCCCCTCGACGAGCATGTTGTTCTTCGACGACGCGCGGGTCGTCATGAAGCGGGCGAACTCCTTGGCCGCGTCCTTACGCTCTGAGAACGCCGAGACGCTGATACCGTTCGTGTCCTGGAAGGTTGCACGACTCTCCGGACCTTCCGGAGGCTTTGCGCTGTTGATCCGGTTCTCGTCCCATTCATCGATAGCGCGAGACCCGAGTGGTGTCCATGATTCGACGGTCGCGTACTGGCCGGCGATGAAGTTGTCACCGATGCCACCCTCGCCGAGGCTGGACATCCCGTCGGGGGTGATGCCGCGCTCCCGGAGCTCGTTGAAGAATTCGAGCACTTCCATCCCCTCCTCGACGAACACCGGCTCGTAGCTGTCATTGAACAGCTGGCCGCCGGCTTGATAGAGGAACTGCTTGAAGCTGAACACAGACTTGCCGGACCACGTGAACGCGAATCCGGACTTATCGCCCTGTGAGAGCTGCTCGCCCTGGCTCAGCACCTCGTCCCACGTGTCCGGCGGCGCGTCGAAGCCCTGCTCATTCAGGTACTGCTGGTCGTAGAGGTAGCTGCCCCATTTCCCGAACTCGGGGGCCATGTAGGTCCGGCCGTCGAACTGGACGAGTTCGTTCAGCGAGTCCGGGAACTTCCCCATATGATCGCTCCCGAGACCGAGCGGTTCGAGCCAGTCGGAGCTGACGAAGTCGGCCAGCCACCAGGTCGGTCCGTTGAACGCGTCGACGGTGCTGTCCTGGTTCCGCCAGATGGTCGTCAGACTGGTCTTGAGATTGCTCCACGGGACCTCGTTGACCTCGACGGAGATACCGGTCTCCTCCTCGAACCGCTCGATGTTCGCTTCGGTTCCGGGGTCGAACTCCAGCGATCCGGCGTTGTAGAACACGAGTTCGTCCGCCATGGTTTCCGACCCTGTCCCGGTCGTCCCGCCCTCAGTACTTCCACCATCGGAGCTCTGGCCGTCAGAGCCGCCTTCCGTACTCGAGTTGGAGCCACCGCTACAGCCAGCGAGTGCCGCTGTCCCGATGACACCGGCGCTCTTGATAAACGTTCGACGAGTGCGTTTTGAGTTCTTCTGCATGCAATCGCTCACGAGACAGCCATGGATTATAAATTATGGGGGTAATAAAACATGAACATTAATATCATAAATAATAGAACGACTGTCTGAGAACAGCTTTCAGTTTCTAAAAACGCTTTTTAGAGAATATCTGGTGTATGATTGTTTTATTTATATATTAAATCGAATATTTTTGGGTGATTGATTTCACTCATAAATCTGAATTCGAGCATATTTTGAACGGTTCGTTCACCGAATCGTGCAGACCCGATAATCCACTGAATTGGACCTCCGTCAGTCGGTTCGGTATCGAGACGCCCGCAGGTCGCCTGTGGCCCGCACGACCCCGCGCGATTTAAGCCACACCGCTCAGTATCGGTGTGCGTGACAGAGCGCGGACGGACGCGGCGGGCGTTTCTGGGGACGCTCGCAGCGACGACGGTCGGGTCGATTGCGGGATGCCAGTCGCAGTTCAACCCGCTTGCGTCGACGGCTTTGGACGAACACGCCGCGGCGCAGTTCCGGCAGGGGCTCCTGAACCGGGGGTATCAGGACGCTTCGGTTCCGGATGCCGTCGAGTCGGCCTGGGAACTGCCGGCTAACCGCGGGGACCACACCGCGGCGAAGGGGAGCCCAGCGCTGGCTCCGACCGGTGAGTTGATTCTGGCCGACGATACCGGCCGGGTTCGGGCGATCTCCACCGACGGCGAGGTCCAGTGGTCGACGACGATTACACAGGCGACGCGGGGAAGCCACGGCACGCCCGCCATCGCCAACGACACCGTCTACATCGGGGCCTACGACGGCGCGCTGTCGGCGCTGGACCTCGAGAGCGGCCGGCGGCGCTGGCGGACGGAGTTGGGTGATGCAATCGGCGCGAGCCCGACCTATTACAACGGGTCGCTGTACGTGGCCGTCGAACATGCCGCACCGAGCGGCAGCGTCGTCGCTGTCAACGCCGCGACCGGTGACGTACAGTGGCGGGACAGTCGGCCGACCGACCACCCACACTCGACCGTGGCGCTGGACCGCGAACACGGTCGCCTGCTGTTTGGCTCCAACGACGGCTACTGCTACGCCTGGTCGTTCCCGGACCTGGAGCGGGTCTGGCGCTACGACACCGGTGGCGACGTGAAAGCCCCTATCGCCGTGGCTGACGGGACCGCTATCGTCCCGTCGTGGGCCGAGACGGTCACCGCCGTCGATGTGACCGACGGCACGGAACAGTGGACCTTCGAGGCAGACGCCGACGTGATGTGTGCGCCAGCGGTCCACAACGGCACCGTCTACGTCGGGAGCCACGACGACCGGGTGTACGCACTTGACCTCGAAAGCGGCGAGGAGCAGTGGCGCTACGGAACCGGCGGGTGGATCATCGGGAGCGTCGTCGCCACCCCCGACCGCGTGCTCGTCGGGTCCTACGATGGGCGACTGTACGCGCTAGAGCGGGACTCGGGAGCGAAGGTCTGGACCACCGACAACCGCGGCCACGTGACGAGCGCGCCGTTGGTGACTGCTGACGGCATCTACTACGCGGAGCGCGCCGTCGAGGGCGACCCGGACCGCCCGGGGCTGTGCTACAGGCTCGTCCCGGCGTAGCGAAGCGAAACCCCTTACCCCGCGGACCGTCGACTGTCGCCTATGAGTACCATCCGGGTCGTGTGGGGGACCGCGACCGGCCCGACCGCGCTGGCCGCGTACGACGCGGCACTCGCCGAGGCGGGCGTCCACAACTACAACCTCATCTCGCTGTCGTCGGTCATCCCCGACGGACCGGCCATCGAAGTGACGGGGACAGCACCGGACCTGGGGCCGCCCGGCGAGGCGCTGGAGGTTGTCCAGTCCTCCGTGACCGTCCCGCCGGGCGAGCGCGGCGCGGCGGGCATCGGCTGGGCCCGCAGTGAGGACGGGCCGGGTATCTTCTACGAGGTCGACGGCACAAGCGAGGATGCAGTCCGAATGGAGATCCGCGAGGGACTGGCCGCTGGCCGGGACCTCCGAGACTGGGAGTTCGTCGAGGAGAACGTCTACGTCGAGTCGGCGTCCGCCGACGCCGAGTACGCCAGCGCTGTCGTTCTCGCCACCTACGGCGAGAGCCACCCGGTGATGTGAGCCGCATATTCCGGTGGTGCCGGCCAGAACTGTGCTCGACCCTGGGTTTTTAGTCTTCCCCCGCATAGAGACAGAGAACGTTCATGTACGGCAATACGTCGTTTGGTGGGGAGACGGAAGAAGTGACGCTGACCGCGGAACAGCGCGAGGAGCTCCGACGGGACCTCTCAAGCGTCGCCGCCCGGACTCGCGAGCTCCTGCCCGGCGAGTTCGTCGTCGGCTCGGAAATCAGCAACAGCACGACCGGCCCGCGGGCCACAATTGCGGTCCAGCCTCCGGTCGGGTCGGTAGTCAGTGCCGACTACACGCCCGAGGACCCGGAAAGCGCGAGCATCTCCGACGCCGAGCGCGACGATCTCGCACAGGGCATCGCCGCCTCCGCCGCGCTGCAGGTCAAGCAGGTGATGGGCGACGACACCTCGCCGACAGCACAGTAACAGCCGCCGCTCTCAGTTTTCTGCAGACCGGTCACGGTGTGCGTAGTTGCCAACATCAGGCGTGACCGCCGGCGACCGGCGGATTGTAGAACAACGCGTAGCCGATGGAGCCACCGGCGGGCAGACTGCCGGCACTCAGCGCAGTCACGAAGCTGATCGAGGTGACGACTGCGCCAAGCGACGCCAGCAGCATCGAGAGGGCGATGCTGGCGAGCACGAGGTCGGGCATCGACAGCGGGCCAGACATTCGTGTCTCTACAGAGACATGGCTCCTAATTAAATATTATTACTCGCGGGAACAGTGTGTTGATTGCCGCCGTCTCGGTGCCCAGTCATAGCAGAGGAATGGAGTGGAACAGCATAAGTCAAAAGCCGAGGTCATAGAACAGTCCACAGCCTTTGGAGTCGTCGCGCCGCAAACCGATCGCTACGGCCTGTCTACTGGCCACTGCATGACTATCCCTGAATAAACGATAACTCCTCACGCTGCTCGGCCGGGATGGGATTGGTGTATGTGACGTCCTCACCGGCGCATAGTTCGTCGAAATCGTCGTCAGTCGTGATCAGGTAATCAGCGTCGTATGCCCGTGCGAGCGCCACAATGAACGAATCGTACACGTCGTGGTCCTTCTCGGCGCTGATCTCGTATGCCTCTAGCAGGGTCGTCTCGGTCGCGCTTACAATCCGTGCCGGACTCCGAACAAGTGACTGGACTGCGTTTCGCGCAGCGACGGCATCGACCCCGAAACTATTGGTCATGAGATACTGTGTCCTGAGCGGATAGTAATCGAAGACGAGCAAGACGTTTGGCCCGTCAAGGGCGTTTTGAATCCACGGATACACGTCGTCGTGCGCCGGATGATCTTCGGTCAGTCCGATGGCGAGAACGTTCACGTCGGTAAGTACCGTCACTTCGGTCGGAAGTGAATCAGTCATCGGTTCTCCGATCACTGATCCATCGGTCCAAAGAGCGCGTCCCCCGCATCGGTTGGCGTCGTGTTCTCCCAATCATCTCGATCAGCCGTTGCGGGCTCTAACTTCGAACTCGGCTTCGGATTGATCTCAAGGACGGAGCCAACGAGCGTGGCTGGAAGCTCATCATTCGATTCGATTCCTAGCCGGTCCCGGACCTCTTTTGGGAGGGTGACCCGACCCCTATCGTCGACTGTGAGCGTCAGCTCCTTTTCGCTGTTTTCATCAGCCGAAGACTTCCCCATCTGCTTTCACCTAATTCCCACTACTATACTGACATCTAAAACTGTTGCGCCCCTCGACCTATTTCCCCCAGAAGTAAGATTACGGAGTGTGCGTTATCTGAAAATCACAAACCAGTCTGATTCTACCGATCCCCGAAATTAGCGGGGATCGGCACAAGCGAGTCGTGAACGTAGTCACGCATTCTGGCGTTCGAAGTATGGCTTTTCGCTTGGGTTCGTAATTGTTGAATTAAATCGGAATGCGTTCTGTGGTGGTTCTCTATCTGCGAGAATTTTTCCATCAGCATCTGGTAGGTAATCATCATTTACAGGGATGTGAGAGTTGATTTGGATGTTTGAAGCGAAACTTGAGATAGATAGGTATACATCTGGGTCAAACCGTTGCACATATCCGATTGTTGCCCCTGCGTAGTTACATTCAACTGGCATAAACTTCCCATAATCTCTATCTTCATAGTCAGTACTGCTACTAGTGATTGAATTAGTAGCGTTTCGGTTGTGTGCAGCATCTGGGAGATAACTAGGTAGTTCTCGACCGAATAGGCAGGCTTGAACGTGGGCGACGTTATCGCCAGTAACTTGCAACAGCCCAACTGTTGTGTCGAGGAGGTGAACGCCGATACCACAGAATAATGCTGATGCGTCAACACAGTTCCCGCCGAGTGCGTCTGAACCATTCTGGTTCTGATACCAGTTACTGATTACTTCTTCAGGTGTTTGCATATAGGAGCCAACAGAGAATGAATATGGGGAACTCCCAATTATTGCTTTGACAATAGTTGCTTTATAGTATCCATGGGCGTCGTGTTCCTGAAAGTTCGGATTGTTTGCAAGAGAATCTTCAATCTCAGTTGCCCACCGTTTCATAACAGGCCGCCCCGCAGCGACTTTGATTGGATTCGCATTAATATTGTCAGACGAAGTTGTAGCGTCTCCATATCGGCTCCGATAGTACTCTGAGAATGGCGTTGGTGTGTCTGAAATATCACCGTGATAAAACTCAGCTGCAGTTATCAAACTTCCTTCTGAGTTATGACTATCACGAACAGTTCCACTTGGCGTGGTTGCTGTTTGCCCATCACTAGAGAGTTCGTATCGACCTCTCTCAATCTGTTGGACAACAAACGAGTTCCACCGCCGACCTTCAATCATTTCAATATCAGTAATATCGAAATTAAATGTCGCCCAGTCGTATAACGGAACATTCTGGTCATCATCCTCCATCACTTCATAAACAGGATAGCGGACGACCATTGTAATCTGAAGGTCTTTCCAATCTCCATACCAATGTTTCGGGTAACGGTCTTCTGTCACATAGTCATACTCAGGTCTATTATAGAGAGACTCGTCTGGTTCATTAAACCAGACTTCAGTTCGTGCTAATGGTTCAAACTCATCACTATACTCACTCTGTGACGGATATGGAGGTCCTCGAACGGAGACCATCGTCTCTCCACGAGCCTCATTATAGAATGGAAGCAATACAACATCCAAATTCGGTTCTGACCGTTCTCTCCGTCGCTCTGGAATTGCGACTTCCCATTCCTCACCGTCGTCGGGACTCGTGACTTCGAGCGTGAAGGTCAGTTGTTGAGCGTAGTTGAGACAGTCGTCGGGAAACTCGTATTGAACGGTATGCGTTTCGTCGGAAGCGGTTTTGGTTATCGTCTGTTCCGTCAGAAGCGTTCGGTCAGTGGAGTCGAATAGCGGCGCAGAATAGACCCGCACGAGGTACTCAACGGAGCCGCCATCAGCAATTAGATTAGCGTACTCCGTTCGAACCCGTATCCCAAATTCGGTTTCGGAACCCCCAATCTCGACGGGGACAAACAGGTCTGGTTGCTCATCTTCGTCTGATTCGCTGTTCCCATTGTCCTCATCCGCTGAGGGGTTCTGGTCCCGACTCCCTGACGACGGGGAGAGCATTTCACTGCAGCCTGCGAGTGCCGCCGTCAGTCCCGTGCCTCCGAGTGCGAGCGCAGTACGCCGAGACAGCGGCGCAGAAGAGTACACCTTGTCGGGTTCCGACGAATCGTCTGGCATACCTTGCAGCTTGCCTGCCAGCTAATTGTAGGTTTAGGTTGTTACCCCGAAACAGGGTAAAGAAAAATAACGAATTCTGACTTCACTTCCCCCAGAAGGGGTCCCGGTTCCGGTGTTTCTCCAGATACATCGACAGCGCCTCGCGCTCGTCGACGGAGATGTCCTCTTTGAGTTCCTGTTCCAGAATCTTCGCGTGCTTCTCCGGGATTTCGACCCAGAGATCGTCGCCTTCCTCGATCTGGCGGCCGACGGTCGGCCCCTGAATCGAGACGGCCATGCGCTCGCCGGCGCGGGCCGAGTCGACGTCCTCACCCTCGTCCTGAATCGTTTTGAGCGTCCCGACGCGGTTTGCCTCGCCATTCTCCCATTTGACGACGTTGACGTTCCGGCGGAGTTCGCCCGAGAGGATTTCGACGCCGACGACGGCGGGGTCGGACTGGCGGAAGGTGTGGTCCTGCAGAATCCGGAACTTCGCGGGGCGGGTGATATTTTCGAGGATCTGTTCCTGCTGGGCCTCCTCGATGGCGGTGACGTGGTCGTCGTAGGACTCGACGAGCTGGTAGATGACATCATCCTCGAACAGCTCCACGTCCTCCTGCTCTGCGAGGTCGCGTGCGTCATCGAGCACCTCGACGCTGAAGGCGAGAATCGCCTGGTTGGTCGGCTCGCCGGCTGTCTCGGCGACTCGCACGTCCCGCGGCGCGACTGCCCCGACCTCAGCGCGCATGACCGGGATCTCCTCTTCTTCGAGCGTACTGGAGAGGGCTTCCAGCGAGCCCAGGGTGTCGGCCTTGATGACGACGCCCTCCTCCTGGGTCGTCACCTCGATTTCGGCGAGTTCCTCTTCGACCTCGGCGATGACCTCGCTGCGGTCGCGGTCGCGGATGACGCGAATCGGCGCGCCGGCCATCGCGTCCCCGAGGTCCGGCGCGGCGATCTTGACCCCGTCAGCGGCGGCGACCTGCTCGACCTGTTCGAACTCCTGTTCGGTCCGGATCTCTTCGAGCGGGCGTGGCCGGAGCAGCGCGCGCACGTCAGTGATGATGGGTCCTTGCAGGCCGCCGACGACGATGGTGTCGTCGTTGCGGATGGTCCCGTCGTAGATGATGGCGTCGAGCGTCGTCCCAAAGCCCTGGGTGTCTTTCACTTCGAGAACGGTCCCGACGCCGGGGCCGCTGGTGTCGATCTCCATCTCCTCTTTCATGTACCGCTGGGACAGTCCCATCATCACCGTCAGCAGGTCGGGGATGCCCTCGCTGGTTTCGGCGGAGACCGGCACGACGCCGATGTTGGCCTGGAAGTTCTGGACGCGCCAGTACATGTCCGCGGAGAACCCGTTATCGGAGAGTTCGCCGATGATCTCGTACAGCTTCTCGTTGAGGTCGGACTGGACGCGGTCGGACTGGGCGTCCATCGTCTGCTGGACCGGCTGGCCTTCGTTGGGGTTCCAGCCCGGCACGGTGTCGATCTTGTTCGCGGCGACGATAAACGGCGTCTGGGTCCGCTTGAGAATGTCAATGGCCTCCAGCGTCTGGGGCTGGAAGCCGTCGTTGACGTCGACGACGAGGATGGCGATGTCTGCGAGTGCGCCACCTCGCGAGCGCAGCGTCGAGAAGGAGTGGTGGCCCGGCGTGTCGATAAACAGCAGGCCGGGCAGGTCGAAGTCCGTCGGGTCGACGAGGTCGCCGGCGATCTCCGAAATCACGTCCAGCGGGACGGCCGTCGCGCCGATGTGCTGGGTGATCGCGCCTGATTCGCCGGCAGTGACGGCCGACCCGCGTATCTTGTCGAGCAGGCTCGTCTTCCCGTGGTCGACGTGGCCCAGAACGGCGACGATGGGCGTCCGCAGGGTGTCGTCGGTGGCTGTGGTGGGGTCCGTGTCAGACATAGATGGCTCCAGAAGTTGTCAGAACCGAGTCGTCGGTGGCAGTTAAGTTCGTCGTCATGGGTCGCGCGCGACCGAACGTGGGGCTAAGCGGGCGTCACTCGGTTACAGTGAACGACCCCACCATATCGAGACTCTGGTGGGGGACGCAGTGGTACTCGTACTCCCCGGGGACCTCGAATGTGTAGGCGTACTGGTACCCGCTGGAATACGTCCCATCGCCGGGCGTCCCCGACCAGTCGCTCCCCTCCGGCGTCGCGGTCGGTTTGACGTTGTGGCCGCCGGCCTCCCAGACCCACAGTACGGTACTTCCGACCGGGATTTCGAAGGTCTCCGGGTCGAAGACGAAATCGCCCGGCGCGACGGCGACTTCCTGATCGGCGTCGACCGGTGTCGGGGTCGCTGTGGGTGTCGGGGTCGCTGTGGGTGTCGGGGTCGCTGTGGGTGTCGGCGTCTCGGTCGGGGTGGCTGTCTCAGTCGGGGTTGGCGTTGCGGTTTCAGTTGGCGTCGGCGCCGCAGTTTGGGTCGGTGTCGCCGTGTCGGTGGCTGTCTCTGTGGCGGCGGTCCCATCGCCGCCATCGCCACTGCAACCCGCGACGGTGCCGATAACGGTTGTCGCAAAAACGCCGAGAAACTGCCGCCTGTTTCGCTTCATGCGTACCCGTTGGGGGCCTGTCGGTTATACTGTTGGCTGTAACTTCGTGACCATATTCGGCACCCCCAGGTAGCAATAGTGCTCACGTAATTACAGCCGACAGTAGTAGGACTACTGCTGATTGTGCGTGTTCCGGACCGCCGTGGTGGCTGTTAGCCGCCGTATGTGGTCTGCGGGCGCCGTTTTTCAGTTCCTGCCACGGCGAGATGGCGACGGGCCACTCGTCAGACATCCCCGTGGCGTTTATGTAACCTCGTTCGGAACAAGGGGATATGGCTGCGATACTTGCGGAAAACCTGTCGGGCAAAGACGTGATGGGGACTGACGGCGCGGAGATTGGCAGTCTCTACAACATCACGATGGACTTCTCTTCGGGCGCGCTACACAACCTCGTTATCGACCCCGCGGAGTCGCTCCGGAACACGAACTTCGAGTACAGCGACCAGGGCCGCCTGCTTGTCCCGGTTGAGCGGGTCAAGGCGGTGAAAGACCACATGATCGTCAAACGTTAGATGTACGTTCTTGATTCTTCTGCATTTATCAACGAGTATCACACTGACGAGCAGATAGCGACGATTCCGCTCGTCAGAGAGGAACTGGAGGACGAGGCCGCCTATCGCTTCGACGCCCTCGAAGGCTCGGGGATGCACCTTCACATTCCAGAGGACAACACCGTCGAGCGTATCGAGCGCGCAGCCAGCGAGACTGGCGACCTGGCGGAACTCTCAGAAACTGATATCCGGCTAATCGCGGCCGCGTTCGAACTCGACAGTCGCCTCGTGACCGACGACTACGCGATGCAAAACGTCGCGGAGAAACTCGACGTGGCGGTCGAAGTCATCGCCCGCGAGGGGATTTCAGAACAGCGCGAGTGGCTGTTCCAGTGTGCTGGCTGTGGGCGCGAGTTCGACGAGAACCGCGACCGGTGCCCCATCTGCGGTAGCTCGCTCTCGCGGAAAAACCCAGCTTAGACGGTCTGTTCGTCCCGGGCTTCGAGCCCGAGTTCGACCAGCTGTGAAAGTACTTCCTCCTCTGTGATGCTGTAGCGCCGCGCAAGCGTTTCGATAATCCGCGCTTGGTCGTCATCACAGACGATAGTGAACCGCCGAGCCATGCCATCGCATACAACAGTGGTTCGGATAAATACCCGTCAGACAGCAGTCAGACGGGTCAAGCTGCCGGATTTCCTGTAATCTCGATGTACAATGTGAGGAACTGAATTGCGTTGAACGCGCCGTGAATGAAGATCGGAACGAGCAGGTTCTCGGTCTTGAGATAGCTCAGGCCCAGCAGTGTCGACAGGACAAACACCAGCAGCAACGAGAGGACGGTCTGTGTCGGCGTCCCAGTACTGTACTGCCCGAAGTGGACAACGCCGAAGACGGCGCTGGTGAGGACAATTGCCTGAATCTCGCTGAAATCGTCGTAGAGGTACTTCTGGATGAGGTTCCGGTAGATGAACTCCTCGCTCGGCGCGATAGTGAGAAACGCGAGCGGCACCATCACGAGCAGGAACGACGGGTCTTCGCGGGCCAGTTCCTCGACGCTGCTCCGGGCCGCTTCGAGGCCAAGCGCCTGAATGAGGTAGCTGAAGCCAAAGAGCGCGACCATGAGGACGACGACGCCGCCGACCCCGTAGCCGACATCGTGGAGACTGGGGCGCTCCAAGTCGAGGTCGGCCCAGGTCCGGTCCAGGCGGCTGGCAACGACCGCTCCGAAGCCGACGAAGCCGACGCCGATACCGATAGTGAGCGTGGTATACGTGGGTCCGGTGACAGTCCCGCCGTCCAGCGCCGCGGCGCTGATCAGCCCTGCCGTCGCGGCCCCAAGGACGACAAATTGGGCGAACAGCGTGCCAACGAGGAAGCCGGCTAACCCGATTCCTGTTGCGACCGAGAGCGCTCTGGCGACCGTGTACAGCCGGTCGTTCGGCACGTTGGTCGACAGCGCCCAGCCCAGCGCGACCGTCACACTCCCGGCCAGTACCGTGAGGTACACTCCGATTCCAACGGTCGCCTCGACGCCGGGACGGAACTCCGGCCCAAAGAAGGCAACGAGCGTGGCGAGCGTTACGACGACGCCCGCACCTGTCGCGCTCAGGCCCGCCTGCCTCCGTTCGAGTCCGCCGTGACGAACGAGCGAGAAGGCGAGCGCGGCGACGACGAAGCCGGCGGCGACGATCTGGCGGGCGGCGATCGGGCCGACCGTCGTCCCCGGTGTCATCCAGCCAACGATGCCGGTTTCTGTGGCGACGAGCACGACGAGACCGATGCCAGCGGCGAGGACACCCCAGTTCGCGGCAGTGTCGTCCATTATCAGCAGTCGGTCACCCCGGCCTAAAGGGACTCCGTTTCGCCGATCCGCAGCCGCTCGCGCTTGTCGATAACCGCCGTCTCGTCCGTCTTCTCGCCGCGGATGAGCGCTCGCGTGGCGTTTTTGCCCCACTCAACGGCCGGCTGGGTAAACGTCTCCACGTCCGCGAGCTCACCGACGAGGACGCAGGCGGCCTCCATCGCGTACAGCAGCTCGCCGAGGTTCTCGGCGTCGAGCCGGTCGATTTCCACTTCCAGCTCCGGCCGGTCGGCCGCTGGCAGGCTCGCCACCGTTGCCTCGTACTCGGCGTCGATGAGGCCGCCGAGGTCGGTCCCCGAGAGGTACGACAGGTCCTCGTGGTCGGGGTCGGGAATCGCCACGTCGGCTCGCTCCCGGGGGCGGACGAACGTGACGACCTTGTCGCGGTGGCCGGCGCGGTACAGTTGGAGCTGGGAGTGCTGGTCGGTCGCGCCCAGCGCCCGCGCCGGCGTCTGGCCCCGGCCGTCCTTGCCCAGACTCTCGGCCCAGAGCTGTGCGAACCACTCGCCGAAGGATTCCAGCCGCTCGGCGTAGGGCATGACGGCGTTGACTTTCGCCCCTTCCTCTTCGAGCGCGTAGGCCATCGCGCCGTAGGCGTAGGCCGGCGAGTCGTACAGCGACGGCGCGAGGTTGTCGGCTGCTGTCCGGCCGCCGGCAAGCAGCCCCTCGATGTCGATGCCGAGGATAGCCGGCGGGACGAGCCCGACCGCCGAGAGCGCGCTAAACCGGCCTGGAACGCCCTCGGGCACTGGCAGCGTCGGCAGGTCGTGCTGGTCGGCGAGCGCACGCAGCGGGCCGTCCTCGCCCGTCGTGACGACGATGCGCTCGGTCCAGTCGACGCCGCGGTCCTCGTAGGCCGCCCGGACGACGAGGAAGTTCGCCAGCGTCTCCGCCGTCGTTCCCGAGCGCGAGACGACGTTGATAGCAGTGTCGGCGAGCGAGAGTCCGTCGAGCGTCCGCCGGACGTGCTCCGGGTCGACGTTGTCCAGCACGACGTGACTACCCGGATCGTCGGCCAGCGCCTCCGTGATTGTTTTCGCCCCCAGCGCGGAGCCGCCGATGCCGACGGTGATGACCGAGTCGGCGTCGTCGACCGGGGCGACGGCCGCCCGAATCGCATCGGCGTCAGTCGCTTCGGGGAGATTCAGCGACGCGTAGCCGAACTCGTCGGCCTCTCGCCCCTGCTCGATTCGGTCGTGGGCCGCGGCCACCCGTTTGTTCAGGTCATCGAGCGTCGCCCGTTCGACGCCCGGGTCGGCAACACTGGCAAGCGCGGCTCCGATATCGACGTGCATACTGGGGGTGTCGGCGGGGTGGTACAAACAACTCCCGGAGGGGACGGCGGGTGCGGAGTCGCGCTCGCTGTCACCGCCGCCCGGACAACACCGCGCTTAACCACGCGCTCGCCTAACCCACAGGTATGACAGACGCGACGGCAGAGCAGTCCGTCACAGCCGACGAGTCCGCCGCCGGCGACGCCGATGACGACCGCCCCGAACCGTACAACGGACTCCCCGGTGCGTTCCCCTACGCGTTCCGGGCCAGCGACTCGCTGCTGTTCAAAGCGTACGTCCCGGTCGCGCTGCTCCTGTCTGTGGCAATCGCGCTCGTGTTCTCCTTCGGACTGATTACCCAGCTCGCTCAGACCGGGAGCGTCCGCGGCGGGACGTTCACCTTCTCGCGGAGCTTCTTCCTGTTCGTTGGACTCCTGCTCGTCGCACCCCTTTTGGCTCCGGTGCTCTCCGTCGCGCGCCGCCACCGCCGGACCGAGTCATCGGTCGCCTACGACCGTGCCATCGCGCTCTCGGCGTTCCTGTTCATCGGGTCGCTGTACCTCGCGCTGCTGGCCTCAGCGCCGGCTGAACTGCGCGAGCCGACACAGAGCGCCGTCGTCGGCTTCTTTTACTCACTACCGCCGCTTGCCGGCATCGCACCGCCGCTGTTGGCGATCCTGGCGATGTATCTGACCCACCGACTGCTGAAGTAGCGTCGCCAGACCGGCGGTCAACACCGATTTGGCGTCACTGTTTCCGGGTCGAAACGGGCAAGAACGCCCGTCACGAATCTGTGTCTATGACAGCAATCGAAGGAACATTTCTTGTCACAAACGCTGACGACGGGTCGGCGACGCTTCGGAACGTCGCAGACTCGCAGGTGCTGACACTGTCAGATAACCCCGGCGTCGAGGCCGGCGAGGTAGTTGCGGGGACAGTCGAACCGGAGCCGCCGATGGAAGTCACCTACACCATCACCGAAGTCACAGAGCGGCGAACAATCCCCGTCGAGACGGTCGACCTCGCGCCGACGGCACAGACGACTGAGATTGCCGCCGAGCAGGCCCCCGGTGAGCTAACGACGGTCGAACGCGCCGGCGAGGGCGAGGTACACGTCCTGACGGTCCCGGAAGATGAGACGGACGAGGCGGCGGCAGATGTCGTCGAGGATGAGGCCACCCTCTCACGAGCGGCCAGGCTCGGCGTCGACCGCGTCGAAGTTCGGACGACCGATGGTGTCGTCAGCGTACGCTACCTGCCGGACTGACGCGCTCTCTCACCTGCACTTCTTACTCGGTCGGTCCGGCGGCGCTCTGGACCCGCCAGCCGCCGGCCACCCCACAGGCCTCCCGCTCGGTGTAGACGAATGCGGTGTCTTCGGTCACCGCGGACCCGCCCTCGACGGATTCGACTCGAAGCGGGAAATCAAGCGTGTCGCCACAGCAACCGACGCCGACGAACTCCGTCCACACGTCGCCCGGCGCGGCGGTGTCGTGGGTCTTCCGAAGGTACGCACGGAACGGCGAGCCGTCGATCTTGTCCCGGCCCCAGCCGCTGAGGTCTGCTGGATACGAGAGTTCGACCCTGATTGCGCGCTCTGACATACCGGATATACGTGATCGACTGGCATAGATGTACGGCCATACTGGATGTCAGCGGCAGTGATTGAGAAGGCTTATTCGCGCCCGTCTCACATCGTTCGGTCATGTTCGAGTTCGAGGTCCCGGAAGTCGATTACACCCAGTACTCGAACCGCCAACTGGTGGCGGTTCCGCTGGTGGTGCTCGGCTTGGCGCTCGCGATTCTCGGTGGCTGGTATCTGGTCACCGGCGCGCCAGTCTCTCCAAGCATCGACTTTACGGGCGGTTCGGAACTCACCGTCGAGTCGTCTCTTTCACAGGCCGAACTCAGGGAGAACACGTTCGACGAGCCAGTGGTCTCCGTCCAACAGGTCGAGGGTGAGAACCGGTACATTATCACGTTCGATTCGTCGAATCTGGAGTCTATCGAGGAAACCGCGCGGTCGAGCGACCAGATGGAGTTCCTGGGTAGCGGGACGACCTCGCCGATATTCGGGCAGGAGAACCAGCGGCTCGCGATCGTCGGCATCGGTGTCGCCTTCCTCGGGATGAGCTTGCTTGTCTTTGCGATGTTCCGGTCGATCGTGCCGAGCATCGCGGTTGTCCTTTCGGCGTTTTCCGACCTTGTCATCCCGCTCGCGGTGATGAACCTGCTGGGAATCAAGCTTTCGCTCGGGACCGTCGCCGCGTTACTGATGCTCATCGGTTACAGCGTCGACTCCGATATCCTGTTGAACAATCACGTCCTCCGGCGGTCCGGTGGGTTCTACGAGTCGACGTACCGCGCGATGCGGACCGGTGTGACGATGACGCTGACTTCGATGGCTGCAATGGCGGTGATGGCGATTTCGGCGACGATATTCGGTATCGAACTGATGGCCTCTATCGGGTTCGTTCTCGTCGTGGGACTGGCTGCTGACCTGATGAACACCTACATGCTCAACGTCACGTTGCTTCGCTGGTACAAGTACGAGGGGGTCAAACGATGAGTACACTCAAGGAGAACTGGCGCGTTGTTGCGCTGGTCTCACTGTTGTTACTCAGCGCTGTCGCGCTATTCATCCCTGGTGTTCCGCCCGGGACATCGGATACTGAAGGGGCCGGGGCCGCCAACCAGACGACGAACCTCCAGTACGGCATTCAGCTCAGCGGTGGCACACGCATTCAGGCCCCAATCGTCGGCTATACTGCTGAAGGGGTCGGCGTTGCGCCCGCTGACGAAACGACCCTCGAACAGTCTGTCTCAGATCGGTTGGGCGTCGACTCAATCGACGTACGCGCCTCCAATAGGACCGAAACAGTGGAGGTATTCTCGGACAACGTCACCGAATCGGAGTTCCAGTCTGCGCTGGAAGCGGAGGGTTACGAGCCGGATGAGATCCGGGCTGGTGTAACCCGAGAGACACGCGAAAATATGGTCTCGGTCATCAACGATAAACTGCGTGAGTCAGCCTTGACCGGTGGCTCCGTTCAGCAGGTGAGTGCCCCGGGTGGGCGGAGCTTCATCAGCGTCACGGCCCCCGACAGGGGGCGTGAGGAACTCATCGGACTGCTCGAAGAGCGTGGCGTTGTCCGCGTGTACGCCGTTCACGACAACACTGAGAATGGGTCGTACGTCCGTGAGCAGGTCCTCTCGCAGGATGATCTGCGGGCCGGATCGGCAACGCGTAGCGAAACGCAAGGAACTCACGTCCCGGTAACGGTCGAACAGGGCGCTGCTGAACGCTACGCGAACGACATGGTCGAGGCCGGTTTCGGCAGCGGGTCGACCTGCCGGCGCTCGGACTACGACCACGATAATCTCCAGAACTCGCAGGCGGACTGTCTGGTGACGACGCTGAACGGCGAGCCGGTGTTCGTCGGCGGCGTCGACCCGGGACTTGGCCAGTCCTACCAGAACGGTGAGTTCGTCAACAACCCGCAGTTCATCATGCGGACCGGCAATATGTCTGAAGCGACTGAGCTTGAGCTCGCGCTGAAGGCCGGCCGGCTGCCGGCTCCGCTCAACTTTGACAACGCCGAAAGCCAGACGCTTTCGTCTGCGCTCGCTCAGGAGTTCCAGCAGCGCTCGCTGCTGACGGGCATTCTCGCCGTCATCGCGGTGAGCCTGGTGGTGTATCTCCGGTACGGACGGCCCGAGGTCGCCCTGCCGATGATCGTTACGGCGCTCTCTGAGGTGTTCATCCTCCTCGGATTCGTCGCGTTCGTCCAGTATCCGCTGAACCTCTCACATCTGGCCGGGTTCATCGCGGTCATCGGAACGGGGGTGGACGACCTCATCATCATCGCCGACGAGATCCTCCAGCAGGGGAAAGTCGAGACCGGGCGCGTGTTCCAGAGCCGCTTCCGCAAGGCGTTCTGGGTCATCGGCGCGGCCGCGGCGACGACTATCGTCGCCATGAGCCCGCTGATGGTCCTCTCGCTGGGCGATCTCTCCGGGTTCGCCATCATCACCATCGTCGGCGTGCTCATCGGTGTGCTCGTGACGCGGCCGGCCTACGGTGACATCCTGCGGAGCCTCGTGCTGGACGAGGACTGACCGGCCCTCGCTCTCTGCCTGTTACGCAGTACTGTCTGGGTTGGAGAACGCCGATTCGCTGTCGAGCTGCGCCCGTTCAAAAGTCGCCCAGCGTCGCCTGTTCTGCCGCCGCCAGCACGTCGTCACACGTTGACCACGAACGCCGGGCACACGCTGGCAACTCGCCGTGGCGGTCGACGCAATCCGCGAGAAACGACCGCGTCGTCGGGTCGCTGGGGTAGCCCGATCCCACATCGCCGTATTCCTCGGCCAGTTCCGCGACGTGTGCCTCGCGGGCCTCCTTCGCGATGATCGAGGCCGCACCGACCAGCGGGTCCGTCTCGTCGGCTCCGTGTTCCGCCGTTACGGTCACCTCAGCGTCAACGGCACCAGCGACCCGCCGGCCGAACCGCTCTGCGTCCGTGTCGCCGGCGTCGACCGTACCCGACAGGCCGTCTCGGGCCACCGCCGATAGCGCCTCGGCCTGTGCCTCGACGGTCAGTGTGTTCATGTCTGTCTCGTCGTCGTCGATGCGTTCGACCGGTATCTCGGCGACACCGACGGCGTCTGCGGACTCGTGGATTTCCTCGGCCAGTCGCTCGCGACGCTGTGGCTTGATGTCCTTCGAGTCGCCGACACCATCGGGTAGAGCCGCCGGCTCGGCCCGGACGGCGGCGGCGAACATCGACCCAAGGACCGGTCCTTTCCCGGCCTCGTCAACGCCAAATCGCATGGCTGGCACGTCGACGGCACTGCAAAACAGCTTCCGGTTGGACGGCTCTAGTCGTGTTACTGCTTGAGATACTCGTCTTTTGCGAACGGTTCGTCCTCGCCCTGCACGTCGATCACGTCGAGCGCCGTCACCACGGCGTCGGTGTCCAGCAGGCCAGCCAGGCTTGGCTCCGTGCGGCCCTCGTCGCTGGAGACGAGTTCTTTTACGTACAGGCCGCCCTCGCCGTGGATCCGGAGCTCGGCGTGGCGGTCGTCGGTCAGTTCGCCCTCGGCGTCGTACACCGTCCGCGTCCGGGTGATGTCGGCCCGTCGGTGGGTGACCCGCTGGGGCGTCTCCTGCTGGATGGTCGCCCCGTCCAGTTCCGCCAGCGCGTCCTGCAGAGCGTCGGCCTCGACCGGTGCCCCGAACTCCACGTCCATCCGGTAGGTCTTCGAGGCGTCCAGTTCCTTGACGCGTTCGACCATCTTGTGGGTCGCCAGCTGGAGGTCCGTCACCTCAACTTTCCCGTCGGCGAAGGCGTTGATGTCGGCTTCGAGTTCGTCGGCGGCCACGTCGCGTTTGCGGGGTTCCATCACTTCGATGACGAACGGGCGACCGGAGTCGAGCATCCGTGCGTCGACATCCTCGCGGCCCGCGCCGTGGAACACTGCTTCTTCGCCGTCCATCGCCTCGCGGGCGACAGGCGCGGACAGTTGTTCGACGCTCTCGTCGTAGCGGTAGCCGCTGCCGTCACAGCCGTCGCAGGGCTCGCCCTGCCACAGTCCGGTACCGTTGCAGTCATTGCAAGGCCACTTCGTCTGGGGGATGTCGCGTTCGAGCTTGCGGTAGCGACCGTAGACGAACGCCGAGTTTACGTGTGTCTCCACCTCGTCCGTGGCGAGGTCGAGCGTGAGCTGGACCGCCGGGCGGCCGAACTCGACTTCTGCGCCGGTCAGGTCGCCGATGCGCTTGCCGACCTCGCGGTTGAGTTCAGTCTTGAGTGCCTCACCGGCGTCGGGTTCCAGACCCACGTCCTCCCGGAGCAGTTCGTCGTTCTCTTCGAGTAGCGGCGGCACCTTCGTCCCGACCTGGTAGGTGTCAAAGTCGTAGCCGCGGACGGCGCTTGCGGCCTGTTCGGCCCACCAGTCGAAGCGGTCACACTCGCCCTCACAGACCCAGCAGTCCTCGCCCGCTTCGAAGGGGTCGTCGTCTGCGAGTGCAACCGTCACCCGCAGGGCGTGGCCGCGTTCGGCGTTGGCCAGCCCGAAACTCCGGTCGGCGAAGAGTCGGCCGAGACAGGAATCACACAGCGGCCCGGTCGCAAGCGCCGCACGGGCGTCCTCAAGTATGCTCATTGCCTGAGCCGACGCGTCGCCACCGTAACTGCGTTTCGACCTCTCGGTCAACCGGGGGTCAGTCGGCCCTGCGACCGTGTCCGTCTTCACTCGCCCGCCACACCGCCTTCGTCTGTACCTTTCCGCGGCGCTCGGTCGAACAGTTCGCCCGGAATCTCCTCGGTCGAGAGAGAGACGGACCGCTGGGGGAACGGGATTTCGACGCCCTCGGCCTGGAACCGCTTGTAGATCGCGCTGTTGAGTTCGTGGGTCGCACGGGCCGTCAGGGCCGGGTTGCTGACCCAGCACAGCAGTTCGAAGTTCAGCGCGGAGTCGCCGAACTCCCGGAACCGGACCCGCGGGTTCGGGCGGTCCTGCACGAGGTCTTCGGCCTCTGCCAGTTCCAAGAGAATCTCTTCGACCCGGTCGATGTCTGTCCCGTAGGCGACGCCGACAGGGACGCGAATTCGGCGCTTTCGTCTCGGCGTGGACTCGTTGACGATGGCGGCGTTGTTGAGCTTCGAGTTCGGAACCGTGACGAGAATGTCGTCACGAGTGCGGATGACCGTCGAGCGCACGGAGATGTCCTCGACGCGGCCGCGTTCGCCGGTCTCCAGAACAACGAAATCGCCGACCGCGTACGTCCCATCCAGATACAGGGACAGCGAGCCGAAGAAGTTTGCCAGCGTGTCCCGGGCCGCTAGCCCGACGATGATACCCATAATCCCCGCCGAAGCCAACAGCGGCGTCACGTCGATGTCCCACAGAACCAGCAGGAGGAAGATGCCCCCGCCGGAGACGAGCGCGCTCCAGACGTTCTGGAGGATGGGAACCATCTGTCGGTCGATGTACGCCGAGTCTGTGGCAATGCTTGACGCCTGGCGGCCGATGCGAAGCAGCGTTACCATCCAGACGATGACGACGAGCGAAAGCGTCCCAGCCTCTAGTGAGACAGCAACGGCTGGCCGGATGTCGTAAATCTGTGCGCCGGCGTACGCGCCGCCGAGACCGACCGTGACGTACACGGCGGTGTGAATCCCACGGAAGACGATGTCGTCGATGTCGCCCTCTGTGTGGGGTGTGACCTGCCTGAGCAATCGATCACCGAGGACACGGATGACCAGCGCAAGCGCGACCCCGCTGCCCACGAGTACCAGAAACCCCTGCCAGGCCGGCAGCCCCGACAGCAGGTCAACCATCCCACTTCCCAGTTGCATACCCCCGCTTGGACACCGGTGCTATATATACTCCAGCGTCGACGGGCCGAACCGAACGGCCTTTGTCCCGCGGCGTCCGCTCCGTGGGTATGAACCCGATTCTCGTCGCTATTCTGCTTGGCCTGTTGCAGGGAGTGCTGGAGTGGATTCCGGTCTCCAGCGAGGGCGGCGTCGCACTCGCCTCGACGGTGGTCACGGGCGTTTCGCCCGCCGCTGCGACCCGCCTCGCACTGTTTCTCCACGCGGGGACGGCCGTCGCGGCGACGGCCTACTACCGCACCGAGGTCCGAACGATTCTCCGTTCGATCCGGCACCTCTCCCGCCGCCCGTTTGCCGACGAGACGGCGGATCTCTCCTTTATCATCATCGCGACGGCTGCGACTGCCGTCACCGGTCTTCCCGCGTACATGGCCCTCGACGCGGCTGTTTCGGAGCTAGAGGGCGGGCTCTTTCTGGCGCTGGTCGGCGGCCTGCTCGTCGTCACTGGCCTGCTCCAGCGCTTCGCCGCGGCGCTGTCGCTGGGCGAGCGAGAGATTCCAGACGGACTCGACGCCGTCCTCGTCGGGGTGTTGCAGGGGCTGGCCATCCTCCCCGGTGTCTCCCGGTCCGGAACGACGGTGAGTGCGCTGTTGCTCCGGGGTCACGAGGGCGAGTCATCGCTTCGGCTCTCGTTTCTCCTGTCGATTCCGGCCGCGCTCGCCGCGAACGCGCTGGTTCTGGTTGACGACGGTGTGCCGGCGATTGACCCGCTGCCGGCCGTCGTCGCCCTCGTCGTGAGCGCTGTCGTCGGCTATCTCACCGTCGGTGCGCTCGTTCGACTGGTCCGGCAGGTCCCGTTCTGGGCGGTCTGTACGGTGTTCGGCGGTCTTGGTGTCGTGGGTGGACTGCTCGTCGCGCTGTAGCGACCAGAGGCCGGCTTACTCCTCGTACTTGACTTCGGTGCCGCTGGCGACCGGCTGCAGGATGTACTCGCCTGTCTGGCCGCGCTTGACCGGCGTGAAATCGGCCGTGAACACGGTGCGGGTGTCCGCACGGATTTCGTACTCTTCCGTGAACTGTAGCGGCGCTTCGCCTGGTGTGTCTACTGTCGCGTCACCACCCTCAGCGAGCGTCGCGTCGACACCGGTCACATCTAGCTGGAGATACTCATAGGTGTCCACTTCGAGTTCGGTCTCGTCGACGAGCGAGGTGTTGCCGTCCTGCAGCTGGACGAGGTCGGCCTCCTGAGGGTCGTCGAACTCGTGGTACTCACGGGCGTCGCTCGTGCTCGCTGTTGTCGATTCCTCGGTCGCTGTGTCTTCCTCCGAGGCCGGTTTGACCCAGAGGCCTGCCATCGTGACGATGCACGATTCGAAATCGCCGATGTCACCCGGCTGGTCGGTCACCTGTGTGGCGAGCGTTCCGGTTTCGGCTCCGCTGCCGGAACAACCGGCGAGGCCGACAGTGCTCGCTGCCGCGAGGCTGCCGGCGGCTTTCAGATAGTCGCGTCGAGAGGTCGCCTGCGTTCGCTGTGATTCTCGCATATAAATCGACCATCCACCCCAGTATAAAGGGACGGGTTGATACTCCATCCGAGTTCAGCCGAGTTTCGCTCGATTTTCCGGGTGTAAACGGAATCTGTCCACGAGTGGACAGCAGTTCAGCCGACGAACCTGTTTCGGGGACGATACAACTTATTTATCTTCCGGCATCAATTTCATAGTAGCAACGGCCATGAGTGGTGACGAACGCAAGCTAGTCGACACGTCGGGGGACTTCCAGTACGTCGTCCGCGATGGCGACCAGGTGTCCGACCCGAAGTGGCGCTCCTGTCGACTCATCGTCACCAACAAGCGACTCATTCTGGCGACGAACGGCTCGAAGCAGCCGATTCCCCACTCCAACATCACCCTGCCCCCGGACCCCGATGACCTCGTGCCCGACGGTGGGACCGGCGGTGCGACCGCACTGGAGGTTGGCAACAATGTTCTGCTGGTCGATACGCCGAATCTGGACGACTTCGAGACAGAGTACGTCCGCGCCACGCTACAGGGCGAGGTCATCCTCGCGCGACAGCAGGCGGTCGTCGGCGGCGTCGTTCAGGAGGACGCCGAGTGGAGCAAGGCACGGTTTCAACTGGACGACGACGTCATCCGCCTCCAGTTCCCCGGCGGCAAGCGCATGTCTTTCGAGATCGAAGACGTCGGCACCATCGAAACCGGGACCAGTCGGGTGATGGGCCAGGAACGAGAGGTCATCGAAGTCGAACACACTGATGACCAGGACAGAAGCGTCGAAACGCACATCTCGGGGATGGACCACCACACGCGGGCGCTGAAGACACTCTTTACCCGCGTTATCGAAAACCGCGAGGACGATTACGAACTCTCGGAGATGGAGAGTCAGGTGTTGATGGCGCTTTACTCCGGCGTGTCACCGTTTGAGATGTCTGATTTCGTCGGAACGACGCCGGATGAGGTCGAGGAAATCTATCAGAAACTGCTCGATATCGGTGCAGTTGACGAGGTCAGGGTGCGGACCGAGGTTGCGTTGAACGCGCAGGGGAGAAATATGGCGAGTGAAGCGATGAGTGAGAAGTAGCGTGGCGCTCCGCGCCACGGAACGAACGGCGACGCCGTGAGTAGCGAGGGGCGCGAACGTAGTGAGTGGCCCTCAGATAGCGACCGGGGAGCGACAGCGGCCCGCAAGCAGTAGAGCGACGCTACGAGCTACAAAACACTTTTCCGATAAAAATCAGTGGGGACCAGTCCCGAGCCAAACGGGAGAGCAACACCGCCGAACGGCCCACTCAGTGTGAGACACAGTACCGGTTCGACTGCGGGTCTTGCTGTAGCGCAGGCAGTTCAGACGGCCCCGCGGCTGTTCCCGTCTTGCCGCCGTTACTCGGGCAGGTACTCGACATCCTCAGCCTCTGTCACCGATACGCCGTCCGGGAGCTCTGATTCCGGGACCGGCGTCAGGGTGAGGACTTCATCCGCCTCGGTTCGTACCCATTCCTGCCCTGTTGCTTGACTCCAATCGTGTGGTTCCCAGTACCCCGACTCGAAGTGCATCCAGATGTCGAGACCACTGTAGTACTCTCCTGTTGAACTTTCGTATATCATTGCTGATTCCACAGCGGCTGCTGCCATCGAAAAAGTCAATGCACCTACATGGTATTATTAGTACCGGCGGGGCCCAAATTCGCCAGGCTTGAGCATAGAAGGGTGCTTGGATAGTTCGGGTGCAACGGCGACTCGGCAACCGTCTGTGTGCGTGTGTGTATAGTTTTCAGGGGATTCCGTGACCCTGTTGCCATCGTGAAAGCGGGCGACTTACTGCTGTTCCATCGCCAGCTCAAGCGACCAGAAGAAGCCGTAGTACGCGACGACGCCGCTGGCGAGCGTCAGGTAGTACGCCCACTGGGGAGCCGACAGCAGGTCGAAGATGACGCTCACGGCGGTCACCCAGGCGATGGCGAACACGAGGTCGACGAACATCCCCTGCTTGTGGTCGCGCACGTGGTCGCGAAGGGTGTCGACGACGCTCATCGGCGGCCTCGCGTCGTCCGTGGCGGTCGTAGTCGGTTCTGGCCCATGCTAGTCACGCCTCGATATCCGTGTCACCGTGAACGTCGACGACCAGCACCGGCAGCCGCGTTCGGCGCAGTACCTTCTCCGTGACACTCCCGAGAATGACACGCTTGAGGCCCGAGCGCCCGTGGGAGCCCATTACCACGAGATCGATGTCGTTGTCCTCGACGAACTTTCGGATGGCACGCGCCGGTTCGCCGGCGGTGATGTGCTCTTTCACTTCAACGCCGTGTTCGGCGGCGCGGTCGCGGACGTAGCCGGTAGCTTCGTCTGCGTCTGCCTTCACCTCGGTCATCTCGTCGAGGTGACCCTGACGGATGCGGTCGACTTGCTCTGTGCCCAGCGAGTAGCTGGTGGCGTCAACGTCGACGACGTACAGCGCGTGGACCGTCGCGCCGTACTTCGAGGCGATGTCGACTGCCTGGTCGACCGCGTTTTCGGCGGTTTCGCTGCCGTCGGTCGGAACGAGGATATTGTCGTACATTGGTTTAGTCGTCTGCGGGGGTACCGCCGTTAGTGCTGTCGCCGACAACGTCTGCGGCGGTCTCCTGTTGCCCCATCGGCTCGGGGCTGTGACACTGTCGCACCATTTTCTTCGTCTCCAAGGGCGGCTCAGGCGTCGCCAGCGAGACGGCGATGGTGACGATGAACACGACCGGCGTCCCGATCAGCGCAGCGCCGATGGGCGGGACATACTGGGCGTATATCGGGACGAGTGCCCCACCCTCGCCAGCAATCGTGTCGAGCGCGCCGATGTAGCTCGGCAGGACGCTGTTGATAATCGAGGTAATCCAGATGAGCAAGCCGAGGACCATCCCGGCCAGCGCGCCCTGGCGGTTGGTGTTCTCCCACCAGAGGCCGAGGAAGAACATCGGGAACAGGACGACGCCGGCCAGCGAGAACGCGTAGGCGACCAGTTCACCGATGAGCGCCGGTGGGTTGAACGCGGTCACCGTCACCAGCGCGCCCATGCCGATGATCGTCCCGCGACCGATGAGCACCTGCTGGCGCTGGGTCGCGTCGGGGTTGATCAGCTCTGTGTAGATGTCGTGTGCGACCGCTGAGGAGGCCGTGATGAACAGCCCGGCAGTGGTCGCGATTGCGGCGGCCATCGCACCGGCCGCGACGAGGCCGACGAACCACGTCGGGAGGTTCGCAAACTGCGCGGCGAGGACGACGATCACGTCACCTTCAGCGCCGGACATACCGCCTTCGGCGGCGTAGGCGCTCGCATCGGTCGTCGCTTCGAAGAGGTCGACGCCGAAGGCCGCCATCGCGGGCGACGCCCAGTACAGCAGGAGGATGAAGAACAGCCCCCACACACAGGACCAGCGAGCGACGCGCTCACTCCTGACCGTGTAAAACCGGACGAGGACGTGCGGGAGGCCGCAGGTCCCGACGATGAGCGAGAACGCCGTCGCGATCCAGAGGTAGAACGGCTGGTTCACGAACGGCGCGGAGAACTCGCGGCCGAGGTCGGCAATCAGTGCGCCGTACTCGACCTGCGGAAGTATCGTCGAGTACCCCTGCGAGAAGCCGACGACGTACACGCCCGCGAGGAACGCGACGATGAGGATCGTGTACTGGACGGCCATGTTCTTGGTCGCGCCCAGCATTCCCGAGAGCGCAAGGTAGCCGACGGTGATCGCCATCATCACGACGATCATGGGGATGATGTCGAGCCCGAAGACGTACTGACCGACCAGCCCCATGCCGCGGGCCTGGCCGACGGAGTAGACGTACGCGATGAGCAGCGTGGTGAACGCGGCCAGCGCGCGGGCGGTCGGCGAATTGAACCGGTCGCCGACGAAGTCCGGCGCGGTGTACTTCCCGAATCGGCGCATCTGCGCGGCCAGGAAGATGAGCAGGACGAAGTAACCGGTCGTCCAGCCGACGATGAACGCCAGGCCGTAAAAGCCCGAGAGCGCCACAAGCCCGGCCAGTCCGAGGTACGAGGCGGCGGACATCCAGTTCGCGCCGATGGCCATCCCGTTCTCGATGTTGCCGATGCCGCGGCCCGCGACCCACATTCCCTCGGTGTCGGCCACCTTGAACACGTAGCCGATGACGAGGAACGACGCCATCATCAGGAAGACGATGATCGCCGGGACGAGTTTGAACGAGATGTCCAGCGCCTCCGCCTGTAACGGGACTGTCACTGTTCGACACCCCCGTCAGTAGCCGCTGCCTCGCCGGCCTCGGAAGCCGTGCTTTCGACGGAATTGGAGTCGATGCCGTACTTCCGGTCGAGCCGGTCCCGGTAGCGGGTGTACACCACCGCAAGGATGAGCGCACCCGTCGGCGCACCGAACGAGACGAGGAAGTAGTGCAGCGGGAAGCCGAACAGGGGCGTCTGCACGGTCATCATCTCCGGCGCGATCGCGGTCATCGTCACCGGGCCGAACACGACAAGCGCCCAGAGCACGAAACTGCTCCAGATGATCTTCAGGTGGTCGCGCATGAACGGCGTGCTCGGACGTAACAGGTTCACCTCCCTGTCGAGGTAGTCGATGTCTTCGTGGGCGGCCTCCGTGCCGCCGTCTGGTTGGATAGTTGACTCTTCTCGGTCCGCAGGTGTATCTCTTGACATGGGTTTGAACGCTTGAAAATTCGTGGTGCTGTTCGCCGCTACGGCTCAGTCTCCCTGAACCTTGGTCTCGATATCACTGACGACATCAGGGTTCCGCAGCGTACTCGTATCGCCCAGTTCCTCGCCGTTCGCGATGTCTTCCAGCAGGCGGCGCATGATCTTCCCGGAGCGGGTCTTCGGTAGTTCAGGCGTGAAGATAACCGCTTCTGGCCGCGCGATTGGGCCGATAGCGTCCTCGACGCCGTCGATGATCGCACTGCGGAGTGCCTCGTCTTCCTCGTAGCCGTCCTCGGTGATGACGTAGGCGTACACCGCTTCGCCTTTGATATCGTGGTCGCCACCGACGACAGCGGCTTCGGCGACGCCCTCGACGCCGACGATGGCACTCTCGATCTCCATCGTCCCGAGCCGGTGCCCGGAGACATTGATCACGTCGTCGACCCGTCCCAGCACGGTGATGTACCCGTCGTCGTCGATTTTCGCCCCGTCCTCGGGGAAGTACACCCAGTCGTCGGAGTCGTCGCTGTCGGTGTCTGAGTACTCGGCCCAGTACTCGTTGATGAACCGCTCGTCGTTCTTGTACAGCGTCCGGAGCATCCCGGGCCACGGCTTGTCGACGGTGAGGTAGCCGGCGCGGCCGGGTTCGACCTCCTCACCCTCGGTGTCGACGATGCGCACGTCGTTGCCCGGCAGCGGTGGGCCGGCCGACCCGGGTTTCATGTCCTTGACGCCCGGCAGCGTCGTTATCATCATGCCGCCGGTCTCGGTCTGCCACCAGGTGTCGACGACGGGACACTCTTCGCCCCCGATATGCTTGTAGTACCACTTCCAAGCGCGGGGGTTGATGGGCTCGCCGACCGTGCCCAGCAGGCGCAGGCTGGAGAGGTCGTGCTGTTCGGGGTACTCCTTGCCCCACTTCATGAACGCGCGGATGGCCGTCGGTGCGGTGTACAGCTGGTCGGCTTCGTACTCCTCGACAATGTCCCAGAGGCGGTCCTTGTCCGGGTAGTCCGGCGTCCCCTCGTACATCATCGTCGTCGTCCCGAGCGCGAGCGGGCCGTAGACGATGTAGGAGTGCCCGGTAATCCAGCCGATGTCGGCCGAGCAGAAGTACGTGTCCTCGGGCTTGATGTCGAGTACCGCCTGCGAGGTCCAAGCCGCCCACGCGAGGTAGCCGCCCGTGGAGTGTTTGACACCTTTGGGCTTCCCGGTTGTCCCGGAGGTGTACATGAGAAACAGCATGTCCTCGGCGTCGCGGTCGACCGGTTCGACCGTTTCGCCCTCGTTGTCGGCGATAACGTCTTCGAAGGCGACCTGATTGTCGGCGTAGTCGTGGTCGAAGCCGTCGCCGTCCATCAGCCGCTCGGCGACGATGGCGCGTTCGACCTCGTGGTCGACGCCGCTCAGGCCCTCGTTGGCCTTGTCGAGGTGGTCGAGCGGGTCACCGCGGCGGTAGTAGCCGTCGCAGGTGACGAGATACTCCGAATCGGCGGAGTTCATCCGCGTCGCGAGCGCGTCCGCGGAGAAGCCGGCGAACACGACGGAGTGGGGTGCACCGATGCGAGCGCAGGCCAGCATGGCAATCGGCAACTGCGGAATCATCGGCATGTACATCGTCACGACGTCGTCCTCGCCGACGCCCATCTCTCGGAGGCCGGCCGCGAACTCGTTGACCTTCTGATGGAGTTCCTCGTAGGTGTAGGTGATGTTGTCTTCTTCGACCGGCTCACCGACCCACTCGATTGCGGCCTCGTCGCCGCGCTCCTCCAGATGGCGGTCAAGGCAGTTCGCCGACGCGTTCAGTGTGCCGTCGGTGAACCACTCGTAGAACGGCGGGTTCGAGTCGTCGAGTACCTGATCGTACTCCGCCTCCCAGTCGAGAAGGTCGGCAGCGCCCTCCCAGCACTCCGGCCAGTTCTCCTCGAACTCCTCGTAGATACCCTCGTCCGTGATGTTCGCCTGCTCGACGAACGACTCCGGGGGCTCGAAAACCTCCTGCTCTTCGAGCCGTGCTTCGAGTTGGACATCTTCATCTGACATGGTCTATCATCGATATTTCACAGCGGCCATATAAACAGGGGGTCTAACTACGATAACATGAAACAGGGTTTCAGTTGTCTACTGGCTGTCGCGGCTCGGTCGGCCGGTCGTCGAAAAACGCGGTCAGGACCTTCTGCTGGGCCTTTCTGAGGTGATTGTGCAGCGTCGGCGACGAGATATCCAGCGAGTCCGCTAGCTCCTCGGCAGTCGACCCGCGGGGCCACTCGAAGTAGCCGCTGTGGTAGGCCGCCTGCAGGACGGTCTCTTGCCGGTCTGAAAGAGTGCCGCTCAGCCGGTCGCGGAACCCGGTGTTCGTTTCGGCCGGCCGTTCTGTCTCTCGCTTCGCCGCCAGCGATGTCTCCGGATAAGCGTCGGTGACGGCGTTGACTGTTGGTCTAATGTCGGCCTCGCTGGGAAGCTCGACTGCGATAGTCGCGACACCGTCGGTGGCCGTCACAGAGCGAATGCGGCCACCGCTTTCGACCAGTTGGAGCGCCGGCGTGTCGGTGACCACAACCTCCAGTAGTACGCCGTCGCTGTGCTCTTCAAGGAGTCTGGCGTCGGCAACGCCGTCGTCGTCGTCCGCATACGAGAGTATCGCGTCGGCCGAGGTACCGTCGACCATCAGGTAGTACAGCAGCGACTGGCCCGCCACGGGAACGACGCCGGACAGTTCGACCGTACACCGCAACGCCTCGGACGCTCCGGCGGTAAAAGCTCGCTCGTCCCCACAGTGGAACTCCAATTCGGTCACCGTGTCGGCAAGCAGGAGGCGCTTGCGTTCGGCGGCAACCTGTGCGTGGCCGACCTGCACCCCGAGCGCAGACAGCACAGCGCGTTCGGTGTCAGTGAGACCCTCATCCGCTGCGACTCCGACGACACCGGAGACCGTGTTTTCCCTGACGAGTGGAACCAGCGCGACTGGTCCAGCACTGTCGTCGACGACCCGAACGTCGCCCACGCCGAGCGGAGCAGTGACCGACTCGATGTGCTCCTGTATCTGGCGATCAACAGCAGCCTCCGAGATTTCTGCTGTCGTGCGCGGTGTCAGCCCGTCACCGGTCCGTTCAGCGAGCCAGGCGAACTCGAAGCCCGCTGCTTCTGTCAGGTGGTCACAGACTGTTGTCGCAATCCCTTCACCGGTTGCGGCTGCCGCAAGCGCCTCGCTGACTGCCGTAATCCAGCTGATGGCTCGTTGCGACTCGCTTGCGGCCGCCTGCCCGCCAGATTCGTCGATGGCCGCGATGATAGTTTCCCGGTCCGGCTCGTCAAGCAACGGGTCCAGTCGGTCGAGTCGGTCCCAGCCGCCGAGTGCACAGACCACGTCCGGCGAGACACCGTCGTCGAGCAGGCTCGCCGCGAACCGCCACCGGAGGTCACGCGAGGAAACGTCCTGCAAGTGCGGTGTCGTCTCGGCGGCTCGGTCGGCTATCTCGCTGACCAGCATCTGGAGCCGACGCGCGGAGACGGAAAACAGCTGCTCATCGTCCTCTATCCCGGCTGCATTCGCGTACTTCCGTATGTCGTGTTCGACCGAATCCGGGAGGTGCGTCTCGCGGACGACTTCACCGTTCTCCCGAACAGCAAGCAGGTGATGTCCCTCGAACTCGGTGATGTCGGCCAGCCGTACGGCGGTCATCTCTGTCGGACGGAGCCCGACCTCCGCGCCGAGCCGGAGTACGAGGTCGGACCGGTGTGTCTCTGCTGCGCGCCGGAGCTGTTCGTACCCTTGCTCGCCGATGCGGTCAGCTTCGCCGTCCATTTGTTTCGGATATTCATATAATATCGAAATAAGTGTTGTGGCCAGAGCGTGGACACGGACGGGATAAGCGCAACAAAACAGCTATCAACGATGCCGCTGGCACTGAACTATTTCGGAAAAATCGAGAAAGACGAAGTCAGCTACTTCCGTCTCGTCGTCGACTGGATTTCACCGAGAATTTCGGGGTTGCGCAGCGCGCTGGTGTCGCCCAGTTCCTCGTCGTTCGCCACCGCCGTCAGCAGGCGGCGCATAACTTTGCCTGAACGTGTCTTCGGGAGGTCGGGCGTGAACACGATTTTCTTGGGGCGGGCGATACCGCCGATAGCGTTGACGATAGCGTCTTCGATAGCTGCTCGGAGTTCGCTCTCGGTGTAGCCGTCCTCCGGGGAGGCGAACGCGTACACCGCTGTTCCAGTCGTCTCGTCGTCGGCACCGACCACGGCGGCTTCGGCGACGCCGGTGACGCCGGCGACCGTCGACTCCAGTTCCTTGGTGCTGAACCGCCGGCCGGCGACGTTGATCGCGTCGTCGATCCGACCGAGGAAGGTGATGTACCCGTCGTCGTCGACCGAGACGCTGTCTTCGGGGTAGTACCGCCACTGCTCTGCGCTTTCCGGGACGCTGCCCCAGTCCGTTCCGTCGAGTAACGCGCGGGGCATCCCCGGCCAGGGGCGCGTCACGACGAGCTCGCCGGCCGAATTAGGCTCGGCTGCCGCACCTGAACGGTCGACGACGGACGCTTCGATTCCCGGCAGCGGCGTTCCCGCGGCCCCGGGCTTCATCTCGTCGACGCCGGGCAGCGTCGATACGAGCACTGCGCCGGTCTCGGTCTGCCACCAGGTGTCGACGATCGGGCACTCGCCGCCGCCGATGTGTTCGCGATACCACTCCCAGGCGCTCGCGTCCATCGGTTCGCCGACGGTGCCTAGCAGCCGCAAGCTGGAGAGGTCGTGTTTGTTGGGGTACTCCGCACCCCACTTCATGAACGCCCGAACAGCTGTCGGTGCGGTGTAGAACACGTCGACGGCGTACTTTTCGATAAGCTCCCACAGCTGGTCTTTCTTGGGGTGGTCCGCTGTGCCGTTGTATAGTACTGTTGTCGTCCCGAGTGCGAGTGGCCCATAGACGATGTAGGAGTGGCCGGTAATCCAGCCGATGTCGGCCGAACACCAGTAGGTATCCTCGGGCTTGATGTCAAGCACCGACCGGGCGGTCCAGGCGACGTGTGCGAGATATCCGCCGGTCGTGTGCGTGACGGCTTTCGGCTGGCCGGTCGTCCCTGACGTGTAGATACGAAAGAGCGGGTCGTCCGCCGCCCGCGAGACGGGCTCGACTTCGGCCCCCTCGTGTGCCGACAGCAGGTCGTGGTAGTCGTCGTAGTCCTCGCCTAGATGTACGTCACGGCCCAGTCGGTCAAGCACGACGACCGACACGTCGTGGTCGACGGCGATGCGCGCGTTATCGGCCTTGTTCTTTTGTGCGACGGCGCTACCGCGGCGGTAGTAGCCGTCGCAGGTGATAAGATACTTCGACTCGGCCCGTTCCATCCGCGTCGCCAGTGCGTCCGCGGAGAACCCAGCGAAGACGACGTTGTGTGGCACGCCGAGGCGTGCACAGGCCAGCATCGCGACCGGGAGTTCGGGCACCATCGGCAGGTACAGCGTCACCACGTCGTCCGGGCTGACGCCGTGGTCGCGCAGTGCTGCGGCGAAGGCGTTGACTTCCCGGTACAGTTCGAGGTAGGTGTAGGTGCGGGACTCGCCGAGGTGGCCTTCCCAGACCAGTGCGAGTTGGTTCTTCCGCTCGGGGAGATGCCGGTCGATGCAGTTGTAGGCGGCGTTTAATCGCCCCCCGGGGAACCACTCGAACGGCGGGCCGTCCGTTCCACGGAGTACCGTCTTGAACGGCGTCTCCCAGTCGAGCAACTCAGCGGCCTCGCGCCAGCAATCGGGCCACTCCCGTTCGAAGCGGTCGTAGACAGCTGGATCCGTCACGTTCGCCTGTTCGACGAACCAGTCCGGTGGTTCGACTGTCTCTCGCCCCGTCTGGGACTGGCCCCGATCCGGTTCGTCGCCCCGTGTCATCAGTTGACAGTACATCGCCGCACGCAAAAAATATCCTATCTAATTGTGCACAATTCGGCCGTGAGCGACCTACCAGTGCAGCCGGCCGTTCTCAGTTTCGACACTGACGACGGAACTTATATTGAGTCCTGCGGACAACGAAGGTACGAGAGGCCGGTACAGGGTATGAGCGACACGGAAAAAAAGATCGCCGATACGAAGGGACAGTTCCTGCAGGCGGTCTCACAGGGCCAGCGCCTCACCGACGCCGAGTGGCGAAACTGTCGCATCGTCCTCACCACCGAACGGGTCGCCCTGCTGGGCGACGATAAGCGACAGATTTCACTGACTGACATCGACCGTATCGCCGACCGATTCGACGTGAACCAGCAGAGCGCCGGTGTCTCCGATTACATCGCACTCTACGTCGGCGAGGATGTCATCCTCGTGTCGGCATCGGACCACGAGGCGTTCGAGACCGATTTCTACCGGGCGAGTCTCGACGGCGCAATCGTGCTGGTCCAACACCCGGCACTGAAAGGCGGCGTCGTCCAGTCCGCCGAGTGGACGAAAGGCCGGCTCAAAGTGACGGACGAGGCGCTGAAACTCGCGATGGCTGACGGTCAAGCCGTGGTCATCGACCGTGCCGATATCGGCGATCTCGCCGTCGAAGAGAAGCAGGTCAGCGGTGAGGAGCGGACGGTTATTCAGGTCGAGCACAGCGAGGACGACATCAGCGTCGAAACACACCTCGCGGGCGAGGAGTTTCACGCTACTGTCCTCCGGACAATGCTCGAAGAGAGCGCCGAACAGAACCAAGCTGATCTGGACCTGAGCTCGACGGAGAAACGGGTCATCATGGCACTGCACTCCGGCGTCTCACCCTTTGATATCCCCAACTTCGTCGGCATCGATGTCGAGAAAACCGAGGCCATCTTCGACCGGTTGATCGAACTCGATGTCATCAGTGTGCTCCGGGAACGAACCGAAGTGAACCTGACGACGAAGGGGCGTCGGGTCGCCGGCGAGCGGATGGGCGAACAGTAGTCTGCGGTTCCGGACTGGGAGGCGCTGATACCGGATGTCGAGGCCGCCTGATACGTTTGATTTTCACACCACAATCTGGACATACGTGGCGAGTAGACACCGACCAATCTCGGTAAGGCCGCCATATTGAAGCCCCTCCTCCGTCTGAAACAGGTATGCACATCGACACGGCTGTGGTCCTCGCTGCGGGTGAGGGGACTCGCCTGCGGCCGTTGACGCGAAACCGGCCAAAACCAATGCTGCCGGCCGCAAATCGTCCGATTCTCGAACACGTCTTCGATGCGCTAGTCGAGGCAGGCATCGAGAAACTGGTCGTCGTCGTCGGCTACAAGCGCGACCGCGTTCAGGACCACTTCGGTCCGACGTACCGTGGTGTTCCGATTTCCTACGTGAGCCAGACGAAACAGCTCGGAAGCGGGCACGCACTCCTCCAGGCACGAAGCGTTGTCGACGGCCCGGTTCTGGTGATGAACGGTGACCGTCTCGTCGACGCCGCCACTATCGAGGCGGTAGAGGCCTCCTACGCAGAGACTGAACACACGAGCATCGCTGTTGTTGAACGGCAGGACACCAGTCGATACGGTGCTGTCGAGGTACAGGACGGTGATATCGTCGACATCGTCGAGAAGCCACAACACGACGAGTTCAGGCTGATAAACGGCGGCGTGTACGCCTTCGACGGTGACATCTTCGAAGCGATTGACGAAACGACGCGCCACGCCGGTGAGCTGGCGCTGACCGACACAATCGAACTCCTGCTGGAATCTGACCGTGTTCGAGCGGTCGAGGTCGACGGGATGTGGGTCGACGCGACCTATCCGTGGGACCTGTTGACTGTCGCCCGTGAGGTGCTGGCCCGGGGTCGGGTCGTTGAATCAGCCCGCGACGAGCAGGTCTGGGTCGACAACTCCGCACGCGTCCACGACGAAGCGACGCTCCAGTCACCGGCCGTCATTGGCCCAGACTGTGAGATCGGGCCGGACGCTGTCATCGGTCCGAATGTCGCGCTCGGACGCAACGTCACCATCGGGGCCAACAGCGTCGTCCAGCACACCGTTCTCGACGCAGACACGCGCGTGGACCCGAGCTCGACCCTCGTCGACACCGTCACTGGGCAGGACGTGAATCTCGGCGTCAACACGGTTGTCCCCGGCGGCCCGGCCGATGTCCAGGTCGGCACAGAGGTGTTCGAGGACCAGCGCCTCGGGGCCGTCATCGCCGACCGCGCCGAAGCACTGGGCGACGTGAGCTTCGTCCCCGGGTCGCTTGTGGGGCCGAACGCCAGCCTCGCGACCGGCGTGACAGTCGATGGGACCGTCCGCGAAGGCGCGGAGGTGGTCCGCTGATGTGCGGAATCATCGGCTGTGTCGGTCGCGGTGACGAGACGCTCGAGACGCTCGTTCACGGCCTGTCGAAACTGGAGTATCGCGGTTACGACTCCGCTGGTGTCGCGCTGGCCAACGACCACATCGACCTGTGCAAACACTCCGGTAAAATCGCCGATCTCCGCGAGGCGCTATCTGATCGAATGCTCTCGGGGTCGGTCGGTATCGGCCACACCCGCTGGAGCACGCACGGGCCGCCGACCGACGAAAACGCCCACCCGCATCAGGATTGCACCGGCGATGTCGCAGTCGTCCACAACGGGATCATCGAGAACTACCAGTCGCTGCGGGACGAACTCGTCAGCGCCGGCCACACCTTCACGTCTGACACCGATACGGAGGTCGTCCCACATCTGATTGAGGACGCGCTGGATGCGGGGGCCAACCCCGAAGACGCCGTCAGAGAGACGGTCAGTCGACTCGAAGGCAGTTACGCCGTCGCCGTCGTCATCGCCGGCTGTGACTCGGTATTCGCCGCGCGAAACGACTCGCCACTCGTGTTAGGTATCGACGACGACGCAACATATCTGGCCAGTGACGTGCCCGCCTTCCGGGACTTCACCGACAAGGTCATCTACCTCGCTGACGGGGAGTTCGCCCGCCTCAACGGTACCGGCTGGACCGTCACCGACACCGACGGTAATGTTGTCGAGAAAGACATCGACACTGTCCAGTGGGACCCCGAAGAGACCGGGAAAAGCGGCTATGACCATTTCATGCTCAAGGAGATCCACGAACAGCCCCGTGCGCTCCGGCAGTGCTTACGGGGCCGTGTCGACGAACTCGCCGGCACGGTCGACATCGGCGACCTCGGTGATTTCTCCCCGACCGGCGTCCAGTTCGTCGCCTGCGGGACCTCGTATCACGCCGCCCTGCACGGCGCACAACTGTTCCGCGAAGCGGGCATCCCCGCCCAGGCGTTCCTCGCCAGCGAATACGCAACTGCGACCCCACCTGTTGGTGACGCACTCGTCGTCGGCGTCACACAGAGCGGGGAAACCGCCGACACCCTTTCGGCACTTCGGGCGGCCCGCCGCCGCGGCGCGCGCACGCTAGCCGTGACCAACGTCGTCGGCTCCACTGCGGCCCGCGAGTGCGACCATGCGCTGTACATCCGCGCCGGGCCGGAAATCGGCGTCGCCGCAACCAAGACCTTCGCCTCCCAGCTCGCCGCGCTGAACCTGCTTGCCCTCGGCACGTCGACGACCGGTGACGCTCGCCAGGTCATCAGCGCGCTCCGTGACCTCCCCGGTCACGTTCAAGAGGTGCTCGATGAATCCGCCGCTCAGGAGGTCGCTGAACTGTACCAGGACGCCAGCGCCTACTTCTTCATCGGCCGTGGGTACCAGAATCCCGTCGCACTCGAAGGCGCACTGAAAATGAAGGAGATCACCTACAAGCACGCTGAGGGCTTCGCTGCGGGTGAGCTGAAACACGGCCCGCTGGCGCTGGTGACCGAGAACACGCCGGTGTTCGCTATCGTAACTGGCGACGACGAGCGCGCCCGCAAGACGATTGGGAACGTCAAAGAAGTCGAGGCGCGGGATGCACCGGTAGTCGCGATTACGGACGGACAGAGCGACGTTGAACGATACGCCGACCACGTGCTCCAGATTCCAGAGACCCATCCGCGGGCCGCTGCAGTGCTTGCGAACACGCATCTACAGTTGGTGTCGTACCACACGGCTGCGCTGCTGGGGCGGAACATCGACAAGCCACGGAATCTGGCAAAAAGCGTGACGGTCGAGTGAGCCGGGCGTAGCTGGGCTACTCGTGCTGTGTTGGGTCGTCTCAGCAGTTTGAGAAGCTGTGCCGCCAGCTCAGCTATTATTGCACTCAGGCGGGTCTCTACACACTTCGCCACCAAGGCGCGACGGAACTTCGCTAGACCACGCAGGGGTGTGGCGGTACCACGAACAGTGAGAAATGGGCTGAGACTGTTCGCCTCGCGTCGGTCCATGACAATATCCGCCGGCTCAATCGTGACCTGCGGAACCTCTTTGCCCTGTTCTGTACTTTCTTCACCGTTGACAGAGGCCCAGAAACGGTGTATTGTGGTTGGGAACCCAGACGCTAGATCGAACAATAAGTAACAGACATTATGACCTTCTGTACGCCATTATGATATCAATAATGACGCTCCAGACCTGCCTCGAAACAAGTTTCATATCGTAGCTGAACGACTGGTCACGGACGTATTCGAGGTCGTATCGCAGTTTTTCGCCCGGCTCCTTTCCAGTCACATGATTGACCTGGGCCGGTCCGGTCAGGCCCGGTTTGACGAACCATCGCTTCTGCCAGTCGACGACACCGGTCCGGATATCCGAGTCCAGCTCCGGTCGTTCGGGCCGTGGCCCGACGACGCTCATATCACCCCGCAGTATCGACCAGAGCTGTGGAATCTCGTCCAAGTGCGTCTGTCGGAGTACTCGACCGACCGACGTCACGCGTGGGTCGACTCCACCCGCATCCTCGTCACTGATCTTCACGCCGGTTTCGTCCTCCGCGTTCTCGATCATCGACCGGAACTTGTAGATGGAGAACGTTTCGCCGAACACCGCTGTTCGGTCTTGCCGGTACAGTATCGAGCCACCGTCGTCCATCTTTATTGCTACTACAATTCCGAGAATCACGGGCGATAGCACGACCAGCCCGGCCGACGCAAACGCGATATCGAACGCGCGCTTGAGAATGTAATCCTGTATGTCCCAGGGCTCGATCTCTACGTCGACTAGAGTTCCGACTCCACCGCTGGCGGTCAGCACAGAGTCTGCATGGTTCCGATGGACTTTCGCGTCGACACCGTACTCGTAACAGGCGTCGAGAGCGCCGAAGAACTCGGCCCTGTCGGCGTGTTCAAACGCCAGCACGACCGTATCGATATCATACTCGACGAGTACATCCTCGATTCGTGAGAGACCACCCAACCGTTCCAACCCGCTCCCGTTAGTTCCGCCGTCAGCGATGGCTCCGGTCCGTTCGACTGTCGTGATCACGCTTGTCGGACAGAGATAGCCCAAGAGCGTTCCGTCGACCTCGCTTGCCACTTCCTCTATCACACGGAGGTCGTCGCCGACGACGATGGTCCGCTCGCCGTTTGCCGACGGCCGCTTCCGAATCCACACAAACCACGCGGGCAGTGCGACCAGTAACAGGGGGGTCACTAACACGACAGTCAAACGCGGAAGCTTGTACGAATAGTCGAAGTAGCCAATTGTCGCCAAGACGAGAGCCGCCACGAGCACCCGCTTCTGGGCCAGCGCTATAGCGTCGAGAATCCTTCGCGGACGGGGCTTATACAGCGGGAGGAACACACTGACGACGACTGCGATTGTGACCAAGACTTCGATCGTGAACTCTGGCCCCGTTGGGGGGTCGGTCGGCAGTCGACTGAGTATCGGGATGGTTGTCGCTATCGACTGGATGGTAGCGTTGTTAACAAGTGCAACGGCGACCGCTGTCAGCACGACAACGCCGGCTACACTTGCGACCCGGTACCGCCAACCACTATCCATTATCAGTGTGATTGCCGAGTTCCGGGATAAGTCCTGCGTCCCGGGACTCAAATACTGAAGCGTCCGTGTGGAGATACACAGCCAGATTGTCTTGAATGGTCGTCGTGTCACTGAGAGCGGGTGCGACACGAGCGGTGTTCGTGAGCCGCCGTCCCCACAGCGATTGTCCCAGTACACTCGCGTTGGCTCTCGCAACCCCGGTCCAGCGCTCGTTATGCCGGCTCCGCTTGACGCTGTCCGGTGGAAACGGCCTCACGGTGGTAATACAGCCTTTCGATTGAAACCCCGTGCAACTGCACGACATACCTGACCGCGTTGTCACACTGGTTACTGGCGGGATGACCCGATTTCGTCGCTTACTCGCTTGCAGCGATGTTTTCGGCGGCCATCTCCGGGTCAATCTCGCCCTGTAGCCGTTTCTCGGCCTGATCGCGGTCCTCAGGATACCCGATATCGTTCCGCCAGCCGTCCATGCGGATCGCGTCGATCGTTCGGCCAGAGTGCAACAGGAGGTCAATCGCATCGCTAATCTCGTACTCGCCGCGATTGGAGGGCTGCACCAGATGGCAGGCGTGGAAGATAGCCGGTGTGAACGTGTAGAACCCGGTCATCACAAGGTTCGACGGCGGCTCTTCCGGTTTCTCGACGACTTCGGTGATCTCGCCGTACTTATTAGTGTCACAGACGCCGTAGCGCCCGGCCTCTTCCCAGGGCACTTCCTCGACGAGGAAGGCGGCGTCAGCACGTTCCTCCGCCTGACGGTTGACAACGTCTTGGAGGTTCGCTTCGAAGATGTTGTCGCCGAGCATCAACATGAAGTCGTCGCCGACGTGCTCCTCAACGGTCAGAAGCGCGTGGGCGAGGCCGTTCTGCTCGCGCTGGTGGGTGTAGGTGATTGGGACCCCCTCGAACTCGTCCTCAAAGTGATTAATGATTGCCTGCTTCTTGTAGCCGACAACTACCAGCAGTTCGTCAGCGCCTAGCTCGATCAGTTGCTCGAAACAGTGGGTCAGAATCGGTTTCCCAGCGACCTCTACCATTCCCTTTGGCTTGTCTTCGGTCAGCGGGCGGAGACGGGTCCCCTCGCCAGCGGCGAGTACGACAGCTTTCATGTCTCCCAACTCGTTGGCCGTCCGATAAAACTCTTGCCGAATTATAATATCCGAATTATAATATCCGCCCCTCAGCTAGTGGTGCTCGATGAACGTCAGTATTGTCGGGAGCGGATACGTCGGGACGACGGTTGCGGCGTGTCTCGCTGATCTCGGACACGAGGTCGTAACGATAGACATCGACAAAGACATCGTCAACGCGGTAAATGACGGCGAGTCGCCGATACACGAACCCGGGCTCGACGACCTTGTGGCCGAACACGGTGGTGGGCGACTCCGGGCAAGCACCGACTACGAGGACATACGCGACACTGAGTTGACGATGCTAGCGCTCCCGACGCCCTCGAACGACGACGGGAGTATCGACCTCCAGTTCATGGAAGCCGGTGCAGCATCCGTTGGCGAGGCGCTGGCTGGCGCCGAACGCTCGGCCGACGACCCGCATCTCGTCGTCACGAAGTCGACTGTCGTCCCGAACACGACCAAAGATCGACTCGCTCCCCGTATCGCCGACGCCGGTCTCGAACGCGGGACGGACTTCCTCGTCGCATCCAATCCCGAGTTCCAGCGTGAGGGGACGGCCGTCGCGGACTTCCTGAACCCTGACAAACTCGTCTTCGGAACGGACGACGACCGCGCAACAGACCTTCTCTATGAGCTCTACGCGCCGCTACGCGAAGCCGCTGACGGCGACGTGCCGGTCGTCGAGACCGGTATCGCCGAGGCCGAGATGATAAAGTACGCCAACAACACGTTCCTGGCAACCAAAGTCAGCCTCATCAACGATATCGGAAACATCTGCAAAGAGTTCGGTGTCGACGCCTACGAGGTCGCCGACGCTATCGGACTCGACGACCGAATCGGCGAGCAGTTCCTCCGGAGCGGCGTCGGGTGGGGCGGCAGTTGCTTCCCCAAAGACACGGACGCTATCATCGCCGCGGCGCGGGAGCAGGGCTACGACCCTGCAGTTCTCTCGGCGGCCGTGGAGCTGAACGACGCCCAACCCGAGCGCCTCCTCTCCCTCCTCGACACCCACGCCGACGTGTCCGGAAAACGCATCGCCGTGCTCGGCCTGGCGTTCAAGCCCGGGACAGACGATATCCGGAACACGAGAGCAGTGCCGGTCATCGAGGGACTGCAGGAACGCGGCGCAGACATCGTCGCCTACGACCCAGTCGCGACCGAGAATATGCGCGAGCGCTATCCCGACATCCAGTACGCTGATTCGGCCGCGACCGCTCTTGGAGGTGCGTCCGGCGCCGTTGTTGTTACCGACTGGGACGAGTTTGCGGCGCTTGATGCTGAATTCGACGATATGGCTGACCCTATCGTCGTCGACGGCCGACGCGTCATCGAGCGGCGTGAGGGCATCACCTACGAAGGGTTGACCTGGTAGCGTGGTCAGTTACCTGCCTGTATTCGCCTGTCGATGACGGCTACCGTGCCGGCAGCGAATAGCGCTACCACGAGCACGGTGGGATCAGAGGACACGTACAGGCTCGGCGTCGGCGGCCGCCAGCTCGTGAACGGATACAGCCAGGCGCTCGCTCGTCCGTCGGCGTACACTCGCATGCCATCAAGAAGTAGCGACGTGAGGCCGCCGAACGTCACGAGGCCGAACACCCGTCTCCAATGCCGACGTTCGAACGCGACGGCGATAATGCCGGACAGTAGCAGTACTCCGCCGAGCGTGGAGAGAGGCTTATATGTGAATGGAATGCCGAGAAGTGCTTCGACTGTCTCTTCGTGCACTACAATTTCGACTTTCACCAGATCTGGAATCGCCGCACCGCCCATTCCGACGACTATCCAGCGCTGATCGAGCCAGCCGACACCCCCGCTCGCGATTGTGAGCAGGATGTATGGTACGAGCAAGTGCGTCAGCAGGTCAGCCATCGCGGGCCTCCAGTGTCCACGTATCACGGTCGATTCGCCAATGCCGGAAGAACAGCAGTAGGAATCCAAGTGCACCGACAGCCGAAGCGCCGTACTTGTAGAACTCGACCCACCGGCTGCTGTTGATGACTTCGACACGCTCGGCCGCTATCGTCTGCTCTGGTTCGAGCGTCCCGTACACTTGGACGACGCCACCGGGTTCGGCGGCTGTACTCGCCCCAGTGACCCCGAGCGGAACTGTCGTTCCATCGCTCTCGGCTTTGATCTCAATCCTGTCTTCGCTGATCGCTGTCACGGTTCCAAACACCATCACCCGCTGTCCCACGTACGAGTCGTACTCGGCTGAAAGGTCCGCAGCGTCGGGGTACGGGGACCATTTCTCCTCCGTAACTTCCGCGTGGACGAACAGTCCGCCGAGTGTCAGAAACAGTGCGAGCACGATGACAACACGAACCCAGACGTGCACACGGTGTTCTCTCTCGGTGGGTACAATGGTCGTTTCGCTTCAGTAGCTTACAGAGGACAATAGTTCCGGTGTGGCAGTCATCCGACCGTGACGTTGCCGCCGTCGTACACGGCCTGTTCTGGAACGTCTACTGTCTTTTCGTCACCGCTGTCGGTCGTCACAGTGTATGTTCCGGGGTTCGCAACAGTAATTGCAAACTCACCGTCCTGATTGGCCGTCGTTTGGCGCTCGTAGTCGACTTCTCTGTCTGAGACGGCCACTGTCGTCGCTACGGAGACGGTCGAGTCCGGGGCTGCATTCCCTTGTATCGTGGCTCCAGAGACAACTGCGAACGCTTTGTGGCTTCCGTCCAGACTCACGAACACAGGACGATAGTGTGCTAGTCCGCCCACATCGCCGTTCCGACTGCCGAAGTGCTGGTGTAGCCGAACGTACATCGTGGTCGGCTCCTCAAGCGACGTTTCTGTGGTAGCGACGTATCCGACTCGTCCGGAAATCCGATTATGGGCCTGCTCGGGGCCCGTTACAGAGACGAATGGTTCGTACGTCTGCCGGGCGTAACCGTAACTCTCTGCCTCGCCGTTGACGAAGTAATTGTACATCCGGTTCTGCCCCCACTGGCTGAGCACGTAGTTTTCAGGGTATTCGAGGCCGCGCTCGGCGGCGTCGGCTTCGATTGCAGTCGCCGCATCGTACGCCCCCTCATCGGTAATCACCTGACTCGTTTTTACCGGGACCTGTACCATACCGAGTGAACCGAATAGGAGGAACAGCACGAATAGTGACCCAAGCGCCCGGGTATCCGGAACGAGCGCGTCTCGAAGACCGTCATCACCGGTCGTCACCACGGGCCGAGCGATGTCGACCCATGCGGCCGCCCAGACGAAGGTGAGGCCGGCAAATAGCGCGAGGAATGAAGCTAATTCGCCAACGAAGCGAACTTGAATGACGGCCAGAGCGAACAGCACCCATGCGTAGCTACTGGTGACGAGCCATCCGCTTCTGTCGTTGCGAGCGAGGTCGAGACCCCACGCCATCGCCGGGAGCGCTAGGAACAGCGTTAGGCCGAGCAAAAGCAGGAAACCAAAGGCATCAGTGTTGAACAGGCCGTACGTCTCGGCGATAGAATCGGAGCGAAACAGCGCGTCGAGCCGGCTATTGAACGTGCCCCACTGTTCCGTGAAGCCAAAACGGAAGACAAGGAAGCCGACGACGCCAAGCCCGAGGTCGACCACAGCCAGTTGTCCGACAGTACCACCAAAGCGCCTGGCTGCTTCTGCTGTCGCAATGACGACGACAGTGCCCAGCGTCAGTAGTGCTGGCGCACTAGTGACGAGCGCAGTTTGCCATCCGGTGACAGTATGAATACTCCAGGCGAGTATCGCACCGAAGCTAACACCGGCAAGGACCGGCGCGTTCCTGACCAGTGCCGATCGGTCGTTTGAGACATCCAGCAGTGTCTGTCCTAGCACAACCAGACTGACCGGCAGGACGAGCAACGGCCCGGCCTCCCACGCGAGCACCTGGCCGGCGGTCCCGACACCGATACCGACCGCGGCAACCCATGGCTGTGGTCGCCGAAGGGACGTTCGGTTCGTGGCCGTCGTTAATGCGACTACGAGTGCAAGGGCGGTGAGCCCCAGCCACGGATAATCGAAGGCGTGGTGATCTGCGAACCCCAAACTGGTTCGGAAGGCGTGGCCCGGAATGAACGCGAGGAAAAGGACCGACGCGAGACCGACACGCCGGTCGCTGGACACCCGAACTGCGAGCAGATAGAGCAGGACGGCCGTGACGAGTGCTGATACGACAGGATACCAGGCGAGAACGTGGCCGATGACTTCTTTGCTCCCGCCGAACAGGCTTGCCACCCACCAGAGCGTCGCGACCATGAGCGGCTCACCGTTGGTTAATCCACCTGGCAGCACGGAGAGCGCACCGAAATCAGCCGCGCTGCCGGCGTTCGCCGCGACCTGTTCGACATGGTATCTGTAGTAATATGGGTCGTTACTTGACAGAACGATGTCGCCGCCGCGGTAGACCGATCCGATGACGTACGTTCGAGCGACAAACACGACCGCTAGAGCGGCGACGAGCAGGCCGGTTGCTTGTGCGTCGAAATCAAACCGTATCACGTCACCGAGATCCATCCTGCCCCCGCTGTCGCTATCGACTGCGGAGTCACCATTAAGGGCGGCCCGCACCGCGTCGGGGTCGGCGACGCGGTACTGCTCACCGTCTTTCTCGACGATGCCAGCAGAGACAAGTTCGCCGAACTGGCCCGAATCGATTGGGATGTCCTCGAACGTCCAGCCGTCCTGTTCGGCGTCGACGGCCAGCACCGCTTCTGTCGCATCTCGTAGCTCGGGCCGGTCATCGAGTACCGCTCCCGCCCCGGGCGTGTCGCTCATGTATCTTCTCTTTCCGGTCTGGCGAATAAATCCATCGGGACTCGATGTCTACGTGGTCGCCGACTCCAGTACCGTCCGAATCGCTGACTCGACGTTGTGTTCCGGCGTCCAGCCCAGCGCGTCGGCCGTCCGCTCTGTATCGACCGGGAACGAGTCGACAAGCGTCTCGTCGTCGCCGCGTGGGTTTTCGACCAGTTCCACGTCGGCGTCGATATCGGCGACTTCGGCGGCGACGTCTTTAACCAGTTCGGCGACGGTGTGGACGCTCGGGTCCTCGTCGCTGGCGATCTCGTACTTCTCGATGCCGGTCTCACCACGGTCCAGTTGCTCCAGCAGCCGCTCGCAGCTGTCGACGTACGCTCTGGCCACGTCCTTGACGTGGATGAAGTTCCGGGACTGGGTTCCCGGCTCGTAGACGGTCAGCGTCTCGCCGGCGAGCGCGCGGTTCACGAAGAAGTTGATGACGGTTCCCTTCGAGACGGTTTGACCGTCTATCTCGTGACTGCCGTAGAGGTTCGATATCATGAACTGGTGGGCCGGGAACGCGCCGTCGGCGTACGTCTCGATAGCGCGCTCGTTGAGCAGTTTCGTCCGGCCGTACCAGTTTAGCGGGTCCCGTGGGTGATCGACCGTGATGGGGAATTCCTGTGGGTCACCGATGACGGCCATCGAGAACGGGAAAATCAGCGCCGCGCCTGTCTTGCGGCAGAACCAGGCGATGTTGTCGGTGCCCTGAACATTGACTTCGTAGGCCAGATCTTGCTTCGCTTCGCAATCGTCGACGCCGGAAATCGCGGCGAGGTGCATCACGACGTCGGCCCCATCTAGCGCCGCTTCCAGCCGGTCACGGTCCCGGATGTCGACGTGTTCGATGTCGACATCGCCGACGGACCGGACGCTGCCGAGATAGAAGTTGTCGATGGCGGTGATCTCCCAGTCAGGGTGGGCCTGCTGTAGCTCGTAGATGACGCGGCTGCCGATGTAGCCTGCGCCGCCGGTGACGGCGACGTGGGGCGACTCGTTCGTGGGTTCTGTCTCAGACATTGGTGGTGAATTTCTCCGCGAGGTCGCGGACGCCTTCGCGAAGCGTCCACGATGGTTCGAAGCCGGTCCGACTCAGTCGGTCGAAGTTGACGTGATAGGACGGGCCGGGGTGTTCGTCTTCGAGGTAGGTCACGTCGACCGGGGCGACTTCCTCGGCGACGATGTCGGCGATTTCGGAAATCTGGTAGTTCGACTCCATCGACCCGACGTTGTACACCGGTTCGTCCCAGGACTCGGGCTCGCACGCGGCTTCTGCGTACGCGCGGGCGGCGTCTTGGACGTGGATGAACGGCCGCCAGTTCGAGCCGTCGCCGTAGACCGTCAGCGGGCGGCCGGTCAGCGCGCGGAACACGAAGTAGTTCACAACGAGGTTGAACCGAATGCCCGGCGAGTGACCGAAGTTGGTGGCCATCCGCAGGGCGGTGCCGGTCATTTCGAACTCCTCGCAGTACTCTCGCAGCAGTGTCTCGGATTCCAGTTTCGTCTCCGCGTAGGGGTTAATCGGGTCAGGGTCGACCGTCTCGTCGATGTCGGTGCTGGTCGCGCGGCCATAGACGTTACACGAGGAGGCAAAGACCACGTGGTCGACGCCGAGTTTCCCCGCCGCGGTCAGGACGTTTTCGGTGCCGTCGTAGTTGATGGCGAACGTCTCCTCGCGGCGGTCGTGGGTGCTTGACGCGCCGGTGATTGCCGCGAGATGGATGACGCGGTTGACGCCGCGCATGGCGCTTTCCACGTCGCCGTACTCGCGGACATCGCCGCGGCGGAATTCGAGCCCATCCCCGAGCGTCCCAAGTAGCGCACGCGGCGACCCCGAGGAGAGATCGTCGAAGACGACGACGCTATCCACGCGGTCGTCCGCTCGGAGCAGTGGAATCAGCGCGCTGCCGATGTAGCCACAGGCCCCGGTGACCAGCACGTCCATCGTCAGTCCTCGCTCAGGACGCCCGGCAAGAAGCGGTCCTCGTGGGCTTCGATGGTGTCGGCGTAGCGGGTCAGCGTCTCGAAGATGTCGGCGACGCCGTCCTCGAAGGACTGTGACTGGCCACCGATGAGGTCGGCGTAGCGGTCGTTTTCGATCTCCATCTTGTGGGTCTCGTCCTCGTCGCGGGGATTTTCGAAGTGCTCGACAGCCACGTCGAGGTCGAACTCGCTGCCCACATCAGCGATGGTCTCGGCTATCTCGACGATGCTGATGGCGCGCGTGACCTGATTGTACACCGTCAGTCCCTCGGGGCGCTCGTCGGGGTCGGTCAGGGCCACCTCGGCCAGTCCTTCGACGGCGTCCTCAAGCGAGATGAACGGCTTGCGCTGCTCGCCCTTGCCGTAAACGGTGACGGGGTAGCCCGCAACGGCCTGTGCACAGAAGCGGTGCGTGACCGTGCCGAAGTAGTAGTCGAAGTCGAAGCGGGTCTTAAGCCGGCCGTCCGCGCGGGTCTCCTCGGTCTCGGTCCCGTAGACGATGGCCGTTCGCACGTCCGAAATAGGGATGTCGAACTGCGTATGGGCCAGCCGCATGTTCTGGGCGTCGAATCCCTTCGTCGCGTGGTACCAGCTCCCGCCCATGTTGGGGAAGGGCACGTCGTCGCGTTCGCCCTGGTTCTCCATCGTCGCGCCGCCTTCCGGAATCGGGAACTCCGGCGCGCCGTAGACGCCCGTCGTCGTCGTCTCGACGAAGTGGGTGTCGGTGAGGTCGTGCTCTTCGAGCCCCCACAGCAGGTTTCGCGTCGCCTGGAGGTTGTTGTGCTGAGTGTAGTTCGCCCGCTCGCCGTTGATCTGTGAGTACGGTGCGGAGGGCTGGGCGGCAGTGTGTACGACGACTTCGGGTTCGTGGACCGAGAGCAGTTCGTCGACGAATGATTTCTCGGCGAGGTCGCCCTCGACGAAGGAGAGGTTCGTCAGGCCGTGGACCTCGCGGGCCGCGTCGAGGCGTTCGTCGATGCTTGCGACCGGTGTCGCGCTCGTCGCGCCGACATCCTCGACCCACTCTCTTCGGGCGAAGTTGTCGACGAGCAGCACTCGGTCGTCCGTTCGGTCCGCGATTCGCAGTGCGGCCGGCCACCCGACATAGCCGTCGCCGCCAGTGATGAGAATCGTCATAGTTACTCAGTTAGTGAGTAACTTCACTGCGTGATAAATCTTCTGTTCAGATGCATGTTGTTTTTATCCCGCGTCGCCTCCCACAGGCCCAGCGTGGTTCCCGGAACAGGCTCGTCTGGCCAACGTCGAAACTACTCCACTTCCCGCCGTTTCGCAACCGTTAAAACCGACCCTGTCTTTCTTCCATTTGCTATCGCACGGGCCGGTGGGGTAGCCTGGTATCCTTCGGCCTTCGGGTGGCCGTAACCGCGATTCGAATTCGCGCCGGCCCATTTTTCCGACTCAAACTGGACAGTGTTGCTTATGTGGTAGAAGTGGCCGTGACGCATCCTTGTGGGCAGAAGAACTGAGTACTCGCGGAGCAGAGCGCCATAGCGGTACGGATCTCTCCCGGTTCTCGTTTCAAACACAGTACCGCCAAGCAACAGAACCGTCCGATACGCCGATTATCAGCCGTCACCCCGACCCGCAGCGACTACGTAGGCCTGTCCGCGGAACCGGAACCGTCGGCTGTCCGAATCGTATCCGAGTACGCCGTCCACGGCCCGCTCGTCAGTCTCGACAACAACGCGATTCACCCCGTCAGTCAGGAACGGAAGGGCGTTGCGAAGCCCGCCGTCGGACGGAGCGAACCGATCGCGTGTCATCACCTGTTCGACGATAATCTGCTCGTCCGCGCTGTCGGTGCGAGAAAGCGAGAACGTCGCGTCAGCCGGACTCTTGTCGTCGCCGTGGCGACCGGTCGTCACTGTGACGGTGTCGCCGTCACGCGCTGTCGACACGTCGTCGGTTGGCGTCACGGCAACGCGGTCGCCGACCAACTCGATCAGAGCACCGCTCTCGTTCGTTGCGTGCCCGTAGCCGGCGACGATGGCGTACTCGCCGCCGCCGAGATATCCCTGCGTGAGGCCGTCACAGCGGCAGTCGCCAGTGCCGCAACTTACCGCCTGCCCGTTGAACGCCCGGAGCCCCCATTGTTCTCGACCGCCTGGTGATAGGAGTCGACAGTCGGCGGTGTGGCCCATCGGCGCGATGTGGAACCACTCGCCGTCGACGAGTTTGTAGAGGTTCCAGTGGCCACATTGCAGTCGCTCGTGGCTGTTATTGACCATCACGAAGCCGATTTGGGTGTCCAGTTCGGCGCGCTCGGAAGCGGGGCGAACAAAGGCTGGTGTCGTCCTGTCTGCCTCGTGGAACCACTGGACGCTGCTGTCGCCGGGGAACGGCGGCAGCGAGCGGCCGGCGAATCGGGACTCCGTCTCAGGGCCGGGACTTCGCGCATCCCAGACGGTGACCGACAGCATCTCATCCCGGCCACGGAATTCGTAGGTCCCGGTCGGCCGACCGAGCTGACCCGGTTCGCCGACGAGCGCGTACTCCAGGCGGACCCATTCACCGGGGGCGAGCCGGTGCGTCTCTGTCATCCAGGGACCGACATCGTCGACCTGCCAGTACCCCTCCGACGAGCGACTGAGAGAGGGAACGTCGGTGGCGAGAGCGTTGTTCTCTGTGGGCGCGAGATGGAGGCGGGCCTCGTGGTCGTAGCCGCGGGGCTGGCGGCTGTGTGTCCGCCCGATTCCCGGGATCCACTCCACTCGGAACGTGTTCTCGAACTCGTTGCCGTTCTGGAGCCAGCCGCGAAGTATGGCTGGGTGATCGTCGGTCGCCGTCCGGTCGAACCAGAGCGCGACTCGCGCCTCGTCGTCGGTGTGGAGCCCTGCTGAACTGAGGGCGTAGGTCCGTGGCCCGGTTTCCAGTTCGACCACGGTCGTCAGTTCCTCTGGTTGGGGCGGTTCGCCGGTAGCTGTCGGTGTCTCTGTCTCGCTGTCGTTCGCATCGGGCGGTGACTCATCCGGGCGCGGTGCAGGTGTCACGCCGTCAGTCCCGTCAGCTCCCGGGCTGCCGAACGAACAGCCGGCGAGTCCCGCCAGCGCACCCGGGACCGACGCGAGGAGGGCACGTCTGCGCATAGACGACAGGTTCGCCGCTTCGGATAAACGCTTTCTGGAGGGTCAGACGGCGTTTGTAGCGTTTTCGACGCCGTCGGGGCTTCAAACTACGGCCTACCCCTCTGCGAACATCTCGACGACGCGGTCTAGGTCGGGAGACAGTTCCTGCATCACGTCAGTCGTCGTGAGAATGCCGACGCTGCTGGCCTGCCCGTCGACCACGAGTCGCTTGATGGTGTGCTCGACCATCGTGTCGATAGCCTCCTCCAGCGGGGCACCGGGGGCGATTGTCTTGACAGGGGTCGTCATCAGGTCGCCGACCGGTGTCGTATCCGGGTCGATTCCGTCACTGAGGCCGTCGATAATATCCGTTTTCGTGAGTATCCCTCGCCCGTACTCTGTCTCAACGACGACAGAACCGACCGCCTCGGACGCCAGAAGCTTCGAAGCGTCTCGGACGACAAGCTCCCGGTCAACGGTCTTCACTGGCTTTGTCATCACCTGCTCGACTGGTGTGTCAAGTGAGTTCATACCATATATTGGCAAACACACATCATAAGTCATTTCACTCCCGCAATCGGTGCCGACCTAGCCTTACCAGTCAAAGTCCGCGTGAATCGCCAGTCCCTCCTCCTGACATATCGGCCCAACGACCTCGGTAATACCGTCGAGAATATCGCCGGAGCGGACTGGTTCCTCGTGACCGCTGAAGTCGCTCACCTCGTCGTTGCTGACGCTGTAGACGACTCTCCCGAGACCAGCGTACCGGAGTCCGCCGGCACACATCGGGCACGGTTCGGTGCTCGTGTACATCGCTACCTCCGCGCGCTCGTCCGGCTCGAACTCGCGTTTCGCTCGGTACGCTAGGTGGAGTTCCGGATGGCGACGCACATCGGATTCGGTGAGCACGCGGTTCGAGGCCTCCATGACGACCTCGTCGTCACGAACGAGTACCGATCCGAACGGCCGGTCGCCGCGGTCGACGGCGGTTTCGGCTAACTCGAAGGCGCGTCGCATATGCGCCTCGTGATCGAACTCGTCGAAATCTAACATGGGCATACCCTCGATTTGAACCACAGGCGGAAGTAGGCACGGCGTGCAACGACCCGGACTCGAAACGAGGAGTTCGACCGGAGCCTGACAGTAGTGTTACAACTGTGCCGATCTTAGTCCCGGTCATGCACTGGGACCGCTGCCGAGACTTCGAAGGTGAGAAAGCGCTCGGTATCTGGCTCCTCGTCGACGATAGCGGAACCGTCGAGAAGGAACTGTACGTGGAGTCACACGAGTACCGCGACGACGGGTTCGACGTGTACACGGCCACGCTTGCCGGCGAGTGGACGCATCTCGAAGCGACGGACACTGCCGATGAAGCGTTTCCCCGCGCACTGGAGTCCCTCGACGACAGTGGCTACGAACGGACTGACCACTGAACGTGATACAACCACTTCAGTACGAATCTGCCAGCGCGTTTCCCTGTTACACAACCAACAACTATGTTACGGACCGCAATACTCGGCCTGGGCGAGGTCGCACAGTGGCACAAGACCGCAATCGAAAGTACCCCCAACACCGTACTCACTGCCGTTGCTGATATCGACTCACAACAGGTCGAGTGCGCTGCTTCTGCGTGGGGCGTCTCTGGATACACCGACCCGAACCGCCTCCTTGCGACCGAAGCGGTCGACTGGGTCCACGTCTGTACGCCGCTGCAAACCCACTTCGACCTCGCGATGGCGTGTATCGACGCGTCGGTCCACGTCTTGGTCGAGAAGCCGTTCGTCTCTACCCGAGAGGAGTTCGAACGCCTTACGGCTGCCGCGGACCAGGCTGGCGTTCATGCGACGGTCGTCCACAATCAAGTGTATTACCGGCCGCTGCAGACTGCGCTTCGACGTATCGACCGCGGCGATATCGGGCGACTCCACGGCGTCTCTGTCCACTGGGCGGAGGACATCGACCCAACGGTTCCGGGCCGCGGGGACTGGGTGCTCGACCTCCCCGGTGGCGAGTTCGGCGAGGGAATCGTCCACCCCATCTACGTCGGGTTGCGCGGGGCTGGCTACCCCGCAGACGACGCTTCGGTCGACATTCGACAGTGTCAGACAGCCGCTGACGGGGTCGCGTTCGACGGGATCGCCCTCTCGTTCGTGACGGCCGACGAGGTCACCTGTACGATACAGCACCACTCGAACGTGCCTGACCGTCGCCGCGTCGTCTTTGCTGGGGAGGGCGGGCACCTCACCGTCGATATCGGGACACAGTCGCTCCGGTCCCACCGTCACGGCTACGGCCCCAACTCCCCGTACGACCTGCCGATGCTGGCCGGGGCGCTCACCGACCTGCGAAACGCGGCCCGCACGACCGCCAGTGCAGTCCGTGAGACCGTCAAAACGCGGCTCTCGTCGTCGTACTCGCCCCATGACACCCATACCCCGGTAGTCCGCCGCGAAGCACGGGCCATCGAACACGGCGGTGACGGCCCGACGCCGCGAGCGGAGGCCGACTGGGCCAACCGGCTGTTCACCTCGGTCGTCGAACTGTGAGCGCTGAACCCGGATATTTCGCCGTTCGGACGACCGGTCGACCGCCACTCGCCTGTCGATGCACGTAAGTCGCCGACCGGCCTCCTCCCTGTATGCGCCAGTTCGTCATCATCGGCCACGACGCACCGACGACGCCGGAGTTCTCGCTCGACGACCTGGCGGGCGCTGCCGGCCGGCTCGACGTGCTCTGTCGGTGTGTCACCAGCGCGTTCTTCCTGAGTCATGCCATCCGGGAGGACGTTCGGGTCCACCTGATCTTATCGGACGAGTACACCGTCACGTTCGAGGGAAGCGACCTCCGCCGGCTGAACCCCGATGAACGGTCCACGGCGGCACTGATTCGGAAGGCCCTCGAGGAGCGCGAGGAAGCAATCGGTTACATCCCGGTTGAAACGTCGCCGGGGGTGTCGCTCACGAGGCGGGGGTTCGAGGGAACGCTCGACGACGTCGCCCGCCGCGGGACCGTCGTCCAACTGCACGAGGACGGCGACCCCATCGTCGACGTTGCCCCGCCGTCGGACCCGGTGTTCGTCCTCTCGGACCACCACGACTTTCAAGACGAGGAAGCGACGCTGCTGGCCGACCGTGCGGACGAGCGCGTCTCGCTCGGTCCGAAAGCGCTCCACGCTGACCACTCGATCACTGTCGCGCACAACTATCTGGACACGGCGGGGTTCGAGCAGTATTGATGGGGCGCGCTGGGAGACTGCCAGAAGGGTTTTTATCGGTGGTTCGCTGAATGGTGTATGGAATTCTTGCGCTCGGAGACAGCGCTGGGTTTCGCTCTTCGACGACGCACTGAAACGACGGGGGATCGATGACTGACCGGGAAAGTCTGTCCCGTCGTGCGGTTCTGCAGACAGTCGTCGGGACCGGTCTTGCGTCCGCTGCCGGTTGTTCGGCGCTCGAAAGCGAAAGCGACGACGCGGCCTCGACGGTCGAGGGCGAACGCGCCGCGGAACTCGCTCGGCGGTTCGCACCGACGCTGTACTTCGACAGAGCGGAGCCGTGGTTCCCGACGGACCCGCGGCCCTACACCAGCGAACAGGACGGAACCACCATCGTCGATGGGTTCGACGCGTTCAACGGCTACCACGACCGGATGACTGACGGCGAGCCGCCGGACCCGACGGCGTTCTACAACGTTGTCGAGTACGAGCAGTCGCCGCTGGCCGTCGTCCAGTTCTGGTTCTATTCGGCGTTCGACCAGTTCACGACGAACTTCCACTGGCACGACTGGGAGGTTCTGCATGTGTTCGTCGACACGGAGACGGACAACCCGCAACTGTACGTCGCCAGCTCCCACTCCCGGAAGGTCCCCAACAACGAGTTTCTGGACCCGGACCCGGAGATGGTGCCGCGCATCCTCTCGGAACTGGGCTCACACTCCAGCGCGCTCTCGGTGAACGACATCCGCGACCGATTCACCCGGCTGCCCGAGGGCGACCGGTTCGCGGACATCACGAACAGCGCCGTCGAGACCATCGAGGACCTCGCCGAAATCCCCGTCGCCTACGGGCTCCCGCGCGACGAGGGCTCCCGGCTCCCGTATCTCGTCCCGGCATACGAGGGCGCGCCGCTGTACGAACACGACCGGCTGCCGTCGGTCAGCCGCGAAGACCTCATCTCGGCGTCGCTCACCGTCCGTTCGTTCGACAGTCTCAGCCGACCACCGTCGGACCTGCCGACGAGAGAGACGGGGCTCGTCTTCCAGCATGTCGACCGCGGGGAGGCCGACCCGGACATCGAATACGACCTCGTGCCGAGTAGCGAACTGGAACACATTACCGACTTCACCGGCCCGCAGCTGAGCTTCGAGTTCGCCGTGCCCGAGTTCGTCGAGGACGCCGTCGCGGGCCACATCACGACGACAGGCGCGCCGTGGAACCAGCCGCGGTACGAGAACCCCGCGGTGGATATCTCCGAGCCGAACCACCGGGCGGCGCTGGCCGAACGCTACGAGGCCATCGGGGCACCGGCGGAAATCCGGACCCTTATCGCCAGCCTTTCCGAAGCCGTCTCGAACGACGACGCGCCCGAGGGCGACGGAATCACGACCGAGGACACCACCGTCGAGTCCGTCGCCCTGCTGGAGAGCGACCCCGAGGCCGTCCCGACATCCGGTGGACTGGCTGTCATCCAGGACGTACCTGCGGGCGAGCATCGATTCACTGTCAATGGGGCCGGTGTCGCGCCACACAGCGAAACGGTGTCAGTCCCCGAAACGAGCGAGACCGAGGGGCCGACCAGAGCGGGCGTCGACGGGGAAGTCCCACTTGTCGCCCGGGAGAACGCGACGCGCCTCGAAGTCGACCCGACGGGGGCCGACAGCGACCTCACGGACCTCGCCGTCGATGACGACTTCGCCGGCCGGCTGTACGACGCACCGCTCTCGGAACCCGACGCTGTCTACGTCCACGGCGGCGGCGCGTACACGACGGAGGTCCGGGACAGCGACGAGGAAATTGGCGCGTTTCGGGTGAACCCAGACCCGCAAGCCGACACTGCCACAACAATCGACCGGCCCCGGACCGGAAAGGCGTCACTGGCGTCGTTCCTCGCCGACATCGCCGAGGAAACGCGCCAGTCGGTCCTCGAAGAGATGGACGACGACGGCGACACCGATGACGACGATGACGACAATCCCGGGAGTAGCAATGGCTCTGAAAACGCTATCCAAGGTCTCGAACGGGCGCTCGCAGCTGTCGTTGAGGCTGCCAAACGGGCGACCGAACGCGCCGAGGCCGGCGACCGCGGCAACGCCGATAAACAGCTCCAGGCCGTCGCCGACCGACTCCAGCGCGTCGCGAGCAGAATCGAGGACGCCAGCGACGACCTCTCGGACCCGTTGTCCAACGCGGCTCGGAAGCGCCTCGAACAGGCAGACCGGCGGACTGAGCAGGCACAGGCAGCCGACAAACTGTAAGCTTTTGCCCCGTACTCAGAGGCTGTTCTAGCGGGCTAGCACGCTGGCGACAAGTCCCAGTTCCCCGGCGATGAACGTTCCGGGGACCGGGAGGACGAACAACACGACGTCGAACAGGCGGCCGAGAGTCGACATTCTCATTCCCGCTACACGCACCGCACCACCTCGTATCGGTCTGGTACCTACCCGTTCGTGGACCCTGCTGATTTTGCCGGTGGGGGCCACACTGCTGGTATGGACGAGGAACTCACCTGGGAGACACTCGGTGCCGAAACCGCCTACGCCTGTCCGGGATTCGATGTCATCCGTGAGGACGTACGCCTGCCCGACGGCACGGAGGGAGAGTTCGACTACGTACAGCACGGCGAGAGCGTCATCGTGCTCCCGTTCACCGCCGGCGGTGACGTGGTCGTTATCGAGGAGTGGCGACAGCCGGTCCACCGAGTCAACCGCGGTCTGCCGGCTGGGACAATGGAGGACGGAGACGACGACCCAACTGTCGCTGCTGCCCGCGAACTCCGCGAGGAAACCGGCTACGAGGCGGAGTCACTCGACCACCTCTACACAGGCGAACCGGCCAACGGAAACACCGACTATGTGTTCCACTACTACGTCGCCTGGGACTGCCAAGCAACAGCCGATCAGGACCTCGACCACAACGAATCGATTCGAGTCGAGACTGCCGACTTCGACTCGTTGCTCCAGTCAGTGCGCGACGGTACACTCCGTGACAGCCGGTCCGCCGTCGGTATCATGTACTATGCCCTGTTCGAGCGCTGAACTGACGACAGTTTGAAATCCTGTCAAGTGGTAACGGTTATCACATGCCCTCGATTGCACTCGACAAACAGACCGAGCGCCAACTGGATAAGGTGCGCGCGGCCGTCCGCCGTCGGACCGGCCAGCCGATCTCGCGAACGGAATTGCTCGAACGGCTCGTCGAGGACGCCTACTCGTCCCGCGGTGAGGTGGTCGATATGTTCCGGACATCACAGGCGTACGTCGCCGACGAGGACTCCGGGACCGTCCACCGGCCCGAGCGTAAACTGGTGCCCGGCGGGGCGAAACAGCCCGACGAATAGCGCACTGCGCCGGCTGGGGCGTCGCTCGGCCCGGCGTCCCCAGCTAGCGCCACCCTCGAACAGCCGGTCACAAGGGAACACAACGCTTAGGCGCGCCGACCGACGACGACGTGTAATGACGAATTTTGAGGTCCGCCAGTACGACGCAGCGGGCCGCCTGGGCGAGCTAACGGTGCCACGGGCCGGCGTCACCGTCGAGACGCCGACTATCCTGCCGGTGGTCAACCCTCACGTCCAGACGGTCGCACCGGCGACGCTGGCGTCGGAGTTCGGGGCGGAGATACTCATCACGAACAGCTACATCCTGCATGGCTCTGAGGATCTCCGCGAGCCGGTGCTGGAGCAGGGCCTCCACAACCTGCTCGGGTTCGATGGGGCTATCATGACTGACTCTGGCTCCTTCCAGCTTGCCGAGTATGGCGATATCGACGTGACAACTGAGGAAATACTTGAGTTCCAGCACGAGATCGGCTCTGACATCGGGACCCCGGTGGACATCCCGACGCCACCGGACGTGGACCGCGAGCGGGCGACCGAGGAACTCGAAACGACACAGGAACGGCTCGAACACGCTGCCACCGTCGACACCGGCGAGATGCTCGTCAGCGCGCCGGTCCAGGGGGCGACCTACCCGGACCTGCGGGAGCGCGCCGCTTCCGATGCCGTCTCAACCGGGCTAGACGTGTTCCCGCTCGGGGCGGTCGTCCCGCTGATGAACGAGTACCGCTACGCCGACCTCGCCGATGTTGTTGCGGCCTGCAAGCGTGGGCTGGGGGAGGTCGGCCCGGTCCACCTGTTCGGCGCGGGCCATCCGATGATGTTTGCGATGGCGGCGGCGCTGGGCTGTGACCTCTTCGATTCGGCAGCGTACGCGTTGTACGCCCGCGACGACCGGTACCTCACGGTGCAGGGAACGGAGCTGCTCGACGAACTGAGTTACTTCCCGTGTCACTGCCCCGTCTGTACCGACCACACACCGGCGGACCTGAAGGGCATGGCCGACGACCGCCGCGAGAAACTGCTCGCGCGGCACAACCTCCACGTCACCTACGGCGAAATCCGGACAGTCAAGCAGGCGATTCGCTCGGGCAACCTCATGGAACTGGTCGACAGTCGCGCCCGCGGTCATCCGGCCATGCTCGATGGCTACCGCGCACTGCTGGACCACGCCGAGCAACTCGAACGGACCGACCCCGTCTCGAAGGACGCGTTCTTCTACACTTCGAGTGAGAGCGCCCGCCGGCCCGAGGTCCGACGCCATCAGGACCGGCTGGAGCGGCTCCCCGTCGAGGGCGACGATGTCTTGCTGACCGAAGGTAGCTCCAGTGCACAGTACGACGAGAGCTGGGGTGTCCTGCCCCCATTCGGTCCGTATCCGCGCGAACTCGCCGACACCTATCCGTTGACCGCGGAAACGCCGGACCGGACCGACCGGGCGGCCTACGAAACCGCAGCGACGGGGGTCCAGCGGCTTGTGGAACTCCACCCGGACGTGTCTTTCACGCTGGTCCACGACGACTGGCCGGCGACGGCGCTCGACCGCGTGCCTGACCGCGTCCGCCTGCGTGACCTGCACGCCCGCGACTGACGACGCAATTGTCCGGCCGCTGGTCAGACCGTCGGTACGTCTCCGTCTTCCTCGGCCGCCTCGCGCCAGGAATGGGTCGGCTCCCAGCCCAGCATCGCTGTGGCTTTGGCCGTCGAATACGCCGCAGCGTCTCCTTCGACCGTACAGTCGTCCGGAACGCTGCCGTACTGCTCGCGCATAAGTTCGACCAGCGGCCGGCCCAACGCGTTGTCGGGGCCGACGCAGTTGAACGCCTCGTGGCCTGCAACCTCGCTCGTGAGCGCGGCCTCGACGAGGTCGACGACATCCCGCACGTCAACGTACGACCAGTAGTTGCCCGCGCCGGCCGAGAGGTCGTCGACGTAGTCCGCGGCCCGACAGGGGTACTCCCCCGGAATCTGTATCCACGACGGGCGAACCGATACCACAGAGATGTCGTCCCGGCGGGCGATGGTTTTCCCGATTTCCTCGGTGACGACTTTCGAGAGGCCGTAGTCGTCCTCCGGCCGGAGCGCGTGCTGTTCCGTAATCGGGAGTTCGTCCGGTACCGGGGTCTCCGTGGCGAAGAAGAAGCCGTACGCACCGTCTGAGGAGCCCTGCACTACGTCAGCATCGACGCGGCCGGCCGCCGAGAGGACGTTATGTGCCGCCAGTGTGTTGTTCTGAAACAGGTCTACTCCGGGGTGGGTCCCGGCCACCGGAATCGCCGCCCAGTGGACCACCGCGTCGGGGTCGATGGCGGTGAGCGAGTCGAAGACGCTCCCGGCGTCGGTGAGGTCCAGCGCCCGGTAGTCGGCGGCTGGATGGCCCCCCTCATCGGGGAGAGAGCGGTCGAGTACGGTCACGTCGTGCGGTCCGGCGAGTCGGTCGACGATCCAGCGCCCGGAACTGCCTCGGCCGCCGGTCACGACAACGTTCATACCTGCGCTGGAACCGCTGGCATCGAAAACGTGGTGGTGTGACTGCCGCCGACGCGGGAGAGTCGCCCCGGCCGTCTACAGGTCAAGCCGGAACCGCTCACCGTGTGTGAACGTCGTCCAGCCGAGGATGCGCTCGTCGCGGTGTGGCCGGTCGGGGTCGTCAATCGCCGCCTGCTGGGCCGAGACGTACGTCGGGACGTTCTTGACTGGCTGGCTGCTCTGCTTGACCGTCTCCAAGTACGTGTCCTTCTCGTAGTATGAGTAGGCCACCTCGTACAGCGACGACGCGGCTTCCTGCTTTCGGGCTGGGAAGCCGTCATTGTTGACGAACCGGTCGGGGTCCCCTTCACCCATCGCCTCCCAGGCCTCCGGGTCAGCGACGTATGGGGCATGGGCGTCGAGAATCCGTTCGATAGCACCCTTGTCACCGCTGAATTTCTGGTACTCGTACAGTGTGGGTCCGTCGAGTTTGTCGGCATAGAGCCGGCTGAGCTCCGCGGCGGTGACCAGTGCCTTCGCCGCGTACAGCGAGTACGCCAGGCTCGACGCGCGAATGATCTCGTTTTCCAGCAGGCCGTCCTCGCGGAGCTGGGTGAAGCCGTCGTCGCGGTTCCGCTGCATCGCCTTCCGGAATCCGTCCCAGTCTCGGAGATACACGGACCCGGCGGCATGGGTCATCTCCTTCCAGTTGAAGATGTTCTGTTGGCCCATATCGGTCGGAATGCCATGGCCAACGTCGTCTAGGAACGTCCGAACCCACTCCTGCAGGTCGGCCTCCGTGCCGACGCTGTCGTTCTTCCACGCATCGTGGCCGCGAACGAGTTCCGCACCCCACCACATTTTCGGGAGCGTAATGAACTGTTCGATGCTGTTCGTTTTCACCGGTGCCATGTACGTCTCCGAACGCAGGAACCAGTGGTCTAACAGCTCGATTGCTTTCTCGGCGTACTTGTCCGCGCCGGTGTACTGGTAGGCGAGGCCGAGGTCGCGAATCCGGTCACCCGTCCTGATGGCGGCGACGTAGTCCTTGCGTTCCGCGGGGTCTTCAGGCCCTTTCGTTTTGAACTCGTGGCCGTCACCGTTGTCCGTGACACTCTCGAGGTCCGCCGTCATCGCGTCTTGGACGTCGTCGATGAAGGCTTCGTGTGCCTCCGTCCACGGGCTGTCGCCGCTCTCGACACGAGACTGTATCGCCGCCAGTGTGTCGAGATGGACGAACATCGCGGGCCTGCTTTCACTTGTCGACTCCGACACCTCGTCCGTTGGGGTCGTCTCTGTCTCGTGTGACGCGGCTTTCACATCCGAATCCCCCGAGGAGAGGCCGGTCGAACAGCCCCCCAGCGCTGTGGCTGTCCCCGAAAGGGCGATCAACACGTCTCGTCGTGTCTGTCGCTGCACGAACGGTCGGTCGCCCCGAATATATTTAGTTAGGTCCCAGCTAATCAGCGGATAGCGACCTGTTCGCGGTAATCATGGCTGTATAACTGTCGGCCCGAACGAAGTATGATGAATTTGAACCGCTCTTCGGTCGCGGGGTCGGTGGTAGGCCAAAGGCAAGATAGTTGGTTGCGCGTGGCTGACGCCATTGCATGACCGACTACTTCGAGGTCCACGAGCGCGACAGCGCCGCGCGGGTGGGTGAGCTACGCCTCGCCGACTCCGTGACGACGCCGGCGCTGGTCGATGACGTGGACACAGAGACGCCGGGCGACTGCCGGCACATCCTTGACGACGCCGGGAGCCGCTGGCCAACGGAGCAAAACGCCCCCGAAGGTGACGACTCGCTGCTCACCGTTTTGCCCCATCGTGGACTCCCCGCCGGCACGCCGAACGAAGTTGCTGAGGCGTTTGCGGTCGACTATCCGGACGTTACGTTCCCGAGCGCGGCCGTCGTCTCGCCCGACACCGCGACCGACCACGGCAGCGACGCCTACGTGCTCGCCGGCGCGCCCGGCTACGTCGGGCACGCCTCGGCGTTCGTCGACGCTGTCACGACTGTCCGCGAAGCGATCCCCGCCGACACCGCGCTTTATGCCCCAGGCGTTGCCACGCCCCGAAATGTCGCCACACTCGTCTACGCTGGCGTCGACCTTGTCGACCCCGACCGTGCCGTCGTCCGTGGAACCGAAGGCCGGTATCTCACGACCGACGAGGCGTATTTCCTCGAAGACCTCGACGAACTGCCGTGTGCGTGTCCGGCCTGCCAGCAACCCCGCGCTGAGTTCGACCGCGAGGACTGCGTCGAACACAACGTTAACGCCCTCGCCGCGGAACTCCGGCGGGTCCGCCGCCGGATTCGTGACGGCCGCCTCCGGGACTACATCGAGGGGCAAGCCAGACAGGATAATTGGCTTACTGCGACGTTCCGGCGACTGGACCAGCAGTACAGCTATCTGGAGGAGCGCACGCCGCTCATCCGGCGGGCCGACCTCTCGGCGGCCAGCGACGACTCGCTGCGTCGCGTCGAGATACAGCGCTTCGCCGAACGCGTCACTGACCGCTACGTGCCGCGGTTCGACGACCGCCCGCTTGTATTGGTCCCGTGCTCGGCGCGCAAGCCCTATAGCGACTCCCAGAGTCACAAGCAGTACCACGACGCGATCAAGTGGCGCGCCCACGTTGTCTCGATGACCTCGCCAATCGGCGTCGTCCCGCAGGAACTCGAGCTCACCTACCCGGCTCAGCACTACGACTCCGTGGTGACGGGCAACTGGACCGCCACCGAAATCGAATTCGTCAGCCGCGTGCTCGAACGCTATTTAGAAGGCACCGACTACCCAGAGATTATCGCCCACGTACCTGGCGAAGGCTACCGCGACATCTGCGAGCGCGTGGCCGAATCGCTGGACCGGGAGTTCACTTACACGGTTACCGACCACCCGACGACGGCGGATTCACTGGGTAACCTCGCCGCAGAACTGGAGGGGTGGGACCGGTATCCGAAGCGCGAGCGCGAGCACAACACCATCCGCGCTGTCGCCGACTACCAGTTCGGGGAAGGTGCGGGCGACGAACTGTTCGACGACCTGTCGACGCAGGGCCGGTACCCACAACTGCGAGCCGACGACGCTGACGGGGAGCAACTGGCAGCGCTGGCCCAGCAGTACGGTGTCCTTTCGCTGACGACTGCTGGAGCGCGACGCTGGGTCGAGAGCGATGTACCGACGAAAACAGTCGAAATCGAACCGTTCGTCCCCCACGGCTCGGTGCTCGCGCCAGGGATTACCGACGCCAGCGACGATATCCGCGTTGGCGACGACGTGGTGATTCAGGGTGACGCAGCCTTCGGCGTCGGCCGTGCACAGATGAGCGGCCCTGAGATGCGGTCCTCGACGCGAGGCATCGCCGTCCAGATGCGCCACGTCGACGAGCAGTAGTTGCGGTTGCAGCCGTCGTCCCATCACCGCGCGACTTATCGGCCGAGCGGGGCAACGGCAGGTATGGACTGGTCGGGACGCCGGCGGTACCTGCCCGCAGCCGGATTCTCGCTCCTGTTACTCGTCACGTCACTTCTCCTGGTTCCCGAGGGGGCAGGCGAGCAGGTCCCCGCGCTCCTCGGTTTCGCGCTGGACAAGTGGGTGCACGCGGCGAGTTACGGGCTACTGGCGGCACTGCTCGCGTGGGGCCGACAGGCCCGTGACGTGACCACAGTCGCAGCACTCGTGACCGTCTCCGTCTGTTACGGGGCGGGAGTCGAACTCTTGCAGGCCCTCGTCCCGTCACGCGGTGTGAGCGGCGCTGACTTCGTGGCTAACGCTGTCGGGGCCGTTCTTGCCGGGCTGGCGTGGCTCCTTGTCCGCCGATTCGGCAAGCTTTCAGACCGAACCGGCCCACCGCCCCGGCAGTAACGAAGCGGCTTTACGCGCTCATCGGCTACCTCGCCCCAATGAGTAAGCCCAGTCCCGAGGTCTACGAGGAGGGCAAGGGCATGGATGCCCACAACTCCGTGATGCGCGACATCCGGTCGCGCAACGACTCGACGTACGACCCTCGTGAGCCGACTCGCGTATGGCTCGACGAGGACAACACGCCAGATGGCGTCTACCAGAGCCTGACCATCATCCTGAACACCGGTGGCTGCCGGTGGGCCCGCGCCGGCGGCTGTACGATGTGTGGCTACGTCGCCGAGAGCGTCGAGGGCGGCAGCGTCGCCCACGAGGACCTCATGGCACAGATCCAGCACTGTCTGGACCACGAAAGCGAGAACAGTGACGAGCAGAGCGGGCTCATCAAAATCTACACCTCCGGCAGTTTTCTCGACGAGCGCGAGGTCCCGGCAGAAACCCGTCAGGCTATCGCCGAGACCTTCGCCGACCGCGAGCGCATCGTCGTCGAGTCGCTACCCGATTTCGTCGACGAGGAGACGGTCGGCGACTTCGTCGACGTGGGGCTGGAAACGGACGTGGCCGTTGGTCTGGAGACGGCGACCGACCGCGTGCGCCACGACTGCGTGAACAAGTACTTCGACTTTGCCGACTTCGAGGCGGCCTCCGAAGCAGCGCAGGCGGCCGGCGCTGGCGTCAAAGCCTATCTGCTGATGAAGCCCCCCTTCCTTGCCGAAGCCGAGGCCGTCGAGGACATGAAACGGTCGGTGCGGCGCTGTGCGGCTGTCGACGGTTGTCACACCGTCTCGATGAACCCCTGTAACGTCCAGCGCTACACGATGGTCGAGGAACTGTACCACGATGGCGGCTACCGGCCGCCCTGGCTCTGGTCGGTCGCCGACGTGCTGGAATCTACGGCTGATGAGGATGTCATCGTCGTCTCGGACCCTGTCGGCCACGGCAGCGACCGCGGCCCGCACAACTGCGGGGAGTGTGACGACAAAGTCCAGCGCGCTATCAAGGACTTCGACCTCCGGCAGGACCCGTCGGTGTTCGAGCAGGTGAGTTGCGAGTGCGAGGCGACGTGGGACGCCGTCATCGAACGCGAGCGAAGTTACTCGCTCCCGCTCGCTCGATAGTACTTCGAGTACCAGAAACCGTGTGACGGCCTGTCGACCAACGTTTATCCGTCTTTCGCCCATAATGCTGTTCGATATGACCCCGAACGGTGACCAGAACAGGCGCAGTTTCAATACGCGCGGGACGGTCACGGAATGTGACCTGTGCGGTGAACAGCGACAGTGTATCGACGACGACGGAATGGTTGCCTGCAGTGCCTGCCAGTCTGACCTGCTGCCGTCTAACTGGGGCATCTGAAGCTGCTGACGGACGCGGTTTTCTATCGCTTACGACGATTCGTCCGACCCCGGCTGCTCGATCGCCGGGATGACGCCGACGGTTGCGGTCGCTTTGAACGAGGCGACAAGCTCTGCGCCCGTAGTGATGTCGAGCTTCTCAAGGCTCGTGTCGGTCACGAGTGCGCACAGCGTCGTGTCTGGATCGACAGCCAGCGCGACCAGCGCGATAGACGCGCCTTCCTCTATGTGTTCGACGGTGCCGGCGAACTGATTGCGTGCGCTCGTCCCTGCCGGTTCGGGCGCTTCCGGCGGTGCGTTCAGTGTCACCGTATCAGCGCGGATACCGACCTCAACGGCGTCGCCGGCGTCGGCGTCCGTATCGACGATGGCCCGGACCGTCCCCGGCGGCGTCTCGACGGTCGCCAGCTCGCCGTCGCGGTCGACGACGGTCCCCCGGAGGACCGTTTCCGCTGCCGTCGCTACCCCGTCGAACTCGGCCTGAAGTCGCTGAAACCGGGCCAACAGTTGCTCGGCAGTGTCCGTGAGTTCGCTCCCGCCGCCGCCGCTGCCGCCCCGACTGCGGTCGACCAGCGGGCCGAAGGCCGCTTCGAGTTCGACGATGCGCCGCTGGGCGTGGGCGTAGGATCGGCCCAGCGCGTCGGCGGCGGCGTTCAGCGACCCGTGGGCGGCGACCGCCTGTAGGAGCGTCCGGTCGCGGGCGGTCAGCGCCACGTCGCCCTGCCCCAGTCGCACTTCGACGTCTGCGGTCGCGTCCATACTGCCTCATAACCGTGCCCTCACAAAGGCGTTGCCGCGCGGGGACTGCCAGCCATCCCACTCCGGCGTGGCAGACATCACCATCAACAATTAAGAACCCGGCCGCCGTCGTTATGTCCATGCCGATGCAACGCCGACGGTTCCTCGCATCACTGGGGGCTGTCTCAGTGGTTGGACTCGCTGGCTGTGCTGGCGAGGGCGACCCCAGCGGCTCGACGGCGACACAGAGCGGTGGCGGGGCGGACGGACAGTCTGGTGGGGCACAGACCGACTCGGGCCAGATCGGCGACGGCGAACTGGTGCTCGCTACGACAACAAGCACCTACGACACGGGGCTTCTCGGCGCGCTCCATCCCGTGTTCGAGGAGAGCTACGGCGTGACGATGAAGACTATCCCGAAGGGGACCGGCGCGAGTCTCCGGACGGCACGGGACGGCGACGCCGACGTAATTCTCGTCCACGCCCGCAACGCCGAGGACAAGTTCATGCAGGACGGGTTCGGCGTCAACCGCCGGGACGTGATGTTCAACGACTTCGTCATCGTCGGGCCGGACGGCGATCCGGCGGGCATCAACGGGATGGATAGCGCCACCGACGCCTTCACCACCATCGCCGAGCGCGAGTCGACGTTCGTCTCGCGGGGCGACGACTCCGGGACGAACAAGAAGGAACTGCTCGTCTGGGACGAAGCTGGCACGGACCCCAGCGGCGAGTGGTATCGCGCCGTCGGCAAGGGGATGGGCGATACGCTCGTACAGGCGAGTCAGACCGGCGCGTACACGCTCGCCGACCGGGGGACCTATCTCTCGATGCAAAACGAGATCGAGCTCGCGATTCACGTTCAGGGGCCGTTGCAAGGCGGCCCGGTCATCCTCAAGAACCCCTACGGCGTGATGGCGGTCAACCCCGCGAAATACGACGACGTGAACTACGAGGCGGCGATGGCCTACATCGGCTTCCTGACGAGCCCGACCGGGCAGTCGATGATCGCCGACTACACCGCCAACGGCTCGCAGCTGTTCTTCCCGAACGCCATCGCCGAGGAGCCGAACTTCGGCCAGTACGTCCCGCAGGGGTATACGGCACAGCAAGCTAGTAGCCTCTCACCACGTGACAGAGAGTACCTGTACTGGGTCGACAAGCAAGTCCCGGCGGAGTACTGACCCGATGATTCCACTGCAAGCACAGCTCCCGGACGGCGGCTGGACGTACGTCGTGAGCATCGTCGCCGTCTCGCTGTACGTCAGCCTCACTGCCGTCGGACTGAGCACGCTGTTCAGCCTGCCCGTCGCGCTGGGTATCGGCTTCACCGATTTCCGCGGGAAGCGGCTGGTCACAGCTGTCGTCAACACCGGCATGGGGTTCCCGAGTGTCGTCGTCGGGCTCCTCGTCCTGATTCTCCTGTCCAACAGCGGGCCGCTGGGGAGCCTCGACCTCGCGTTTACCCCGCGGGCGATGATACTCTCCCAGTTCGTTCTCGCGACGCCGGTCCTGTTGAGCGTCAGCCTCTCGGCCGTGGAGGGCGTCGACCAGTCGGTCCGCGACGCGGCCTATGCGATGGGCGGCACTAGGGTCGACGTGGGGCTGGCGGTCATCAAGGAGGCCCGCTTTGGCATCATCACTGCGATTCTCGCCGGGTTCGGCCGGGCCATCAGCGAGGTCGGGTCGATACTCATCGTCGGCGGCAACATCGTCTACAGCGACGGCCAGTCCTACACCCGGACGCTGACGACCGCGATAACCGTCGAGGCCCGGCAGGGCCGCTACGAGGTCGGCCTCGTCCTCGGCGTGATACTCCTCGCGCTCGTCCTCGCTGTCAACGGACTCGGATCGTGGCTCCGGAATCAGGACCGGGGTGAGCGCTCGGTATGACGCTCTCCGTGACCGACGTAACCGCCGGATTTGGTAGCTCGACTGTCCTCCGGAATGTCTCGCTTGCGGTCGAGCCGGGGGAAGTCGTCACCGTCGTCGGCCCATCCGGCACCGGCAAGACGACGCTGCTGCGCCTGCTTGCGACCTTCCGCCGACCCGACGCCGGAACGGTGGCGTGGGACGACCGCGACATCTGGACGATGGCTGACGACGAGCGGCTGGGCGTCCGCCGGCAGGTGAGTATGGTGTTCCAGGAGCCGAGCCTGTTCAACGCGCCCGTCCATCGGAACGTCTCCTATGGCCTGCGCGTCAGGGAACCCTGGCAGGCCCGACTCCGCCGGGGGCTTCGCGAACTTGTCGGCTCGTCGCGGCCCGCCGATACCGTTGTATCTGCGCTTGAAACGGTCGGGCTCGCGGACGTGGGCGACCAGAACGCACTCTCACTGTCCGGCGGCGAAGCCCAACGGGTCGCGTTCGCGCGGGCGCTCGCCGTCGACCCGGCGGTCATGCTGCTGGACGAGCCAACGTCGAACCTCGACCCGCACAACACGGCCCTGCTCGAAAACGCAATCGAGCGAGCGCGGGACCGCGGCGTTGGCGTCGTCGTCGCCACCCACGACATGCATCAGGCAAAGCGCATCTCAGACCGCATGGCCTTCCTCCACGACGGTGAACTGGTCGAGACCGGCCTGCCCGAACAGCTGTTCGAGAACCCCACCGACGCCCGGACCGCACGGTTCCTCGACGGCGAACTACTCGTCGGTGACCGGAGCGGGTCGCGTGCGCCGCAGTCGCCGACAGCCGACCCATAACTGCTGATTTCACTTACACTCCGGTAAGCGTGTGCTTATACGGCTTGACCCACAAAGTTGGACTAGGGACCGCCGGACTATGTCACACGCTCCGCTGGTCCCTTCCCCTTTGCACTGAACCCATAGCGATGCGACTACGCGTCCAGATCCATTCTCCAGTGAAACCACCGCAATGAAACCAAAACTGCCGGTGTTACTCGGCGAAGCCCGTGAGCACACCTTGCCCGTCGGTCCGGCTCAAGTCTGACAGCGTCGCCCGCTCGGGGTGGGGCATCATGACGGCGATGTGGTCGTCCTCACCGGTAACGCCGGCCACGCTGTGTTTCGAGCCGTTCGGGTTCGCTTCGGGGGACACGTTTCCGTCCTCGTCGCAGTATTTGAACAGGACCCGGTTTTCGGCTTCAAGTTCGTCCAGCCGGTCGTCAGAGATCTCGTAGCGGCCCTCGCCGTGGGCGATGGGGAGTTCGACGACCTCGCCCTCGTCGTACTGGCTCGTCCAGGGCGTGTCGGCGTTTTCGACGCGGAGATGGACGTGTTCACACTGGAACCGGGCGCTCTCGTTGGTCGTGAACGCACCGGGGGTCAGCGACGACTCGCAGCCGATCTGTGCGCCGTTACAGATGCCAAGCACCGGTGTCCCCTCGCTCGCGGCCTCGCGGATCTCGGCCATGATTGGTGAGCGGGCGGCCATCGCACCGGCACGGAGGTAATCGCCGTAGGAGAAGCCACCGGGGAGGACGACGCCGTCGACATCCTCGGGGAGGCCGTCCTCGTGCCAGACGAGTTCGGCGTCGAAATCGAGCGACGACAGAGCCTGTACGGAGTCGCGGTCGCAGTTCGAGCCGCCGAACTGGATGACGGCGATAGTCACAGTGACCACCCCGTGTGAGAACAGAGCATCGCCGTCAGTTTCGAGGCGATGGTCATTCTGCTTCGGTCACCTCGATGTCGTAATCGTGGATGGTGGGGTTCGCCAGTAGCCGCTCGGCCATCTCCTCGGCGCGTTCGGCCGCGTCGTCGGCGCTGTCGGCGTCGAGGTCCAGTTCGAACACGTCCGCCGAGCGGAGGTCGTTCAGGTCGAAGCCGAGGCGTTCCAGAGAGCGCTGTGTCGTCTCAGCCTCGGGGTCGAGAACGCCCCGCTTGAGCCGGACGGTGACGGTCGCGGTAAAGGCAGTCATTACTGGCAAGCGAGCGGGCAGCGGAGAAAACGCTTGTGTTCTCCCGGCAGGTCACGTCCCGGCGCTGACCGGCGTCCACTCGGTCGGCTGGTCGCGCAGCCCTTTGACTCGGAGGTCGAGGTCGCCTGCGTCGGCACGAACGTCGACCCGGCCGTCGAAGAACTGTGCCACGCTCTCGACGACCTGCTCCTCGTGGGCGTCTGGGTCGAGCACGCAGACGCCGAGGCCGTCGGCGGTTCCGATTCGGCCGGTGATGGTGTTGAGGAACCGATACACTGCACGAACGTCGTCGCTGTAGACGAGTAGCGGCGTCAGCGTGATGATACCCGTCCGAACCCGCGTGTAGCCGTTCGCGTATGTCGATTCGTAGTGGCCGGAGTACTCGATACCGATGCCGGTCAGGTCCGCCGGCGTACTGACCGTAGACACGCTGTCGTCCTGCAGACCGCTGCTCTCCTGTGCGCAGTCGATGACGCGCACCCGGTCACGGTCGAGCACGCCGCCGTACCGCTCGAAGTCCTCTAGCATCGTTGTAGCATCGCTGTCCGTCGAGACGAGGACGGTCCCGCCGTCGATGTCGGGGCTACAGAGCAACCGCAGTCCCATCTCTCGTGCGCCGCTCAGAACTGGGCCGGTCACGAGCAGACTCGTCCCCAAGTCGACCGGATTCAGCGGCAGTCCGTCGAACCTGTATCGGTCGTCCTGTCGCTGTGACATCAGGGCTCCTCCTGAAGTCGTCGCCGCAACAGCAGTTGTTCCTCGACCTCGTCAGCGAACCGCCGAAGGTCGTCCAGTTCCGCCTGTGTATAGCGCCGTGGCTCGCCGTCGGTACAACAGACTGCACCGATTGCGTTTCCCGCTTCGTCGGTGAGTCTGACGCCCGCGTAGGACCTGATGTCGAGTCGTTTCAGCGCATCGACGTTGGCGAAACGTGGGTCCTCGTGAGTGTCCTCGACGACCATCGTCTCGTCCGAGAGAATCGTGTGGGTGCAGATGGTGTCCTCGCGGGAGAGCGTCCGCCAGTTGGCCCCTTCACACGCCAGAAACCGCTCCTCGTGTTCGTCCATGAGGCCGACGAAGGCCACGTCGATGTCGAAGTGGCTGGTCATGAGTGCCGTCAGCCGGTCGAACGTGTCGATTGCTGCCAGTCGGTCGACGTCGTATTGCTGGACGGCGGCCAGTCGCTCAGCCTCGGTTTCTGGAACTGGATAGGCCGCCTGCGTCACCTCGGCGGCAGCCATGGCGGCGACATCCGCAAGTCGCTCCCGGGACTCCGGAACCGTCCGTGGCACGTATTCGACGACCTGTTCGGGGCCGCCGCGAGGGAGGTCCGAGGGCGCGTGTTCGGTAAAGAGGATCACCACGCAGTCCGGGTTCACCTCACGGACCGCATCGACCACGTCGAACCCGTCACCGTCCGCGAAATCGAAGGCTGTCACAACGCAGTCAATCGACCGGTCAAGTGCCGTATCTAGCGTATCGATGGACCCGACCTCCTCGACGCTGAGTCCAGCATCAGCTAGCACGTCCGCCGTCTCCGCCCGCTCGTCGGCATCCGGCTGGGCACAGAGAACGGTCGGCGAATCACTCATCACGGCCGTACATACACGGATGGATACACAAAGCGTTGGTGCCCGCGCTAGGTGGAAAACGAAGGCTTTTGCCGTGGGACTGCCGACTCTGGGTCAAATGAATCACGACGCTGTCCGGAGGTGGGTATCGTGACGCGCGGTCTGACTGAGATTACGGTCGTCGGTGAGGACGATACGGGCCTCATCGCCGAAGTGACTTCGCTCCTGTTCGAGCGCAGCATTAACATCGAGGACCTCGACCAGGCCGTCCGGGAGGGGGTCTTCCGGATGACCATGCGCGTCGACACGTCCGAGATGGTGACGACGGAGGCGAAACTCCGCGAAGACCTCACCGAACTCGGCGACGAACTCGGCGTCGACGTACAGGTCCGGTTCCCGTCTGACCGTGAGACACAGACCATCGCCGTCCTCGTCACGAAGGAGTCGCACTGTCTGGAAGCGCTGTTTGAAGCGTGGGCCAACGGCGACCTCGGGGCCGACATCGAGGTGGTCATCGGGAACCACGACGACCTCGAACCGCTGGCGGCCAAATACGATGTCCCGTTCCACGACATCGGCGACGAGAAGGGGACGCCGGACGAGGACCAACTGCTCGACTTGCTCGCACAGTACGACGCTGACCTCATCGCGCTGGCCCGGTACATGCGTATCCTCTCGCCGGATGTCGTCTTCCGCTACGAGAGCCGCATCATCAACGTCCACCCGAGCCTGCTGCCCGCCTTCCCCGGTGCGTCGGCGTACATGCAGGCTATCGAGGAGGGCGTCCGTATTGCCGGTGTCACCGCCCACTACGTGACGACAGATCTGGACCAAGGGCCGATTATCACCCAGCGGGCGTTCAACGTCCCGGACGACGCCACCGAGGAAGAACTCCAGCAGATCGGCCAGCCGCTGGAAGCCGAAGCGCTCATCGAGGCCATCAAGCTCCATCTCAACGACGAAGTGAACGTCCACCGCGGCCGGACGAAACTGCGGGACCCCGAGGAGACCTCGGCCCAGCTCGGCGCGCCAGAGAAACTCGACCAGCTGAATCCCGACCGTCCCATCGACGGCCTCGGCGAGTTCGTCGCTGAGGACGACGGCGAAATCGAAGCTGACGACTGAGAGGTTTTTATCCCCGCTCTTGTCGCCTTTCTGAGAGACGGGTCTCGATTCGCGGCAGTACCAACGCTGTCATGCGGTGGCGAACGGGTATGCCAGCACAACATGGCACCGCCCGCGTGCCACAAGACAGGCTAGGTACTGGTCGCTGGCACGGGTGTCTGTCTGACCTATCTGCCGAACACCGCCAGCACTGTCCCACCAATCATAATGACGAACAGCAGGACAAGCGCCCAGAACATGAAACGGTCGGCTCCGTCCATATCTGACTGATACTGTGCCACGACAAAAACCATGTCCCAGAGTATGATGGGACTGCACTATTCCGGTACTAACGACAGCCGCTTATGACGCTGGCTCCAGTACCGGCTGTCGGTAGCCTTAGAGTTTGCTAGCGGCGCTGACAGCCTCGTCAAGCGATGGCGCGTCGAACACGTCGCCGCCGACGTAGGCGTTCGTACCGGCACAGTAGAGGTCCCGCGCAACCTGAATCACGTCTTCGTCAAGCGGCTGTGGCGACTCCGCACACAGCGATTTCCAGTCGGCGACGCCCTCTGTGTCGGCCTGCTGTTTGGCCGCACTTACCGCCTCTACCCACTCGGGCTGTGTGCGCTTGTGGTACTGGCGGATGACCTCCTTCGAGACCTGCTGGCCCCCGTAGGAGAAGCGGTTCTCGTCGAACGTACCGACCACGTCGGCCACGCGAATCTCTCCGTCGTAGTACAGGCACTCGATTTTCCCGTCCTCGTGGACCAGGTCGGCCTCGGCGGCCTGTTGAGTGACGATGTGGTTGACCGCGCGGGCCAGTTCCTCCAGCCGACCGATGTCAGCCGTCCCGGCGATGCGGTCGGCTGCCTCGCGGTCGAGATAGCGGTCCTGCTCCTCGTATTTCGTCGAGAACTCGACGATGGGCTGCTCGAGGTCAACGACTTCATCTGGCCAGGTGTCGTAGTCGAGGCCGTGGTCGGCGGGTTCGGTCCGGGAACGAAGCGACGACCCGACGCCGACGCGGTTCCGGAAGACGATTTCGAGTGGAATGAGGTAGTTTTCGTCGGCTGCCCCGTGGTAGGCATCGTAACCGTAGCTTCCGCTCTCGAAGGGCAGGTCCGGGACCTGCGTGAGTTCGATGACCATCTCTTCTGGAGCGGCGTCGGCCGACAGTGCCTCCCCGAGGTCGAGCACCTCGTCGCTGTCGGAGAGCCTGACGCCCTCGTAGTGTGTCGGGACGTGGTTCTCCTCCAGCAGCTGGAAGTTGTACGCGCCCATCGTACACAGCGACGCGCCCTTGTCGGGAATCTGGTCGGGCATCTTGCCCCAGTCGAACACGGAGTAGTCGTCCGTGAACACGAACGCGCCGCGGCCGAGCCCCTCGGCCGTCGCCGGTTCCTCCACGCGGAATTCCTTGACGCTCGTCATTGTGCCCGCCTTTCGGGCCGGGGACAAAGACGTTTCTCACTCGCGCTCGGAAGGCAACGTTTTCCGTCGGGCTGTCGACTGAACGTCTGATGGCTTCCAGTCTGTTGGTCGAAGTCGCGATCATCGTCGCCGCGACGGTCGCGATCTGGAAAGGAAGCGACTGGCTCGAATCGTCGAGCGAACGGCTCGCGACGTACTACGGTCTTCCCGATGTCGTTCAGGGTGCGATAATCGTCGCTGTCGGGTCGAGCTTCCCGGAGGTCGCGACCGTCGTCGTCGCGGCGCTTGGCGGGTCGATGCCGCTCGGCGTCGGCGCAATCGTCGGCTCGGCGATTTTCAATATTCTCATTATCCCCGGAGTCGCGGGCATCGCCACCGACGACGAACTCGAATCGAGTCGGACGCTCGTCTACAAGGAGGCGCAGTTCTACATGCTCGCCGTCTCGGTCCTGCTCATCACGATGGCGCTTGCGGTCATCTACTACCCCGGCGAAGCGACGCTTACGGGCGTCATCACGCGGCCGCTGGCGGCGATTCCGCTCACACTTTACGCACTGTACGTCTTCATCCAGTACCAGGATACGGCCGACCACGACCCGGAAGAGGACTGGACCGCCAGTATCTCAGTCGGGCGGCAGTGGCTCTTTCTCTTGCTCGGCCTCGCAGTTATCCTCGTGGCCGTGGAGAATCTGGTCCACGCCGTCGGCGTCATTGGCCGGGCTGCCGGCGTACAGGAGTTTCTGCTCGGCGTGACGATTCTCGCGGCGGCGACGAGCCTCCCCGACACGCTCGTCAGTGTCAGAGCAGCCCGCGACGACCGCGGGGTCACGTCGCTCGCAAACGTTCTCGGCTCGAATACCTTCGACCTGCTCGTCGCCATCCCGCTTGGCGTTCTCATCGCCGGCACGTGGACTGTCGACTTTGCGATGGCTGTGCCGATGTTCGGCGTCCTGACCGGGGCGACGATTCTCCTGTTTACCGTCCTCCGGACTGACCTCGTGCTGAGCGAACTCGAATCGTATGCGCTGCTTGGCGCTTATGGCGCTTTCGTCGCCTGGGTCATCATCGAGACTGCAGGCTGGGTCGGCGGCGTGTTACCGACCTGACCCAGCGCTCGCTTGCGCCCCGGAACACGTTGACCTGTCGGCCTTGTGAGCCATGTGCGTACCCATACGTTTTTGACCGTTCTTTCCCTCCTGTCCAGCAATGCCGGACGTCCCAGAGACCGTCGGTACTCCGGACGGCTCATTCGAGTTCGAGCACCGTCCGACGACTGACCAGTCGTTCGAGAACGCACTCGCCAAGGCGAGAAACGGGACGCGACTGACGGTCGACGACGCAGTCGAACTCTTCACGACGGGTACCGACCGGGACGGCATCGACCACTTCCGGAAAGAGCAGGTCCTCGAAGCAGCCGACCGACGCCGGGCCGAGGTCGTCGGCGACGAGGTCACCTTCGTCGCGAACCTCAACAACAACGTCACAACGGCCTGTAACACGGGCTGTCTGTTCTGTAACTTCAAGGACCGCTCCGAGCAGTTCCGCAGCGACTATCAGGAGGACCACGGCGGCTTCACGAAGACGCCGAGCGAATCCCGCGAAATCGTCCGGGACGCCCTCGACCGCGGCATCTACGAGGTCTGTTCCGTCTCCGGACTCCACCCCGCGCTCGCGCTGGACGACGAACACCGCGAGATACTGGAGGCCAGCGACCGCGGCGACCTGAACTACCGTTCGCCCGACGAGTACGAGAAAGACCCGGCTACCTACTGCGAACAGCTCAGCGCGATGAACGTCGGCGACGTCCACCTCCATTCGATGACGCCGGAGGAGGCCTACCACGCCCGGCGCGGCACCGACTGGTCTTACGAAGAGGTGTTCGGCCGACTGAAAGACGCCGGCCTCGACAGCGTCCCCGGAACGGCCGCGGAGATCCTCGTCGACGAGGTCCGGGACGTCATCTGCCCGGGCAAGATCGGCACTGACGAGTGGCTCGAAGCGATGGAGGCGGCCGCGTCGGTCGGTCTCGACATGACTTCGACGATGATGTACGGCCACGTCGAGAACGAGCGCCACCGCGCGCTGCACCTGCAGCGCATCCGGGACCTGCAGGACCGGACCGGCGCGATTACGGAGTTTGTCCCGCTCTCGTTCGTTCACGAGGAGACGCCGCTGTACGAGCGTGGCATGGTCGATGGCGGTGCGACGGTCGACGAGGACGAACTGCTGATCGCCGTCTCACGGCTCTTCCTCGACAACGTCGACCACATCCAGGCTTCGTGGGTCAAATACGGCGACACACAGGGACTGAAGATGCTTACCTGCGGCGCGGACGACTTTATGGGGACCATCCTCTCGGAAGAGATCACCAAGCGCGCCGGCGGCGACTACGGCGAGTTCCGGTCGTTTCAGGAGTACGCCGACATGGTCACCGCGATCGGGCGGACGCCCGTTGAGCGGTCGACGGACTACGAACAGCGTCGCATCATCGACCCCGACGCCGACGTGCTCGGCCCGCAACTCGGACCGCGAGCTGACGGAACGCCATTACTCGAGTAAATCAGTGGACCACGGCTGGGCACTGGCCGTGGTCGCCGCGGTAGAGTATGCTGCCTGGAGCTGCTGTCAGAGGCACGCCCAGGCATGATATGTATTGGTGCGCCAGTGTACCTGTAACTATAGCCTAGACGACTAGGTGATTGGTGTCCGGTGTTTCCTCTGGCCGTGACGGCTGTTCACGCGAAGAAACCGACAGACAGTCTCAGCGGGCTACCGGATTCACGCCACGGTCCAGTATCGACCGGAACCGTTCCCCGGCGTCGGTATCGGCCCCGATGGCCGCTTCGATGGGTTTCGAAAGCCAGCCGTCACCAACGAACCGGTCGTAGACCGGTAGCCGCTCCGTCAGTGGCACCTCGGCGGCCTCGGCGACGGCCGTCAGTTCCTGTAGCGCGGGCCACTCGTACTCGGGGTTGATGTGGTCGACCGTGACCGGTGAGACGCCGCCCAGGTCGTCGATGCCACAATCGGTCAGATCCCGGGCGGGCGCGAGATTCGGGGGGACCTGGACGGACACCGCCTCGGGGAGCGCCGCGCGGGCCATCGCCGTTACCCGGCGCATCGTCGCCAGATCGGGAGAGTCGCCCTGCCAGCGCTCGTTCTTGACGACGGGCTGGACGATAACCTCCTGAATGTGACCGTACCGCTCGTGCATTTCACGGATGGCGAGCAGGCTCTCGGCGCGGTGGTGCCAGTCCTCGCCGATACCGACGAGGATGCCCGTCGTGAACGGGACACCGAGTTCGCCGGCCACGCGGAGCGTGTTGAGCCGTTGACCGGGGTTCTTCGACCGCGGGCCGCCGTGGGCCTGCACCTCGGTGGTCGTCTCCAGCATGACGCCCATCGAGGCGTTCAGGTCGGCGACGTGGGCCATCTGCTCGCGCGTCTGGTCGCCTGGGTTGGCGTGTGGGAGCAACCCCTCTTCGAGCGCGATTTCACAGGCTTCCCGGAGGTACTCGTGGATGGAGTCGTGGCCCCACTCGGCGAGCTGGTCGTGGACGGCGGTGTAGCGCTCGTCCGGGTCGTCGCCGAAGGTGAACAGCGCCTCGGTGCAGCCGGCCTCGGCCCCCCGCCGACACGTCTCCCGGATTTCTTCGCGGTCCATCAGCTCCGCCTGCCCCGGCGGGTCGTAGTACGTGCAGTACGTGCAGGTGTATCGGCACGCGGTCGTCAGCGGCAGGAACACGTTCCGGCAGTAGGACAGCGCTGACGCCGACTCGACATCCTCGGGCATCACCGACAGCAGGCGCTCGACGTCGTCGTCCGAAATGTCGATGGCGATGTCGTACGCGTCCGTGCCGGATATCACGTCCCGGGCTCTGCACCCCACGGATAAAAAGTTTCAGTCGTGTGTGATGGCCTGTGACAGTAGTTGTAGACGATCGACACGGCCACATGCTAACAGAATCAGTGTGTCGCCACACGCCGGCCATCGGTGAACCGTTACCCATCCCGAAGTGCCACGAGATTGACGAGACCCCGGTGGCCGCACTCAGTCCGCCGGCGTTGCTGTGACCTCGCCCGAATCCCGCAACAGTTTCGTGGCAAACACCTGCCGCCGGGCGTAGAAGAAGTACACGTAGGGGACCTTCGCCAGCAGGTCGAGGAACGCGTAGGTGATGCTGACACCGACGTAGGTCGCGAGTCCAAGTCCCTCGGGGCCAGCAAGCCAGACGAGCGGATACGCAATCCACAGTAGTCCGATATGGTTCTTGAGGAGGCTAAACAGGCCGATACGCTGTGGGTCGTCCGGAACCGAACGGGGGAAGACGAGGTACAGGTAGGCAAACAGTGAGACGTGGAAGACTGTCGAGACTCCGAACAGCACCCATTTCAATGTCCCATCAGCGACAACCGCCCCAACGCCGGTAAGTATCATCAGGGCGTCCGCCACCATGACCCCGAAAATCGCGCGTCGCGACGCGCCGGCTGCATACCCAACAAACCCGACAAGCAGCGGCGTCGTCACCACCCAGTCAAGATATCGGAACCCAACAAGCGTCGTCTCACCAATGGTTACGGTGCCAATACCGAACGCCATCGCAACGTATGAAATACCTGCAAACCCAGGTATAAGCGCCAACGCCGCCAGAATCGACCGCTCCTCGGACCCCTCAAGTGACGCATAGAGGTACCCGACGATAGCGACACCGACCGCAAAGCCCGCAGCGGTTATGCCGTACACGACTGCAACGGCGTCCATCAGTCGTCACCCCCAACTGACGGCGACCCTGCGACGCGTCTGTGGCTCGCCGCTGTGGTATCTGCGTCGACAGTAAACAGCCGCACCCGGGATTCGAGGTCGTCAACCGCGGTTTCGCGGAAGGAATCGAGTGAGTCGGAAATCGACTTGACGACGTCCCGCTGCCGACGAATCTGTGTCGACATTTCTTCCGCAGTAGTCGCTGTCTCCGCGCTTGCTTCAGTGACAACCTCTATCGAGTCGGCCGTCGCTTGCACGGTATCAGCCTGCTCCGAGGTGGTCTGTCGCATCTCCTCGATAGATGCCGAGATGTCGTCGACGGCCTCCGCGATTGTCGCAATTTCCGACAGGGCTGACTCAACGGTTTCAGTACCAGTTTCGACTCGCGTTTCCGTCGCCTGTATTGAGGCTGTCACCTCTTCTGTCTGCTCAGACACCTCAGCGATGACCGTTGCTATCTCGTCGGCCCGTGATTGTGTCTCTTCAGCAAGTGACTTGACTTCGTCTGCAACGACGCTAAATCCGTTCCCGTCCGCGCCGCTGCCCTGTCCACCAGCGCGAGCGGCCTCTATCGAAGCATTCAGCGCCAGCATGTTCGTCTGCTCTGCGATCTCAGAGATGATATCCGCGATGTCCGTTATTTCAGCCATTCGCTCCCGGAGGGTCTCGACCTGTGTGACAGCTTCAGCAGCATCAGCCTGTATCTGGTCCATCTCCGTCAGGGCTGTTTCCGAGGCTGTCCGAGCGTCGCTACTGGCCTCCTCGACCTCACGGCTCCGGTCGGCGAGGTTGTCAATGGTCGCGGCGATTTCCTCTGCTGACGCGCTCACGTCCTGAATATCGACTGCCGCTGATTCGAGTTTTGTCTGTTGGTCGGTTGCTTGCGTCTGGATATCGGCAACCGTTTCGACAGCCGCGTCTACCTCCTGCTGGACTTGCTGACTTGTTTCGGTAATTTCGTCGGTTTCGGTCGTAATACGCCCCGAAACGGCAGTCACCGTCTCAATTGTCTCCTGTAGCTCGTCCATCATCCTGTTGAACGACTGGCCGACGGTTTCCATAGCCTCGTACTCGGTGGCCACATCGACACGCTGAGTGAGGTCGCCGTCTGCGGCGTCCGCCATGACTGTCCCGTACGCTGTTGCAATTTCCTGATAGGCTGTGGCGAGTTCTCTTGCTTCCTCTTCAGCGGCCTCTGCTTCGGCTTGTGCCTCGTTCGCGTCAATCTGTGCCTGTTCAAGGTCTGCCCTCGCAGCCTCCATCTCTGACAGTCGATCACGCAAGGATACGCGCATCCGTTCGATGGAGTCAGCAAGAGCCCCGAACTCGTCGGTCCGCGTCGAGGCGATTTCGGTGTCGAGGTCCCCGTCTGCGACCCGCTGTGTCTGTGCTGATAACTCGGTGATGCTCGCAACCGTTTCGGCTGCGTTGATCGAGCCGAGCGTCAGTAAGCCGGCGATGCCGGCGACGACTGTCGATGCGACATCCTGTGTTACCACGCCGACAGTAACAAGCAGGGCCGCTGTCGCGATGTACCCGACACCGAGCTTGGCCCCATAGCTCTGCTTGACACTAGAAACAGTCACATACGGATAGTAGTCTGAAACTACCTAAATGTGAACTCTGGAGTATCAGTATTGATACTCTGGCGGCTCAAGCTACCGGGACCGCTGCGCGTCGACCCGCCCACCGGCCGCTGTCAGCTCGAACCCCGACTGTTCGAGCCAGTCCGCGGCCGCGCCGTCGCTGTGCAACAGCACTTCAGCGAGGTCACCCGGTTCGTCGATGTCGGTCGCGAGCCGTCGCGAATCAACCTCGGTAACGCTGGCTCCCACGTCTCGGGCAGCCTCCCGATGGTCACGGATAGACGCGCCGTGGTAATCGACCCTGAAATCGGGGTGCCGACAGACGAAGGCGTTCGTCCCGCCGCCCAGGCCCGGGGCCAGCACCACGTCGGCCCCGGGAGCGAGCAATTGCTCGATGCTCTCGCGAGTCACGAGCGGGAGGTCGGCCATCACAACAGCAAGTGCCCGTTCGCCGTCAGTCACTGTCGACGCGAGCAAGTCGTTGATGAGCGCGTCGAGTCCGCGGTCGTCGACGGTGACCGGCACGGCACAGTCGAGCGGTGCTGTCGAAATCACCTCTGGCTCGTAGCCCGCCGCTGTCACTGCGTCGACGACATCTGAAAGCATCGCTTCGGTAAAATCACGGCGCTCGGCTGGAGACAGAACGGACGCAAGTCGCGTTTTCGGGGCAGACCCCGAGACGGGGACGACGAGGCGCATTACAGCTTGGAGTACTCGTCCTCACTCATCTGCGTGTACGCGTAGTAGCCGCCACCGACCAGTAACAGAAGGACGACGAGTCCGCCCCCGACCAGCAAGAGCGTTCGCTGGGTCTGTGCGCTCTGCTGGGCCTGCTGTGCCTGATTCTCAGCCTGTTCGGCGAGGTCTTGGGCGTTCTGGAAGTTTCCGTTTTCGTACGAGGAGATGGCGCTACTGACCAGTTCCTCGGCTTTTTCGTTTCCACCGGCCGCGTCGATTGCAGCCTGTGCGTCGTCAATTGCCTGTCTTGCTGACTGGCTCTCTTCAGTGTAGTGGTGGGCGGTGTCGTTGCGGAACTCGTCCTCGTTGTTGCCGCTGATTCGGCTGAGCGAGGCGACCTGATAGTTCTGTGCCGGGTCGTACGTGTAATTCGAGATGGCCGGCGTCGTGCCGACGAGTTCGACGCGGACCTGGTCACCGTTGTTATCGATCTCCAGATCCTGTTCGAAGGACTGGTCGCCGTAGGTTTCTTGGCTCACCTGGCTGCCCGCACGCAGTACAGTAACTGTCCAGCTAACGTCCTGGAGTTCGGTCGAGCCGGCGAGCGTCCACTCGTTTGGCGCGTCGGTGAACGGGTCGTCAATCGTGTACGTCACCGACACCTCTTCCTCAACGGCCGTCTCGGTCGGGACTCCATCGGCAGAGACAGAGAACGCACTCGCTGTGCCGGCAGTCGCGAGCAAGGCGACAACACAGAGGAGTGCGGCGGTCTTGTTAGAACAGCGGATCAAGTTCATCTTCGTCGTCTTCGACCAAGTCCTCTAAGTTATCTTCGCTTTGGTTACGGATATCGTCGATGTTGTCCTGGGCCTCGATGGCGACCTGCTGGAGTTCCTTGATTCGCGGAACGTTGTGGACGCCAGCCAGCAGGATGGATGCAGCCACCTTCGGGGCGTTGGTCGGATAGTCGCCACCGCGGACCTCCATCGAACCAGTCTGCTCCTCGAGCCACTTCCGGCCGCGCTCTATGCCCTTCCGGTTCAGATGCTCCGGCGGGCCGGCCATCACGAGGAGCGCGCGCTCCGCGCCTTCGATCTCACAGGGGAGCGTCAGCCGCCCGAGCGCGGCTTTCCGGACGAGCGACGTGATACGGTTCGTCGTGTTGGCCGTATCCATCCCGTCGTCGGAGGAGTCGTCGCCCTTGAACCGCGAGAGCAGGCCGCCCCCGCCCGAGGATACTTCGACATCCTCGGAGGCGTAGCCGACGGTGGAGACGCCGCCGCCGTCAAGCGTGTTGATGATCTCCGAGGAATCGACGACGCTCTCGGCGACGTTGTCGCCGGCCTCGATCTCACCGGCCCCGAACAGCACGCCGAAGCGCCGGACGATTTCCTCGTTGATGTGGTCGTAGCCGCCCTCGACGGACTCGCCGGTCTGTCGCCAGGCGTCGTTGTCGAACACCATGAGGTTGTCCACCTCGCGCACGAACGTCTGGAACGAGCGAGCGGCGTTGAGGGTGTAAATGCCACCCTCGTCGCTGCCCGGCAGGACGCCCAGGCCGTACACCGGTTCGGTGTAGATGCGCTTGAGGTGTTTCGCGACGACCGGCGAGCCGCCCGACCCCGTTCCGCCGCCGAGACCGGCGACGATAAGGAAAGCGTCGACTTCGTGGACAGGGATGTTGTCGATCGCACCCTGTACCTCGTCGATGTCCTCTTCGGCGATTTCCGCGCCGAGTTCGTTGTCCGCGCCCACGCCGTGGCCCTTGACGCGGGCCTGGCCGATGAGCACTCGTTGTTCTTCCGGAATGTGTTCTAGCCCAAGCAGGTCTGCTTTTGCTGTATTGACTGCAACAGCCGAGCGGACGATTCCCGAGCCGGTTTCCTTGTCGTACTCGAGGAATTTGTCCACAATTTTGCCACCGGCCTGCCCGAAGCCGATCATCGCCAGTTTCATTATATGGTTCTCCGCTTAAACGGTCAAAGAGCGATGGCGAGTATAAGTGTTTTGCCCGGCTCTCAGCCCTGAAAGCCAGGATTGAAAATCAATACTATCTAACACAACCCAATTTAGGGGGCGGCTACTTCCGGCGTTTATCCGCGGAGGTACCCGCTGAGCGTCGTTAAAGACCCGCTACTAACGCCGAAGGCGTCGATATCGTTCGTCGCCGGCGTGTTATCGAACTTGAGTGACCGATACTGGTCGGGACCCATCGGGAACCCGACACCCCCCAGAACAGAGAGCCCGACCTTCGCTAGTGGCATCGGAAGGGGAACGATGCTAACTGACGCCCCCTCGGCATCGTACACCTGATTGGTCACGTCTCTGAGCGTCAGTACGTCGGGCCCACCGACCTCGTAGGTCTCGCCGACGTGTTCCTCGGATTCGATACTGTCGACGAGCATTGGCACGAGGTCACCGACCCAGATGGGTTGGAACTTCGTCTGTCTGCCGCCGCCGGGGAGCGGATACAGCGGGACGCCGGGCGCGAACATCCCCTTGAGTCGCTTCGTGAAGGAGACGAACTCCCCGCCCTCGCCGAAGACGACCGACGGCCGGAAGATAGTCCAGTCCAGCGAGGACTCCGTAACGACCCGCTCGGCTTCCCCCTTCGACCGGATGTAGTGCGTGTCACCGTTGGGGTCCGCACCTAGTGCACTCAGCTGGACGAACCGGTCGACGCCGTGCTCCTCTGCGGCCTGAACGCTGTTTTCGGTCCCGCCGAGATGAATACGCTCGTGCATCGTGTCGCCGCCGTCCGGCTTGAACAGCGGCGACAGTGCGACCAGATAATACACCACGTCCTGATCTTCAAACGCGCTCTCGATACTCCCGTAGTCTGTGACATCCCCGGAGACGGTTTCGACGCCGTCTGGTAACGTCGCGTCGTCCGGTGACCGGGACAGCGCAGTGACGGTGTGTCCTCGCTCGTCAAGTTCACGGCACAGGTGTTGTCCGATGAATCCAGTCCCGCCGACGACAAGTACATCCATGGACGACAATACAGTAGGTAGAAACGTAAAGGTGGGCGTATCTCTCTGGTCGACAGGCCCGCAGTCTGGTCACTTGTGTCAGTATACATATACACTGTTCAGGTCGGGGCGCTTACGTCCCCCCACACAGATTGTGAGGTATGCTCGTCACGCTTGAAGGACTGGATGGGAGCGGCAAGACGACGGTGTGGGAACGGCTCCGGAGCGACGACGCGGTTCCCGACGAGGCCGTGTTCACGCACGAACCGACCGATACCTGGTACGGGGACGCCGTCCAGCGCTCTATCGACGACGACGACGCGGACTCGCTGGCCGAACTATTCCTCTACACGGCTGACCACGCCGCGCACCTCTCGGACACGGTCCGACCGGCACTCAGTGAGGACCGACTGGTCGTCTCTGACCGCTACAGCGACTCGCGGTACGCCTATCAGGGCGCGACACTCGAAGCGAGTACGACCTTCGACGACCCGCTGTCGTACGTCCGCGAGGTCCACGCCCCCTGGACCCGGCCGCCGGACCGGACTGTGTATCTCGATCTCGATCCAGAAACCGCCGCACAGCGAAGCGGCGCGACGAACAAGTTCGAGACCGCCGACTACCTCGCATCAGTCCGTGACAATTACGAGCGACTCATCGAAGCCGACCCGGAGCGGTTCGTTCGCGTTGACGCAACCGCTGATCCGGACACTGTGTACGAACGGGTCCGAGCAGCGATCCTCGATTAGTCCATCGATGCCGGCAGTTCGACTTCGTCGGGGGCAGGCATCCAGAAGTAATCGAACGTCATCCCGGTAGCGAGCGGAATAACGACAGTTACGAGGAGGACTGCCGTCTGACTCCCGAGGTTCGCACCGAGACTGAACACGCCACTCAACACCAGCAGGATGACGACCATGACGACCGGACAGAGGAGCAGCGAGTAGACGAGACTCCCCCACCGGGTGTGTAAGCGGACGCGGAAAAAGCGCGTCATGAGCGCCGTCACAGCACTGTTGACCAGCACGATGACGAGCAGGCCGATAATACCGGCGACACTGACCATGTTCGCCGTAGGGCGGCAAGTCCCTTTGCGGTGTCGGAACACCGCGGGGTGCTCACTCCAGACAGATGTATGTGCGCGTATCGTCGACGCCGTTGAGATCTCGGATGTGGCCCGAGACCGACTGCATTATGTCGTACACTTCCGTGCCTGTCACTTCGGCGATGATGTCGTACTGCCCGGCGACGATGTGTGCTTCGATGATGCCTTCGGCGTCGCGAACCGCCGCAAGGAGCTCTTCGGATTTGCCGGCAGCCGTCTTGATCATAATGAACGCGCTGACCATACTATGGTGTGTCGTGTCATGGCACGAAAAAGGTTCCGTCAGGGAAAAACAACGGCTGTATTGTTTGATAACGTGGTCAAGGCGTCCGGTGGTTCCACCGGGTGGGTACTTTTATTCACCCCCGCCTCATAGGGGTGTGTATGCGATTCGTTATCGTGGGTGCAGGTCGTGTCGGACTGCGGACGGCTCGCGTCCTGCAAGAGAGTGGCCACGAAGTTGTCCTCATTGAGCGCGATGAGAACGCAGTTGAGCGCGCGCGAACGGCCGGCTTCGAGGTGATTGCGGGCGATGGCGCTATCGAGGAGACGCTCGGCAACGCTGATCTCGAAGCCGCCGACGCGGTCGGCGCGCTCACCGGCGACTTAAACGACAACTTCGTCGCCTGTATGATCGCCAAGGAACACGGCTGTCGAACCGTCATGCGCATCGACGAGGACTACCGCGAAGAGATCTACCGACGCTACGCCTCCGACGTTGACGAGGTAATCTACCCCGAACGGCTGGGCGCTATCGCCGCGAAGAACGCGTTGCTGGGCGGGAACATCCGCGCAGTCGCCGACATCGCACAGAACCTCCAGCTCGTAGAGTTTACCATCCAGCGACAATCGCCGATGGAAGGGTACACGCTGTCGGAACTGGAGCTGCCGTCGGATTCCCGGCTAATGGCCCACGGGAAAGGTGAGGCCCCGCTCGACATTCCTGACCCAGACGAAACGCTAGAGGCCGGCGACCGAGTCGTGATACTGGCCGACTTCGAGACGCTCTCGGATGTCCGAAGCATTGTGGTTGGCGAATCAGAGCGCGCAACCGCGCTTGGAGGTGCCTGAACATGGTTATTGCCTACGTGATGGTCAAAGCCCACACCGGTGACGCGGACCGCCTGAAAGCTGATATCGAAGCCGTCGACGGCGTCGCCGAGGCACACATCGTCGCCGGTGACGTCGACTTCATCGCGAAAGTAAACGTTGAGACGCCCGCTGAAGTCAAGGATGTTGCAGCGACACACATCCAGGAAATTCAGGGCGTCGAAACGACACAGACCTATATCGCGATGGACTGAGACAGACTGCTATCTCTATTCTACGCACGGGACAGCTCCGCCTATAGCGGTGTCCCGCCACGAGAGCCTTCGCTACCACCGGTACTCGCCGAATTGAGCAGGTCAGCTACGACACCGACGTAGTCATAGCCGGGAATGACGCCCTCGACGTACGTCCCCTCGACGTATTCGACGAAGGTCTTGGCGACGTCTGCGGCCTGCCGTTCGCCACCCATCGTGTACTCGAAGGTGACCACGACTTGCTCACCGTTCTCGACGACGCTGTAGTCGTCTAGTTCGACGGCCGTCCGGGTCGCTTTTGGCGCGTCCTCCAGCCGCCGCTCTAGCGTCGCAAGCCAGCCGTCAACGACGGCATCACCGACCTCATCGCTTGTCGCGGCCTGTAGCGATGGCGCTCTGACCGTTACCTCGTAGTTCGTCCGCCACTCTTCGCCCGCAGTCGCAGCCACTCGACCGTCGAAGTTCGTCGTCTCGACAGCGTAGCTGTCCCCAGCTGGGACGAGCGCATCGTGTCGGTCGAACGCTTCGGCAACGTCGTCTGGCACATCAGTCATTACACCAGTATAGGCCACAGACGTGCAAAAGCGCGTCGTGTCCGGGCCCTCTCTGTTCGAACCATCTGTCAGTACCGCACCCGAATCTGTGACCGACACAGCTGTCGCACACCCAGACCACGTCGGACTATCGAGTGTGTCACAGATGAGCGGGCAGCGGTACACCATGTGGAATCTGTGGCCAGCTAACCACAAGCCACAGCGGCCGGTGAACAGCGACTCCGACCACGCTCGCATCGCTTCTCGTGTTCACTCGTCGCAGAATGCGAGGGATGGGATTCGAACTCGACTGCAAACGCTCGCAGGGCTCGCGTTTCCGTCGTTCGAATCGCCATCAAAACGGTTCACACGCTCTCACAGCGTTCGAGCGATTTCATGCGAGGGATGGGATTCGAACCCACGGACCCCTACGGGAGCGGGTCTTAAGCCCACCGCCTTTGGCCAAGCTTGGCTACCCTCGCGCAGATTGAACTCTGCGGGGGCTAGTGAATGGTCCTTTCGGTCTTGGACTGTGAGTGGGGCCATCGTGTCTTGTCACAGTCTGGCCGGTGAGGGTCGATAGCGACCGTGACCCACCGGTCTGGCTGTCACTGCCTCCGACACCAATCTCTACTCCTCGACTGGGAGTCTGTCGGTCGGAAGGAACTTCGTCCGGTCGGCGTGGTCGAACGTTGCGACTGGCGTCCCGTCCAGTTTCCTGAGCAACGTCTGGAACGTCGCACCGTCGTTCGCAGCGCTAACCGCATTCCCGGCATCTTGGAGTTCGTACGCGCCAGCAATAAACAGCGAGGCGGCGTCGGGGTCGAAGTACTCGACGGCCAGAAACACCTGATTCCCGACTGCCCGCCGGTACACGTCGTACGCTTCGAGGGGGTTCGATTCGACCAGCTGCGTCACGTCTTCGGCCTTGTTGCCCGGAATGACGAACACGAGTTCGAGTCCGTCACCGTCGTCGACTGTCTGGAGACCCGCATCGCCGGCCGGGACGACGACTGCCTCGCGGCCGTTGGTGCGTCGCTGTTCTGCCAGCGCCTGTGTCTCTTCTAACGTCTGTTTCCACGATGCCTTGCGGTCGTCCGAACCGGCAGCAAGCCGTTCGAGGTCGTCTGTCCCTTCGCCACCTGTCTTGACCATATCCTGTCGTTACGCCCGCGGGAGGTAAATGCTGGTGTCACTGGACGCCGAAGACGACCTCCATACTCAGGGAAAGCCCGAGGACGAACAGACTCGCAACGAAGAGCTTCACCGGTGGCGAGAGTCGGTCCTCGGGCGGGGCGAGCGTATCGAGGGGCGGGACGACGCGAGCCAGCACCGATTCGAACGGTGTCCGCTCCCGTGCCGACACGCCAAACGACACGGCGGACCCGTCGGACTCGTCGGAATCGAGGGACGGCGCACGCCACAGCGTAATCGAAGCGTAGCCAAACAGCGCGAAGCCGATAAAAAACAGCGCGAACTTCACTGTCACCCAGCCACCGCCACGGAGCGGCGAGAGTATGCCGCCGATAAGCGTCGCTGTGAGCGTTACGCCGATGGCGTACCACAGCAGATCGAGTACCTTCTCCGTCAGGTTATCCATCGTGCGTGTCGTAGCCACGCTGGCGCAGCTCGTCGCCAGGGGAGACGTGCTCCTGTGCGTGCCGGTGACAGAAGCTCATCCGTCTGTCGCCGACATCGTAATACTGCGGCGTTTCGGTGTCACACTGACTGCCGAACACTTCCCTGAGGTACGCCCGTGCGGCGTCGGGCTCTCCATCACTGAGATACGCTGCAGCCTGTTCGACGTGCCCCCGTACGTCCGACGGGAGGTCCACGTCGCTGAACTCCTCGTCGACGATTTCTTCGCTGTCGGCCAACGCAGTGTCGAACCCGAGCCGTTCTTTGAGCCGCTCACCGATCGACTGTTCCGCGCGGGACCGCTCGCGGATGACATCACGGAACTCTCGAATCCGGTCCCATACCTCGTCGCTCGCCTCGATGTCTTCGGGCCGAATCCGGACGGGACACCGCGTTGCGAAGGGACAGCCTTCCGGTGGGTCCCGTGGACTCGGTGGTGAGCCAGGCAGGGTAATCCGGTCCACCTGCGCCGTTGGGTCCGGTTCGGGAATCGCCGACAGCAGTGCACGCGTGTAGGGGTTTTCGGGGTTCTGGAACAGCTGTTCCGTCGGTCCGACCTCCATGAGGTTCCCGAGATACATCACCCCGACGCGGTCACAGATATGCCGGACCACGCTCAGGTCGTGCGCGATGAAGAGGTACGTGAGACCGAACTCCTCTTGCAGATCTTCAAGCAGATTGAGTATCTGGGCCTGCACGGACACGTCAAGCGCCGAAACGGGTTCGTCGAGGACGACGAACTCCGGTTCGAGTGCGAGCGCCCGCGCGATGCCGATACGCTGTCGCTGACCGCCGGAGAACTGGTGGGGATATCGGTAGTAGTGCTCCGGCATGAGTCCGACCTGATCGAGCAGTGTCCGTACCTTCTCCCGACGCTCGCTGGCCGTGCCCTGATCGTGGACGTCCAGCGGTTCGCGGATGATCTCGCCGACAGTCATCCGGTCGTTGAGGCTCGACTCGGGGTCCTGAAACACCATCTGGGCATTGCGGCGCCACTCCTTGAGGTCGTCACCGCTGAGCTCGGTTATATCGGTTCCATCGAAGGAGACTGTCCCGGATGTGGCCGTTTCAAGCTGGATGAGCGTCCGACCGAGAGTTGTCTTGCCACAGCCGGATTCACCGACTAGCCCAAACGTCTCGCCGCGCGAAATTTCGAAGTTCACGCCGTCGACGGCCTTCACCGGGTCCCCCCCGAGCAGTCCACCGCCTTCGTAGTACGTCTTCAGATCCTGCACATCGAGCAATGTCTCGCCGGTCTGGTGGGACGTCGTCTCGATGACTGATTCACTCATCTGGGTCACCCCCCTCCAGTTGGCCGCCGGTGTCCTCGGCACTGTGGCCGTGGCCACCATCGGCCCGTGCGTCGCTGTCTTCGGACCCGACCGGACCGGTATCCTCACCAGCTTTTCGGCGCTCGGCCGGCCAGTCGTCCGCCGACAGCGCTTCGCTTGCCTCGGCGCCCGTCTGGTCTGCGTTCTCTTCGTGGTGTGTCACAGTGTCGTCGGTAGGCATATCTTCGGGATACAGGAGACAGGCGGCAGTGTGGTCTGCTGATTCGCCGACTTCGACGTGGGCAGGGTGGACCCGCTCACACTCATCGAAGCCCTTCGGGCACCGGCTGACAAAGCGGCAGTACGACGCCGATTCGTGTGGCGTCGGCACGTCCCCTTCGATAGTGGGGAGCCGATCCGCACTGGGGTTTCGGCCGGGAATGCTCTGCAGGAGTCCCTGCGTGTATGGGTGGTGTGGGTTCGCGAACAGTTCCTCTACGGGAGCCTGCTCGACGACTTCGCCGGCGTACATCACAGCGACGCGGTCGGCGACCTCCGCGATGACGCCCATGTCGTGCGTAATGAACATGATGCCGATGTCACGCTTTGTCTGAATTTCCTGTAACAGGTCCAGAATCTGGGCCTGGATGGTGACATCGAGTGCTGTCGTCGGCTCATCACAGATGAGCAGGTCCGGGTCACAGGCCAGTGCCATCGCGATGACGGCCCGCTGGCGCATCCCGCCGGAGAACTCGTGGGGGTACTCGTCGACACGCCGCGCCGCGTCGGGGATACCGACTGCACGCAGCAGTTCGATGGCCTCCGATTTGGCCTCGGTGCCTTCCATACCGCGGTGGAGCTCCAGTGCCTCGATGATCTGGTTCCCGACAGTGTACACCGGGTTGAGCGAGCTCAGCGGGTCCTGAAACACCATCGCGATGTCCCCGCCGCGAACTGACCGATACTGCTTTTCCGAAAGCGTCGTCAGCTCTTTCCCGTCTAACCGTATGGACGACTCCTCGCGGATTTCGCCCGGACTATCGACCAGTCCCATTATCGAGCGCGCGGTGACGCTCTTGCCCGAACCGGATTCGCCGACGATACCGAGCGTCTCGCCGCGTGCGATGTCGAACGAAACGCCGTCGACAGCGCGGATCTCCTCTTTATCGCTGTGGAACACGGTTCGGAGGTTGTCCACGGCCAGCAGCGGCTCGCCGTCGTCGGCGTGGCTCATCCGCCACCACCTCCGGCGGCCGCGCCAGTCGCACCGCCTTCAGCACCCTCGCTCTGTGGGTCGATAGCGTCACGAATCCCATCACTCAGGGCGTTGAAGCCGGTGACAACCAGCGTGATCAGAATGCCCGGAATGAGCGAGATGTGCCAGGATTGACTGGCGATGTACTGTTGCCCGATGTTGATCGCCCGTCCCCACTCGGGAGTCGGGGCGGTGATCCCGAGTCCGAGGAACGAGAGGGCAGAGACCGAAATAATGACGCCACCGAGCGTCAGGGAGGCGTACACCAGGAGATAGCCGAGGATATACGGTGCCATGTGTTTCCGCATAATCACAGTGGGTCGCTGGCCGTAACTCTTTGCCGCATCGACCCACTCCTGTTCGCCGACCTGTAACGCAGGGCCACGGACCGCGCGCCACAGCCCCGGCCAGCGTATCAGCGCAAACAGGAGGATAAACAGCATCGCCCCGTTGTATATCTCTGCTATCCAGTGGTTCTTGAACACTACCGTCGCAAGAATCACCAGCAGCAGTGCTGGCATCGCCTGCACGGAGTCACTGGTCAGCACCACGATGAGGTCAGTCACCCCCTTGTAGTAGGCGGTAACTAACGCCAGTGTCGTCGCAATAAAGCCCGCAATCGCCATCGACCCGAGCCCGATGAACAGCGACACTCGTGCGCCAAAGGCGAGGAAGGTAAACAGGTCTTTGCCGCTGACGAGCGTTCCGACAGGGTGGAACCGCCCGAAGTCGTCGTAACTCCAGATCCCGACGTTGCTGTCCCCGCTCCCGCGGGATGCGGACCCGAGATTCGCCTCGCCGATAGTAATCGTTTCGACCGTCTCCGTGTCCTCGTTGAAGTACTGCATCTCGTGGGAATACGGCCCCTGGATATTCTCTTCGGCCGTCGTTGGGCCGACAACGGGAGCGAACACAGCCATCGTGATGAAGAACACGACGACAGCGAGCCCGAACAGGCCCCAGTAGTGGCTTCGGAGCCGGTCGATGACGTCGTCAGTCGGCGTCCAGTCAGCCGCCCGGTAGTGCCGACGGAAGAGGACGTAGCCGTACCACAGCCAGCCCAGCAACACTGCAACGTAGACATATACCAGCAGGAAGCGAATGAGCCATGCGTACTTCGGCTCAAGGCCGAGGAACGTGCCCTGCCAGCTACTCCCGTCGTAGTACCCACGGTTGGGTATCAGTTCGCGGCTTAGCAGATGTGGTAGCTCGCCGAAGAAGGCTGAAGCACTGGCAAACGCCTCGGCTCCGGGCGCTCCCGGGAGCACCCCGAGTCCGTACCCTATCGCACCGAGCAGCCCATCGAGGTATGTCGGTCCTTCAAGCAGCAACAACACACACAGTCCGATTCCCCACAGCAGTGCCGGCTTAGGGTGTGCCTTGAGCCGGTCCCTCAGTGGTTGATCGATGTCATCGGTAAGCTCTGTCTCGGTTCCCATCATCCGTCGTACCCCACGCGTGGGTCGATGATTGTGTACGCGAAGTCCTGTACGATATTCAGCCCGACGATGAGGAGGATGAACAGATACATCAGCGTTCCAACAAGTGGGAGGTCACCCTGTTCTGCCGCCCGGAAGAACAGGAGACCGATACCGTTGATTGAGAAGACAGTCTCGACGAGCACTGACCCGCCGATCAAGATGAACGCCTCCGCAGTAATCACCGGCACGAGCGGAATCAGAGCGTTCCGGAAGATGTGCTTCCAGACCAGTACCCGCGGCGAGACGCCTTTGGCCTTGGCCGTTTCGACGTACTTCGAGTTGATCGTTTCGAGAACGGCAGTTCGGCCAATCCGCATCTCTGTACCCATCGACGCGGACCCAAGCACCAGTGCGGGCGGCAGTATCTGTTTTGTCGCCTTCGCGAGGTTGGTCCATGCCTGTCCCGGGTCGGTTATCAGCCTGGTGGGATTCTTGAGCACGGCGAGGTTCGGCGAGGTCACGACGTTGGTCTCGACAATAAAGCTGGTCCAGCTGAACCCAAACAGCTGTTCCGACTGCGAGAGCAGCGTCACCAGAATGACCGCGAGCCAGAAGTTCGGCATCGCCCGCCAGACAATCCCGCCGAAGGAGGCGAAGTAGTCCGAGAACGTATTGGGGTTCAGGCCGGCGTAGAAGCCGAGCGGAATCCCGATACCGAGGGCGATCAGGACCGCCCAGAACCCGAGCCAGATGGTCCGTGGTGCGTAGCTGATGATGAGATCGATGGCCGGTGTTCCGGAGTTGACGACCCACGACTGGCCCAGATCAAACAGGAATAGGTCTCCCATAAAGTTGAAGTACTGTTCCCAGAGCGGGTCGTTCAATCCCAATCGCTCCTCAATCTGTCGAATCGCACGAGCATCACCTTGGGGGCCGAGGATCGCCGCTGCAGGACTGAGCGGCCCTAGCCGGATAATTGCGAACGTTACTGTCGTCCCGAATATGATAACAGGGATTGACAGTACCAAGCGCTTGAGCAGATACGTAGCGCGGCTCATGGCTTAGCTTGTCTCCGTTGTACGGGTACTTGTGAGTTCATAATCTCTGAGGGCTGTGAAGTCGGTCCCGCCACCAACCGTGGCGGGGACGATTACGCCAGCAGGGACGCGATTACTGTCTGTCTCCGAGCGACACAGTGTTCATCTTCTGTCGGCTCGGACCCATCCCGGCCGGCGGCGTGAAGTCGACGTGATCGTACCAGAACAGCTCAGTCAGCTCGTGATACACCGGCAGCATTGCGACGTCTTCCCAGTTTGCGTCCTCTAGCTCGACGTACGCTTCGTTCCGGGCGGCCTGATCTTCCTCTGTCGGTTCCGGGTTCTCGGCGATTGACTGGTACGCCTCCTCAGCCCGCTGCGCAGCGTCGCCGTTCTCCGGCTGCCAGTTGACGTACGAAATCGGGAAGTCGAGGCTCGTATCGGTCTGTGGCGGGTTCAGCAGCTGGAGGAAGTTATCCGGGGCGGGCCAGTCAGCGACCCAGCCGAGCGAGTACATCTCTAGCTCGCCGTTGCGGCCACGTTCAAGAAGCGTGTTGAACGGCGCCTGATTGACTTCGAGGTCGATGTAGACACTCTCGAGCTGGTCCCGAAGGATGCTTGCCGTCTCACTCCACACCCCAGACTCGTATATCGTCAGTTCGATGGCGACGCGCTCGTTCTGGCCGTATCCGGCGTCTTCCATCACTGAGCGGGCCTCTCCGAGCCGGCTGTCGTCGTAGCCGTACGGGTACTCGTTTTCGGCGCGGTCGTTGTAGTTCTGCGCGCCGCCGGGGAAGATTGACTTCGGCGTGAAGTTGTACGCGGGCTCGCCGCGCTGTTTAAAGACCTGCTCGACAACCGTGTGCTGGTTCATCGCGTACGCGACTGCCTGGCGGACCGGCTTTGGCACACTGGCCATGTTGAAACCGAGATAGAACACACCGATGTTTGACACACCGGAGTAATTGGCCGTATCGCCGTTACGCAACTCACCGTAGGTCCCGTTCTGACGGCCCTGGTCGTCTTCTTCCTCGACAGATACCTTCCCGGGGTCGTACTGCGCCGTGGGGAGTTCGAAGATGTCGGCATTGCGGTTCATCGCGTAATTGTAATTAGCCGAATCGTTCTCGATGACCGCAAAGTGGACGCCGTCGACGTTCGGGCTCTCGCCGTAGTAGTCGTCGTACGCACTGACCCTGGCCTCGGTTCCGGAGTCCCACGTATCGAACTCGAAGGGACCGTTGCCGACGGGGCTCGAACTGGAGAACTCGCCCTGGCTCACCTCGCCGTCGTACCCTTCGATGTCGCCGATCATACCCTCAGGAACCGGTGAGAAGGAGGAGTACGCGAGCATCTCCAGCGTGGAGGCGAACGGCGACTCCAGCTGAATTTCGAGTGTTGTTTCGTCAACAGCCGTAACACCGAGTGTTCCGGGCTCGTACACCTCCTGCTCTTCGCCGTCAATCGTCTCAGTCGTCGTCTCGTGTGTCACACCCAGCGAGTCCAGCACGAAGTAGGCACGACTGGAGTTATCAGATGCAGTCAGCCGCTCGAAGGCGTAGGCGAAGTCACTGGCGGTTACGGTGTCGCCGTTGTGGAAGGTCGCGTCCTTCAGCTGGAACGTGTAGGTCGTGAAATCATCGGATACCTCGTAGTCCGCAGCCATAAGCCCCTCTACAGCGGGCTGGCTGTCGGGATAGTTCATCAGCGGGTCGAACATCTGCTGGATAACGATGCCTGACTGGGTGTCGGTCGCCTCGATCGGGTCCATCGTCGTCATTGTCCCCGTGTTGACCCGCCAGAGGTCCCCGTCCTGTTTCAGGTCGGTCCCGACATCGCCCCCACTGGAGTCTGTCGAGTCCATGCCGCCGCCGGTCTCCTCCTCTCCGCCCTCAGTCTCGTCACTATCACTGGAACATCCCGCCAGCGCTGCGGCCGCCGCAGCACTGCCAGTTGCTTTCAGAAACGATCGCCGTTCCATGCTACTTGAACGTGGCATATTGAAATCCAAATTGCCCCCTACAAATAGAAGTTTTGTCATACAGTAGCTTGAAATATTAAACTGCTCGCATGAAGAAATTCAGTTTATTATCTATAGTAATCTTACATGATATATACTGCGGCGGCTGCTTTCTGGATACAGAGGCGTTGCCACACAGCGCTGAATTCTCGGTGTCATTGACAGCGCGCAGGGGTGTTTACGCGGACTGATAAGTGGTGACAAGACTGCCGCTATTAGAAACTGCGCTACCAGTCGACGGAGAGTGACCCGTCGCCGTTCGGGTCTGGGGCGATCTCCTCGTTGGTTCGCCGGTCGATGACGTGGATGATACCACGGTCTTTCTTCGCCGGGCAGGCCTCTGCGGCCGCGATGTTGTGGTCAAGATCCGATTCGTCGATGAAGTACGCCTCGGGCTTGGCGATGCCAGTATCCAGGTCGAGCGTCCAGTTGCGCGACTTCTCGGCGCATTTGCCCGCCCCGAAGCACTTGTTGGCCTCGAAGATTATCTTGTACGGTTTCTCCTCGATTGGGGGGCCATCCTGTTCGCCGAACTCGCTCGGGTCGACGTGGTCGTCCGCGTCTGCCATTACTCCTCGTTCGGGGCGGACCGCCTTTCGATTGTCGGTCTCGCGGTCGGAAATTCACCTAATTCGAGGCGGAGGCCCCCCCTCAAGGAGCGCCGGGCTTCCGACGTATCGGAAGCACGAGCGAGTAGGGTGGGGAGGAAGCCGACTCGGCACTGGCCAGCTACCCGATTGCTGCCTGCTAACTCCCAATCATTATGTCCCGGCTGCCGGCACGACTTCGACGGAGTCTCCGACGGTCAGCTCCGAATCGCGGTCGTCCTCGGGCACGCGTGCAATGAGCATCAGCGTGTAGAAGTGATCAAAGGCGTCCCGGTCGGCCCACTCCGGGAACGCCTCCTGACGGCGTTCGATGAACCGCTGTCTGAACTCCGGGGTTGTCTCGCCGGTGTCGGGATCCCGCTGTGGGACGACACAACGACCGCAGGGTGTCACGCCTTCGAAGCGGACGCCGCCGGCGCGGAACGCAGGAGCGTCCGCGCCGACGAAGCGGTCCTCCCAGAACGCCGGGACGCCGCCGATTTCGACGTTCGCCCGGAGCCGCCGACGCAGTCCGGCAACGGTCACGTCGTCGAACCACGACGCGACGGTTTCTAGCGTCGCGGTGCTGATAACTGATGGCCCCATCTCCCGCCGGTCGACGTAGCCAAGCGTCTCGTCGCGCTCGACGGTCAGGTCCACGCCGAAGAACGCGCCGAGCCAGTCGGCTGCTCGGGTGCGCTCACCTGCATCCTGGAGTTCGAACGACGCGCTGTCGCCGTCGGCTGTGACCGACAGCGTTCCTGTCTCGGAGTTATAGCTGGTGTCGATGTCGTGGACGCGGTCGGTCCGTTTCCCGTTGACAACGTCGCCGTCGGCGTCGAACATGGCGAACTCGCGGTCGTGCGCCAGTGTTCCACCCGGGCGGATCGATACAGAATCGCAGTCCATGCCGTCCAGCGCCTTGACGGGGTAGACGGTGAGTCGCTCGACGTGTGCCACTACCGGATGGCTCGGTCGGAACAACGAAAACGTTGTCTGGTTACCTGTGAATCTCGACGGATTCGAGCAGCATCTCCTCGGTCGGCGCGTCGTTGCGGTCCGTGTCGACGCTGCCGATGGACTCGACAACCTCCATGCCGTCGATGACCTTCCCGAAGACGGCGTGTTTGCCGTCGAGGTGGGGCTGTGCGTCGAGCGTGATGAAGAACTGCGAGCCGTTGGTGTTCGGGCCACTGTTGGCCATGCTGAGCACGCCCGGCCCATCGTGGCTGAGTTCATCGTGGAACTCATCCTCGAACTGATAGCCGGGGCCGCCGCGGCCGGTGCCCGTCGGGTCACCCATCTGGATCATGAAGTCCTCGATGATGCGGTGGATGTCGATGTCGGTGTACAGCGGGTCGATGCGCTTCTCGCCGGACTCGGGGTCTTCCCACGCGCCGGTCCCCGGACCGACTTCGGTGCCGTCGTAGTCGTCGGCACCCTCGGCCAGGCCGACGAAGTTCTCGACGGTGGTCGGCACGCGCTCGTCGTACAGTTCGACTTCGATCTCGCCCTCTGTCGTGTGGAGGGTCGCAGTCAGGTCGCTCATACTCGGTCGGAGGGAAGCCCGGCAGAAAAGCCTGCTTACTGACCGAGAGTTCAAGTACCGAAACGAAGCCATCGCCGCCATGACCTGAGTAGCCGTCGCGTGGCGGGTCGCGGGAGCCCGACACGTCGCCACGCGAGCGGGAGTGTCGGCTGTTCGCTATTCCGGGCTACGGCAGGTGTGACAGTAGCAGCTTCGACACCTGCTCGGGGGCATCGAACTGGACCCAGTGGCTCGCCGCCGGGAGCCGCTCGACTCGACAGTCTGGGACCCACTCGTCGAGGTCCTCAGTCAGGGCGAGCGAGAGCGCATCGTCCTGAACACCCCAGATAAGGAGCGTCGGCGCTGTCACCGGACGGTCGCCGACGCCGCCCGCGGTGAGCGTCAGCTTTGCGTTCCGTCGGCCGAGTGCCCGGTAGTAGTTGACCGCGGCCGTGCGCGCGCCTGGCTGCCCGAGCGCCTGCTTGTACCGCCGCACGTCGGTATCGGTGAAGGCGTCGGGGCGGGTCGGCCCGTCAGCGAGGATGCGCTCTAACACGGTGAAATCGTTCCAGCGGAGGCTGGCTTCCGGAAGCATGGGGAGCTGAAAGAACAGCACGTACCAGGACCGCAGGAGCTGGTCGACCGAGCGGCGGAGCTCTCGCTCGTATGCCGACGGGTGGGGTGCATTCAGGACCGCTAGCTGGTCGACGATATCGGGGCGGTCGATAGCGGTCTGCCAGGCAACTAGACCGCCCCAGTCGTGGCCAACAACGTGGGCCTGTTCGCGGTCGAACGCCGAAACGAGGCCTGCCACGTCGGCGACCAGCTCGTCGATGTGATACGCGGCGACAACGTCGGGCTTGTCGGAGTGGTTGTACCCCCGGAGGTCGGGTGCAACCACGCGGTAGCCAGCGTCCGCGAGCGCCGGAATCTGGTGTTTCCAGGCGTACCAGAACTCCGGAAAGCCGTGCAACAGGACGACGAGGTCGCCGTCTGGCGGCCCAGCGGTCACGGTGTGGAGCCTGATACCGTTCGTGTCGATTAGTTCGTGGATTCCAGGTGTTTCCGATGCGGGTACTGTCCACGCAGTGCTGTCACGAGCGCTGGCGTGTTGTCCCATCAGCACAACTTTGCCCGCTCGGTAGAAGTCGGTTCCGCTCTACTCGCCGTCGCCGGATTAGAAGGCCCGGAGGTCGTCGAGTCTATCGGCAGCGCTGCCGTCGGCAATCGCCTCACGGGCCTGTTCGAGGCCATCTTGAATACTGTCTGCGTCTTCACGGGCGTAGATTCGGAGGGCGGCGTTGAGCGCGACAGCGTCGGCGAAGCCGTCCTCGCGCTCGCCGGTCAGTACGGCCTCAGTTATCGCCGCCGACTCTCCGGCCACATCGTCGACCTGCAGGTCCTCGCTCTCGATGTCCATACCGTACTCGCCGGTCCGGATCTCGAAGTCCGCGATGTCCTCGTCGTCGGATTCGTCGCCGTCGACGGGCCATTCGGCGACGACCGTTTCGCCGGGGCGAACATCGTCGTACCCTTCCATTCCCTGGAAGAACAGGGCACGCTCGACGTTGCTGGTCTCGGACTGTACGAGCGTTCGGACCATCTTCTTCGCGAACGCGAGGTGATAGAAGCTGCCAAGATGCACGTTGGCGCTGGCTGGGTTCGCGAGTGTCTCGACAGTGTTGACGAACGTTCGGACGCCCATGTTGTCACGGCGCTCGAACAGGGCGTCGATGCCGGGGTTGAACGCTGGCTGGTAGTAGAAGCCGAAGCCGACCTCGTCGACCATGTCGGCGCTCTCGCTCGGTTCGATTTCGGTTCGGACGCCCAGCTCGTCTAGCACGTGCTTGTAGGCGTCCTGCTTCTGCGTGGGGACGCGGTCGCCGGAGTGGACGACAACGGGTGTGCCTGCGGCGGCGGCGACGACGCCCGCGGCGACACCGAGAATCGCTGACCGGCCCTTGCCGTCGTAGTTGGCCCCGCAGTCGACCGGGTCAGCTTCGGGTGTGGCTGTCTCGACCGATTCCTCGGACATCACGTCGACGTACGCACCCAGTTCCTCGGGGGTGTTGCGTTTCCAGCGGTTGGCGAGCCAGAACGCACCAAGCGTCGTATGGTCGGGTTCGTCGCCAAGGATGCGTTGGAACGCCTCCCGGGCCTGTGTGCGAGACATATCGTCGGCTGATTTGTGACCGGAGCCGACGACGTCCGTCATGAGTCGTTTGAGCGGCCATTCGCCGTATTCCCGGGTCGCTTGCGCCATGGAAACGTGTTCGGGCCAGAGTTCAAAAGCCCCTGCGTTTCGTTCTCAATTTGTGGGAACCGACTGCCTTCCCGAAAGGGATACACGACTACGCTCCTAATCGGGTACAATGAGTCTTAAGTCGGGTGAGTGGCGTGAGCAGATCGATGCGGTAGACGCTGCGCTCATCGACGAGTTCCAGAGTGATTTCCCGATTCAGGAACGTCCGTTCGAGGCTGTCGGTGACGCGCTGGGGGTTTCGGCAGGGGAAGCACTTGACCGGGTCAAATCACTCCGTGACGACGGAATCTTCCGTCGGTTCGGCCCGGTTCTGAATCCGCCGGTTATCGGCTCTTCGACGCTGGCCGCTGTCAGTGCGCCGGAGGACCGGTTCGACGAGGTCGCAGAGATAATCAACGGCTACCGGCAGGTGAACCACAACTACGCTCGCGACCACGAGTGGAATATGTGGTTCGTTGTCACCGCGGGGTCCCGACAGCGACGCGACGAGATATTGGCCGAGATTGAGGACCAGACCGGCTGCTCAGTGCTCGTCTTGCCGATGTTGACCGACTACTACATCGACTTGGAGTTCCCGGTCGTCAACAGCGACCGGTTCGCCCGAGAGAGTCTAGAGACGACTGACGCCAGCGCAACGCGGATAAGCGAGGATGCCGCCGTCGACCTCTCGGAACTGGACCGCCGGTTGTTGCTCGAAATTCAGACTGGGTTCCCACTCGTCGCAACGCCTTACCGGAACGTGGCGGACGCTGTCGATGCCGACGTGTTAGACGTACTCTCGGCGATCAAGCGGCTCCAGCGAACCGGCTGCATCAAGCGCATTGGCTGTGTCGTGAATCACATCGTCACCGGATTCGACAGCAACTGTATGGTCGTCTGGAATGTGCCGGACGACGCCCTTGACGAGCGTGGGCAGGCAGTCGGCGAACTCCCCTACGTCACGCTCTGCTACCATCGGCCACGCCGCCCGGAGCAGGACTGGCAGTACAACCTGTTTACGATGATTCACGGGCGCGAAGCGGCCATTGTCGACCAGAAGATAGACGAACTCGCGACCGAACACCTGCCGTACGACCACGACCGACTGTACTCGACGGAGACGCTCAAACAGACCGGGGCACGGTACGACGACATCGTCGGCCAGTAAGGCCTGGCGGATAAAGCAGCCCAGCTTGGGACGGCCGGAATCCTTTTGCGATTCTGTTGTAAATATGCTATATAATGACAAGGAGTCGGCGAGTGACAATCCTCGTCGTCGACGACGAACCAGCGGTGGCCGACGTGTACGCGGAACAGTTACAGGACCGGTACGTAGTCGAGACAGCATACAGCGGTGAGGCCGCCCTTTCGAAGCTCGATTCCACGGTCGACGTTGTCCTGTTAGACCGGCGGATGCCGGACCTCTCCGGCGACGAGGTGCTGTCGGCCATCCGTGAGAAACGCTACGACACGCGCGTGGCGATGGTGACCGCAGTTGACCCCGATTTCGACATCATCGAGATGCCCTTCGATGACTACGTCCTCAAACCAGTGTCGAAGGAGGACCTCTTCCAGACGATCGAACAGTTACTGCTGTACGCCGATTACGAGGAACGACTGCGTGAGTGCTACTCGCTCACGGCCAAATACGCTGCACTGGACTCGTCAAAACCACAGGCCGTCCTCGATGAGAGCGAGGAGTTCACTGCACTGAGAGCCGAGCTTGAGGAAGTCCGTGCGGAACTTGACGAACTCACGGAGTCGTTCGACGCCACTGACTTCGAGTTGCTGTTCCGGAACTTTGAGACGGACGAATCAATGCCTGACAGCACGCAGCTTTGACCCAGCTTGGAGTGGTCTCTTCGAGACTCACGGCGACCCGCCCACCCTTTCGAAAGCACTAACCGATTCTCTTCCATAGGGAGGGCAATGAGTCAACAACTCCCGGACGTGCAGGCGTCGAGTCCGGACGTAACGGTCGGTCTCAATCGCGTCGGTGTGACGGGCGTCGAGAAACTCGTCAAACTGGGGCGTCGCGACCGCGACCCCATCGTACTCATGGCGGAGTTCGAAGTGTTCGTGGACCTGCCGTCCTGGCGAAAGGGAGCGGATATGTCCCGCAATATGGAGGTTATCGACGAGACGCTAGAAACCGCCGTCTCGGAAGAGGCCTACCGGGTCGAGGATGTCTGCGGTGACGCCGCCGAACTGCTGCTTGAGAAGCACGACTATACGACGAAAGCGGAGGTTCGGATGGAGGCCGAGTACGTCACCCACGAGAAGACGCCGGAGTCGGGGATGGCCACCCAGTCGACAGCCGATATCATCGCCTCGGCGACAGCGACCGAAGACGGGACGAGCGAGGAGATCGGTGCCCGCGTCACCGGGATGACCGTCTGCCCGTGCTCTCAGGGGATGTCCGCGTCCCGCGCACGCGAGACGCTCCAGCAGCTAAACGTCGAAGACGATGTCATCGAGGAGTTCCTCGAAACCAATCCGCAGGCCGGCCACTCACAGCGAGGCCACGCCACGCTCACCGTCCAGAGCGACGGCGCGCCTGAGGTCGACCTGAACGAACTTATCGAGGTAGCCCGGGATTCGATGAGCGCCCGCATCTACAACCTCGCGAAGCGGCCCGACGAGGACCACATGACCTACGAGGCCCATAAGGACGCCAAGTTCGTCGAGGACTGTGTGCGCGCGCTCGCCGAGGGCGTCGTCGACACGTTCCCGGACCTGCCGGACGATGCCGTCGTGACGATGAAACAGTCCAACGACGAGTCCATCCACCAGCACAACGCCCACGCCGAGCGTGTAGCGCAGCTGGGTGCTCTGCGACAGGAAGTCAGCGAGGACTGAGTCCAGCGACTGCCTCAGAACGCTGAGCGGGGCGCGCGAGACGCTACGTGTCTCAGTTGCGAACGCTAAAGTCTGAGCACAGCAGTTCGCGAAACCGCCGTTGTTCTTGTGCCAGGTGATTCACTGGCGTACGGCCACTATCTGTGACTCGCTTTTCGCTCCCCCGTTCCGGTGCTCGAACTACGGCGGGCCGACCGGCTTTGCTTCGGCCCAGTGTTCTTCGAACGCCTGGCTGATATCGGCAGTGAAATCGGAGTCTTTCATGTCGATGACGCCGAAGGTTTCCTCGCGGCCCAGCGGATGTGGGACCTCGATACAGACCTCGACCCCATCGAGTAGCTCGAATGTGGTCCTGATATTGGGACTGGCGCGGGCGCTGTAGTTGTCGTAGTGGAAGAGGCGCTCGTAGTACTCGCGGTTGGCTTCTTCAGGAAGGCTCTCGAACAGATCCGGTCGGACGAGCAGGGACACTTCGACGCCCCGTTCCAGCGCCGCTTCGAGTTCATCCACAATCCGCTCGGTCCCGGAGAGAATGTCCACCTGCCGGGCGGGTGCCGAGCCGACCATGACAATCTCGTCGTCGGCGGCGGCCAGCCGCTCAAGCAACAGGTCAAGCGAATTGTTGGGGCCGACGGCGGCCGTCCAGAACGGCTCCTCGACAGGGTCTGCCGACTCCAGTTGCGAGGAGAGGTCGTCGACGATCTCCTCGTACTGGCCGACCTTCTCCTGAAGCTCGCGCTTCTTGTCTTCGAGCAGGCGGTCGAGGGCCGTGTCCGGCTCGACGGCGACGTACTTTTTGGGTCGGCTGGCGGTCTGGCTGCGGACGAGATTGTACGTTTCGAGGCTGTTTAGGACGTCGTAGATGCGGCCCATCGGGACATCACTGGCCCGCGATAGTTCCTTGGCTGTTGTCGGTCCCGTTTCCAGCAGTGACCGGTATGCTCTGGCTTCATATTCGGAGAGTCCGAGATCTCTGAGACTGGACATACCCATACATCAAGGTACGTGTGCAAAAACTTGTCGTGGGTTTACCGTTTGTCCACGTTTGCTACCGTTGTTCGTGTCAGCGCTCGCCAGTTAGCGAGGCTTCGAGCTCGGCCGGCGTCGTCCCCTCAGCGACGATAGCATCCCCGTCGAGGAGTCGTGCCGTGCCGTCGCCGTCCGGCTCCGGGACGACCGTTGTTTCGTGGTCGGCCAGTCGTAGCGCCGCGCGGTGGAGGTCGGTCCCCGCTTCGGTGCCGACCGTGAGCGTCTGGGGCTGCTGAAGACGGGCCGCGACACCGGCGTAGCCGGCCACTTCGACGCCCATCCGTTCGGCCGCCCCGGCGAAGGACTCGACGGCCGACAGCGCCGCGTTGCGGTACCGATCCTCGCCGGTGAGCGCCGCGAGGTCGACCAGTGCGTCGGCCAGTTCCACCGTCGCGTCGAGCGGGTGAAGCGAGCGGTCGCAAAGTCCCGGCCCGCTTGCAGGCCCGTCGCGGAACGCACCCGTATCCTGTTGGCGGTTTTCGATGGTCCAGTCCGCGATAGCTTCTGCAGGCCCCGGCTCACCGAGGACCTGCCAGCTCGTCGTCAGCCCCTGGAGGAGCTGGGCTTGGTCCAGTAGCATGCCGGTGTCGCTGTCCGTGCCGTCGTAGTGTGCCACCTCGCCGCCGTCGACGAGCGTCGCACAGACAGCGTCCCGGGCGCGACTGGCGTACTGCTGGGCCCGCTCGTCGTCGGTGTAGGCAGCGACCCACAGCAGGGCATCGATTGCGAGCCCGTTGCGGTCGGCGAACACCGTCTTGTCGACGTTTGGCGACACTGTCCCTTCGCGCTCGCTCGGTTCCAGCCGGTAGTATTCGTCTGAACCGGCCTGGCTCGCCGCGAACGCGTCGCCGGCCCACAGCGTCGTCGTGAGGTAGTCGACGGTCCGCTGGGCGGCGTCCCGGTACGCCTCGGTTCCCGTGTAGCGGTAGCCGTGGGCGAACGCCCGGACTAGGGCGGCGTTCTCGTCGAGCAGTTTCTCACGTCGCGGGTTCCCCCAGTTGCGCTCCGTCGAGTATCGGAAGAAGCCGCCATCGTAGGTGTCAAGCAGGTGTGTGCGGATCGCTTCGAGCGTCCGAGTGGCTTGGTCACGCGCCCGGACGAGGGCGAACTCCACGGTTCGGGGGAGCGGAAACTTCACGTCGGTTCCCCAGCCACCGAACTCGTCGTCGAACGCGCCCAGCAGTTGCTCGACCATGTGCTCCTCGATGCGTGGCCGGAGTTCGCCGGCCGGCGGCGACTCGTCCTGTAGCTGTCGGGGAATCGAGCCCGCTGCCGCGCCCTGGGCGTCCCACGACTCTCGGACAGAGTCCAGAATGCCGCGGAACCCATCCGGCCCAAGGAACGTCGCGCCAGTGATGACCTCGCCCTCGGAGGTGAGAAACACCGTCGACGGGAACCCGCCCATCGTGTACCGCTCTCGGACGCGCGGGTTCCGGTCGGCGTCGACGCGGACCGGAACAAATCCGTCGTTGATGTTGGCCGCAATGCGCGGTTCGCCGTACGTGCCCCGGTCCATCGCCCGGCACTCGGCGCTCCACGGGACTGTCAGCGCCAGCAGCACCGGCTTCCCCGACTCGGCGGCGTCCTCGAAGGGGGCCAGGCCCCACTCGCGCCACTCGACCTTCGTGTCGCGTGCGTACTCATCCATACCGGGTCTGGGCGGTGGGCGTACAAAGGCCCTCTCACTCCCGGCGAAAGACCGATTGGCGGGGCGACCCAAGCGTGGGCGATGGATACTCAGCAGGCGCTTCTCGAACCACCGGAGCCGGTCACACCGGGCGACCGGCCGCCTCGTCTCGGCCGTGTCCCGTTTCTCGACAACACCGCCGCGATGCTGCGTGACCCGCTGGGCTTCTACGACCGTGCCGGTGCCCACGAGGCCGACGTGGTGGGGTACAGCGTCGCCGGGACGACGGGCTGTTTCGTCTGCCATCCCGACCTCGTCGAGCAGGTGCTGGTGACCGACGCCGACGCCTACGAGAAGGGGCAACTCCTTCAGGACACCCTCGGCCAGTTCATCGGCGAGGGGCTGTTCCTGCTGGAAGGCGAGGAGTGGCAGCGCCAGCGGACGGCGCTCCAGCCGGCGTTCTACCGGGAACGCATCGCCGCTTACGGCGACACGATGACCGCATTCGCCGACCGGACGGCGACAGGCTGGAGTGACGGCCAGCGCATCGACGTGCTCCCGCATATGCAGTCGCTGACGCTGAACATTCTCGGAAAGACGCTGCTGGATGTCGACATTGAGACCACCGCGGCTGCCCTTGAACCGCTCCTGGACGCGCTGCGCAAGCGACTGGACCCGCGGTCGCTGTCGGCGTACCTCCCGCTGTGGGTTCCGACGGCGACGAACCGCGCTGTCAACAGCTCGCTGGCCGAGTTCCAGTCCACGCTCGACGACGTTATCGCCGCCCGCCAGCGCGAGGATGAGCGCGCCCGTGAGGCGCGCGACGACGTGCTTTCGCTGCTGCTCTCGCTCGACGACGAGACGATGGACCGCGAGCGACTGGGCCACCAGCTGCTTACCTTTCTCGTCGCCGGCCACGACACGACGGCGCTGACGCTGACTTACGCTTGGTTCCTGCTGGCGAACAACCCCGAGTGCCAGCAACGACTCCACGATGAACTCGACGAAACGCTGGGGAACAGCCAGCCGACGCCCGAGGACCTGTTCGAACTGCCGTATCTCGACGCCGTGCTGAACGAGGTGCTGCGACTGTACCCCCCTGCGTTCACGGTGTTTCGTCAGCCCAAAGAACCGGTGACCCTCGGCGGCTACGATATTTCTCCCGACGCACAGCTCACCCTTCCGCAGTGGCTCGTCCACAGGGACGACCGCTGGTACGACGCGCCCGATGCGTTCCGCCCTGAACGGTGGGACGACGACCTCGAAGCGTCTCTCCCAGACTACGCCTACTACCCCTTCGGCGGTGGCCCGCGCCACTGCATCGGAATGCGCTTCGCCCGGATGGAGGCCAAACTCGCCCTGGCGACCATCGCCCAGCAGTATGCCGTCGAAGCGGTCACCGAACCGCCGCTGTCGCTGGCGATGCAGATTACCCTGAGTCCCACGGACCCGGTCGAAGTTCGACTGCGGAAACGCTGACGCTCCTCCGGCGACCGACAGCCCGGTCTCGCTCTCGAAAGGCGTTTGGGGACGGGCCTGCAAGCAGTCGTATGCTCCGGGTCATCGGGCTATTGCTGCTCATCCCGCTGTTTGACATCGTGTTGCTGGTGACGGTTGCGATACCGTTCCTCGGTTCGCTCGTGACGGTCGCGCTCGTCGTTCTGACGGCGCTGGTCGGCATGCTGCTGGTCCGCGCCGAAGGCCGGGCGACGCTTCGGAAGATCCAACAGCGGCTCGCAGTCGGCGAACTTCCGACCGACGAACTCATCGACGGCGGCCTTCTCATCGCCGCCGGCGCGTTCTTCCTTACCCCCGGCCTGGTGACAGATTTCGTCGGCCTTCTGCTTGCGGTGCCGTTCACTCGCTACCCCGTCCGCGCCGCCACGCGCCGCTGGGTCGTCCAGCCGTACGTCGACGCCAAGACCGGCGGCTTCGCCAGCGGTCAGGTGTACGTCGGCGGCTTTCCCAACGACGAAAACGGCCCCGCTGGCCCCGGTCCGACCGGTCCAGATGGCGGCCCCAGTCCCGGTTCCGGTTCCAGATCCGGCTCCGGGACTTCATTCGACCCCAACGAAGCCACCGACGTCGACTTCGAAGACAACGACGAAAACTGAAGCCCTGACGCGGTTTCACATCCCCAACCGGTCTCGAAACGTTACCCTTTTCAATACCCCTCGGGTACAACTGAATGCGTCGGGCCAATAGCTCAATCAGGTTGAGCGCTCGGCTGATAACCGGGAGGTTCGCGGTTCAAATCCGCGTTGGCCCACTATTCTCGTCGCGAACTATCGTTCACATAGTCTTGACTGCAGGCAGTCTACCGGCGCACCGGCGCTCGTACCCCAGTAGTCAGGGAAACCGACCCGGAACGCTTTCATTCCGGTTGCTTGTCAGTAGCTGTATGCGCAGACGCCGGTTCCTCGCAAGTGGAGCAACCCTCCTCTCGGTCGCTGTCGCCGGCTGCGGTCATCCTGCTGTCGTGCTGGATATGGACGACGCGACGGCAGCTGACATCGCCGACGAAGTGTCGATGTCGCCCGACCCCACGTCGGCGGAGCACACCGTCGTCTCGGCAGCCATCGAAAACGGCACTGCGACGCGCCGGGGTCGAAACGAACTGTTCGACCAGATCGATACTGTCCGGATTGACGAGACGTTCTACGACGTTTCGGAGACGCCTCTCGAGAGCAACGAAGTGACCGTGTACGAGGTCCGAATCGATTTCGACCCAGCCGATTCGACGCCGGAAATCGGTGCGGTCGACTACGAGGAGCTACCGGAGGCAGACCGACAGCGCCTTGATCCAATCATTTCAGACGACAACCCGCCCAGCGGGGACGGGTACGACGTGGGTGTCGGGTACGGTACCGCCGAGGAGGTGGGCGACGGCTCGGTGTTCGTTCCCGAGCAACAGTACGATATTATCGTCCACGACGGCGACCGTTACCGGCTGACAGTTAGCACGCGAACGACCACGGAGACCGAATACCGGTACGAGGTGACGGAAGTTGCGTCGGGTGTGGACTCGTTTGCTGACCAGATCCGAGACCGATACCTGTTCACGCTCACGGGCCTTTCCGAAGCCGAGCGAGAAGTTGTCGAGGAAGCCATCGACGGCGGGTACTTTCAGGATGATAAGGCGTTCCGATCGGTCACCGACCGCATCCGGGAGCACGATGGAATCGAGGTCACAGATAGCTACGGAACGTGGCTTCTGAGCTACGAACAGGTCGACTATCTCACCTACGTCGAGTGGTAGCCAGCAGCCAAGAACTAACACGACGCGGTCACCGCCTCGGACCGCGATAGGTTCAGCGTCTGCATCAGATGGCCGTTATCCCAGCCATTGAAATCCGATGGCACTTGAGTGTACGAGCGCAGTGCGTCCGGTGTGTCTATGGCTTCAAGCGGTGGTCTCGTCGGTGAATTCGTCGAACAGATCGGCAACACGCTCTTCGATTTCATCTCGGATTTCTCGCACCCGCTCGACTGACTGCCCGTGTGGGTCATCTAGCGCCCAGTCGCGAACCGCGACGTCGGCGTCGAGTTCGAGCGTCGAACAGCCCATCGTCGCAACGACGGTACACCCGTTGAGTTCGTCGTCCGAAACAGCCTGCGGGACCCGGTCGGAGAGGTCGATGTCGAGTTCGGCCATCGCCTCGACGACCTCCGGATGCACTTCGTCTGCGGGGTCTGTACCGCCTGTCAGGATTTCGACCTCGTCTTCGAGGCCACGACGGACCCGTTCGCGTTCGGCAAACGCCGCGGACATCTGGCTCCGGCCGGCGTTCTGGACGCAGACGAATCCGAACCTCAGGGGCGTATCAGTCATTGTGTAACCGTTCCAAGCCACCGATTTAACCCTTCCTAAGACCGCTATTGTGGGCTATATATCTGGGACTCTTCACCGTACGGCGCACCGGTCGGCGAGCCGAACCATGGGTGGGTCGCCCCGCGCATGTATATTCCCTCCACATTGAGGGGCCAGTTCCTTCGGCTATCCCAGTCCGTGGCTGAGTACATGTCGGAGTACCGCTTCACGTGCCCGAACTGTGATGCGTGTGCAACGGTCGACGGCGGGGTCCGCGAGCGCCTGTTGATTGTTGGATGCCCCGTCTGTGCCGGAGCGGTCGATACCCCGGCGTTCGTCGAGGTTTCGCCACACAACACCGAGTGAACCTGAGACGTACCGTCGACCTGAGTAGCAGTGATGGCTGGCGGTGCCGACAGCAGGTGCGTAAGTAGCCGTCGTTGTCGAGTTCAGTTGCCGTTAGAAATCGCTTAACTGCGACTGCAGCCCGGCAACCAGTTCGGATTTGCGCCGCAACTGCCCAAGAGTGACGGGGAGCTGGTCGGCGATGGCCGTCAGCGTCTCCCGGAAGGACTGGGCAGTCCCGGCTTCGCCGTCAAACGCATTTCGGACGCCCTCGCGCACTTGCCAGACGCCGACAGGAGCCCAGTACTCATCGGTGATTTCCCGCAACACCAGACACTTCGCCTGTCTGTCGCGCTCCTGCAGATGTTCGAGGACGCCCAGCCGTGCCGCATAGTACGCTCCGGCCGTCTCCTCGACGTAGGCGGTCCGACCCTCGTACCCCTCGTGGGCGCTGGACATGTAGTACCCAGTCTCTGGACGCGGGTTCCAGACGCTCTGGGGCGCTTTCATCTCGACGAGTTCGAACTCCCAGCGGCCGGGGGCGAGCACGACCCAGTAGCGGTTCCCCATGTACTCGTTGTACCACAATTCGGGCTTGTCGATGGTGTCGGCGTTGCGTAGCGTGCCCCGGACGTACTGGCCGACGGTATCGTCGACGGCGGTGATCGACCACCGCGTCGGCACCAGTGACCGCTCGCTGGCCTGTCCCAGCGCGCCCGCAGAGAGGATAGTGTTGATGTCGTACACGTCGAATCCACGCCGGTACAGGTACGCCATCGCGCCCTCCGCGCGCCAGTCGTCATCGGACAGCGTCTTCTCGACTGGACGGGGGACGTGGGGGTTCTCCGCTAGGTCGGCCCCTGTCGCGTGTGCCCGCGGTCCCGTCGGCGTGCCCACGTCGTCGAATTTCACGTCCATCTCGGGGGTGCCGTCGAGTCCGACCTCTACGTCGACGGGATGGTCCGCGATAGCGACTTCCCGCTGGACGCCGACGAAACCGTTCCAGACATCGTGGACCCCACCGCTGCCGCGCCCGCTACCGGCGCTGACGGAATCGACCGACGTCGTCTGCGTCGAGTTCACCATGCCGGTCCGGCGCTGGAGTACGTCTTCGATGCCAAGCCCCTCCTGATACCAGTCGCCGCTTGTCGCGAACCCGGCAGCGGCGGCGTCGGTGTCGACCGGGGAGAGCAGACCCGTCGAGACGTTGGGGTATCCCGACCGGCCGACGAAGATTTCCGGGGCCGTCGACCCGAACAGCGAATCGCCCTGCACCGCTGCCTCGAACTGCTGCTCGACGTCTTCGAGGTGGTCCGTGATGGCGTAGGACTTCTCTGCCGCGAGGCGCCGCCGCTGTGCGGCCTCGTCCTCCTCGAACCCCTCGATGAACTCGTCGAGTTGCATCTGTCACGCTTTCGTTCCTCCCCGATAAGAACCTTTCCGGCGGTCCGTGGGAGAGCAACTCTTACAGGGTTGGGTTGAGTAACAACAGGTGATATAAATCATGGTAAATATAACGAAGTGGTTCCTGCTCGGGGCAACGCTGGTCAGCATGGCTGTGATATTCGTTTCGGCGCTTATTCCGGTCGCGTACCAGCAGGCACTGGTCAACCTCCTCGTCGGGGAACTCGCGGCTCTCACGCTCGCCCATTCCACGTACCGTGTCTCATCGGGGAAACAGGTAAGTCCAACTGCAGCAGCGATAGCCATTCTGTCCGGGGTTGTCCTGTTTCTCTCACCCATCCTCATCGAGCCTGTCGACCCAATCCTGTCGGTAATGTTTGCCACTGGAGCTGTTGTCACCATCGGTGGGCTAGTCGGCGTTCTGGGTCGGTTTCTGGGCGGGGAAGAGGGCCGACAGACTGGTGCTGAACGAATCAGCAGTAGAGCCGGGAACTGATAGCCCAATCACAACGTCTATATCGACGGGTCAGCCACCCTCGGACAATGCCGGTTATCGAATGCGACGAGACGACGGCACGCAAGCGACTGGCGGACGCAGGACTCGATGTTCAACAGGGAAACACTGACCACGAGCGCTGGCGCGTTGCACACGGCGGTGCGACAGCGGTCGCCTACGACGGAAAAGTCGTCGTGCAGGGCGAGGGGACTGCACAACTTGAGGCCCTGCTGCGGGGCAACGATGGCGGGCGCGTGCATGCGTATTTTGATGGTGCATCGCGTGGCAACCCGGGGCCGGCTTCAGTCGGCTACGTACTGGTCGACGACAGCGGAATCGTCACGGAGGGTGGGGAGACGATCGGAACAGCGACGAACAACCAGGCGGAATACAAAGCACTCATCCGCGCGATCGAAGTCGCACGTAATTACGGGTTCGACGATGTCCATATTCGAGGCGACTCTGAGCTTATTGTCAAACAGGTCCGTGGTGAGTGGGATACGAACGACCCAGAGCTGCGTGAAAACCGTGTCCGTGTGCGTGAACTGCTGACCGACTTCGACGACTGGCAGATAGAGCACGTTCCGCGGGAAATAAACGACCGGGCAGACGAACTAGCGAACGACGCACTTGACGATGACTGACCTGCCGACAGACGTGGTTGAACAGGCCGAACGGCTAACTAGACTCGCTCGCGAGGCGGTCGACGATGCCGAAGCCGACGCTTACAGGACCGAACGTGACGAAATCCTCGCCGGGTACGACTACACTGCCCGTGTTAGGAACGACGAGACGGGTGACGTGCTCGTCTGCCATCCCGTCGAATGGGTCGAAGACGGTGTCATCCGTCCGGAACGGGTCGACGATATCGACCGTGGTGTCGAGAGACGGCTCTCAGGACCCGGTGACCCGGACGAGTGGGCAGAGATCGACGCTGCAAACCGAGCCGTCGTCGAAGCTGTCACCGAAGCACACGGCGAGACTCACGGGGCCAACGCGGAACTGCTCGCCGATTTCATGGGGAATCACTACGCGAAACCGATTTCGGAGGCGACGCCGGACGAACTACAGGAGTTTCGGGACGACTACGTCCGCCGGAACGCCTGGCCAACTGCGGAGCAACAATCCGTTCTGGACCAGTCGATCCGTCTTACCGTCGAAGAAGCCGGTGGCTGCGTTCCCGATGCGTAACTGTTCGGCACACCCGTCGGTAATCAGTGTTTGTTTCGCGTTAAGAACTGATTAACAGTAGTTCGCAGGTGCCCAGATGCGAGTCTACTGCTGTGCCGCGATCAGATCACGGAGTTCGTCGGCTCGACCGTCGTCGGAAATGAACTTTCCGAACACCCATCCAAGCTGGTCAAGGACTGCGTCCTTGCCCGACTCCGTCAGGGAGTACTGGTTCGTTCGCTTGTCGAGTTCGCTCTTCTCGACGAGACCCATCTCGACGAGGTCGTCGAGGTTCGGGTACAGGCGACCGTGGTTGACTTCGTCGTCGTAGTATTCTTCGAGTTCGCGCTTGATAGCGAGACCATACCGTGGCTCTTCAGCGAGTATTACTAGGATATTCTGCTGAAAAGCGGTAAGTTCTTTTGCGATGCCCGGACTGTCAGTAACTGTTTGTGCCTCTGACATACTTGGGTAAATGTCAGCAAGCTATTTAACACTTGTTAACTCTGGCGCACAACGCCTTCTGTGGGGCATTAACCACCACACAACTAGCAGGTACAATACTGTTGTGAAAGTTATATTATACACTCTCGGCCGAATGGCTTTTTCGATTAATTTGCTTTCAGATTGTCGTTTACAGGCGGTAAGTGTAATCTAAGAATATATCTGTAGTTAGATATTATTGGGTTATATAGGGCATAATACCGAGTAGCTGTGGCTATTACGAAAGGATTTTTTGACGGCGTCGCGCAGTCGCCGGTGATGACGAACCTCTGGGAAGACCTCGAAACTGGACCGAACCCACCCGAAGAAATCTATGCCGTCGTCGAGTGCCTGAAAGGCGAGCGTAACAAGTACGAGTACGAGAAGGACATCCCCGGTGTCGTTCTCGACCGCGTCCTGCATTCAAACGTTCATTACCCGTCCGACTACGGTTTCATCCCGCAGTCGTATTACGACGACGAGGACCCGTTCGACGTGCTCGTCCTTGTCGAAGATCAGACGTTCCCCGGCTGTGTCATCGAGGCCCGCCCCGTTGCCCTGATGAAGATGGACGACGACGGCGAGCAAGACGACAAGGTCATCGCAGTCCCGACAGAGGACCCGCGCTACGACCACATTGAAGACCTCGACGATATCCCACAGCAGACCCTCGACGAGATTGACGAGTTCTTCGCGACCTACAAGAACCTCGAAGAGGGCAAAGAGGTCGAAACGCTGGGCTGGGAAGACAAGGAAGCCGCAAAGGACGCTATCGTCCACGCGCAGGAACTGTACGACGAAGAGTTCAACTGACGCGTCTGAGACCACCTTCCGCGGTTTTGTTCTACTGGCAGTGTACAGTGTATTTCCTGGGGTAATACCGGCAGGTGTCTCCGATGATGTATGAGCATGGGTAATTTTTTGCCCGTGGACACACTATCGGTACGTGTATGGCTACTGATGACACCGACACGGCGCTGGACCACACGACTGTCGTTCCGCGAGTCGAGCGACGGTCGACACCCGGAATCGCACATCTGACGGTGGTTCCGGAGAACGCGGACCAGTCGTCCTGATTGCTGGGCTATGGCGATGATATTGCCGCTTTCGGTGACGCGGCTCCGAAAAGAAGTTTCTTGTTCCTGACCTGACTAACGGGTCGTATGGGATTATTCGACCGATTGAAGGGCGACGACGCACCGCGTGTTGCCTTCTTCGGCATTGACGGCGTACCGTTCAGCCTCATCGACGAACACCCTGACGTGTTCCCGAACCTCACGGAGATGGCGTCGGACGGAAGCGCCGGCCCCATCGACAGCATTGTCCCCCCTGAGTCTAGCGCCTGCTGGCCGGCGCTCACGACTGGCGTCAACCCCGGCCAGACCGGCGTGTACGGCTTTCAGGACCGCGAGGTCGGCTCCTACGACACCTATGTCCCGATGGGCCGTGATGTGCAGGCGACGCGCCTCTGGGACCGTGTCACTGACGATGGCCGCAACGCGACAGTCCTGAACGTGCCAGTCACCTTCCCGCCACAGCGGAACGTCCAGCGGATGGTGTCGGGCTTCCTGTCACCCGGCGTGGACAAGGCCGCCTACCCGGACGAACTCCGGGACCATCTTCAGGATAGCGACTACCGGATCGATGTCAACGCCAAACTCGGCCACGACGACGACAAGAGCGACTTCGTCGAAGACGCGCACAAGACGCTCGAAAAGCGCTACGAGAGCTTCAAGCACTACGTCGAACAGGACGACTGGGACCTGTTTTTCGGCGTGTTCATGACCACGGACCGGGTCAACCACTTCCTGTTCAAAGACTACGAGCGCGACGGCGAGAATCAGGACGCCTTCTTCGAGTTCTACAAGCAGGTCGACGCCTATCTCGGCGACCTGCGCGACCGACTCCCCGACGACGTGACGATGGTCGTCGCCTCGGACCACGGCTTCACCTCGCTTGACTACGAGGTCCACTTCAACGAGTGGCTCAAGCAGGAGGGGTGGCTCGACTACGGGACTGACGACCACTCTGAACTCGGTGATATCAGCGAGGACACGAAGGCCTACTCGCTCATCCCCGGACGGTTCTACATCAACCTAGAGGGCCGGGAACCGAACGGCAGCGTTCCCGAATCCGAGTACGACTCCGTCCGTGCGGACCTCAAAGAGAAACTCGAATCGCTCGAAGGCCCGGACGGCAAGAAGGTCGCTGACCGTGTCGTGACCAAGGAAAAGGCCTTCCGCGGCGACCACGACGACATCGCGCCGGACCTCACTGTCGTCCCGAACCACGGCTTCGACCTGAAGGCCGGATTCAAGGGCTCCGAGGACGTGTTTGGCGTCGGGCCGCGAAACGGCATGCACAGCTTCGACAACGCGACGCTGCTGGTCGACGACCCGGACGTTCGCATCGAAGACGCCGATCTCTACGACATCGCACCGACCATTCTCGACCTGCTCGACCACGACTTCGACCGCGCGAAGTTCGACGGCAGCAGCCTCGCTTGAGGCCGCTACCGTGGTAGCGGTTCGTTTTCTGAGCCGAAAACAGCGGTTAAAACAGGCCGTCCAGTTCGTCGTTCGTGAACTCGTCTGGATCGGCCGTTGCGCCCTGTGAGTTCGCTGCTTCTTTGGCACGGTCCATGAACTCGTTGACCCGTTCGGACCGCTCGACGCCCGAAAGAACGACGAGCGACGCGACTTTATCGGAGCCGAGCGGGAAGTCTCCGCCTCGGACCTCCATACTCCCGGTCTGGTCTTCCACCCAGCGGCGCGCTCGTTCGATACCCTTCCGCGAGAGGCGTTCGGGGTCGCCCGCGACGACGAGAAGGGCCGAGTCGGCCTTGACCGCGTTTGGCAGGCTCATACTCGTAAGGAGGGCGTTCCGGGTAACGCTGGTGATGGTGTTGACGTTCTCGCCGGCGTCTTCGCTGGCCTCGGCGCTGGCGTAACCGATAGAGGCGATTCCGCCGCCCCTGAGCGTGTTGATTATTTCCGAGGAGTCGACGACGCTCTCGCCGACCCCCTCGACCGCCTCACCGGAGGCAAACAGCAGGCCGACGCGCTGTGAGATGGCGTCGTTGACGCGTTCGAAGCCGGCGGCGACGCTGTCGCCGCTGCCCCGCCAGGCGTCGTTGTCGACGAGCAGGAGGGAGTCCGCCTCGCGGGCAGCAGTCTTGAGGGACCGACCGGCGTTGGCCTGGTAGAGGCCGCCCTCGTCTCGGCCGGGGAGGATGCCGAGGACGTACACTGGCTTCTCGTAGATGCGCTTGAGTTCGCGGGCGAGCATCGGTGCGCCACCAGAGCCGGTGCCACCGCCGAGTCCGGCGACGACAACGATAGCCTCGGCCTCGGTCGTGATGCGACCGTCGAGTTCGTCGAGCACTTCGGTGGCATTCTCCTGCATAATCTGTGCCCCGAGCTCGTTGTCACCGCCGACACCGTGACCTTTCACGCGGTCCTGGCCGATGAGGGCCGTATCTATATCGAGATTCTGGAGGTCAGCTCGTGCCGTATTAACGGCAAGGGCACCCCGAACAGCATCGAACCCCATGTCGTAATCGAACTGGGCAAGCGACTGGGTTACTTTCCCGCCAGCCTGCCCGACACCAATCAGGACGACTTTCATACCAAATGTCTTGTGAGGCTGACTAATCAACGTTGTCCTCACGCCTGAACTGGCGACAAGGAGGAGTAAAACGGCTCTCAATCCGGAATACGGGATGTGGTTACTCTACCTGAAGCGTGTAGATCCGTTTGCGAGCGTCGGCGAAGGAAAACCGGGACTCGATGACGCCGATATCTTCGAGACGGGAGAGGGCGTACCGAACTGTCCGTGGCGGCAGGAGCGTCTCCTCGGCGAGCTGGCTCTGAGTCAGGGTTTCGTTGTATTCCAAGACTTTCGCGACGAGTTTCGCGCTCGGCGGGAGCTCACGGACAGCCTCCCATCCCCCATTCTCATACTCGCTGTCGGTATCAGCGGACTGGGTATCGGATGCACTCATGGTATTATTACTGTATCCAATACAGAGTGATAATATTTTCTGTTCAGAATTATGCCCTGCAGAAATGTTACGGCAAAAATCTCGGGCGCGGACCCAGCACTATGCCCGAAAGTTTACCTGCAGTACATCCGGTGTCACAGACGTGGACGAAGTTGAGGTCAGCACAGTCGTGTATGTCCCACCCGAAGAGGTCTATGAGTTTCTGCTTGACTTCCCGGGCTACGCACAATACTCGGAGTATCTCGACCGAGTGGTACAGGACGGCGACGGCTCGCCGGGGACGAACTACGACCTCGTGTTTTCGTGGTGGAAGCTCTCTTACACCGCGCGCTCGGAGGTGACTGACGTCTCTCCCCCGACGCGAATCGACTGGCGAATCGTCAAAGACATCGACGCAGAAGGGCACTGGGCGGTCGAGCCTGATCCGGACGGCGTTCCGGCGGACGTACAGTCGGCGTCACGGGTGCGGTTTCACGTCGCGTTCGACCCTGGGTCGGCCTCGAGCAGTGCCATCGACCTCCCCCGACTCGTTTCGATGGACTGGGTTATCGAGAAAGTCAAGCCACTCATCCGCAAGGAGGCGACCAAAATCGTCGAACGCGTCGTCGAGGACCTCGAAGGGCAGGAGCGGGATGTCGATCTGGAAATTCACGCTGGCCCGGATTCGGTGTAACGCGGTGACAGAGCGTTACTCGGGCGTCTCGTAGTCGCCGCCGTACCGGATGAAGAAGTACGCGAGTCCGAGCGTCGCGACCATCACGAACGAGGTTGCGACGCCGAGCGTTTTCGCGCTGTTTGGCACTGCTGGCGGACCGGAGCTTCCGCCGCCACCGCCGCCGTCACCAGAGGACTGTGTCGGGTAGTCCGTTCCGACGACGACGGCCCCTTTCATTCCGAGCCCCTCGTGTGGCACGCAGACGTAGGGATAGATGCCGTCCTCCTCGAAGGTGTGCTCGTAATTAACGCCGGCCTCTGAGACTGCACTCCCCGAGTCCAGCGGTCCGTCGCCGTCAGAGACGACGTTGTGGCCGCCGCCTTCGCCGGTCCACTCGAACTGGACAGTTGCGCCGTTGTCGACGTGAATCGCGGGCGGGCCGAAGCCAAAGGCTCCGCCGTTTGCCTCCACGCCGACCTCCACTGTCGCCGTGTCCTGTCCGGTCGCATCGGCGACCGAGCCATCGTAGTTTCCGACTTGGTCGAGGAACCCACCAAAATCCGGCTTGCCCCCGCCCGATTCACCGTCTTCCTGTGCGGTCGCGGTGCCTGCAGCGGCCGACGCAGCCGTGGCCCCTGCCGCCGTCCGCAGGAAGCCCCGACGGGACACGTCCGCTCTACCGTCTGTCATACCTGACCGTTTGGGACTCCCCGTCCTGAATATGTCGGTTTCGAATCGCGGCGATACGCCTCGGAGCGTTCACACAACAGTCACGGGTGCCGTGAAACATTTAACGCCGGTAGAACGAAACCACCGGTATGTCTACCGGAAGCCACGGGGTCGTCGGCGGGATCCGTATCGACCTCAACAGATTACACGAAACGTGGATGGAACTCGTGTATCCACGCCAGCGCAACGCCAACGACACCGTACTCGGGACGTGGACGCCAGACTCGGCGGTCGGGATGGCCCTCTACCGCCTCTGGTCTGCGCTTGGGGTCCCAGTCATCGCGCTGGTGTATCCGCTGGTGCTGTGTGGTGTCGTCCTGCGGTATCAGACCCGCCGCATCGACGGCACGGTGACCCGCCTGGGCATTGTTGGCGTCGTTCTCCTTTCTGTCCTCGCCTGGGGCGGTCTAGCGGCCCTCGCCCGGTTTGAACCGGGGAGCATCAACCTCGTGTCGGGCGGGTTCACCGCCGTCGCTGTCGCTGGCGGCGTTGCGACACTGTCGGCCGCACTGGCTGTCACGTTCCGGCGTGTCGGCGGTCGCGTGACAACTGTCGTGCTGGCATACCCGTTCGCAATGACGGCGATATTCCTGCCGCCGGTCGTCGCAGCGCTGTACTCGACGACTGTCGCTTCGGTCGTCATTCCCGCGAGCGATTCACTGTCCCGGTGGTTCCTCTATGAGGTGCTGGCTACCGTCGGCGTCGCGGAGTTCTTCATCGAGAACTTCGACCGGGAAGGCATCGCCTACGTCATCATCTGGCTCGGAATCTCCATCCCGCTTGGATGGGTACTCGGCGTGCTGGTGACGCTCGCGGACTTCGTCCGCCCGACTGAGCGACGGTAAAATAAACCTGCGGGGGACCTCGACTCTGGCGCTTTGCTGTTCTCGACTATCACGAAGACGGCACCCCATTCGTGTCCCGACCGCTGAAAAATACAGTTTACAGCAGCCAAACTATCAGGGGAGTGGAACCTTACCCATCCGCTGCATATAGGTATTCGATGCCTAACTCAGATACGACCTCTATCTACGAGTGGCTGTGCTGCCCGGACTGTGATTCCCGGGAGATTATTCGCGGACCGAGGAACGAACACGGTTCGGTCAAAATTGAGTGTGAAGAGTGCGGTACGGCCGGGTGGCTCGGCCTCTGAACCCAGAACCAGACAGGACAATCTTACAGCCTGACAAACCGAGGTGGACCGCTACGGACTGGCGCGGAATTCGCCGTGTTTCATCCCGAGGAAGAACGCAACGACGGAAAATACGATCATCGAGGGTAGAACCATCATCAAGACTGTCGAGAGCGTCATTACGGATGTGAGTCCAACCGTCGCGACGGCGACGATGACAACCAGTGGAGCCACCGCGGGCACGAAGTCAAAATCCATACCCTAGGTTGTAGCTGGACAATTAAATTCTTTAAGAAAGCAAATCTCCCGGACAATTGACTGACCGATGCTGGTGGGAAACCGATAGCGCCCGCGTGACAGACTGTTACGACGGCGTCGCGTCGGCCGGCTGAACGACCGTTTCTTCCGGCGTGTCCCCGTCAGCGACGGCGATATCCGCCGCCTCGTCGCCGCCGAACACCACGGTCGCGCCGGCCCGCATCGGTGCGAGCAGTCCGGCGACGACCGCTCCCGCTGTGGTCATCGGTGCCCGGAGCGCGAGGGTCGTCTCCGCGTCGATGTCGTAGTCGGCGACGACACGGCCGCTCTCAGCCATGAGTTCGCCGTGTGTGTACGTTCTGTCGGCCGTCAGTACGTCGTCCTCGGGCGCAACTTCGCCCGGCGGCTGCAGCGGGTTCTCGCTCCACAGCTCCCGCTCGAACTGGGCGATAGTCGGGTCATCGACCGGGCCGCCGTAGGCCAGCCCCTTGGTTCCCGGTCCCTGCGTGTAGCGGTCGAGCCACGCCGCTGGCGCGACGAGCGCCGTTGCGTCAACCGCCTTCGGTGGGTCCATGTCGACGATTGCGCCGTCGAGCGCGGCCGCGAGGAAGGCAAGCAGCGCGTCCGGTGCATCCCGGAGGTAGCCCGGCTGGTCCTCATCGGTCGGCTCTTTCGGCCCGACGACGACAGCGACCCGCGTCCCGTGCCGAACGCCGTAGTGCCGCAGCAGATTCCCGCCTTTCCAGGCGTTCGTGGCGAAGTCGGAGTAACTGTACGGTGTCGACCGCTCCGGCGAGCGAAAGAGAACGTCGTCACGGTCGCGCGCCTGCGCGACGAGGTCACCGAGTACCTGCATACGTCGTCGTTCGGCCCCACCGATAAAAAAACAGCGCGGCCACAAAGCCGATGTAAGTGGCTCTCCCCACACCCTAGAAATGAAACGACAACAACAAGTTGCCGACATACTCAGGCACAGCGACATCGACACACCGCCCGCCTACCGGTTGCTTGACGTAGTGACTGAACTCGGCGACATCGCCGCCGAAATCAACGAGACGACCGGATACGGCACCGATTCGACGGCGCTATCGGTACGGGAAGACGAACTCGGCGATGCGCTGTTTGCGTTGCTTGCGCTGTGTGAACAACTTGATGTCGACGCCGACGCCGCACTCTCGACGGCGCTGGCGAAATACGAAGGACGGTCAGGCACAAGCGGGACGCCAACGAGCGGCGACTGATTACAGTGAGTTCTTCAGCTTCTCGAAGAAGCCTTCCTCGACGTCGACCTCCTCGCCGCCGGCCTCAGCGAACTGTTCGAGGGCCTCCTTCTGCTCGGTGTTGAGGCTGTCGGGCGTGACGACCTGCACCTGCACGTAGAGGTCGCCATGGCCCCGACGCTGGAGTCGCGGCATTCCTTTGCCCTCCAGTCGGAACACTTCGCCGCTCTGGGTCCCGCTGGGCACGTCGACTTCGACTTCGCCGTCCAGCGTCGGAACGGTGATGGTGTCACCGAACACCGCCTGCGGGAACGAGATGGCCTGCTGGTGTTGCAGGTCGTCGCCGTCGCGCTCGAAGTCCGGGTGGTCGCGGACGCTCACCTCGATGAGCAGGTCGCCGTTCGGGCCGCCGTTCTCGCCGGGTGCGCCCTCGCGTCCCATCCGGAGGGTCTGCCCGTTGGCGATGCCGGCCGGAACCTCGATTTCGAGGCTCGCGTCGTTCTGGACGACGCCGTTACCCCGGCAGGTCGAGCACGTCTCGTCGTACAGCGTCCCCTCGCCGTCACACCGGCGGCAGGTCGTCGTCTGCTGGACCCGTCCCATCGGCGTCTGCTGGACCTGCGTCGTCTGGCCCTGGCCGTTACACTCAGGACAGGTCTCTGAGTCGGCCCCCGGCGGATGCCCGGCTCCGTCGCAGTCGTCGCAGGCTTCCGGCCGGGTGACGTTCAGTTGCTTCGTCGCGCCGTTGTAGGCCTCTTCGAGGTCGATCTCCAGTCGCGTCTGGAGGTCCTGACCCTGTCGCCGACGGCTGCCACCGCGGCCGCCGCGACCGCCACCACCGAAGAACTGGTCGAAGATATCCTGCATATCGAAGCCGCCAGCGCCGCCGCCAAAGGGGTCTCCGCCCATCCCACCGCGGCCGCCGCCGCCAGCGCCGCCACGTTTTTCGGCCTGCTCGAAGCGCTCGTGGCCCATCTGGTCGTACATCTGGCGCTTCTCCTCGTCGGTGAGGACCTCCTTGGCCTTCTTGGCCTGCTTGAACTTCTCCTCGGCGTCGGGGTCGTCGCTCACGTCCGGGTGGTATTCCCGGGCTTTCTCCCGATAGGCCTCCTTAATCTCGTCTTCGGAGGCGTCCCGAGAGACACCCAGTATCTCGTAGAAATCCTGACTCATTCGTTGTACAAGGCTTAGACGATTGAGCTACTTCAAAAGAACGGGTTGCCGACTAGTTGTGTTCGGCCCGTACCGGGGCGCTTATTTTCGTGCCGGGGGAGGATTTGGGCAATGAGTCCTGAGTCGTCGTGTGGTCGCCGGGGTCTCGTCACTGTCGAGCGGGTCGTCGTCTGGGGACTCGCGGCGCTGGCTGTTGCCGGACTGGTCGCACTCGTCGCCGGGCCCGGCGCGGACTTGCGGACGGCGTCCCCATCGGTCACCATCGACGGCCAGTTCGACGCTGATGCGGGGGCGGTCACGCTCACCCACACCGGCGGGGACCGGCTCACAGACACTAACACGCGCGCGCTAAGACTCGTCGTCACCGACGCCGACCGGAACCGGTCGACCACGCTGACGTGGGCCGGGGCGGACCAGTTGCCCGTTGCGCCCGGCGATACAGTCGTTGTTGACGATCCACGCGTGGATTCCGACGGTGACGGGAACTATCTTGACGGCGATGTCTCAGTCGGTTTCTTCCTCGACAGCGGTGATACCGTTGCGGTTCGCTGGACCGGCCGCCCACTCGGTGCGCCGGGCGAGCGGACGACGACGCTTGGCACGGTAACGCTCGGTAACGAGACTGGCTGATTGATACGTCTCACAGTGAGTCGGCCGGGCAGCGCCTCCGGCCATCGGTGGCGATGCTTCTGTCCTACGAGTAGTCACGAACGGACGGGCTGGGTGCGGACATACACGTCCCCGGCCCCGGTCACAGTCACCGCGTACCGCCCCAGCTGAAACGAGAGCGAGACGGCACTGTCCGGGCCTGATGAATGGCTGAATAGTTCGTCAAGCGCGTCTGGATCGAGTGTTTCGATGAGTGGGGATAGCTCTGTGGCCTCCCGGTCAGCCGCGGTTGCAACCATCTGTACCACCGCTACTGACGGTGAGACGACGTCCCAGTCGAACTCCGCGTGGAGAGTGTCCGGGTCGTCGGATGTCCGGTCGGGCCGCCTATCGGACCCACTCATTACTAGAAATATATCCATCTATCATCTTAATTCTACTGTCAATTTATTAGTTGGAAATATGATGTACAAAACGGCTAGCCGATATCGAATAAATAACGGCGACGTGTCTGTGACTACGCAATGCCAGTTCCGGCTTATAACCGTGGACTGATACGATAGCTATCCGATGAACGTGATTTTTCAGGTACACCGTTTCTGCCGAACGGTGAAGTCACGGTCGAAATACGGGCAGCGAAATGACTGCTGTGGGTGATCTGCCAGCGACCCGCTTCGGCAGCATCACGCTCTGAACGCGTCGCTCTGGGTCTGTCGGACCGGCATCTTGAAAGTAGCACGCAGCAGATGTGGTTGGGACACATAGAGTGCTGCGTGCCACTTACTCATACTCAGCACCCATGTATAACAGTTGTGTGATTAATTGAGTAAAACAAAAATGTATTGCCGAAACAATATAGCCATAAGTCGACGATTACAGCGGCTAGAAGCTTGTTCCGTCACAACACGCTATGGACCGTCTGTCGGCCAACGATCACCGAGACAAGAGCCAGCAGTGTTACAGTAACAACGTCTTTTACCTGTGAGTGTCATCTCTCTATATCCTCGGATTTGACCGAGATGAAGGTTGGGACACATGACATCTGATGCAACACACGAAGAGGCGGTCAGTTTACTGCAGGAGCTGGGATTGAAAGAGTATGAGGCAAAATGTTTTGTCGGACTTTCTCGGATGACCAGCGGTACAGCAAAGGGGCTGAGCGAGGTGACGGAGGTTCCGAGGACCCGCGTCTACGATGCCGTCCGGATCCTCGAAGCGAAGGGGCTGGTCGAGGTACAACACTCGAGCCCACAGCAGTTCCGGGCTGTCCCGCTCTCTGAGGCCACCGAAACGCTTCGCACTCAGTACGAGGACCGCGTCGAGCGCCTCCAGTCTACACTGCGCGAGATGGGGAGCATCGAGTCGGAAGACGAAGAGGCCGAGCTACAGGAAGTCTGGTCGCTTTCCGGGTCCGATGCCATCGAGAACCGGGCTGCGGCGATCATCGAGGACGCGACCGACGAAGTAGTGCTCGTCATCGGCACTGAAGCGGTCCTCTCAGAGTCGCTGATCGAGGAACTCAATTCGCTCGACCCGGACATCGAACTCATCGTCGGGAGCGGGTCCGCCTCGATTCGTGACCGCGTGGAACAGCAAATCCCACGCGCCACCGCGTTTCTGTCGGAGCTGGGGTGGCTCCACGGTGAACTGACTCCTGCGGAGGACGCTGCTGTCGGACGACTCCTGCTCGTCGACCGGTCGACGCTGCTCGTCAGCTCAATCGACCCGCAGACCAGCGACGAACAGGCCATCTTCGCGACCGGACTCAGAAACGGACTCATCGTTATCGCACGACGGCTTCTCTCTCAGGGCGTCATGGAAATGACACCGCTAGAACAGGATTAGCGAGCAACGCGGCTCGGAATTCTCACCGGTTCTCTCACTCGGTGTACCGCTCGGCGAGGAACGCAAGTAGCGGCCGGATCCGCTCGTACTCCGAACCGCGTGTTACCCAGTGAGTCTCCCGATCCCATTCGATGAGCCCCATCTGCCAGTTTCGGGAGCTGGCAGTGATAGAGGTCCGCCGGGATCGGCGGCTCTCCAACTGGCGTCCGCTCGTCATCGAACGCCGAAACGGATGGCCGCCACCGCTCTACGTCACGTAACGCGAATAGTATCCGGCGGCGGTCTTCATGTCGCACCGCGTTGAGTTGAGTACGCAGACGCTGTGGCTGCATCTGGTTCTGGTTGTTCATTGTACGGGTGTATGTCTGACTACCTGATAGGTATGCACTATTTTAACCACTCTAACAGTTTTGATTATCAGAGTGACTAATCCGGAGCTACGCCCACAGATGGCCCGAATATCGGTGTGAAACGGTGGACCTACGGTGGCGGCACTACCCGTTACTGCCACCGCAGAGTGATAGTATTCTGCCACTGAATCTCATCGGTAACTCTTCTAACCCAGTCCAACTGCTTCACAAATCCGATAGTACCCCGTAGACGTGTTCACTCGGTTTCAGTACTCCGAGCGAATAAGAAATTAGCGCCCACTCGCTTTTTTCACGCCGTTAGACCACGTCTGACGGGCTGATAGAGACGCCCTATTCTTCGTCGTCTTCGTCGACGTCTTCGAAGTCAGCGTCGACGTACTCCTCTCCCTGCTCGGCCGCGCCGCCTGCTGCGCCGCCGGGACCGGCAGCCCCGCCGGGGCCGGCTGCGCCACCCGGACCAGCGCCCGCAGCGCCGCCGGCGGCCTGCTGGGCCTGCTCCTGATACATCTGCTTGCCGATCTCCTGTAGCTCCTCACTCAGGGTCTCGGTAACCGCCTCGTAGTCTTCCTTCGTGGCGTCCTCGTCTTCGAGGACTTCCTCGACGTCCTCGATCTTGGCCTCGATATCGGACCGGAGGTCGTCGTCGATCTCCTCCTCGTTCTCGTCGAGAAGCGTCTCGGCACGGCGGACGGACGCCTCGGCCTCGTTACGGGCTTCGATGCGCTCGCGGCGCTGCTCGTCCTCCTCGGCGTGCTGTTCGGCCTCCTGCTGCATCTCTTCGATCTGCTCGTCGGAGAGGCCAGCACCGCCTTCGATGGTGATGTCCTCCTTGTTGCCCGACCCCTTGTCCTCGGCTTCGACGTTGACGATGCCGTTCTCGTCGATGTTGAACGACACTTCAATCTGAGGCGTGCCCGCGGGGGCCGGCGGGATGCCCGAGAGCGCGAACGCGCCGAGCAGTTCGTTCTCCTCGGCGATCTCGCGTTCGCCCTGGAAGACGCGGATCTGGACCTGCGTCTGGTTGTCCTGTGCAGTCGTGAAGATCTTCGACTCCTCGGTCGGGATGGTGGTGTTCTTGTCGATGAGGCGCTCGAACAGGCCACCTTTGACTTCGACACCGAGGGACAGCGGTGTCACGTCGAGCAGAACGATGTCATCCACATCGCCCGAGAGGACACCGGCCTGGATGGCCGCGCCCAGCGCGACAGCCTCATCGGGGTTGACGTTCTTCTTCGGCTCCTGGCCGGTCATCTCCTCGACCTGGTCCTGCACCTGTGGCATCCGCGTCGAGCCACCGACGAGAATGACCTCGTCGATGTCGCTCTTGGTGTAGTCGGCGTCAGCAAGTGCCTGCTCCGTCGGACCGACGGTGCGCTCGATGAGATCCTCGGTCAGGGACTCGAACTTCGCACGCGTGATCTTCTGTTCGAGGTCCAGCGGCCCGTCGTCCGTGGTCGCGATGAACGGGAGGTTGATGCGGGTCTCCTTACGCGAGGAGAGTTCGATCTTGGCTTCCTCGGCGGCCTCGGTCAGCCGCTGGAGGGCCTGCCGGTCGTCACGGAGATCGATACCGTGTTCGGCCTCGAACTCGTCGGCGAGGTAGTCGATGATAGCGTGGTCCCAGTCGTCGCCACCGAGGTCGTTGTCCCCGTTGGTCGCGACGACTTCGTAGACGCCCCCGCCCAGGTCGAGGATGGACACGTCGAAGGTTCCGCCCCCGAGGTCGTACACGAGGACGGTCTGGTCTGACTCGTCGTCGAGGCCGTAGGCCATCGCGGCCGCCGTCGGCTCGTTGACGATACGCTCGACCTCGAAGCCGGCGATTTCGCCGGCGTCCTTGGTCGCCTGACGCTGTCGGTCGTTGAAGTACGCTGGAACGGTAATGACAGCCTTCTCGATTTCGTCGCCGAGATACTCTTCGGCGTCGTGTTTGATCTTCTGGAGAATCATCGCCGAGACCTGCTCCGGCGTGTACTCCTCCCCGTCCAGTTCGACCGTGTAATCGTCTTCGCCCATGTGGCGCTTGATCGACTGGATCGTCTCGTCGGGGTTCTTTACCGCCTGGTTCTTCGCCGGTTTCCCAACGAGCCGCTCGCCGTCGTCGAATGCGACGACGGACGGTGTTGTCCGCTCGCCTTCGCCGTTGACAATGATTTCAGGGTCGCCACCTTCCATGACCGCGAACGCGCTGTTCGTGGTCCCAAGGTCGATACCCAGAATCTTGTTGCTCGCCATCTTACCCGCTCATAGCGGATTGGGCCGGTTAAAAGTTGCTAGATGCACTGATTGGAAAAACGGACAAAGGGCCTTCCTCCGGGCGGTTTTATACTCGATAGTCTCCTCTGACCGGTGATTATTTAATGTACCGCTATACGACCGCTATACCGTCGATATCGCCCGCTACTCCTCGCTCTCGCTGACCGTGACCTGTGCTTCGCGCAACACTTTGTCGGCCATCTCGTAGCCCGGCCGGTGCACATCAGCGATTGCCCCGTCCGGCTGGTCGCTGTCGACGCGGGCAAGCACCTGATGCTGTGTCGGGTCGACGTCTCCGCCGGGCTCGGGGTCGATAACCTCGACATTCTCGGCATCGAGCACGTCGTCAAGCTGGCGGAGCGTGGATTCGACCCCGCCTCTGATATCGCTGTCCTCGTCCTGTTCGAGCGCGCGCTCCAGATTGTCCCGAACGTCGAGCAGGCGCGTTACGAGGTCTTCGGTGGCACGCTTCTGTTCCTGCTCCCGCCGCTTGTCCATCCGCTTCTTGTAGTTCTGGAACTCTGCTTGCTTGCGTTTGAGCTTCTCTTCCAGTTCCGCTATCTCGCCGTCCTGTTGCTCGACCTGCGATTCGAGGCTGTCCACGCGCGCTCGCAGTGCAGAGAGCTCCCGAGCGATGTCTTCGGCATCCGACTCGGCGACCCGGTCGACCAGATCGTCGTCGACATCGAACTCGCCCAGGTCAACCTCGTCTGCGTTGATGTCTTCGGGGACATCCTCAAGATCCGCGTCGACATCGCCGTCCGCTTGCGCCTCGCTCGCGGTCGACTCCTCCGTCGCGGCCGTGTCGTCGGCTGCGTCCTGCTCGGTCATACCCGATAGAAGTCGTCACGTGGATAAAAGGATTCAGAAACGGGCTGGCGGTGACGCTGCCCACCGACGCCGGCGTCACAGGAGGAAGCTAACGACCATCAGAACGAGGAACACGACAACCAGTATCTTTGCGATTCGCATGCTAAGCCCCGCGATACCACCCAGGCCAGCGAGCCCGGCGACGACGGCGAGGACGAGAAACAGCAGCGCCAGTTCGAGGAACCCGCCACCGGCTTGGAGCGGAACCGCGGTCAGTAGGTGCGTCATGACAGTGTACAACGCCGTCTCCTCGGTTTATTATACAGCCACTAATCAGGGGCCGACAGCGAACGCGTCGGGGTCGTACTGGAACCTCACGCGGTAGGTCTCCCACTCGCCAAGTTCTTCGAGCCGGTACTTGCTGAAGGTGGGGTTCCGTACCAGCTCCAGTTCCGCAAGCCGCTCCTGAACTGGGTCGAAGAGGGTCTCCCAGTCGAGTTCTCGGAGCGATTCATCGGGGGTTTCATCGCTCTCGGTGAACGTCAGGCCGTCATCGCTTCGTTCGATTGTCCCGTACTGATATCGGCTCCACACGGTGTACTCCCCGAACGGAACAGTTTCAGTCGGCGGCGGTGGTCGGCGGTACTGCGCCTGAAACCGCTGGTGTGTCTCGCCGCCACCCCACAGCACCCCGCGGGTAAGGAGCTTTATCCGTCGGTCGGTGTCCACGCCGCTGTTGTAAATGACACGGGCGTGGTCGTACTCACTGGACTGGAACTGGTCAGCGACGCCGTCGTCGTGGTGGATGTCGACCTCGTGCTGATACGGCAACGGCGTCCGGAGGGCGCGTTCGAGCACCGAGACCGTCTCAGCGCCCCGGCGCAGGTCGTCGTACGGCCCTGTCCCACGCCACTGCGCTGGGTCAGCCTCGTCGGGGTCGACCCATCGGTCCATGCTCGCAGTATGTTGCAGACGTTGTTAGTTTTTCCTGCGACGTGTGTGCATGCTCGACCCGGGACGACTGACGCTGACACCAGAACGACGAGTTATACCAGCACGCGATTGATTTCGACAACAAGGCCGTCATCGGCGTCCGGGTCGCCGACGAGCGTCCCCAGACAGACCGCAGCGCCGTCCGGTGTGACACAGACCACTTGCGAACCCTGTTCGGGTGTCGCGTCGCCCGTCTCGGCCGGCCCGGCCCCGATGACGCCCGGCGCGTACACCGGTGCGCCCTCGGCGACTTCGCGGGCCGCACTCGGGGCAATCCTGACCCGCGGCAGGTGGACCAGCGCGCGCTCGGCCGGCTGGATGATCTCGCGCAGTTGTGATTCGTCCCCCTCGTCGGCGAACGCGAGCGCATCCACGAGGTCGTGCATCGTCGACAGCGACGCGTCGTCGAAGGTACCGGTCGCCGTCCGTCGGAGGTCACCCATGTGCGCGCCGGTCCCCGCCGCCAATCCGATATCGTGACACAGCTTCCGGATGTACGTGCCCGACGCGCACTGTACTCGCAGGAGCAATCGACGCTCGCCCTGTTCGAGGATGTCCAGCGAGTGAATCCGCCGCGCGCGTAGCTGGCGCTTCACCGCACTCTTTCGGGGCGGCTTCTGGTAGACCTCGGTCTCGAACTCGGCGACGATATCCGCGATATCGGCCGGGGCCTGATCATGGAGTTCCAGCACGGTGACGTACTCCTTGACGGCGTCGTCGAACACCTGTGCCATCCGGGCGGCGTCGCCGAGCAACACGGGCAGACAGCCGGTCACCTTCGGGTCAAGCGTCCCGCCGTGGGCGACCCGGTCCTGTCCGGTGGCGTCCCGAATCCAGGCCGCGACCTGATGGGCCGACGGGCCCGGCGGCTTATCGAGGTTGACGACGCCGAAAGAGCGAAGCGAATCCGGGGCCCGTTCGTTGGGCGGGGCACGAAGCGTCATCGGCTCAGAACTCGTACCGGATGTTCTCGACCGGCGCTTGCCCCTCGTCGCCGTCAGGGCTGTACGACTCGACGGCGTGTAACGTCACGCTCAGGACGCCCTGCGGGTCCCAGCGGGCGGTGTTGACCGACAGGTCGTAGATAGAGAGGTCGTCGAAGTTGATGTCGTAGTAGTCGCTGTAGCGCTGGGCCTCGCTCTCGCCGCGCTCCCGCGTCTCGGTTTTGGCCTGCTCGAAGGGCTTGTTCTCCCGCGTCGCGATGCGGTCGGCGCGCACATCTAGGGGCGCGGTCAGCCACAGTTTCATGTCGGCGTACTCGCCCGCCATCCAGCCGGCGAGACGGGATTCCAGCACGAGATCGTCGCGCTCGGCGGCGATGTCTCGGAGCCGGCGGTCGAGGTCGCGGTCTATCTGGTCGTCCTCCTCGGCGGCCTTGTTCAGCTCCAGCGGTGTCATCCCGCGTTCCTCAGCCAGCGAGCGGAAGATATCGCCGCCGCTGACGTGCTCGTAGTTCAGGGCGTCGGCCAGGCTCTTGGCAAGCGTACTCTTGCCGCTGCCGGCCGGGCCGGAGACGGTAATCAACATAGAGGTGTTCGGGAGGCCCCGATAGAAAGGGCTGTCTCTTCGCGCCTACCCAGTCGGCGTCGTCTCGACGTTGAGCGCCTTCCGGATGATCTGGGTGAAGGAGAGCGAACAGAGGAAGTACCAGACAATCCACGCCTGGACCGGGCCGGCGACGCTGTTGCTCCATGCCTCAACCTCACCGAAGATGGGGAGCGTAATCACCGGACTCGCGTCGACGCCGGCGCCAAAGACAATCCAGTAGAGCCAGAGGAACAGCGGGATGTTGACCAGCATGATCCACACCATCGGGCGGAACTGCTGTTTGAACATCCCCATCTGGTCGGTCATCAGCTCCATCTGTTCCTCTTCGAGGCGGTCCAGCGCCTCCTGGTCGTCGCGTTCTTTCGCGGCCTTGCGGCGCTCTTTCAGGTCCTCCATCTTCTCTTGGTGGTCACCCATCCCCGACATGTCCATGAGGTTGTCCTGCAGAATCGTCGAGGTGGTCCCGGTGATAATCGCAAGCACCAGGATAACGGCGTAGAACGGCAGCATGTCGTTGAGCGGCCCGAGGAAGATGTCGATGAAATCGCCCGCAATAACGTCGCGGACCGAGGTCATCGAGTAGCCGGCAAACAGGCCGAGCGTCGCGAGCCCGGCAAGCTTGTCCCACTTTGACCAGCCGCTGTCCTCGTCATCGTCACTCGGGGCGGCATCCGACTCTTCGAGCGCCTCACGAACGCCGTCGGGGTCGTCGATGACGAACCCCTCGCCATCGGCGTCGATGAGCAGGCCGGACTCGATGAGCCGGCCCCACTCGCCGCTCGTGAGGTCGTCGCTCACGTCACTCCAGGTGACGGTCCCGTTCTCTTCGGCCGCAGCGAGCACCGTCGAGAGCGCGTCAGTCATTGCCTCGCCGTCTTCGGCGAGTCGTTCTACCTTCGGCGCGGTACGTGCCATTGTGTGTGTTTGAGTTGCGACGGCATATCAACGTTTTACTCTGACTGTCTCGACGGTATCGGCCCCAAACGGTGGTTCCGTCGGGTTTCAGGCCGTCTGTGCGTCAACAGCGTCCTGAATCTCGCTCCAGACCTCGTCGGGCGTCTGCTCACCATCGACGGCGACGAAGCCATCGTGGTCCTCGTAGTGGTCGATGACTGGCGCGGTGTTGTCGTCGAACACGTCCAGTCGGTTGCGGACGGACTCCTCGTTGTCGTCGTCACGCTGGATGAGTTCGCCGCCGCATTCGTCACAGACACCGTCCTCTTCGGGCTGGTTGAACTCGACGTGGTAGTTCGTGCCACAGTCGTCACAGACGCGGCGGCCCGTGAGCCGGTCGACCAGCTCCTCGCGGGAGACGGAAAGCGAGAGGACCACGTCAAGGTCGGTCATCCCTTCCAGTTCCTCGGCCTGTTCGAGGTTGCGCGGATAGCCGTCGAGGACGAACCCGTCGGCCTGGGACAGCGCCTCGTCGACGATGGCGTTGACGACCGCGTCCGGCACGAGGTCACCCGCTTCCATGTACTCACGGGGCGTGTCGTATTCGGTGTCCATGTCGCTGATGTCCATGTCCTTGTTCGCCCGGAGCGCGTCACCGGTGGTGACGTGTTCGACGCCGTATTCCTCGGCGAGGTTGGCGCTCTGAGTTCCTTTGCCGGCTCCCGGCGGCCCGAGAATCAGGATTCGCGGATTCGACATAGGCAGGGTTTCTGAGGGGTCGGTTAAATGGTTGTCCAAATCCTGCCGTCGGGACGCACTGCCGCCACCCAAAGGTGTGTAGGCCTGCCGAGCATATCCGAGCGTAATGCTCGAACCCGGAGCGCCCGCGCCCGACATCAGCGCACAGAATCAGTTCGGCGAACCCGTCTCGCTCGACTTCGAGGAACCGACGGTCGTGTACTTCTATCCCGAAGATTTCACCGGCGGTTGCACCATCGAAGCGCGTGACTTTCAGGAACACCTCCCGCAGTTCCGCGAAGGCGGCATCGCCGTCTACGGCGTCTCGATGGACGATGTGGCGACCCACGAGGAGTTTGCAGAGGAAGAAGGCCTGCTGTACGACCTGCTGGCAGACCCTGACGGGACCGTGGCCGAAGCGTTCGGCCTAGACACGAGCGGCGGCCGGACGGCCCGCCGGACGTTCGTGCTGGCCGACGGCGAAGTGAAGTCCGTCTACGACCCGGATCTCTCGGACCCCGAGGGTCACGCCGAGGAAGTGCTGCGTGACGTTCGCAACGAGTACGTCCAGGGTGGATAGCTGGATCCGAGTAGACTGTCACGCCGCGATTCCGAGTGGATTGGCACGCCGCGACACACGACGGAAACAGCGGCGTCGGTACCCCGCTTAGAACACTTCCGCACCGCCGCCGATACGCGTCTGGTAGACGCGAGCGTCGACGCCGCGCTCGCCGAAGGCGTCGAGCATCGTACTCGCAATCTTTCGACGGTCTTTCTCAGCACACGCGGCGATGACGGTCGGGCCGGCCCCCGAGATGGTGACGCCGGTCGCACCGGCCGCCAGGGCAGCTTCACGAACCTGTTCGTAGCCGTCGATGAGTTTCGCACGGGCCGGTGTCACGACAGTGTCGTGCATCCCCCGGCCGACGAGTTCGGGGTCGTCGCGGTGCATCCCCGTCGTCAGCGCTGCGGCGTTTCCGACCGTCTCTACCATCTGGTCGACGCGGGCGGTCTCCGGGACGACGTTGCGCGCGTCCCGCGTCGAAACCACGATGTCAGGGAGACAGGCGACGAGGGGGATGTCGGCGTCGACCTGCGTGACGCCCTTGTCGGTCGCGATGGTGAACCCGCCCATGATCGAGGGGGCGACGTTGTCGTCGTGGGCGTCCCCGGAGACGACGGCCTCGCCCTTGGCTGCGATAGGGACCAGCTCCTCGCGAGAGTAGCCGCGGTCGTACAGTTCGTTCAGCCCGACGGCCGCTGCGGCGGCGCTGGCCGCGGAAGAACCAAGCCCCGATGCGGGGCGGACGCCCTTGTCTATCTGAATGCGTGCTGGTGCATCGAGCGCGTCAGCGACCGCGCCGACGGTGTTTTTCTCGGGGTCTTCTGGGATGTACTGGCTGCCAGCGCCGGTCATCTCGATGGTGACCCGGTCGGCTTTCTCCAGACGGACGACGTCGGCCGGACGCTCCAGTGCGACACCGAACACGTCGAAGCCGCTCCCGAGGTTCGCACTGGTAGCCGGCGCCCGGACTGTCAGCATGCCCGGGAATTTCAGCAGTGTAGGCAAAAAGGTAGCGAACCGACACTGTGGCCGTTTTGCAGTACTGAGAACGCGGCCCAAAGGCATAAGACAGCCAAACCTGACGTTGGAGTAGATACCGATATGGATGTCGGCATCGCAACGGTCGCCATCCTCGGGAACGCGGGTGGGGCGCTCATTGGCTTCGCAATCGCCGTTGTCGCCGCCCGAAACCAGGATGTCCCCGGCGCTCGCCAGTACGGCTGGCTCGCGGCCGCTGGGGGCTGCTGGTGTGCTATCTCGATATGGCAGATAGTCGTTTCGGACCCCGCCGCTGTCAAGACAGTGTACCTGCTGTCGCGAACCGCCGCTATGCAGGTCATCGGGCTCTGGATCGTCTTCGCGCTCGTCTACACTGGCCGCCAGTCGTGGCTTCGGCCATCGTTGCTCGGGCCGCTGTTTCTTGTGGTGAACGCGGACGTGCTCCTGCTGTTGACGGCTCAGGCACACGACCTCATCGAGGTGACAGCCGTCCCTGTCACTCAACTCGGAACGACGCTGATTACCATTCAGCGCGGCCAAACTTTCGGGATTCTTCTCGCTGTTACTTACGGGCTGTTACTGCTCGGATACGGACTCCTCGTTGAGTTTCTGTTCCGGTCACAGAACGTCTATCGGCGACAGACCGCGGCGATCATTGTCGGAACCGGTCTCCCGATACTCGTCGCTGTGCTGTATGATTTCGGCTACACACCCCATCCGGCTATCGACCTTACGCCGGTAGCGTTCTCGCTCAACGCGGTGCTCGTCGGGTGGGTGCTATTCAACGACGAGCCGCTGTCTGTGACGACGCTATCGGGTGATACCCTCGTCGACAACCTCCCCGACCCGGTCATCGCTCTCAACGACGACTGTGTTATCATCGATTACAACGCTGCGGCGGCCAGCGCGCTGGAGCATCCGGACCCAGACGGAGCGTCACTCGATGACCTTGTCCCGGGAATCATCGACCACATTGAGCGTGGCGAGGTGTTCTCGTTCGGGGATTCGCTCACGTACTACAACCCACAGACGACGAGCCTCACCGACCAGTTCGGAACAGAACGCGGTCGGCTCGTTGTTCTCAGAGACGTGACCGGCCAGCAGCGCCGGCAGGACCGACTCGAAGCGCTGCAGGCCGCAACACAGCAGTTCATCGAGGCCGAGACCGCCGAGGGAGTTGCTGAGATGGCCGTCGAGTTCGCGACAGCCGTCCTCGACCAGAACGCGGCGGGCGTGTTCCTCGAAGACGATTCCGTGCTTAAGCCGGCCGTCATCAGCGAGTCGCTCGAAAACAACGTCGATGAAGAACTGCTGTACGGTTCGCCGACGGACGAACCCGAAAGCAAACTCTGGAAGACGTACGAGACGGGTGAAATACAGGCCGTCTCACTGGATCGGGACGGACTCGAACCACTCGATAACGCCCTCATGCTGCCGCTTGGCTCCCACGGCGTGATGGCGATCACGTCACACGACAGCACCCTCGCCACGGAGGACAGGCGATACGCAGCAATTCTCGCACAGACGACACAGGTGGCCCTCGATCAGGTCGAACGCGAGCGCGAGCTCCGCCAGAGCCGTAGTTCTGTCCAACGACGCCGCGAGCAGATCGAGTTCTTCAACGGCGTCCTCAGACACTCGCTGCACAACGCGATGGTCGTCATCCGCGGCCGCGCAGAACACATCAGAGAAGCCGTACCGCGGTCGAAACAGCGGCATCTCGACAGCATCAGCGACTGGTGTGGGACACTCACAGAGATGAGCGAAACGATCCGGGATATCAACAACACGGTGACTGCGAGCGAAGCCGAGCGGTTGGACGCCGTCGACCTCAACGCCACACTCCGTCGCTCGATTGAGTCGACCCGGGCCGAGTACGATTCGGTCTCGGTCTCCTGTGAACTCGACGGGGACTACAGCGTGCAGGCGAACGAACTGCTCGAAGAGGTCCTGTTGAGTATCCTCCGGAACGCGGTCGAGCACAACGACGCCGACACCCCGCAGGTATCCATCTCGGTCCAGCAGGCGAGCGACTGGCTACAGGTCCGTATCGCCGACGACGGCCCCGGGATGAGCGATGAACTAAAGACGACAGTGTTCGAACGCGGCCTCTCGCCCGACCAGACTGCCGGCGGCTTCGGCCTCTACTTCGTTTCTGTCATGATGGAGCTGTACAGCGGAACGCTCTGGTTCGAAGACAATCACCCGACTGGGACGGTCGCTGTCCTCGAATTCCAGCAGGCGGTGACAGGCAACGAGGCCGAAGACGACCGGCCTGCTGACACCGGGACGGCGGCGACCGAAACGCAAACTAAATCCCACAACCGCTGATAGGTCGATGCATGATTGGCGTCGTCGGTGGCGGTATCGCCGGCCTCTCGGCAGCGTACCGGCTCCAGCAACGCGGCCACGAGGTCCGTGTCTTCGAGGCGAGCGAGGACCTCGGCGGCCTGGCAGCGACCTACGAGACGGCTGGTGACCCCATCGAGAAGTTCTATCATCACCTCTCGAAATCAGAGGAGACTATCGTCGACCTCGCCGAGGAACTGGGCCTCGGTGACGCCGTCGAGTGGCATATCGGAGAGAACGCCTACTACGTCGACGGCGTCGTCCACCCCATGGACAAGCCCTGGGAAATCCTCTCGTACCCGCATCTCTCGCTGTACGATACGTTCCGGCTGGGGATGCTCGTCCTCGATATCGACGTTCGCGGCGGCGTCCCAAAGTTCGACACCTACGAACGCCTGGAGGACTTCGAGGACGTTCCCATCGAGGAGTTCGTCGTCGAACACACCACGCGAGGCGTCTACGAGAACTTCTTCGAGCCGCTGCTCGATGCGAAGTTCGGCGACCGGAAAGACGACGTGAGCGCCGCGTGGCTGCTCGGTCGAGTCAAGTTCCGCGGCGAACGAGACATCTTGAACGGCGAGATTCTGGGCTACTTTGATGGCGGATTCGGCCGGTTGCTCGACGCGCTGGTCGACGCCGTTGGCCGAGATAATATTTCGACGGGCACGCGCGTCTCTGACATCGATACGAGCGGCGGGGCAGTCTCGTCGCTGACAGCCACGAACGGGACCGAGACGACGGTCCACGAGGTCGACAGCGTCGTCGTCGCGACGATGCCGAACGTCTTAGAGGGGCTGACCGGCTACACCTGCGACATCGATTTCCAGGGAACGGTGTGTTCGGTCATCAGTATGGACAAGCCGCTGCTGGATACCTACTGGCTGAACATCGCCGACGAGGCCCCCTTCGGCGCGCTCATCGAACACACGAACTTCGTTTCTCCCGAGCGGTACGGCGGTGAGCACCTGTTGTACGTCGCCCGCTACATCCAGGACGAGTCCGAAGCCGTCTGGCAACAGAGCGACGACGAAGTCGCCGAGACGTGGCTGGACGGCATCGAATCGCTCTTCCCCGCGTTCGACCGCGACGCCGTCAACTGGATCCGCACGGGCCGAAACCCCCGGACAGCACCGGTCTACGAGCGCGGCTATCTCGACATGGTCATCCCCTACGACCTCGGCGACGCCGTCGCGGACGGGCTCTACTACGCCGGGATGGCCTCGCGTGCACAGTACCCCGAGCGCTCACTCAACGGCGGCATCGTCGCGGGCTTTGAGTGTGCCGACCGGATCGCACGCGGACCGACAGCGGTGACGGACGACGATTCGCCGCTTTCGGAAGCCCAGCGCTGAGCGCGTCCTGCCGAAGAAACCCTGCAATCGCCGCTCCGCTCAGTCGCCCGCCGCGCTTTCTACGTCGTCCTCATCGACGACCGGCGCGTCGGTCGGGCTCACGTCGTCCGGTTCCTCGCGGCCGCCGCCGACGATCATCTCGCCGTCCTCTGTTTCGACGTAGACATCGTCTGCGAAGCCACCGACGGCGTGGGGGTGCTCCGGTTCGTCCAGCCGCTCCGGCGTCGACGGCGCGCCGGCAATGCCGCCGGCCGGGCGGAAGGTTCCGAGGGGGTCGTCGATAGTGATGTCGTGGGCGTCGAAGAACTCCGCGTACCGCTCGTAGTGGGCTTCGAGTTCGTCGGCTGGGAACTCCATCATCTCCGTCCAGCCGTGGTTGTAGAAGTCGAAGTTGGCCTGAATATGGGTGATCTCTCGCGCTTCGGCTTCCGAGTAATCGGCTTTGAGCGCGGCCACGTAGGTGTCCATCGTGGCGTCGAAGAAGCCATCGAGGTGGTCACGGCGCTCCTCCCGGTGGGCCTCGTCGGCCTTCCCGAGGAAGATTTTGGTGTGGAGTTTCACCAGCCCGTAGTTGGCCACCGACCGGATACCGGGCGTGGTCAGCGCCTTCTTGCTCGCCCAGTGGCGCGGGTTCTGGTAGATTTTCATTTCATTCCCGGATACGGGCCCGAGCGCCTTCAAATCCCCGACTATCGGTGTGTTCAGTGCGCTATCGAAACCGATACTCAGATAGCAATCCACATTAGGCCTGATTTCGTATCGGCCGTACATGAGCACGTCGCACGTAATCATCGGTGACGGCATCGCGGGTGCGTCCGCAGCCGAAACAATCCGGGAAGCGGACCCGGACGCGTCGGTCACAGTCCTGACCGACGAGGGGGAGGCACTGTATAACCGGATCCTCATCAAGGAGTTCGCCAAGGGGAAACTGCCCGAAGCGCCGATCTCGATCCACGAGCCGGAGTGGTACGACGAGCGTGACATCGACCTGCAGCTGAACACCCATGTGACGGACATCGACCCCGACGCCCACGAGATCCAGACTCACGAGGGCGATACCTACGAGTACGACAAGCTGCTGGTGGCGACGGGCGGGACCCCGGCACAGCTTCCGGTCGAAAACAGCGACGCCGACGGCATCCACCACTTCTGGACGTTCCAGGACGCGCGTGGCATCCGCGAGCACGCCGACGAGGCCGACCAGGGCATCATCGTCGGGGCGGGACTGCTCGGTATCGACCTCGCCGCCGTGTGTGCCGCACAGGAAATCGATGCGAAGTACCTGATGCGTGGCAACCGCTGGTGGCGCTACGCGCTCTCGGAGGACGGCGCGGAGATCATCCACGAAGCCCTCGAAGAAAACGGCGTCGAGCCGGTGTTCGAATCCGGCGTCGACCACTTCGAAGTCGACGACGACGGCCGGGTCACGGGCGCGGTCGATCCCGACGGCAACCACTACGACGGCGAGTGGGCCGGCGTCGCTATCGGTCTGGACTTCAACACCGAGTTCGTCAACGGGACCGGACTCGAACTCGACGACGGCGTCGTCGTCGACGAGTACATGCAGACCAACGTCGAGGACATCTACGCTGCGGGTGACCTCACCCAGTTCTACGACACCATCCTCGACTCCCAGGCACAAAACGGCGCGTGGGGTTCAGCCAAGGAGCAGGGGTCGGTCGCCGGGACGAACATGGTCGCGGACGCGGAGGAGAAAGAGTTCCGCTGGGTCTCCTCGTACTCCATCACGCACTTTGACTTCCCGTTCCTCTCGTTCGGGCACCCGACTCGCGGCGACGACGAGGCCGAACGGAAGTACTCCGATAGCGAGTGGCGACGCCTCGCCTTCGAGGACGGCCAGCTCGTCGGCGGCGTGCTGATCGGCGACCTCTCACAGCAGTCGGCGTTCAAACAGCTCATCCGCGAGGAGCGCCAGGTCGCCGACAAGAAGGAACTGCTACTGGAGAAGGACGTGGACCTCGAAGAAGTGAAGGCACAGACGCCCGCGCCGGCCGAATAAGGCTCACCGACACCGATATTTTTACGTGTTGTGGACGTAGGGCCGCATATGCGTGATGCCCTCCGCCGACTGGTCACCTGGCTCACCGGAAGCGGATCTGGCAAGCCGGACGAGTCCGACCCGTCGGACGACAGCGCCTTTGCCGGGTCGCTGCTCGATTCGTCAGTCAACTACAGCCACGGTCAGAGCGATACGCAGGCGGCCAGCGAGATGGCTGAGATACAGGCGGAAGCCGAGCGCCTCGCCGAACAGGACCAGCATCGCGAGCGGTGACTGTCGGCGGGAGAACGACGCTCTTTTTTTGCCCTAAAGCGGAGAGTCGCGTATGGATGGCGGCAGCGGCGATATGACACTCGCGTTCGACCTCGACGCCCTCAAGCAACTGGCCTATCCGGACAGCGTGTTCAACGACGCGCGCCAGTGGTCCGAGTACGTCGGCGTCATCTCCGAACAGCCCACCTACGTCGTGACCAACTTTACCCGGAAACACCGGATCAGACAGGACTTCTTCTCCGGACCGCGCGGTCGCGAAGAGAGCCTCGAAAACGTCAAAGAGCAGTTCGACACCGACCGGCACGTCTTTGTCGGTGTGAACGACGAGGACGCCGACCTCGCCGAGGCGGCGGGCTGGGAGTACCTCCCCGTCACGCAGGCCGCGGAAGCGGCCGACTGGGACCTCGGCGAACCGGAGACGCCGGACGCGACAACCGACGAGAATGAAGAGCGCGACGACTGGCCGTAGGCGCGGACATCTCCGGCTGACAACAAGTCGCGTAGTTTTATATTTTCCCGGTTACGGGTGGTGTGTATGGCCCTCCAAATCGGCCGTGCCTTCCAAGACGGTATCGACGAACTACTCAGTGAGCGCGGGGCGGTGTTTGCCGGCGTATTCATCGTCTATGGATTGCTCAGCTCTGTCGTCTGGGCGTCGCTTTCGCAGGCGTTCACAGAACTGTTTCTGGGGCAATTGCCGAGCGATGCACAGGTCAACCAGGCGGCAATGGCTGGTGGGACGCCACTGGCACTCGACCTCCCGCTTGCGGTTGCTGCCGTCGGCGCGCTCGTGCTGTTTGTGGTCAGCGAAGCGCTGAACATCGTCGCGATTCGTGCCTTTGCCAGCGATGACCGGGAACCGATTCCCGACAACGTGGGTCGGCGACTGGGAAAAACTGTTGTGGTCGCGATCGCAGCCGGCATTCTCACAACCATCGCAGTGGGTATCGGCCTTGTTCTGCTTATTATCCCCGGACTGGTGTTCGCACTCCTGTTTTTCTTTGTCCGACAGGAGATTGCGCTGAACGACAGTGGAATCATCGAATCGATCAGTAACAGCGTCGGTATCGTCACCGACAATCTCCTCGCCACGTTCGTCCTTGCCGTTGTGCTCGCGGTGCTCGGATTCGTTCTCGGCGGGGCTTTCAGCCTTCTCCCGATATCGCTACCTCCGATGGTCCTGACGACGGTATCGACGGTCCTCTCCAGTGTTGTCACCGTGTTCTCGATCGCTGTGACGACCGTAGCGTACCTCCAAGTAGCGGAATCCGGCTACACACAGCAAACAGAGTCCATCGGCGAGCTCTAAACGACTGTAGTTCGTATCGCGGCCTTTAACCCCGAGAACAACCAATCTCAGGTAATGGCTGAACCGCGCGTTCCCGGCGGGCGCGAGTCCGAACTCGAACTGGCCTGTGGCGAACTCGTCGACACGCATGACCTCCATCTCGGTATGCGGGAGTTCGCGTGTGACTGCGGAAACACGCATGCTGTCGTGCTCGACCCGCACCCGCTGGCACGCTTCGTCCCGGAGTTTCTCACCGAGGTGCTACACGCGACCATCGAGACCAACGACGACTACGACGAGTTCACCACCGTTCACCTGATGGGCGTCGTCATGGAGGAGTTCCCGGAGAAGGTCGTCGCCGCCGACACCAGCGAGGACGGGTCGGTCGGCTTCTCGCTGGCGTGGGTAAGCGACTTCGACTCCCGCCGGCTTCACGAAATCGTCGTCGAACTGCTTGTGGAACTGATGGAACACGCCATCAGCCACGCCGAGGACGACGACGTGATGGCCGAGTTCGAGGAGCAGATGCTCCAGTTCGACGTCGACGCCTTTGTCGAGCAGTACCGCGACGAGCGGAACTTCGACGGCCGGTCTGACACCGCTATCTGAAACAGACCGGGACCTGAGTACTTTGTCGGTCCGGCCCACACAGTGACACATGGCGGGTCGCACTGCGGTCCTGCTTGTGCTCGCGCTCTTGCTTTTTCCGGGCTGTGGAGCCTTCGGCGGGGCGGAGCGACAGACGGTGACGCCGGTTCCGGTCCCCGAGCAGTCCGAGGACAATCGGGCCGACCCCGCCGTGACCGAGAACGCTGTCGACGCTACGCGACTCGCGGCGGCCCACCGGCGCGCGACGCGGAACCGCTCGTATGTGCTGGGGATGCGGCTGTCACTCGAATGGGGGACACAAATCGTCAGTTTCGTCGTCGAAGACAGGTATCGCTACCAGTACCGGACCGAAATCGTCAACAAGAATTACACCAAGCGGGTGTACAATAACCGGAATCGGCGCTATGTCCGCGACAAGCGCGCACAGGGAGCCTGGAGCGCAACGAGGCGGCCGGCTCCGGTCGGCGACCTCCTCGACCCTGACCCCGCTCGACTCATCGAAGCATACCTCGCAACGAACGTCAGCGTCGAGCGGCCGAGAGACGGCTGTGACACCTGTCCGGTGATACTCACGGCCACGGAGCCACCGGCGGCGTTCCAACCGGCCGACAACTACAGCGTGCAGGCGACTGTCCGGCCGGACGGACTCGTCCGGTCGCTCACCGTCTCGTACTGGGACCGTTCCAGAAAGGCCCCGGTCAGCTACGAAATCAGGTACTCCGCAGTCGGCGACACGACCATCTCCCGGCCGGCGTGGGTCCGACAGCGCTGGCCGAACGCGACAGACAGCGACCCCGAACTGTCCGACAGCCACTGATACGCCGCTGTCGGTTGATTTCCCGAAATCCGCCGTCTGACTGCTGTCTGACGGTGTTATATGGTGGCTGCGGTGTTGTACCTGTGTATGGCTATGCGTGAGGGTGAGTTCGAGCGCATCCTGACGGTGCTCGAAGAAGCCGACGCCGACGGCACATTGACGGCCCGTGAAATCTGTGACCTGCTCGAAGACCACGGCGAGGCGTTCGGGAGTGCCCACCGAGTAGCGACTGTGCTCGGTCGCCGTGCCCAACCCGGCGAGGTCGAAGTCATTCAGGGCCAGCCCTACCGGTATCGCGTTCCCGACCGCGACAACTGACCGCTCTTGGCACCGCTGTCGGCCGAATTCTATCCTGTGCACCGCATATGAGACAGCCAATCATGTGACGCTCACGCATTACGATATTCGAAATTAGACTTCGAGCTTCGCATTGTTTCGCCGGGCTTATTACGATGTGTAGACTCCGCTCGTACAATGACAGCGGACGAGGACCGTACAATCCTGCTCATCGGCAGCGGCCCGATCAAGATCGGACAGGCGGCCGAGTTCGATTACTCCGGCGCACAGGCGTGTCGCGCCCTTCAAGAAGAGGGTGCCCGCGTCGTGCTCGTGAACTCGAACCCGGCGACGATTATGACTGACCCGGAGATGGCGGACAAGGTGTATCTCGAACCCATCAACACCGAGGCGATTTCTGAGATCATCCGGAAGGAAGACCCCGACGGCGTCATCGCCGGTCTCGGTGGTCAGACCGGCCTCAACGTCACGGCCGAACTCGCTGAGGAAGGCGTCCTCGACGAGTACGACGTGGACGTGATGGGGACGCCACTGGACACCATCTACGCGACGGAGGACCGCGACCTGTTCAAACAGCGGATGGAAGACATCGGCGAACCGGTGCCGCGTTCGACGACTATCACGCTCGACGAGGGCGAGTCGGTCACTGACTTAGACGAGGAATCGCTCGTGGACCGCGTCGAAGCAGCCGTCGACGAGGTCGGCGGGCTCCCGGTCATCGCACGCACGACGTACACGCTGGGTGGCTCCGGCTCCGGCGTCGTCGACGAGATGGACGAACTCATCGAACGCGTCCGGAAGGGTCTGCGCCTCTCGCGCAACAACGAGGTCCTCATCACAGAGTCAATCTCCGGCTGGGTCGAACTCGAATACGAGGTGATGCGCGACGCCGACGACTCCTGTATCATCATCTGCAACATGGAGAACATCGACCCGATGGGCATCCACACCGGGGAGTCGACCGTCGTCACCCCGTCGCAGGTCATCCCCGACGAGGGTCATCAGGAGATGCGCGACTCCGCGCTGAAGGTCATCCGTGACCTCGGCATCCAGGGCGGCTGTAACATCCAGTTCGCCTGGCACGACGACGGCACGCCGGGCGGCGAGTACCGCGTGGTCGAGGTGAACCCGCGCGTCTCCCGTTCCTCGGCGCTGGCCTCGAAAGCGACCGGGTACCCGATTGCCCGCGTTACTGCGAAGGTCGCGCTCGGCAAGCGCCTCCACGAGATCGACAACGAAATCACCGGGGAGACGACCGCTGCCTTCGAGCCGGCTATCGACTACGTCGTGACGAAGGTCCCGCGCTGGCCCATCGACAAGTTCCGCGACACGGAGTTCGAGCTCTCGACAGCGATGAAATCCACCGGCGAGGCGATGTCCATCGGTCGGACCTTCCCCGAGAGCCTGCTGAAGGCACTTCGGTCCTCTGAGTACAACCCGGCCGCCGACTTCAACGAGATCGACGATACGGAACTCGAAACGGAGTACCTCGAAAAGCCGACGCCAGACCGCCCGTACGCGATGTTCGAGGCGTTCTGTCGCGGCTACTCCGTCGAGGAAGTCGTCGACATCACTGACATCAAGGAGTGGTACGTCGAGCGGTTCAAGGAGGTCGCCGATGCCGCCGACGCCGCCCGCGAGGGCGACTACGAGACCGCCGCACAGGCCGGCTTCACGGACCAGGAGATCACCGCGCTGGCCGGCGGCGAGTTCAACGACACGCACGTCTCCTGGCTCCCAGCCGACCTCGACGAGGACGGCGGTGACGAGGCGGAAGTCGAAGCCGCGACCGACGGCTCTGGTGTCACAGTTGACACCGTTGAGACGGACACGACTGACCGCGACTTCAAGCTGGTCGACACCTGCGCCGGCGAGTTCGAGGCGACGACGCCGTACTACTACTCGACGCGGGACCCGCTGTCGGGCATCGACCGCAACGAACTCCAGATCGACCCCGACCTCGAAAGCGTCGTGGTCGTCGGCGGCGGTCCCATCCGTATCGGGCAGGGCGTGGAGTTCGACTACTGTTCGGTCCACGCGGTCCGCGCGCTGGAGGACCTGGGCATCGACGCCCACGTCGTCAACAACAACCCCGAGACAGTGTCGACCGACTACGACACCTCCGACGGGCTGTTCTTCGAGCCGGTCACCGCCGAGGAGGTCGCCGACGTCATCGAGGCGACCGACGCCGACGGCGTGATGGTCCAGTTCGGCGGCCAGACCTCCGTCGACATCGGCCACCCGCTCGAACAGGAACTCCAGCGCCGCGACCTCGACTGCGAGATCATGGGCACGTCCGTCGACGCGATGGACCTCGCCGAGGACCGCGACCGGTTCAACAAACTGATGGACGAACTCGGCATCTCACAGGCCGAGGGCGGCTCCGCCACCTCGAAGGAGGAGGCACTTGATCTGGCTCACGACATCGGCTATCCCGTCCTCGTGCGCCCGAGCTACGTGCTCGGTGGCCGTGCAATGGACGTGGTGTACAACGACGACGATCTCGAAACGTACATCGAGGAGGCCGTCCGCGTCTCCCCGGACAAGCCGATTCTCGTCGACGAGTTCCTTGCCGACGCCGTCGAGCTGGACGTCGACGCCGTGGCCGACGAGGACGACATCCTCATCGGCGGCGTGATGGAACACGTCGAGACAGCGGGTATCCACTCGGGTGACTCCGCCTGTATGATTCCGCCCCGGTCTCAGGAGATCAAGGACGTGATGCCGCGCATCCGCGAGGTCGTCGAGGACATCGCCGATGCGCTCGATACGGTCGGCCTGCTGAACGTCCAGCTGGCGGTGCGTGACGGCGAGGTGTTCGTCCTCGAAGCGAACCCGCGGTCGTCCCGGACTGTGCCGTTCATCTCAAAGACGGCCGGCGTCCCGATCGCGAAAATCGCCGCCAAGGTGATGTCTGGCGCGACGCTGTCCGAACTCGATGTGCAGGAGCAGATTCCCGAGCAGGTCTCGGTCAAAGAGGTCGTCCTGCCCTTCGACCGTCTGCCGGGGTCGGACCCGCGTCTCGGCCCGGAGATGAAATCTACCGGCGAGGTCATGGGGACCGCCGGTTCCTTCGGCAAGGCCTACCAGAAGGCCCAGATGGCCGTCGGCAAGGCAATCCCGCTCGAAGGAACGGCTATCGTCGACCTGCCCATCCTCGGCTTTGAGGAGCACTTCGACGTGCGGGACTTCGACGACTACGAGGACACCGATGCCATCATCGACGCCATCCAGAGCGGCGAGGTCGACCTTGTCCTCTCCCGCAACCGCGACGTACTGGAAGCCTGTGTTGAGGAGACCGTGACGTACTTCTCGACCCACGAGAGCGCCGAGGCGGCGCTGGAAGCCATCAACTCCGCCGACCAGCCACTCGCTGTTCAGGCCATCGACGAACGGCCAAAGACCCAGCGCGAGTGGGGCGCTGAGTAACGCCGGCTAGCCGCGGAAGCGGACCGCTCACCGCAGCGGCCCATATTCTTATCATTCGAACAGAAATACGCAAATACTTATTCGTTGGACACGCCCACGTACCATTCATGGTCGATGCCGTACGTGTCTTACACGTTGAGGATGACCCCGAGTTTGCGTCGATGACGGCGGCGTTTCTCAGCCGTACCGACGACCGATTCGACGTGGTCTCGGCAACGTCGGCGGACGAGGGACTCACCCGGCTCAGCGAGGAACCAATCGACTGTGTCGTCTCTGATTTTGATATGCCCGAGCAGGATGGCATCGAGTTTCTGGAATCCGTCCGGGCTGTCGATGAAGACCTCCCGTTCATTCTCTTTACTGGGAAAGGTTCCGAGGAAGTGGCCAGTGAGGCGATTTCGGCCGGTGTGACTGACTACCTCCAGAAGCAGCAGGGCACTGACCAGTACACGATTCTCGCCAACCGCATCACGAACGCGGTCGAGCAGTACCGGTCACAGCGGGCACTGGATGCGAGCCGAAAGCGGCTCTCGCTGTTTATAGATAAGTCACCGCTCGGTGTCATCGAGTGGGACGAGAACTTCGAGATAGTACAGGTCAACGAGAAGGGCGAGGAAATCCTACAGCGTGAGGAATCGGCGCTCGTCGGCACGGGGTTTGAGACGCTCGTCCCGGACTCGGCGCTGGATGCGGTCGAAGAGACGATCACGGCACTGCAGGAAGCCAGCGGTGGCTACTATACCGTGCTTGATATCGAGACCGGCGACGGCGAGCAGATCGTCTGTGAGTGGCACAACCGCATCATCCGTGAGAACGGAGAGACTGTCGCGATCTTCTCGCAGTTTCAGGAGATAACGGAACGCCAGCGGCGACAGCAGCGCATCGAGGCGTTACACGACACAACGCGGGAGCTGATGCACGCCGAATCACGCGCGGACGTCGCTGAACTGGTCGTCGAAACCGCACGCGACCTGCTCGGATTACCACTCAGTGCTGTCTTTCTCGTTGATGAGTCGGATAGTCGCCTCCGACCGGCCGCAGTGACTGACCAAGCACAAGCGGTCATCGACGACCAGCCGACGTTTAGCGAGGGCGACGGCCTCGTCTGGGACGTGTTCGAATCCGGCGAACAGCGTGTCTTGGACGACGTATCCACGCACCCTGACCGCTACAACCCCGACACCGACGTCAGCAGCGAGATACTGCTCCCGCTGGGTGACCACGGCGTGCTGATCGCCGCATCGACCGACGCTGGAGGGGTCGAGGACGCGTCGGTCTCGCTGCTGCGAACCCTCGCCGCCAACACCGAGGAGGCGCTTTCCAGACTCGACCGCCAGCGCGAACTCAGAACGCTCACCGAGCGGCACGAACTCGCGCTTGAGGGTGCCGAACTCGGCGTCTGGGACTGGAACGTCCAGACAGACGAGGTCACATTCGACGAGCGGTGGGCCGACATGCTCGGGTACTCGCTGGACGAACTCGAACCCACGGTCGACACCTGGGACGATCTGATACACCCGGACGACCGCGAGCCAACCTACGAGGCGCTGAACGCTCACCTCGACGGCGAGACGGACATATATGAGTGCGACCACCGACTCAGAACGGCTACCGGCGACTATCGATGGATTCGCGACATCGGCAAGGTGTTCGAACGCGACGAGAACGGCGATCCGGTCCGTGCGGTGGGAATCCATCAGGACGTGACCGACCACAAAGAACGGAAACAGCAACTCGAAGACACAAGCCGCAAACTGCAGGTCATTCTCGACACAGCACCGACCTACATCCTGATGAAAGACACCGACAGTCGCTTTCTCTTCATCAACAGCGCGGCCCGTGACCTCTACGGCATCGACGGTGACAAGTCCGTCGTCGGGATGTCCGATTACGACATCCTTCCGGAGCATATCGCGGATCAGACCCACGCCGACGATCAGCGCGCATTTGAACAAAAAGAGACTGTCGAAGTCGAAACAGTGATTCCCGTTGATGGGGCAGATCGGACACATCTGACGCGAAAGACGCCGATACTTGACGACGACGGCGACCCGTACGCCCTCTGTGTCGTTGCGACTGACATTACTGACCAGAAACGGCGCGAACAGGAACTGGCCCGACTCACTGATGAGTACGAGGCGGTGTTCGAGAACACGAACGACGCCATCGCGCTCGTCGACATTGCGGGGTCGGCGGACGATCCGAGGTTCCGATACATTCGGACGAACGAGACCTATGAGCGACAGGCCGGCTTCGACACCGACTCGCTGACCGATCAGACTCCGGTTGAGGCTGCCGGCCCGGACATCGGTCGTCGAATCGCTGACCACTACGAGCGGTGTGTCTCGGCCGGTGAAACCATCACATTCGAGGAGCGAGACCTCCACCCGACCGGCGTCTGGGAAACGCAGGTCACACCAATCTTCGCTGACAATGAGATAAGCCGCCTCGTTGTCGTGTCACGAGATATTACCGACCGGATCGAGTACCGAGAGGAACTGGAGCGACAGAACGACCGGCTCGAAGAGTTCGCGAGCATCGTCAGTCACGACCTCCGGAACCCGCTTGGCGTCCTCGAAGGCTCGCTCACCCTTGCCAAGGACACCGGCAACGACGAGCAGTTTGACCGCTGTTACCGTGCAATCGACCGCATGAAGGAACTCATCGAGGACCTGCTAACCCTCGCCCGTGAGGGGGATACAGTGCCGGAGACGGAGCCACTCGATCTTGAATCGACTGCACGGTCCTGCTGGCAGGCCGTCGAGACTGACGATGCTACCCTCGAAATCCCGGCTGAAAGCCCGATCTACGCCGACGAGAGCCGCCTTCGCCAACTCCTCGAAAACCTCATCAACAACGCCGTAACGCACGGCGGCTCGGAAATCACTGTCGAGATCGGCGAACTCGACGATTCGGGGTTCTACGTCGCCGATAATGGCGATGGTATCCCGCCAGAAAAGCACGAGACGGTGTTCGAGAGCGGCTACACCACCACTGACGGTGGCACCGGGTTCGGGCTCGCCATCGTCAAGCAGATAGCGGCGGCACACGACTGGTCGGTGTCCGTGACCGAGAGCGATGCCGGCGGCGCACAGTTCGAATTCAGAAGCGTCAGACAGCTGTCATAGAGCGTCTGCGCGGTAACGGTCCGTGTACCGGACCCGAGCATTACACTTCATAGCCACTGTGGATTTAAACTGGCAATAAATGAATGTTGGTAAGATATCGGTGACTGCCTGTCTTGTTCTGGGCCAATAATGGCACGTTCGTAACACTCATCTCTGCGGCTGTGGCACTAGTTGTATGGACCGCGTTGCAATCGCTGTCGCTGCTCTGGGAAGCCGATGATAGAGGACATCACCAGACGGGCAGAGACAGTCGCTGAGATGGCCCCCGGTGACTCGGTAACGGTGGGAGTCCTCGCTGGATACAAGAGCCGCTTCTCCGAGTCACCACCGCTGAACAACCCACCGCTGACGTACCTCGACGGCGCTGAAGCCCCGGCATATCTCCTGACCAACGGGAAGCGCGGTATCGGACGCGGGACGAAACGCAAGACCGAATCACCGGTCGGCGACCGACGGACGGTCATTCTGGTCACCGGTCGGCGGACCCTCTGTCTCATCGGGAAAGACAACGACGACGATGTCATCGAGATTCCACACGAGGCAGTTGCCGATGTCACCACCAAGTCCGGGTTCCGTGCGCACCGCCTCGCGCTCCGGACTCCACGGAAAATGTACCACTGCTGGGTACACCGCAAGACCGACAAGAAAACCCTCAACGCGGCTGCCGAGTTCATCGAGGCCCACCAGCAGGACAGTCCAGACGCAATCGACGGCGACGACACCGCCAACCGGGTCATGTATCGCGGCCGCCCCGTCGCACCACAAGATACAGACGAAAACGAAGACAGCGATCAGACGACATACTATCGCGGGCAGCCAATCGACGACAGCGACTGACCGACGTGGCTCGTGCGCGTACAAACTGCGCTGCTCACGGTTCGCTGACGCTCACCGTTCGCGTCTCGCGGTTCTCACTCGCTTCGCTCGCTCCGAACCGCGCTACTGCTCGCGGGTCGTTCCTCCCCGCTCGCAATTCCGAGGGCCGCTCCTTTCAGTCGCGTCCCTCCCTACTCCCCCGCCATCCCCAGCACATCATCGAAGAAGCCGAGCGAATCGTGCGGGCCGGGGTTGGCCTCGGGATGGTACTGGCGCGTGATGATATTCAGGTCGTCGTTCTCCAGTCCTTCCGGCGTGTCGTCGTTGACGTTGACCTGGGTCACGTCGAGCTTGTCGCCGGGGTCGGCGACGGTGTAGCCGTGGTTCTGGGTCGTCATTACGACCTGATTGGAGCGCAGGTCGCGGACCGGCTGATTCACGCCGCGGTGGCCGAACTCCATTTTCTCGGTTTCACCGCCGAGCGCGTTGGCGACGACCTGCTGGCCGAGACAGATGCCGGCCAGTGGCACGTCACCGACGTAGGTCTCGACGAGTTCGCCGGCCTGCTCGAAGTTCTCGGGGTCGCCGGGGCCATTCGAGATAAACAGCAGGTCCGGGTCGACAGCCGCCACGTCGTCTTCACTGGCGTCGTAGGGGAAGATGTGAACCTCGGCGTCGCGTTCGACCAGCGACTCGGTGATGGACCCCTTCGCACCGCAGTCGACCAGTGCGACCGTCGCACCGTCACCGCCCTCGTTGTGGACTTCTACGTCGTCGACGGAGACCTGTGCGCCGATGTCAGTGTGGTCGGACATATGCTTGCACTCGTGGAGTTCATCGAGCGCGTCCTGCTCGGTCGCGTCCGGCCCGGCGGCGATCCCGCATTTCATTGCTCCCTCATCGCGGATTTCGGTGACGATGTCGCGCGTATCGAGGTGGTCGACGGCCGGGATGCCTTCGGATTCGAGCCACTCGGCCACGTCGTCGGTCATCTCGCGGGCCACCGCCGCGCGCGGGTGGACGCGGTCGGATTCGAAGCGCTCCTCCCGGACGCCGTAGTTCCCGATGAGCGGATAGGAGAACGTCAGGACCTGCTCCTCGTAGGATGGATCGGTGAGGCTCTCCTCGTACCCGGTGTACGCTGTTGTAAAGACCAGTTCGCCGCGGGCCGTCCCCGGAGCACGAGCGCGCGCCTCGATGACGCGGTCGCCTTCGATTGCCACGTATGCGTCAGCCATTACGAGATGCGTATACTATAGTCGGTCATAAGGGTTGCTTTCGAAGACGAGTTTCGAATTTCGCAATCCTCAAGTCACGACCGGTGATACTATCACATCTCGATGGACGACCTCGACAGGGAGATACTTTCGATACTCCGCCGGGACGCCCGAACCCCGTATACGGAAATCGCGGACCGGGTCGGCACGTCGGAAGGGACCGTGCGAAACCGCGTCGAACGACTGGTCGACGACGGCGTTATCGAACGTTTCACCGTCGCGACGCGGACCGGCAACGTGAAAGCGATGATCGAGGTTAGCGTCGACGTAAACGTCGACACGGCCGAGGTCTCGGACCGTATCGCCGATTGGCAGGAGGTGGATTTTGTCTGGCAGGTCTCTGGCGAGGAGGATATCGTCGTCGTCGTTGACGCTGCTGATACCGACGCGGTCAACGGACTCATCACGCAGGCGCGCGAGCTGGAGGAGGTCGTCGGTACGAAAACGAGGCTCATTCTGAACGAGCGAGTCGGGTAACACACACCCCTGCGGTCCGAGCCAACTCGGTGAAGCGGAATTCGTCGAGTGAAGTCCTTCTAAACCGGCACGTCGGGTGCACAGCGAAGTCGTGAAGCGACGGTGCAGGTCGAGCAGTGGGGTCCCGGGCGGGAGTGCCGTTTGGCGCACCAAAGCGACTGAGAGCCGCGGGACGCGAACAATATAGAGGAGCCGTGGTGGCTACGAGTCCGGACGTGACACCGTACTATCATACCGGCTGGACTACGAGAAACAGTATGCAGTTCCCGGGCCTAGATATCGATATCGTCTCGACGTACGGCCAACTGGCGACCGACGGGGCACAGTTCCTCGCCGTCGCGGCGCTCCTCTACGCTGTCGGCCGGTTGATCGCCGTGCCGGTGGCCCGATGGCTGCTCTCACGGACGGAGACTAACAAGACAGTTGCCAGTGCGCTGACCAGCGCCGTCCACCTGCTAGCGGTCGTCTTTGCGGTGGTAATCGGGGCTAGCGTTGCGGGCTTTCGGGGCGCACTTGCGGGATCGACCCTCCTGGCGGCAGGTATTACACTGGCGGTGGGGCTGGCGGCACAGGACGTGCTCGGGAACTTCGTCGCCGGCGCGTTCATCGTGACTGACCCGGACCTGAACGTCGGTGACGTCATCGCCTGGAACGGGATGCAGGGTACGGTGGTCGATATCGACCTGCGCGTGACCCGGATCCGGACGCCGGACAACGAGCGCATCATTGTCCCGAACACGGAACTGGCGACGAGTGCGGTGACGAACTAGACATCGACCGGTCCCATCGGGATTTCTTACCAGTTCGGTATCGGCTACGAGGACGACATCGAAACGGTCCGGGCCATCATCGAAAACGCCGCTCGCGACCTCGACCACGTCTCGGAAAAGCCAGCGCCGACGGCCAGAGTCTCCGACCTCGCGTCGACGGCAATAATCCTGACGGGCCGGATCTGGATTCCCAACGAACGGCGGAACCGACTCGCGTCAGTCAGGGCCGCGTTCATCCAGCAGGTGACAGAGGACTGCCACGCGGAGGGTATCGACCTCAGCGAAACGAACCAGTACGAACTCTCCGGCGATATCGGTGTCCACGGCAGCGCCGGGCCGACGCGCGAACGAACGGAGTAGCCACCGGTCTGAACAGGGTTCGACTCGCGGTGTCTGCGAGATTCCCGGTGCCCGTACGTTTATATTTGTTCACAAAATGGTACGTATATGGACGAGAAGCGCTTCGTCGTCGCCCTCTTTGGTCTCGCTGTTGCGGTGGTGGTCGGTGTCCTCGCATATCAGTTTATCGCGGCGTTGACCGTCTCCGTGTTCCTCTATTATTCGACGCGACGGTACCACAGTACCTTGCGCAGGCTCCGCCTTCCGGCACGGGTGCGTGCGGTCGTCGTTATGGCTTCGCTGGCGATCCCGCTCCTGTTGCTCGTCAGCTATGCGGCCGTCCTCCTCCTTGTCGAAACTCGGCAGTTCGTCACCCAGTACGCGCTCGTTGACGTGGCCGCAACGCACGTCAGTTGGCTGGACGGTCCAGAGTCCGTGCCGGACCTCACCGTTGAGGGACTGTACAGCGCTTACCAGTCAGGACAGCTCTCGCCGTTCGTCGCCTTCCTCAGCGAGAACGCGATGGTGCTTACGTCGGTCGCCTCTCGGTTCGTCCTCAATCTGTTCATCACGACTATCGTTACGTACTACCTTCTGGTGGACGGACAGCGCATCCGTCAGTGGCTGCTCCGGTTCGACGATGGGGCCATCATCCGTGAGTACCTCGAAGCCGTCGACGAGGAACTGGAAGCGGTGCTGTTTGGCAATCTACTGAACGTGTTGGCGATTTCGCTCATCGCCATCGCCGCATTCACCGGCTATAACGTCATCGCGCCGGCGGCTGTCGAGGTCCCGTATCCGACGCTCGCCGGCGCGCTGACCGGTATCGCCAGCCTGATTCCCGTCGTCGGGATGAAAATAATCTACCTCCCACTGACTGGTGTCACCGCGCTCCCGGTGGTGCTTGACGGCCAGTCTTCGCTGCTCGCGTACGTGCTCGGATTCCTCCTCGTCGCGGTGGTCATCGTCGACACGGTTCCGGACCTGCTGCTTCGGCCACTTCTCAGCGGCGAAAGCACGCACGTCGGGCTCCTGATGCTCGCGTACACGCTCGGACCGGTCGTACTGGGCTTCTATGGGCTCTTTTTTGCCCCGATACTGCTCGTCGTCGGCATGACGTTTGCGAACACGGCACTACCTCGTCTGCTCGGCGCGAGTGAACCGGACGGCATCCACCCCGACCAGTTACGGCTGGAAGACTTCGGGTAGTCGCCGTAACAGCGGACTGGCTGCTGGACGCGAACGGGTGGTACGAGCGAGCACGGACCGACCGCTGTGTCGAGTTGTGATGGTGTCACAGACGAGACAAACATTCATATTCAGGCAGACATAACGGCTCGAAAATGGGGTCAAACTCCGGCTCCCCCTCCCGTCAGGTAACTCCGGCCGACCAGATCGAGGAGTTGCACATGGCGACCCGGCGACTGATGAAAACTGAGAATCGGTCAGAAGCCGCGACCGCCGCAGTCAAGACCGCGACAGCCATTCTCGACTTTCCGTTCAGTGTCTTCTGGACGGCCAATGATGGCGTGCTCAGAGCTGAGGCGATATCCGAACCACTTCGGGAGTATGTTGCAGTCCCCGAGGACCCAGGGCAGGTAATGCAACACGAGCGCGGGAGTTGGCTGTGGGCGCACTACGAACGCGACGAGACCCAGACGGTCCTCGTTGACGAGGAGAAAGCGGCGTCCGATGCACCGCTCCACGGCGGTATCGTCGTTCCGCTCAGTGGGCACGGGCTTTTGACAGCCGGGACAGATGTGAAGGCCGAACCGACTGAGCGGGAGGCGCAACTGGCCGACATCCTCGGGAAGAACGTGCTCTCGACCCTTGACCGGATAGAGCGCGAGCAGGAGCTGAAACGACAGCGCGACAACCTCGACCTGCTGAACCAGATTGTCCGTCACGACCTCACGAACCACCTGCAGACCATCAGTGGCCGAGCGGAACTGCTCCGGGACCAGTGCAGCGGCGACGCCATAGAACACGTCGACGGGATTCAGGAAAGCAGTCAGGCAGCCACGGAACTGCTTGAAACGGCTGGAAACCTTGCGTCGGTAATGCAACAGACGGAGTGGGAGACCGAGCCGGTCGCTCTCGGGCCAGTCCTGTCATCAGTGATCGAGGATATCACAGCGACATACACTGACGCACAGGTAACTGTCCCGGACGCGCTCCCGTCAGCACAGGTGGAAGCCGACGAACTCCTGTCCTCCGTGTTCCGGAACGTTCTCACTAACGCAATCCAGCACAACGACTCGGCAACGCCGTCGGTCGTCGTCGACGTAACCGACGACGGTGACGTGCTTCAGGTCACTGTTGCCGACAACGGTCCGGGAATCCCGGACGAGCAGAAACGGACAGTGTTCGAGCGTGGGAAGAAGCGACCGAACAGTGCGGGGACTGGCGTTGGTCTCTATCTCGTCCGAACGCTGGTCGACGCGTACGGCGGCGATGTGTGGGTCGAAGACAACGAGCCGACGGGGGCTGTCGTCGGACTCGCGCTACAGAAAGCAACGGACGACGCCTGAGTCGATTCCAGAACCGGGCGGTCTCGTTATTGTTCCAGCAGCCCGCTCAGTAGATGTATCGCGCCGTGTTTGTCCAGCGGGTCGTTTGCGTTCCCACAGTGGGGAGACTGCACGCAGGCCGGGCAGCCGCCGGCGCAGTCACATGCAGTCAGCATCGATAGCGTGGTGTCCATCAGCGGCCCGATGTCGTGGTAGCCAGCCCGCGTCAGGCCGATGCCGCCGGGGTAGCCGTCGTAGATGAAGATGGTCGGCTCACCGGTGTGGGGATGGCGCGGCGTCGACAGGCCGCCGATGTCGCCGCGGTCACAGAGGTACTCGAAGGGGAACATCGAGATCATGGCGTGCTCGGCGGCGTGGATGGCACCCGGGAAGTCGCCGGAGCCGCCGCCGTCAGTTGCTGTATCGCCGGGCTGACCGCCGCCATCGCTTCCGCGCTCGCGCCCGGGGCCGCTCCCAGCCCTGTACGCGCCCTGTCGTATCTCATCTTCGAGGTCCGACGGCACGGTATGGTACAGCGCCTTCGTCTCCAGCGTCGTCTCCGGCAAATCGAGCGAACGCTGTCCGAGTACCTCTCCAGAGGAGCCGTCACGACGCTCGTAGCCGGTGATTTGCTTGCGCATCGTCACCGACGCGAATCGGACCGGCACGTCCTCCCGAGCCGGCAACCGCCGCTCCGCCAGATCCGCTTCGATGGTAATGGTCTTATCGTGCAGGACGCGGGTGAAGTAGTCGGCCCACGTCCGGTCAAGCTGTGCGACGCCCGTGTCGAGGTCGAGGTCGGTCACCTCGTAGCGCCGGCCCTGATGGTGGTAAATCGCGCCGGGGTGGGCGTCCCGCAGCGCGTCTTCAACGGAGAGCTTCGCTATCACGTCGCCTTTCGCGACCAGTTTCACCTCACCGTCGTCGACGGTCCGCAGGTTCATCGCGTGGTGTGGGCTGCCGTTGCCCAGCCAGCGCATTCCCTGGTCGGTCTGGCGGCGGTCGAGCTTCCCGGCCGATTCGAGGTCGGCGACCACGTCGGGGAACGTCTCGCCGAAGTGGCGGTCGTCCTCGGGCGAGAGCCAGTTCTCGCAGGCGGCCGCATGGACGTGGTCCGGGAGCAACTGCTCGTTTTCCGGGTTGGTCACGGCTTGTTCGGCCCCTGTCTCGAACAGCGCGTCGGGGTTGCGCAGGACGTACTGGTCGAGCTGGTCCTCGCCGCCGACGAGCGTGACCAGCGCGGGGTCAGTGCCGCGGCCGGCCCGCCCGGCCTGCTGGAAGGCCCGCATCCGCGTGCCGGGGTAGCCGTCCAGCAACACGGCGTCGAGGCCGCCCACGTCGACGCCCAGTTCGAGCGCGCTGGTCGACCAGACGCCCCGCAGGTCGCCGGACTGCAGGCCCTGTTCCAGTTCGCGCCGGCGCTCGTCGGTCAGCGCGGCCTGATACGCGCCGATGCTGTCGGCGAGGTCGTGTTCGCCGCGGCTCCGGAGTTCGTCGGCGCTGTCGCTGGCGTAGCGTTCGGCAGTCTGGCGCGACCCGGCGAAGACGACTGTCTGGAGGCCACGCTCGACGAGGTCGACGAACAGCTGTTTCGTCTCGACGTGGTTCGACTTCCGGCGGCCGCTCCCCCAGCCATCGCCCTCGTACTCCGGGGGGTTCCACAGCAGCCAGTGGCGCGGCCCGCTGGCGCTTGCGTCCTCATCGACCAGCGCGAACGACGCCCCGGGCTGGCCGGTGACCGCTGCCGCATGTTCGATTGGATTGCCGATGGTCGCCGAGCAACAGAGCCACTCCGGGCCGCCCGCTGTGCCGCCGTCGCTTCCAGAGCTGTTACTCCCGGCGTCGAATCGCTCGGCGACCCGCTGAAGGCGGCGCATCACCATCGAGACGTGGCTCCCGAACACGCCGCGATAGCCGTGGACCTCGTCGATGACGACGGTTTCGAGCCGCTGGAAGAACCAGTCCCACAGCCGGTGGGCGTGGGGAAGTATCCCGTAGTGGAGCATGTCCGGCGTCGTCAGCAACACGGTCGGCTGGCGCTCCCGGATGGCCTCCTTCTCGGATTTGGACTGGCGGCCGGTGTACTGGGCGACGGAGACGCCGGAGGCGAAGCCAAGTCCCTGTGCCAGTTCTGACAGCGTCTCTGTCTGGTCGTTGATGAGCGCGACCTGCGGTGCGACGTAGAGCGTCGTGGCCCGGCGGTCCAGTGCCCGCTCGAACGCGGGAACGGTGTAGGCGAGGCTCTTGCCGCTTGCCGTCTCCGTTGCGAGAACGACGTTGTCACCGTCACGGACGGCCTCGATAGCGTCCACCTGATGTGCGTAGAGGTCCGTGATGCCCCGGTCTTCGAGGACGCCGGCGAGCCGGTCCGTCACGTCGCAGTCCGCGGTCTGCGCGTCTCGGCCGGGCACCGTCCGCTGGTCGACGATCTGTCCCTCGTAGTACGGCCGGCCCCGGAGCCACGCGATCGTGTCGTCCACAGGCGAGGTAGGGAAGCGAAAAGTATCGGTGTTGCTGTTCTCGGACGGGTCTTCAGTCGGTAGCTGATTGGTCGAGCGGCCGGGCCGCGTCGCGCTCCGTTGCAGACGGCAGGGACGCCACCGCTTCGGAGAGCCCAGCCAACGGTACGGTGTCCAGAGCGCCACTGGCGTGGCCGCTCCCACCGCTCTCGACGGCGAGGCAAGCATTGCCCGCCTCGATGACCGGCCTGTTGCCGTCGCCGGTTTCGCCCGCTATCACCACGGCATCGGCGGCAGCGGCGAGGTCGGCGGCACGCTCCCGGGCCGCGTCGTCGATGCCGGCGAAGGTCGGGACCGTGACCGCCTCGCAGTCGAGGTCTGCGGCCCGCTCGGCGGCTGTGTCGCCGGCGGGAACGACGCCGATACTGACCTGGCAGCCGGCTCCAGCGAGTTTCGAGACGGCGGCAGCCGCTGGCGTGCCGGTCCCGATGACGTGGACGCGACGAGCGACTGACTCCCGTTCGGAAAGCGGCGTCACGAGCGGCGCATCGGTGCCGGGCTGGGTCGTCACCAGCGTTTCGGCGTCGAAGGCGTCACGGAGCGTGTCGCTCGTGAGCACGTCAGCAGGCCGGCCCGCGGCGCGGACCCTGCCCCCGGCGAGCAACACCAGTTCGTCGCAGTACCGGGCGGCCAGATTGAGGTCGTGAATCGCGGCGACGGCCGTCTTCCCGTCGTCGACCAGCGTCCGGACCAGTTCGAGCGTGCGGACGGCGTGATTGATGTCGAGGCTCGCCGTCGGTTCATCGAGCAGGAGGACCGGCGTCTCCTGTGCGAGCGCCCGGGCCAGCAGGACGCGCTGGCGCTCGCCGCCGGACAGCGAGGTGAACGGTCGGTCAGCGAACTCGGCGACGCTCGCACGCTCCATCGCTCGCTCGACGGCCCGTTGGTCGTCCTCGCCCATCCGGTCGAAGCGGCCGAGGTGGGGCGTCCGCCCCATCTCGACGGTCTGCCTGACGCTGAAATCGAACGACAGCGCCGTTCCCTGTGGGGTGCTCGCGACAAGGCGACTCACCGCCTTCGCGGATTTCTCCCGGATGGGGTCGCCGTCGACGCGAACCGTTCCAGTGTCCGGGTCGAGCGTCCCCTTGAGCGCCCGCAGGACGGTCGTTTTGCCAGCGCCGTTGGGACCGACGAGGCCGACGAGTGACCCCCGGTCGACGGTAAAATCGACGCCCGAGACGACCGACTGCTCGCCGAAGGACACTGCAAGGTCGGACACGTCGAGCATCGGCCCGGAGCGGTCCTGTCCCGGGCCTGAACTGTTGGATCCGTTTGCACCGCTCATAGCTCGTGCACCTCCCGCTTCCGGAGCAGGTACAGGAAAAACGGCGCGCCGAGGACAGCGGTGACGATGCCGACCGGTACCTCGGCGCTGCCAGAGCGTGCCAGCGTGTCCGTCGCGACGAGGAACGACGCACCAGCGAGCGCCGCCGTCGGGAGCAGTATCCGATGGTCCGGCCCGACGAGCAGCCGCATCACGTGGGGAACGATGAGCCCGACGAAGCCGACGATGCCGGCAACAGCGACGCCAGCCGCCGTGATGACTGCTGACAGCGCGAGCAGGACCCGCTTGGTCCGTTCGACCTCGATGCCGAGGCTCTGTGCGTCTTCCTCGCCCAGCAGCATGATGTTCAGGTCGCGAGCGTACGCGAGCAACGCGACGAACGGGATGGCGACGAGCACGACGCTCGTTGTCACCTCGGGCCACGACGCCCCCTTGAGATGGCCCATCAGCCAGTACAGCGCTCGGCGGATGCTCTCGCCGCTGTGAAGCAACAGGAACGAGACCACCGCGCCCAGAAACGTCTGTATCGCTACCCCGGCCAGCAACAGCGTCGCGACCGGCGTCCGGCCGTTCCGCGTCGCGATGAGGTAGACGCCGAAGGCTGCGACCAGCGCCCCCGCGAAGGCCGCGCCGCGGAGGCCCAGCCCAAACGGGATTACGACCGGCGCGACGATGAAACCGACCGCGCCGACTGCTGCGCCGGAGGAGACGCCGATGATAGAGGGGTCGGCCATCGGATTCCGGAAGATGCCCTGCATGATCGTCCCCGCGGCGGCCAGCGAGAAGCCGACGACCGCGCCGAGCAGTATCCGCGGCAGTCGGACCTGCATCACAATCTGTGTCTGGAGGTCGCTTACGGCGTAGGAAAACACGTGAGCCGTGGTCACGTCGACGGCAGGGCCGGAGATGGAGAGTCCCGTTGGGACGACGACGGCGTTGAGCAGCACTTTCCCGACGACTCCGGGCGGAATCCACACCGGGCCGATGCCGGCGCTCGTCGTCACCACGGCACAGAGGACGGCGACGAGCCCTGCCGACCAGCCGACGGTCCGACCCGCGAAACGCATGTATGAAAGCCCACTTGCAGTAGATAAGTATTTATTGCTCCTGGCACCCGCATAGAGCATGCGACGACTTTCTCTCGCGTGTGTCTTTGTCTTGCTTGTCGGCTCGCTTGCGGGTGTCGCTCCGGCCACAGCAACGGCTGACACGCAGGCCGACGACTGCTCGTTCCCGGTCACGATGACCGACGCCACTGGGACCGAGGTCACTATCGAGGAGCGCCCGGAACGAGTCACGACGACCAACCCTTCGGCCGCACAGACGATGTGGGAGATCGGTGGGCGCTCGCAGGTGGTCGGGCTCACACAGTACGCGAGCTATCTCGACGGCGCTGAGAGCCGAACGAACGTCTCGGCGAGCTTCGGCGTTAACGTCGAGCGTGTCGTCAGCACGAACCCGGATCTGGTGATTGCGCCGAACGCCAGCGCCGGTGACGTGGCCCCGCTCCGGCAGGCCGGGCTGACGGTGTATCACCTCCCCGCCGCGACGACTATCGAGGACATCCGGGCAAAGACAACGACCATCGGCCGCCTGACCGGGAACTGCGGAGGCGCGGCCGAGGCAAACGCCTGGATGGACGCGAATGTCGATGTCGTTCGGCAGGTCACAGCGGACGCCGAGGACCGACCGACGGCGCTGTACCCGCTGGGTGGGGGGTACGTGGCGGCGGGCAACACCTTCGTCACGTCGCTCATCGAGCTCGCTGGCGCGGAGAACGTCGCGGCTCGCAACCACACGCAGTACCCACAGCTCAGCGACGAAGTCATTCTCCAGCTCGACCCGGACGTGCTCTTTGTCACCGAGAACACGGCGACCATCGCGACGACCGAGCCCTACGCCAGCACGACCGCGGGCGACACCAATTCGACGGTCGCCGTACAGGTACGGGACATCAATCAGCCTGCCCCGCGGAGCGTGGTCTCATTCGCGCACAACGCCACCGCACAGCTCTACCCGGACCGCTACGACGATGACAGCTACGTTCCCCGGTCGGCCGTGATGGCGACCGAGACGGAATCGCGAAGCACGACCCGGACGGATGAGCCGACGCCCGCAGACCACACGCCGAGCAACGACCAGTCCACGACCGCCGCCAGCGGCCCCGGATTCACGGCCATCGTGACACTCGTCGCAGTGCTCACGCTGATTGGCACACTTGCCGGTCGGAGGCTATAGCGCCATGGACAAACAGACTATCCGCGAAGCGGTCTGGGATGCGCTGGAAGCGCAGGGTATCGCCCGGTTCCCGTTCCCGCCACACGACCGGATTCCGAACTTCGAGGGGGCAAGCGAGGCCGCCCAGCGCCTGACCGAGACAGCCGTCTGGGACGCCGCTGAGACGGTCAAGGCGAACCCGGACTCGCCACAGCTTCCGGTCCGGCGGGCGGCGCTGCGGGCCGGCAAGACCGTGTATATGGCCGTGCCGCGGCTCCGGGACGAGCGATGCTTCTACGAACTCGACCCCGCCGAACTGGACGATATCGAAGCGGCACCGGCGGTTTCGAACGTCGCCGACCACGCGCGACAGGTCGGCCCCGAGGCGGTCGGGAGCGTCGACCTCGTCGTGTCGGGGTCGGTCGCGGTCACCGAGGACGGCGCGCGTGTCGGAAAGGGCGAGGGGTATAGCGACCTCGAATACGCCGTCCTCCGGGAACTGGGGCTGGTCGACGAGACGACGCCGGTCGTGACGACGGTCCACGAACTCCAGATTGTCGGCGGTCCCGAGGGCGTCGTTGACACAACCGTGCCTATCGATGCCCACGACGTGCCGATGGACTGGGTCGTGACGCCGGACCGAACTGTCGAGACGGCGACCACGCACACGACGCCAACAGGCGTCGACTGGCACGCGCTTTCGGCGGACCGAATCGACAAGATTCCGGTACTCGCGGCGCGGCAGCCGGACTGAGTTTTCAGCGGTTATAGCTGGGGTACAACCCTGGTAATGCAAGCTTACCGGCGGTACATCTTTACCCCTACCTGCCTTGCAATGCATATGGACACACCCGTGGCCGCGTCAAACCGTCACGGGGGCGATGGCGCTGCTGAGCGGCTACGCGTCCTCTATGTCGACTCGGATTGTGACGATATCACGGCGGTCAAGGAGACACTGAGCGGGAGCGCTGACGAATTCACTGTGACGGTGTGTGAGAGCGCATCGGCGGCGCTAGATGCCCTTGACGACGCCTCGTTTAACTGCGTCGTCAGTGAGTATCGGCTCCCCGATCAGGACGGGGTCAAACTGTTACGGGCCGTCAGAGACCGGTCGCCGGACCTCCCGTTCCTGCTCTTCACCGACGACGGCGACGAGAGCGTGGCGAGCAACGCTATTTCAGTCGGCGTCACGGACTACGTGACGAAGACGCCCCTCTCCGAGCAGACGGAACTGCTCCGGCAACGGATCACCTCGGCCGTCGCCCGCTATCAGGAGGAGGCGGACATTCTCGACCGGATGACCGACGCGTTCTTTGCGCTTAACGAGGACTGGGAGTTTACCTACGCCAACGAGCGCGGCAGGCGTGTCATCGGTCGTGCGATGGGGGTGGACGGGGACACCACTGGCCTGCTGGGGCGCAACCTCTGGGAGGCAATCCCGTCAGTGGAGGGAACGGAGTTCAGCAAGCAGTACCGGCAGGCGATGACACAGCAGGAGCCCACCTCGTTCGAGGCGTACTTCGAGCCGCTGCAGACGTGGTTCGAAGTGTCCGTCTACCCGTCGTCGACTGGGATTTCGGTGTACTTCCGTGATATCACCAAGCGCCACAAACACGAGAAGGAGATTAGAAGCAGAGAACGGACGCTCCGAGAGATTTACCGGGTCATCTCCCGCAAAGACCTTGTGTTCGAGGAGAAGGTCGGACGCCTGCTAGAAATCGGGCAGGATGTCCTCGGGACAGACACAGCCGCCCTCTCACACATTGACGGCGACAGGTACGTCTTCGAAGTCGTCTACGACCCGACGGGGGCCACTGAGGCGGGCGATGCAGTCCCGCTAGATGCGACGAACTGCGAGCGAGCCGTCGTCGAGGAGCAGACGCTGGTGCTCGCTGATATCGCCGAAGACCGACCAGACCTGGCTGAAAGAGCGGGCTACACCGAAATGGGCGTCTCCTGTTACCTTGGAACGCCCGTTATCGTCGATGGCTCGGTGTACGGCACGTTCTGCTTCTACGGTACGGAGCCCCGCGAATCCTTCTCCGAGTGGGAAGTCACGCTCGTCGAACTGATGGGGAACTGGGTCAGCTACGAACAGGAGCGCGAACGCCGCGAGCAGGAACTCACCCGTGAGCGAAACCGTCTGGAGGATTTCGCCAGCGTCGTCAGCCACGACCTCCGGAACCCACTCAACGTCGCGTTCGGGCGGCTCACCCTTGTCGATGAGGAATACGACGGGGACCCGGAGCACATCGAATCGCTCCGGCGGTCGCTCGAACGGATGGACGAACTCATTGACGACGTGCTTGCCCTCGCTCGCGGCGGCCACAAGGTCATCGACGCGACCGAAACGTCGTTAGATGATATCATTACCGCCGCCTGGGACACCGTCGAGAGCTCGGACGCGACGCTTGAATGGGGTGATACGGATGCGGAAATCACGGGCGACCAGACACGGCTCCAGCAGCTGTTTGAAAACCTCTTCCGCAATGCCGTAGAGCACAGCGACGGCCCCGTGACCGTTCGCGTCGGGACGCTCTCGAACGAACGGGGGTTCTACGTCGCGGACGACGGCCCGGGGATTCCCGAGGACGAGCGCGACAAGGTGTTCGAACGCGGCTACACCACGAGCGACGAAGGAACCGGCTTCGGGCTGGCTATCGTCTCCGAAATCGTCGACGCACACGGTGCCCGGATCACCGTCTCGGAAAGTGAAGCCGGCGGCACGCGCTTCGACGTGATCGGCATCCAGGTCGACCGCTTATAGCTGGTCGACGCAGTCCCGGATGAGCCCGTCGACGTTCTCCGGGAGCGTCGGGTGGTAGGCCCGGTCCGGGAGGTCGCGCACGTCGAGCCCGAGTTCGACGATAATCTGGAACGTCTTGGCGAAACTGTCGGCGTGGTAGTGCATCCCCTGCCAGCCCAGTACCGTCCCATCGTCGGCGTCGACGACGAGTTTCGCCAGCCCCTCGGGCACGTCCTTCGATTTGAACACGCCGTCGTCGCTGGCCTGTCGCGTCGCCGTGACGGTGTCATAGCCCGCTTCCGTTGCAGTCTCCTCGTTGTGCCCGACGCGAGCGAACGGGTAGACGCCCAGCCCAGAGAAGATGACGTGGTGGTGGACGTTTCGGTATTCATTGAGCGAGCCACCGGCTTCCTGTCGGACGATGTTTTCGGCCGCGGTGAAGCCCTGCTCCTTGGCGACGTGGAGAATCGGCTCCTTGCCGTTGACGTCGCCGACGGCGTAGATGTGGTCGGCGTCGCGGGTCTGCATCGTGTCTTTCGCCCAGTCACCTTCGACGGAGACGGGCGTGTTCTCCAGACCCAGCCCGTCGACGGTCGGGCGGCGGCCGGTAAAGAGGAACAGCTGGTCGGCCTCGAACGTCTCCTCGCTGCCGTCGTCGTACTCGACGGTGAGTCGGACGCCGCCGTCTTCAGTCTCCTCCAGTTCCTTTTCATAACAGTTCGTCGGAATGGTCACGTCCCAGTTCTCCTCGTAGATATCAAGCGCCTCGTCGCCGAACTCCGGGTCGCCCTCGTCGATGGGTCGGTCGTCGTGCTCGATAACGGTGAGTTCCATCCCGCCGGCTTCGGCGAGATATGGGACCAGTTCCATCCCGATGTATCCAAAGCCCATTACGATGCCAGAGTCGGGGAACTCGGTGGCGTCGAGCACCTGGTCGCTCGTCATGAAGTCGACCTCGTCGATGCCGGGCGTGTCCGGGACGTTCACGCTGGAGCCGGTCGCGATGACGACGTAGTCGGCTTCGTGCTCCTCGCCGCCGGCCCGGACTGTGTGCTCATCGACGAACGTGGCAGTGTCGTGAATGAAGGTTACGTCGTCGCGCTCGGCCATCTCGTGGACAGAATCACGACGGTGTCCGGCCCAGCCGAGTACGTGGTCGTCCTTGCGTTCAACGACGGCCTCCAGATCGACTTCGGGCACGTCGCCGACGAGACGGTCGTCGTGGCGCGCCTGGAAGCGGTGGGCGCCTGCGGAGAGCACTTCTTTGGACGGCATACAGCCACGAAGGATACAGAGGCCACCGCCGGGCTCGCCGTTGTCGATGAGTGTGAGTTCGATGCCCTCTTCCTCGACAAGGTCGCCGGCCACTGCGGCTCCGGCACTCCCATACGCGCCGATGATAACGACGTGAGTCATACGAGTGCTAGAGCGACGGCGTCAAATAAAGGCTTCAGTGGCGTGTTTTGCCCGGACACGACCGGCGGGCGGTCGTGCCTCGGGGTCGCGGTTCAATCGTCGCCGTCGACGGGCGTGGGTGGCCGCGACCGCCCGAACCCGAGCACGCCACGGACAGACCAGTCAGCGTTGAACACCCGGTCCCAGACGACGAGTGCGGAGGGGATCACCAGAATGGACGCGAGGAAGGCGTAGCCGATCGACATCGCTGTCAGGATGCCGAACTGGCCGATTGCGGGGAACACAGCCAGCCCGAGCACGCCGATACCGAAGGTCGTGGTGAGCATACTCCCGAACAGCGCGCCGCCGGTCCCGCGAACAGTCAGGTCCAGTGCCGTCTCGAGGTCGTTTTCGTCGAACTCGTCAGCGAACCGGTGGGTGACGTGGACCGAGTAGTCGACACCCAGCCCGATCGTTATCGCCAACATCGTCGCTGTGAGCGCGTTGAACGGGATACTGAGCAGCCGCATCGTCCCGCCGAGCCACGCCACAGTGACGACGACGGGGATGATGTTCACGAGGCCAAGCGACGGCCGCCCCTCCAGCATATTGTACATGAGGATGAGGAACAACGCTGACCCGACCAGTGCAATCGCAAGCGACTGGATAGCTGACTCCAGAATGAGGTCCGAGACAGCCTGGAACACGATGATCGAGCCGGTCGCTGTCGCCTCATATCGGAAGTCGTCGGCAACGCTGCGCGTGTCCTCGGTCACTTCGGCGTCGGTCGCATCCGACTCGACCGTGTAGACGACACGTGCGCTCCGGTAGTCCTCGGTGATGTATTCTATCGCCGTACTACGGGCGGGGGAGTCGAGCAGATACTCGTATATCTGCTCGAGGTTATCGTCCGGGACCCCATTGTCATTCCGGTCGTTGCGCTCGACCATCCGGCGGAACTCGGGGTCTTCTGCTGCTCGGTCCTGAATGACCGTGACGATAGACGTCGAATCGGCGCGCCTGTCCTCTCGGACGAACGAGTCCGGCGGGTTGTCACCCGCCCGATATATCTGTTCGAGCGCCGCGTCGTTCCGCATTGGTCCCTCTACGTACACCGTCGCCTGACTGGACTGAGTGGTATCGAACCGGTCGTCGAGGAAGTTCGTCACCTCCGTGACGGTGTATTCGCTCGGAGCGAACGGCTCCGGCAGCGCTTCGACGAAGTCCGGGTTCTCCTCGGGCGGCAGGAAGTCCTCCTGGCTGAACGACGTCGAGACGCCAGTGGCGTAGTAGCTGGCTCCCACCGTCGACACGAGGATGAGTACGAGGAAGATAACCGGGGCGCGATTCGCGATGACGACACCGCCGCGCAACACGCCACTGAGTGCCGAATCCTCGGCCCCCAGCGGTGTTTCGCTGAACGTCGGGATAGGATACTTCTGTCGGAGCCGGTCTAGCTCCACCTTCGCGGCGGGCAGGAACACCCCGAAAATGAGGAAGGTGAAGATGATACCGACAGAGGCCACGTAGCCGAAGTCCTGAATCGGCGGTAGCGCGCTGGTGAGGTTCGCTGCGAACCCGATGACTGTCGTCCCGGTCACGATGAAGAAGGCGACAAGCAACTGGTCAGTCGTGATCCGCATCGACTGCTGGATGGATGCCCCGGTCTCGCGCTCCTCGCGGTACCGGTTGACGGCGTGAATCCCGAAGTCGATACCGACCGCCAGTAACAGCGGCGGCACGGCAATAAGCATCTGCGAGAAGGGGATGCCGGCAAGCCCCATGAAACCGAACGTCCAGACGACGGCCATAAACAGCGCGAGCAGACCGAGTGCCATGTCCGCGAGGTCGCGGTAGGCAATCGTCAGGAAGAACAGGATGAACAGCACTGCTGCGGGGACGGTCAGGATGAGCGAGTCGCCGACGACGTTCGAGAACTCGTCAGCGACGATACCGCTGCCGAACAGGGTAATGCCACCGTTGTCTGCGCTGGCGACAGTGAACCCGGCCTGCTTCTGGATGCTCGTCAGCGGGCTCGAACCGCCCTGGCCTGATCCGGAGGAGATTCCGGCCGGGACCTCGTGGGTGACGACGCCGATTGTCGCCGACGCTGAGGCGGCCTTGCGGTTGAAATCCTTGCTCAGTAGCGATTCGAACCGGGGGTTCTGTTCGGCCGCGCGTCGAGCAGCGGCATCGATCTCGCCCGACGTCGCGGATTCGACCGCATAGATCTGCTGTTCAGTCGTCGTCGCCTCCGGGTTTAGCTGTTGGGCGACGATGCTGGCGGCGCTTGAGGTCGATGTGACACGGAGCTGTCCGTGCTGTTCTAACCGATGCTGTGACCTGAGCATCCGGAGCAACGCCGGCTTCGAGAGCACGTTGTTCTCCTGCTGGATGAGCTGTGTGCTCCCGGTATCCGGGGAGAAGGTCGGTGAGAACTTGTCGTTGACCTCCTGTAGCGCCTCCTCGGCCGGGAGATCAGTCGTAAACTGCGACGTCCCGGAATTGGTCGAGACGCTCCCGAGGCCGGCGCTGAAGATCACCGTCACGACCAAGAAGACGAGGACCACCTTCCGTGAATCGTTGACGATGCGGTCGTCCGCCCAGTCGATGTAGCGCTGGTAGTCCATGCGTTAGCGGAACCTGAAGTAGCCGCCGATGGCCAGGGCGGCCACGAGTGCGACGCCGACAATCGCCGTCAGCGGCGAGCCGCCACCGCCGGAGTTGGTCACAGAGACGGGAAGCCGGTATGTGTCGGACACCGGCGTGTCTCCATCCGGCTCCTCGTACTGGAAGTCCACCGAGACAGGGTAGCTTTTCGTCATCGCGGAACCGCTTGCGCTGATACCGAACTCGATGGTCGCCGACTCACCCTGGTCGAGGCTGTCGACGTACGCTTGGTCGTCTGACACAGAGATCGGGGACTCGGCGAACAGCTTTGCCTCGATATCGGTCAGTCGCTCACCGGCGTCGTTGGTGATGGTCACTGCGAGCGTGCTGGACCCGCCAACGTCGACGGACGCGTTCGTCGTCTCGACGATGAACTCGTCGGCGCTGCCGTCGACGCTCTGCCGGATTTCGAGCGTGTCGCTCTCGCGCCTGTCGCCCTCGCTGTTGCGGTAGTTGGCGACGAAGTCGAACTGCCGCGGGCCGGCGTTCGCGTTATCCGACACGTCGGCGTCGAACGAGACAGTCGTCGACTCGCCCGGTTCGAGGTCGCCGACCGCGTACTGGGTCTCCTTCGGCGAGATGTTGTCGTTGTCGCTGGCCCAGTTCAGGACGACGTTGCGGACCGTCCGGTCGCCGGTGTTGGTCAGGGACGCTTCGATGGTCCCGTCGTCGCCCGCCTGGAGTGTCGATTCCACATCACTCATCTCGAAGGACTGTTCGGGTTCCGGTCGGATTCCGAGTGCGATATTGTCGTCAACGCCGCTGTCGCCCTCCGGATCCTTGTAGCCGACCGTGGCGGAGATCGCATATCCTCTGACGGACGCGTCCTCGCTTGCGGACGCGTCGACGCTGATGGTGCGAGTCTCTCCGGGTTTCCACGTCCCGATGTACTGCTCGGCGGAGTTGGACTGGCCGAACGCGATTTCGCTGCTCTGTGAGCGCAGGGAGACCGTGGCATCTCTGACAGCCACTGGCCCGTCGTTGTGGAGCGTGACGTTGTACGTCCCCGAATCGCCGACTGAGACGTCGCTGTCGACGCCCCGGACGCTGAATGTCTGCTCGCGTGCAGGTGTGATACCGAGCGAAGAGGCGGACGTACTCTTTCGCACCCCGTCCGTGTCGTCGAAGTCGACCTGAAGATCGAACTGGTACGGTTCAGCTCTGGCATCACTGCTCGTACCGACGCGGTACCGGAGCGTTCGCTGTTCACCGGCCTCCCAAGTGTCGATGAACCGGGAGCTACTGGTGTCGCTACCGACTGTGAGTTCAGGGTTCGTCGATGCCAGTGTTACCGAGGCTTCTCGGGCTGGGTCGTCACCAGTGTTTTCGACGGTAACTGCGACCGTCCCGACCGAATCGACGCGCGCGCCGGAGTCGACGTCCACCACGTCAAAGGCTGCGTCGTCGTCGATTTCGAGCTCGAGTTCGATTCGTTCGGTTGTAGTCGATTCCTCCCGTGCACCGCTGTCTTCCGCGATAAAGCTCGTGTATTCGTATTTGACGATGACAGGAACGGTGTAGTCGCCGGGACTTGCGTCGTCATCGACGCTCACTTCGAAAGAAATCGGGTTCGTCTTGCCTTCCGGGACGGACCCGACGGCCTGCTTGTTCGTTGTCACGGTAATTGGCGCGTCTCCGTCGTTGACTCTGACTGTGGTCCCGCGAGCGGTCGTTACCTCGCTGCTCTTAGCAGCCTGCGTCGTCGGACCAGAGTCGACCGTTCCGCTGTTGACGAGCACAACGTCGAGTGTCGTCTCTTCACCGGGCGTAACAGTGTTATCGACGAACGTTGCATCAAGGTCTGGGCTCCCAGTGACGGCACCGATTGCCGTTCCGGACGCCATGAGCAATGCGACAACAGCCAGCGTCAGTAATGTTCGTGGTTTCATGCGTAGGGATACTTCGGACATTCCTTGCCGTTGTTTCTGTCCGGAGCGGATGTCATGTCTGAGATCGGGATACGTACCCACATACGTCTGTGCAGACTCCCGCCCGAACCGTGTACATCGAACGAACGTTCGGTCGCCTATCAACGTTGTGGTTCAGTAACAGTGGGAAGATATTTACTTCCCGAACGAATATTCGGTCGGGATGAGTGATGGAATTCCGTTTGCCGGGGAGCCAGCGGACTCGCATGAGGCGATAATGCGGGCCACGTTCCGTGCCCTCCGGGAATACGGGTACGCCGGACTTTCGATACAGCGAATCGCGGACGAGGCAGACCTCAGTAAATCGACGTTCTATCACCACTTCGATGGGAAGGAGGACCTCCTGTTGTCCTTTCAGGAGTTCATCCTCACGGAGTTTAACCGCATCTTTCAAGTCGAATCGACCGGCGACCCCGAACAGGACATCCAGACGTTTGTCAGTCTCGTTCTCGATGACTTTCCCGACTGCGTCGAGACGCCCGAAAAGAACGCCGTACTCGGGTCGTACATCGAGATGCGTGCTCAGGCAGTCCAGAATCCGGAGTTCCGTGAAAAGTTCACCGAGACGGACGAACTGTTCACCCGACAACTCGTACACATAATCGAGGACGGCATCGAACAGGGGGTCTTCGCCGATGTCAATCCCGAGACGGTCTCGCGGTTCATGATCACGATACTCGACGGCGTGATTCTTCAGAGCGCGACACGTAATGACAACCCTGTCGCCGAGATTCGGGACACTATCGACGAGTACATCGAAGAGACGCTGATTCTCGACACTTAGCTTCGGCTGATAGACTGGTGCGTCTCCTTTAGCTCCTCGAAATCGTCGTTTTCGGCTTGCAGCACCCACTCCAGTTCTCTGGCACGCTCTTTCAGCTCCGTGTACTCGGCACTCGATTCCAACTGTGACGCGGACTTGTCCCGTTCCAGCACGGAGAGCTTCGAGGAAATCCGGAAGTACTCATCGAGTCTATCGTCTTCCTCGGGCCTGTCGAGATGCTGATCGAGCGCCGACAGGAGCGTCGACTGCTCGACCGGCTTCTGGAGGTAGTCGTCGAAGGGCATCTCCAGAATGTTCAGGTCGGCGTCAACCGCGGTCAGCATAATGATGACACCGTCGTATCCCCGCTCGCGCAGCCGCGACAGCACGTCGTCCCCGTGTACGTCGGGCATTCGTCGGTCGAGCAACACAGCGTCGAACTTCCGACCGGCTGTGTCGAGTGCCGCCTGGCCACTGTACACGACAGTCGTCTCGTAGCGCTCGCCGAGCTTCAGAGCCTGCGTGTCTGCGACGTCGTGTTCGTCGTCGACGACGAGCACCCGAGGTGGGCCGCCTCTTGTTCTGGACACGGTATTATACGGCTCTAGAGCTGGCAACTGTATATGTCTTATCGGCAACCGCCTCTCGAAAAGCGTTAACCGATGGCCCATTGAGTATACACCGATGAGCAAGTCGTCGGCGGACACAGGCGGTCGACACCGTCTTGGCAGCCTCGCGGCCGTAGTCGGGTGGATAGGGGCAGGGGCGGTCGTGCTCGCCACCGTCGCGCTGGTGGTCCAGTCAGTGTTCTCACTCGGGCTCTCGGAACAGGTCACTGTCGGACTCGGTCTGGCGCTTGGCGGCGGACTGGGCGGCGTTTCCTACCTTCTGGTGACTGACTCGCCCGGCGAGATGACCGACGAGACGATGACAGTGTCTGCAGATGCCGAGCAAACACCGGAGCCACAGCCGGTCGACCTTTTCGACGGGCATCCGGACCCGGTGTTGTACTTCGCCGACGAGGGTCATGGTCCGGTCGTGCGTGCGGCCAACGAGGCCTTCGGGACAGCGTTCGACGTGCCGTCCGACCGGCTCACCGGGACAGCCCTTTCAGAGGCACTGCTCGTGGCTGGTATCGACGAAGTGGACGCCGAGACGGTCAGCACAGCTGACCTCGATGTCGTCGCCCTCTCGACGGCACCTGACGAACCGACGCAGTTTCGACTGCGGACGGCTGGCGCTCCCTCGACCGGCTACCTCCTGCTTACACCGCTGGGGACAGCGGTCGACTGAACGGCCGAACGCCACCCGCACGTCGGCGGCGTAACGGAACTTTAAAGATTCCATCCCGGCGAGATTCTGGATAGGAATGCTCGCGTCACCGCTGCAACTCATCGATAGTTTCCTGCTGAACTACACCATCGGTGATGTCCTGTTGCTCGGCTTTGTCGGTGGGCTCGTCGCAATTCTCCCGCAACGGTCGCTCCGGATGCTGGGACTACATACGATTGCGCTGGGCGCACTGCTCGTGATTACGCCGGCGTCGGCGATGGAACCAAACAGCGGGAGCGTCCTTGCGTCGTCGTTCCAGTACAAACTGTTCGGTCTGGTGCTGCTCGTTCTCGCACCGGTGCTGTATGCCGTCGGCCGGCGTTAGGCCAGCTTGTCCAGTGCGGTGAAAAAGTCAAGCGGAGGCCCGGCAAGCCGGACCGGTTCGCCCGCACGCGAGATTGTGATTCGCTCCGGCGGAACCACGCTCTTTCTGACTCGTCCGTCACTGACGACGACGCCGCTGTTGGCGTCCGTGAGTTCGATGCTGACTTCGCTGTCGACGTCGACGACCAGCGGCGGGGTCCCCATCTCGTCCGCCATCCCGGTGATGATGAGGCCGGCCACGTCAGGGTGGACGAGCGGGCCGCGTTCGCTGAGGTTGTACGCTGTCGAGCCGGTGGGTGTCGCCACGAGCACGCCGTCGGCGTGGCCGGACGTGTACAGCGAGTCATCGACGTACACGTCGACTGTGGCCCCGCCGCCGTGACCGCGACGCTCGCCCTGAACGACGACCTCGTTCAGCGCCGGCGAGAGCTCCCAGTCGTCGCCGCTGGCCTGTAGCCGCGGCTTGGCTCGCGTCCGTGCGCTCCCGGTCTTCTGGATGTGTTCGACCTCCGCGACAACCGTCTCAACGGCTTCCTCAGGTGCGATAGCGTTCAGAAAGCCGACTTCACCGAGATTGACGCCCAGTATTGGTGTCGACCCCGCGCCGCGGGCCGCGTACAGGAAGGTTCCGTCGCCGCCGATACTCACGACAAGGTCACAGGCGGACATGTCCTCGACTGGGGCCGAATCCGGCACAGCGGCCTCCCACGCGTCGTGGTCACCCAGCGCCCCGGCAGTCGTTTGGTCGACGACGACGGCCGCCGACGTGGCGCGCAGTCGGTCACACAGTGTACTCGCAAGCGACATGGCCCGGTCGTTGTCCCGCTGTGCGACGATACCGACAGTCATTGCTCGGACCTTCCGGCCAGCCACATATAAACCCTCTTCGACGGCAATTATATCAGTCCCGACGCGTATCCCCTTCCATGGGCCGTTCGTGTGGCTGGTGGTCGGACGTATGAGCGGGGACGACGAGTCCGACGACGACTGGTTCGAAAGCGCGCTGGACGACGAGAACGGCGACAGCCAACCGAGGGACGCCGACGAGACTCCGGTGACAGCAGCAGAGAGCGACGCCGAGGAGTCGGCGCCTGCGGACACTGGGCTGGCTGAGGGTGACAGTGACGACGACAGTAGCAGTGCTGATAGCAACCCGTTCGGTGACGACGGAAGCGCCGTCGCTGATGCGGACAGTGACAGCAGTCCGTTCGATGACGGCGGCGGCGGTGACCCCTTCAGCAGCGGTGGGAGTAGCACCGTCGACGCAGAGGCCGACCCCTCCAGCGACGACGGCGGCGGGCTCTTCGACGACGACTTCGCCACCGCCTTCGAGTCTGCTGGCAGCGGCGACGGTGACAGCGGTAGCGACTTCGAGGAGGAGTTCGAGTCCGACATCCCGCGGGTCGACATCGGTATCGAAGGCCTCGACCAGATGATTCAGGGTGGGATTCCACAGCGCCACCTCATCGTCACCATCGGTTCGGCCGGAACCGGGAAGACGACGTTCGGACTGCAGTTCCTTCACCATGGCCTCCGGAACGGAGAGAGCGCGGTATTTTTGACGCTTGAACAGTCCCACGATGCGATACTGGACACCGCCGGTGACCGCGGCTGGGGATTCGAGGAATACGAAGAACAGGGGCAGCTAGCGATTGTCGACCTCGACCCGGTCGAGATGGCAAACAGCCTCGACAACATTCGCGGTGAGCTGCCGGCGCTCATCGAGAAGTTCGGCGCTGACCGACTGGTCCTCGACTCCGTCTCGCTGCTCGAAATGATGTACGACGACCAGTCCCGTCGGCGCACTGAAGTGTTCGATTTCACACGGTCGCTGAAGCAAGCCGGCGTGACGACGATGCTCGTCTCCGAGGCCAGCGAGAGCAACCCCTTCGCGTCCAGACACGGCATCATCGAATACCTGACCGACGCCGTGTTCATCCTGCAGTACGTCCGGTCAGACACCGGCGAGACGCGACTCGCTGTGGAAATCCAGAAGATACGGAACGCGAACCACTCGCGGGAGACGAAGCCCTACGAGATAACCAACGACGGTATCTCGGTCTACCAGCAGGCAAACATCTTCTAAGCCGTCGCCGTCCCGACCGACTCCGGTTCATCCTGCTCGTCGAGGGCCGCGTTGTAGCCGCCGGCCCAGAGGTCCGTCGCGACGACCAGCACGTAGAAGGTGGCGAACGGACTGAGAACCACGGCGAGGAGTGACCCGAGGAACGGAATCACATTGAGCAAGTTCACCACGACGTTGACGGCGATGAACAGCGCAATCGAGACCAGCCACGGCGTCGCATACTCCGGCGACAGGACCAGCGTCCGCAACGTCCCGAAGTCGAACCCGGCACCGAAATCGCCGGTACAGGCGAAGTGGATGATGGCCGCCGTCGCCACGTAGCCAAACACCAGCGACAGGACGAATGATATCGCCAGCCCGCCAAACAAACCGGCCAGACCGGCCCCTGCCCCGGCGCGGGTCCCGGTCGCCATCGCGAACAGGCTGCCGCCGACGGTCACTCCGAACACGACCAGCGGGACGAGCATGTACACGATGCTGATGAGCCAGGCCTTGAGCCCGTCGACGAGTAGTTCGCCCCAGTCTTCGAACGCCGGTGGCTGTGTCGCTCCGTCTGCTCGTTCACCGATTGCCTGAACGAGATAGCCGTACACGAGTATGACAGGGACGACGAGGAACGAGAGAAGGCTGAGGACGCCGCCGATGAGTACAGTCGTCGTCCAGTCGTCGTCTTCCATGGGATATCTGAGTGTATCTTCGAGCGACTCCATGACCCTTGGTCACATTCCTCATAATTAGTTACAGACACCTTGCCGGGTTATTCGCTCGGCTTACCGCAGGACTGCGATGTGTCGGTCCCAACACGATTGCTCTCACATCGCGCTAGCTTGCGGAACCAATAAATCACAACCGGGCGACAGGTAGGATATGGTACTACTCGTTCCCTTCGACGGCTCGGTCCTGTCGAAAGCCGCGCTAACGCGGGCAATGGAGTTCGCAGACTACCGCGAGGAGGATGTTACTGCACTGTCTGTCATCCCGGACGACGCGGCCTACGCGCGGGAGCGTGGCTGGATCGACGCCGATGAGACATTCGCTGTCGAGACCATCGCCGACCGGATGCGAGAACAGGCCGAATCGGTCGCCCCGATGGCGTCGTTCCGCTACGAGGTCCCAGAAGACGTAAGCTCGATGGCATCGACGACGACGGATATCACCCGGACAATCAGAGAAGTCGCGCACGACGAAGGGGCCTCAATCGTGTTCATCGGCAGTGAGAACGCCGGACGGGTGTCGACGCCAGTCTGTAGCGTCGGTTCACCGGTGTCCGAAGACCCGCAGTACGATGTCCATATCGTCCGGCACCCGTAGCGCTATCTGACGACAGTTACGGGGATAGACGCCCTTCTAACGACGATCTCAGCGACGCTCCCCAGCAGAATGCGGGACATCCCCGAGCGGCCGTGGCTCCCCATGACTATCTGGCTGATTTCGTGGTCGTCCGCGTACTCCACGATGACCTTCGTCGGTCGCCCGACCTCGATGACCCGTTCGACAGACTCGACACCGGTCTCGGTCACTTCTGCTTCAAGCTCGTCGAGCAGGCCCTCTGCTGTGGCTTTCTGTTTTTCGTACCACTCCTCTGAGAAGGAGGGGATTGATGCCTCCGCGCTGTAGCCGGCCTCTGCGGGGTTGATGACGTGCAAGAGAACAATGGTCGCATCCGGATGTTCCTCGGCTGCGAACTCACAGGCTACCGATGCTTGATCTGAACTATCGACCGGAACGAGGATGCGCTTTGCCATATGCCCACTTCCGCTGGGGCCGGTTTGAATCTTCGGCCCGCTGCAATCGATGAGTTAGCCTGTGTCTGTCAGTCCCGCCCGTGGCGGGTCACACATGTCGACAGGCCGATGAGTTCCACCGGCTCGGAGTTGTCAGGTGAGTAGACGACCCGCTGGCCTTTCTCCATGTAGGGGACCTTCGATTCCAGATTGCTGGGGATGTTCACCGCCGAAATTGCGTCTTCGTCGCCGAGATTGAGCACCATCGTCGTGTTGATCTGCTTGAACACCGGGTCAGCGATGTCCTGTGGGTCCTGCGTGATGAGATACAGGCCCAGACGCTCCTTTCGGCCCTGTTTGGCGGCCTCGGTGAATTTCCCGATGACCTTGCGGCCCTGGACGCTGTCGGCGTCGGTGAGGAAGTTGTGGGCCTCGTCCATCCCGAGCACGAGCGGCGTCTCCTTGATGCGGTCGTAGTCCGGGTCGTTCGAGAGCTTCTGGTCGATGAGCAGGCTGGAGACGGCCAGCACGATTGTCGATGCCGTCCGTGAGTCCGTGATGTGGTACGTCGGGATGACCGTCAGGCCGCCGTCGCGGACGAACTGCGATATCTGGTCTGTAATCGGGCGGGCGTCCTGGTCGAAGACGGCCCCGAATCCCTGGACGCGGCGCTTGACTGCGTCGAACGTGGCCTCGTGGACGTCGCCCGCTTCGTCAAGTTCCTCCTTGAGCGCGGGGTCCCCGAGGAAGGTCCGGAAGTCGCTGTACGTGCCGCCCTCGCCGTATTCGCGCTTAAATCGCGGAAGCAGCGTGTTCACCAGCGCGCCGTACTGGTTGTCGTTCAGGCTCGAGCCGGCGATGAGCCAGGGGTTGTCGTGGACGAGCGAGAACGGGATGGTGAACTCCACCTGCTCGGCGCGGTGGTGGCTAGCGTTGTAGTCGGCCCCGGCCACCTTCGGGACGAACGCGATGGTGTTGTCGTGGCCGCCGTAGGCGACGCCTTCCCGCTCACAGCGGCGTTCGAACTCGTCGGTCATCGCGGGGTTGTCGTCGTGCATCTGGGCGTACTCGTCCTGAGGGTCGAACTGGACCACGGCGAGTTCGGGCGTCCGACCGTCGCCCATCTCGTAGGTCCGGCCGAGATACTGCCGCAGGACGTTCTTGGAACTGTGGGTCTTCCCCGACCCGGTCCCGCCCGCGACGAGGGTGTGCCGGAACACGAGCGGGTCGCCGGCGTCGTAGTCGTCTTTCAGCCGGTAGTCGATGGTCGGCGGCTCGGCGGCTGTCCGGACCTTCTCGCCACCGACAGCGAGATGGCCCAGGAAGACGCCGTCCTCCGGAATCTTCAGGCCGGTCTTGATCTCGGATTTGTCGGTGGCCTCCCGGACGACGGTTTCGGGCTTGGGCACCCGGTCGGTCATCCGTCGTTTGAGTTCGCCGCCGTCGGAGTAGAGCACCGCGACCGGCTCCAGCTCCGCGATGAACTTGAAATCCCGCTCGTCGATGCCCCGCTCGCGCATCGCCCGCCGGGCGTGGATTTCCGTCGCGTCGTCGGCGTGGAATTCCTGTGCGTACTCCAGGGCCTTGATGCGACAGAACAGGCGTTCTCCCCCTGGATATGGGACGAGCAGATACGTGCCGATACGCAGGCGCGAGCGGTTCCGCGCGGTGACATACGCCCGAAGAACCGTTTCCTCCGCTTCCTCGCTGATCCGGAGGCCGTTCGCCGCCGAAAGGACACCGAGACCGGTGTCTGTTCCGGCCGGTGTCACGTCCATATCTTCGAAGTCGTCGTCTACAGATTGTGTCGGGTCTGTGCCCCCCGACGCGTCGACAGCTCGGTCGCCGTCGTCGGTCGTCGCAGCCGAATCGGCGGCCTCGCTCTCGGCCGCCGCGTCGTCGCCGTCGAAATCAGTGAAATCCCCGAGGTCGGACATACCCCAGTTCAGGGTAGCCGGGGATTAACACCTTTCCCCGGCAGCATGAATGTGAAACCTTACCCGGGTGGCTGTCAACGAACGCATATGAAGCCGACGCGGGTGATGTCTTTCAATGTGCGGTACGACACCGCCGGAGATGGGGTAGATGGGTGGCCCCACAGGCGGGAGCTGGTGTCGGGGATAATTCAGTATCACAACCCTGCTATTATCGGGATTCAGGAGGCGATGGCCCACCAGCTCCGGGAGCTAGAGGTGTTGCTCGACGGCTACGAGTGGGTCGGTGACCCGCGTGACTCCGTCGACGCCGGCGGGGAGCACACGGCCATCGGCTACCAGACCGAGCGCTTCGACTGTGCGGCAACGAATACCTTCTGGCTCTCTGAACAGCCCGCCGAGCCGAGCAGCGTCGGCTGGGACGCCGCCTATCCCCGCGTGGCGACCTGGGCCCGCCTCCGTGACCGCGACACCGGCGACGACCTGCTGTGTCTGAACACGCATCTGGACCATCAGGGCACCGCTGCGCGGACCGAGGGAATTGAACTGGTACTCGACCATCTCGACTCTGTCGCTCGGGATGCGCCTGCGGTGTTGATGGGTGACTTCAACTGCGTGGTCGGTGAGCCGGCCTACGAACGCGCCGACGGACACGAACTCCCGGACGGCCGCAGGCTCGTCGACGCCCGCGACACAGCGACCGTCACCCACGGCCCGACGACGAGTCGGACGGACTTCCACGACCTCATTCCCGAGATGGGTATCGACCACGTGTTCGTCAGCGAGGATGTGGCCGTCAACACCCGAGCGGTCGTTGCCGACCGCGACGACGACCATTACGGCTCCGATCACCTGCCTGTCGTGGTCGACTGCGAGCCCTGACCCGAGGGCGAATCTTTTGCCACTGGGGCCCCTACGTCGAACTATGTTGCTTATTCGGGGGACGGCAGGCGGGACAGCGCTGACCGGGACGCTGTACGAGCCGGGCGAGGAACCGCCCGAGTTCAGCGGCGCGCCGGACGAGGGGACGCCCTACGTCTGGGTCTGTGACGCCTTCTACGAGGTCGAAAGCGGCGGTCAGGTCCAGACCATCGACGACCGGGAGATCCGAATCGCTTTCGAATCCCCGATGCCCCGCGGCTTCGAGACGCGCGATGCGGCCATCAACGCGGCCAAGGAACACGTCCGAACGCAGTTCGCCCGGCTCGGCGTGGCCGGCGAGACCGTAGACGTGACGGTGCAACAGGCCGAGACGGCGTAGCTGGCTCGCTGTGAGGGTTCTGGAGTGGCTCCCATGGAGTTGTTTGCATCTCTCTTCCGACGGACCGACCGACACGTAGGGGTGCGTATTGTCCCTGCAACCCGACTAGATTGGTTACTCAGCGCTGTGTGGCGGAACGAAACTGCAGTTCGGACAGCCGTTGTGCTTCGTCGTCTGGTAGCTCAATCCTGCGCCGCAGTTCGGACAGTTGTACCGCTCTGAACTCATCAGTATCAAATAGCGTTCGACGATGCCTAACATTTCACACGATATATGTCTAATCTTTTTAACTGGATGGCCTGTTGCACGCGTTCGAAATAGCCACTTTCAGTAGATTATGCTGGTAGACGTTGCACTGACTAACCGGATTTATCCGGACAGCAGGGTTCCATACCGGGAATTTCTTTGGCAAGGTTCCCCGAAACCGCATATGATTGGGATAGGAACACTCATTGTTGCGGTTACAGTCATTGTGGCGATGACACTGACTCTCGGTCTGTTACTTCGCTTGTTGAGAGACGCTGATGGGATATGAACAGTCGATTAGTTCAACTGGTACTTACCCAAGTTACTCACCACACTGAGGAGCCAAACAGGCCCTGGACGATGTGACTCACGACTAACGACTGGGAGTAAACCCACCGAATCCGCCACCCGTATCTCGTACGCTCGCGGCGGTCCGTGTCGTCCCGCCCGCGTTAATTACGAGCAGCCTGACCGAGAGCATCGGGCTACTGTCAATCCTCTACGCCATCGTCCTCGCCCGCCGCGACTAGCCACTTCAGAACGATTCTTCGACGGCACCCCACCGGATATCGTTGTACTCTCGCTCGCGGTCGGTCTCGAACGTTCGCTCGATGCGTCGAGTGAGTTCCTCGCTGCCCTGTCGGTCGATCTTCGCCAGTTCGTCGGCCTTCCCGATGGCCAGCGGCGGGCCCTGCTCTCGGGCCACGTCGTGGAGTATCTGCCGTGTGAGTTTCGCCCGGCACTCCGGGTCCTTGGTGAAGGCATAGGGGGCCTCGACGCGGAACACGAGGTCGGACCGGGGGTCGTAGAGCACGAAAAACGTCACCTCGTAGGCCTCGGGGTCGAGCGACCGCTCGATGCCCAGCGCGTCGCCGTCGGCGGCCATGATGCCGTCAGTGCCGCCCCGCGAGCGGAACCAGTTCGTCGCAGTGAGACAGTCCGTCTGTCGCTCACCCTCGTTGTCGCGGCGCTCAAGGATTCGGCGGAAGAAGGCGGTGTCGTTCACCCACGGCGCGTTGGTCTTGCGACGTAACGCCCGTGTGAGGGCTTTTGTCGAGGAGTTCTTGATGAACCCCACCATCGGCACGTCCCGCTCGACGAACCGCTCGACGAGGTCGACGTAGTTGTTCACCACCGTCTTGGGCCGGTCGTCCTCCGCGAGCAGGTCGGCCAGTTCGGTGTCGCGGTCGGCCCAGCGGAGCACGCCGGTCGGGTAGATCGGCCCGTCGAGGATGAACAGGTCCTCGACCATATCGGCGTTTGTCAGCGCGTGCTGGCTCTCCGCGAGATACAGCGCCAGCGCGTGGACGACCCGCTGCTCGTAGCGGTCGACCTGTGGCACGTCGAGGACACGCCGCTTGGCGTAGCCGCGGTCCCCGCCCTGCCACTCGCCGTCGAACCCCAGCGTCGCGTCGTTCGAGTGGACGGCCATGATAATCGTCCGGCCACGGTGCAGTTCGACGTCGGATGGCACGCTGCCCATCGCCGCCTGTGCCACGTCCAGCACCAGCCCGTTCTTGAACGTCGTGGGGTTGATGCTGCCCGAGTCCAGGCCGTGCTGGGTCGGAAACGGCGGGTCCGCCAGCGCGATGTCTTCGATGGGGACCTTTCGGCGGCGCTGCTCGTCGAGCGGCTCCAGAATCTTCGTCCCGTCCTGCCATAGCGGGTCGAGAAAGCTGTCCCACACTTCCTCGGCGGCCGCCTCCTGGTCGCTCGTCTCGACGGTCTCGCGCACCTGCCCGGCGAGCTTGGCGATTCCGTCGACGTGGACCGGGTCCAGCGTCATGCCCGTGCGTTCGCGGGCACGGGTATAATCCTTTGGTCACCCACCGATTCGGCGCTGACTCCCTGCTGTTTGTCGCCTACTCCTCGTCGGACTCCTCGCGGAGGAGACGTTCGATGGCTTCAGCGATCTCCTCGTAGGACTGCATCGTCAGTCCGTCTGTAGTGATGAGCACGCCATGCCGCTCTGTCGTCGCCCGGAGGAGGTAGCCGTTGGAGAACGCGCGCACGGTGAAACGGTAATCACCCAGCTCTGACTCCTGGTAGGCGTTTTTCGTCTGTTTGTACCCCTGCCACTCGTGGCCGACGAAGTCGTTGAGGTCGGCGTCCTGTTCGAGGTCCTCCCGCAGATAGAGTTGCTCGAAGTTCGCACGAGTGAAATACGTCACCGAGCGAAGGGAGTCGCCCGTCGCCGTCCGGGCTGTCGTAACGATTGCGTCGGCCAGATCGTCCGAGAGAATGTTTCGAGTCATGCCCGACCGAAGGCGGGCCACCCTCTTAATTTCAGGGTTCCCGATACCAGCAACGATAGCAGGGGAATAGCAGCACCAGAACTACCGAATTTCGCATTATCGACCGTCACGTTCGGGACTGACCGACAGTGTATTAGGCCGGTCGCGTGACCCACCGGGTATGGACGCCGGACTCATCATTCTGGACGGTTGGGGACTGAACCCGGACGACGATGTCCGGGATGCCGTCGCCGCCGCCGACACGCCGAACTTCGACCGCTACCGAGACGCAGGCGCAGCGTCGACGCTTGCGACCCACGGCCGCCGGGTCGGGCTCCCGGAGGGCCAGATGGGCAACTCCGAGGTGGGCCACCTCAACATCGGGGCCGGCCGTGTCGTCAAGCAGGACTCCGCCCGCGTCAGCGACAGTATCGCCCGCTCGCGAGGCGAGTCACCGCCCGACGACGAGGCACAGGACCCGCCCTTCTTCGAGAACGAGACGATCCTATCGGCCTTCGAGTACGCCGAGGAACACGGTGGCCGAGTTCACTTCATGGGCCTCGTCTCCGACGGCGGCGTTCACTCCTATCAGGATCACCTCCACGCGCTCATTGAACTCGCCGGCGAGCGCGGAACCGACGCCGTCTCACATGCCTTCACCGACGGCCGCGACACCTCGCCGACCGGCGGCGAGGACTACCTCACCGACCTCGAAGCCACCGCCGAGAAGCACGGAACTGGCCACGTCGTCACCGTCTGCGGCCGCTACTACGCGATGGACCGCGACCAGAACTGGGAGCGGACGCGCCGGGCCTACGACGCCATCGTCCACCGAGAGGGTGACCACCACGCCGACGACGCCGTCACGGCGGCCACGGAATCGTATGCCCGCGACACCACCGACGAATTCATCGAGCCGACGACCGTCGGCGACCACGCCGGCCTCGAAGACGGCGACGCAGTCATCTTCTTCAACTTCCGGTCTGACCGCGCTCGGCAACTCACCCGAATGCTCGGCGATATCCGGCCCGAGGACTGGGGGGCTGACACCGAATCGCCGGACACCCGGCTGGTGACGATGACCCAGTACGACGAGACGTTCGACCTGCCGGTCGCCTTCCCACCGAATCAGCCCGAGGACGTGCTCGGCGAGGTGCTCTCGGAAGCCGGGAAGACCCAAATTCGGCTGGCCGAGACGGAGAAATACCCCCACGTCACCTACTTCCTCAACGGCGGGCGGGAAGTCGCGTTCGACGGCGAGAGTCGTGAAATCGTCGACAGCCCCGACGTGGCGACCTACGACCTACAACCGGAGATGAGCGCGCCGGAACTGGCCGACACCGCCATCGAGTTCATCGAGGCCGAGGACCCCGATGCGATGGTCCTGAACTTCGCCAACCCCGATATGGTCGGCCACACCGGCGACTTCGACGCGGCGGTGACCGCTGTCGAGGCCGTCGACGAACAGCTCGGCCGGCTGGTCGACGCCATTCAGGCCGCCGGCGGCCACGTCCTCATCTGTGCCGACCACGGGAACGCTGACGACATGGGGACCGTCGAGGACCCGCACACGGCCCACACGACCAATCCCGTCCCGTTCATCTACCTCTCCCCTGACGGGACCGCCGGTGGCCGGACTGCCCGCGACGGCGGGACGCTGGCCGACCTCGCGCCGACGATGCTCACACTCATGGATATCGACCGGCCGGCCGCGATGACCGGCACGCCGCTCATCGAGTAATGGGCGGCGCAACCACGCTAGTCTTCGAGTAGTGGGAGGGGCGACGGCGCTACTCTCCCAGCAGCGAGAGGTACTGCGGCGGCACGCGGTCGGTCGTGTACGTCTCGGCCCCCCGTTTGACGACCCACCAGTCGTTGGCTTGCATCGTCGCGGCGTCGATGACGAACACGACGGGGTCATCGGCGTGGCGACGCCCCACCTCGCGGGCCGCTCCAGCGGAGTCAGAGAGATGGACCGTCTGGCGGCCCATCGGCTTCAGTCCATCCTCGCGTATTGGTTCGACGTTCCGCGGGGCAGTCCCGTGATACAGCGTCGGCGGGACCGGGTCGTCGGTCGCGTCGAGAGAGACGTCGACGGAGTGTCCGTACGCCGCTCGAACGCGACCGCCAGCCGCTCCCTCACTTGACTCGTCGCTGACTCCCGCTCGCTCGAACCGTCCCTTCGGGTCCGTGGCGATGACACCCGAAAGCGCCTCGCCGTCGACCCAGTCGTACTTTCGCTCGACTGCGGCGCGGAGGGACTCGAATGGTGTCCAGCCTGCCTCGTCTACGTCGATGCCCGCGTCTTCGGGGAAGTGTCTGAGCGCCCCCGAGATGAACTTCGAGAGCTGTCGCCGCCGTGCACCGTCGAGAACATCAATCCCCGCTCCATCACAGACCGGGCAGGTATCACCCTCGAAGAAGCCATCCTCGGGACAGCGACGGACCGCGTCTGGCATGGTCGAGAATGAGCCACGACCACACAAAAACGTCACGTGGACGGATTTCGGCCGAGATTACCCTGATTTCTCCACCCCAGCGTCCGGGTAGCTTCAAGTGAATACAGTCGACAGTGAGCCATAGCGAAATGCCGTCCCCAACAGACCTCGAACTCGGTGGCGAGCGGTCTGACGTGTATCGGTTTGTGGAACGGAACGGCCCTGTCGCGCCCGCCGAGGTGGCCGAAGCCATCAGCGTTGACCCCGAGCGATTCCAGCACCACATCTCCATTCTCAAACGGGACGACCTCATCGAGACCACCGAAGAGGGGAAGCTCACGGTTGCCCTCCATCAGGGCGAGACGGCCGAACACTACGAGGCCGGCGTCAGCTACGAGATACGGCCTTCCCGGCCATCGGACCTCTCCGGCGTCGTCGGCACGATCCGCGACGTGACCAGCGAAGCGCCGTACCTCATCGCAGCTGGCGTTGCCGAGCAACTGGCATACGAGGACACGCTCGTCCGCTGGGGTCCTAACCGCTGTCGCGTCGTGTTCGTTGCTACTGTCGACGACGATGTCGTCGGCTGGGTCCACGTCTCTATGTCCGAGGTGGACGAACTCGCGTCGACGGCCGAACTCACCCTCGGTGTGATGGAGACCTACCGCCGCCATGGAATCGGCAGTCACCTGCTTCACCGCGGGGTCGAATGGGCTGCCACCCGTGGCTGTCGGAAGGTGTACAACAGCCTTCCGGCCACGAACGAGCGAGCTATCGACTTTCTGAAAGAATCCGGCTGGACGGTCGAGGCTATCCGCGACGGTCACTATGAAATCAGCGGGGAACTGGTCGACGAGGTGATGCTCGCTCGCCGGCTGGACTGAGTCGAATTTCAGGCAACCACCGCGACCTGCCGGACAGAGAGTCCGAGGACAGCGCCCTGTGGATTTATGATTATCTGCCGACAAGTGCGGACATGACAGTTGCCGAACTGGAAGACTTCGGGATGCTCCAGATGGATAGCGAGGACATCGAAAAGACCCTCGAACGGAAAAGCGTCGGCGTGCTCGGTGTCCCGACCGACGCCGCCCCGCTACTGTGCCCGCTCAGTTTCTGGTACGACGGCGAGTCCACGCTCTATTTCGTCTACGTCCTCGGTGCCGACAGCCAGAAAGTGACGGCGAGCGACCGCGCAGACGTCGCTCAGTTTCTCGTCTACAACATCGAAACCACGTTCAACTGGCGCAGCGTCCTGCTGACGGGGACAATCGAGCGAGTCCCTGATGACGAACGTGCAGCACTCGAAGAACAGATCGACACCTCCTGGAAACCAGACATGTTCGAACGGGCGGCCGAGACGGAGGCCACAGCGCTGTACCGGTTCCGAATCGACGACCGCGCCGGTATCAAGCAACTCGAACTCCCGCCTGAACTCAGGACCGAATCCTCGTCGAGCCGGCCGGACTGACCGGGTTCAGCCCGTCCGGAAGGAGAAATCGAGCGTCGGCGCGGAGTGGGTCAGCGCCCCCATCGAGATGATGTCCACGCCTGTTTCAGCGTAGGTCGGCACGTCCTCAACTGTGATACCGCCGCTGGCCTCGGTGAGCGCGTCGGCCTCGGCCGCCGCCACGAAGTCGACGGCCCGCTCGGTCTCGGCGGGTGTCATGTTGTCGAGCAGGACGATGTCCGCGCCGGCCTCGGCGGCCCGCGGGGCGTCCTCGGGCGTCTCGACCTCCACGTCGAGTTTCGTGGCGAATGAGGCCCGCTGCCCGAAGTGCTCGACGGCGTCAACCAGCCCCATCTCCGCGATGTGGTTGTCCTTGATCATCACCATGTGCGAGAGGTCCAGCCGGTGGGTGTCGCCGCCGCCGGCCGACACCGCTCGCTTCTCGATGCCGCGCAACCCCGGAGTCGTCTTGCGCGTGCCGGCGATGCGAGTGTCGGCGTCAGCGTCTGCCGAGGCCGCGGCGTCGACGGCGACTCGGGTCTTCGTCGCCACGCCCGAGGCGTGGCCGGTGATGTTCACGGCGACGCGCTCCCCGCGGAGCACCGACTGCGCGGGTCCCTCGACTCGCAACACTTCATCGCCGGCGTCGATCGCATCTCCGGCGGCGAGCGGCGTTTCCACGGCACAGTCCAGATACTCGAACACCGCGGTGGCGGCGTCGAGGCCTGCAACGACGCCTGCTTCCTTCGCCACCAGACGCCCCGTCGTCGTCCCGGGCACGTCGTTGGTCACGTCGTGGTGGCCCACGTCCTCGCGGAGCCACCGCTCGATGTCGCTGTCGGTGAGCATCAGTCGGCCGTGGACTCCGGCGGGTCCTCGTTCGCGCCCACGAGGTTGTGTGTGCCGACGCTCTCCTCGTTCTCGGCGGCATGACGCGCAATCAACAGGGCGGTGACGCTGGCGTGGCGGAGTTCGTACAGCGACCGGCTGGTCCGGGTGCGGACGTACGCGTCCACTTCGCCCTTGAGCCGGCGGAGGACGGCCATTGCGCGCTGGAGTTCGGCCGGGTCGCGCTCGACGCCGACGTTCTCGTCCATCACGCGGGTCAGCCGCTGGAACTTGTCGCGGGCGAACCGCTCGGGCAGGTCCGGGTCCCGTTCCAGCAACTCCGGCGCTTCGATTGGGTCAGCTTCGGCCCCGGCGGCGTCTTCGCCGGCCCGCAGGCCCCAGACTAGCCCCTCAAGCAGAGACGTACTGGCGAGGCGGTTCGCGCCGTGGACGCCGGTTCGGGAACACTCCCCGACAGCGTAGAGTCGGTCCAGCGTCGTTCGGCCGCGGTCGTCGACGCTGATGCCGCCACAGAGGAAGTGTTCGGCGGGCGCGACCGGGATGCCACCGTCCGGGTCGATGCCGTGTTCCGCACAGCGGTCCGCGAGGTTCGGGAACTCTTCGGTGAAGTCCAGTGGCGAGACATCCAGCGTGACCTCACCGGTGGCCTCCCGTTCAGCTTTGACCGCTCGGGCAACTACGTCGCGGGGCGCGAGCTCGGCGTCCGCGTGGTAGTCGGGCATGAACCGCTCGCCATCGCCGTTGCGCAGCAGGCCGCCCTCGCCGCGGACGGCCTCGCTGACGAGGAATGCTATCTCACCATCGAGAGTACAGGCTGTGGGGTGGAACTGGACGTACTCCATGTCCTCGACCTCGGCCCCGGCGAGTGCCGCCATCCCGATGCCGTCCCCGGTCGTGTTGTCGGGGTTCGTCGTCCGCGGGTAGAGGTCGCCGATACCGCCGGTCGCCAGAACGACGCTGCCGGCGAAGTAGGGGTCGACCGCGCCGTCGGATTCGAGCATCGCGCCGTGGACCCGACCCTCGTGACGGATGAGTTCGAGCGCGGCGGTATCGTCCAGAATCTCCACGCCGTCGTGGTCATCGAGGTAGTTCAGGAAGGGGACGTGGATGTGTTTGCCTGTCGAGGCGTCGACGTGGAGGATGCGGTCCTCGCTGTGAGCAGCCTCGCGGGTGAAGTCGTGGCTGGACCCGTTCTGGTCGAAGGCAACATCGAGGGTCTCCAGCAGCACGTCCTCGACAGCCGCGTTGGCGTTCTCGACCAGCACGTCGACCGCGTCAGGGTCGGCGGTGCCGTCGGAGGCGGCCATGATATCTTCTTTGAACTCTTCGGGGGTATCCCGGGAGATTGCGATGCCGCCCTGTGCCCACCAGGAGGAGGCCCCTTCCGGGCGGGTCGCCTTCGTTGCGAGTGTCACGTCGTCGCCGTCACGGGCTGCGGACAGGGCCGCCGCCAGCCCGGCGATACCGGAACCAATGACGAGTACGTCAGTCGTAATCGGGTCGTCTGTCATTGTTAGATCTCCAGCATTCGGTCCATCGCGACCTGTGCCAGTTCCTTCTCCTCGGGCGCGACTTCGATGACGTTGCGCTCACGGCCCGCGACCAGTTCCTCTAGCACCCACGCGAGGTAGTTCGGGTCGATCTGGCGCATGGCGTTGCAGTCCATGCAGGCGTCGCCACACAGCGGCACGACGTTCACGTCGGGGTGCCACCGCTGGAGGTGGTGGGTGAGGTGTATCTCGGTGCCGATGGCCCACGTCTCACCGGGGTCGGCCTCGGCAACGGACTCGCAGATAGTCGACGTCGAGCCGGACACGTCTGCGGCTTCGACGACCTCGCGGCGACACTCGGGGTGCACGATGACGTTCGCGTCGGGGTAGTCCTCGCGAATGGACTTGATGTGGTGTTCGCGGAAGCGTTCGTGGACCTGGCAGTATCCCTCCCAGAGGATGACGTCGTTCTCGACGGCGTCGGCGGCGTCGGTGCCCTCGGCGTCCCACGGGTCCCACTCGACGGTTTCGTCGGCCATGTCGAGTCGGTGGGCCGTGTTCTCGCCGAGGTGCTTATCGGGCAGGAACAGCACCTTGTCACCCTTCTCGAAGGCGTACTCGAAGGCCTTGTGCGCGTTGGAGGACGTACAGACGAGCCCGCCCTGCTCGGCACAGAACGCCTTCAGGTCGGCGTAGCTGTTCATGTACGTGATGGGGATGATCTCCTCGTCGTCGTCGAGTGCTGCGGTCAACTCTGCCCACGCGGCGTCGACCTGCAGCGCCTCGGCCATCCCGGCCATCGGGCAGGACGCCTCCATCGACGGGAGGATCACGGACTGGTCGTCGTCCGTGATGATGTCTGCCGACTCGGCCATGAAGGTCACGCCGCCGAAAATTACGTAGTCGGCGTCGGACTGGGCGGCTTCTTTGGAGAGCTGATACGAGTCTCCGATGAAGTCGGCATGTTCGACAATCTCTTGACGCTGATAATTGTGGCCGAGGATGACCACGTCGTCACCGAGGGTCTCGAGCGCGCTCTCGATGCGCTCAGTCCGCTCGTCCGCATCGAGGTCCCGGTACGCTGGCGGGAGCTGCTCGAGGTTGTCGTACTTGAAGAGGCTGAGGTCCGTCTCGAACGCGGCGGTTTCCATTTCGGGCACGATGTATCCACCTGTGGGTACTCACACTTCGTAACTGCTCCGTGAAAAGATTTTATCTTCAAAGAAGTAGGTTGGCAGCGGAGAGAATTATATAGCTGGTGTTGGTGGCCAATCTAGTTCTGTTCACGATGTTGGTGGTGTATCAGTTTTTGTATCCGGTTTTGGCGAGCTAACTGCTTCTATATCCGTGATTGTCGAATTATGTTATTTGTTACCGAGAAACAGGAAGCGTGCTGCTTCGATACTGCTGTCTGTCAGCCTTACTGCCCGAATTCGAACACGATGTCGCCGTCGCTGACGGTCAGCGAGACGGGTATATCCGAGATATCGTCGGCCGGTACGTCCCACGGAGAGGCCGACAGGACGGCGAAATCCGCGGCGGCCCCCGGCGTGACCGTTCCCATGCGGTCCTCGTCGAAGCCTGCGTACGCGGCCTCGCTGGTGTACGCCCGGAGTGCCTCGTCAACTGTCAGGCGCTGGCCCGGCTCCGGCGCGGTGACAGCCTGCTGAACGCCGTACAGCGGCGACAGCGGCATACAGTCACTCCCGAAGGCCAGCTGTGCGCCGGCGTCCACGAGATCGCGAAACCGGTTCGTCAACGACCGGCGCTCACCAAGTCGCTCATCGTACAGGCCGCCCGAGGCTGCCCAGCGGTGGAAGTTCGGCTGCGCCGAGACGACCAGCGACGACGCCGCCAGTCGCTCCACCAGATCACCTGTGAGAACCTCGGCGTGTTCGACACGGTGGCGCTCGTCCGCGGCGTCGACCGACTCGACGGCGGAAAGCAGCGCGTCGATAGCCGCGTCACCGATGGCGTGGGCGGCGAACTGGAGGCCCGCGTCGTCGACTGCCGACACCAGCTCCCGGAGGGCTTCGGGGTCCGTCCGCCACTCGCCGACGCTGTCGCTGTCTGCGTAGGGGTCACGGAGCCGCGCGGTTTCGGCCCCGAGCGACCCGTCGATGTAGGTCTTAATCGCGCCCGTTCGGACCCGGTCGCTCCCGTGGTTCGTCACCAGCCCGAGTTCCCTGATTGCATCGAGGTGGTCCACCCAGTAGTTGAGCCGCACCCGCAGAGAGAGTGCGTCCTCGGTGTCCAGATCGCGGTACACCCGCGGGGCATGAGATTGTCGCACCATGTCGTGTATAGCGGTAATCCCCCTCGAAAGCGCCACCTCCTGTGCGGCCAGCAGGTACTCACGGGTCTGTGTGTAGTCGGGCACAATTGCGTCGAAGACAGCTTCGGCGGCTTCCTCGACGAGCACGCCAGTCGGGGCACCGTCCTCGGTCCGGACGCTGTCGTCGGGCAGGTCCAGGGCGTCCAGCGCGGCGTGGTTCACCGACACCGTGTGGATGTCCTCGCGCGCGGCCACGACCGGGCGCTCAGTGCTCACTCTGTCCAGTGTCGCCGCTTGCAACAAGTCTCCATCCCAGTCGCTCTCGTCGTAGCCAAAGCCCAAGACCCAGCCCTCACCGTCGTCAGCCGCCAACAGTCGGCCGATGCAGTCGTCTGGGCCGTCTGCCCCGGCGAGGTCCGCCTCGACTGCACGCCGACCGACCATATCCAGATGCGTGTGGGCGTCGACGAAGCCGGGCAGCAGGATGCCGCCCTGACAGTCGACAGTTTCGGCACCTGCGGTCGAGAGTTTGTCCGGGTCACCGACGGCGGTGACAGTCCCGTTCGTCACCGCGACCGCTGACGCCGGGTCGTCGCCGGACAGCGGCCGCACCTCACAGTTCGTGAATACGCGGTCGACCATACAGAGTCCGGGAGCGGCGACTGCAAAACGCTTGGCCCGCCAAGAGCAACTGTTAGGAGTCCCGAAGCCACATCGGTCAGTATGACTGACTCCGACGTCGTCGCGCTCGCAGAGCGCGTTCGTGACGGTGAGTTGCGGCGCTACGAACTGGAAGACCACGCCGACCCCGACACCGCGGCGGCGGCCCGCAGACACCTGCTGGCTGAGGAAACCGACGCGGACCTCTCTGCAGTCGGTGACTACACCTTCGACGCCGCCGCCGCCGAGAGCAACATCGAGAACATGGTCGGCGCGGCGCAGGTCCCGATGGGTGTCGTCGGCCCGCTGCCCGTCGATGGCGGGGCCGCCGAGGGCGACCACCACCTCCCGCTGGCGACCAGCGAGGGCGCGCTGTTAGCTTCGGTCAACCGTGGCGTCTCGACGATTCGCAACGCCGGCGGCGCGACCGCTCGCGTCCTCAAATCCGGGATGACACGCGCGCCGGTGTTCCGCGTCGAAGACGTGGCCGAGGCGGGGGAGGTGTCGGCCTGGGTCCGGGAGCACGTCGACACGCTGGCCGACGCCGCCGAATCGACCACGAGCCACGGCGAACTGCAGGACGTGACGCCCTACGTCGTCGGCGACAGCGTCTTCCTGCGGTTCTCCTACGACACGAAGGATGCGATGGGCATGAACATGGCCACCATCGCGACGGAAGCGGCCTGCGATATCGTCGAGTCCGAAACTCCGGCCGACCTCGTCGCGCTGTCGGGCAACCTCTGTTCGGATAAGAAGCCCGCCGCCATCAACGCCGTCGAGGGCCGCGGTCGGACCGTCGCAGCGGACGTGCTCATTCCCCACGAACAGGTCGAAGAACGGCTCGATACGACCTCCGACGCTATCGTCGAGGCAAACACGCGCAAGAACCTCGTCGGGTCGGCAAAGGCCGGCGCGCTGGGGTTCAACGCTCACGCCGCCAACGTCGTCGCCGCGGCCTTCCTCGCGCTCGGACAGGACATCGCACAGGTGGTCGAGGGGAGCAACGCCATCACGACGGTCGACGCCCGCGAGGACGGCCTGTACGCCTCGGTCACCATCGCGTCGCTGGAGGTCGGCACCGTCGGCGGCGGGACGGGCCTGCCGACCCAGTCCGAGGCGCTTGACGTGCTTGGCTACAGCGGCGGCGGCGACCCTGCTGGCAGTAACGCCGACGCGCTCGCGGAGGTCATCGCCGCTGGCGCGCTGGCCGGCGAACTCTCGCTTCTTGCCGCACTCTCATCCCGGCACCTCTCGTCGGCCCACGCCGATCTCGGGCGGTAGCGCCGTTTCCGCGTCGGGGCGCTATCACTGCCGGCTCTGACTCACCAGAAAGCCGGCACCCGCAACGAGTACGACGACGCCAGCGAGCAAGAGCGCCTCTTCACCGAGCAGCGGCCCGAGCACCAGCAGTGCCCACGCGACGGCGAAGACGCCGTGGGCGATAGCGAACAGCCGCCGGCCCCGCCGGGCGAACACGACCGTTCCCAGCGTGAACCCGAGGGTCAAGACGACCGCCGAGAGCGCGACTGTGCTCACCCGCAACGAGCCGACTGCGACGGGTTCGACGACCGGCGTGAGCAGAAACAGCAGTCCCGAGAGGCCGACGAGCGTGCCGACCGCGACCGGTCCGGGTTCGAAATCCAGTGTTGCGGTCATAGAAGCCGGTACTGCCCCCGGCTCTCCGAGGCCTTGCCGGCACGAAGCAGCTTGTCCAGTGCCTTCCGGGTGTACGACGCTGGGACGCCGCGCTCCTCGGCGTAGGCCACGATATCGTCCTCGGTCGGTTCGTCCAGTTCCCGCAGCGCGTTCGTGACCGTCTCCTTGCGGCTTGACCCGCCGGTCGCCCCCTGCTCGACGCGTTCGGCGGCCGCCGACACGGCGTCAGTGTCGACCCCCGACTCTTCGAGGTACGTCTCGTCGTCCACACCCGCGTCGTCGACCTGTCGCTCCATCTCGGCGTACGAATCTAACGCCGCGAAGGCGTCGTCCTCCCCCTGCCGGTTCGCCAGCATCGATGCCCGCACCTCGCGGGCGTGGGCCTCGTCGTCCGTCTCGACGAACTTCCGTCGCTTCTCGTGTTTACGGCGCGTACCACACCGCGGGCACTGGGTCGTCTCCGGCCGGCCCTCGGTGACCCACAGCGCGCTGCAATCACTACACCCGACGACCGCGTACATGCTCTTCTGTCAGGGCCGGACGGTACTGAATCCACCGACGTCCGATGCCGGGGAACGAAGGCTTAGGTGCGGTGGACATGACATAGCCGAGCATGGAAGAAGTGCCACAGGCGGCCTGTGAGACAGTCGAGGCAGTCGACGGCGTTCACCTGACGCAGCTGGCCGTCGGAGAGCAGATGAGTGTCCAGCAGTTCCATATCGAACCCGGCGCGGCCGTCCCGGAACACAGCCACCGCCACGAGCAGGTCGGCTATGTCGTGAAAGGGACCTTTACTTTCCACGTCAACGGCGAGGAGTACGTCATCGGCCCCGGAGACTCCTACGTGGTCCCGAGCGAGGAACCACACAAGGCGCGCAACGACGGGGAAGAGCCGGTCCGTGGCATCGACGTGTTCAGTCCGCCCAGAACAAACCCGGACTGGCAAGACTGACCACAACTGTTTGAGTCCTGCGACCGTATGACAGTCAATGACTCGGGCAGTGGCTGCCATCGTGACGCTCGCGCTCGTACTCGCCGGGTGCTCGGGATTCGTCCAGCCGGACCGCTCCGAGACGGTCACGCCGGCAGCGGTGCCGACCGATGGGGTCGGGTATCCGCCGGGTGTGAGCGACGACGCAGTGATTCCGTCAACGCTGGCCAGCGCCCACGCGCGGACGCTTGCGACAACGAACTACACGCTGGTCACTCGCCAGCGAGTCACTGACAGCAATGGGACAGTGCTCCGGACAACCAACCACACGCGCTACGTCGCGGCAAACAAGACGACGTACGCAGGGCAGTTCCGACAGAACGGCACGGAGCTGAACACTTTCACCACCCGCATTGACTACTGGACCAACGGCTCCATCGTCGCGGCCCAGTACGACAATCGAGCGAACCGGCGCAATCAGGTCACGTGGCCAGTCCGCGATGACGGTCCGGTCTCGGACCTCTCAGAGCGCCGGACGATACGTGGCATCGGGGAAGCCGTTGCTCTCTCCGTTGCCGACCGGAGTGACGGCGGCGTCGTCCTCGTCGGGACTCGTTTCACCAACCCCGACAGGCTCCACACGCCGCTGTTCGTGAGTGACCCGCACAATGTCTCCGTCCGGCTCCGCATCAGCCATGACGGTACCGTTGTGGCACTTCGGCTGGTTTTCGACGCTGAACGAAGCGACCGGCAGGTTCGTGTTACGCAAGCGATGCGGCTACAACACGTCGGGTCGACGACAGTGAGACAGCCGGAGTGGGTCGCCAATGCGACTCAGCGGTCGCTTCAGGAATAGCTGACTACCTGCAGAGAACAGCGTTAGGCGCTACCGAGCGCGGGCAGGACTTTGCGCGAGGCGAGCATATACCCGGCGTACAGGAGAACCAGCCCCATGTACAGCTCCCAGGTAGCGAAGGCTGAGATGCCACCGGAGAGATCGGCCAGAGCGGCCTGTTCGGTGAGTGCCCCGCCGATGGTCAGTCCGGCTGCGAGAAGCGTCGAGAGGAGAAGCTCGAGTAGCTCTGGAATTGATTCTGAAACCATGTATTGACAGTTATCAGTGTGAACGCGCTTGTAGCTTTTTCGATCCGAGAAAGCTTAGTAGGCCCACGAGAACGGACCTGTATGAGCCAAAACTTGAACGCAGACTACGCGACACTCGCAAAGCGGGGGTTCATGCTCGGAGCGGGGCTGTTCCTCCTCGGCATCGCGGGAGAGGTCGCCGGGAGCGCCGTTCTCGGGACGCTCCCCGCCTGGGGTGACACGCTGCTGGTCGATATGGAAATGCTCGGTATTCTCGTCGGACTCCTCTCGCCGCTCGTGTTCGGCGTGGTCCTTCCGCTGACGGAGTAACGCCTCTCGGACCGGCGACGCTCGATACCAAACCACATCCGAGCCACAGCTCCACGCTCGACAGCATGTCCGCCAGTCTCGGACTGAACGTGTTACAAAAAAGCAGATTTCGGGTGGTCTACGTGACTCGCTTACGCGAGCTTCTCGATGTTCTGGCGGCTTCGTCGCCAGAGCCCAGAAGCTCTCTACGAGAGCTTCTCGATGTTCTCGACGACCTTCTCGGCGAACTCGCTGGTGGCGAGCTTGTTGCCGCCTTCGATCTGGCGTTCGAGGTCGTAGGTGACGTTGCCGGAGGAGATGGTCTCCTCGACGGCGTCACGCACGAGCTGGCCGGCGTCCTTCCAGCCCATGTATTCGAGCATGAGGCGGCCGGAGAGGATCATCGCGGTCGGGTTGACCTTGTCTTCGCCGGCGTACTTCGGGGCAGAGCCGTGGACCGGCTCTGCGAGACAGCGGGCCGAGCCGAAGTTCGCACCGGGGGCGATGCCGAGCCCGCCGATCTGTGCGCCGGCGGCGTCGGACATGTAGTCCCCGTTGAGGTTCATCGTCGCGATGACGTCGTACTCGTCGGTGCGGGTCAGGAGCTGCTGGAGCATGTTGTCGGCGATGCGGTCGTTGACGACCAGCGAGTCCTCGGGCTGCTCGCCGTCGTACTCGTCCCACAGCTCGTCCTCGGTGATGACGTGCTCGCCGTACTCCTCTTCGGCGACTTCGTAGCCCCAGTCACGGAAAGCACCCTCGGTGAACTTCATGATGTTGCCCTTGTGGACCAGCGTGACGCTGTCGCGGTCCTCTTCGAGGGCGTAGTCGATGGCCTCACGGACGAGGCGCTTGGTCCCGAACTCGGTGATCGGCTTGACGCCGATACCGACCGGGCCGTCGTGGATGGTCTCGTCGAAGTTCATCTCGTCCTCGACGAACTCCTTGACCTCCTCGACCTCGTCGGTGCCGGCCTCCCACTCGATGCCGGCGTAGACGTCCTCGGTGTTCTCCCGGAAGGTGACCATGTCCATCTCCTCGGGGTCCTTGACCGGTGACGGGACGCCCTCGATGTGGTAGGTCGGGCGGACGTTCGCGTAGAGGTCGAGCGTCTTTCGGAGCGCGACGTTCAGCGAGCGAAAGCCAGCGCCGACTGGTGTTGTCAGCGGGCCCTTGATAGCGACGTTGAACTCTTTGATGGCCTCGACGGTGTCGTCGGGCAGATTCTCGTCGTACTTGTTGCGGGCGGATTCTCCGGCGTAGACGCGCATCCAGGAGATGTCACGACCGGTAGCGTTCGCGGCAGCTTCGAGCACCTTCTGTGCGGCCGGACCGACGTCCGTTCCGATACCGTCCCCGTGAATGATGGGGATAATCGGGTTCTCTGGAACGTCGAGTTCGTCGTCCTCCGTGACCTGAATCTGCTGTCCCTCGTCGGGAACCTCCACTTTGTCGTAATCGTAGCCCATATTCCGCCAATTGACAGTCGCCCCTAAAGGCGTGCCGCTTTGCCTCAGACGTGGTAACACAGTGCGTAAAGAAAGGGCCACGACCGCTTACAGATACGTTACCGTCGCCACAGCCGGAGGTGATATGCCTTCCGTGTGACAATGGGTTTGCATGCACGTCATCGTCCACGGCGGCGCGGGCAGCCCCCCTGACTCGCCGACTGACCGGCAGGCGACACTCACCGATGCTGCCGAACAGGCGTCGGAGACGGAGCGTCCGATGGAGGCGGTACTGGCTGCGCTTCGGCCCCTCGAATCCGACCCGGCGTTCAACGCTGGCGTCGGCGGGGCCGTCCAGAGTGACGGCGAGGTCCGGACTGACGCCGGATTGATGACCCACGACGGCCAGACCGGAGCGGCGTGTGCAATGTCTGGCGTTGTACACGCTGCGGACGTGGCCCACACTGTAGCGACTGAGACGCCACACGTCCTCCTTGCCGGTGACGAGGCTGTGGCGTTCGCGGGGGGCATCGGTGTCGAAACCGGTCGTGACCTCACGACTGCAGAGACGCGAGAACGATACGAGCGTGCGGACCCGCCCAACGGTGGCCCCGCCGACCATCTCGACTGGGTCCGTGAGCATTTCAGCGGAACCGACACTGTCGGTGCGGTTGCGACCGATGGGGACCGGCTCGCAGCGGCCACGTCGACCGCCGGGCGCTGGTTTGCGCTGGCGGGTCGGGTCGGTGACGTGCCCCAGATCGGCGCTGGCTTCTACGCGGACGACCGCGGCGGCGCGAGCGCGACCGGCGAGGGGGAGGCCATCGCCCGGTTCGGGCTCGCCCGCCACGCAGTCGAGCAATTAGACACGTACGGCCCGCGACAGGCCGCCGAGGAGGCGATTGCGGACTTCGAAGACGCTACTGGTGGGCGCGCCGGCGTCATCGTGCTCGACCACGCCGGCCACACCGGCGCCGAACGGAACACCGCAGCGATGCAGACCGCGAGGCGATAGCCAGAGGGAAACCCCTTTGCCCGCCACCGACTAACCGCCGTACATGACCGACGTGGACTTCGATTCCGAGCAGTACGAGAAATGTCGCGAAGCGGGCGAGATTCTGGCACAGGTGCGCGACGAGGCGGCCGAGCGCGTCGAGGTAGGCGTCTCTCACCTCGAAATCGCCCAGTGGGCAGAGGACAAAATACGAGAGTTAGGCGGCAAGCCGGCGTTCCCGGTCAACATCTCCATCGACGAGGAGGCGGCCCACGCCACGCCCGAACGCGACGACGACGCCACGTTCGGCGAGGAGATGGTCAACCTCGACATCGGCGTCCACGTCGACGGCTGGCTCGCTGACACCGCCGTAACGGTCGACCTCTCTGGACAGGACGAACTCGCCGAAGCCCCCGCAGAGGCGCTGGATGCCGCGCTGGACGTTGCCGGGCCCGGCGTCGACGTGGGCCAGATCGGCGCAGCCGTCGAGGAAGTCATCGAGGGGTACGGCTACAACCCCGTCGTGAACCTCACCGGCCACGGACTCGGCCACTGGGAGCAGCACACCCAACCGAACATCCCGAACCGCGAGGTGGCACAGGGTGCGACGCTCGACGTGGGCGACGTAGTCGCTATCGAGCCGTTCGCCACCGACGGTCGCGGTAAGGTACAGGAAGGAGCCGACGAGGAGATTTTCGCCCTCGAACGCGAAGGGTCGGTCCGAAACCGACAGGCCCGACAGGTCCTCGAACAGATCACAGAGGAGTACCGCACACTGCCGTTTGCCGCCCGCTGGCTCGACTCGCCGCGAGCGGAGATGGCGCTTCGCCGCCTGAAGCAGCAAGACATCGTCCACGGCTATCCGGTCCTCAAGGAACAGGACGGTGCCTACGTCAGCCAGAAGGAACACACCGTCATCATCACCGAGGACGGTTGTGAAGTGACGACGCGTTCGCGGTAGCCCCGATACCGACTTCGAATCCGCCGGGTGATACCGGACGACTGTTTTTGAGCAGCGCTATCGCTTCGAGAATCGTGTGAACGGTTGGGGTGTGTGGCCACGCAGTCAGCGACCGCGTGGCGTATGGAAACGGTGGGGTGGGGGGTGTGTGGCCACGCAGTCAGAGACCGCGTGGCGTACGGAAAGGGTGGGGTGTGTGGGATGGTCAGGCGTTGTTCATCCGCGTGGACGTGGTCGTGCCACAGATCTGACACTCGCTGACCCGGTACGGTTCTCGGGAAAACGCCGCGTTTTCGCGTTTATCGGACTCTGTCTGTATCTGGACACGCACGGCGTGCGGTGTTTCACGGTCACACGTCGAACAGTGTTCAGCCATGTCGACGCCGTCGTTTATCGCTGCCATCCCGTCTGATACAAACCGGGTAGAGAGTATAAAAACCGCCTTCAGTTCTGGTCCGTTTAGCACTGTTTATCACCAGACGGCAGCCGATTTTGGTCGACTACGGACGTAGACGTGGCGAGAACGTTTAAACACACTCCTAAAGCCACAGAAACCGGCCCATCTGCGTGAACGGCCAACACTTTTATATACAACCTTTGAACTATCAGTCCTGTCGTTTTTGCTGGTGGGTCGACAAGTGGCGGTATGGACAAGGTGTTTGCGCCGTGGCGCATCGAGTGGGTCGAACGCGAGGAAGGGAACCCTGATGTCGACTGCGTGTTCTGTGCGTTTCAGGCACAGGACGACGACCGGGCGAACAACCTCGTGGCGCGAAGCGACCACGCCTTTGTCCTCCTGAACAACTACCCGTACAACCCCGGGCACGTGATGGTCATTCCCCACACCCACACTGGTGAGTACGGCGACCTCGACGACGAGACCCTGCTCGACCACGCTCGACTGAAACAGCGGACGTTCGACGCTCTTGAATCTGCACTGGCCCCGGACGCGTTTAACGCCGGGCTGAACCTCGGCGGCTCCGCGGCCGGCGGCTCGATTGACGACCATCTCCACACTCACGTCGTCCCGCGGTGGAACGGCGACACCAATTTCATGCCGGTCATCAGTGACACGAAAGTCATCGTCGAAGCCGTCGAAGAGACGTACGACCGGCTCTACACTGCGTTTGCGTCACAGGACGGGACAACCGTTCCCGAGGACGGGGCCGTCCGAATCGAGTAACCGCGGCCGTCCCGGCTGACCTGTCTGAAATATCGGTTTTTCACGTAGAACCGTGGTGAAACAGCCGATTTCCGCCAGCTGAAAAGCATCGGGTAGGCCTTTTTCAGTGGCCACCAAACTGTCGCATGGTCCCATGACGCAAGAAGCCCCTCCAAATCACGGTCTGCGTGATAAGTACCCAGCTCCGTCCGGCCGCCGCCGCTTCGTTAAAGGACTGGCCGGCGCCAGTGCGCTATCGGGAGTGACGACTGTCGGCGGCCTCGCAGTTGACTCGGCGACCGACGAAGGCGGCGTCGGCGGCGGTACCGTTCCCTATGTCGGCATCAAGAATATCGCCGGACCAGCGAATCGACCGATGCCGATCGTCCCGCTGGAGATATCCGATGGCGCACTCCGTGGAATCTGGCCGTCTGTCTCAGAAGTGACAGCGGGCGGTGACACCTTCCGTCTCGCCAAAGGAGAACTTGGTGGCGCGACGTACTCCCAGCAGTGGTTCCAGTACTGTGGACTCGAAGTCGCCGAGGGGCTCGAACCGGACCCTGAGCGTGACGGGTTCCTCAGGTCGAAGACGGCGTATGACTGGCAATCACAGCTGGACGACGGAGACAAACTCCGTGTCGAACACTTCGAGGACTACGAGTCGTGGGGAAACAACATCGGTAGCGACGGCCTCGGCAAGCCAGCGGTCGCCACTTGGCGCTCACAGGGTGAGGACGTCAAAGAGATTCAGGTGCAGGTGCTCCGGACACCCGTCGTCTCGAAGATGGTCGCCGGTGAAGACGAGTACAGCGACCTCGCTGGTGAGCTCCGTGAGTTTCTGAAAGCGGCCACTGATGCGGATTTCATCGCATGGATGAACCGCTGTACGCACCTCTGCTGTAATCCCGGGTATAAAACGATGTCCGGGAGCGCGAAGTTCGAAGCCGCCGACAAGGTGTACTGTAACTGCCACCAGTCAGTATACGACCCGTTTTCGCCAACGACGGCAACCTTCGCGTCTCGGCCTCGGCCACAGGAGTAGCTCAGTGTCGAAGCGGCTTTGACGGCGGCCCGACAACGAGGGAGCAATGTCACGCCGCGCGACGCTCAGGCGGGTTGGCCTGCTCGTTCTCGGCGTCAACCTCCTCCTCGTGTTGCTGAAAGCCGGCGTCTGGCTCACCACCGGGAGCTTCGCCGTCCAGTCCGAGGCGATCAACAGCGCCGCCGACACGGCTTACTCGCTGGTCATCGTCGCTGGGCTGTACCTGACGACGCGTCCGCCGGACTTCGAGCACCCCCACGGCCACGAACGCATCGAGCCGTTCGTCTCGCTGTTCGTCGCCGCGGGTATCTTCGCCGCTGGTGGGTTCGTCCTCTGGAACGCCGGGAGCGCCCTGTTGACTGGGAACATTTCGGTGACACAGGGGCCGGCCGCAGTGGCCGTGCTCGTGTTCTCTGCCGTCGCGAAGTATGCTCTCTATCGTTACTGTCTCCGCGCAGGCACAGACCGGAACTCCCCGGCGCTCATTGCGACGGCGAAGGACAACCGCAACGACATCCTCACCGCGGGAGCGGCGCTAGTCGGCGTCGGTGGTGCGATGCTCGGCTACCCTATCGCCGACCCGCTGGCCGCACTCGTCGTCGCCATCGGCATCATCTACACCGGCATCGAGGTCGTACAGGAAAACGTCACGTATCTCGTCGGCGGCGCACCACCGGAAGACCTCCGGCGCGAAATCCTTCGCCGAGCACTCGACCACCCGAAGGTCCGCGGCGCACACGACGTTATCGCCCACTACGTCGGGCCTGAAATCGACGTGAGCCTCCACATCGAGGTGGAGGGCGACCTGACGCTATTCGAGGCCCATGATATCGAGACGGCGGTCATCAAATCTATCGAGGAACTCCCGGAGGTCGACGATGCGTTCATCCACGTCGATCCGAAGGAACTCGGAGAGTGGAAAGACGACGAAGAAGTAGAACGGCTTGCTGATCCGGAGTGACGTTTTAGTAGTAGCCGTGCCATCTGATAGCATATGGGTGACGACTCATCACGTAGCTGGCTAGCGCTTGGACGACTATTGTTCGGCTTCGGCGTAGCCCTGCAGGCTGCCGAGGATTTCCGCCATATGGAGGACGCGATCGAGTACGCCGAGTCGGCTGGCGTCCCCGCGCCGGACGTGCTGGCTCCGCTGGCATCGGGGATGATGCTGGTCGGCGGGCTGGGGACGGCACTCTGGCGGCTCCCGCGGGTTTCGACCGGTGCGGTCGCCACGTTTCTGGCTGTCGTCACTCCGACGATGCACGACTTCTGGAACGCCGATCCGGACGACCGGAGCGGCGAGCGCCTGGCCTTCTTCGGGAACCTCGCGATGTTCGGCGGAGCGATAGCGTTCCTTCGTGAAGCCTACAGCGACGACTGACGGTGCAGTCGAATCCCAGTGACAACGTGATTCGGCGACCGGTTTAGTCCGCCAACTGCGCCCGCTCGATCGGCTCGCCGAAGGCGTACACGGTGTTGTGGCTCGTGATTTCCACGTCGACCGTGTCGCCGATTTCGAGGCCGCGCTCTTGGGCGTCTGCGATGACGACCTGCCGGTAGGCCTCGTCGTAACCCACCAGCGACTCGTCAGTACCGTCCTCGACGAGCAACACCGACGAGGTGCGCCCGACCATCTCCTCGTAGGCCTCGGCCATCAGCTCCATCTTCGCCTCGCTCATCTCCTTCGAGCGGTCCTTCTTCGTCTGGCCGCCAAGACCCTTCATGTCGGCGGCGTCGGTGCCGGGCCGCTTGGAGAAGCGCGTGACGTTGATCTTCTCGGGGCGGGTCTCACGTAGCAGCGCCATCGACTCTTCGTGGTCGGCCGGCTCCTCGGTCGGGAAGCCGACGATGAAGTCCGTCGACAGCGTCCAGTACTCCAGCTGGTCGTCCAGCGTCTCGACGACCTCCAGATATTCTGAGACGGCGTGCTGGCGGCGCATATCTGCCAGCACGTCGTCGCTGCCGGACTGGACCGGCGCGTGGATGAAGTTGTACAGTTCGTCGTGCTCGGCGAACACCGCCGCGAGTTCCTCGCGGACGCCGTGGAGGCCCTTGGGGTTCGCCATGCCGACACGGACTCGAAAGTCGCCGTCGATGTCGGTACAGATGCGGTCCAGTAGCTCCGGCAGGAGGCTCGTCCCCTGGTTCGTATCCCAGCCGTAGACGCCGGTGTCCTGGCCCGTGATGCGGATTTCCTTCGCGCCGGCGTGCACGAGCGCGCGGGCTTTCTCGACGTTCTCCTCGACCGAGGGCGACTCGATTCGGCCCGTCGCCTGCTTCGTGATACAGTAGGAGCAGTCAGACATACAACCCCGGGCGATGGGGAGGATACCGACGACGCCGTTGAGCACCGTTTCGGTGTCCGGCGTGATTGTCGGACACTCGCCGTTGAGGACGTACTGCGGCACGTCGTCCCAGTGAAGCACCTCGGCGTCGATGTCGGCGCTCTGGAACTCTTCGCCCTGTGCGAGCGCCATACAGCCCGTGATAACGAGGTCAGCCGGCGTTTCTTTATCGAGTTCTTTGGCCCGCGCGAGCATGTTGCGTTCGGTCTTCTCAAGCACCGTACAGGTGTTGAGTATCGCCACGTCAGCGGCCTCCGGCCCGTCGGCGGGGTGGTGCCCGCCCTCCCGGAGCGCCTGCTCGATCTGCTGGGTCTCACCTCTGTTCGAGGTGCACCCGTACGTCTCGATGTGATACCGGGCCATTCATCCAGATACTATCGCCAGACCGGCAAAAGGGCGACGGATTGGACCGGTCAGTAGCCGTCGGTCGTACCCGCGCCGTCCCGGTCTGTGCCCGGTTCGGTCACGGTTTCGCCTTCTGTCTCGGCCTGCCACTCCCGAACGATGGTATCGCCGCTGGAGGCGCCAATACGCTCGGCTCCGGCTTCGAACATCGCCTTGGCGTCGGCCCACGACCCGACGCCACCGCTGGCTTTCACCGGGAGGTACTTGCTGAGGATTTCAACGTCGTGGACCGTCGCGCCGCCCTCGCTGAACCCTGTTGCGGTCTTGAGATACGCGGCGTCGGCATCTGCGACGAGTTGCCCGACCCGTTCGAGTTCATCATCGGTCAGCAACGGCGCTTCGACGATGACTTTCACGGGAACCGGGACGCTGGCGACGACCTCCGTGATGTGGTCCCGAACGGCGTCGTCCTCGCCGGCTTTGAGCAAGCCAACGTTGCACACCATATCCAGCTCGTCGGCTCCGGCGTCCCAGGCCAGTTTAGCCGCCTGACAGACGCTGTCAGTCTGACCCTGGCCGTGTGGGAAGTCAATGACGGCCGTGAGCGGGACGTTCGCGTATTCAGTCGCAAGCGGGAGCGCCCACGGCGGGATACACGCTCGCATTCCGTACTGTAGCGCCTCGTCGAGGCAGGCTCGTACGTCGTCCGGTGTCGTCGTCGGTCCGAGAATCGTATGCTCGATGCGGTCTGGTATATCGTCCATACCACGGGGTGAGGCGTGGTGTCCACGTAAAGACGGCGGGCGGGAGTCGGCGGGGCCACTGTCTTTTCGTATCCGGTATCCGACAGTCACCGCTCAGGCTGTGAGACCACCGTCGGCCTCGTTCGGAAGGTTTTCCCTCATCGGAGTCGGCGTGGGGGACATGGTACTGCCTTCGGGGTTAGCGCTCCCGCCGCTTGAGTACACCGTGGCGCTGCTTGCGGGCACGCTCGTGGTGACAGCGCTGTTGTACGCCCTCGAACCGCCGATTGACCAGCGGACCGTGGTCGCCCTGACGCCGTGGATGGCACTCGGCGGCGCGCTCCACGCGTTCCACCAGCCACCGATTGAAGCGTACAGGCCCGTGGTCGCGCCGCTGTTCGGTGCGCCGGCGGTGTATCTTACAACCTTCGTCACGCTGGGCGTCGTCTGGATCACGCTGACGCTGTTCAGCGTCCGACGTGGCCACAGCGAGACGATATCGCGCAATCTGGGATATATCGGGACCGGACTCCTGACGGTGTTGCTCGTCATCGGTGTCGTGATGGCGCTGCGGTCGGAGCTACTGGCGCTCATCTGGCCGACCGTCGCTGTTGTCGTCGCAATCGCCGTCACTGCCGTGACGGTACTCGCGGTCGCACTGTGGCGAACGCCGGTCGTGGTTCGAATGCGCTATGCGGCCCCGACCGTCGTGTTCGCACATATGCTTGACGGCGTCTCGACGGCAGTCGGCGCTGACGTTATCGGTATCACCGAGCGAACCCCAATTCCGGCCCGCATTATGGAGTTTGCCGGCACGCTCCCGACAGCCCCGTATCTCGGCAAAGGCTGGCTGTTCGTGTTCGTCAAACTGCTCGTCGCGATTGGAGTCGTCTTCCTGCTGGATGACTATCTCGAAGAAGACCCCGTCGAAGCAAGCCTCCTGCTCGCGCTCGTGACCGCTGTTGGTATCGGCCCGGCGACGAACAACATCGTCCTGTTCCTGTTCAGCCCGGTCTGAGGAGAGGCTATTCTGCCATCGAATCGTCGAGTTGTTCCTGTTGTTCCCGTTCGAGCCGCTGGCACCCGAACACGAGCGACTCGGGAATATCTGTCGCGTTTGACTGCAGCGATTCGAACACGGCGGCCACCTCATCGAACCGTGGTCCACGACCAGCGACCAGTGGCTCTGTATCCCACGTGATGAAATCGTGGTCGGACAGCATCGGCAGGTGACAGTGGTGCAGTTGCTGTCGCAGGACCGCCGAATCGCGCGGGACGTTGGGGTTGACAGCATTCTCGGGGAGCGAGACCGTCTCGTCTGGGTGGGCATCCGACAACGCGATAATGAGCTGCCGCCGTGGCTCTGCCGCAACAGCCTTGAAAACCTCGTCCCAGCGCTTAATTACCCGTTTCCCGTTCTGATAGCGCTGCTGCGTCATAGTGTCCTTTAATATATGTACTGAGAAGGTCGCATATATACTTGCGTGGTGTGGTATATTGGGTGAATCGATCCCCGAGTCCGGTGACCCATGTGCTGCCATAGCGTGCTATAGCGGACAAATAGTACACTGCTGTCGTGAACGCAGCAGTGTAACCGTTACCGCCGGCGCGTTCCGTGGTCTCTCTGGAGTCGCTGTCTTCACGACGCTCCCGTGCTGTCGAACCGTTCTGCCAGAACTGGCGGTTCTTCCCCAATCCGGTCACACGGCGCAATACTCATTGGCACCGCGAGCAAGGAAACATGTGCTCAACTACCTCCTCTCGCAGTGGGCGCTCGTCTGTGTTGTCGCCGGCGCGGTTGTCGGCCTGTTGTTGAACATCCCGATGATGACACAGGACGAGGGGTATCTGCCGGCGTACGTCGCTGGAGCCGGACTTACTCGCACTGATCCGGCCAGAGTCAGCCGCCCCCTCGCCGTCGCCGTGCATCACGGCACCGCCCTCGTCGCGGCGCTGCTATACGGCGCGGTCGTCGCAGGGCTCTCCGTCGTGCTTCCGACGGCGTTCTCGCTCAACGGCGTCCCGCTGATACCCCATCTCCTCGGTGTTTCGGGCGTCTCCACGTTCGTGTACTACTTTTTCGCCCGCATTGCCATGCCCCGCTTTGGCGGCAGCGCCCGGAACGACGCTGCCGAGGTTATCCGACAGTGGGCGCTCACGGCGTTTATTTTCGGCACGGCCCTCGCGCTGTTCATCCCGGTGCTCGTCACATGGCTGTAAGCTACGCGTCCTCGACCCGCTTCGAGAGATTTCTGTAGGCCCCGAGATACAGGAATACGCTGGCAAGCAGCGCGAACGGGACGACGAGTGTCCACGAGGGACCGTCCGGCGTTCCCGCGCCGACGGTGTAACCGGTCAGCAGTCCGAGGACGACGCCGGCGGCGATAGCGATGCCCGCCGGCCCTCGCATTCGCCTGTCGAACAGCGATATTTCGTCTGCCATATGTCCTCTCTCTCAGGGGACCTCCCTCACTGTTGTGACCGACGGGAATCCACTGACTACTAAATAGTTCCGTCCGACTGGCCGGTATGGCGAAACAACCGCATCTACTCGTCGAACCGGGTGACCTGACAGACATCGCGCTCGTACCGGGCGACCCCGGGCGCGTCGACCGCATTGCGGGCCTCTGTGACGATCACGAGGTCGTCGCGGAGAACCGCGAGTACAAACTCGTCAACGCGACCTACGACGGCCGCGAACTGACGATCTGTTCGACCGGCATCGGCTCGCCGTCGACGGCAATCGCTGTCGAGGAACTGGAAGCCGTTGGCGTCGAGACGCTCATCCGCGTCGGCACGACCGGGGCACTTCAGGAAGGCATCGAGATCGGTGACATGGTCGTCGCTAACGGCGCGGCCAAGGACGAGGGAACGTCCCAGCGCTACGAATCGAAGTCTGTCCCGGCCGTCCCCGACTATGACGTGCTCTCGTCGCTGGTCGACGCCGCCGAGGCGAACGACGAGGACGTGCACGTCGGCCCTATCGCCACGGACGACGCCTTCTACGCCGAAACTGACGAGTACATCAACGACTGGGAAGCCGCCGGTCTACTGGCTGTCGAGATGGAGGCCGCCGCGCTGTTCTCGCTGTGTCGCCGCAAGGGCCTGCGCTCGGGCGCTATCTGTACCGTCGACGGGAACCTCGTCGAGGGGACACAGAAGGGCGAAACCGAGGACGAGGAACTCCCCGAGAAAGCCAAGAACAACGTCGAGCGCGCCATCGAAATCAGTCTGACGGCGACCACGTCGCTGTAGGCGTCGGGACTGCCGGACTTCTGCGAGCGACTCGTCGGACTGTCGGACCCGTGTGAGCGAGCGGTCGCGCCGCTTCCCGGCGGAGGGCTTAACAGACCATCTCCCCTGCAATTCTGTATGCTCGACCAGTTCCGGAAGCGGCTCCACAGGGCAGCCAGACGACTCCGGCGGGTCGAGCGCCGTGAACTACAGGACTTCAGACGGTGGGCTGAGATAACCGAAAACCTCGTCCATCTCTCCATGCTGGTGTTCGTTCCGCTAGCTATCGTGCTGGTGACGACGCTGGCGAACGCCGTCCCGCAGTTGAGTTTCCTGCTGTTCCCACCGCTTGCAGCGGGGTCGTACACGCTCTTTGTCGACCCGACGAGCAAGTACGCCGACCCGAAGCGGTTCGTCGCGGGACTCACTATCGGTGCGGTCTGTGGGCTGGGCGCGCTCGCCGTCTCGAACAGCTACCTCACGGCCCCAGGCGGCCAGTTCGGCGTCACCGCGCTCGGTGCCGGCCTCGCTGTCTTCGCGACTGGCGTGGTCACGTGGCCCCTCGACATCGAGGAGCCATCGTCGTACTCGACTGCCCTGCTGGCGCTGCTGGTCGAACCGGCCCAGGGAGCGACGTTCGTCGCCAGCATTTTCGTCGCCAGTTCGCTCGTGGCCGGCCTCTTTGTGGTCTGGCGCGAGGAGTTCTACGAGCAGCGGGCGACGTACCTGTACGAGTCGATGTCCGGGGACGACCACGTCCTCGTCCCGATGCGCGGCGAGTCGGCGGGCCAGACGGCGATGCTGGGCGCGCGACTCGCGGCCGCCCACGAGGCCGGCAAAGTCGTCCTGTTGGACATGGTTTCGGACAGCGACGCCGCCACGACCCAACAGTCGCTCATGCGGGAGACGATACGGCTCGACATCCGGTCGGAGAACGGGTCGGACTCGCAATCGGCACAGACCCGTCCTGTCGCCGACGGCGGTGACCCAGCAAACGCGCCGGCGTCGCCCGACCAGACGGACCTCGAAGCAGAGATCGACTGGCTTGAGACCCACGCCGACCGAATCGAGACACGAACTGGTGTCTCCTGTCAGGTCGTCGTTGCAAGTGACGACGGGTCACCGGCGAAGACGACGCTGCAGACCGCGACCGAAACGAACTGCGACCTCATCGTTGCGCCCTATGAGAGCCAACACGGAGCGCTAACGCCGTATCTACAGCGGTTGTTCCGCAGCAAGAGCGACATCGTCGTCCATCGGTCACGGAGCGACCGGACCCGCTGGAAACACGTCATCGTCCCTGTCCGGTCTGTCAGCGACGTGGCTCACAACATGGTCGATTTCGCCACGCGACTGGCCGGCCGGAGCGGGCGGGTCGCTGTCGCAACGTGTATCGGCTCCCGCGGGGACCGTCGCCGGGCCGAAGAGATGCTCGCGGACCTCATCGAACCGTACGAGTGTGCCTTCGAGACGCGGGTTCCGCGGACGGACATCCAAACGTTTCTGTCCGATACTGCGTCGCAGTACGACCTCGTCATGATCGGGGCGAGCCGCGACCGGAGTAAGGCGTCGCGGTTCATTTCGCCGCCGACGTTCGAACGACTGGAAGAGGTGGAGACAGATATCGCTATCGTCGACCGCGGCCGACCCTAGATATCTGCGTCGTCCTCGTCGTTCACATCGAGCAGGTGATCGGCGATGTTCTCCATCCCCTTGCGACCCAGCGCGGACTGGACAATAAGGTGGCCACCCAGTACTGCGGGGCTGATGACCGTGTCCGCGCCCGCACGGCGGAGCTTCTCGATGTTTTCGCGGTCCGTCGCCGCGGCGACGATGTTGACCTCCGGATTGAGCGTCTGTGCCGTCAGTATCGCCAGCGCGTCCTGTGCGTCGTCGTTCGTCGCCGCGACGACCGCCGCGGCCTCCTCGATACCGGCCCGTTGCATCGGCTCTTCGTCGCTCGGGTCCGCGGTCAGAACGGCGATGTCCCGTTGTTGGAGCCGCGTGGCCGTCTCCGTGTCCGGCGTGATGACCACGAAATCGATTGCGCCGGTCAGTTCCTCGATGATCGGTTCCGTCAGGTCGCCGTGGCCGAGTACCAGCACGTGGTTCTCGAGCAGGTCCAGTTGTGCGTCAGTCATGTTTCCGAGTGCCTCCGAAAGCCGCTTCTCGATTGCCGGGCCCAGCAGCGACCCCAGCGCGATGGCGAAACTGGCCGTCCCGAGGACGACCACCGACATGCCGAACAGTTTCGCCTGCTGGCTCTGTGGGGTCATATCGCCGTACCCGACGGTACTGGCCGTGACCAGCGTGTAATAGAACGCATCGGTCGCCGTCGAAAGGTTGGTGAACTCGTCGCGGAGCGCGTACGAGCCGGCGGTCCCGTACATGAGCGAGCCGAGGAGTGCAGCGCCCGCGGCCAGTTGCGCCGTCGAGAGGTCGATTGGCCGGTCGAACCGGTGGTGGTTCAGCAGCATTACCGGGAGCGAAACCAGCGAGAGCACGACGAGCGGGATCGACACCGCTGAACTCGGCACTGGGCCAATAACTGGGAGCGACACCGCCGAGTTCTGTACCAGACCCTGAATCGCCGCCACGGGAAGTAAGACGATGGTCGCGTACCACGCGATCCGCAGCCGACGGCGAAGCCCGACGACGCTGACGAGCAACGTAAACCCGGTGAGCGCACCGGTGAACCCGGCTGTCCGCTGGATGCTTCGCGGAATCAGGTCCCCGAGCGGCCCGCTAATCGACACAGCACTGATGTTGACCACACCAGTGATGAACGACAGCACCGCCACCAACACCGGCAACAGGATCGCGGTGCGAGCCCCCAACCAGTTTCGCGGCCTGTCCATACCCATCCAGATTACAGCGGTCGGTGTAAATGTACTGTCCGCGGGCCGGAAGCGATTTACTACCGGCCACGCAGGATGTGGACATGGCTTCGCTCCCGGTCGAGGTGTTGATGGGGATCTATCTGGGGCTGTTGGTGGGAGTGATACCGGCGCTCGTGTCGTGGGCGCTGGGGTTCAGTTTCAAATACTTTACCGGCATTACCGTGCCTGGGTTCGGTGTCGTCGTGCTGGCAATCGCACTTGCCGGCGTCAGCGGCGGCCTCATGGCACTGGCGGACAAGTCGATTACGCAGGCTCCCAACGCCGAGCGAATCATTACTGCAATTGTCCTCGTCGGGATGGTGTCGCTGTACGCACACAGCAAGGGTGACCAGCTCGGCGCGGAGTTTCCGAAGCGGCTCTCGCTGAAGGGGCTGCGCGAGAAGAAACTCTCCGCGGACGTGGTCGAATTTGTCGGCGGCCGCGACGAGGTCCGTATCCGCGTGGTCGGCGACGTGGCCGACATGGAGGGGTATCCGCCGCTGTCGGAGTCACTTCGGGCCGAAATTCGGAGTGAGGAGTGGCGGTTCCCGGCTGACCTCCGCATCGGCGAGCTCGAACGCCGGATGGAGGAACGCCTGAAATCGGAGTTCGACCTCGGCGACGCCGCGGTCTCAATCGACGAGCAGGGGCGAGCGACGGTCGTCGCTGCGCCGCCGTTTTCGGGGCTGTCGAAGCGTGTCGGCGACAACCGCCATGCCGTCTCGGTGGACGCCTTGCTGCCGACCGGCCTGGCCCGTAACGACGAGGTGACGGTACTAACTGAGGATGCACAGGTTCGGGGGACCGTGGTGAGTGCGCGGTCGACGCCGTCGGCTGACGAGACACCTGCTGAGACGCCGACAGAGCCCGAAATCGCCGACACAGAAGCGCCTCCGACGCCGGTTCAGGCACCGACGACCGACGGCGGTGAGGGCCGACTCACGGTCGCCGTGACTCGGACCGACGTGCAACCGCTCCTGCGGTCAGCCCGGCCGAAGGTCGTGGTCGAACCCCGCGGGACACACCGGGAGTACGAACTCGTCTCCCTGCTCCGACGGGCCGGCAGCCGGTTCCGCCGACTCACGGTCCGGGCCGACGGTCCGCTCGACGGGGCGACGCTCCGGGACGCCCACGTTCGGGAGACCTACGACGTTGCTATCGTCGCCATCCGGACGCCGGACGGCTGGCAGGTCGCGCCACGCGGCGACGCGGCCGTCGAGGCGGGCGACGAACTGTACGCGATTGGCCGCCGTGCTGACCTTGATGCCTTCGTGGAGGCGGTCGCATGACACCGCCCGGTCCGACATTGCTTGCCCAGGTCGGTGAGAACCTGCAGCTGGGGTCAGTATCACAGTCGCTGGTCGAAGGAGTGGTGTGGCTCCTCGCGATTGCAGTCCTCGCTGCGACGCCGGCGGGCGCTATCGCCGTCTTCTACCGCTGGTACGTCCGCGAACGGATTCAGACCGGGCTGGCGCTCTTGTTCGGCCTGACCGCGGTCGTCCTCGTCATCGGCGCGACCACGGCGCTCAGCGAGGTCATCCTCGGTGACGATGACGTACTGGCAGCCGGGGTAGTCCTGTTGAACCTCGCCGCGTTCCTCGCTGGCGGCGTCGGGGCTTACGGCGGGATGCGCATCGGGGACCGGCTGGGTGTCGACCTCTTTGCCGCAACCGGTGGTCGAAACATCGACGCCGACGTGAGCGAGATCGTCCAGACCGTCGGCCGCGTCACGTCGGTTCGCCTCCCGGACGATATCGACGACATCATTGGCTACGATCCGATGCCCGACGAGACAAAAGAGACGCTCGCGAACCGCCGCTTTCTCTTCCCGCGTCGCCTGACGAAAGACGAACTCCGCGACCGACTGGTCGGCCGGCTCAAGACGGACTACGGCGTCGGCCACGTGGACGTGGAACTGGCCGACGACGGCACTGTCGACTACCTCGCTGTCGGCTCGCGGGCGGCCGGTATCGGTCCGACGTTGCCACCCTCGACGAACGCCGTTGCAATTCAGGCCGATCCGGCTCATGCTGCAAGCGCCGGCGACCTCGTGCAGGTATGGGAGCAAGCGCCATCGAAACGCGTGCTCACCGGTGAACTCCGCGGCGTCGCCGACGACGTGGTAACGGTCGCTATCGACGCCGCCGACACGCCGAAACTCGACCCGCAAACGCAGTACAAGCTCGTTACGCTCCCGGTACAGGACCGCTCCGACCGCGAGTTCGCCTCGCTGCTCCGGGCGGCCGACGAGACAATGGGTACGGCCACCGTCGAATCAGGGAGCACGCTCGACGGCGCGCCAGTCGGCAGTCTGGCGGTCTCGGTGGTCGCGATTACCCGCGACGACACAGCGCCGGAGACAATCCCGTCCCGCGAACGCGTTCTCGCGGCCGGTGATACAATCTACGCAATCGCGACACCGGACGCATTGCGGCGGCTGGAGCAAGCCACGGACGGAACAGGCGAAACGGCCGCGACAGCGGCTGTGGCGGACGAGCTGGAAGACGACGCTGGCGACGAGGAGGGCCAGTCAACCGCGTCTGATACTGCTGACCTGACAGAGCAGACTGACGGGACGGCGGGAGCAGCGGCAGACACAACTGATGGCTCGGCTGACGACAGCGCTACGGATGTCGACGCGGTCGAGACTGCTACCGATGACACGACCAACGCCGACACGGACACGACCACGGATGACACCGCCACCGCCGACGAGTCGGCAGACACCGCTGTTGCGGATGAGGCGGGTGAGTCTGAGCTAGCTGATGTTGACGCTGCCGAGAGGACAACCGAGACTGGTGACGAGCCTCCCGATGACGACCCCCTGGAGGCGCTCCGGAACGTCGACACGGAGGAGCCAAGCAACGACCTGACGGCGGAAGCGTTCGACGACTCCCCCCCGGACAACGGTGACGACACCGTCGAGGTGTGGGACCCGGAAGAGCGGATCGGCGAGACTGACGACGCGTCTGCTGCCGACAGCGATTTGATGGATTCCGAAGCGCCGACCGGCGAGGGAGACGGTGAAGACGACGAGCCGACCGCTGGTGACGATTCAGAGAACCGAAACTGAATTGTGGATGTCGGTACTGTCGCAGACGCCTGTCTCCGGCCCGTCCGAACCGGGAGGAACACCCCAGTCCGGAACCCTCTTTTGCCGGACGCTCCGAGCATAGCTATGGAGTGGAAACTGTTCGCACACCTCCGAGACGCGGCCGACGGACAGTCGGTCACTGTCGATATCGAGGGGGACGCCACGGTCGGAACAGCGCTCAATGCGCTGCTCGCGGCGCGACCGGCGCTCGCCGAGGAGGTGCTGGACGAGAACGAGGAGTTGGCCGACCACATCCGGGTGCTCGTCGACGGCGAAGACCCCTTCGCCGCCGGCGATGGGCTGGCGACGGCAGTCGATGAAGAGACAGAACTTGCGTTGTTTCCGCCGGTCAGCGGCGGCTGATACGGACCGGCGGCCAGATCAGCTTTCCAGTGATCCCGCAACCGTCACGTTCGAGATGACGATTCGGACGCCGTCCTGATACTCGGTATCGAGGGTCACGTCCCAGCCGTGGGTCCGGGCGAGCATCCGCAGGTTCGGCAGCGTCATCCCGGCTTCGGCGTCCGGCATCGCACCGCCGTACTCGAAGAACGTCTCTGATGCTGTCTCCCCCGTTGGATTCCCGTCATCGGTGATGACAATTTCGTCAGCTTCCCGGGAAACGGTGACCGCCGACGCGTCGTTGTGTGCCGCGAACCTGAACCCGCTCTCGAAGAGGTCCCGCAGGCGCGTCGGGTCGGCGATAACCTGTCCGTCAACGTCGGCTGCCATCGTGAGGCCGTCGGTGTCGGTACGGTCCCAGGCTCCGTCGACGACTGGCTGGAGGTCGACAGGCATCGTTTCGTCAATTGTCTGTCCATGTCGAGCTAGCGTCGCGAGTCCGTCGACGATTTCGGACATTCGCTCGGCCGTCTCAGACGTTGACTGGAGGGATTCCTTCGCTAGATTGACGTCTCCACGGTTCAGGGCGTCGCCGGCGGCGGAGACGCGACCGGTGATTATCTGGAGCGTGTTCAGCAATTCGTGCCTGATTGCAGTTGCGAACCCCTCCAGCTGCTCGTTTTGCCGGGCCAGTTCGCGGCGACGCCGCTCGCTTTCGGTCACGTCAGTGAACACGAGCATCCGACCGATATCCACCTGTCCCAGCGAAAACGAAGTGTCGCTGATGAGGTAGTACTCCGCGCCGCCACCTCGGTTTCGTTCGAGAATCTGCTCGTCCGTCTGGAGTATCTCTGTGACGGCCGGCAGAACCGTCTCAAGCTGCTGCCCGCGGCTCCCAGATAGCGCCGGAAAGAGCTGCTGTGCCTCGCCGTTCGACTCCTTGATATAGCCGTCATCGTCGAGATACACGACTGCCTCGTCGACGCCATCGGTCAGCTGTACGGCGAGAAACGCCTCATCGTACACGTAGAGGACACCGAGCGCGAACAGTGCGACGCCGAGCGGTTCGTGGTTGATGTCGAGCAGGAGGTCGCTGGTGTACCCGATGACGTCAAGCACCGCTGGGAGCGCCGTGACGCCGACAAGAACGCCGAGCGGACGGGTGTCGTAGTCCGCTTCGAGGAACAGTTCGAACAGCATAAAGAAGCCGACGGTGACGAGCGCGTAGGAGAGCCCCGTCACTACCCAGTGAAACACGCCGTGCGTGATTGCCAGGTGCGGGAACGGCTCGGCGACGAACTGCGTGGCGAAGTAGAGCCCGTGAAACGGATTGGTCAGCTTTATGACGACGATACCGATGTACGCGCCCACAGCGACCCCGCGGTACGACCTGTTCCGGTGGAATGCCCGTCCGGTGTACGCCGAGCAAAAGTACAGCCACGCACCGACCGTTGCGAGACCGACGATGAGGCTACCGAGGTAGAACGCGTATCCGAGCGTCCCGGGCGTGATCAGGAAGCCGAGTTCCAGCGCCGCCCAGCCACCGCTACAGAGGAGGAGTCCGACCATCCCGCGACGGGTATCGGGGTCTTCCATGCGGGCCGCTCTGTAGAGCCCGACACCGCATCCGACTGCCGCGAAGGCGTATACCGCTGCGTACGCGAGAAATGCAGGAGAGCTCCCGATTAGATTCATCTACCCATTGTATGGCAAGTCTTTGAATGAGTGTTGTGTCCGCGTTATCGCCTATGATAACTCTCGGAGGTCGCGGATCTCGAACACGTAGTCCGGACACTCACTGACGTCTCCGCCGGCGTACGCGGCCTGGGCCACGTGGCGCGGTGTCTCGGGGATGAGGACCCGTGTCGCGTCGACGCCGAGCGTCGCCGCATCGGCGGCTATCGCAGTGAATAATGACTGTGCAGCGGCGACATCACGCCATACCCCGACCGCGTACTCCGCGAGCTGTTCGCCGTCAGACTCGGTCGTCCGGACCCGACACGCCATCCCCTGTGGCTTCTCGCCGACGGTCAGAACCGCCTGCTCAGCCGCCAGCCGGTCGAGCGTTTCCTGCGTCAGCGTCGAGAGCGCCCAGCTCTCTCCGCTGTCGAGCGCGAGTCCTGAGAGAGCGTCTCGGCCGTCGCTCCCCTGCCAGTAGCGCCACGCCGTCGCGGGGTCGTTTCTGACAGTCATCTCGGGCGTCACGTCGGCCGGATCGGGGTGTACCCAGCGAAACGACGTGACCGCTTCGAAGCCGGCAGCCAGCGACTGGCCGAGCCCCGCCTCGTTCCAGGAAAACACCATGCTTCGACCGACTGACGCGCCGGCGTCGGCCGCCCATTTGATGAGGTGGTCCGTCAGCAGCGACCCGAGCCCCTTCCCCCGGTGCTCCGAGTCGACACGCATCCCCTGAAACCATGCCTCGGTCTCGGTGAGTAAGACGGCCTGCGCGATGCCGACGGCGTGGCCGCCAACGTCGGCGACGAGGGTTTTCCGGGCCGCGCCGTCGTCGTCGACCCAATCGCGGAACACGTCGGGGATGTAATCAGCCATCGCGCGGTCGGCCCAGACATCGCTGGTCATGTCGACGATATCGTCGTAGTCGTCGTGACGAGCCGTCCGAACAGTCGGCGACATACTGTGAGACTCGCCTGCGACGATAAAAAAGAGCCGCTCCGGTGACGGGGTCGCTGTCTGTACCGTGACTGTGTCACCGAGTCGGTCCCGGTGCTACAACCAGGGCGTCGAGCGCTGCTGAATCTCGCCGGCAAGGGGCTCTTGCATCGTATCAGCCACGTCGTCGCTGTTTGCCAGCGCCCACATGAGCTTGACCTTCGCTGTGCCGGGGAGCATATCCTCGCCCTCAGTGACACCGGCGTCGAGCAGGTCCCGTCCGGTGTCGTAGACCCGGTCACAGACCCGGCCTTCGAGGCACTGGCTGGTCATGACGACCGGGATGTCCAGTTCCTCGATGGTCCCGATCCAGTCGGTGTTAACGTGGCCAAGCCCCGTCCCCTCGATGACGATGCCGTCGCTGTCCTCGGCGGCGACTTCGAGCAGCGACGGGTCCATTCCCGGCGAGAACTTCAGGAGTTCCACGTCGGTTTCAATGTTGTCGTGCAGCGCCAGATCGGCGGCGTCCCGCTCGGTGTATTCGCGGTGGAACGTAACCGTGCTCTCACCGTCGATGTCGTAGTCGACCTCGCCAAGCGGCTTCGCGCCGACCGTCTCGAAGGCGTCTCGGCGCGAGGTGTGGTTCTTCCGGACGCGGGTGCCGCGGTGGAGCGCACAGCGGTCGTCGGACTCATCGGCGTGCATACAGACCAGCACCTCCGCACAATCGCTTGTAGCGGCCTCGACAGCCGAGACCGCGTTCATCACGTTGTCCGAGGACGGGCGGTCCGCCGAGCGCTGGCTTCCCGTAAACACGATAGGGACCGGCGTATCGAGCATGAACGACAGCGCCGAGGCGGAGTACTGCATCGTGTCGGTGCCGTGCATGACGACGATGCCGTCTGCCCCGTTCTCGATTTCCTCGTGAACTGCCTTCGCGAGGTCCTGCCAGACAGCCGGAGTCATGTTCTCCGAGAGGATGTTAGCGACGACGCGGCCGCGGTAGTTCGCCATGCCGGCGAGGTCCGGAACCGCTCGTAGTACATCCTCGGCGTCGAACTGGGCCGTCACTGCCCCGGTCCGGTAGTCGACCGTCGAGGCGATGGTTCCGCCAGTGGAGATAAGCGAGACCGTCGGGAGGTCGTCGTCAAATTCGATTGCCGACTGGCTCTGTTCGTCCTGTGCGCTCTCGACGTCGTACACGTCCGATTCAAGCACGTCGACGGATGCGTCCTCGCGGTCGATACCGACGTTGTACCCGCCGTCGAGTTTGACGACGAGGTGCTCGGGCGTACTCGATGGGAGCAACACGCCCTCGTATGTCTGGGCCGCGCGCTCGACGCGGACCCGGTCGCCTGCGTTCATGCGCGGCACTTTCCACCGGTGGGACTTGAACCCACTCGTTTCGGCGAGCGCCCTCGGTCACGCGCCGGACATGACGAGCGGTCGAGGGTGGGTGTCCGCCACGGCCCTGGTCTGGGACATCTCCGTCCGTTACTGTGGGTTACAGACGCGACCAGACCACACTGTTATCCCACTCGACACTCATCTAACAAGTATGGCAGACAACAAGAACGGCCGCGAAGCCCAGGCCCGAAACGAGGAGCGCCGCCAGCGGGAGCGTGCCATCGCTGAGGAGCTTTCGCGCGCGGACGAACCCGAGCCGCCGGTCGACCCGACGGAACTCGCGTACTTCGAGACGGAACTCGAAACGCTCGAATACCCGGCGACAGCGGCTGACGTGGTCGCAACGGTTGGCGACCACGAGATTGAATCCACTGAAGGGACGTACACTGTCGCGGACCTCCTGCCTGATGCGGAGGCCGAGTCCTTCGAGTCGCCAGCCGAAGTCCGGACGCGGGTCCAGCGGCCGACGATAGCGGGGGCGATGAAACGCGTTGTGGAGGCCGCCGATGCGCATCAGAGCGCGTCGTTCGGTGCTTCACAGCGCGACGGCTACGAACGGACGTTCCGGGAACTGCAGGCCATCGACGCGGATGACGACGACGAGGGCATCCGGGTTATCGCGGACTGGATTATCGAGCGCATCCACGAGAAAGAGAAGCTCCCGGGGTCCCGCGATGTCCGCCGACAGGCGGCGAAGTTCTGCCGGTCGAACGATTACTCGGTGCGCAACGACGAGTGGCTCGGTATCTGAGCGACACACCACCAGCTCCCTGATTGTTGGCGGGCCCCACAAGGACCATACGACTCGCCGTCCGATACTCTGTATGGCCGAACGAACCGAGGAACGGACCCGCGACGCGGACACGCAGTCGGACGGTGACCTCGGCGTCGATGTCGGCACGACGGAGTCGGTCGAAAGCGATGTCGCTGTCGGGGAATCGCACGACGTGGGGTCGTCTGCCGCCGAGGCGTCAACGACAGAGTCCGGGAGCTACTTTTCACTTCGGGCGCTGTTGTTCGCCTTCGGAGCGGTCGGTGGCGGGATGGTCCTCGGCGGGCTGATACCGCTCGTGCCGTTTACGGAACTGGTCGGCATCCTGCTTGGTGGGTTCGTCTACGGACTGCTCGCCAGCGAACGCCGATACGTCGAACTGGGGCTGGCAGGCGGTGTCAGCGGCGGCGCGACGGCCGTTCTATCTCTCCTCCCACAGCTCGCTGCGGGACTGAACGGTACCAGACTGTTCGCTATCGCCGGCGGTGTCGGCCTTGTGCTCGCGCTCGTCGGCCATCACTTCGGCCGTGACCTCCGTAGCGGGCTGACGAAAGACCTGTAGCTCTTCCGACGACTGATTCCGGTCCGTGATGCGATCAGGCTGGCCTGACCCGTTGCGCTGTATGTCACGGCCGTGTCGGCTATCTGGAATATTTCATACTGTCGAATGTAAGTCTGTGAAGAGTCATACCCTCTCGAAGTGACTAATATCTTACAAGGAGTATAACGGGCAGTCTCAGTCGGACATACTCTGTTCCTGTCTTCGGTCAATGCTTCCAGTTACTGGAGGGACAGACGGCCTCTGGTTGCAACCTGAACGAGTATATTACCTGTTATTGATTGTCTACGTCTCGTCGAATAACGCTAGCATAGGAGTATTCGTCCAAAATACGAGTACAGATCTGAACATGTACCCTATCTACAAGTGGTTTATACACGGTATCCTGAGTTGATAACTCTTATAACGCTCGTATGTAAACCCCGGAACAGAACGTATGGCACCAGAGACATACGGGCTTATCAGCCTGTTTCCGGCGATGCTCGCCATTGTACTGACGCTGTTCACTCGCCAAGTACTCCTCTCGCTGTTTGCAGGCATCTGGATCGGTGCGACGGTGCTCGTCGGCTGGAATCCGGCGGCCGGAGCCGCTCGAAGCCTCCAGTTCGTTGTGGATAACGTGACTGAACCGTTCAACGTCAAACTACTACTGTTCACGTTCCTCATCGGGGCAATGCTGGGGATGATCTTCCTCTCCGGCGGGATGAACGCGCTGGCGTCACAGATGGTCAAGCGCATTCGGACCCGCCGGCAGGCGGCGCTTGGGACCTCACTACTGGGAATGACCATCTTCGTCGATTCGTACGCCTCGACGATGATTACCGGGTCGGTTATGCGCCCGATCACCGATAAGTTCGACATCAGTCGCGAGAAGCTGGCGTACATCCTCGACTCCACCACTGCACCGACCGCGTCGATATCAGTCGTCTCGACGTGGCTCGGATTCGAGGTCGGCCTCATCGCTGAGCAACTGAACACAATCGGGGTGGACCGAAGCGCGTTCCTGCTGTTCCTCGAATCAATCCCGTATCGGTTCTACAGCCTCCTCGCGCTCGCATTGGTCTTTATTGTCGTCATCGCAGACATGGACTTCGGTCCAATGGCGAAGGCCGAACGGAGGGCCAGAGAGGAGGGGAAAGTCCTCGGCGACAATGCGGACCCGCTGATGGAAACGCAGGAGGACGATATCGTGACGCCCGACCACGTCGACCCGCGGTGGTGGTACTTCGCTGCGCCGATCGCCGCACTCGTGGGGGTGACCGGGTTCTCGCTGTATTACTCCGGCGGCGGATTCGCCGGGCGCAGTCTCACCGATGCACTGTCGAACGCGGCCACTGCGGACGCCATCGTCTGGGCCTCGTTCTCGGCCTGTCTTGTCATTCTGACAATTCTGGTCGGGCACGCACGCATCGCGGTCGACGAAGTGAGCGACGCCATCTTCGAGGGGTTCAAAATGGTGATGTTCCCCGTCGCGGTGCTCTCGCTCGCGTGGTCTATCGGTGCTGTGAGCCAGGCACTCGGCGTCGGTCCCTACGTTGTCGCAATCAGTGAGGGGATCATCACGGCCGGGATGCTGCCCGCCATTGTCTTCCTCAGCGCCGTCATAATCAGCTTCAGCATCGGCACGTCATGGGGGACGATGGGTATCCTGTTCCCGGTCGCGATCCCGCTCGGACACGCGCTCGGCGCACCGCTGGCACCGGCCATCGCTGCGATTCTGACCGGCGCGCTGTTCGGCGACCACTGCTCGCCCATCTCCGACACGACGGTGATGTCGAGTATGTTCGCCGCGAGCGACCACGTCGACCACGTGAACACCCAGATTCCCTACGCAGTGCTGGCCGGTATCGTCGCAACTGGGCTGTTCCTGATGGCTGGCTACGGCGTCCCGGCGTACATCGCACTCCCGATCGGACTGGTCGCTGTCGGGTCTGTGACGTACCTGCTCTCGGAACAGCTGTCTGTCGAGGTTCCGAGTTCGTACGGTTCGAAGGCGGACTGAGACGGTCCGCTCTCTGAAACACCGGCTCGCTCAGACGATTTCCCAGCCCTCGTCGGTCCGTTCGACCACGTCGTCCTCCGCAAGCCGCGTGAGCGCTTCCTCGACGATTTCAGGCGGGGCCTCGATCTCTCGGGCCAGTGCCGGAACAGTATCAATACCGTTTGCGAGCCCACTGACCAGTTCTGCGTACAGTCGTCCGTCGCCGTTCTCGAAGCCGGAGTCGATGCGGTCCCGGACATCGGTCATGCGGGCTTGCACCCATCGCTGGGCCAGCGACAGTTCGTTCTCTAGCTGCTGGAGGTGCTCCAGTTCCCGCGCTAAGTCGCGAAAGTCCCCGTCGGACTCGGCCCCCACGTCTATCGAGAGATGGCGGCAGGAGGGCATCTCGAACTCGGGGTTTGCCGGATAGGCGCTCTTGGTACCGAACTCGTAGGGAGAAACACGGACCTCCAGTCGGAGATTCCGGGCGATAGAGAAGTATTTCCGGCGCTGGTCATCCGTTCGGGAGTCGACGAGGCCGGCGTCTTCGAGCTTCTGAAGGTGGTCGATGACCGCTTTCGGACTGACGCCGATGTACTCGCTGATTTCGGTGACGTAGCAGGGTTTGTGTGCGAGTAGTTTGAGAATCCGCCGGCGGTTGGCGTTTCCAAGGAGATTGAGTAGCTCGGCGGAGTCCATCGATACGTAGGTAGCGGGTCACGGTTCAAAAGCATGACTCTCGTCGGGTGGTTTGCTCACGCGTCACCCAGCTACGCTAGCTGGTAGAGCTACGACGTGCTCTGTGACCCGCTGTTCCCGTTCCCCTGGCCGCTGCCGCCATTACCACCCTGTCCGCCACCGTTTCCCTGGCCGTCGTCATTTCCCTGATTTCCTCCGTCATCCGCGTTATCGTTGTCTCCATCGGAAGTGTCGTCGGAGCCATCGTCACTGTCAGAGGCGTCGTCGGAGCCATCGTCACTGTCAGAGGCGTCGTCGGAGCCATCGTCACTGTCAGAGGCGTCGTCGCTGTCAGAAGCGTCGTCGCTGTCAGAGGCGTCGTCAGAATCCGTCGTGTCGCCTGAGTCCCCGGCGTCATCGTCATCAGGAGCGTCATCTGAACCGGTGTCGTCTCCGGCGGTATCGTCACTGCTATCGCTCTCGTCCCCGTTTCCCTCGCTGTCACCGCTTTCAGTACCGGATTCATCGCGGTCCGCGTTGTCGGTGCCTCGTTCACCCTGCTCAGGCCCGTTCCCCGCTCCCTGGTTCTCGCCGTCGGACTCGCCGGTTTCGTTTTCGCTGTCGTCGGGCGCGTTATCCGGTGGCTCTCGGTCGCTCTCGTTTCCCTGTTGCCCGGGGGCATCATCGGGCGGTCCCCGTTCGCTTTCGTTCGCACCCCGTTCGGACGTATTCGCTGGTGGTCCTCGTTCGCTCTGATTGACCCCACCGTCGTCGGGCGGCCCCTGGTCAGTCCGATTGACTGGGGCGTCGTCCGGTGGGCCCTGCTCACCTGGGCCGGCGGTATCCGGCGGTCCGGCGATGCCGCGCGCAATCGACGAGACCTGCTGGCCGGAAAGCTTGCTGGCGTTCTGCTTCAGTCGCTCCAGCGCGGTGTCGTCCACGCCGGTCTGTTCGGCAGCCGTGTCAGTGTCGTTGATGGCGGTTTGCAGCCCTTCGATCTCCGTGACGAGTCGGCTTCGCTGGGCCACGTAGGCCTGCTCACTGATGCTTCCGTTCTCGTATCGCTGTTCGAGCGTGGTGTTGCGCTCCTGTAGCCGTTCCAGTCGGCGTTCGAGCGAGCCAGCTCGCTCTGTGACGAGCTCGGCTCGTCCAGTACCGTTCGATTGGTTGTATGCCGACCGCCACATTCCGTTCTCGACTGTGTCGTTCGTGGCGGCGGCGTTCGACTGGAGGAACGCCGTGAGCTGCGTTCCCATTCCGCTGGCAGAGTCGTTCTGCGTGGCCACTGTCTCCGTCGTGGTCTCCTGTGCTGTCACGGCCGGGAGGCCGATAGCGACAGCCACGACGAAGACCAGCACTGTGAGGAGCGTGGCCTGGCGTGGGCTCATTCCTATCCCTACTTCGGCCCTCCCACATCAAAAAGAAACGCCTTCGTTCGTGCTGTTCACAGATTCCTGAAACAACCGCAAATAGTCCAAGAGTGTTTAAGATGCCTTTTGCGTCGGCTCTTCCATCGGCAGCAGCCGCCAGGCGATTACCACCGACAGCACCGATAGTGCGACGGTGGCGAGCGGTAACACGAGTTCTGGGTCGTATCGGAGCGGCGGATGATAGCCGAAGCCGTAATCGAGCACGTCGTTACCGAGTGCCAGCACCAGTGCAGTCGCGAGTGCGCCTCTCGTCGTCCGGGCGTAGTGGGGAACTAACAGCCCCTCGGCGACGAAGCCGAGGTGGGTGACGATGATGCCGAAATACGCCCACGGGGCGGGGAAGTAGGCGTCGAAGCCGATGTTTAACGCCACGACGGTCCACAGCCCCATCTTGACCAGCCAGACCAGCGCAATAGTGTGGAGGTACGCGAGTGGCACCGTCAGCGGGACCTCGTCGAGCGACCTACCAAGAAACGGCAGGAGAGTCGCCACCGACAGCGTCATCAGGAATAGTGCGGCCGGTGAATCTGCGTACAGCGGCCAGAGAAACGTCGACACCTCGGGCATTGTCTCGACGTAATACCGGATACCGACGAGCATCGCGACAGCATTGACGACCAGCAGCCACACGAGACTCGGTGTCTGTTCCAGATAGTACCGCGCGTACCGACGTGGCAACGGCCCCCGCTGCTCGCTCATGGATTGATTCGGGACCGCTCGCGGGATAGCCCTGTCGGACGGGAGCTGGCATCGGGTCACCGACTGTGAGTTCGCGCTGTTTGCACGGCGGCAAAAGGTTGCCGGCGAACACTTATGTATGTGAATAGCACACATACAGTTGCACCGATGTTCGAACAGTTTTCGCGGGGATACTACCTCGGCCGCCTCTACGTCGAACCGAGAGATGACGCGGCGGCCGCGATGTGTCGCGAGCAGCACGAACGAGTGAACGAACAGTTGTATGCCTCTGGCGAGGGAGTCGAACGCACAGACTATCCGCTGGTAATGAAACTCGGCTCCCAGCACTTCGCCGTCCACGGGGACGAACAGGTCCCAGCGGACACACTCGTCGTTCCCGAATCGATGCTCGAAGACGCCAACGTCCGGAACCCGCCAAGCCTCGAAGAAGTATTTCTGGCGAAAGCGGACCACGCCGCACAACTGCTCTCTATCTCGGAGGGAACGCCGACACTCCCAGACACTGCCGTCTGAGCGGTTGAAACCCACGCTATTCCGTTTTCACTGGCCACCGGGCGAATCGGACTCATGAAACGTGTAATAAGTAGGTTATACGCTTAAGCTACAGACCAATGGGGCTCGGGAGCCTCTGTTTGCCTGTATGTCACAGCGAAAGCACGCTGCGGAGCGGGATCGCGCTGCTGAATCCAAATTCTACCTTCCCGCCGGGGTATCCCCGTCGAGTGAAGCCAGCTGGCCTGACCGTCTCTGGGCCTTGCTGTTCAACCATCGCGTCTGAGCCGGCGACATCGCCGTGCGAGGACCCGCTGGCTCAGCTCAACCGACCCAGTTAAACTCCCGCACCACCACTCTCTACCAACACCAGGCATTTGAGACAGATTCCTGCCGGGCGTCTCCATCAGACATCGTGATAACACGCGCTGGGCCACTCACACCACTCTACAGACACATGACTGATATCAAGGCGGTTATCCGGGTCGAGCATCCCGACATCGTACTCACAGAGACCGTAACCCACGACCCGGGCTCAACAGTCAGGTCCGTGTCTGAGGCGGGCACGGACCCGACATCGGGCAAGTTCTTTTACCACATCGAATCGTCCGACTTCCAGCAGTTCGAGGACGGATTACGGAACGACAGCACTATCGGTGAATTCGAACGCGTCATCGAAACCAGAGCCGGCGAAGCCATCTACAGCTTCGAGTACACGGACGAAGCGAAGATACTTTCGCCCGTAATCTCCGCCGCAAACGGGGTTATCCTTGACATGGAAAACGACGGGAGCGCGTGGATACTGACGATATGGATGCCCGAACGGACGGCTCTCGCTCGTCTCTGGGACTACGCACAGGAGAACGACATCGACATCGACCTGTTGCGTGTGAACGAGTACGCGAGTCTGGGGAACACGGACGCAGGGCTGACCGACAGCCAGCGGGAGGCGCTCCTCGTCGCCCTCGAAACGGGGTATTTCGAAGAGCCGCGGAACGCAACTCTCGGCGATGTTGCCGCCGACCTGGATATCTCTCAGCCTGCGGCCGGCGGTCTCCTTCGACGCGGCATCAGGCGGCTCATCATCTCCTCGTTGGGAGACCACGACGAACAGCCGGACTGATCGGTAACGCTTCGATGCAGTGGCGGCCCGGGAAGTCACTTTTAAGCCTGTCCCCGTCTGCCATTCAGTCGATGCTTGACCGGTTGCTGGGACGAGCGTCGCTGAAGGAGCAGGTGGCCGAACTCGAGGAGGAGAACCACCACCTCGAACGACAGCTCGACGCCGAGAAGGAGCGCCGCGCCGACGCAGCGACCGAGCGCCAGCGGGCCGAGGCCGAGGTCAATCGGCTGGAGGACCGCATCGTCGAACTCTAGGACCGAGTCGAACGCCTGCAAAACGAGGAGGGAGAATCGACGTTCCGAGCCGAGGAGACGCTCAGTCGGGCACGTCTGAGTGAAGTCCTCGACCGGCTGGAGTCCTTCGAGACGGAGCCGGAGGGCGTGTTCACAGCCTACGTCGACGCGGAGCGCTCCCTGCCCGGCCCGGTCCAGAACGCCTTTGGCGACCGCGCGTCGCTGGTCGCAAGTGCCGCGCCGTGCCTCGCGGTCACCGACGACACCGGCCTCCTGTCGGCCTGTCTGTCCGTCCCAGCGCCGCCGTCGCCGTTCGCCGAGTGGGGCGACGCCGTTCGGCTGGACCGGTCGTGGTTCGAACCGACCGGCGAGCACGTCGTCGCGCTGGTCCGCTCAGACCTGTTCGCGCTGGGCGAGTACGACGGCCGGGAGCAGACTGCCTTCCACGGCTTCGACTCGGAGCTCAAGAGCCAACACTCCAAGGGCGGCTTCTCACAGAGCCGGTTCGAGCGACTCCGCGACCAGCAGATCGACTCCCACCTCGACCGCTGTCGGGCCGCTATCGAGGCGGTGTCGCCCGACCGGCTGTACGTCGTCGGCGAGGGGTCGGTCATCCACGAGTTCGAAGACCTCGCGGCGGCGACGAAGCCGGTCGACGCGACCGGCGAGCCCGACGAGGCGCTCGACGATGCCGTCCGGTCGCTGTGGACTGTTCGGTTGCGCGTGCCGTAGTTCGGGCCCGTCCATCCCATCTCCGTCGGTGCCGGTTCCGTAGCTTTTTCGCAGGGCGGCGATTCTGTCCGGCTATGGCCGTAGCCATCTTAACACACGAAGCGTTCCCCGACCGGGCCAAGACAGCCGTCGGGCTGTTGCGGTACGGTGACCGCGACGTACGAGCGCTCGTCGACCGCGAACGGGCCGGACAGCGCGTCCACGACGCGCTCCCGGACGTACAGGACGCTCCAATCGTCGCGTCGATGGCCGACGTGCCCGACGTCGACGCGCTCGTCATCGGCATCTCACCTATCGGCGGGGAGTTCGACGAGTCCTGGCGCGAAGACGTACGCACGGCACTGAAACGCGGCTGTGACGTGTACGCTGGACTGCACGACTTTCTGGCCGACGACGAAGAGTTCGCCCGCCTCGCCGCGGAACACGACGCCGAACTCCACGACCTCCGCAAGCCGCCAGCGGACCTGACCGTGGCGGCGGGCACTGCCGGCGACGTCGACGCGACGGTCGTCACGACTGTCGGCACCGACTGTTCGACGGGGAAGATGACGGCATCCTTCGAAATCCGCGACGCGGCGCGGGAACGCGGCCTCGACGCCGCTGTCGTCCCGACCGGACAGACCGGCATCGCAATCACCGGCCGGGGTATCGTCGTCGACCGCGTCATCGCCGACTACGCCGCTGGCGCGGTGGAACGGCTGGTCCAAGAGGCGCAGGCAGCGGACCTCCTCGTGGTCGAAGGTCAGGGCGCACTGGCCCATCCGGCCTACTCGGGCGTGACGACGAGCATCCTCCACGGGTCGGTCCCGGATGCGCTCGTTATGTGCCACGAAGCCGGCCGCGAGGCCATCCACGGCTACGAGTCGTTCGCCATTCCGCCGCTCTCCGAGTACGTCGACATTTACGAGCGCCTCGCCGCCCCTATCTCGGACGCATCAGTCGTCGCGGGGATGCTGAACACGCACCACCTCGACGACGACGCGGCCGCGAATGCTGTCACAGGGTACAGCGACGCGCTGGGCGCACCGGCGACTGACCCAGTCCGCCATGGCGTTCCCGAGGAGGTACTAGACGCTATCCTATGAACTGGCGCGTCGACCGCTACGACCTGCCGCTGTCGAACCCGTTCGGCATCTCACGAGAGACAAGCGAGACGAGCGAGACCGTCGTGGTCGAACTCACCCGCGAGGAAACCACAGGCATCGGGGCTGTCACGCCGTCGGCATACTACAACGAGAGCGCGGCGTCGGTGGCCGAAACGCTGCCATCACTCTGTGAGGTCGTCGACCGAATCGGCGACCCACACGCCCAGCAGCGAATCGAGCAGGAACTCGACGAGCAAGCGCCGGACCAGCCTGCCGCCCGGATGGCACTCTCTATCGCCGTCCACGACCTCGCCGCTCGGCAATTAAATCTGCCGCTGTACCGCCGGTGGGGCCTTGACCCCGATGCGGTCCCACCGACTACCTACACAGTCGGCATCGACTCGCCCGAACGGATGGCCGAGAAAGCCAGCGGGGCAGCGGCCAGCGGCTTCGGCCATCTGAAGGTCAAACTCGGGACTGACGACGACCGGGCGCGGCTGGACGCGGTTCGAGACGCTGTCCCCGACGCCGAGATACGGGTTGACGCCAACGCCGCTTGGACCGTACAGGAGGCCATCGACAAGGCGGACTGGCTTGCCGACGCTGGCGTGACGATGCTGGAACAGCCGGTCGAGGCCGACGACATCGACGGCCTCCGCCGTGTGACCGACGCGACTGGGATTCCCGTCGCCGCCGACGAATCCTGTGTGACTGCGTCGGACGTGCCGCGGGTCGCCGATGCCTGTGACATCGTCAACGCCAAACTGGTCAAATGCGGCGGCCTCCGGCCCGCAATGCGGCTTCTCAACGCCGCTACGGCCCATGATCTCGATCTGATGCTCGGCTGTATGGTCGAGTCCAACGCCAGCATCGCCGCTGCGGCCCACCTTGCACCGCTCGTCGACTACGTCGACCTCGACGGGGCGCTTCTGCTGGCGTCAGACCCCTACAGCGGGGTGCCGTTGGAGGGCGACGTGTTCGATCTGACCGGGATGTCGGCCGGAACGGGCACCCGACGGACGCGAGATGCGTAACGCTAGGACAGGAAATAAAAAATCAGGTGGCGGTTTGTGACCTGCTTACGCCGATTCGACGGCGTCCAGCAGCTCTTCGTAGTCCGGCTCGTTGGTCGGGTCGTCGGCGACCCAGCTGTAGGCGACCTCGCCGTCGTCGTCGACGACGAACACGGCGCGGTTGGCGACGCCGAGCAGCCCGAGGTCTTCGATATCAATTTCGAGGTCGTAGTCCTGAATCGCCGACCGGCCCATGTCGCTGACCAGGTCGAACTCCAGACCGTGTTCGTCGCGGAAGGAGTTCAGCGAGAACGCCGAGTCGGCGCTGAGACCGAGCACCGTCGCCCCGGCGTCGTGGAAGTCACCGAGGTGGTCCTGCAGGGCGACCATCTCGTTGGAACACGGCGGCGTAAACGCGCCCGGGAAGAAGGCGAGCACGACCGGTCCGTCGCCAAGGTGGTCGCTCAGTTCGAAGGCCTCTACCTCACCGTTCGCGATTGTCGCCGAGATGTCCGGCGCTGTGTCTCCAGTGGATACCATCACCCACATATAACGGCGTCACCCGAATAAATACCCGCCATCCGGCAGGGCAGCCCCGACCCACTGCCGCCGCTGACTGGCCGCTTACAGCCACTCGTCGAAGGAGTGGTGTTCGCGAGTCGCATCGATGTAGTCCCGCTGCATCGACTTGATGGCTGTCGAGAGGTCGTCGCCGCTGTCGAGGGATTCACGGACGCGGGCGATTTTCCAGTCGCTTGGGGTCATCCCGGCGTCGTATCGGGCTTCAATTGGGTCGAGGTACTCGTCAATGCGGGTCTCCGAGACGCCCTGCTCGGCCAGTCCCAGACGGGCATACTGGAAAATCTCGTCGTAGATGTCGCCGTGATCGACCGTCCGTTCGCCCTCGGCTGTCACCCAGGACAGGTCCGCGTCGGAGCCGTCCCGTGCAGCGTTGTAGAAGCTCCGCCTGGCTTCCTGCCACGGCAGCTCCGCGGCGGGGTGGTCGGCGACGACCAGCCCGCGGATGAGGCCGACCGTCAGCGCCTGCAGCCCGATCATGTCCTTCGCGTGAGGCTGGGTCGGGAGCGGACGGTACTCGATGCGGAGCGACTTTTCAGTGCTGACTCCCTCGACCGGCGCTCCGCCGACGACACAGCGGAGCCAGCGCCAGTAGGTCCCGCGCTTGTGGTCGAACTCCCAGAACTCCTCGGCGAACCCGTTCCGGTCGTCGTCGTGCAAGAACTCTCGGAGGAACGGCGCGAACAGGTCGTCGTCGACGACGCGGCCGACAACGTCCGTCGTGCCGTCGAGGTCCCGCGGGACCCGGACTTTCGGATTCTCGCTGGTGTTGACCGACTGCTCGAAGGCCGCGATGCGGAGTTCGTGGTGCGTGTTGGCACAGAGCCACTCGCCGTCGGTGTCGTCGTACATATCCGCCGGCAGGAACGGCGAGTTCACCGAGAGCGCGAGCAGTGGTCCGAGCGTCCGTATCGCGGCGTTGTAGTACTCGGGGAACGCCTCGGCGTCGGGAATCTGGAGATGGGGCTGAATCGAGGTGGCCAGCGACTCGAACAGAATCGTCGGGAACGACCCGCTGTACCCCGGCACGTCGAACTCGATGGTGCCGCCGGCGCGGTCCAGCGCCTCGTTGTCCAGCGCCACGTATCTGGGGGCCTGCCGCATGTTGTCTGCGAGGACGACCCCGTCGCGGGTCTCGTGGGCCGAGAGGTACTGCTCGCTGCCCGCCTCGGGCGGGATGGTCCACATCGCGTCAAGGACGAGTTCGCAGTTGTGTTTGCTCGCCTGCTGGCGGGCCTGTTTCGTCTGCATCTCCACCGCCGTCGTCTGGACCTCCATCCCCGTCTCGTCGAAGCTGTTTGGCTCGGTGTTGACCTCGGCGTTGTGTCGGCCCAGTTCCTTGTTGGCCTCGCCCTCGAACACCACGTCGGGCAGGCGGGTCAGCCGCCCTTCCCAGTCCTCGGGGGCCATGTACGGCTCGTCGTTTTCGTCCTCGACGGACGACTCGACGGCCGGCTCGGACTCCTCCTCCGGCGTCTCCGGTTCGTCCTCGGCCAGCGGACTGTCCGGGTCAATGTCGAGTGACGGCCCTTCACCGGGGTCGAAAGCGTCGTCGACAGCGCCGCCACTCTGGTCTGACGGCTCGTCCGCTGCGGGCTCCAACGGGTCGCCCTCGTCTGGTTCGAGCGACGCTTCGTTCCCACCGCTGGGTTCGAGCGACGCCCCACCACCGTTCTCCGGTTCGGCCGGCGCTTCGAGCGACCCGCTCCAGGCCGCGTCCCCCGACCCGCTCAGGTCGTCGTCGAGGTCTTCTTCAGCGACCTCCTCGCTGTCTTCGTCCTCGTCGGGTTCGGGCGGGTCCGGCTCCGCGTTGATTGCGTACAGCTCGATCTCGAGTCCGACCGAGAACGCGTCGTTGTCGAACTCCCCGGCCTCGATGGCTTTCCGGAGCTGCATCGCCTGTTCGTCGACCCGTTCAGTGAACGCCGCGGCAGTCTCGTCAGCGAGCGACCGGGTCACCAGGTCGACGATATTGTCCATGCTCGGTACTGTGTGGGTTCTTCCACTATAAGTGACCCGTCGTTGTCCGACGGGGCGTTACTCGAAGAGGTCCTCGTGGCGGGCCGCGAGGTTGGCGTAATCGCCGGAGCTGAACGCCTCGAACACCTCGTTGGGGTCGATGGTGGTCTCGGACAGCGGCGTCACCGTGGCCGGGCTCCCGCGGACGAACGACTCCGCGGGCACCTCATAGCCCGGCGGGACGACCGTCCCCATGGCGACGATAGAGCCCTCACCAATGATGGCGTCGCTGACTGTCGAATTGAACCCGACGAGTGCCCCGTCGCGCACGCGAGCGTCGTTGAGGACAGCCCCGTGACCGACCATCACCTTCTCGCCGACGGTCGAGGCGTGGACGATTGCTCCGTCACCGATTGCCGATTCACGGCCTACCTCGACGGGGGCCACGTCGCCACGCAACACGACACCAGGCCAGACGTTTGCGTTCGGGCCGACGGTGACATCGCCCACCAGCGTTGCCTCGCGGCTGACGTGGGCGTATCCGTGGATATCTGGCGTAGCTCCTTCGAAGGCGTACTCTCGGCTGTCCATACCGCCACCATCGTGTCGGCGGCTCGAAAAGATACCGGTCAGAACGGGGTGCGTCCGGTCGTATAGCCGCTTTCAAGCACGGCCGTACCCCAGCTGCGTCTCATCCGAGCTACTCGATGTGGACGACGAGGACGGGGACGGGCGCGCTCTCGACGACGCGCTCGGTAACGCTCCCGAGATTGGCGACCCGGTCTCGCCCGGTTCGACCGTGGGTTCCCATCACGATGAGGTCGATAGCCTCCTCTTCGGCGTAGTCGGTGATCGTCTTGTGTGGAATCCCTTCCGCCATGGTCGTGACGACATCGAGCCCGGACTCCTCGCCGCCGACGACGATGTCATCAAGCGCGACTTCGCCTTCTTCCTCCAGCGACTGGCGGACTTCGTCCTGATTGGCCTTGTCGGCTGCGACGTACAGCCGTCTGTCCACGACGTACAGCCCATGCAGGATCGCATCGTTGTCGCGCGCGATGGAGGTGGCGTGTGCGAGCGTCTCCGTCGTTCCCGAACTGCCGTCTGTGGCTACGAGCACCGAATCGTACATATCCGGCTTCTCATGCGAACTGTGCCCACATAGTACTCCCTATCACGCTGACACGGTCCGTGACTGTCCAACCGATGGCGAAACCGCTTGATTCAGTTTCCGTCGTTCAGTGTATAACTGTTCTAACCATTATTTGTCAACAGGAATACTTTTGCCGGTTGCTGTCCATTGATTCCTATACGATGCAGGGGAGCACGCAGCCAGACGGCACACGGGCAGAATTGTACGTTCGTTCACTCCTGCCCGACGGGCACACGCAGCAACAGGCTGCGGTCATTGATCGACTCCAGGAGCTGTCCGACGCTGATGTTCTGTCAGATATCTCTGTTCAGGTCATCGGTCGACAGATACCGTCGACACCAGCAGAGGCACGGACCGAACTCGGGCTCTTCGCACTCAACCGAGTTAGCGTCTTTCAGGAGTGGGCAAAACACAACGATTGTTCACTCGAACCCGCGTTTCAGGTTCGGTCGGTGGACGCTGAAATATCGGGAGAGCAGTACCGGGCACTCGTGTTCCCAGTCCAACTATTAGCCGAGTACGCCGGGTCGGAACTCAGGTGTGTAACGCCACACACGACCGAAGAGGGGACGGTCACCGTCATAGACCGGCTTACGATGCTCGAAGAAGAGGAGGAACTGACACTCTCATCGCTGGAACGGGCAAGTGCGGCATGGCCGACAGCCCAGTCAGAGCTGCCGATGGCCGACACCGCCGACGAGGATTCGGACCCGCCGTTACCGGAGTAACGCCAGCGACGCCCGCGTCTCAATACACTTATCCCCGGCCGCCGTCGTATCCTCGGGTATGAGTACGGTCACGGTCACGCTGCCCGACGGGACCCCCCTAGAGGTCGAGCGTGGCAGCACGGTCGAGGATGTCGCCTACGAAATTGGGCCAGGGCTAGGTGACGACACGGTCGCCGGCGTCGTCGACGGCGACCTTGTCGACAAACACACGCCGTTGACAGATGATGTCAAGCTCGAAATCGTCACCGAGAGCAGTGACGAGTACCTCGACGTGCTTCGTCACTCCGCCGCCCACGTCTTCGCGCAGGCCCTGCAGCGTCTTTACCCCGATGCCAAGCTCACAATCGGGCCGTGGACCGACAACGGGTTCTACTACGATATCACCGGCGTCGACATCGACGAGGACGACCTCGAAGATATCGAGGCCGAAGCCGAAGAGATAATCGAGGAAGACCTCGACATCGAGCGCGAACTCGTCGACCGCGACGAGGCCTTCGAACGCTACGAGGACAATCAGTTCAAACAGGACATCCTCGAAACCGAGGCCGCGGACGACGAAGAGGTCTCTTTCTACACGCAGGGTGAGTTCGAAGACCTCTGTCAGGGGCCCCACGTCGAATCGACCGGCGAAATCGGGGGCTTCGCCCTGCTCGAAATCTCCGCGGCCTTCTGGCGCGGCGAGGAAGACAACGAGACGCTGACTCGCGTGTACGGGACCGCCTTCTCGACGGAAGACGCACTCGACGAGTTCCTCGAACAGCGCCGCAAGGCCGAGGAGCGCGACCACCGCAAGATCGGCCAGGAGATGGACCTGTTCTCCATCGACGAGACGACCGGGCCGGGGCTGCCGCTGTATGAACCCAACGGCAAGAAGATCCTCAACGAACTCTCGGACTACGTCGCCGGCCTCAACCGCGACGCGGGCTACGACGAGGTCGAGACGCCCCACGTCTTCCGCACCGAGCTGTGGAAGAAGTCGGGCCACTACGAGAACTACGTCGACGATATGTTCCTGCTCGACGTCAACGACGAGGAGTACGGCCTGAAGCCGATGAACTGCCCGGGCCACGCCACCATCTTCGAGCAGAACTCCTGGAGCTACCGGGACCTGCCGGTGCGGTACTTCGAGGACGGGAAGGTCTACCGCAAGGAGCAACGGGGCGAACTCTCCGGGCTCTCCCGGACGTGGGCCTTTACCATCGACGACGGCCACCTGTTCGTTCGCCCAGACCAGATCGAAGAGGAGGTGCTGGCGACGGTCGACATCATCCTCGACACGCTGGACACGTTCAATCTGGACTACACCGTCCAGTTCGCCACGCGGCCCGAGAAGTCTGTCGGCGGCGACGAGATCTGGGAGAAAGCCGAATCTCAGCTCGAATCGGTCCTCGACGAGCAGGACATCGACTACGTCGTTGAGGAAGGCGACGGGGCCTTCTACGGCCCGAAGATCGACTTCGCCTTCGAAGACGCGCTGGGCCGCCACTGGGATGGGCCGACCGTCCAGCTGGATTTCAACATGCCCGAGCGGTTCGACCTCTCCTACACCGGTGAGGACAACGAGGAACACCGTCCGGTGATGATCCACCGCGCGCTGTATGGCTCCTACGAGCGCTTTTTCATGGTGCTGACCGAGCACTACAACGGGAAGTTCCCGCCGTGGCTCGCCCCCGAGCAGATCCGCCTGCTCCCGGTCAGCGACGACAACATCGAGTACTGCGAGGAGATTCAGGACGAACTCGACGACTTCCGGGTCACCATCGAGGACCGCTCGTGGACCGTCGGCAAGAAGATCCAGCAGGCCCACGACGACCGTGTGCCCTACATGTGTGTCATCGGCGACAACGAGGAAGACGCCGGGACCATCTCGGTCCGGGACCGCAAGGAACGTGAAGAGAAGGATATCGACATCGCCGAGTTCCGTGACCACCTCGAAACCGAAGTCGAGCAGCAGCGGACCGCCGTGACGTTCCTCGCCGGCCGGTAGCTCCGAATCGGCCCCTGTTCGCCGCGTTTGCCCTGTTAGACGGAAACTACTAATGTGGTTGTCTCGCGATGGTTGAGTTCCACGTGTCGAAACCAACCGTCGACCCAACGACTAGTGACCTCGCGACCGGTGGCCGCCTCCGTTCCGGCGCAAAAGCCCTCATCCGGTCGTCGGACCTGGTCCTGCTGGTCAGAGAGTACCACGCCGACGGAACGCCGTTCTGGACGCTCCCCGGTGGCGGGATTCAGGCAGGTGAGGACGACCGGGAGGCGCTCGAACGCGAACTCGTCGAGGAACTTGGCTGTCGGAGTGTGATTCGCAAACCGGTAGCGACCGTCTACTACGCTCACCACAGTTGCTCGCAGACACTCTCAGCGTATCGTGTGTTCGGGTGTCAGTTGCTGGACCAACCCACTCCGAACGCCGCGGAGGGGGTTCAGGCCGCTCGTTGGGTCCCGCCGGAATCGCCGCCGGAACAGACGCTGCCGCAAGTCCGGTGGGTACTGCGGACCCACTACTGGTGACTGATGTCAAGACGACGAGCCGAACGCGGCGGCACTCCGGACCGAGGCAGTCGAGACGCAGGTGTGTCCGGGCACGTCGGTCACCGTCCCGGTGATGGTTACACCACCGTCGCAGGGGGCGAAATCCGAGACGCTGGAACTGACGACGACTGACTGGCTCATTCAGGGGTGACGCCGCCCCGGCCGGGGGCTTTTCTGCCTGGCAGGAGTCCGGGACGGTGTGTCATCTACCTCGCCGGACGGCCAGTCGAGCGACACCATGCGGGAGCGCGCCGATGGTGACACCCGACTCCTCTGGCTCCTCCTCGATGCGGACCGCTGGCTCGTCACCGCCCTCCTCTCGGCTGTCCTATTCTGTGGTATCCTCGTGGTCGGGCTCTTGCACCCCACACCAGCCCCGACGCTGCTGACCCGCGGCGACCCGGTGGAAACGCTGTTTCAGGCGCTCATTACGGGGACGATAACCGCCGTGACGCTGGTCCTGACGCTGAGCCAGCTCGTCCTGTCACAGGAACTCGGCGCGGTCGGCGACCAGCGCGAGCGGATGGACGGCGCGATGCGGTTCCGTGCGGACGTGGCCGATGCCGTCGACACGCCGGTCAGTCCGGCGGAGCCCTCGGCGTTCCTCCGGTCGCTGGTCCGCGGGACGGCCGAACGGGCCGAGAACGCTCAGGACGCCGTCGATGCAACCACGCTCGACGCTGACCTGACGGCGTTGCTCTCAAGCTATCTTGAGGCCGTCCGGGGCAACGCCGACGTGGTCACCGACCAACTCGAAGGCGGGACCTTCGGGGAGTTCGATGTCATCAGGGCCGCACTGAACTACAACTACTCCTGGAAGCTGTACGCCGGTCGGCGCATCCGGATGTCCTACGCCGACGAGCTCACCGACGAGATCGACGACTCGCTTGCGGAACTCGTCGAGACGCTCGAACTGTTCGGTCCGGCCCGGGAACACTTCAAGACGCTGTACTTCCAGTGGGAGCTGTCGAACCTCTCCCGGACGTTGCTGTACGTCGCCATTCCGGCGCTGACCGTCGCCGTCACCTCGTTGCTGTTCCTCGATGTGCAGGACCTCGTCGGCGTTACTGCCGGCGTGCCCGACATGTTGTGGGTCCTCGCGCTGGCGACGACGGCTTCGGTGCTACCCTTCACTGTCCTGCTGTCGTACATCCTCCGCATCGTCACGATAACGAAGCGGACGCTCGCTATCGGCCCCTTCATCCTCCGGGAGACGGACCGGAGCGTCGACGTCGACTGGGAGTGACGACGGCACACCACCACGGTATAAGTGCCGGAATGGACTCGGTAGTAGTATGCAGATCGGCTCGCGTCGGTGTATCCTCAATCCCGCCAGCGGCGACGGCGAGCACGCCGACTACGTGCCGCGGCTGATGGCGGCGCGCGGGTTCAAGGTGTACGAGACCGAGAGTGAGGGCGATGCGGTCGAACTCGGCCGCGAGGCCGGTAAGGCCGAGGCCTCGGAGGTCGCCGTCTGTGGCGGGGATGGGACGGTGAACGAGGTCGTCCGCGGACTCAACGACGCCGGCCACCTCGACTCGGTGACGCTGAGTGTCATCCCGGCCGGGACGGCGAACCTCCTCGCGGGGAACGTCGGCATCAGGGACATCGAGCACGGCGTCGAGGTCGCCGATACCGGCGACACCCGACCCGTTGACGTAGGCGTCGCCGACAACGAGCCCTTCCTCGTCTCCTGTATCGCCGGGCTCCCCGCCGACGCCAGCGTCTCGACTCCCAGTGACCTCAAAGAGCGGTTCGGCACGTTGTCGTTTCTGCTCACCGGGGCGCAGGAGGCGCTGCGCTTCGACGGGCTCGATATTACTATCGCGGCCGTCGGCGAGGACGGGCCGTTCACATGGTCGGGCGAGGCGACGTGTCTGCTGGTGGGCAACGCCCGCAAGTTCGTCGCTGAGGGCGGGCAGGCGAACATGGAAGACGGACTGCTCGACGTCGCTATCGTCGAACAGATGCCCGCCGGAAATCTGGTCGCTGAGGCCATCGGTCAGCGCCTGCTGGCGCTCGACACCGACGGGGTGACCCACGTCCGGGCGGACGAAATCACCGTCGACGGACACGGTGCGAAACTCACGTTCAGCCGCGACGGCGAACTCAGCACGCACGAGACGCTGTCGCTGTCGGTGCGCGAGACCGCACTGACCCTGCGAGTCGGTCCGGGCTACGAGCCAAACCCGAAGTAACCGCCGACGCTACGCGTATAGAACATCTGGCGGGGACCGGCCGCCGGCTGGCTTACTTCTCGTCTTCTTTCAGCTCGTCCAGCTCCGACTCGACCTCGCTCTCGTCGACGTCGACCTGCGTACTCTCGTCGGTGAGTTCCTGCTCCAGTTCGGCCTCGGAGACGTCCGAGTCGGTCGATTCGCTATCGCCGTCTTCGGCTTTCCCCATCTCGGCTTTCAGCGTGTCGAGTTCGGCGTCGACTGACCCTTTCTGTCGGACCTCCTCGAGCTCCCGCTCAAGCGAACTCTCGTCCGATATCTGACTTTCGAGGACGCCGTCCTCGCGGAGTTCGTCCATCGCCTGCGAGCGGGCCTCCATGTCCTCGGTGCGTTCCTCCGCACGCTCGATGGCTTGATTGATGTCCTGCATCTCGTCGCCCGCACCGGTCATCGCCTCGTTGACGCGCGCCGACGCCTTGGCGGCCTCGTGGCGAGCCTTCATCGTCTCTTTTTTCGTGCGGAACTGCTCGATCTGCTTCTGGAGTTCGTCTTTCTGCTCGACCAGCTGGTCCTGCTGGTTCTGTAAGTCCTGTATCTGGCCCTCCAGATCCTCGATCTGGCTCATCTTCTGTTTTTTCTTTTCCAGCGCCTGACGAGCGAGGTCTTCGCGGTCCTGCTCGACGGCCTGACGCGCCTGTTCATTGTGCTTTTCGACGTTCTCTTCGAGGCGACGCTTCTGGATTTCCAGTCGTTTTTTCTGAGTCGTCAGGTCCGCGATGCCCTGCTTGACATCCTGCAGTTCGTCACGCAACTGCTCGTAGCTGTAGTCGAGGGTCTCTGTCGGGTCCTCCGCTCGGTTCAGGACGGCGTTGAGCTTCGAGCGGATGACGTACGACGCGCGCGAGAGGATTCCCATGTATGCGCATTGGTCCCTCCAACCTTAAATTTCTTACAGAGGTATGACGAGTGAACACGCATGGGTGACACCGTTCGGATACCTGGCGGCCGGGCCGTCACCGCGACACTCGACCGCCCCGAGTCGGATACCGTCGTCGTCGCGTGCCCGCCACATCCACAGCATGGGGGGTCGCGGTCGGACACGCGGCTGCAAGCGGTCAGCGACGCGCTCGCGCCCGATGTCGGCTGTCTCCGCTTCGACTACGGCGCGTGGGACGAGGGCCGTGGCGAACGGGTCGACGCCGAGAACGCCTTGGCGTGGGCCGGCGAGCGGGCCGACGCGGTCGGCTTGTTTGGCTACAGTTTCGGCGCGGCTGTGGCGCTGCGGGCGGCCGCCGAACTCGACGCAGCGGCTGAGCCAGCAGTCCTGTCAGTGCTTGCACCGCCGGCTGGACTGACCGACCATCTCGACGCTGTCGCCGCGCTCGACGCCATCGGCTGCCCGCTACAGGTCGTGGTCGGAGAGCGCGACGACACCGTTGACTGGGAACCGGTCGCCGACCGCGCCGAAACGCTGGGCGACGCCGTCGAGCGGCTGCCAGCCGACCATCACTTCGTCGGCCAGCAAGGTCGTATCGGCGAGACTGTCGGTCCGTTTCTACGGGACCGCCTGTAGCCGCTGGCAACCCGGCCGCTCAGCAGTATACAGGCACTTCGTACCGACCGTGTGCTGGCCGCTGTCCGATTGAACAGTGGGCCGGTATCGAAAGACAGAGGCGCTGTCGTCCCATCCTCTGGATATGAATCGCGCGTTCTCGTTTGCCGCCGTTTCGTTCATCGCCACGCTGGTGGCGCTGTTAGTCCTGATGCAGACGGCGCTCGTTGCGGGCGGGCCAGCACGGGCGCTTGTGCTCGCTTCGGTCGGTGCTATCGGAACGTACTTCGCCATCAGGTCCGGCGTGCTCACGTCTTGATTTACAATCGAAGGAACATTTATACTATATAATAATAAATAGTTTTGTATGTCAACACGCACTAGGGCAGCGGCGTCTCACTCGACACGACACGGTATCGTCTCGCTTCTGGGGGGGTTCGTTGCTGGCTATCTGTTGTTTATGGCCATCGGCTCAAGTCCCAGTGATGCGGTGTTTTCGGCGCTGTCACTCGCTGCGCTCGTGGCCGCGTGGCGCGTCCTCACGCGACCCTCACTGTAGCCGCGTTGACACTGCGACGAGGTGGCGAACAGTGCGCGCTCCGAAACCGTTTAGACCACGCGGGGTTCACCGTCGGTATGCCGACCGAACCCGAAACGGACTACGACCCTGAGCTGGGTCGGAAGTTCATCTTCGTCACCGGTGGCGTGATGTCTGGCCTGGGGAAAGGCATCACCGCCGCCAGCACAGGTAGATTACTCAAAAACGCCGGGTTCGACGTTACAGCGGTCAAAATTGACCCATATCTGAACGTCGACGCCGGGACGATGAACCCCTTCCAGCACGGCGAGGTGTACGTGCTCAAAGACGGCGGGGAGGTCGACCTCGACCTGGGGAACTACGAGCGGTTCCTCGACATCGACATGACCTTCGACCACAACGTCACCACCGGGAAGACCTACCAGCACGTCATCGAGAAGGAACGGTCCGGCGACTACCTCGGTCGCACGGTCCAGATTATCCCGCATATCACCGACGACATCAAGCGGCGCATCCGCGAGGCCGCTGAGGGCAACGACGTCTGTATCATCGAAGTCGGCGGCACCGTCGGCGACATCGAGGGGATGCCGTATCTCGAAGCGCTCCGGCAGTTTGCCCACGAGGAAGACGAGGATGATATTCTCTTTACCCACGTCACGCTCGTCCCGTACTCGAAAAACGGCGAGCAAAAGACCAAGCCGACCCAGCACTCGGTAAAGGAACTGCGCTCTATCGGTCTCCAGCCCGACATTCTCGTCGGCCGCTGTTCGGACAAGCTCGACATCGACACGAAAGAGAAGATTGCGCTGTTCTGCGACGTGCCGACGGAAGCCGTCTTCTCGAACCCGGACGTCGACGATATCTATCACGTCCCGCTGATGGTCGAAGAAGAGGGCCTCGACCAGTACGTGATGGAGGAACTCGACATCGCATCCGAGGCACTCCCCGAAGGCGAACGGGAGAACCGCTGGCGCGATCTCGTCACTCAGAACACTGAAGGCGAGGTCGAGATCGCTCTCGTCGGCAAGTACGACCTCGAAGACGCCTACATGTCCGTCCACGAGGCGCTGAAACACGCCGGCCTGGAGAAGAACGTCGACGTGAACGTCCGGTGGGTCAACTCAGAAAAGATGAGCGACCACCACGCCGACCGGATGCGCGAGGCCGATGCCATCGTCGTGCCGGGCGGCTTCGGTGCCCGCGGGACCGAGGGCAAGATCGAGGCGATCCGCTATGCCCGCGAGAACGATGTCCCGTTCCTCGGCCTGTGTCTCGGCTTCCAGATGGCTGTCGTCGAGTACGCCCGGAACGTGCTGGACCTGGAGGGCGCACACTCGGCGGAACTGGACGAAGACACGCCCCACCCCGTCATCGATATCCTGCCGGAGCAGTACGAGATCGAGGACATGGGCGGGACCATGCGGCTGGGTGCCCACGAGACCGACATCGACGCGAACACGCTCGCGGCGACGCTGTACGGCGGCGAGTCCTGTACGGAACGGCACCGCCACCGCTACGAAGTCAACCCCGAGTACATCGACGACCTCGAAGCCGCCGGGCTGAAGTTCTCTGGCTACGCCGAAAACCGTATGGAGATACTTGAACTCGCGCCAGAGGACCACCCCTACTTTATTGGGACGCAGTTCCATCCGGAGTTCCGCTCCCGACCGACGCGTGCCAGCCCGCCCTTCGTCGGCCTGCTTGAGGCCGTGCTCGGCGACGACCCGCACAGCGTGACGACCGAGGAGGTGAGCCACTGATGGTGGACGTCGACGAGTTCATCGAGGAGGCGAAGGCCGAAATCGCCGAGGAAATCGGCGACAAACACGCCGTCATCGGCCTCTCCGGCGGCGTCGACTCATCGACCGCCGCCGCGCTGGCCTACGAGGCTATCGGCGACCAGCTTACCGCCGTCTACGTCGACACCGGGTTGATGCGGAAAGGCGAGACCGACGAGATCCGCGAGACCTTCGACTACATGGACTCGCTGCGCATCGTCGAGGCACAGGACCGCTTCCTCGACGAGCTGGCGGGCGAGACCGACCCCGAGGAGAAGCGCCACATCATCGGCGAGCAGTTCATTCGGGAGTTCGAGACGGTCGCCCGTGAGGTCGACGCCGACTACCTCGTGCAGGGGACCATCTACCCCGACCGCATCGAGAGCGAAGGGACCATCAAGTCCCATCACAACGTCGGCGGCCTGCCCGAGCGCATCGACTTCGAGGGTATCGTCGAGCCGATGCGGGACCTCTACAAAGACGAGGTACGCGAGGTGGCCCGCGCCCTCGACCTCGAAGAGATAATCTCCGAGCGGATGCCATTCCCCGGCCCCGGACTCGCCGTCCGCATCATCGGCGAGGTCACCGAGGAGAAACTGGAAGTGGCCCGCGAGGCCAACCACGTCGTCGAGGAGGAGCTGGAGGAGTACGAGCCGTGGCAGGCACTCGCCGCCGTCATCGGCAAAGCCACGGGTGTCAAGGGCGACAACCGCGTCCACGGTTGGGTCGTCGCCGTCCGCTCCGTCGAGAGCCGGGACGGGATGACCGCCCGTGCACAGGAACTCGACTGGGACACACTCCAGCGTATGCAGTCGCGCATCACCGGGGCCCACGAGAACGTCGCCCGCGTCGTCTACGACGTGACCCACAAACCGCCGGCGACCATCGAGTACGAATGAAGGTCGTTCTCGTCGGCTCGGACCCGAACGGACTCACGGACGCGCTGGAAGCCGAAGGCCACAATGTGACGGTCGCCGATGTCGGCAACCGGCCGGGGCTTGAGGAGGCCGGCATCCACGAGGCGGACGTGTACCTGCTGACTGAGATGTCACAGGCCACCTCTATCGCCGTCGCCAAGGACCTCAACCCCGACCTTCGGGTTGTCGTCTACGCGGAGGGCTCGCTGCCGGACTTCGCCAGCCGACAGACCGACCTCGTCGTCGACCCGGACCTGCTCGGTCCCGACGCGGTCGCCGAAGAACTGTAGCGCAGTCCCACGTTTCCGGGGTTTTTACTCACAGCGTTGCCGCAAGCCGGCCGAGTTTTGCCGAACCGTTCTTTTCGAATGGAACGCCGTGTCCCGGGATGGCAATCTCGAAATCGGGCGACCGATCTGCGAACTCACTGATGCTCCGGGCGACGGCCGCAGTATCGTAGCTCAGCAGCCACGGCGAAGGCTCGAAGCGGCCGCCGTCTTCCCGAACAAGGTCCCCCAGCAGCCCCAGCGACAGGCTTTCGCTGACGTAGCAGACGTGGCCCGGCGTGTGTCCGGGGGTGTGATAGACGGTGAAACTGCCGACGGTATCGCCGTCGGCGAGGGGGACGACGTCGTTGTCCGGCACGTTTCGTAGCGGCGAAACGAGGCGCTGGAACGCGCCCTTGTGATTATCCAGCGGTGGGGCCTCCTCGCCGGTGACCAGTGGTGCGTCGCGTTCACCGACGTAGATGGTCACATCGACGCCGTCGAAGGCCGTCAGCCCGCCGACGTGGTCGAGATCGAAGTGGGTCAGCAGAATCCGGTCCAGATCTCGGAGTTCGTAGCCGGCGTCGCTCAGGCCGGCAATCAGTTTGTTCCCGTGCCAGGGCAGCCCCGCGTCCACGAGCGTTAGCGTTTCGTCGTCGTCAACGAGCGTTGCGTTGACGCCCGTGAGATCGTACCACCAGCTGTCGTCGGCGAGCGCCGTCAGCATGTGAGCGGTTATTGACGCCGGCGACTAAACAGTCTCGACAGCTACTGACTGGGCCGCAGGTAGCCACCTCGGTAGATCAGGAGGTACGCAGCCGGAAGGAGGCCGGCGAAAGCAGTCGGGAGGTAGTACACCTGTGAGATGGGGTCCGGCGGTGAGAGCACGGCACCGGCGACAAAGGCCCCGACGCCCGCACTGGCGAGTGTCACGAGTACGTGGTCCAGTCGCTCCGGCGGGTGGGTCCGCGACCCTCGCCTGTAGAGGTAGTAAGGGAACACGAGCAGGGCGAAGACGATACCGATTGCCCACAGGACCGGTGACCTGCTCTCTCGTGCCCGTGCGTCCCTGTAGGTCCAGAGGCCAATCGACCCGACCGTTGTGGCCCACACCAGCACAGCGAGGGCAGCGAAGGGGGCGGGGGGAAGCGACCCGAGGAGCGTGTCGGTGACCATGTTGGGAGAGAAGAGCATGCCACCAGATATATGTCCACTGACTGATGACTGTGGCCGACTGCTCGCAGGACGCCATCGCCGCGCGACGGCGGCCTCAGAACGGCAGCTGCGACCGGACGAACTGCACGCCGGTCTTGACCTTCGACGGGTCCCGGATGCGCTCCATCTCCGCGTCGGTGAGTTCGAAATCGAAGATGGCCATGTTCGCTTCCAGATGCTTGCGGCTGGATGCTTTCGGAATCGCGGCTACGCCCTCCTGCTGGACCAGCCACCGGAGCGCGACCTGTGCCGAAGATTTCCCGTATCGGTTGCCGATCTGGACGAGCGCCGGGTCGTCGAGGACGCCGCCGCGGGCCAGTGGGCTGTAGGCGGTCAGCAGCACGTCGTGGATGCGACAGTAGTCGAGCAGTTTGCGCTGGTCCCAGTACGGATGGTACTGCACCTGGTCGGTGAAGATGGGGGCCGACGACATGGTCCGCGCCCTGTCCAGCAGCGACGGCGAGAAGTTGCTGACGCCGATATGCCGGACCAGCCCTTCCTCGACGAGATCGTTCATCGCTCCGAGCGTCTCCGACAGCGACGCCATCCACGGGGTGTTCGGCCAGTGAATAAGCAGGAGGTCGAGGTAGTCTGTTCCCAGTTTGTTCAGGCTCTCTCGCGTCGAGCGGCGGACGCTCCGCTCGTCGCGGTTCGAGCCGTCGAGTTTCGTCGTCAGAAACACGTCTTCGCGGTCGACCGTAGCGGCCTCTATCCCCAGCCCGACTTGCCGCTCGTTGTCGTAGGCCTGTGCAGTGTCGATGTGGCGATAGCCCATCTCCAGGGCCGATTTGACGGTCTCAGTACAGGACGGTCCGGTCAACTGCCACGTTCCGAGGCCGAGTGCGGGGACCGACGTGCCCTGAACCTGAATCTCGTCCATACTGTTCGTTCGCATCACGCAGGTAAAACGTCGGTGTCCACACGGGCGTCACAGGTAGGGGTTACAGTTCAGGGGTATGTCGTGGCTACCGGCGGCCGCTCTCAGAATTATACATGAACAATTATGGGATACTAACACAGCGTCCGTTCTACCTGTCCTGTCTCACGAGAGACAGGAGTGAGCTTCATGGACAACTACCGTCCACGACGACTGCTCGTATCAGCACACGAACAGTCCGCAATCCGGGAGCATCGAACATGAGCGAACTGTCTGGCGTGTTTGTCTCGTTGACGACCGGAGCCGGAAAATACGCGGGAACTGACGACCACGTGTATCTCGGTGTCTGTGGCACGGTCGGCGGCCGCGAGTTCGCGCTCAACGTCGAGAACTTCGACGACTGGGAGGAAGGAAGCGTCGTGACGTACTCGTTCGGACAGTACGCGAGCTTCTACGGCGGGAAGGACCCCCGGACCGCGGAGGACCAACTCGACCGGATGACCATCTGCCTGCCGAACGTCACACACGTCTATCTCCGCAAACAGGGGGACCGGACGACGTCAGGCGACGACTACTGGGAGCTAGATGAGTGTCACGTCAACCTCCATTCGCAGTCGTCGACCCGGCAGTTCGTCTCGACCGGGACGGCACGCCTCGGGAACGAGTACGGACACAAGGTCTGGCTGGCCGAGTCGTTCCACCAGGGGACCTATCGAGACGCGCAAATCCCCGCGGACGGGGAAGCTGAGTGCCGACACGACCGAGAGTAGTTATCTCGCCAACTACTTTTCCAGGATAGTCCCGGCTGAACCGACCGCGATGTCCGTGCTGCCGCGGACGACAGCCGTCAGGTTCTCGCCGGCGGGCGTCTCCGCCTGGGTCCAGTCGCCACCGCCGAGGGCGTACACCGCGCCGCCACCACCGACGGTGTAGCCGGTGCTGTCGTCGTCGGTGACCTCGATGTCGCGCAGGCCGGCGTCGCCGGTATCAGTCGGCGTCCACTCCGACCCGTTCCAGTGGAATATCATGCCGCCACCGCCGGAGACCCACACGTCGTCTGGACCGTCAGAGTCGACGCCGTAGAAGTTGACGTTGGCGTCGGCGAGGCCGATTTTGTCCCACGTCGAGCCGTCGTCGGTGACGAAGACGCTCTTGTTGCCGTCGACGATGTGGCCCGAGCGCACGCCGTGGAAGTCGACGGCGTTGATTGCCGACCCGGAGCCGGGCGTGGTGTAGTCCCACGTCTCGCTCGCGCCGTTCTCGAAGCTGTAGTACATCTTCCCGGAGTCGCCGGCGACGTAGACGTTCGCCTCGCCGGCCTCTCCTGTCACAGACACGTCGTTGAAGTTGTTCGTGACGTCCATCGGGGCGCTGTGGTCGGTGAGGACGCCCGACTCCACGTCGTACTCGCCGATAGCGCCCGAGGCTCCGACGAACCAGAGTGCCTTGCCGTCGTCGGTCACGTCGGCCCCGAAGAGGCTGTTGCCGTTGCCGGTCGGGCCGCCGCCGAGGACCTTCTGCCAGCCCTTTCCGGTTCGTTCGAGGACGATACCGCCACCCGCAACCGCGTATGCACCGGCCGCAGTGTATTCGACATCGTGGAGGGTGTTCCCGGTCGGGGACTCGACGGACTCCCAGGGACCGGCCGCTGCAACCGTCCCGGAGAGGGCCGCCCCGCCCAGTGCAGCTGCAGTTGTCGCGCCGATACCTTTGAGCACGCCGCGTCGTGTCGCGTTGCGATCGGACATGACACTCGACCCTGTGGACTGCCGCCACTTCAATGGGGAACGCAGTTAACGACCTTTCACGGTGTTTTAAGCGTTTAAACGGTCGATATTCGGGAGAACAGCCCCTTGTCATCGGAAAACTGGGCGACCCGGAGCGAACCGGCAAATATCACGTTAAGCTGGCTAAACGGACACAAGACTGATACCGCGCGTCTATCGCGTCATCTCAGGACAGGTCGGCGACGAGAGACGGGGCTTCCGCCGCGATGATCTCGTCGATGGCGACACGGGCCGCCGCCGGGTCCGCGGGCAGACAAAACACCGGCGTTCCGTCGGCGATGCCTGCCGTCGTGCGGATGGAGATAACACCGGCCCCCTGTTGTTCGAAGAGAAGGCCACGGTACACTTCCTCGAATCCCGGCAGGGCTTTTTCGAACAGGGGGTGGACCGCTTCGAGTGTCTGCTCTGACGAGGCGACGCCGAGGCCCCCCGCGGTGACGACGACCGCCACGTCGTCGCGGCGGACCAGTCTGTCGACGGTCTCCTGGATGCTGTCATAGTTTCCTCGCAGTCGTTCACGGGCTGTGACCGTTTGCCCGGTCGCTTCGAGTGCTGTCTCCACCGCCTCCCCTATCGGGTCGCCTTCCTCCGTCGCCGTCCCGACCGTGACGACGGCGGTGGTCACCGACTGTTCTTGCGACGTGTCGTCTGGGACTCCTGTCTGCGCCGTCGGCTCACCTGTTGTCGGAGCCGTCTCGTCCTGTGGTGTTTCCGTCGGTTGGGTGGCTGCCTGCGTCTCGGTGTGGGGTTCCTCGTGTGTCTCTTCGTTGGGCCCCTGTGTTGTCTCATCAACGCTCCCGGTGTTCTGTGTGTCCGCCGTGGACCGGTTGTCTGTGCTCTGATTCGCCGCCTCGTTGCTTCGGTCCGCGACAGCGCTGTCGGTTTCAGACTCTGATGTGATCCGTTCGCCTGTCTCCGTCGTGTCGTCTGCCGCAGCCGTTTCTGTGCTGTCATCCTCACTTCCTGCGCCAGTGTCGTTTCCCGCCGTCGCGTCCGCTGCTTCGGTGGGCTCAGCAGTAGTGGCCTCAGTGCCAGTATCGTCTGCCGCAGATTCCTCGTCGTCCCCTGTCTCGCCCTCGTCTGTTTCGTCGTCTTCCCCGTCAGTCGGACCCCGGCGCGTGTCACGGGACTGGAAATCCACCATACTATCCAATCGGCCGCGGTGGATAAATACCCTGACGACCGTTTGTGTGATTGGAATTCGTATAATATTTGAAACCGATAGCCTTAAAATATAGTAAGAAATACAAAAATGTATGGCTGGGAGATACCACGTCGTCTGCCACGAGTGTGCGTTCGAGGGACTGTACGAAGACTCGTCGGTCGCGGAGGGGCAGCGGGACGCACACGCTTCATCCAGCGGGCATCGGATGAGCCTGCGTGACATCTCGAGTCAGGAAACACCTGGTCTGTCACAGTAGCTGGACCGTTAGCGTTTTGCGCACGCTTGCCTGATTCTGAGCCATGCAGCCACGTTGTTCCGTCGGTACTACTGAAGGGTGTCCATCGTGACGCACCGTTCGAGCGGGCGCGGCGGGGTGGATGTCGATGGCTGACGACGAGTCCGGCTACGTCCACCGTCCAGACACGGAGCCACAGTCCGCAGACGTCCCATCTGCGGACAATGAGACGGGTACGGAAGCCACCGATGGGCCCGAGTTCGGGACGAGCGGCTGGATCCTCGTCGGGATGATCGGCGTGGCGTTCCTGCTCGTTCCCGGTGCAATCTTGCTCTTGCCGTCCGCACAGAACATCATCAGTAGTTTCGGACTCACGCTCCGGGACGCCTACCTCACGCTCCCGCTCGTTCCGGCGTTCGTACTCGGTGCCTTGGCCGTGTGGTCCGCGGTTCGCTCACAATCGGAGTGACCGAGAATAGTTATATCTGGAATACAATTGGTACGTTACTGAATGGTCCTGTCGCCGCTTACTGTCGTTTTATTGTCGGGTGTCGTCGGTATGGGCGTCGCCTTTCTGGTGTGGCTCCACCGGGACCGACCGGGCGCGGGACCGCTGGCAGTGTTCGTCGTTGCGGCGAGCCTCTGGGCTGTTGCGTACGGTATCGAACTCGCTGTGCCGGGGCTGTCTACCATGGAGCGACTGGTTCAGGCGCAGCTGACCCTCTCGGTAATCATCCCCGTCGCGTGGCTCGTGACGGTTATCGAGTACACGGGACACCCACACTGGCTCACACAGCGCCGAACGGCGCTGTTGCTCGTCGAACCGGGGGTGTTTGTCACGCTCGTGTGGTCGAATCGCGCCCACGAACTCATCTGGTCCGGTCGCGGGACGCAGTACGTCTCGGCGTCGTCGGTAGCGCTCGCTCCCGCGTACGAACTCATGTACTGGGGACACATGTCATATATACTGTTGTTAATCCTCGCTGGCGGTGTCCTCTTGTTGCGGATGCTGTTCCGGTCGAATCAGGTGTTTCAGGGTCAGGGGCTTGCACTGCTACTCGCCATTGCCGTCCCCACGGTCATCCAGACGCTGTTCGTGCTCGATGTGTTGCCGCTTGTCTTCAACCCGACGAGCCTCGGGTACGTCGCGTCGGGGGCCGTCCTCTCAGTCGCAATCCTCCGTGGGCAACTGCTTGATGTGGCACCGGTGACTCGTGAACTTGGTCGGGAGGCCATTTTCACCGAAATGGACGATATGGTCATCATCGTCGACGACGAGCGCCGCATCGTCGATATCAACGCGGCCGCCACGGCGCTGTTCGACGGTGACCAGAGTGCAGTTCTCGGTCGCTCGCTGCCGCAGACAGCACCGACACTCGCCGAGACGGTCCCCGGCCCCGGTGAACGCACGCAGACAGAGACGGCCCTCGAACACGGCGGTAGCGTCCGCTACTACGACGTGCGCGCGATACCGCTGTACCGCGCGTACGGCGTTGTCTCGGGCCATCTCATCAGCCTCCGGGATATCACAGACCGGCGACAGCGCGAACAGCGGCTGGACGTGCTCAATCGCCTGCTCCGCCACGACATCCGAAACGAGATGAACGTCGTCAAGGGGAACGCGGACCTGCTCAGGGATACGGCCGACGCCGACGAACGCGAGCGACTCGACCGTATTATCAGCACAGTCGACGACATCGTCGACCGCAGCAACAAAATCGGCCGAGTCACCGAGGCGTTAGAGACCGAACAGCACAACCCGATAGCGCTCCAGCAACTGGTGGAATCTGTCGTCAGCGATGCCCGGAACCGCCATCCCGAGTTGGCGATTACGCTCTCTTGTGAGGATGGGCTCTGGATACAGGGCGGTCCGTCGGTCCGCATCGCACTGGCGGAACTGGTCGAGAACGCTGTCGAACATCAGGCGACCGATGAGGGCTCGATTGCGGTCGAGATTACGGCGACACGGGCCGATGAGACGCCGGGCGTCCGTGTGACTGTTCACGATAACGGTCCCGGCATCACTGACCATGAGCGCGAGGTCATCCGCTCGGGGACCGAAACGCCGCTCAAGCACGGTTCCGGTGTCGGGCTCTGGCTCGTCAACTGGATTGTCCGGAACCTCGGCGGCCGGATGTCGTTCCCTGCTACGGACGAGCCGGGAACGACTGTCGAGCTACAACTGCCGGCGGCTGAGCCCGCCCACGCGACGGACGAGCCACTGGCGGCCCGCAGCGAGAACGCCGACTGATCGCAACTGTTACCACTCGATTTCGGCCCTGTCACGCCAGAATCGCCCGCTCGGCGCGTCGGGCCGGAAACGAGTGAGCCAGACTGGTGTCTCGGCTCCTTTCTCTGGCGTTCGCGGGGCGCTCCCCTCGGTCATGTCCGTCTGAACGTAGCCCGGACACACCGAGTTGGCGATGAGACCGTCGGTCGCGTACTCGCCGTCGAGGTACTTCGTCAGCCCGTTTACGCCGGTCTTCGAGATGCGGTAGGCCGGCGTACCGCCTGACTGGCTCTCGGTAATCGCTCCTAGCCCGGAAGACATGGTGACGACGCGGCCGCCCTCCTCTGTAAGCAACAGCGGGAGGGCGTACTTGGTCATGAGAACCGCCCCCCGGAGGTTCGTATCGAGGGTGTGGTCGATAACATCGGTCGGCATCTCGTCGAGCGACTCCCGAGAGTCCATCACGCCGGCGTTGTTGACCAGCACGTCGAGCCGCCCCTGTTCGCGCTCGATCCTGTCGACAGCGGCGACCATCTCCTCGTCGTCTGTTACGTCGAGTTCGACGGCGTGGCGGTCAGTGGTCTCGATGTCGTCGGTATCCCGAGCGCCGGCGTACACCGTCGCGTCGAGGTCGACCAGCCCGTCGGCGATTGCCTTCCCGATGCCCCGCGTCGCTCCGGTGACGAGGGCGACCTGCCCGTCGAGAGAGTCATAGAGCGGAACGTCCATACCCGGGGTTGGGCGGCCGGGCCGAAAAGAAGGGCGGTCGTGATGATGCCGCGGCGCCGGGGCCGACCTACCGCTCCTCGTCCCGGCGCATCGCGATCTCGAACCAGGGACAGAGGCGGAGCTGGCGGTAGTACTCGGGGTGTTCGCGCAGTCGCTCGTATGGGACCCACATGAGGCCGTCGACCTCCTCGGGGTTGGGGTCAAGCGAGGTGTCGGTCAGCGTCGCCTGCAGGACCGCACACACCTCCCATTCGAGGCCGGCGTTCTCGTAGTAGCGCTTGTACTCGAACCGGTCAGTCACGCGGAGGTTCTGGTACTGCGAAGGGTTGATGCCCAGTTCCTCTTCGAGCCGCTCCTCGGTGGCTTCGACCTGTGTCTGGCCTTGGACGGGATGAGAGGCGACGGTGCCGTCCCAGTGGGTGTCCCAGAGGCGTTTGTTCGCCGCGCGCTGGGCCAGCAGGATTCGGTCGTTCTCATCGAACAACAGGGCGGTGAACGCGCGGTGGCGGACCCCGTCACCGGTGTGGGCATCGAGCCGGTTGACCAGGCCCTCCTCGTTGTCGTTGGCGTCCACCGCGATGACCTCCTGTCGGGCGTTTTCGTGCGTCTCGTCGGCCGCGTCGGAACTCATATGTCGTACCTCTCACAGAGGCGCGTATTACGCGCTTCGACTTCCCGTCACCGCGCCGGGTGGTCCGAAACGAACTGCTTGAGGATCTGCTCTTCCGCGCGGTGGAGGGTTTCACTGCAGGTGGATTTCGCGATACCGACCCGGTCCGCCAGTTCCGTCAACGAGCACTCCCGCGGTGTGTCGTAGTAACCCGCCTCGATGGCTTCCTCGACCAGTTCAAGCTGGCTCTCGGTGAGTACCTGCTCGCTTTCGAGGTGCTGCCGGATGCGGTCGACGCTGAAAGAGATGCCGAACTCCTCCAGTTGCTCGCCGAGTTCGGAGAGCCGTTCTTGTGGGGCTGAAATGTCCCAGACGGCCTCGCCGTTCGAGAGCGTAAACGGCATCTCCAGTGGGACGCCCGAACCCTGAACCGGGAAGAGCAAGAGCGGCATCGACGTCTCGAACTGGACCAGCGCGCTGTCGTCACGGTGTGAGAGTATCTCCAGCGTGGTGACCGACTCCCGGTTCTCGATGTCGCGGAGCACCGCCGGAAGGTCTGCTGCCGTTATCTCTGCCAGCCCGACGCCGGAGTCCTCGCCGGGGAGCGCCGAGAGGATTCGGAACGTCGCGTCGTCGTACGTGCGCGACACGTCGCCGATCCAGATCTCGTCTGGAATCGTGAGCGTGAGTTCTGCGTGTGGCATGGGTGTATCCGAATATATTCGCCAGCCCCTGCGGCCCTACTCCCGAACATGTTCGTCCACCGGTGGCTGGGATAAGAACTTTGGGGAGACTGCTGTGCGCCATCGGGTCGGCCTCGGTCACGCAAGACCGATTTGCCGAACACCTTCGGCCATGGCGAACGCTTATTCCGTCGGCCATTCGCCGTCCGATATGGAACGCGTCTCCCTGACCCGGACGGTCCCGGCCGACCCAGAGACAGTCATCGACCTGATAACCGACGTGGTGCCGTTCATGCGCGCGGCGGGGTTCGACGAAGTCACACTTGATGGGGACGACCTCACCATCAAGAACCGTGTCGGACTGTTCGAAATCCAACTGGACCTCGAAGTCGTCGAGACAGACGCCGTATTACGGTACGAACAGCGAGAGGGCATCTTCGAATCGATGATGACGGAGTACACCATTGAGGCCGTCGATGACGGGGCCGACGTAACGGCGACGACGGAGTATAGCGCCCTTGACCTCCCGGTGCTCGGCGAGATGCTCGATACAACTGTCATCGCGCGACAGCGGACGAAGGAACTGAACAAGCAGTTCGACTGGCTCATCGAACAGGTCTCGTAGCGTCGTGTCACAGCGGCCGTTCGAAGGAATCACTCGCTTCCGTTTGTTGAATATAATAACCCGAACATATTCGGGAGAGGACCGAGGGATACGCACCGATAACCGTCATACATGAGCCATCCCCACGAGGACGTGCCGCCGGTAACGACCGAGGTGCACGACAACTCCTGGTCGGCGAACCTAGAGACGCCCGCACACGCTGCGGACCCCGATGTGGTCGTCGAACAGGCCATCGACGCCGTCGAGATGACGACGGCTGGGAACCACGTTAATCTGGTGAGCCACGCAGACCACGGCCACCCCGAGACGTACCTGTTCGACGCGCTCACAGAGGCTTTCGGCGACACGATCACAACTGAGTACGTCCAGCAGTGTGGCTGTGGCGGCCACGTCACTCGCGTCCACCGGGAGGCATAGATGCGCGGGAAACTCGACCTCGACGAGCAGCCGCTGGTGCTGATCTGGGAGGTGACTCAGGCCTGCGAACTGGCGTGCAAACACTGCCGAGCTGACGCCCAGCCCCACCGTCATCCCGACGAGCTATCGACGGCGGAGGGGAAGGCGCTGCTAGACCAGGCCCGCGAGTTCGGCGACGGCCAGCTGGTCGTCCTCTCGGGCGGAGACCCGCTGGCCCGCGAGGACCTCCCGGAGCTCGTCGATTACGGGACCGAGCAGGGCCTCCGGATGACGCTGACGCCCAGTGGGACGAACTCGCTCACGCGGGACCGACTGGCCGAACTCGACGAGGCCGGACTCCGGCGGCTGGCGCTGTCCATCGACGGTGGCGACAGCGAGTCCCACGACAGCTTCCGGGGCGAATCTGGGAGCTTTGCGGCGACAATGGAGGCGGCCGAGGCGGCCCGGAAGCTCGACATTCCGCTGCAGATAAACACCACAGTCTGTGCGGAGACGGTCGAGCAACTGCCGGCGATACGGGACCTCGTTGCGGACCTTGATGCGGTGCTGTGGTCGGTGTTCTTCCTCGTCCCGGTCGGCCGCGGGCGGGTACTGACGCCGATTCCCCCAGAGCGGGCCGAGCGCGTGCTGGAGTGGCTCCACGAGGTCAGCGACGAGGCGTCGTTCGGTCTCAAAACGACCGAAGCGCCCCACTACCGACGCGTCGCGATACAGCATCAAGACGAGGGTGCCGCCGGACTCAAACGCCGCATGGGTATCCGCGCCGGCAAGGGGTTCGCCTTCGTGAGCCACACCGGAGAGGTGTATCCGTCCGGGTTCCTGCCGAAATCGGCCGGCAACGTTCGGGAAGATAGCGTCGTCGACATCTACCGGGACTCGACGCTGTTCCAGCAGCTCAGGGATGACGACGCGCTGACGGGCAAGTGCGGAGCCTGTCGATACCGAACGGTCTGTGGCGGCAGTCGGTCGCGGGCGTATGCGACGACGGGAGACCCGCTGGCGGCGGACCCGCTGTGTGACTACCAGCCCGAGGGGTTCGAGGGCCCGGTTCCCGACCAGCACCCAGCAGATTGAGGGGATTTTTCACTCCGTGGGAACGCGCCTCGCCCGTTTTGTAATGTGGTGTCACAGTAACTTGTATGAGCGACTCCGGCATCAGAGTGGAACTATCGGTCGATGCCCCGGGGGCCTGTCCGGTGGCGAGCGTCTCAGACGAGGCGGGCGCGGCCGTGACCGATGTCGCCCGAAGCAGCCCAGATGCAGACGGGCAGGTCATCGAAGAGTTCACGGCAACGGGGACCGACGATGCCACAATCGAGGCACGGGGCGATATGGACAAAGTGTTCTCGACGGGCAACGGGGCCCGCTACCAGTTCTCACGGTCGCGAACTGAGTGCGTCTGCGAAGCGGTCGAAACGTATGACTGTCCGGTGGCAGATATCCGTGCCGAGGGCGGACAGCTCCACCTGACGTTTCACGCTCCCGATGTCGACCGGGTGCGCGCTATCGTGACGCGGCTCAAAGAGCTGTACGATGGCGTCTCGCTCCGCTCGATGCGCCGAAACGGCGACGTGGACCCGGTGGACTCGATACTGGTCGACCGGAGCAGGCTCACCGACCGGCAGCAAGAAGTGCTCGAAACGGCTGTCGAGATGGGGTACTTCGAATACCCGAAAGGAGCCAACGCCGGCGACGTGGCGGCGGAACTGGATATCTCCGTCTCGACGTTCGCCGAACACCTCGCCGCCGCCCAGACAAAGCTGCTTGACAGCATCATCGGGGAGTAGGTCCCAGAGCGTCACGACTGCCACCGGCGAGCGAACGCCGCTATCAGGAGATACGTATAGAGAAGTGCGCCAAGAACCCCGGCCGCTGTCCCGACCGATTTCATCCAATCGAACCGGCCGACGAGATCAAGTAGCTGTATGCCGAGTCCGCTCCCAAGCAGTGCAATCGACAGCAGTGCCGTCCGGTCATCTGCATAGGGCAAGACACCGACCGCCGGCGGGTAGAACTGGAACGCCGCCCCGACCACAGTGAGTCCGAGAAAGCCCGACAGCATGGCCCGATAGTGCGCGCTGACCAGCGCAGACTCCCGTCCGGTGACGGCGATAGTCAGTCCGAGTCCGATACCGACGACGCCGGCCGCGGCTGCCACGAGAACCGCATAGAACCCCACACGGCGTCGCTCCGACCGCAAAAAGAGGGTCAGATACGACAGCGCAAAGCTCACGACCGCGACAGCTTCGACGACGCCGCCGACGAGGAGGAGCCGGTGGTCGAACAGTCCGAACCCGAGCAGCGCCGGACCGATGGCACCGGCCGCGACGATGAGGGCGACGACCGGGCGTGGCACCGCCGCGACCAGAAACCGTGGAAACAGCCGGAAGCCGACACCGAAGACGAACAGCGCGGCTGTCCCCGCAGCGAGCAAGTGCGACAGTTGCTGTGGGAGAACTGACTCGAAACCAACAGCCGTGGCGAGCGCGCCGCCCGCAGCGAATACGAGATAGCCGAGCGCTATCGGGACCGCGACGTTAGCGACTCTATCAACCGGCTCCCGATGGGCGTTCGGACCGCCGGTCCCCGTCGCCGCACCGGTGATGTTGTCACGAATCGTCCACCCGAGCGTGCCGAGAAAGACTGCGACGCCGCCGACCCAGAGCGCGGTTCCGACGGGCTGGAGCCACGGCGGCCCGAGCGGTGCGAGCGCCAGCCCTGTTGTGCCGAAGACGGACAGCGGAAACTGGGCAGCAGGTCCCAGTTCCCACGCGAGGTCCCGGTCGAAGTACGCCGGCACGAGTGCGTAGGCCTTCCCGAACAGGACGTGCAGGACGAATCCGTAGAGGCCCAGCGTGACAACGACGCGGCGGGGCGCGGCAACCGCCATTGCGACGTGAAAGCCGACGAAAAACAGCGCGCTGACGGTGACGAACCACCGCGAAGCGCGCTCGGCTCGCATCTCACTCCGGCCGGATTGTGACGTGCCACTCCTCGTCGGCGACCTGTTCCGTATCGTACTGGTACCCCTTCTTCGAGAGTACGTCGTACAGTGGCACCGGTTCGAAACTGTTCACCAGCCTGAGCGCCTCGCTTTCGTCGATATCGCCAAGCGCGCTCATGATCTGTTCGAACGGTTCTCCGTCGGCCTCCCGAACGTCGAGTTCTTGTACCGACTGTTGGCTGTCTGTGCTCATACATTTGATGATGGTCCCAGTCAGTCAGATATTTCTCCCGAACGTGTTCGCCCGTACGGCGACCGCTACCCCGGTCCAGTTCACAGGAATGGACGACTGTTCGGTCACTACAGGGCGTTGCTCGGAACGTACATCTTGGCTCACCTATCGGCTCGGCTTCGTGTGTCTACCCGCCTACGGGCGCCACTGCCCGTCACGTCTGCTGCACCAGCTTTCTGTCTCCAAAAACATTTGATGATTGGCTGTCAATAGCTCGATAATGTATGGACTGAGTCACCGTTACATGCCAGACAGTCCTGATAGTCAAGCCAGCACTGCGATTGTCGCTTCGCTTATCGGTTTCCCATCGATGGTTGTCGGTATTGTTGGGCTGGATCCCACAAACGGAAGCGTAACTACAGGGTGGGGATTCCTGTTTTCCCTGATCGGCGTTGTGACTCTTGTTATCGCTGGGTATCTAGCACTGAATGTGGTTCGACAGTCGAATGCGGCGTCCGCGGCTGACCACCGGGACGAAGCGGGACTGGATGAGACGACTGCACCCCCGATTGAAACCCTCCGACGACGATATGCGGAAGGTGAACTCAACGATAACGAGTTTCAGCGCCGTCTCGACCGACTTCTTGAAACTGCGGAACTGGCGGAGGCACCGACTGACCGCGAGCGTGTGTTGGAGTAAATTGCTCGGCTCTCACCGCAGTATGACTTGGACGCAACCGTGCTGTGCGGCTGTTTCCGCTGTACCAGTGAATACCAAAATGTGACCAGGCCGACCGTTACCGCAGCGTCGTGAAACTCAACCCCGCAATGGCGACGAACTGCAGCGAGCGCAGGACCAGCACGGCCTGCTGGACGTGCGGGTCGCCAGCGTAGAAGCTCTGCATCGAGAAGAAGAAGTAGACGGCGATGGCGTTTTCGGCGAGCATTGCGACGGCGAAGGCGATAAGGCCGGCGACGAGTCCCGTCCGGAACGTCGCGTAGTTGCGGACCCAGACGCCCAACAGCGGGAGCAGTAACAGGACGTTGAGCCCGCCAAGGACGGCTGCGGCAGTGATGAGCGGTCCCATTGCCATCAGCGGCGTCCCTCCCGCCGGCTTGTCACAGCCTGATTGCTGATTCCACCCGTCATTCGTCCATCTTCTCCACGATCTCTTCGAAGGTGTCGCGGTACTTGTCGAACCGGTCGGTCAGGAAGTAGAGTTTGGCGTACTCCTCGTCGCCGGATTCGACCACGTCGTGGTCCTCTAGCTGTTCCATGTGGTGTCTGATGGTCTTGTAGCCCACGTCGAGTTCGTCGGCGAGTTCGTTTGCGTTCATCGGTCGGTCCGAGAGAGCGTCGATGATACGCGCTCGGTTGGCACCGCCGCGCGTCGCCGTCAGCAGATACCAGAGCGCTTTCTCCATCCCACTGTCCTCCCGGGACCTGCGTCTGCCGGTCGTATAGTCCTGTCTCTCCCCGTCGAACAGCGCGCTGGACTCGGATGCATATACCACGATAGGATATCGGAGCCAAGACGGGCGGCGGATAAAGCGTTTCTTCGCACTCTCTACCGAGACTGTTCCAATTTCGGGGCGACTGTCCGCGTCGCTGCTGACCGCCGGCTACTCAGCGGAGCGCCTCAGTCGCGTCGGCCATGATTCCAATGGCCTCTTTCAGCGTCTCCATATCCGTCGCGTAGGAGATGCGAGCGTAGCCCGCGCCGTGTTCGCCGAAGGCGTCGCCGGGGACAACCACGACCCCCTGGTCGATGACCTCGTCGACCCAGCCGTCAGGGACCTTCGGCATCGCGTAGAATGCCCCCTTGGGCGTCGGGCAGTCCAGTCCCATCTCGTCGAGGCCGTCCAGCAGCACGTCACGGCGCTCCTGGAAGGCGGCGCGCATCTCCGTCACCTGATCTTGCGGGCCGGTCAGCGCCGCCTCGGCGGCGTACTGTGCCGGCGCGGACGCACAGGCTTGGGCGTACTGGTGGACCCGTAGCATCCGCTCGATGCGGTCGGTCGCGCCAGTGACCCAGCCGAGTCGCCAGCCCGTCATCGAGTACGCCTTCGAGCAGGCGTTGACGATGACGACGTTGCCCGTCTCGCTGAACTCCGCCGGCGAGCGGTGAACGCCTTCGAACACCTGGTGTTCGTACACCTCGTCGGAGATGCACAGCACGTCGTGCTCGTCAGCGATGCGGGCGAACTCCTGCATGTCTTCTGGGGACTGGACCGCGCCGGTTGGGTTCGCCGGTGAATTGACGACGAACGCCGCCGTGTCGTCGGTGATGGCCTCCTCAACTGCTTCGGGGGCCATCGTGAGGTCCTCGCGTAGCGGAACCGGTTTCGGCGTTCCGCCGGCCAGATGCGTCAGCGCGTCGTAGGAGACGAATCCGGGGTCCGGGAAGATGACTTCCTCACCCTCGTCGACGTGGGCCTCCAGCGCGATGTGTAGCGCCTCGCTCCCGCCCGATGTGGCAATGATATCTCCAGGGTCGACATCCAAGTCGTTGTCTCGTTCGTGCTTGGCGGCGATGGCTTCCCGGAGTTCTTCGGTCCCCTTGTTCGACGTGTATGCGTCGACCTCCCCCGCCTGAATTGCCTCGACAGCCGCTTCCCGCGCGTGCTCTGGCGTCGGAAAGTCCGGCTGGCCGAGGCCGAGGTTGATTGCGTCTTCGCCCGCCGCCTCGAACACTTCACGGATGCCCGAGATCGATACTTGCTCTACGCGTCGGGAGAATTCGGTCATACTCTGTCTGGGGGCGGCCGGCCCGATAATTCTTCCCGATTTGCACCGTTCTCGGGTAGGTGCTTACGTCATTATGATGTTCCTTGCGTGCCGGCCTCGAAGGCCCCCGCTCGCTGGCTGTAACTCGCTGCAGTCCCTGTCACTTCCGTCGGTCGTTTCTGCGGCCCTTGCGTCCTCTCGCACAGCAAGCGGGCGTCCGATTTCAGTCCCACCCGACCAGCAACAGCCACGCCCTCCCCAGCCGACTGCGTTGCTCGGCTCACGCCGTTCGCCTGCGCGACTCGTCCCTCGCACGGTGGTTTCGCTCGACAGAGCGAGCGAGAGCGCGCGCCATCCGCGGTCCGTGCTGTCCATCGTCGCGGCCTACCGAACTATCGACATCGCAATCGCGCCGCCACCGCCGACGCTCACTCGCCTCGGCGCTGGCGGGTCCTATCGAACTATCGACATCGCAATCGCGCCGCCACCGCCGACGCTCATCCCCACAATCCCGCGGTGATGGTCTTCCCGTTCCATGGCGTACAGCATCGTCGTTGTGAGGATACCCCCGCTGGCTCCGATTGGATGGCCAAGCGCCACCGCGCCGCCGAGCGGGTTGTGTTTCTCTTCGGGGATGTCGAGTTCGTCGGCGACGTACACCATCTGTGCGGCGAAGGCCTCGTTGAGTTCGAAGTGGTCCACGTCGGCGACGGCGAGGTCGTTGCGCGCAAGCAGCTTCGAAACCACGTCGCGGACGGCGATGGAGAACTCCGACGGATCTCTGTAGGCAACCGCGTAGTCCTCGACATGAGCCATCGGCCCCAGCCCCTCGCGGTCGACCGTCTCGGCGTCGGCAAGCACCACTGCACCTGCGCCGTCCGAAAGCTTCGACGCGTTGCCGGCGGTGATCGTGCCACCGTCCACGAAGGCCGGCGGGAGCGCGGCAAGGCGGTCCAGTGTCGCGTCCGGGCGCGGTCCCTCGTCCTCAGTTATGAGGCCGTCCGACGTTTCTACCGGGACGAGTTCTTCGGTGAACTCCCCGGACTGAATGGCCTCGCCGGCCCGATGGTTGCTCCGGCGGGCGTACTCATCTTGGGCCTCGCGACTGATGTCGTGCTCTGTGGCGAGTTCCTCCGTCAGCGTGCCCATGTGCGCGTCGTAGTGTTTGTCCCACAGCGAGTCCCAGATCATCGCGTCGACGAGCTCGCTGTTGCCGTGCCGGCGGCCGCCGCGCATGTCCGGCAGAAGATACGGCGCGTTCGACATCGACTCCATGCCGCCGGCGAAACACACCGACGCCCGACCGGCCTCAATGCGGTCGGCGGCGGTCGTGATCGCCCGCAACCCGGACCCAGACGCCTCGTTGAGCGTCGTGGCAGCGACATCGTCAGGGAGCGGCGACTCGACAACGACTTGTCTGGCTGGGACCTGGCCGACGCCCGCCTGTACCGCGTTTCCGAGGCCAACCCAGTCGACACCGTCTTTATCGATGGCGGTTCGGTCAAGCAGTCCCTCGACGGCTGCAGTACCCAGCTCTATCGCGCTTCGTTCTGAGAGGCCTCCCAGCAGTTCACCGTGTGCGGTGCGTGCGCCATCTACCAGAACCACATCCGTCATACGAGATACATGACTCTAATCCTACAATACTGTTCGCCCGACGATGGACGGCATCCTACTCTTCAGTTGCAGTCCGGAGCGCTTCAATCGCCGTTTCCAGTCGGCGGAGCGTCGCGTCAGCGTCGGTGTAGCCCTGTTCGTACTCGCCGTAGGCGTCGTCGGCTTCGCGCAGAAACTCCTCGACAGCGTCGTGAACGTCGTGGTCGCTCATGGCTGTTCCGACGGTAGCCGACCGGAAAAGTCCCGCTACTCGCGAGTCACTGCGTCACGTCGTAGTCGACGCTCGCGTCGCGAAGGGCGTCGGTCACGCGCCCGACGGTGTCCTGTGTCGCGACGACGACAGCATCGAGGCCCCGCGATGCGGCGGCGGCGGCCACCTCACCAGCCGCAAAATGTGTCGTCGGTTCGATGTCGGCATCACGGAGCGCAACGACGGACTCGACGCCCGCTGCGGTGACGATGGGAATATCTGCACAGGCTGTGGCGATCTCGTCGATGTTCTCGACTGGCCCCGACCGGACCGGCGGGACCTGAATGACGCTGACGTGGCCGGGGTCGAGGTCGATGACGCCCTCGAAGCCGGTGACGCCGACGACCTCGCCCGCCGCAGCGCTCGTCGTCGTTACGCCCGTCGCGTCGCCGCCGCCGGGGTGGGCGTGCAGCAGGCCGTCCGACAGCGAGAGTGTCACTGTCTCTCCTTCTTCCAAATCCGCCGTGGCGATGGCGGCGTCCTCTTGCACGCTCCCGAGCACGTCGTCGGTGACGTGATCGGCGAACCGTCGGACGTCGGTCGCGGACTGGAACACCCAGTCGACGCCCTCTTTCGTGACGCGGTAGCGCGACCGCCCTTCCTTCTCGACGAGGCCGTCGTCGACGAGTTCGCGGATGTACTCGCTGACGGCCTGGCTCGTCACGCCGACAGCGTCGGCGATTTCGCCCTGACTCACTGCGGGCTGGCGCTCGGCGATCTCCACGAGGACCCGAAACCGCGTCGCGGCCCGCTTGTTCTCCAGGACGTCGACCATACAGGAGTCACGGGAGTCGCAGGTAAAAATACCACCGACACTATCAGGCGAGAAAGCCGGCTGCGGTCCGACCCCCTGCGATGCGAATCGTCTGTGACCGACAGTATAACCCTCGTCGGGGCTAACTGAACAGCGATGACAGCCAGCTACGACGACCGGGCGCTCCTGCTCGGGGAGACGCTCGTCGTCGCGGACCTTCACGTCGGTCGAGGTACCGGCGGGAACCTCGAACTCCCGGTCGGCTCTGGGTCGGATATGGTCCAACGGTTCCAGTCGCTCGTCGAGCGCCACGACCCCGAGGAGGTCGTCGTCGCCGGCGACCTGCTCCACTCGTTCCAGACCGTTCCTCGGTCGGTCGAGAGTACTGTGGCGGGGCTCAAAAGCGCCTGTCAGGGTATCGGCGCGCGCCTGCTCGTGACGCCGGGCAACCACGACACGATGCTCGACAGCGTATGGGACGGCCCGACCGAGACGGAGTACCGGGTCGGCGACACCGTCGTCTGTCACGGCCACGAGGCTCCCGAAGTCGACGCAGACCGTTATGTCGTCGGACACGATCACCCGACAATCAGCATCGAGGGCCAGCGCCAGCCCTGCTATCTCGTCGGGAGCAGTCAGTACCGCGGCAGCGATGTCGTGATGCTCCCGTCGTTCAACAGGCTGAACGCTGGCGTGGAGGTCAACGAGATGCACGCCGGCGATTTCCAGTCCCCGCTGGTTACTGACGCCGACCGGCTGGAGCCAGTGGTCTGGGACGAGAGCGGGCGCGAGACGCTGTCGTTCCCGCCGCTTGGGGAGTTCCGTCGCATGCTATAACGGTAAGTATTTGAGCCACGACGGTGGACGCTGGAATATGGTTCAGACAGAAATCGCGCTGGGTCTCATCGCGATTACGCTGCTCTCGCTACTGCTGCTGTACTTCGCGACAATAAAGTACGTCTCTGAGGTCCTCGAAGGGGAGGGGCCCGACCACGAGGGAAACACGAATAGCGGCGGTCCAGCGGCATAGACCGCCGTCTCTTCGAGAGTTGTCTCGACAGTTCTCCTATCGTAACAGATCAGCGGCGACCTTGCCGCTTTCCAGCGCACCCTGTATCGACGACCAGCGGGTGTAGTCGCCGGCCAGCACGGCGTTCCCGGTCGGCGCTGTCGGGTCCGGAAGCGAATCCCGATATCCCGGCGGCTGTGCGAACTGCGAGAACGGAACCCGGTCTGTCCGGAGCAGTTCCAGCGCCTCGAAGCTCGCGCTCGGGTACCACGACTGAAGCGCGTCCTCGACTTCGGCGGCCAGCTCTTCGTCGCTTGCTTCGGGCGTCCCGAGGAACGTGGCGCTGTATAGCTCCATTCCGGCGGGTGCGTACTCACTGGCGACAGCCGACAGCGGCGCGACGGTGTTGGGGCGGTCGTCCGCCGCGTTGAGGATGATTCGCTGTCCGGTCGTCGGGGCGCGATTCGTCGGGAGCGCGAAGTACTGAGTTACACAGCCGACGGATTCAGTCGGAATCGCATCGATGTCAGTCAGCTCTGCCGCCGTACGGGGGTCCGTTGCAACGACAGCGCTTTCGGCCGTCACCGTCTCCGTGCCGACCTCGGCAGTGACCTCGCTGTCGTGGATTTCTAAGTCTGTCACGGCGGCGTCGGTTTCGATGGTTGCGCCCGCCGAGTGTGCACGGTCGGCGAGCTGTCGCGGCATCGCCTGCATTCCGTCGGCGGGGACGAATATCTCGCCCTCGCTCAGCATCTTGTAGGTGTACTCGAAGATGCTGCTATCCGTCCCCAGCGAGCGGTCGAGCGTGATACCGCCATAAAAGGGCGCGGCGAATCGCTCGACGAGCCGCTTCGAGAACCCGTAGTCGGCGAGGGACTCCCGAATGGTCGTTCCGCCCCGAGAGAGCAGTTCGACGGGGTTGACGCCGGCCAACTCGCGCTGGAGCCGGAACAACCTGAGCTTGTCTGCCGTGCGCACGTCGGTGTTGAGCAGCGTCTGTGGCGCGGCCGAGGGGTTCCGGAGCGGGTCCGACAGCACCGAGCGGTGGTTCGGGCTGGCGATAGTGGCCCCCGGCGTGAACGTCCGTGGAGAGAGCGCCTCAATGTCGAGTTCACGCTTTGCCGCGGGATAGGCGGTGAACATGACCTGAAACCCGCGGTCGAACGTGTAGCCGTCTTCGTGGGTTGTCCGGACACGGCCACCGACGTCCGAGCGCTGCTCGAAGACTGTCACGTCTCGGCCCGACTCCGCCAGGTGGCGGGCTGCGACCAACCCGGCGAGTCCCCCACCAGCGACGACGACATCTGTCATACCCACCGGTTCGACCGCCCGGAACAAGAGCGTGCTGAAGCGGGACCGGACCACACTTGGTCGTCCCGTCCCCAGAGGGAGACATGGAGACGACTGCGGCGTTTCGCGGCCTCATCTGTACAGTGTGTGGCGCGGAAACCGACAGCACGGCCGACCGCTGTCCCGACTGCGGCGGCGTCCTCGTCGGCGACTACGACGTTCCGGACCTGACGCCGACGGCCCTATCAGACGCGACCGGACCCGGCCGGTACGAACCGCTCCGGCCTTTCTCACAGGACGTGACGGTGACGCTCGGCGAGGGAGCGACACCGCTGGTCCCGGTGCCGGACCTGGCCGACGAACTCGGTGTCGACTCGGTGTACGTCAAGGACGAGGGGCGAAACCCGACAGCTTCGCTGAGCGACCGCAAGCTCTCGCTTTCGGTCACTGCTGCCGCCCAGCGCGGGGCCGAGCGCGTCGTGACGCCTTCGACGGGCAACGGCGCACAGGCCAGCGCCGCCTACGCGGCGCGCGCCGGAATCGAGTCGAAGGGGTTCGTTCCCTCGCGGTGCCCGTTTCTCAACAAGGCGATGGTGAACGTCCACGGCGGCGACATGCGCGTCGTCGAGGGCCGGTACGACGACGCCGTCTCGGTCTTCGACGAGGAAGTGGCCGAGGCGTCCGACGGCTGGGTTCCGGTTGCGCCCGGCCACCCATTCCGCATTGAGGGAGCCAAATCCGTCGCCTTCGAGACGGCCGACGACCTCGACTGGACGACCCCCGACGCAGTGGTCCACCCCACCGGCCACGGGGAGACGGTCGTCGGCCTCGAACGCGGCTTTCAGGCAGCAGCCGACAGCGGTCTCACGGACTCCGTACCGCGAATCTATGCCGCACAGCCGGACTCGACGGCTGCCATCGCCGACGCTGCGAGCGAGGGCGACGACGAACCCGTGACCATCGACCATCCCGACACAATCGTCGGTCCGCTAGAGGTCCCCGACCCTGCCGCCGGCGCTGCGGCGCTGGACTCGCTTGAGCGCTCGGGCGGGGGCGGCGTCGCCGTCTCGGACAAGGACATTCTGGCCGGTGCCGTCGACGGCTGCGAGATGGGACCGGAAACCGGCGCAACCGGCGGGACGGCCGTCGCCGGCGCACGGGCGCTGGCCGATGACGATGCCTTCGACAGCGACGATGTGGTCGTCCTCGTGAACCCTGTTGCCGGTAGCAAGGAGGCGGACCTCCTGCGCAGTCACCTCATGAGCCAGGGCATCTGAAGGGGCGGTCGTCAGGAACGGGAACTGCCGTGTCACAACACCCCACACTTCGGTGTCGTTTAGACCGTCGTGGCACAACACTGGTCTCATGCGCGCTGCAGCGTTCAGCGAACTCACTGGCCCGAACGGCGTCTCGATTGTTAACCGACCGACCCCCGAACCCGGACGCGGCGAGGCGGTGGTTTCCGTCGAAGCGTGTGCGATCAACCGCCACGACCTCTGGGTTCTCGAAGGGGATTCCGCGATGGTCGACACAGACGATTTACCGTTTGTCAGCGGCCTCGATGTCGCCGGAACTGTCGACGCTGTCGGTGATGGCGTCACGGCTGTTGAGCCCGGGGACCGCGTGGTACTCTGTCCGAACGAGACCTGCGGGACGTGTCGCTACTGCCGTGAAGGGCCGGAGAATCTCTGTGAGAACTTCTCGCTGTATCACGGCGGCCTCGCCGAAGCGGCCCGCGTCGAGGCCGACCGTCTCGTTCCGCTCCCCGACGGCGTCGAGACGGTCGACGCGGCTGCGCTCCCGACGGCCTACATGACGGCCTTCCACATGCTCCGCCGGATCGACGCCGAGACAGGTGATCTGGTGTTCATCCCGGGGGTCACCGGCGGTGTCGGCGTCGCGGGCGTACAACTCACGTCCGCTCTCGGTGCCCACAGCGTCGGGACCTCTTCGTCAGCGGCGAAGCTGAACCGCGTCGAATCGCTCGGTCTGGACCACGCCATCGAGAGTACCGACCCGGACGAGATTCGGGCGGCAGTCAGCGACGCCGGGACGGTCGACGGCGTGCTTAATCACCTTGGTGGGGAGTACACGCAGGTCGGTTTAGATGTTCTCCGACGCGGTGGCCGGATGGCCGTCTGTGGTCGGACCGCTGGCGGCACATCCGAGATTGATATTCCCGACCTGTTTCTCGGCCACAAACGCGTCATCGGGAGTACGATGGGGACACAGGGCGGTCTGGAGCGACTTGTCGACCTCGTCGCTGACGGTGAACTGACCCCGGAAATCGAGGAGACGTACTCGCTTGAAGAGACCAGTGCGGCGTTTGCAGCAATGCAGGACCGCGATAGCGTCGGCAAGCTCGTCGTAACGCCGTAGTCACTCCTCTGACCCGCAGACGTGCCACCTACCGGGCGATGACGACTGGAACAGGCGAGTTACGGAACACTTTCTGGGAAACGTTCCCGGCGACCAGCCGATCGGCCAACGAGCCGCCGTGAGTTCCAAGCACGACCGCATCGAAGTCGTCGGCTCGATTCAGAATCGCTCGGGCCGGATTGCCCAGTTGCACCTCGGTGGTTATTTCAACATCGTACTCGGCGGCGCGCTCACGGGCGTTGTCGAATACTTCCTCCGCACGCTCCTCGGCGGCCGCTTCGATGTCCTCCGCAAGAGCAAGTGAGGTGGCTGCGCCCCCCAGTGGCGACGGTCCGCCCACGACGTGTAAGACAGTAATCTCTGCGTCGGGATGGTTCTCGAGGGCGTACACAAGCGCTCGCTGGGCCATCTCCGAGTCGTCCATCGGAACGAGAATCCGTTCAATCATATCATGACTACGGAACGTAGCGTTAAATCAGTAGCCTGTCAAACCGTAGCTATGAGCCAACCGATCAACTCGATCCTCCTGCCGACCGACGGCAGTGACGGGGCGCAGATAGGGGCCCGGCGGGGTATCGATCTCGCGACCACAATCGATGCCGACCTCCACGTACTGTCAGCAGTTGACACCCGTGACACCGAACCGGATCTGCAGCCTGACGGGCAGACCGAGCGGGAACGTCTCCTCATGGAGGAGGCCGAACGGGCCGTAGACACCACCGCGAGACTCGCCAGAGCGCACCTCTCCGGGCAAATCACGACCGCCGTTGAGGCGGGGATCCCGTTTCAGGCGATCAACGACTACGTCGACACTCACGATATCGACCTCATCGTCATGGGGACGCAGGGACGAACAGGGTTCGAACGAGTTGTACTCGGAAGTGTTGCAGAAAAGACGCTCCGGACTGCGGCTGTCCCGATCGTCATGGTCCCCCCAGATGCGGATATCGTCGAAATCGGCGATCAACGGTATGAAGACATTCTCCTCCCGACTGACGGCAGCGAAGGGGCAACACTCGCAATTGAATGGGGAATAACGCTAGCGGAGATGTATGACGCAACCATACACACGCTCTATTCTGTCGACACGAGTCGGTTCGGCGGCGTCGATGGAGCAGCCGAAATTCACGATACACTTGAGCAAACCGGTCAGGAGGCGCTTGAGACGGTGCATAAGCGTTCCAGAGACGCAGGCGTCAGTGTCGCAGGCAACATCGCAAGTGGCCCGGCCGCACGCGCGATTCTCTCCTACAGTGAGGACCACGATATCGACCTCATTGCAATGGGAACACACGGCCAATCCGGCTTCACGCGGTACCTGACCGGAAGCGTCACCGAGACCGTTGTGCGTAATGCGTCTGTCCCGGTCTGCTGTGTCCCGATGCAGTGACAGGCTTCCAGTTCCACTTACGACGCTTGCTGTCGTGATGCCCCGGATGCGTGCTGTTTTGCAGTAGTGTACGCCTCCCGGACACGCTTGAATTCGTCCTCGTTGCCGCCGTGGTCCGGATGGACCTCCTTGACTCGCTCGCGGTAAGCCGATTTCACGTCGTCCAGCGACGCACTCTGGGTAAGGCCCAGTTCGCTGAACGCCTGGACTGTCGGGTGTGGTTCGTCCTCGGGGTCCGGGCCGAGGTCGACCTCAGGCGTTTCGAAGGGCAGGCGTGCGCCGAGATAGACGCCCGGCATCTCGTGTTCGACCAGTACAGGGATGGTCGGCGACCGCTCGATGCGGTAGTACGCCCGGGCGTCGAACGTGATTGCCACGTCCCGCTTGGGGAGATAGAACGCGACGTGTTGGCCCTCGACGAAGTGGTTCTCGGCGAACTGCTCGTCGATGGCTGTGAGGTACTCGCGGAGCTCCGCCCGGCGTCGCATCTCGCCGCCGTCGGTCGCCTGTCGGTTGGGTCGTTTGGCGGGAAACACGCGATTGGCGAGGACGAACAGCCCGGCAACGACGAGGGTTCCGGCGGCACCGAGGACAAGTCCAAGGAGCAACCACTCCGGTAGGACGCCCGGTTCTGTCTGCACGACCCTCTGTTAGGCTCCAGTGGTAAAGAAATTCCCGCTCTCCGGCGACAGATGACTGCTTCAGGCGGACTCCTTGCAGTCAGCCCCTGATAGGACCGGCTCCGAAGCCGGCGAGTGCCGAGACACGGGGCCAGGAATCGATCTCAACCGATGTATCTGAGATCCTCGTCGGTGGGCGACGGGGAGTTCTGCTGTTCCATCTCCTGAATCTTCCGGACGACCTCCTCCATCTCGTCGGCGCGGTCTTCCAGCGAACTGTAGTCGACCTCGAACCCGATGACCTCCTGAAGGATTTCGAGGACAGCCTGTGCGCTTTTGGGGTCGACCAGGTAGCCCGATGTCTCGCCCATGAGGCAACTGGCCGGCACGTCGCGGCGTTTGCTCAGGCCTAGCAGCAGGCCGGAAACCCCGACGATACCGCCGGCCGGCTCGTCCTCGCGGAAGGCCACGCCGGCCTCTTCCAGCGTCTCCTTGAAATCCTCGGTCGTTGTCGCACCGAGCACGTCGTACTCCTCGATGAGTTCGCCCGTCGGGACGCCGCCAAGTGCGAACACCCGCGTGACGCCGAAGTCGTCGGCGATGTCGAGGAACGCGTCGGTCAGCCCGTAGTGGCCTTCGTTGTCCTGGGCCTGATGATCCCCCGAGAGCACGAGCAGGTCCTGGCCCTCGTCGGGGGTGACGGCGTGGAACTCGGCGCAGGCGAGCTGTGCCTGGCCGTCGTCGATGCTGACCTGTGGCGGGAAATGCGTCGAGTAAACGCGGCGGACGAGCTCGCTTTCGAGCTCCTCCAGCAGGTGCTCGGCGGCGAGTTTGCCGACGTGACCGACGCCGGGCAACCCCTCGACCAGTACCGGCTCGTCGAGGTCGGGGTCCGCTACGCGCTCGATGTCGAATTCGTCCATACGGCTTATTCGCGGCTGCGGCGCTTAAGAGAACGTCGATACTCGCCGTAGTTGTCTTCAGGGGAGAACGGCGCGGGTGCGCTGTTGATTGCGTCGGACCCGCACTCCGGACAGGTGTCGCCCAGTGTGTACTCCGGTCGGTCGTGCTCGGACTCCCAGACGGCACAGACGCGGATATCCGATTTCATCGGTGGTGAATCACTGGCGCAACAACCGACTTACTCGTCGTCTTCGCTGCGTTCACGGTGGAACTGCCCCGAGCCACCGTGTTGCTCGACGACTGCCGCGGCGCGGTCCGCACTCTCTTCGAGCGCGTCCTCGGCGGTCTTGTAGTCGGGCGCTTGCACCTGAATGCGGTACTCCGGCGAGCCGACGTAGGTCACTTCCAGTTCGATCTCTTTGGGGACCTCGCCGTTGCCCTCGGCGGCCTGCAGCGCCTCCTTGATGATGTCGACGCCGTCGCTTTCGGGACAGGACAGGTCGACGTAGCCGGTGACCTGCACGTACGGCACGGACACGTTGTTCCGGGCCGTCTGGACGATGGCCTCGATCTCCTCGTCGGAGAGGTCGACATCTTCCAGCGCGTCCATGCCGTGGATCGCTGCCGACTCGAACCCGTCGTACATCGAGCCGAACTCCGCCAGCAACTCGTTGGCGATGGCGGCGTAGCTCTCGTCGTCCAGGTCCTCGCCGAAGGCCAGTTCCATCCAGTTGTCGGCCTTCTGCTCGTTTTTCCACTCCTGGATTTTCTCCTTTCGCTGGTGGTCGTTGACGTCCTTGATCGAGAGGTCGATCTGCTGTGCGCTCTCGTCGACGTCGAGCACCTTGGCAACGACTGTCTGCCCCTCGTTGACGTGGTCGCGGACGTTCTTGATCCATCCGCTGGCGACCTCGGAGATGTGACAGAGGCCGCGCTTGCCCTCGTACTCGTCGAGGTCGACGAACACGCCGAAGTCCTCGATCTCGTCGATCTTGCCGACGACGAGTTCGCCCGGTTCGGGCCAGCCGCTGTATTTCATCCTATCGGGCCTCGACGACGGCGGTCACTTCGCCTTCGATGTCGGCCTTGCCGCCCGTCGGGCGGGCGATGGTGTGGCCACAGACGGCACACGAGACCTCGCTCGCGGCCTTCTCGAAGAGGGTCTGTTCGTTCTCGCAGTCGGGACATTCGACGGTGATGAAGCTTCCTGCCATCGTTACTCCTGGAACTCCAGTCGGCCGGCGCGCCATCCTTCGCGGAGGTGGGCCTTCCCACACTCGCCACAGCGGTACTTGAGGTCCGTCTTCTTGGTGGGCTTATCGCCACCCGGGACCTTCGAGAACTTCCCGTCGTTCCCGATACCGGAGTTGCGCTCGCGCTGGCGGTCGATCCACTTCATTCCGGTCTGGCGACCGCTGCGGACTTTCTCGACCTCATGTTCCTGGTGCTCGTTGCAGTGCGGACAGTACGTATTGAAGCGTCGTGGCATCTCCATAGATATCAGCCTTACCGAGCGATTTGACGTGCCCGCTTAAAACCCGTTTGGTTCGAACCTACCGTGTGCCGCCGAATCACGTGCATATCGAGTGACCGCCCCACCTCTGTTCGTCCCCAACCTGCTGCAAACCCAACTACTGAAACCGAGCGGACGGTCCGCTGGACTCGATCCGGACCGCGCCGTACACGTCCGACGTGTCTGCCCCGGCAATCAGTTCGAGATTCACCGCTTCGCCAGCGGAGAGTGATTCCAGTTTCGCCGCCAGCTTGTCGTCGATGTAGTCCACGACTTCGTAGATTTCGTCGGTTTCAACGTCCCGGAGCTCCATTCGCCCGTCATCGCCCATTGGGCTGACCACGACCGAAGCCCGCTCGCACGACCGCTGCTGTTGTTTCAACATACAAGACTGTCGCAATTCCGGATATATAAATCTCGGCTATCAGGCTGTTAAGCATCTAATCACTACCGGTAAGAATATAAGGACATTCTAGCTACACATTCCCGTTTCAGTGTCCCCGTCAGCCGGTGGCCGGCGTCGCAGTCGCCTTCGAAGTCACTAAGTACGCAGTTGGCAAAGGAACGGGCATGAAGAAGCTCATTATCCACGGCGACCCGGGGCTCCGAAAGGGCGGCCGCATCGAGTACGAGGACGAGGAGTACGAGGTGTTCTCGGTCTCGCGGCAGGGCGACTGGCACGGGCCGGACCGGCCACAACTGTGGTGTACCATCGGCTCGGAAGACGAGGAAGAGACGTTCAAACGGCAGGAGTACATCCCGATGCATCTGGACACGGATGACATCGAGGCCGAGGCCGTCACCGTCCTCCGCGAGCGCGCGCCGCCGAACGCCGAGTCCTGATCGGTCTGCACCGCTGTTGAAAGGCCTCGTTCGGACGCACGAATCCGCTTCTTTTCAGAACTGCGCTGGCCGCACTCGATAGATGGTAACGCCGTCGGTCTGCTTTGCCACGGTCACGCCCTGTAGCTGGTCGACAGTCACGTCACCGTAACGGGCCCGCTCGGCGGGACCGACGTAGATGTAGCGCACGTCGTACGCTTCGAGGAGCTGGCGCTGTTCGGTGGTATCTCCGGTGTAGATCGTCTCCACGTCATCCACGCGGCGGTCGTACACGGTGTCGTTGCGGTACTGTGCCTCGTGAGTCCACCCTGCAACGGTCGGCAGCCCGGTCAGGCTCGATGGCGCGCTTGCGCCCTTGCCCTCGCTGGCGTCCCACTCGTAGTCCGCCGGGGCGGCCGTGACGACGGTCGGCCGACCCTCAGTGTTGTCGTTGAGCCACCGGATCGCCTCGGCCTCCTCGGGATGGTTGTCGTCGAGGTACGACAGCCCATCCAGCGTCGGGTCGCCGGCGTACTCGACGTGGTTCGAGAGTGCGAACACGCCGTACAGCGACGCCGAACAGACCAGCAGAGCGACGAACGCCCGGACAGCGATGTTGGTCCACGCTCGCGCCCGTTCGTCGGCCGGCCGCCAGCGGGTGAGCAGCCACGCCAGCACGGGGCCGGCAGCGACTCCCCAGAGTACCCACACCTGCATGTACGTCTTGAAGACCGTGTTCATCCGGCCGATGTTCTCCCTGACGAAGACGAACTCGACTAGCAGGACCAAGCCCGTCCCGGCGAGTATCAGCACCGCCTCGAAGCCGACGGGCCGGTCGCCGCCGTCAGCGAGCGCCGGGACCGCGTCGACGGTGCGGTCTATCGTCGGCGAGCGAGCGAACAACCACGCGCCGACCAGCAGGGGCCCGAGCAGGCCGACCGCCGCGATATCAACTGTGGCCGCGAGCGCTGCCGTCCCGACGGCAACGAGGCCGACGATGCGGGCCGTCCGCTGCTCGACGGCACGCCCGGCCTGTGCGTACAGATACAGCCAGAACGGAGCGACGAACAGGCCGTGGACGGCCAGCAACTCCAACAGCGAGGTCCGGTCGGGTAACATCGCTATCTCCCGTCCGCTCGCCGGGCCGAGCCAGAACGGGAGCGACCAGAGCAATCCAAGCACCAGAACGACAGCAGCAACGACCAACCCCATTCCGACCCTGACACCTTCCTGCCCCGGTCCGTTCAGTCGGAGTCGCTGCCCGGCGTTCCTCGGCAGGAGCGTCGTCGGGTCAGCCGGCGCGACAGTGACCGTCAGCAGGGCCAGCCCGCCCATCGACGGGAACGACCACGTGTTCGTCACGGCCATGATGCCGGCGACGGCTGGTAACGCACCGAACAGCAGCGCGAGTCGTCGTCGGCGTTCGGCGGCCGGCGTCTGGTAGTAGCTGAAACAGAGCGCGGCGGCCAGCAACAGGAAGCCCGTACTCATCATGTGAGCGTGCATATCCCCGTTGAGCCAGGCGAACAGCGGAAACTCGTCGATGACCAGCGCGGCACCGGGTTCGTATGTGCCGAAATCAGACGCCGTGTCTTCGATGACGCGGCTCGCGTCCCAGTAGCTGAACGAGTCTGGCCCCGCTGCGAGCCCTTTCAATTCGTAGCCGGCCCGCTCAGCAACTGTCTGGCTCAGCCCGCCGGGCAGGAGCCAGACGACGAACTTGGCTGGCGTCGATAGGTTACTGGCAAAGCCGATACAGAACGCTGTGAGACCGGCGGCCAGTCGTCGCGGGAGGCCGCGTTCGCTCGCGACAGCGCCCGCCAGTCCGTATGCTGCCGTGACCAGCGTGGCATAAAAGCCTGCCAGCGCGAGATTGTACGCGAACTGGCCTGCTGTCCCCGTTATTCTGGTGAGAATTGCCGCAATGAGATGCCCGCCGTAGTAGTACGCGACCGGTTCGCCGGCGAACCACATGTCCTCTAGCGGGAGGCTGTCGGCCCGCACGAGTGACTGCAACAGCCCGAAATCGAGGAACTTCTCGCCGCCGATGGGAACGATTGCCGGGTCGAGCGCTCGGATGCCGACGACAAACAGAAACGCGACCGTGAACACGCCGGCTGTTTCGGCATACACTCGCGGGTCGGGTGCGCTGTCGACCCGCCAGACAGCTACTGTACTCGTTGCGAGAACAGCGATGCCAAGCCAGATGCCAAGCGTCAGCGAAAGGCGACCGACGAAGTAGGTGACCAACCACAGTACCGAGACGGCCACCGGGACGCCGAAGGCGAGCCCGCGGTCGGCAAAGCGGGGGAACAGCAGCCCCGCGACGGTCCCACCAGCATATAGCAACAGCAAGTAGAGGGCGAGCCAAGTGGCAAGGAGCCCGTATTCCATCAGTAGTGGGACCGCTTCGCTGGCCTATACGTTTTTTCGTTGCTCTCGAATTTATCGCCCAACTAGAGACCGGTAGCTTCGAACTGTTTTTAGTTCCGCCTGTCCCACTATTCGGCAATGTCGCGTTCCGTCGGGGTAGTTCTCCCCGCCTACCGTCCCGACACAGAGCAGCTCGGGACCTATATCGCCGCTATCGACGATACCCTCGAACCGCAGACGATAGTCGTTGAACTCGATGCACCCCGGGACGGCGTTCCCGCACAGCTCCGCTCGCTCCCAGTCGAAGTCCACACCGTGCCCTATCGCCGCGGTAAGGGTGCAGCCATCACTTCCGGGTTCGAGCGGATGGAGACCGACGTGCTGGCCTTTGTTGACGCCGATGGATCGACACCGGTCCGCTCGCTCGAACGGATACTGGACCCGGTTACCGACAGCCGAACGGACCTCGCTGTGGGCTCCCGCCGCCATCCGGACGCCACGGTCGCCACCCACCAGACGTTCGCCCGGCGGTTCCTCGGCGACGGCTTTGCGTGGCTCGCCGGCCAGTTGCTCGATACGCGGCTGTATGACTACCAGTGCGGTGCAAAAGCAATCGACGCGGCCGCCTGGGAGCGCGTCCGCGACCATCTGTACGAACCCGGCTTCGCGTGGGACGTCGAACTGATAGCTATCACCGCGGCACTGGACCTGTGTATCGAGGAGGTCCCCATCGAGTGGGAAGACAAGCCCGGCTCGACGGTGTCACCGATACGAACGTCGATAGACCTGCTTGAGGCAGTGCTGACGGCTCGCCACCGGTCGAAGCAACTGCGCGATGATCGCTTCCATACAGCTCTGGCGGAGCATCTCGACGACCCAACTGCACTTATCGAGAAAGAGCGATGATAGATATCGAACAGCAGGTTCGACGCATCGTTCCCGACCGGTTCGAGTCGCTCGTGTCGGGCGTCCGGTTCGGTCAGTTCGTCTCCGTCGGCGTCGTCGGCGCGATCAGCGACAATACGGTCCTCGCCGTGCTTGGCCTGGCCTTCGGTGTCAGCGACATGTGGGCTAAAGCTGTCGGCGTTGAGACGGCGATTCTCGTGATGTTTCTGGTCAACGAACACTGGACGTTCGCCGGCCAGGGTGACACCGGCCGCCGTTCGTTTGCCATGCGACTCGGAAAATCACATCTGGTCCGGTCCGGCGGCGTCACGGTACAGCTCGCCGTCTACTGGCTACTCACGCAGTGGCTGACGGTTGAACTTCTCGTCGCCGGGACGGATCTGTGGTTCATCGCCGCGAGCCCGCTCGCCATTGGAGTCGCGATGCTGGTCAACTACGTCGCCGAGAGCATCTTCACGTGGCAGGTCCACGCGGACGGGTGAACGTAGCGCGTTACTAACTCACGGACGGCACTCGAATCACAACCCTTAATGAGGGGACCGGACTACGAGATAGTAGCGGGATGGGATAGCCAGGAGATTCCGGCGGGCTCATAACCCGCAGATCGGTAGTTCAAATCTACCTCCCGCTATCATTTTGCTGAACTCACTCCTCCAGTGAGGCGTTTTATCGCCGAGCGATGCTGAGGTCGGCAATCATAGTCCAGTAGATTTGAACGAGACAAGTCGCGCGCAGCGAAGCGAGCACGTCTTGACGTAGTTCAAATCTACCTCTCGCTGTGTTCTCTCGCGCTACAGACTGCTTGAGCCTGTTCACTGCTAGTGCTCACTATTGTACCCGTCTCTGGCCGCTGTGAGTGTTCGATACAGCGCGGCGACCACCGCCGCGACCAGCAGCACGCCAAGGATCTGTGCCGGCGTGTTCTGTGTCTCGAATGCCCACGGGAGCGACAGCGCAAGAAACCGGACAGAGACGATAACTCCGGCGAGTGTCGTGACGGTGACCAACAGATACCGGGCAGCACGCTGAAATGAGCCGCCGCGATCCATCGCTTCGAGCCCGTGTCGCTGTACCATCGCCCCCTCCAGCGCCAGCCAGAGTGCCAGCAGTGCGGCCACGCTGAAGCCGATGGTTCCAAGTGCGTCCGGAATCGCAATTCCTATTGGATCAGCGACAATTCTGCCTGCGAGGACGAGTAGCCCGAGTGTCAGTGGCCCAAGCAAGACGAGTGAACTAAACAGTGCGGCGAAATCCTTTGTGAGGGACCGAATAGAGGAGGACACAACAGTCAGTATCAGCTCAGTTTTTTGTAAGCCTACTGGTGACTATTGGCTGCTCGCCTGCGACTCGCTACAGAAACCGTATCAACAGCTGCTCTAGTCGTCGCCGTGCTCGTCGACGATAGTGACTTCGCCGTCGATGACCTGAACGTTGATCAGCGTCTTGGCGTCGTATCCCGCTTCGTCGAGCTTGTTCGTCCCGTCGGCTTTCTTGATGACACAGACGATGTCGCGGATGTCCGCACCGATGTCTTCGAGCGCGCCCGTGAGCCCGGCCAGCGTCCCGCCGGTCGAGAGCACGTCGTCGAGGACGAGCACTTGGTCGCCCTCGTACACGTCGTTGACGTACATCTCGCTCTCGGAGTAGCCGGTCACCTGAGACAGTGACACCTCCCCGTCAAGCCCGTACTGGCGCTTACGGACGACGACGAGCGGGATATCGGTCATCAGCGAGACAGCTGTCGAAATATGGATACCCATCGCCGCTGGTGTGACGATCTTGTCGACGTCGTCGAGTTCTGCCTTCCGGATGATCTTGATGACGATTTCGCGCAGAAGTTCCGGTCGAAGCATCGGGACCCCGTCGCTGATGGGGTGGACGAAGTAGTGATAGCCTTCCTTCTCGATAATTGGCGCTTCGAGTAGGGACTTCTTGAGTCGGTCCATGCCGTCGGTACTACAAGCCCGTACTAAAATTCTCCGTCACCGACTCAGTAAAGTGTCAGCAACTCACCGAGTGCTCGAACCATCGGCAGGAGGTGTGCATCACCCAGTGCGTAGTACTCGACGGTAGTTAGGAGGAGAAACACAGCCGCTACGCCCGTTGTAGCACTGAGAAGTACTGCACCGACCTGCCCGAATCGCCCTCTAGAGCGCCCACTCAGCGCCCAGATACCGAGTGGGACAGCGGCTCCAAGCGCGAGCAGCGCGTGCAGTTGGAACGCTTCGCCGATGCCGTTCACCGTCAGCGCGACAAACACTACGGTCACCTGCCCGCCGATCAACACTGTCCCCGCGACCGTCCAGAGGAACATATGCCAGTGATCCGCGAGGGTCTGGCGTACCGCTGGAAGCCGTACAAGCAGATACACGCCGAGTGGATAGAGCGGGAACAGATACCGGGCAGTCACCTGTGCGTGCAGTGGCAAGCGGCTGGCGTACAGCAGGACGACGCCGGCAAACGCCGTTATGGTAAACGCGTCCACGACACGGTCGGCACTGAGTGTCCGGTCAGCCATCGACGATGGCAAACGCAATCGTCCGACGACTGGGAGTGCGCCGAGCATCGCAACGAGCACTGGGGCGGATTCGAGCAGCGAGAGATTGACGGACTCCTCGCCGCCGATGTCGAGCGCACCGCTTGCGCTTCCTGACCGCATGAAGGCGTGATACACGTCATCTGGTTGCTGTTGGAGCGCTTTGAATCCTGAAACGAGTTCACTACCCAGTAACAGCAGTGGACGCATTCCGCTCTCGATGACCCCGAGCAGAGGTGCCAGCGGCGTGCGGAGTCCGCCGGACCCACCGCCACCGCCGTTACTGCCGCCACCGCTCGCAGTGTTGCCGCCGAGGGAACCACCTCCAGAGAGCAATCTCGGGGGCTTGACCGGAGACCCTGAAATAGCGATATTTGTGATAATGAACGGCAGCAGGGAGAGGCCGAAGACGACGCCGATACGAACGAGCGTCCGTGGACTGTTGTCCGGTGCCGTCGGGATATCGACCAGCGCCAGGGAGACACAGAGCAGGAGCGCTTCTGGAGCGTGTACCCACGCGTACAATCCCACCAGCGCGTATGATAGCGCACGGAAGGTCTGTCGCTGTGCGATAACTGCCCCGTCTGCTGGCTTGCGGCTCCGATAGAGGCAGTACGCGATGCAGACGACCACAGTCCCGGTGACGGCGTGGCGCTTCGGTACGGCTGCCCAGAAGGCCAGCGGTGTCCCGGCTGTGAGCACGACGGTACTCAGGATCCCTACCCGACGTGTTTGTATCCGGCTGAGGAGCCGGTAGAGAACCACCGGCGTGAACGCTGCAATGAGGAGATGCGTCAACTGCAGCGCGTACAGATGCGTTCGACCGGCGTCGAGTGGCTGTGCCAGCGCGACATTCAGCCCGAACAGTCCAAGAACGGCGACGGTGCCGCTGTAGAGAATCCAGTCACCATCGGTGTAGTAACTGCACTGGACTACCAGCGCCAATAGCGCGAGCGACCAGAGTGCGACCAGCGCAATGCGGAGCTCGACGACGGCACTGAGCAGATCGAGCGCAAACACGAGCGGCAGCGAGAGCACGATGACGCCGTAGTTTCGCGCGTACCACTGGCCGCCATACCTGTTCGCCCCCGGCGTCTCTAGTCCGGGGCCGTAGGCAGCTTCAGTCATCGCTAGCTGTCCGTTCGAAAGGCTGTACAGCCCATTCGCCAGCGTGTAGGAATCGTTTATCAGGAACGCTGTCCGCCACACCAGCCCGAACAGTACGACCGTCGCGAGAAACACAGTCAGCCCAAGCCGGTCGCCAAACAGCACAGCGTACGCCGTCTCGCGGGTGTTTGCGAGTGCGGGCGTCCGTTGTCGGAGACGTCCGACGAACTCCGTCGCCGTCATTCGACCACCGATATCGTGACGTTGCGCGTCGCCACCACGCCGTGGCCTGACCCGTCGCGCTTGCTCACCGTCACCGTGCCGTTGTACTGCTCGCGTTCGATCTCTCCGTCGGTGAACGTGTCCGACGCCAGCGTTAGTTCGTAGGCGTCACAGGTCGAGTCGTCCAGAAAATGGTTCGTCGTCCGTGAGTAACCGAGTTCGTCGATTGTGAGTTCGTAGACGAGTGTCGGCCGTCCGGTCAGATTCGAGAAGTGGACGTGGGCCGGCGGCGCGTCGAGATAGTAGCTTGCCGCGCCGTAGGACCCCTTCTCAAGCGTTACCTTCTCGGGCATTTCGACCTCCGAAACCGTGACGTTGCCCGATTCGAGCGCTACTGGTTCTGGTTCCGTTGCTAGCGTGACCCCGGGGGCGAGCGGGCCGGAAAGGAGTGTGACGCCAACAATGAGGGTAGACACAGCGACAACAACACTTCGCGTTCTCTCCATCAATACTGGTGTCTGGATACCTAGAAATAAAAACATCATGCTGGACTGCTGTCGCTCAGGTGCTGAAAAATCGAAAAGTAAGATTTGATTACGCGTCTGGACCGGTGTCTTGTGCGAGCGTTGCAGAGGTATCGCCCTCAATCGGCTCGTAGACGACACGGAGATCATACCCTGAACCTGCATCAACAGTAATGGACTGGCCTGCAGAAATCTCGGACGTTGTACCTGGTGATGGTGAGGTTGTATCGACTGAATCCCAACTACCGGAACTGCTCACAGAGCCACTCCCAAAGTCACCACGTACAAAGAGCTCCTGTGCTTCAATAGGATCCCCGCCGTCATGCGTTATAGTTAATTCTCCCGGGGAGCTACTACCATCATAATCCCATGAGAAACTAGCCTGCGGCGTGGCCTGCTGTGCCTGGTCACCGAGACCAAGCACGAAGGAGGCGATTACTGCGGCCAGAATGACCGTAATTGCGACCATCAGGATGACCCCGATGACCGGCGACACTGCGTCGTCGTCGTGGATGAGTTGTTTGATATCCATGGTTTGTTCGGCGCACACCGCGAGCGTGACCCGAGTAGTTTCACCCTATACGCCGAAGGGTATTCTTACCGGCTCGCGGGGTGTGCTGCTTCAACCACATGAGAGGTACCCACTTATACACACAGCACGTTTTAGTCGTTCAACGTTGTCTTGAAACCCTTCAAGGCTGGCTGTACTGCCGAAATTGACATAGCCCCGTTTCAATAGTTCAGTAGTAAACGAGACAAACGAAAGCGGACAAGCTGTGAAACAAACTTCGTGATTCAGTCCTCGGACTCGGCTTCCTGTGCCACGTACTCGGTCAGTGTCATCTCACGACCGGCGTAGGTGTGATAGCCCGCGGAGACGCTGAGCACGACCGCGATCAGCGTGGTCCAGACCAGCGGCGGAATCACCGTGAACGGATAGACGCCGACCCAGAGAATCGTTACAATGGATAGGCTGACCGCGCCGAGCGAGAGGTAGTACTCGCGCCACGGGAACTCGCTCCCGGGCACGATTTCGAGATAGACGGTGAGTTCTTCCGTGTGTGCGGTCTTGGAGATTGTTCCGTTTTTGTCGTCGTAGTCGATAATACCCGTCTCATGCATCCGTGGGAGATGGGACTGCTGTAACGTGGTGTAGACGCGCTTTCGCTGCGCGCTCGTGACATCGGTGTTCGGGCAGTCGTACTCCTGTGCCGCGACGTGTGACGCGAGGTCACCGAGCTGTACCGGTCCGTCGTGTTCCCGTAGATACTGGAGCGTGTACCGACGCCGCTCATTCTGCAGTACGTCGAATATTTCGCCTTTTGAAAGGTCAGCATCCATCTCTGTGGAGTCCGACCGTTCTACCTGCTTGCTCATATCATGCTCTCCAATTTCCCCCACCCATCACAGGGAATACAGCGAACATCAGGGTGTCCATCAGTTATAAACTCACGGGTTTCGATGCTGGAAAAAACGAGATACCGAGAGGTTATGCGCTCGGACCAGTCGCAGTGGCGAGCGTCGCGGAGTTATCGCCGGTAGCTGACTGGTAGACTAGGTTAATTGTGAAGCCATCGGTTCCATCGGTTGACACCGTTACCCTGTCACCCGCAACAACCTTGCTACTGTCTCCGCTTACATCCCCTGCCCAGTTCTTATTATTCGATTTCACGTCAGCATCGTCACCGCTGGCAGCGCTGTTATCGATATCTCCTCTGAAATACAGATTGCTCGCTTTTATCGAGTCACCACCATCGTGGGTAAACTCGACCCAGTCATTTCCACTGTCGTAATCCGTACTAAAGCTAGCCTGCGGAGCCGTGTTGCTGACTTGGTCGCCCAGTCCGAGGACGAATGTTGCGATAACGGCCGCGAGGATGACCGTGATTGCGACCATCAGGATGACCCCGATGACCGGCGACACAGCATCGTCGTCGTTGAAGAATCGTTTGAGTTCCATTGTTGTGTCCGCACGCATCAACAGGTTTCCCTGTTATGCCGTGCTTATCGAATCGTGGCTATGGAGATATATAAGTCTGCACCTGTATTATCAGAACCTGTAATCACCCTGTCTGTTAACAGCTATTCTGAGGTGTCTGAAACCAGATATGGCCAATCTGGGGCGCAATTATCACAGAATATGTTTTTCGCGCGTCACGAAAGGGCCAGCAGCGCTACTGTAACGAACACTGCAAGAATGAGGATGCTGAGCCCGATGCCGGCCCGCATCGGATGCACGAGACTGTCGTCGTTGCGGAGTCGCGCAAGCACGTCATTCGGTGCTGTCACCGTCCGCGTGACGACACTGGTGGCCTGCACCACTGCGCGGTCCACGGCGGCGTACAGTTCGGTCACGCCGACGACGAGGCTGCGGGAGCCGTAGAAGACAGCCGGGTTGTACAGTCTATCGACATCCGGGACCCGGCCGAGCTTCGAGAGGGGCTTTTTCGTCACCGCGAAGCCGATCAGTCCAAGGGCAGCCAACACAACCCCTTCGATGAGATGCGGGATGGTGTACGTCTCGTAGACGTGGTCGACAACAGCGCCGCTCGTCACGTCGAACGGAAGGATAGTGAACAGCGCCGCGTCGTACACACCGTAGATGACACAGAGCGCGGCGACGGACACCATTGCCACGCTCTGTAGACGGTTCGCATCCGGGACACTGCTGCCGTATTCGCCATGGAAGAACGCGTAGTAGCCGAACTTGATGAACGACATGAACGTGCCGACGCCGCCCAGCAACAGCATCCACTCAAGCGTGTAGAACTCACCGAGCGGGAGCGGTCCCTTGCTGAAGGTGTAGTGGCTCCCTGAGATAATAATGCCCTTGCTAACGAACCCATTGAACCCGGGGAAGCCGGCGATAGACAGTGCGGCGACCGAGAACGCGCCCGCGGTGATCGGCATTTCTCGCCAGAGACCGCCGAGTTTCTTCAGGCTCTCTGTGCCGGTCCGGTAGATGACGACACCGGCGGTCATGAACAGCAGGCCCTTGTAGAGGATATGGTTGAACACGTGGGCGAACGCGCCGGCCTGGGCGAGTGAAGACCCGATACCGACGCCGGCGACCATATATCCGACCTGTGACTGGATGTGATAGGAGAGGAGCCGCCGCATATCGTTCTGGAACAGCGCGAACAGCGCGCCGAAGATAGCCATTCCGCCGCCCATGTACGCGATAGCCTCGTGGCCATTGGGGAACGCGCGGTACATCCCGTAGACACCGGTCTTTGTCGTGAACACACAGAGGAAGACGCTGGCGGCGATGTGTGGGCGCGGATAGGTGTCGGGCAGCCACGCGTGCAGGCCGATGAAACCGACGTTGACGCCGATACCGATAGCGGCCAGGGCAGCGGCCAGCCCGGACGTGATGCCAGCCGTTTCCGGCCCGCCTGGCACCGACGCGAACAGGAACGTCTCCACCTCGACGTAGTGCCGGAGGATGGCGGCCATCAACAGTGTCCCACCCAGCCCATGCAGCAGGGCGTACCGGAAGCCAGCCCGGACGGCTTTGCCGCCGTAGTGCCACACCAGTAGCGTGCTGGTGACGGCCATCAGCTCCCAGAAGAAGATGAGCGTCAGCCAGTCACCGGCGAAGACGGCCCCGAAGCTGGTCGCGACGTACGAGAGGGCAAAGCCGGTCTGTGTGGTGTCGGCCTCGCTGGCGTAGGAGTAGAGAACGGCCACCGCGGCGATGAGTCCGAAGATGATGCCCATCAGCCGCGAGAACGGGTCGACGTTCAGTAGCACGGCGTCGAAGCCGAGGAACTGGGTCTGGAGGTGTGCGCCCTCGGGCACCATGACGGCCCACGGCACCGCTAGCGCGGGCACGAGCGCGCCAACCGCGTGTCCGACACGCCGCGGGAGGCGAGACACAACGATTGCCAGCGCGAGTAGCACGACGACCGGCGGGACCATCGTCAGCGTCGACATCAGGCGACCACCCCCGGCAGGTTCCCGACGATTGTGTCGACAATTCGCAGGAACACGGCCGTGTACGGCACCGTCCCAAGCAGGAGTGATAGCGTAGCCGCAGTCAGTATCGGCCCGAGCATGAACCACGTACTCTCGCCGCCACGCCAGCCGCGGTCGTCCCAGCCGCCTTCAGGCGGGCCGCCGTGGTGTTCGTGGTCCTCGTGGTGTTTGCCGAGGTGGTCGACGTGTTCGGGCTTTGGCGTGTCGTCTCCATCGGCGTGGCTGTCAGCATCATGCGTGTCCCCGCCGTCGGCTCGCAGGTCGCTCCGACCGCCGAACGGGCCTTCGAGCAGGGGTTTCTCGTCGTGGCTCTCCGGCGACTCGAAGTACGCCTGGTAGACGATGGGCCAGAAGTACGCGATGTTGAGGACACCGGAGACCAGCAACGCAGCGGCGAAGACGAGGCCCCCGTCGAGACTCAGCGCGCCGATGACGAGATACCACTTGCTGACGAAGCCAGCGACCAGCGGAATCCCGGCCATCCCGGCCGCGGCGACAGCGAAGGCGGCCATCGTCAGCGGCATCCGTCTCCCGATACCGGCCATGTCGCTGATGTCGTCAGTATGCGTTTCGACGTGAATCGCGCCGGCACAGAAGAACAGCGTGAGCTTCATGAACGCATGCGCGGGGATGTGGAGCAAGCCCCCGGTCAGCGCCTGCCCGTGGAGCAGTCCCAGCCCGAGCACGATATACGAGAGCTGGCTGATTGTCGAGTACGCCAGCCGTCGCTTGAGGTTGTCCTGTCTGAGCGCGATGATACTCGCTGTCAGGAGCGTGAAGGCCGCAATCGCAGCGAGCGGCAGGCCGACACCGAGCTGTTCCATCGTCCCGGTCCCGTACACGTCTAGCACGACGCGTGCGATGCCGAAAACGCCGCTCTTGACGACGGCGACGGCGTGGAGCAGGCCCGAGACTGGTGTCGGCGCGACCATCGCGTCCGGCAGCCAGGAGTGCACCGGCATCAGCGCCGCCTTGACGCCGAAGCCGGCTGCAAGCAGGGCGAAGGCTGCCCGCGCGAGCGTCGGGTCTGCCGTCGCGAGGCCTTCGAGGCCGCCGGGCGTGAACGCAGTCGTCCCAGCGAGGACGAACACGAGTACAGTTCCACCTAGCACGGCGACGCCGCCGCCGAAGGTGTACGCAAGGTACTTCCGGCCGGCGGCGCGGGCCTCGTCGGTCTCGTCGTGGGTGACCAGCGGGTACGTCGAGACGGTCAGCAGTTCGTAGCAGACGAACAGCGTCAGCAGGTTCGACGCGAATGCGACGCCGATGGCCGACGCGAGGCTGGCGGCGAAAGAGGCGAAATAGCGCGTCTGTGCGTGCTCGTCCAGTCCGCGCATATAGCCGATGCTGTAGAAGCTCGTGACGATCCACAGTAGGCTCGCGAGCAAGCCAAACAAGAGCCCGAGCGGGTCGACGTTGAACGCCAGTTCGATACCGGTGGCGAACTGTCCGATGACGAACTCGTACTCTGTCCCGTTCAGAACGCCGGGGACCATGCTCGCAATGATCGCGAACTTCGCGAACGCGACGAAGAGGGTCACTCCTTCCCGCACGTTCGGTCGGCCCTTGAGCGAGAGAATCACGGGGATGGCCACCGCCGAGACAAGGATTGCCAGGATTGGGCGTAGCGACTCAGTCATTGGTTTAGAAGGGGTGGAAGCGTGTCCTCAAGCATTGCTTGTAACTCCGGTACGGCTGCGGTCAGCGCGACCGCGAGAACGGCCGCGAGGACGACGACGGCGATCATCCCGAACGAGACCGCCTGCCCGCTTCCGTCTGTGACGGGCGCGTCCTCAGGCACGGGCTCCTCTGCGTGGATGGTTGCCTCGGCGAAGTAGAGCCGCTCGACGAGGCGAGCGAAGTACGCAAGCGTTAGCAGCGTACTCGCAAGCAATACGGCCACGACGGCCCAGTTCTCGGCGTTGACCGCGCCGAGAACGATGTACCACTTGCCGACGAAGCCGACCGCCGGCGGAACGCCGACCATCGCCAGCGAGAGCACGGCAAAGGAAAACGCCGACAGCGGGACGCGACTTCCCATCCCGGCGTAGCCGTTCACTGTCGTCGCGCCCGTCTTGCGCTCGATAATTCCTGTCGCGGCGAACAGCCCGCCTTTCATCACTGCGTGGCCGAGCAGGTGGACTGTCGCGCCGACGACGGCCAGCGGGGTCGCGATGGCAAACCCGGCGACGACGAGGCCGAACTGTGACACCGAGGAGTACGCGAGCATCCGCTGGACACTGTCCTGTGAGACGGCAAGTGCGCTCCCCGCGATGATACTCACGCAGGCCAGGCCGACCAGCGCCCAGCGAGCAACTGGCACGGCCGACAGGAACTCCACGGTGAACACGGAAAACAGCAGGCGAGCGAGTGCGTACGCCGAGACTGTCGAGACGAGCGCGGAAATGAACGCACTCACCGTATCTGGGGCGTTCGCGTAGGCGTCGGGCTGCCAGGTGTGCAGGGGGAACAGGGCGACTTTCACCGTCAGCCCGCCAATCATCAGCCCGAACGCGGTCAGGACAAGCGTCGAGTCGTACGCTGCCATCTCGCCGATTTTAGTGGCCAGATCGGCCATGTTGAGCGTCCCCGTCGCCGCGAGCAGATAGCCGATGCCGAGCAGGTACAGCGAGGCCCCGACGGTTCCGATGATGAGGTACTTCAGCGCCGCGACGGCGGCACTGGCGTCCCGGCCACTCGCCACGAGACCGTACGCCGCAAGCCCCGTAATTTCGAGGAACACGTAGAGATTGAACACATCGCCGGTGACCGTCATGCCCGTCAGGCCGGCGACCAGAAGCAGGTACAGACCGTAGAAAGGGCCCGAGTGCGGGCCAGCCTGTCGAGCATACGCGAGCACACCCAGTGACACGACGGCCACAAGCAATGCGACGGCCCCGGAGAGGCCGTCGACGACGAGTTCGATGCCGTACGGGGCGGCGAAACCGCCGACCGCGTAGGAAACCGTGCCGCTCGTGCTGACGCTCCACGCGAGCAGTCCAGCCAGGCCGACTTGGCCGATGAGCGTCAGCGTCGCGACTGGCCATCCGGCCCGGTCGCTGACGAGGCTGGCGACCAGCGGCACCGCGCCGCCGACAATCGGCAGGACCACCAGCAACACAGGGATCTGTTCAATCATAGTAGAGCTGTTTGAGTTTGTCTTCGTCCAGTGTCCCGTACTCCGTGTAGATGCGGATGATGAGCGCAAGCGCTACGGCGGTCAGGCTCACCCCGACGACGATAGCGGTCAGGATGAGGACATGTGGCAGCGGGCTGACGTAGGGACCACCACCCTCCTTGATTATCGGCGGGTTCCCGCCGGCCCGGAACGCGAGCGTGATGAAAAACAGGAAAATACCAGTCTGGAAGATGTTCATCCCGATGACTTTCTTCACGAGGTTCCGGGACTCGATGAGCATATAGAGGCCGATACCCAGCAGGACCATTACTGCGAAGTAATTGTAATGTGAGTTCAGCAGTTCCAGCATTAGCTTTCACCCTCCGGAGAGTCGACGGCGTGGCCGAACCCGGCCGCGAGCAGGAAAAAGAGGCCGATGGCAACGCTGGCGACGATACCACCGATGGCCAGTTCGACGAGCTCGATGGCGTAGGCGACCACATGCGAGATGAACTGCTCGTACAGATGATACTCGAGGAAGTTCCCGCCCAGCACTATCGTTCCGAGCCCGATTGCTGCGAACGTGAGCACGCCGCCGGACGCGAGCGCGGCAACGACACGAACGTCCAGCCACTCTCGGGCCGCGTCAATACCGTAGGCGAAGGCGAGCATCATCACGACTGACCCGGCGATGACTCCGCCCTGGAATCCGCCGCCGGGGGAGTTCGCCCCGTGGAACATCACGAACAGGGCGAAGGTGAGGACGAACGGCGCGACGAGCCGGACCGTCGTCATGATAATCGTGCTCTCGACGTACAGCCCGGTTCGCTCGTCACTGCTCATGCGAAGACCTCCTGCCTGAGGACGGTCAGCGCCGCGACGCCGGCGGAGAAGACCACAACTGCTTCACCCAGCGTGTCGAAGCCACGGTAGGCCGCGAGCACCGCCGTCACACCGTTTTTCACTTCCGTGTCCGCGTAGGCGTTTTCCAGGTAGTACTGCGTTACCTCACCGCTGACGACGGGATTCGCTGCGCCATCTGCACCGACAGCGGGCAGTGATGGAACGGTCGCAATCATGACGACGACGAACGCGCCGACCAGCACGACGGTCCGGACGCTGATCGACTCGAACAGGCCGTTCGCCTGTGGCCGAACGGTGTTTGCTAGCGCCAGAATGAACAGGATCGTCATGATGCCGGCCCCGACAGCCGCTTCGGTTAGCCCGACATCGGGCGCTTCGAGCATCACCCAGATGATCGAGACGCCGAGGCTGTAGGCGGCAAACGCCATCAGCGACGCCAGCACATCACGGAGCACCGCCGCGCCGATAGCACAGCCCAGCACGAACACCAGCAACACCGCCTCAATGAGCGACAGGCTCATGACTCGCCCTCCTCGTCGCCGACAGTCCACGGCTCGATACCCTGGTCCTGTGCCGCCCGGGCGATGGCGTGGGCGGCGGTCGGGTTCGTCAGGAACATAAACACAAGCAGGAAGACGGCCTTGATAGTCGCGAGGTCGGTCTGAATCGCGAACGCGGCAGCGGCGATACTGAGGACGGCCCCCAGCGTGTCACTTTTCGAGGCCGCGTGAGCGCGCGTGTACACGTCAGGCAGTCGAACGATACCGATTGAGGCGACGCCGCCGAAGAACGCCCCGACCAGCGCGAGCGCGACAATCGCCCACTCAGTCGGCGTCATAGCACACCTCCGTGCTCGACGTTGAACTTCGAGAACGCTATCGAGAGCAGGAAGTTCAGCAGAGCGTACACGAGCGCGATATCGAGGAACAACGGCTTATCGAGCGCACCAGAGACGAGCGCAATCGCGATGACGGTGTTCGTCCCCATCACGTTGACCGCGATGACTCTGTCGTGGTCTGTTGGCCCCGCGAATACACGGTACAGCGCTACGATAGCGAACAGGACGAATGCGCCGGCGATAGCCAGCAGTGCCGCTTCGAACTCAATCATCGTCGGCCACCTCCGGGTCGCCGATATCGCTCTCGACCGTGCCGTCGCCCCCCTGTCCTCGTTCTCGTGGAGAGGGAATCGCTGCTGCCTCCCGGCCGTAGAAAACGAACCGGACGGCTCGTTCGAGGCCCCCGTCGAACAGGTCCTCGCGCGCACTCCCGGTGAGCGAATGGATATCGAACGCCTGCTCGGAGACGCTGACGGTGAGCGTCCCGGGCGTCAGCGTGATGCTGTTTGCAAGCGTCGTCACCGGTCCGTCACCCCAGATGGCGGCTTCCAGCTCAACCATCTCCGGGTCGATAGGCAGTGACGGGTGCAAGACGACGTAGGCTATTTCGAGGTTGGCGATGGCGATCTCTTTGAGCAGGTACGGGACGTAAATCGCCAGCCGTGCGAGCTGTCTCGGAATCCGGGTCAGCGACGGCTGGCGACTGAACGCGATCGGCGCGAGCAGTGCGGTGACGATAGTCGCCGTGATCGCGCCCGTGAGGAAATCCAGCGGCTTGTACGAACTCAACAGCATATAAAACAGATACGATGCTCCGAAGATGGTGAGATACTTCGGGAGCGTCGCGGCGCGGGCCAGCGCGGTCGACCGCGCTGGTCGCTCGACGGGCGCGGTCTCGACCTCGATGTCGCCCCGAACGAGTTCGACTTCGAGCGGCCGGAGCATCGGCGTCGTCCCGCCGGGGTTGAACTCCGGATCGAGGACGACCCGTTCGATGCTGTGCTCGTCGGCGTAGGCCAGAATTGCGTCGGCGTAATCACCGGGGCTGAACAGGTAGCGATCAGAACCGATGACGCCCAGCTTAACGTCGAGATTCGACGGCGGGGCAGTCCCCAGATCTTCGTCGAGCCAGACCTCGATTCGGTCGAGCAGGTCCTTGGCCTGGCCGAGTTCTGTCTGCGCGTCGGGGTCGACGGCGCGCGTACTTGCGACGGCGACGAGATGCAGCGACACCGGCTGCTGTCCTTCTCTGGCCGCCGATTCGGCCTGTTCAACGGCGTAGGCAACGGTGTTACGGACCGTCACCGAATCGGCTACTGGCACGAGCAGGCGACGGGGTGGTGGTACAGTCACAGTCTCTGTTTAGAAACTCCGAATAGGCGGTTCGTCGGGCAGTACTGTCGTTATCGGACCGGAGCAACGGAACACGCAAAACTATTTCGTAATCGGTTACGCGCTCAGTCACGACTGGACAGATGGGCACCGAGTTCGTCGGCAACCCGGGCACCAAGTCCCTGCTTCTCTCCGACGTACTCGGTGGCCGAGTCTCCGTCGACGAGCAAGGCGCGCGTCTCGTCGTCGCCCATCACGCTCGCGTCGTTAGCGACCACGAAAGTCAGCCCGGCCCGTTCGCGTATCTCGCGGGCGCGTTCGATTAGCGTCTCGTCGTCGCCCTCTGTTTCGACTTTGAACCCGATGATGGGGAGATCTGGCTGGTCTGCCCGAACAGTGTCGATAAGCTTTGGCGTCGGCTGCAACGTCAGCGTCAGTTCCGCCTGTCCGCTCTTGATTTTCTCAGGAGCCTGCTCGACGGTGTAATCGGAGATGGCGGCCGCAGAGACCAGTGCGTCGGCCGAGTCGGCGACCCGACGGACGGCTTCGGTCATCTCCGCGGCAGACTCGACCTGCTCGACGGTCGCGTAGGGAACGTCCGGCCCGTCGTGAACGAGCGTCACGTCGGCCCCGTGGGCGTAACAGGCCTGTGCGACTGCCCGGCCGGTCCGTCCCGAGGAGCGATTCGAGAGCGTCCGAACCGGATCGACCGATTCCGTGGTCGCGCCGGCGGTCACGACGATGTGCTTGCCCGAAAGCGGCCGGTCGCCCGCGGCCCGGGCGGCCGCCGTGACGATGGCTTCCTCGGTCGCGATCTTGGCCTTCCCCTCCTCGATTCGCGGGTCGACGAACTCGACGCCCCAGGACTCGACGCGGTCGATTGCCTCCAGCACACCGGGGTGGTCGTACATCGGCTCGTGCATCGCCGGTGCAACGACGACCGGCACGTCAGCACCGAGGGCGGTCGTCACACACGTCGTCACGGGCGTGTCGTCGATTGCCGCTGCGACCTTGCCGACAGTGTTTGCCGTCGCGGGCGCGAGTAGGAGTACATCGCCCCAGCCCGAGCGCCCGCAGAGGTCGACGTGTTCGACATCGCCCGTGATTTCCGTCACCACCTCGTTGTCCGTCGCGAACGACAGCGCCCACGGATGGATGATGCCCGTCGCGCTGTCGGTCATCACCGCTCGGACGGATGCGCCCTGTCGTCGGAGCTCGTGTGCGAGCTCCACCGTCTTGACGGCCGCGATAGACCCTGACACCCCCAGAACGACGTTGACTCCGGTTAGCATACCTGCCGGTTGGCGGTGCGTGGGTAAAAGCCCCTGTCTCTCCGGCCTCACTAGTCACTGTTGTCGGCAGTCTGCTCGCCTCGCTCGTCGCTTCTGTCTCTGCTGGTACGTGGTCCTCCGTCGTGTGCGTTCAGTGCGAGGGTGAACGCGACTATCGCCAGCAGGACCAGTCCGAGCGCGACCACTGAACTGAGAGAGAGTCCGGTCGACGTAGTCGGAACCGCGACCGGGATGAGTACGTATCGAACGAGTAGCACAAGGAGAATAGCCCCGGCGAGGATAGCCGCAGTTCCGGTGACGTGGACGAACTCGCTGTCGGTCGTGTCGGCGTCCCGGCCCAGTTGCTGCCCGATGCTGCTTGCGTGCACGCCGGCGTCCCAGACCAGTAGCGCCGCCGCGCTCCCGACGAGGACGAGTATCGGTGCGAGTCCGTGTTCAGCCCCGAGCAACGTCATGATGAACAGGAGCCCGCTTCCAGCCGCGAACCCTGCCACCTGTCGAGATAGCAATTCCGAAGCGACTAGCTCAGCCAGTAACGTGACGAGTCCGCGGAGGACGACGACCGAAATTAAGACGACGAGGAGCAACACGGTAGCCGAGCCATAGTGGCCGCCCCCGGCATACGTGGGCGCTACTCGCCGGGTCACGCCAGCGGCCGTAAGCACCAGCGCGCCCAGCAGCAGTCCCACAGTGAGAACGGTACTGCCGGTCTGCCGCGCCAGCGACCGTCCGGGGTCGTCCCCCAGCCACTGCAACAGCCACTGCCGGAGCTGTTCGAGGATGAGAATACTCAGTACCGCCAGAAGCCCGACCGCGAGGGGGAGATGGAGTGGGCCACCGAAGGCGTTCCGCAGCGCCGGTCCGAGCACAGGGAGGCTGTCGAGGAAGCGGTCGAACAGTCCCTGTGTTGTCGGCACAAACGCCACGAGCAACTGCAGAGCCACGGCGGCTTTGAGGTAGGGGCCGATGTCCAACCAGTCTGTCCCCAACAGGTGTAGCCGCCCGAGCGCCCGGTCAGTCGTCGCCGTGGCTGTCGGAATCCACGATTCTAGCGTCTCTGTGGCCCGGTCCAGTAACAACAGAGCGAGGAGGACGCCGACCTGTAGCGTCACGAAGCCCACCAGTGGGTGGACCGAGAACCCAGTGACGACACGGACGAGCACCCAGGGCAGCCTGACAGCAGCGGCAACGGCACAGACGATTGTGACGCAGATGCCGACTACCAGTACCACGAAACTCTCGTCGAGCATCGCCGTGAGTTCGTCCGTCTCATCGGTCGGCGGCACCAATCCACTACTCGCGTCGATGACGACGAGTGTGGCGGCCAGCGGGAACCCGAGCGCCGCAACGAGCGACCAGTAATCAGTCGTCAGCAGCGCGGTCCCACAGAACACGCCCGCACCGATGACGATTGCGACGCTGCCGCAGGCGATTCGCTCGTGGGCATCGCTGCGGAGCGCCCAGACCCCGGCCGCGATACAGAGCCCGCCGACGAAGCCCGCCAGCACTGCTATCGGGTCCACGACAGCAAGGGCGAGGACGAGCGACACCAGCACCGCGACCGTTCCGGCCAGCGCCGCACTCGATGCCGCCGGTCGACTGTCGAGTTCCGTCATGCCCACCGCTCCATCGCGCGAGTGAGGGCTTTCGCGAGCGGTTCCGCGGGCGTCCAGTCGACGACTCGAACTGTCCCTCGAAGGGTGTCGAGGCGGGCCGTTCGGTCGATACGCTCGACGGTACTGCCCGGACTGTCTCCGGTCGTCATGTCCGGGCTGACGACTGTGACCGCGTGGCCGTGCGCGGCGAATCGCTTTGCCGCATCGGCCGCCCGGTCGTCGAGCAGGGGCGTACAGAACACGACCTGTGACTCGCTCGGTATCGAGCGGTCGAGCGTCGCCACCGCGTCCCCGCCGTCGGTGATACCGTACCGGTCTGCCGTCTCGGTCGGCGACTGCATTCGCCGGGTTCGGGTGTCGGTATCGAGCAGCCACGAACTGCGGCTTCCCGATGACGTGGCGACCGACCCGCTCACGACATCTTCCAGAAACGCCTCCAAGCGCTGCTCTTGTGCCCGGTTTGCCGACGGCTGCAGCGTCTCACAACTGTCGTAGACGGCGGCACCGACGCGGTTGTCCATCTCCAGAAGCGCCGAGCCGACCTGCTGGGCCGCGTAGGCACAGAACTGGACAGCTGTGGGCGCGCCTGCTCTCCCCGCAACGGGCTGTCTCGAATCCACCAGCGTGGTGACAGTAGCCGCTCGCGTCTCCCTGAACTCGACCGTCGCTAGCTCGTTCGTCTTTGCGAGGCGGTTCCAGTCGACGCGGCTCATCGGGTCAGAGGACTGGTGCTCGCGGATGGCGTAGAAGGCGAGCCCGTTTCCGCCAGCGTCCGTCGGCACGCGCCCGGACTGGGAGAGGGTCTGGCCCGACAGCGGAACGGCGTCGACACTGGCACTGCACGAGAGCGTCGTCTCGACGGTGATCTGCTCGGCGAACTCGACGGTCCCGGTCAGGTTCCGGCAGGCGATTGCCACGTCGGTGAACGCGTGGTCGCCGCGGCGGGCTTTGACGGTGTAGGTGACTGAATCCGATGCCCCGGCTTCGAGATGGGTCCCGAATCGCGGGGAGCCGTCGATGACTGCTAGCCGCTCTGGGACGCCGTCGAGGACGCGAACGTCTGGCAGGGTCGCGTCCCCGTCGTTCGTGAGCGTCAGCGTCACTGTCACCTCTGTGCCGGGGAGCGGGTCGGTCGGGTCGACGTCCCGCTCGACCGTGAGCGTCGGTTCCGGGTCACCGATAGCCGCCTGATAGGCCGCATACACCAGCGCCACCGCCGCCACCATGAAAATCGTCGGGTTTCCGGTGACGATGCCGGCCCCACCGGCGACCAGCGCGGCCGAGACGCCGACGTTGCGCTGTGTAATCTCGCGCGTGCTCACGGCCGCTCACCCCGCTGGAGCCGTCGTATCTCGGCCGCTGCTGCCTCGACTTTCCGGTCAAACCCCTCGCCGCTGGCCCAGTCCCGTAGCTGCATCTCGATGGGCGGGTCGGGTGCGTCCGGGCCCCCGAGGAAGGCCATCGCCCGGCGGTCGTCCGTCCACGAGCCAGTGCGGACCTCCCGGGCTGCTGCCTCTGTCGACATCTCCGCTGTTTCGATCAGCACCTGCCGCGCGGCCTCGCGGAGCCGGTCCCTGATTTCCGAGGCATAGCTTGCTTCGAGGCCGTTGTAGGGGTCGACGCGCCCGTCGATTTTCGCGAGCAACTCGTCAACGTCGTCGCCGACCAGTTCCCCGGCCGCCGACTCTGTTCCCTCTGGCTCCAATAGCTCATCGAGCAGTTCCGTCGGCTTACTGTCTGCGTCGTCGTGATACGGCTCAGGCGGCTGTCTCCCTCTTACCGGCGGCAGCGCAGAGTCCTGCGTCCGGACGACGGTGTACAGGCCGAAAAGGCCGACGGCGGCGGCGCTGACGCTTGCACCGAGTTGGAGTCGCCCAGCAGTTCCGCTTCCAACGTCCGGCAGAACCGACGGGAAGGTGACGACAAACACTGCGCCGGCAAGTGCAGCGAGTCCCAGCAGGGTATATCGGACGAACCTGCGCCCTGGTGCCGGGCGGTCGACGCTGACATCGATGGTCGCCCGAGCGTGTCCTTCTTGCCCGTTCTGTGATTCAGCGTCACTCATCAGTCATCACCCCCGTCGAGGAGGTGTCTGAGGGCCGCTTGAGCCGATTCTGTTCGCTCCCCAGTCGCCGACCGTCCGCCGTATTCCACTTCTCGAAAGAGAGTCGTTAGCTGGCGTACGGGCTCTGCCGGAAGCCCACTGTCGATAGCTTGCCGGGCGTATTCGCCGGGCGTCGCTGTCTCGGGGTCTGACACCGACACACGGTCAGCCAGCAGTCCCCAGGCCTCCTGAATCGACAGACTATCGATGTCCGGTCCGTCGTCCGCCGCTGCCGTCGATTCGGTGGCGGCTGACCGCCCGGACGCTGCATCTGACGACCCAAACAGCGACGGGCTGTCGACGCCACTCCGAACTGAGGCAAGGAAGCCGCCGGACCCGCCGAAGCCGCTCAGGGCTCTAAACGGCGCGACTGAGAGCGACCCGAGCGCACTCGGCAGACCCGCGACTCCCCGCAGCGACATCGCGCCGACCGACCCGATTCCCGTCGTCAATCCGGTGAGAATACCGCCGGAAACGGCGCTGATGCCGGCTCCGACTCGTGCGAGCGCCGACGACCCCGAGAGCAGCGCGGCGGTCGTCGCCTTCGGAATCCGGCTGATAGTCCGCCCGACCACGCCGTTCGAAACCGCTGAGACCACTGTCCCGAACAGCGTATCCAGAAGCGGATGCAGGCGGAGCCCAGCCACTGTCGACCTATCGCCCTCTGCGTTCGATGCAGCCCGAATGACACTGACTGCGACGATGCCGAACCCGCCGATCAGCGCCAGCCCGACCAGTTTCACCAGCACGGAGGATTCGCTGTTTTCTCCCCCACCGGCTGCTGGCGTTTCTGTCGTCGTCTCCGTCGGTGTTGGCGTCGCTGTCGCCGCTGGAGTATCGCTCGTCGCTCGTGGCGTCGTTTCTACCGCATCACTTGTCGCTACTGTCGTCGGCCCGCTGTCGGCTTCGCCGGACGCTGTTCCGTCGGGCGTGACCGGCTCGCTTGCTTGGCTGTCGAGTGGACCGCTCGACTCGAACTCGACACCGAGCGCGCCGGGAAACAGCGCTGTGCCGAACAGCACAGCGACTGCACAGAGGAGGGCGAGGGCGGCACGAACCAGCTTCGTTGACACTACGGCACTGTTTCCGGCGGCAGAGTAAATACTTTCTCTCACTCTGGAACTGTCTGAGCAGAAAACCTTTGCTTGGCTGTTGATATAGTGGAACTAACCCTATGCGGACACTGACCCGCCGGATGCTGTGGACCCTCTTGCTCCTCCTCGCCGTCGACATCGCTGTGGTCGCTACTGCGGCGGTGCTCCTGACCCCCTGGCTTGCGCCGGTGCGGGATGCCGCTGCCGCCGCCCTCCCGTTCGGTGGGGCATCGGCACGCATCGCCTGGTGGGTGGCCGTTCTCGTCCCCGCTCTCGTGGCGTTTGTCTGGGCACAGCTCCGATACACCAGCGCTCAGACGATGGCCGAGGTCGACGCTCGCATTGTCGGCCCCGACGAGTACCCCGCCCTCCACGAGCGAGTACAGCGGCTCGCACAGCTGGCCGACCTCACGCCGCCACGGATTGCCGTCGCAGACGCCGACGTACCGAACAGTTTCGCTATCGGGACGCTCGGTGGTGCAACAGTCGTCGTGAGCGAGGGACTTCTCTCGACGCTTGCGGGCGACGAACTCGACGCGGTGCTGGCCCACGAGCTCATGCACGTCGCCAACCGCGACGCGACCGTGATGACGCTTGCCAGCTTTCTCCCGTCGCTGACAGATGGCGAGTACGACCCGGTTGCGGACCTGCTCCCGGGCGGGAGCCGTTACGCGCTCGGACTGGTCGCGCTCGGTCTCGCATACGTGTTCAGTACCCGGGTGCTCGACGCCCCCTTTGGAAGCCTCTCGTTTACGCTTGGATTCCTGTTCCTGTTCGCGGTGACCGTCCTGTTCGGCGGCGTCGCATTGGGCGTGTTCACCGCGCCCGTCGTCGTCCTTGGGCGGTCGCTCTCGCGCGCTCGGGAGTTCGCCGCCGACCGGAGCGCGGCACAGTTGACCGGTGACCCTGCCGCGCTTGTCGAAGCATTGGAGACACTCGACGGTGGGGGAGACGACCGTCCGGCGGCAGACAAACGCTCCGCGTACGCGGGCGTCCGCGGCCTGTGTTTCCTCCCGTATGGGTTCGATTCCGACGGGCCGACGGACTCGTCGGTCATCGAAACACGGTCCCACCCACCGACAGCCGAGCGGATCGAACGGCTGCAGTCAGTCGCACGCTCGCTCGAACAGGGTCAGTCCGAATCCTGATCGACGCTCGGGTGCATCGTCGGTTCACCGGGCATCGGCTCCTCGAAGTACCGCCGCATGACCTCCAGTGACTCCTGTTCGCGTTGCTTGCGTTCTGCCTCGTCGATTTCCTCACAGCCCGGCGGAACCGGTCGGTCGCGGCCGGTGAAATACCCCTCCGGGGCGGTCCAGTCGTGATAAAAGTCGATGTCAGCGTCCGCTATCAGCGTGAGCCCGACCTGTGCGCCGTGGCCCGCGGCGACGATTGTCTGGTGGTGTTGCTCGGCCAGCCGGCCGGCCGCGTACAGTCCCTCGACATCGGTCCGCCCCTGCTCGTCGGTCGAGATGAACTGCTTCGACCCGCGGTCGATGAGCGAGAGATCCAGCCCGTCCAGATACGACGGGTCCGACCAGGACGCGGCGATGAGATACGTCGCGTCGTAGGACTCGCCATCAGCACAGGTCACCTCGAAGCCTCCTGCGGTTTCCGCCACCTGCTCGGCTTCGCCGTCGATGAACCACGCCCCGGCCCGCCGGGCCTGTGCCCGCATCAGTTCGAGCAGGAGCCGTGGGTTGATTCCTGCCGGGAATCCGGGGTAGTTCTCCAGGTGTGCGTTGCGGTTCAGTATCGACTCGCCGGTCGAGATAATCCGGGTAGACAGGTCGGCGCGAGCGGTGTAGATCGCCGCCGACAGTCCGGCGACGCCCCCGCCCACGATGATGACTTCTTCGCGGTCGGTTGGCATGGGCAGGTGTTTCCAGCGGGGGCAAAGAAACGTGCCGGTTTATGACCTACAGACGGAAAGCGGCCAGTAGCGGCCCCCTCAGGGCATACGCCGGGCGATACAGTTTCTGAGCCTACCCGAAGCCTCATAACGATACACCTACTAAAGGCGTCGTAATGACCGACACCGTCGATGAGGTCGATATGCCGTACGACGATGACGCGTCTCAGCAACAGAAGATCGAGGCGCTGCAGGAGCGGCTTGAGGTGCTCGAATCCCAGAACGAGGAGATGCGCGACAAGCTGCTGGACGCGAATGCAGAGAACAACAAGTACCAGCAGAAGCTCGAACGGCTCACACACGAGAACAAGAAGCTCAAGCAGTCACCGCTGTTCGTCGCGACCGTTCAGGAACTGTCCAGCGACGGCGTAATCATCAAACAGCACGGCAACAATCAGGAGGCCCTGACCGAGGTCACCGACGAGATGCGCGAGGAGCTCGAACCCGACGACCGCGTCGCCGTCAACAACTCCCTGTCTATCGTCAAACAGCTCGACGACGAGACTGACGTCCGCGCTCGCGTCATGCAGGTCGACCAGTCGCCGGACGTCACCTTCGCCGACATCGGGGGCATCGAAGAACAGATGGAGGAGGTTCGCGAGACCGTCGAGATGCCGCTGAAGAGCCCCGAGATGTTCGAAGACGTCGGCATCGACCCGCCGAGTGGCGTCCTGCTGCACGGCCCGCCCGGCACCGGGAAGACGATGCTCGCCAAGGCCGTCGCCAACGAGACCGACGCCACCTTCATCAAGATGGCCGGCTCCGAGCTGGTCCACAAGTTCATCGGCGAGGGCGCAAAGCTCGTCCGTGACCTGTTCGAACTGGCCCGTCAGGAAGAGCCTGCCGTCGTCTTCATCGACGAGATCGACGCTATCGCAGCCAAGCGGACGGAGTCAAAGACCTCCGGCGACGCCGAGGTCCAGCGGACGATGATGCAGCTGCTCTCGGAGATGGACGGGTTCGACGACCGCGGCGACATCCGTATCATCGCGGCGACGAACCGCTTTGACATGCTCGACCGTGCTATCCTCCGGCCCGGCCGTTTCGACCGCCTCATCGAGGTCCCGAACCCCGATGTCGAGGGTCGCAAGCAGATCTTCCAGATCCACACCCGCAGCATGAACGTCGCCGACGACGTGGACTTCGAGGTGCTGGCCGAGGACATTCAGGACGCTTCCGGTGCTGACGTGAAGGCTATCTGTACCGAGGCCGGGATGTTCGCCATCCGCGACGACCGCACCGAGGTCACGATGGCGGACTTCCACGACGCCTGGGAGAAGATCCAGCAGGAGGAAACCGACGACGAGGACGTCTCCCGGACCTTCGCCTGAGTTCGCTGACGGCTCTGACTCTTCTCTGTTCTCTACGTCGTGAGTCACCGCTTCGGCTCGCAGTTGTGCTGTCGTACTCGCCCGTTTCAGAACACAATTACCACTCCGGCCCCGAACTGCTGGTATGGCCGTTGCAGATACACTCCAGTCGCGTGCCCGCGCTCGTCCGCGGCTCGTCACCGCCGTCGTCTCGGTCGTCGGTTACGCGCTCGTGTTCGGCGCGTTCGGCGGTGTGTTGCCGCTCCCTGAATTCTCGCGGGACATCGTCATCCTGCTGGGTGACGCAATCGCTGTCGTCAACAGCATCGCCCTGCTTGCTATCATCGCCGGCGTATATTTCATCAAGCGCAATCAGGTACAGAAACACCGCGCGGCGATGCTGACCGCGTTTACGCTCATCATGGTGTTTCTGGCCCTGTACATCCTCAAGGTCGGTGGCGGCTTCGAGAAGGAGATCGTCGCCGAAGGGTTCGTCTGGACGGCGTACATCGTGATGCTCGCTATCCACATCCTGCTGTCGGCGGTGTCTGTCCCCGTCGTCGTTCACGCCGTCGTTCTCGGGCTGACCCACTCCCCGGCCGAACTCAGGGAGACGATTCACGCTCGTGTGGGCCGTATCGCCGTCTCCGCGTGGGGTCTGAGCCTGTTCCTTGGGCTCGTGACCTACGTGATGCTGAACCACATCTACGGCTGGGTACCCCGGTAGCTCTACCTCCGACGCGTGCGGTGGCGAATGATTTTGCCGGCCGCCGTCGTAGGTCCGGGCAATGACCACAATCAAGGACAGCGTCCACGACCACATCGAGGTTCAGGGCGTTGCGGCGGCGTTGCTCGACACGCCACCGGTCCAGCGGCTCAGACAGATTTCACAGCTCGGCACGGTGACGCTCGTCTACCCCTCGGCGAACCACACCAGATTCGAGCACTCGCTTGGGGTCTATCATCTCGCTGACCGGGCGCTGTCCCACCTCGGCATCGAGGGCCAGCAGGCCGAACGGGTCCGCGCCGCGGCGCTGCTCCACGATGTGGGGCACTCGCCGTACAGCCACAACGTCGAAGCGCTCATTCACCGCCGGACGGGCAAGTACCACGACGACGTGGACGAACTGCTCGGTGACGGCCCGGTCGCGCGGGTCCTCTCGGAACACGGCCTCAATCCTGACCGCGTGGCCGGCCTTGTCGCCGGCGAGGGCGAGCTGGGCCAGCTCGTCTCCGGCGAACTGGACGTCGACCGGATGGACTATCTGGTCCGTGACGCCCACCACACGGGCGTTCCCTACGGGACTATCGACCACGAGCGGCTGGTCCGCGAGCTGTGTTTCGTCGACGGTGAACTCGTTCTCGACGAGGGGAACGTCCAGACGGCCGAGTCGCTCCTGCTGGCGCGGGCGCTGATGAACCCGACTGTCTACCAGCACCACGTCGCTCGCATCGCCAAGTCGATGCTCAGACGCGGGACGGAGGAACTACTGGCCGCGACCGACACGACGGCCGAGACGCTGCGCCGGTGGGACGACAGCAACCTGCTCGTGGCACTCAGGCAGTGCGAGGCGACCACGGCGTACGCACGGCGGCTGAGTCAGCGGGACCTGTACAAGCGCGCCGTCTGGGCGGAGTGGGGGGCCGTGCCAGAGGCGGTTCTGTCGGCCGACCACGAGGCTGTCGGGGCGATGGAGCGGGCTATCGCTGACGAAGCGAACGTCGACAGTGACGCCGTTATCCTCGATATCCCGCCGGAGCCGTCGATGACCGAATCGAGTAGCCGCGTCCTCGTTAACGGTGACGTCCGTCGACTCGGCGAGCAGTCGACGCTGGTCAACGCCATCCGTGCCGCTCAGCGCGACCAGTGGCGGCTTGGTGTCTATGCGCCAGCGGACGAAAGCGAGCGGGTCGGTGCCGCAGCAATCCGTGAACTGGGACTCGACCTCGACGGGGCTAGAGTTCGAGACGTGCGGACGGGTATTCATGCGACCCTCGATGAGTTTAACTGAGCGAACGGGCGAACAGGGAACATGATTGTTGAAGGGACGATTCTGACGGGACGGTCGTTCGAGGCCATCGAAGGCCGTGTTGTCGTCGAAAACGGGGAGATAACCGCCATCGAAGAGGTGACTGTCGACAGCGACGACATCGTGGTTCCGTCGTTCGTCAACGCCCACACCCACATCGGTGACTCAATCGCCAAAGAGGCCGGCGAGGGGCTCTCGCTGGAAGAACTGGTTGCGCCGCCAGACGGCCTGAAACACCGCCTGCTCCGTGAGGCGAGCCGAGACGAACTGGTAGCTGCGATGGAGCGGTCACTGTCGTTCATGGCGCAGGCAGGGACCGGTGCGTTCATCGAGTTCCGAGAGGGCGGCGTGGAGGGCGTCCGTGCGATACAGGAGGCACTGTCAGACTCGTCGCCCGAAAGCGTCATTCTGGGGCGCGAGACGACGGACGCGATGGAGCTGGCCGACGGGTTCGGCGCGAGCGGTGCCAACGACAGCGAGTTCGGGGCGGAGCGCCGCGCCACCCGACAGGCCGGGAAGCTGTTTGGCATCCACGCTGGGGAAGTCGACAGCTCTGACATCAACTCCGCGCTCGACCTCGACCCGGATTTCCTCGTTCACATGGTCCACGCCGAGTCGCTGCATCTCGAACGGGTCGCCGACAGCGAAATTCCTGTCGTCGTCTGTCCCCGGTCGAACATCGCCACCGACGTTGGCCGTCCGCCGGTCGAGGAACTGACAGAGCGAACGACAGTTGCGCTCGGGACGGACAACGTCATGCTCAACAGCCCATCGATGTTTCGCGAGATGGAGTTCACCGCGAAGCTGTATGACCTCTCGGCCCGCGAGGTGTTACGGATGGCCACAGTCAACGGGGCCGAGGTCGCGGGACTTGGCGGCGGTCTCATCAAGACCGGACAGCCAGCACGCCTGCTGGTGCTCGACGGGGATTCGGATAACCTCTCTGGGGCGCGAAACCCCGTCCGCGCTGTCGTTCGCCGGGCGGAGACGGCCGACGTTCGGCGGGTCGTCCACTCGGGGGCGGAATAATTCTTATCACCGTGGGAATAGTATTTTTCGGCGATGCCCTCCGCCACTGACCGCGCCCTGAGCACGCCGCTGAAGATTCTTCTGTACGGTCTGTTGGGAGTCGTCTCGCTAATCGTCGTCCTTGCCGCTGTACGGCTCGCCTTTGGGCTGTTGTTTGGGCTTATCGGTCTGCTGTTCGGTATCATCTCGTTGGCCGCTGCCATCGGGTTTCTGGCGGCTATCGGCTATGGGGTGTACTGGCTCGTGTCGAAAGCTGTCGGGCAGGACGAGACTGGGGCATCGACCACTGAGGTGTCACAGACGCGGCCCACCGACACGGCAGCTGTGACCAGCGCCGACGAGACCGACCCCGTTGAACGACTCTCCGAGCGCTACGCTAACGGGGAGCTAACTGAGGCTGAACTGGAGCGACGGCTCGAACAGGCCCTCGACGAGCCGTCTCTGGATGGCTTCGAGGCAGCAGAGCGCGAACGGGACCGAGAGCTGAACTGAGCCGTATCTGACCCCACCGATGCATGTTATCTCTTACCAAACTATATCCCTTCAGGCAGCCAATAGTACAGTATGTACGACAGAATACTTGTACCGACGGACGGATCGCCGGGGTCACGAGACGTAATCACACACGCCAAAGAACTGGCAGTGGCCCACGAAAGCGAGATTCACGCGCTGTACGTCGTTGATACCGGTCGGTTCTCGACGCTCCCGCACGAACCAACGTGGGAGAGCGTCACCGATTCGCTCCACCGCGAGGGCGAGATGGCGCTGGACACGGTGGAGCGCCTCATCGGCGATGATATGACTGTCACGCGAGCCACGGCTGAGGGAAGCCCAAGCCGGAAGATCGTCGACTACGCGAGTCAGCACGGCTGTGACCTCATCGTGATGGGGACCCACGGCCGCGGCGGCATCGACCGCCTGCTACTGGGGAGCGTCGCTGAACGGGTCGTCCGGTCGGCTCACATCCCGGTCGTCACCGTCCCGGTGGAGACGACGCTGCAAGATGTCTCGGAGGACGAACAGCCCGCCGGCGTCCCCCAGTGACGTGTCTCCTGCCGTGCTCACTCTGTAACCGGACGGAGGTGCTCACAGTCCCCCGCGGAAACGACTTCAGTCCCTGATTCTGTCTCGACGACGAGCGCGCCCGGGAACTGGATGTCCACAGCCTCGCCCTCTACGGGGCCTTCCGGCGTCTCGACCCGGACCTGTTTGCCCAGCGTCGTCGCGTACTCCCGCCACGCCTCGACGACCTGCCCTGTGTCCTGTCGCAATGCATCGAACTCTTCCAGCAGTCGTTGCGTGAACAGCCGTCGGTCGACCGGTTCGCCCCGCTCGGTCGAGAGGCTCGTCGGGGTCGCTTCGTCAGGCAAGTCCGCGGGGTCGACGTTTGCGTTGACGCCGATGCCCACGACAACCCACGAGACGCGGTCGGCTTCGCCTTCCATCTCGGTGAGGATGCCGACCAGCTTGCGCTCTGCGTCGCCGTGGCGGACGAGCACGTCGTTGGGCCACTTGATACCGGCGTCGACGCCGGCCTCCCGGGCCGCCCGTGTCACCGCGACGGCCGCCGCAAGCGTGAACACCGGCGCGTGAGCCATCGGCACGTCGGGCCGGAACAGCACCGAGAGCCAGACCCCGCCGCTGGGTGAGTGCCACTCGCGGTCGAGTCGGCCCCGCCCACCGGTCTGTTCGTCGGCCAGTACCACGGTCTCTGACGCGCCCTCCGCCGCAAGGTCCCGGGCTCGTGCGTTCGTACTCGGGATGCTGTCGTGATACTCGACGGCGAAGGGTGCATCGAGGCCATATTCGACCGCGCTTGCCCCGAACTCCGGCACCGAACTGAGGACGTAGCCCGCATCGTCGCTTTGGATTTCGAACCCTTCCTCACGCAGGGCTTCGACGTGCTTCCAGACCGCGGAGCGGGAGATATCCAGTTCGGCAGCGATGGTTGGCCCCGAGACGGGGCCGTCCGCCAGTGCGTCGAGCACCTGATGGCGCGTCTCGTTCATATACGGGGCTTCGGCGGGCCGGAATAAAAGGCGTCTGTAGAAGCAGTGCAAAACGAGGCGACGCGGGGGCCGCTCCAGCGATCACCCAATCACGAACAGCAAGTCGCCCATGTCGACGGATTCGCCCTCGCTGACGGCCACGTCGTTGACAGTGCCGCCGCGTTCGGCGACGATGTCGTTTTCCATCTTCATCGCTTCGAGGACACACAGCACGTCGCCAGCCTCGACCTCGTCGCCTTCCTCGACGTTGACCTCCAGAATCGTCCCCTGCATCTCCGCGGCGACTTCCTGCCCCTCGGCGGTGGAGGCACTGCCGCCGTCGCTGTCGGAACTACTGCCGCCCCGTGGCCGCTGTGGCTGGTTCCCGCCGTCGGCATCCACGTCGCCGACGTTGATGGGCGGTGCGCCACGCTCTTCGAGGTCGACCTGAAAGCGCTTGCCGTTGACCTCCACGGTGAACTCCCGCTCGACGACTTCCTCGTCATCGTCGCCGTCGGACTCGGAGACGGTCCCCCACTTCTCCTGGGCCTCCTCGATGCGGGTGCGGTCGAGTTGCTCGTCGAGGTACTTCGTGGTGTGTGTGCCGCCGACGAACTTCTCGTCGGTGAGCATCAGGCGGTGGAACGGGACGACTGTCGGAATCCCCTCGATGTCGAAGTCCTTGAGCGCTCGTTTCCCGCGCTCGATACACTCCGCGCGGTCCTCACCGTAGGTGATGAGCTTCGCGATCATCGAGTCGTAGTCGGTGACGAGGTCATCGCCCTGCCGGAGCGCATCGTCGAGGCGGACGCCGATGCCGCCCGGTGGGTCGTAGGTATCGAGGCTGCCGCCAGTCGCGGGCGCGAAGTCGTCGGCGGCGTTCTCGGCGTTGATTCGGAACTCCATCGCGTGGCCCTCAATCTCCACGTCGTCCTGCTCGAAGGTTATCTCCTCGTCCATCGCCACCCGAAGTTGCGACTTGACGATGTCGATGCCGGTGATTTCCTCGGTGACGCAGTGCTCGACCTGAATGCGGGTGTTCACTTCGAGGAAGTAGAAGTTCGCGTCCTCACCGAGCAGTTCGCCCTGCTCGCGGTCAGTGTCCTCTTCGACAAGGAACTCGACGGTCCCGGCGTTGTAGTAGTCCGATTCGCGGACGCCCCGGCGAGCGGCGTTGCCGATTTTCTCGCGGAGGGCGTCGTTTAGAGCCGGCGAGGGGCCTTCCTCGATGACCTTCTGGTGGCGTCGCTGCAGCGAACAGTCACGCTCACCCAGATGCCGGACGTTGCCGTGGTGGTCGGCGATGATCTGGACCTCGATGTGGCGGGGGTTCTCCAGATAGCGCTCGAGATACACCGAATCGTTCGAGAAGTACGCTTCCCCCTCTCGCTTTGCGCTTTCGAGTTGCTCCTCGGCTTCCTCGGGGTCGTGGACGATTTTCATCCCGCGACCGCCGCCGCCGCCCTCGGCCTTGATAGCCACAGGGAAGCCGTTCTCCTCCCCAAACTCGACGACCTCCTCGGGGTCCTCGACCGGGTCGGTCGTCCCCGGAACGATGGGCACGTCGGCCGACTGCATGATCTTGCGGGCCTTCGTCTTCTCTCCCAGTGCCTCCATCGACTCGCTTTCGGGCCCGACCCAGGTAATTCCATCCGCTTCTTGCACGCGCTCGGCGAAGTCGGCGTTCTCCGCGAGGAAGCCGTACCCCGGGTGGATGGCGTCGGCGTCGGCTCGCTTGGCCGCGTCGATAATCGCTTCTTGATCGAGATAGGAGTCTGCGGCACGGGCCGGGCCGACGTTGTACGCCTCGTCCGCGTACCGGACGTGGCCGGCGTGCTTGTCGGCGTCAGAGTAGACGGCCACTGTGCCGATGCCCAACTCCTCGCATGCGCGCATCACGCGCACCGCTATCTCCCCGCGATTAGCGACGAGCACCTTATCGAACATACGCCCTCATACTGAGAGTCGGCCCATAAAACTATGCGCAGATAGCGGCCAATCTTACATATATAATCATGTTAGTGTGGGACATGCCCGCAAATCCAGTCAGGGCATCGCCGTTCAACTGACAGAAGAACCTGTTGGCGGTTAGAACCGTTCGGCGCGGCCGGCGGCGCTCCAGGGGTCCGTCGGCGCGTCCGAGCGGACCCGGACGGACCGTCGCTGCGTGGCCTCCACGCGCCCGGAGAAGGACCACTGCTTGCCGTCCCAGGAGTCACCGTCGTCCGCCGCTGCCGCCGCCGCGGCCGCTGCCGCCGCTCGCTGGCGGTCGGTGAGATGGGCCCCGACGGCGACGGCGATGGCGGCCGCTTCGTCTGCCGAAGCGTCGTCGAGCTGTGCGGCGATCTCCGCAATCAGTTCGGCGTCGACCGCCGAGTCAGTGTCAGCAGCCATCGTTACAGTGGGATGTTGCCGTGCTTGCGGTCGGGCTGGTCTTTGCGTTTCCCCCGGAGGAGGTCCAGGTCGTCGATGAGCCGCGGCCGGGTCTCCTGTGGTTCGATGACGTCGTCGACGAAACCGCGCTCGGCCGCCGTGTAGGGGTTGGCAAAGGCGTCGCGGTATTCGTCGATGAGCTGCTGCCGTCGGGCCTCCACGTCGTCGGCGTCTTCCAGTTCGTCGTCGTAGAGGACGTTCACCGCGCCCTGTGGCCCCATCACGGCGATTTCGGCGGTTGGCCAGGCGTAGTTCATGTCCGCGCCGATGTGTTTCGACGCCATCACGTCGTAGGCTCCGCCGTACGCCTTTCGTGTGATGACGGTCACCAGTGGAACGGTGGCCTCGGAGTAGGCGTACAGGAGCTTCGCGCCGTGGTTGATAATGGCATTTGTCTCCTGATCCTTGCCGGGCATGAACCCCGGCACATCGACGAAGGTGAGAATCGGGATGTTGAACGCGTCACAGAAGCGGACGAACCGCGCACCCTTCCGCGAGGCGTTGATGTCAAGCGTCCCGGCGTTGACCCGCGGCTGGTTGCCGACGACGCCGACGCTGTGGCCGTCCATGCGGGCGAACCCGATGACGATGTTGCGCGCGAAGTCCTCGGCGACCTCGAAGAAGGAGTCCTCGTCGACGATGCGCCCCACGACATCCGTCATGTCATAGGGTTTCTGCGGGGCATCGGGGACAGCCGTCTTCAACTCTTCATCACGGCGCTCAGGGTCGTCCCAGGGCTCGACCCGCGGCGGGTCCTCCACATTGTTCTGGGGGAGATACGACAGCAGGTAGCGGATGTCGTCCATCGCCTCCTTCTCGTCGGCGGCCGTGAAGTGGGCCACGCCGGACTCGGAGGCGTGGGTCTTTGCCCCGCCGAGTTCGTCGAAGCCGACCTCCTCGCCGGTCACCGTCTCGATGACGTCGGGGCCGGTGATGAACATGTGGCTGGTCTCCTCGACCATGTAGATGAAGTCCGTGATCGAGGGGGAGTACACCGCGCCGCCGGCACACGGCCCCATGATCGCTGAGATCTGCGGGACGACGCCGCTAGCCTGTTGATTGCGGTGGAAGATGTCGGCATAGCCCGCCAGCGAGTCGATCCCCTCCTGGATTCGCGCGCCGGCGGAGTCATTCAGGCCGATGATGGGTGCGCCCGTCTCGATGGCCTTGTCCATCACCTTACAGACCTTCTGTGCGAACGCCTCGCCCAGCGACCCGCCAAAGACGGTGAAATCGTGGGCGAAGACGTACACCTGACGGCCGTCGACTTTCCCATAGCCGACGACGACGCCGTCGCCGGGTACCTTCTTCTCGGCCATGTCGAAGTTCGTCGAGCGGTGTTCCCGAAGCGAGTCGATCTCGACGAAGGTGCCGTCGTCGAGGAAGTAATCGATGCGCTCACGAGCGGTGAGCTTCCCGCGGTCGTGCTGGGCCTCGATTCGTTCCTCGCCACCGCCCCGCTCGGCTTCGGCTTTTCGTTCTCGAAGGTCCTCGACACGGTCATCGTGACTCACGCGATATCACTTCTCCCGGACCGGAGCATATCCGACTCCTTGCGGGCATCCGAGAAAAGCGTTATCAAACTTAACCATTATTTTCCGTATTCGGTGGCCGAAACCGGCGGAGTTTTGAGCGATGGCCTGTTGAGTCCGCGCGTGAAGAACGTCACGGCCCGCCAGCACAACCCCTTCGGCTTTGACGCCCCGTGTGAGCCGTTCGTACCGGGGTACGGCGACGCCAACGCCCACTTCCACGTCATCGGTGACCACCCGGGCGTCCACGGTGGGGAAACGTCTGGCATCCCATTTACCGACAATCCCGCGGGCGAACGTCTCCAGCGGGCCCTCGTCGAGGCCGGACTGCTCATCGAAGCCGGCACGCCGCCGACCGTCGAAAAGACGTACCTGTCGTATCTGTACATGTGCGGCGGTGACCCGCCGACAGACGCGGACTACGACGAGCTTGAACCGCTGTTCGACACAGAACTCCGGGCCATCACCGCCCACGTACTCCTACCCGTCGGCGAGCGCGCCACGCGACACGTGTTCGCGAACACGACATCGGAGCCGACCGAGTCGATAGACATGGCCGCGCGCCACGCCACGGAAGTCGTCGGCAGCGGCTGGCTCGTCTACCCCATCAAAGAGCCCGCAGAATGGACTGACGACGATGCAGACGCTCTCGTCGACGCGCTGACGGCGCTGTTGGAAACGGACTATCGCCGCGAAGCGGACCTCGGGCGGTTCCTGCCGAACGACGACCCGTATCTGGTCCGGTAGCGGCTCGAATGACTCGTACACGGCTCCGACAATCAAAAACAGTAGTTACAGCGACCACCCATCCGAGAGCGGCTCTGCGGACGCCCAGTAGTTGTCGAACGTCTCGATAGCCCACTCACGGACGGCTGGGGCAGTGGATTCGAGCGACGCCTGTAGCACCCCGTTGTCGTCCCGCAACAGCAGATGTACCACGTCGTCGGCAATCATCACGGCCAACGGTACGCCGTCGCTCCAGACCCGGACCGACGCGTCTGGTTCGGCACGCAGCGAATCGAGCCGGTCCCGGAGCCGGTCGTCTGCTGCCAGTGCGTCTATTGCGCTCGGCGAGAACACGCCCGAGAACCGCTGTTCGCCGGCGCCGACCCGCTCCTGCACGACCCGGATGGCCTGGTCATTAAACGCGTGGGAGAACGTCCTGACCTCACCGGCGTCTCGGAGGAGGTCAAGCAGCCGCTGGACCGGCGCGTTCGGGCGCGTCTGGCTCGGGACAGTTATCGTCGCGTCGGCCAGGTGTTGCAGGTCGAAATCCATCGCATCGGTCGGGAGATACTGGACGATGTCGCGCAGTCGCTGCTCGGTTTCGAGGCTGTCGACTAGGTCGGTGAACCCGTCAGCGACGATGCGGCCCGTCGCCGTCGCGACGTACCCGCCGCCCGTTCGGCGGATCCACGACCGCTCTTCGAAGTCGGCGATAATACGCCCGAGCGTCGCCTGTGACGCACCAGTTTCGGCCGCGAGGTCCCCGCGCGAGTGGGGCCCTGCCGCCAGAAGACGTAACACCTCGACCCGGTTCGACGAGAGCGCGAGGAACTCGATCTCTTCGAGCGCCGATTCCATACCGCTGCATTGTGGGTTCCGTGCTAAAGCACTTTCGTACCGTGAAATAATTTCATACCGTGAATATCCCCCACGGGTATTCAGTCGTTTCGCGTTATGTAAGATTTTCTAAACGGGCCTATAAACCCCGATACCCTACGATAGAGTACGATGACTCAGGTTTTTCCACGTGCTCTCTCTGTCGGTTGTGGCGCTATTTCAGAAAATCTATACGAGGTGGTGGCATGATTTCGCGCCGAACGTTCGCCCTCGCTGCCGTTGCCAGTGTCCTGCTCGGCGGGACCTTCGTCGGCGCGAAGGCCGGGCTGTCGTACCTCCCGCCGCTTCTGTTCGTCGCTCTGCGGTTCGATATCGCCGCCGTCGTGCTCCTCGGCTATGTCGCCGTGACGCGGTCCCGGGACGAACTGCTCCCGCGAACCCGTGGCGACGTGCTGGCGATCCTCTCGACGGGCCTGTTCGCGCTCGGCCTCGCAAACGCGCTGATATTCGTGGGCCAGCAGTCCGCTACCAGTGCGGTCGCCGCTATCATCTTCAGTCTCAATCCGATACTAACGCCGGTGTTCGCCGCTCTCCTGCTCTCCGATGAGCAGCTTTCGGCCCGCGGCGGTCTCGGCATGGTTATCGGCCTGCTCGGCGTCGGCCTCGTCGTCAGCCCCGACCCGGCGATGCTCCTGAGCGGGGGCATCGGCAAGCTCATCCTGTTCGCTGGCGCGACCAGCGCGGCGCTGGGCAGTGTCCTCATCCGCTGGTCCGGCGGCGGTCTGTCGAGCACGGTCCGGACCGCGTGGGCGCTGCCCGTCGCCGCCGCGCTCTCGCACGCACTGAGCATCGGCATGGGCGAGTCGGCCGCCACGGCAGTCTGGTCTCCGACCGCGATAGCGGCTCTGCTGTACGTCGGAATCTTCGCTGGCGCAATCGCATACATCGCCTACTTCGGCCTGCTCGATGCTACCGGAGCAATTCAGGCCAACCTCATCTTCTACGTGGTCCCCGTCGTGTCGACGCTCGGTGGGTGGGCTGTACTCGGCGAGGCGATTACCCCGACCGCAGTGGCGGGCTTCCTGACTATCTTCACGGGGTTCGTGGTACTCGGCAGCGAATCTGTCGACATCCGCGAAGTACTTGCGGGTACCACCGACGAGACTGACACTGTGTCCGAGAGCCTCGGCATTGCGGACGAACCGCGCGGGTTCGAGTCCGACTGAGACGGTCTACTATGGTGTCATAGCCCGTTACCGCTGACACCTACGACAGTCAGTATGCACAGCTGTCTGAAACGCACGGCGAATCGGAAATTAACACATATATCTGACAACCGTGTACCCACAGTTTATATGCAATTCTGTGACGAGTGTGGTTCGATGATGCACACGGAGGGCGACACGTGGCTGTGTCGCTCCTGTGAAAACGAGGAGTCGCGAGACTCGCAAGCGGAAGCGGCGATGGCGATTCAGGATGGACAGCGCGATGACGGGGCACCCGCCGTGGCCGACGCGACCCAGGATTCGACCGAAACGACACAGGAGCCCTGCCCAGCGGCCGACTGCGATAGCGACCGGGCCTACTACGAGATGCTGCCGAAACCGGGCGGCTCCTACGAGGTACGGCTGTTCACCTGTACCGAGTGTGGCCACAAGTGGCGCGAGACCTGACTCCCGTAACCCGAACCACGTAGTGTCCTGCTAGACAGTGTGTTTCGACTGTCAGCTCTGAAAGGTACCGTGAAATGCTGTCTGAGTACTTATCAGACTATGTAACTACTTCTCGCGACGGCTGTCTACACCGGTCGGTCAGCAAAGCTGCGGCAAAGGCGGTCCGAATCCGCGAGAAACCGATGGCCGCGTCGCTTATATCGGCGGGATAATCGCGGGGTCTTCGGCGAGGAACAGCGTCTGCAGCCCGAGAGCCAGCGTCAGGATGACGCCGAGGATGACCACCGTTCGGACCATCCAGAGCCAGGCCGGGCCGAACGCTCGAAGCCCACCCGTCCCCTGTCGGAGCTCGGCAACCGCGTTGGAGGAGAGAACCCAGCCGACGAACACTAGGATGAGCAGCACCGACAGCGGGAGGAACAGCTTGTACGCGAGCGTGTCGAACCAGCCGAACCACGCCAGGTCCCAGGCCGACGGAAATCCGAGAACGAACAGCACAGCCCCGAGCATCGCCGACAGTGACACGCGCGAGTATGACGTGTTGTCGACACCGTAGGAGACTGCAACTTCGAGCAGGCTGATGGCGGATGAAATTGCGGCGATGAGGACAACGCCGAAGAACACGACACCGAGGAGTCGCCCGCCGGGGAGCTGCGGGAACGCCGACGCCATCGCGACGAAGATGGCGGACGGGCCGCTGGTGTCGGGGCTGATGTTGATGGCGAAGAGAATCGGGAACACGACGAGCCCGGCCAGCACACCGACGAGTGTGTTCGTCACGACGATGATGCCGCCATCGACCGGGAGGCTCTCGTCGTCACCGATGTACGAGGAGTAGGTGATCATGGCTGCCATCCCCAGCGAGAGGGTGAAAAACGCCTGTCCAACTGCGAACGGAATCAGGTCGCCAGCGTTCGCCGCCAGCGTGGAGAAGTCCGGTGAGAGGAAGTAGCTGTAGCCAGCTCCCGCTCCCTCAAGCGTGGTAACCCAGGCCGCCATCCCGACCATGATGATGACGATGCTGGGGACCATCACTTTCGTTGCTTTCTCGATACCGTCTTCGACACCCACCGCGACGATACCGACACAGATCAGCAGGAACAGTGCCTGTCCGACGACAGCTTCCGGTCCGCTGGAGATGGCACCGAAGTATTCCGCGGAGTTTCCGAAGTATGCGCCCGTCGCGCTACCGAGGATATACCGCATGACCCACCCTCCGACGACGTTGTAGTACGAGAGAATCCAGAACCCGGTAAAGACGCCCAGGCCACCGACGACCCGCCACTGCTTGAATCCGAGTTCTGCGAACGCGTCGACGGCATTACGGTTCGTTCGCCGTCCGATGATGAACTCTGCCAGCATTGCCGGGAAGCCGATGAGCAACACGGCGATGAGATAGAAGACGAGGAACACTGCGCCGCCGTTTGTCGCGGTCTTGAACGGGAACTGCCAGATGTTTCCCAGGCCGACTGCGCTACCGATTGCTGCGAGAATGAACCCGAGCCGTGAGGCCCACGTTTCTCTGTCACTCATTGTGATGCCGCATATTCTTTTGGGGTATAAAAACCACCATGATTCGAGCTCGCAACACCACCCCGTAATATAAATACAAAGACATTATTTGCGAAGCCAGACAGTAGCCGAAATCTCCGCACTGCTACCCCTTTGCCGCCGGTTCCTGACAGCACGGATATGTGAATACGAGAGACATGAGGCTATGGCCCAGCGGCAGGCAGACCAGACACAGCCAACAGTCTCAGACCTCGCCGTACACTGGAACCGCCGCACCGCTTGTCACGGTTGCGGCGTCCGAACAGAGGAACAACATCACGTCCGCGATGTCTTTCGGGTCGACCCACGACTCGGTGTCGGCGTCAGGTATCATCTCGCGGTTCATCGGAGTATCGATGACACTCGGCATGACGGCGTTCGCTCGCACGCTCCCGAGGTTCTCCGCGGCGATGGTCTCGGTCAGGAGTCGAACGCCGGCTTTCGACGCCCGGTAGATGCCGTCGCCCGCACCACCCTCCAGTGACGCTCGCGCAGAGACGGAGACAATCGCGCCCTCCGCGTTCCGCAGGTACGGAATCGCGTGTTTCGACGCCAGAAACATGGTCTTGAGGTTCACGTCGAACAGGAAATCGAACGTATCCACGTCTGTCTCGCTGATCGGTGTACCCCCGCGCCAGGTGCCGGCGATGTTTAACAGGTAGTCCAACCGCCCGTGTTCGTCGACGACCGCCTCGACAGTCTCGGCCACGTCGGCCTCGTCGCTGAAATCCGCCCGATAGAAGTCGACGCGCTCGGGCTCGGCCAACAGGAAGTCTTCCGTGTTTGGTTCGATGATGTCGCTGCCACAGACGGTCGCGCCGGCTTCGAGGAAAGCGTCCGCGACCGCGCTCCCAAGCGCCCCGCCGATGCCCGTGACCAGTGCTACCTCGCCATCGAAATTAAAATCGGCTGACATGCATAAACCAACGAATAGCAGGAAAATAAAGCTCCGTCTGCTAACCCCCTGACGCCGCCCAACTACGGCGTGACGACGAGCTTGCCGAGGAAGCTGTCGTTCAGCACGTCGTCGTGAGCGGTCGGGACGTCTTCGAGGTCGTAGCGGCGAGCGACAACCGGTGTCAGGTCGTCGTCAGCCATGAGCGTCGCCAGTCGAGAGAGCACCGCGCCGAACTCCGGCGTGTTGAACATCGAGACGTGGTGGACGCTGAGGGCCTTCGCCCGGCAGCGCGGGACGTTCTCGAACGTCGCCGCGAGGTCGGTGTTTCCGATAGCGGCGATCCGCGCGCCCTGCGCGGCCACCTCGGCGTCAAACGCGAGGTAGTCATCGAGCCGGTGGTCGAGAATCACGTCCGGTGTGCCGGCCTCGACCACTGCGTCGGCAAGGTCGTCCCGGCTGTAGTCGAACACGTCATCCGCACCGAGATCGGCCAGGCGGTCGTGGTAGTCGGGTGACGCTGTCGTCGTGACCTGCGCCCCGTTCGCCGCAGCCAATTGGACTGCAATGTGGCCCACACCGCCGCTCCCGCCGTGAATCAGCGCTCGCTCGGCCGGCTCCAGCGAGCACGCTGCGACGAGCGTCTGCCAGGCGGTGACGCCGACGAGCGCGACGGCTGCACCCGCCTCGGCGGACACCCCTTCGGGGAGCTGTGCCAGATGCGACTCGGGAACAGTGACGTACTCCGCGCAGGTCCCCTGGAGCCAGTTGCCAAGCCCGGTTGCAAAGGCCCGATTCCCTTCCTCGAAGGCGGCCACGCTTTCACCGGTCGCGGTGACGGTCCCAGCACAGTCTGAGCCGGGGACCCAGGGTAACTCCTCGGGTTCGTAGTCGCCGGCTCGAAAGTACGTATCGACCGGATTGACCGCCGCTGCCTCGACTTCGAGCAGGACCTCTTCCGGACCTGGTGTCGGCCGTTCGATGTCGTCGACGCGAAGCACGTCCGTCCCGCCGTACTCGTGGAATCGTACAGCACGCATTGGGGTATGAGTCAGGTGGTACCGGGAAAACCTTTCCCCACAGACCGGGCGGCTTCGAATGTGGGTCTCTGCATATCGCCGTACGTGACGTGACATCGCCGACAGCGAAGGGGTCAGGTCGATGCTCGCCCCAGCAACCGTAGGCACCGTCAGCAGAACACCAGAACCTCCCAACGATAGCCGTGCCGAAGCGACGGATTTCTACAGTTGGCCATAGCGTTTATCATCGGTGAAAATTGCGCACCAACGCTTTATTAGGACGTTCGCATAGAACTGGACGATGGAATCAGATAGGGACTCGCCGCTCCCGAGTTTTATTGCTGGCAGTTACGCTGCCAGACTCGGGTTGGCGCTTTCATTTGCGATAGTTGTCATTATCGCTGCCGGAGTCCTGACAAGCGTGCAGGCGTCCGCCACCCTTGAGGAAGACGTGGCGGACGACATTACGGCGCTGTCAGAGGCACAGGCCGCACAATTAGACGAATGGCTGACGACTTCGCGCCGGAACGTCCGGTCGGTGTCGCGACTCCCCGTGTTTACTGACGGAACGACCACGGAGAAACAGCAACGACTGGAGGGGTTACGGTCCAACGAGGAACTGCCACCCGGTGTCGTCGCGGTGCACTACTTCGACACCGAAACAAACGAGATCCGCGCCAGTTCGAATCAGGAGTTCATCGGGGTCAACGCTGCCGAGCAGGGGGCCCCGTTCGCGACGGACCCGCCGCAGTTCGACAGTCCTGACGACACGCACGTGACAGAACCGTTCTCTGTCTCTGTCGTTGACCACCCGATAGTTGCTGTCGTTTCACCGGTTCCAGGTGACGAAGACAGAGCGCTCGTGTATATGATTGACCTCCGGGAGAAGGCCGATCAGATCTCGAACCAGCGCGATGGGTCATTTACTACGGTTGTCAACACTGACGGCGAGTTCGTTTCACACCCGAACCACTCGATGATCGGGTCGACGGCACCCATTTCGCAGATGGAGTCGAACCCGCTGGGTACGCTTGAGCCCGGACAGAGTGCATTCCACGAAACAGAGAGTATGTTGATGGGGCTGACCAGCCTCGAATCGCAGGACTGGGTCGTCATGGTCCATTCCGACCCGGAGGTTGCCTACGCCCTGAGCGACCAGATCAACTCCGACCTCATCGGACTCATCCTGCTCGCTGTCGTCAACCTCGGACTCATCGGGGTCACGATTGGCGGGAACACGATTGCATCGCTGCGGCGGCTTTCGGTGAAGGCCGAAGCGATGGCCGACGGTGAGCTTGACGTTGACCTCGATACGTCACGGGAAGACGAGTTCGGAACGCTGTACGCGGCCTTCGACAACATGCGGGCGAACCTCCAAACGCAGATATCCGAAGCCGAAACCGCCCGGCAGGAAGCCGAGGAAGCCAAAGAACAGGCACAGGCGGCCCGTGAGGACGTCGAATCCGAACGCAACGAGATGGAGGCGCTGACCGGGCACCTCGAACTCAAGGCCCAGCAGTACAGCGACGCGCTTGAGGCCGCCGCCAACGGTGACCTCACCGCCCGAGTGGAAACGGACAGCATGAACGAGGCGATGGCGGAGGTCGGCGAAGACATCAACACGACGCTGGATGCGCTCGAAGACACCATTGCTGATATGAAGACGTTCGCGGCCAACGTCATCCAGTCCAGCGACCGTGTCAACTCGAACGCGGAACGGGTCGACCGGGCCAGCAAGCAGGTGTCGAAGTCGATAAACGAGATTTTCGAGGGCACGACCGAGCAAAACGAAGGCCTCGAATCGGCGGCTGCCGAGATGCAGAACCTCTCGGCGACTGCACAGCAGGTCGCCTCCTCCGCTCAGCAGGTTGCTGACACGTCCCAGTCAGCCGCTGACGTCGGCGAGGACGGTCGCGAGGCCGCACAGAAAGCCATCGCGGAGATGAGCGCCATCGAAGACGAGACCGGCGAGACCGTCGAAGAAATCAACGCGCTCGACGACGAACTCGACGAGATCGGTGAGATCGTCGGTGTCATCACGAGCATCGTCGAGCAGACGAATATGCTCGCGCTGAACGCCTCTATCGAGGCCGCCCACGCCGACGGGGACGGCGAGGGCTTCGCCGTCGTCGCCGACGAGATCAAGGGCCTCGCAGAGGAGACCAAAGAGGCCGCCGCCGATATCGAACAGCGCATCGAAGACATTCAGGACCAGGCCGGCGACACCGTCGAGACGATGGAGTCGACCAGCACCCGGATCACCGAGGGTGTCTCGACGGTCGAAGAGACCGTCGACGCGCTGGAGACCATCGTCGAGTACACGGAGGAAGTCGATACCGGCATTCAGGAGATCGACCGGGCGACCGAGGAGCAGGCCCGGACCGCACAGGACGTGATGGGGACTATCGACGACCTGACGACGATCAGTCAGCAGACCGCGACGGAGGCCGACACCGTGGCCGGCGCGGCACAGGACCAGTCCGCGTCCATCGACGAGGTGTCGGACTCCGCGACGGAACTCCGGCAGCGTGCTGACGACCTCGAATCGCTACTGGACCGCTTTACCGTCGAAAACTCGGCCGGGACGGACACCGACAGCACGGCTGTGGTGGGGGACGACTAACAATGGCAACGATAACGACCTGGTTCACGCTGGGACTACTGGGCGAACTGCTCGGGACGGCCGTACTGGCCTACGGCTACACGCTCGTCCCCGAAGAGACGCGAAAACGCTACCTGCTGTTGATCGCAATCCCGGGTATCGCCATCGTCGCCTACGCCCTGATGGCGCTTGGCTTCGGGTCGATACAGAGCGAGGGCCACGCCGTGTACGTCATTCGCTACGTCGACTGGCTGCTGACGACGCCGCTCAACGTCTGGTTCCTGGCGATACTCGCCGGCGCGAGCCAGAGGGACACGGTGAAACTCGTCGTTCTGCAGGCGTTGACTATCGTCTTCGGTTTCGCCGGTGCAGTCACACCATCGCCGGTCAGCTACGCGCTGTTTGCAGTCGGCGCAGCGCTGTTCGGCGGCGTTATCTACCTCCTCTATGGCAACATTGCGACGGCCGCGAAGTCGACCCTGTCTGACATCGAGATTAGCCTGTACCGCACGCTCCGCAACTTCGTCGTCGTTCTCTGGCTGGTGTACCCGGTTGTCTGGTTACTCGGTGCGGCAGGAGTAGGGCTAATGGATGTCGAGACTGCGACGCTCGTTATCGTCTATCTCGACGTGGTCACGAAGGTCGGCTTCGGCGTCATTGCCCTGCTGGCGATGATGGACCTCGGCTCTGTCGGGGAGACTGCCGAAGAGTCGACGGCGGTTGCGGGGGACTAGCGGGAGCCTGCGAAGGCTCTCGGAAATACGAGCGGGGAGAAACGGCCCGCGAACGGTAAACGAGCCTCAAAAACGCGACCGAACGCCGGTTTTGTGAGTGCGTCACTGTACGCCGATACGACAACAGCGGCCGCCTTTCAGGGCCTGTCCTCACTGACGGTCCCGGTGGTCTCTGCCTCAGCAGCCCTGTCGGCTGCCTCAGCCTCGTCGACGGTTTCAAGTGCGTCTGGAAGCCGGTCTTGGATCAGCCAGAACGTCAGGCGGTAGACGCCGTACCCGAGCAGGACGAACAGTACGAGGTCGATAAGATACAACTCGACGAACTCAAGGAGCGAAACTTCGCTGAGCGCGAGGTTGCCGGACAGGATGAGAAACTCAAGCGTCGCGAGGACAAACAACGCGGGTGCAAAGAGAATCACCAGTCCGATGACCAGAAGTGCGATGCGTTTCTGCGAGGGGGAAACAGGCATACCGGTAGTTCGCTGCCCAGACAGATAGCTCTACACGTTACATAGAGCCAGTCCTGTACCGACTGCCTCTAGCTGGCAGTATCGTACGTGAACAGCGAGGCTACGGGTGAAAAGAAGCGCGGTCGGTCAGTGGATACCCATCGCTTCGATCTGCTCCTGATACCGGTTCCGGATGGTGACTTCGGTTACCTGAGCCACGTCGGCGACTTCGCGCTGGGTCTTTTTTTCGTTACAGAGCAGCGAGGCGGCGTAGATGGCCGCGGCGGCGTAGCCGGTGGGTGATTTCCCCGAAAGTAGGCCCTGTTCGGCGGTGGTGTCGATGATTTCGTTGGCCTTCGACTGGACCTCCTCGGAGAGCTCCAGTTCAGAGGCGAACCGGGGGACGTACTGCTTGGGGTCGACCGGCTCCATCTTCAGTTCGAGTTCCTGGGCGACGTAGCGATACGTCCGCCCGATTTCCTTCTGTTCGACGCGGGAGACGTCCGAGACCTCCTCCAGACTGCGGGGGATGCCTTCCTGACGGCAGGCCGCGTACAGGCAGGCGGTGGCGACGCCCTCGATAGAGCGGCCGCGGATGAGGTCCTCGTTGAGCGCACGCCGGTAGATGACCGAGGCGACTTCTCGGACCGACCGGGGGACACCGAGCGCACTCGCCATGCGGTCGATCTCTGACAGCGCGAACTGCAGGTTCCGCTCGCCGGCGTCTTTGGTTCTGATGCGCTCCTGCCACTTCCGCAGGCGGTGCATCTGGCTCCGCTTCTCCGAAGACAGCGACCGACCGTAGGCGTCCTTGTCCTTCCAGTCGATCTGTGTGGTCAGCCCCTTGTCGTGCATCGTCTGGGTCGTGGGGGCTCCGACGCGTGACTTGGACTGGCGTTCGGAGTGATTGAACGCCCGCCACTCCGGCCCGCGGTCGATGTTCTCGTCCTCGATCACGAGGCCACAGTCCTCGCAGACGAGTTCACCACCGCCGTCGCTAGATATGGACTCCGACTCACACTCGGGGCAGGTCTGCTGGCCCGTGCTCTCGGACTCCTCCTCGCGTTCCTCCTGTTCAGAATCCCGCTGGCGCGTCGGCCGTTCCATGTGTTCTTTTACGGAGAAAAGCCAATCACGTATAAATGTTTGGGCGGGCTTGATACTTTTGCCTGATTTGGACGCCGATTGCGAATGCTAGGTGGAATAATTATGTTAAATTTACCTAGAACTGTCTACGTTTCGAGTCACCGCAGCGTGTAACCGGTTAGGACACTGGTCTCACACCCCGGGACAACGATGGAGCGCGGGCGGACCGGCACTGTTTGTCCGGCATATCGCGCTCTTTTAGTCCGGGACTCTCCCATCTTGAGGTATGAGCAAAGTCAATATCGGGCTTCGGGGCTGGCGTTTCGACGAGGACGTGCTCGGGTCGGACGGACGGGTCCGGCCGCTCAAGACGATGGAACCGGAGACCCGCCAACGGTTGCTGGTGCTCGCAGAACGGGTTGTCGACCCCTGTGACGCCTGCTGGCTGATTCACGGCGACGAAGACATCGAGCAGTGCAACGTCGCGGACGCTATTTATGGCGAGCCGATGGGCGAGGTAGTCGTCTGCTCTGACCACGAGACGGACTTCATCTACTGGTTCCGTGAGGCGGGCGGCGAGACCTACGCTGGCGATACTGAGTTGGCCTCGGCCTTCCACGAGTGGTTCCTCGACGGGAATCGCGCTCCAGAGGGGTACGTCGGCCTCGAACACGTCGATGAAGACCCGACAGCGCTGCCGGAGGCTCCCGACAGGGACGAAGCGATTCCGGGGCTCGAAGAGGAGGTCGAGCAGATGGACGAAGAGGACCTCGACACAATTGACATGGACCTCAGCGACCTGGACGTATGATAGCCGTCGCTGTCGTCGACGCCGAGACGCCGGGCAACGTCGGTACCATCGCCCGCTCGATGAAGAACTTCGGCCTGTCGGAGTTGCTGCTCGTCGACCCACCGGAGCTGGACCCGGACGGCGAGGCGTACGGCTTTGCTGGACAGGCCCGCGACGACATCCTGCCAAACGCCCGGACGGTGACGTTCGACCACATCGTCGAGAACTACCACACTGTCGCCTGCACGGCGACGACGAACGAGGACCCGGCTAACCACGTCCGGTATCCGGCGACGACGCCGGCCAATCTGGCCGACTCACTTCAGGATGTCGAGGGTGACATCTGCGTTGTCTTCGGTCGCGAACGGGTCGGACTCTCCAACGACGAACTCGCACGGCTGGATGTCATCTGCTCTATCCCGGCCAGCGCGTCCTATCCTGTGTTGAACCTCGGTCAGGCGGCCACTATCGTCCTCTACGAACTCCGTGAGCTAACTGTTGCCGAGACTCAGCACCCCGATGAATTGCATACGCTCGCCGAGACGCCGGCCGTCGAGGGGCTCCACGAGGAGTTCGACCGCTTCCTCGGCGCTATCGGCCACCCCGAAGAGAAACAGCACAAGGCCCAGCGGCTGTTCCGTCGGGTACTCGGGCGGGCGCAACCGACCGGCCGGGAGACGAAAACGCTTCGCGGCCTGTTTCGACAGGCCCGACAGCGAATCGAGCGTGCCGAAGACGACTAACGTTCAGTCGAGTTTCCCGGGGCCGGTCGCGGAGTCGAACAGCGCACCGATGACGGCGTCGTGGGCCTTCCGCAACCGGTAGTGTACGGTCGGGGCGGAGATGTCGAGTGTCTCAGCCAGCTCCTCCGCGGCGCTCCCTCGTGGCCAGTCGTAGTAGCCGCGTGCGTAGGCCGTCTTGAGTGCAGCAGCCTGTTTCGGCGTCAGCCGGTCGCGTACCCGTGTCTGGAAATCCGCGGCCGTCGAGACTGGCTGGTCGACGTACTGTTTGCTCTGTAGCTCTGTCCCGGGCGCAATCTCCTGAATCGCCTCGACGACGGCGCGGACGTCGATATCCGGTGCCATCTCCGCTGTGAACCGCAGGTCGCCGTCCGCCGCCACGGCTCGCTGCACGGCCCCGCCGTAATCTACGAGCGTGTCGAGCGGCGATGCGGATGTCCCGTCGAGCGCCACTTCCAGCAGGGGCGCCCGGTTCTCGGCAGCCGGCTCAACGACAGTGCAGGACTCGACCGACGGCACCTCAGTGAGCGCCTGACACACCCGGTCAGTGTCCACGCCGCTGACGCGAACGTAGTGGAGGCTGCGTCCGGAACTGGTTGGGACACGCCGTTCGAGCGTGAACGAACAGTCAAGCATCGCGGAGAGGCCGGCGAAGATGTCGTCGGAATCTGGCGTCAGGAACGTCAGCTCGACGGTCGTCGCCGCCTGCAGTGACTGCTGACTGTGGACGCGCTGGATAGAAAGCGCGATAAGTCGCCCCAAGTCGGCCAGAATATCCGACTCACGACAGCCAATCGTGGCGCCAGTCGACGCATACACCATCAGTACGCCGTATGTGGTGTCGCCAGTTATCAGCGGAACTGCTGCGACAGCGGCACAGTCTGTGAGTAACGGGCGGTCTGCTCCAGTGTCTGACTGAGTCGACACGTCGGCGATGTCCGCAACGACCTGTACCTCGCCGGTGTCGATGGCATCTATGGCAAGACTGTGCTCGCCGGGCGAGATATCCTCCGTCGTCACCGTGTCGATGCCAGCAGCGGCACCCAGTGTTATCTGTGTCGCACTTCCACGGCTCCCAGCCCACACGGCCTGGTACAGATCTGACTCAGTGAGGTGTGCACACACTGCCGATTCGATCTCCTCGCGCGTCTGTGTGTCCTGTAGCGCCTTCGCGATTTCTCGGCCCAGTACGTTGAGCCGCTGTGCCTGTCTGAGCGCGTCTCGCTGGCGTTCGAGCTCGGCCTGTCGGTCCTTGTGAGCAGTGATCTCCCGAGCGACGAAGATAGCGGCATCGAGGTCGTACTTGCGACTTTCCAGCGGCGTGACCCGCGCTTCGAACCATCGCTTGCCACCGGGAGTCTGCAGTCTGTACTCCACGGACTGGAACGACCCGGTCCGCAGGGCTGCACGAATGGTCGCCAGTAGCGAATCAGCGGTGTCGCGGGGAAGCAACTCATGCAGCGTCTGGCCGACAAGCGTGTCCGTATCGTCTACCGTCACCATCGTCTCGGGGTCGGTCAGACAGTCGAGAAACCGCCCTTCCGCATCGATAATGAAACTGGGGTCCGGAAAAGCGATGTTCAATGCATCGCGTTGTTCCGTGTAGCGCTGTCGTTCGAGTTCATAGCCCGCCCAGTCGGAGAGCAACCGGACGAACGTCAGGTCCCACTGCGTGTACTCCGCCGCGCGCGGCTCCAGTCCGTAGAAGCAGAACGTCCCGTATACGGCCCCGTCGACGACAACGGGCGCGCCGATGTAGTTCGCAATGCCCCATTCCGAGTCGGCGAGTTCCGGCGCGTCCGCCTCAACGTCCCTGACCGCGAGCGGTTCCCGGTGCTCGACGACGTGCCTGCAGTTCGGAAGGGCCTCGATGCTAGTTGTTCTGCCGGCTTCGAGGTCGGCAGTCGTCGGTGCAGTGACCGCCTCGAACACGTACTCGTCGCCGTGGACTCGGGACAGGGTCCCGAACGGCGAACCGAGCGCCTCACAGCCGAGTTCTAACAGCGCGTCGAGCTGTTCCGTGAACGTCCGGTCCGAGTCGGTACAAACCTCGTAGGCCGCTTCGAGGGTAGACTCCCGTTCCTTCCGGGCTGTGATGTCGATATGCGCGATGGACGCAAACGTCGCCCCGTCGATGCTGAACGGGGCGGCGTACAACCGGAACCACCGTTTCGCCGACACAGTGTGGCACGGGTATTCGAGTTCGAACGACGGTTGCTCGCCGGCGAGGACGGCCCTGAGCCCGTCGGCTGCCTGTTGCCCGGTCGTGTCGTCAGCCATGTCAGCGACGTCGAGATAGTTCATACCGAGCGTATCCGGTGTCAGCTCTGTTCCGTTTTCCCGGCCGAACTCGCGCCACGTCTCGTTCGTCGAGAGAATCACCCCGGACGCATCTACGATCGCAAACATGAGCGGCAGTGTATCGATAGCTGGCCCATACAGGGTGGGGATATCGTGGCCATCCACGACATTTGGGACCATGCGCCAAGTGTGTCGGCGAGCTACTTAACGCCGGGTGTCCAGTTAGAAGGTTAATACGTATGCCGGACACATGCATGTGATGAATACCATTCCGAAAAACGGCCTATCTGGCTGTGAAGGGGCCGTATCCAAATGGATGCCTGACAGACCAACCACTAAACATCCATATTCTAACCAATTATCAAGTGACCCGGATATGTCAACCACAATTTCAGTTTGCCCCGATTTATTCTAGGGACCTAGAGAGAGTACTTAGGACAGTTACCACTGTAGCGACCCACAGGATACGCGCTCCCTCACTATGGATTCCACTGCCAATCCAGTTCGCGTTGAACTGTTCGTCCGGTCCCTGTGTCCGGAAGACGGAACGCAACAGCAGCACTACGTGATTGACCGATTACAGGCTCTTGCGGACGCGGGCCGCATTGCGGACCTTTCGATACTGATCTGGGGCCGCCGGATCGAACCGCGACTCGCACAGCGAACTGCAGAGGGCCGACGCCTGCTGGAACGCCTTTCTACGTTCGAACAGTGGGAACGCAACTCTGATGCGTCGCTTGCCGCCTTCGACTGGCAGCACCCGGTGACGAACATGGCTTCCGATGAGTCGGTCAACGTCATCACGCTGCCGACGCTTGCCCTCGCTGAATACGTTGACGGAGACCTCCAGCACGTCGCGCCCTGTACGCGAGATGGAACAGTCTACCGCGTCGTCGACCGTGTGACCAATCTCGCGGATACCGCAGACGTTGCCGACGAAATTGCGGATGAACGTACCGTGGTCCAATAGCGTTTGAACCGCTCCGAACCTGACACGATACCCGTCCTCATCCAGCACCATACCAATCAAAATGAATACGAAACAAACTGAAGTCCCCGACTCGCTGCCACTGGACGACCGACTGTCGCTCCTGTCGTCGCACTACCGGCGGTACCTCCTGTATGGGCTTTCACAGTACACGACACCGGTTTCACTGGCTGTGCTCACGGACACAGTGACCGAATTCGAACACGGGACACCGGTCGAACAGTACCGCGACGAGCGACTCAAAATTTACACAGCCCTCTATCACAACCACCTTCCACGGCTGGTCGATGCCGGTGTCGTCCAGTACAATCAGTCGGAAGATCTGGTCGATATCGGACCGAACGCGCCAGCCCTCGTCCCGCTGCTTGAGTCGACAATCGAGCACGACCTGTCGGCGAGCGGTAACGGGATGTCACCGAGCACCGTCGACATTGACTCGCTGCAGTCCGCGCAACGCAATTAAGCCCGCTTCTGTATCTCCGAGCGCAACACGTCACTAACTGTATCGCCGTCAGCCTTGCCACGGAGTGCACCCATGCACTCGCCCATCAGCGCCGAGAACGCGCCCATGCCCTCCTCGGCGACCTGGTCTTCGTGGCGCTCGACGACCTCGGCGACGGCGTCCCGAACCTCCGACTCGTCGACGCCGCCCAGCCCCTCCTGTTCGACGGCTTCCTCGGCCGTCAACGACGGGCTCTCCGCGAGGGCCGTCAGGAGGTCCTCCATCCCCTCGCGGGGGACATCCCCGCCGTCGACCAGCAGAATCGCTCCCCGCAGGTGCTCGTCGGTGAGGTCTTCGACGGGCACGTCGTCCCGGCGGAGTTCGGTCAGCGTCGACTCCAGCGTACCGGCGGCCAGTGTCGGGTCGACGCCTTCGCCTTCGACCAGTGCCTCGAACAGCGGCCACCGCTGGCCGTAGGCGACCTGTTCGGCGAGGCCGGACCCGAGGTCGAATTCGCTCTCGTATCGGTCGACCTTCTCGGTGAGCAGTTCCGGTGTCGCGACCTCGGTCACGTCGGGCTCGACGGGTGGCACGTCGGTCTCGGGGTACATCCGCGCTGCGCCGGGGAGCGGGCGGAGGTACCGTGACGTGGCGTCCTCGTTCGCGTCCCGCGTTTCTTCGGGGACGCCCTCCAGCGCCGTCTCGGCCCGCTCGGCGACGGCGTCGATAGCCAGTTCGGCGGTTTCGGGGTCGTCGGCGACGATGGCGACGGCGTCCTCGGGACCTGCGCCAACGTCGTCACGCAGCGCCTCGACTTCTGCCTCGGTGACGCCGTAGGCCGGGAGTTCGTCAGTGTGGAAGATGCCGCCCGCGCCGTGGCGCTTGGCGTGGTCGGACAGCTCCGTCCCGAGACGCCGGTCGGGCTGAATCTCGCGCCCGACGAGGCCATCGAAGCCTTCGAGCAGGACCCCCTGCACTTCGCCACCCGACGAGAGCGCGCCCTCGATGACGCCCGAGTCCGTGTCCTCGAACACGTCGGTCACGTCCTGTGGCTCGCCGACAGCGGCGTCACGCTCGGTGAGTTCCTCGGCGATATCGAGCAGTTCGACCTGCCGGCGGACCTCGTTGCGGACGAGGTCGTCGATATCGTCGAGACTCTGGACGCCCTTCAGTTCGATTCGTGCGCCCTCCTCGATGGAGACGTTCACGTCCTGACGGATGGTTCCGAGGCCGCGCTTGACCTGTCCTGTCGAACGGAGCAACATGCCGATGCGCTCGGCGGCTTCGCGAGCCTGTTCGGGCGAACTGATGTCCGGCTTCGTGCCGATTTCGACAAGTGGGATGCCGAGCCGGTCCAGCGAAAACCGGACGCCGTCCTCGGTCTCCTCGACGCGCTGGCAGGACTCCTCTTCCAGTAGCATGTCTTCGATACCGACCGGGCCAGCGCTCGTCTCGATGACTCCGTCGTTGGCGACCAGCATGGAGCGCTGGAACCCCGTCGTATTGGAGCCGTCGACGACAATCTTGCGCATGACGTTCACCTGGTCGACGACAGACATATCCAGTAGCTGGGCGATTTCCAGCGTCGTCTCCGTCGCCTCGCGGTCGACGCGGTGGGGCGGCTCGTCGTCCTCCTCGACGAGACAGGTCGTGTCGTATGCCAGATACTCGAACTCCCGGTCGACCATGCTCTCCTCGAGCGCCGCCTCGTCGATCTCCCCGAGCTCGCTTTTCGTCGGGTGCAGATAGCGGGTAAAGGAGCGCTGGCTCTCCTCGGGTTCGCGGATCGTCGTCGGACAGTCACAGAACAGCTTCGTCGCGGTATCGAGTTGCTGGTGGATCTCCAGACCGGCGACGAGCCCCAGCTCCTCGTAATCGTACTCGGTCATTGTCGAGGTGTCCGGGACCGGGGGCCAAAAAACGCACCCTTCCGGCGCTCGCCGCCGCGCTTTTGCCCATGTCTCCCTCACTAGCAGTATGCGCTGGCTGTCGACAGCCGCGGTGGCCGTCCTCCTCCTGACAGCCGGCTGTAACGCCTTCGCCGGCGATGACGCCGCCGATCAGGGGACCGTCACGCCGGCCCCGGTCCCGACAGCGGCGGAGCCGGACACGCCAGCCACGCCGGACCCACCGCCCGGCGTGACCACCGACCGGCTCGAAAACGTCGCGCTGCTGTCGGCCGCCCACCGGCAGTCACTCAACGGCACTACCTACACGCTGAATGAACGCTACAGCGAGTTCGCGATCGGGAACGACAGCAGCTCCGTCCGGCGAACCGAGACAGTCGCCGTCGAATCACCGACCCGGTACCACGACGAGATGATCAGAGTGACGACCGACTCGAACGCGACCGTCGAGCGGTACGAACAGTCAACCTACGCCGACGGCACCAACTGGCACGAACGCCGTGACAACGGGACTGTTGAACGCCAGCGCGGCGAGGTCCAGTTCAGCCGCGACAAGTACGCCTACCGGACGGCATTCTACCTGAATCGCTACGCGGTGGTCAACCAGAGTGCCACAGCCGTCGTCACGTGGGACGGCAGCCGAGCCTACCGGATTCGCGGGTCCGGCGGCGAGATTCCGGCTACGGAACAAGTGACGGAGTTTCGTGTCGAACTGCTGGTCGAACCTACCGGCCTCGTCCGCCAGTTCAGCGTCTGGTACCGTACCGAAGAGCGCATCGTCGAATACAGCTTCTGGTACGAAGACATCGGCGAGACGACAGTGGTGCGGCCGGCGTGGCTCAACGAATCGACGCCGGTGAACTGAGTGAGGCCGGTACGTGGCTCCGCACGGCCAGCGGCTACAGGCGGTCCGTCTCGGTTCGAACGTCGTCGGTTCCGGACGTGCTTCCGGCCCGGTCGTCGTAGTATTTCCGGCCGATGAAGTCGTCGTCGAGATTCCCGACCAGCGAGTTGTACAGACCTTCTGCGGACTGATACGTGGTCTCACTGGTTCGAGTTAACACCTCACTCATTTCGACCGAGTCACCGTTCTGGGCGACCAGTTCGACGTCGCCGAGTTGCTGAACAACAGTGGCGTGCTCAGCCGGGAACTCACAGGCCTGGTCGAACAGCTGCAACGTTTCGGAGTAGCGCATCTGTACCACAACTGTGTATTAATAATCAAAAAACATTATGGATTCTGATCATCTCATAATCGACTTCGCTGAGCAGATCAGTCGGCGAGGTGAGAACTGGTATTTTGCCCCACTCGACGCGGGAAAACATTTCACAGACCGTGATATATGGTTACATATGACAATTCGGCTGGCAACTCCAGACGACGTAACGGCCATCAATCAGGTCGCGACGGCTGCCTGGGAGACGGATTACCCCCTCCTCACCCAGGAAACGGTCGAAGACGGCGTTGGCGACTGGTATTCGCCCGACCAGATCGAATCGGAACTGGTTGAATCGCAGACGCTTCTGTTCGTCGCCGAGCGTGAAGAGCGCGTCGTCGGATTCGCACACGCGACGTGGCACGAAACCGACCGCGCGGGGTACATCCTCCGGCTGTACGTCCACCCTGACCACAGGCGTGAGGGAATCGGCCGGGCGCTGCTAGAACGGACCTGCGAGGAACTGTTCGAGCGCGATATCGACCGAATCAGCGCGATGGTTCTCTCGGCGAACGAGCCGGGAGCCGAGTTCTACCAGCAGTTCGGGTTCGAGTTCGGCGACGAGAGCGAAACCGAAATCGGCGGCGAGCGCTACCCCGAGAGCCGGTATGTTCTCGACGACGCGTCACAGGTCTGAGGGCGGGGCGACTGTCAGCTCGCTGCCGCGCTCAGGCGCACCTCTTGCGTGCCTGTTCGATACGAGCGCCCCTCGCTGCGCACGGATTACTTCGTTTCCCGTTCACAGTATCGAGGGCCGCTCACTGCTCGCGGCTCCCGCCGCTCGCTCTGCCGAGGGCCGCTCACTCCGTTCACGCCCCTCGCTTCGTTCGCTTCCTCGCTACTCCTCACCCAAAATACCGCGCTTCGTCATCGTCTCGGGGTCGAGCACGTCGTCGACCTCGTCCTCGTCGAGATACCCCTCTTCGAGGACGACCTCGCGGATTGTTTTGTCCTCAGCGAGGGCCTTCTTGGCGACCTTGCTCGCCTTGTCGTAGCCGATGGCAGGGTTGAGCGCCGTCGCCAGCGCCATGCTCTGCTCGACGCGCTCGGCGCAGTACTCGGCGTCGGCCTCCAGTTTGGCGACAAACTTCTCGCCGAACACCGCGCTGCTGTTGGCGATGAGCTTGGCCGACTGCAGGAAGTTCGAGGCCAGCACGGGCTTGTAGAGGTTCAGGTCGATCTGGCCCTCGGCTGCGCCGGCCGCGACGGCGGCGTCGTTGCCGACGACCTGCTTGTGGACCTGATTGACCGCCTCGGCGACGACGGGGTTGATCTTCCCGGGCATGATCGAGGAGCCGGGCTGGTTCTCCGGCTGGTCGATCTCGCCGAGGCCGTTTCGCGGGCCGGAGGCGAGCAGACGCAGGTCGTTCGCGATCTTGTTCAGCGAGCCGGCGACAGTCCGGAGCGCGCCGTGTGCTTCCGACATCGCGTCGTGGGCGGCCTGTGCTTCGAAGTGGTTGTCCGCCTCGCGGAAGCTGAGGTCCGTTTCCTCGCTGATGTACTCCGCGGCCTTTTCGGGGAACTCGGGGTGGGTGTTCAGCCCGGTCCCGACTGCGGTTCCACCGAGTGCAAGCTCGGAGAGGCGACCGTGGACGTCTTGGACGCGGGAGATACCCTTCTCGACCTGCGTGCGATAGCCGGAGAACTCCTGCCCCAGTGTTACCGGGGTCGCGTCCTGAAGGTGCGTTCGACCAGTCTTGACGACGTTGTCGAACTCGTCTTCTTTGGCTTTGAGTTCGTCGCGCAGCGTCTTCAGGCCGGGAATCACGTCTTTCTCGACGGCCTCCAGCGAAGCGACGTGCATCGCCGTCGGAATCACGTCGTTGCTGGACTGGCCGAAGTTGACGTGGTCGTTGGGGTGAATCTCACGGGTCCCGATTTCGCCGCCGTACAGCTCTGTGGCACGGTTCGAGATGACCTCGTTTGCGTTCATGTTCGAGGACGTGCCCGAGCCGGTCTGGAACACGTCGACGGGGAACTGGTCGTCGTGCTCGCCGGCAATGACCTCGTCGGCGGCTTCAATGATACAGTCCGCCTTGTCTGCCGGAATTGTTTCGAGGTCGCGGTTCGCCTGTGCGGCCGCCTTCTTGACGACGCCGAGGGCGCGGATGAACCGCCGCCCGAAGGTCACATCGCTGATCGGGAAGTTCTCGACGGCGCGTTGCGTCTGTGCGCCCCAGTACGCGTCGGCTGGCACCTGCATCTCACCGAGGCTATCCTGCTCTGTCCGGTGCTCGTCGGTCATACGTCCGGGGGGTGGTCCGCCCGGTCGTAAAACCCTCCGGTACGAGTCGGGACACCACGCCGTACGGACCTGTACCCGCCGGGACGGTCACTCACCGGTGGCCACGAGTCCCTGGTCGGACAGCGGAGACCGTGGGGCTCAGAACTCAGGACTTGGATAAACGTGTATTATCATTCGGAAATATTAAGTAGAATCTCTCTCCACTTACCATGAGTTCGACGCCACAGAGACGTTCATGACCGATACCCCCTACAATACCCGGTGGCGGCGGTGTGTTGCTGCCGTCGTCGGCTGTCGGGGGTCCATGGGACACCGACGGACGTGACCCTCGCGAACGCTCGCAGCCGGTGTACCCGCCGCGTTGCAACCGCTCGCCCGCTCGGCACGACGACGGGATGGCACACCCGTCACCTGGCGTACCCACGTCGCCTGACAGCCTGTGTTGGTGCGACAGGCTGTTCGGTCGCGTGGTTTATGCGCGTGCTGGCCGGCGAGTGCATGTGACTGACGACACATCCGTCGGGGCGATGGACGGCGAACTCACGTCGGCGAACCACTGACAAACCATGCGCGAGATACTCAGTAGACTCCTCGCCACCGGGGGTCGGCTCCGGTCGGCGGTATCGAGAGACGAATCGGACGGCGACCAACTGGCAACAGACGGCGGAGCGACGGTGAAAACGACCCGGAGAGACTCGCTTCGGAACTCACTGCCGATTGAATGGGAACTCATCGAGTCCGCCCCGTTCTGGCTTCCGCCAGTCCTGTTTGCGGGCTTTTTCGTCTACGGCGCTATCGCCTGGAACTTCCTTCTGTCGTTGACTGACTACAACGGCTTGGGCGGTGCGCAGTACGAAACCTTCGATTTCAGCATGTACAGCCGTTTGCTGAGCGATGGGGCGTTCTGGCAAGCCGCACAGAACACGGTGGTGTTACTTGTCGTGTTCACCGTCCTCTGTCTGGCGCTTGGCCTGTTCGTGGCCATCCTTATCGACCAGCAGATACGCTTCGAGAATACGTTCCGGACGATATACTTACTCCCGATGAGCCTCTCGTTCGTCGTCACGGCGACGATGTGGGCGTGGGTGTACAACGCCCGCAACGGCGTGCTCAATCAGCTCCTCCGAGGGTTTGGCCTCGAAGGGGCCCTCGTGGGGTTACTTCGCCCCGCCGGGGTCAACGCCGAAGTCATCCAGTGGCTCTCCTGGAACACGACCGCGCTGGCGGCGGTCATCTTCGCGCTCATCTGGCAGTTCAGCGGCTACGCGATGGTTGTCTTCCTCGCGGGCCTTCGGGCGATCCCGACCGAACACTACGAGGCCGCGCGCGTGGACGGCGCGTCCACGGTTCGGCTGTACGCACGGGTAATCATCCCGCAACTCCGCGCCTCCGCCGTGTCTGCGTCAGTGGTGCTGATGGTGTTTGCGCTGAAAGCGTTCGACTTCATCTATGCGCTCCGTGGCTCACAGCCGGGGGCGAACATGGACATTCTGGCGACAATGATGTATCGGGTCGCGTTCGATAGTCTCCAGTGGGCGTACGGCTCGGCCGTCGCCATCGTGCTGTTTGCCCTCGCACTGCTGGTCATCGGACCGTACCTTTACAGCGAATACCGACGGGGTGAACTATGAGTATTAGAGACGGGGATTTCATCGACCAACTCCGCAGTACAGAAAACAGCCGTATCGGACTGTATGCCCTCCTGCTTGCGGGCATCGCCTTCTACCTCTTCCCGGTGGAAACAGCCGTGATGACGATGTTCAAGACCGAAAGCGCGTTCGCCCGAACGCTCCCGTTCGCGCCGCCGGGCGCTGACGGGTTCACGCTCGATGCGCTCGCCACTGCCTGGAACACGCTTCGGCCGGGACTGGTGAACTCGCTGCTGATGGCGATTCCCGCGACGCTCGTGTCGGCGCTGCTGGGCAGTATGACCGCGTATGGACTGACAACGATTAGCTGGCGCGGCCAGGTCGGCGTGGTCGTCCTCATCATCGCGGGCATCTTCATCCCCTATCAGGCTGTGCTGGTCCCGCTGGCACAGTTCTGGTTCCAGGTGCTTCCGGGGCTGCTCAACGGCTTCGTCAACACCGTCTTTGGCTTCATTACGGGCGGGAACTGGCAGTACCCGAGCCGTAACGGGTACGTGCAGTTGCTGCAGCTGTCGATCACCCACGCAGCGTACGGGATTCCGATCTGTACGCTGCTGTTCCGGTCGTACTATCAGAGCATTTCCGACGAGATGATAGAGGCCGCTCGCCTCGATGGCGCGAGCGCGTTCAGCATCTACCGGAACATCATCCTCCCGCTGTCGCTGCCGATGTTCGCTGTGACGCTCATCTACCAGTTCACGCAGGTGTACAACGACCTGTTGTTCGCGCTCGTACTGGTCAACGAACCGGCTTCGCAGGTGGCGACCCAGCGCCTCGCAGCGCTCACTGGCGGGGTCGTCCAGTCGTTTAACACCACGATGGCAGGGGCCATCGTCGCAGCACTTCCGACGCTGCTCGTCTACATCATGTTCGGCGAACAGTTCGCGAAAGGCGTCGCTGGAGAATAATCACGGAGGCATTCACTATGGCACAACTCACACTGGACAAGGTAACGAAGACGTTCCAAGACGACGACGGCGAAATCATCGCGGTTGACGAGGTATCGATCGACATCGAGGACGGCGAGTTCCTCTGTGTCGTTGGTCCATCCGGCTGTGGAAAATCGACGACGCTGCGGATGATTGCCGGGCTCGAAGACATCACGCGCGGCGAGATTCGGCTCGACGGACAGATTATCAACGACCAGCCGCCGGCCCGCCGGAACGTGGCGATGGTGTTCCAGTCCTACGCCCTGTACCCCCACATGACCGTGCGGGAGAACATGGCGTTCGGGCTGGAGGAATCGACGGATATGCCCGACGACGAGATCAACGAGCGCGTCGAAAAGGCGTGCAAGGACATGGGCATTTTCGAACTCATCGACCGCAAGCCCGGCGAACTCTCCGGTGGCCAGCAACAGCGCGTGGCGCTGGGCCGCGCAATCGTCCGGGACCCCGAAGTGTTCCTGATGGACGAGCCGCTGGCGAACTTAGACGCGAAGCTCAAAGCCGAGATGCGGACTGAACTGCAGGAGCTTCAGCAGGACCTCGACGTCTCGACGGTGTACGTCACGCACGACCAGACCGAGGCGATGACGATGTCCGACCGCATCGCCATCCTCAACGACGGCGTCCTCCAGCAGTGTGCGACGCCGCTTGAGTGTTACCACGAGCCGAACAACCTCTTCGTCGCGGGGTTCATCGGCGAGCCGTCGATGAACTTCTTCCCGATGACGCTGGACGGGTCGACGCTCACAGGCGAGTGGTTCGAGTACGAACTGAGTGACGAGACGGTTGCCGCCGTCGAGGGAACGACCGACATCACGCTCGGCATCCGACCCGAAGACATCGAGCTCGTCCAGAGCGACACCGGTCCGAACGTGTTCGATTCGACGGTCCACGTCGTCGAGCCTCGCGGGAACGAGAACACGGCCCACCTGCAGTTCGACGAATCGATGGACGACCAGTTCATCGCGACGGTCGGCGGGATGAAACAGCTCAACGCCGGCCAGCGCGTCAAAGTACGGTTCCCCGAGAACGCGATCCACCTCTTCGACACGGCTAGCGGCCAGGCCATCCGGAACCGCACGCTTGACGAGATCGAAACGGTCGAATCGGTCGTCTGAGCCGCAACCGCCGCGCTTTTACTATCCTGTCGGACAGACGTGCGGTTTCACCGTCACGCCCAGCGGTCCAGCCCGGTCTGGACGACGGACTCGTCGATGCGCTTGAACCCGCGAGCGACTTCGTCGGCGTCGACTTCCCACTGTTCGGTGACGAACGCGCGGGCGGCGTCGATATCCGGGTCGACGCTGTCGGGAATCACGTAGTCGTCGGTGACGGCGGGGTCGAGAAACAGGTCACGGATGCGGTCGGCGTGGTCGATGTGCTCGCTGCGAGCCTCCAGCACGGCGTAGAGGTCGCCGTGCTCGTGAAGCTCTTTGACGGCGGTCTTGGGCCCGATACCGGAAATCCCCTCGTTGAAGTCCGTCCCCATCAAGATGGCGGCGTCGACCAGTTGCTCCCAGGTGAGGTCATGCTGGGAAAGCGTGGCCTCGAAATCCATCAGTTCGGGGTCGCCCTTCGAGGTGATCTGGCGGAGCGTCATCGGCGCGCCGAACAGCAGCGCGTCGTAGTCCTCGGTCCCGACGTAGTCCACGTCACCCCGTCGGGCCATCACCGATGCCTGCCCTTCGCCTTCAGCGGGGGCGTCGACGATAGGCACGTCGAGTAGTTCCAGCAGGTCCCGCGTCGTGTCGACGATGGTATCGGTCAGCCGCTGAGTCCGGGAGTCGAGTTTGGCGACGCGGGTGCTGTCTCCCGCTTTGCGGGCCGCCTCCAGTTCGGATTCGTACTTCTCGCGCTGTTCGCGGCGCCTCTCGACCTCGTCGTCTTTGAGGTCTGTGACCGCGCCGTCGAAGACGAACACGGGCGTGAGGTCGTGTTCGAAGAATTTCGGCAGGCCCTGAATGACACCGATGAGGTTCGCCACCTCCTCGCCGCCGCTGGTGGTGTATTTCGCCTCACTGGTGAACTTCACCGTCGTCGTCAGATAGCGATAGAGCCAGTTGTGAGCGTCCACGGCGACGACGCTCCCGCCGAGGTCGCCGAACGACACGTCCGATAGCGCCGCAAGCGACCGTAAATCAGCGTTTCCCATTGGCAGGTCTTTGGCCGACAGCCGCTTGAATCTCTCGGAGAAGACGTGCTACTTCGGTACCTGCTAGCACAGGCTGACGCCGGTCGAGCGGCTCAGCCGGTCCCTGCGGACGGCTGGTCAGCCCAGTCGTCGATGACAGACGGCGGGTCGGCGTTGGCCTTCGCCGCGAGGAACGACTCCTCTTCGGGCGAGAGGTCACGCTCCCGGAACAGGTCCAGCCCGGCCTGATACCGCTCGGTGCTGCGGTCGCCTGGCCAGACGAGGTCGAGTTCGGCCATCCCCGACTCCGCGCCGCTGAAACAGAATCCCGCCCGGTAGGCGGCCTGGTAGGAAAACGGGTTGTTGACGCCGATGGACACACGTTTGAAGCCCCGGTCCGTGGCCCGCTCCCGGACGAATCGGAGGAGACGGGCACCGAGCCGGTCCCCCTGTCGGTCCTGCCGCACGGTGATATACCGGACACAGAGGGTGTCCGGGTCCGTCCGGTCGGCATCGAACGCGGCCGCGGCCACCACCCCGTCGTCGCCGACGACGGCCTTTCCGGTCGAGGTCATCACGAACTTACCCGCGTACGCAAACTGCTCGTGGTCCAGCCGGAGTCGGTGCCCGTCCTCGGGCCAACCGAGCAGCGTGAACTCCATAGTCTGACTGAACGGACCGCCCACTGTAATCAGTACTGGTCGCTGTCTCAGGCCACCAGCCGCCGTCGTCGAATCCGGGAGAGCGAAGTGTCCGGAACTGGAACTCCCTGTATGAGCGTCTCGACGGTGGGAAACGGTCGTATCGAACTGTCCACTCGGACGGCACTGCTCGCTGTCGGCGATCTGCTGGCGATTGCTGTATTCGTCGGTGTCGGCGAGATGACCCACGGTATCAATCCGATACTCAACCCAAGTCGGTTCGCCGGGACGCTGACGCCCTTTTATATCGGCTGGCTCTTCGTCGCCGGACTCGGGGGACTGTACACCGCCGCCGCAACCGCGACGCTTCGTACGGCTCTCGTCCGCACCATCGTGGGATGGGTGCTGGCAGTCGGAATCGCACAGGGACTTCGGTCGACGGCGATGTTCCCCGGCAACGCGGCGCTGACCTTTGCACTTGTATCCGTGTTTGTCGGGGGTACGCTATTGATGCTCTGGCGCGGTTCAGTTGCAGTCGTAAAATAGGGCGGCCTGCTGTAGCGCTGCGGTATCGATGACGGACTATCGCAGGTCGGCGACTTCAAGCGACTCTGTCGACTGGATCCATGCCTGATGGTTCTCTCGGTCGTAGATTACGAACTCCTCGTCCCCGATATTCAGTTCGGCGTAGCGTCGTTCTTGATCGTCGGTCGCGGCGTCCGTCGTGTTGTCCGTTGCGTTTGTGCTCATTGTCTCGTTTGGAAATCGGCGTTACCGTTTTTCTCCGGTTCAACGTATCTCGGGAGACCTAATAAGCACACGGACCCAGTTATCACCAGAGAAAATAGGAGCCATGAGCACGCCACTGAATCCATAATCTAGTTCTCAAATTCTGAAAAAGAGCATTTGAACGGGTTCTATCCCGAGAAACAGACAGCCGTTCTAACGGCTATCGTATACTGGTTTGTAGCCACTTAATCTCATTTTTGTATACGGATATGACGGCCTACCTGTGACCGCGGGCCAGTGATATCAGACCGCCTCCGTCCTTATATTGTGAACTGTCCACAAGAATTGGAGTATATAAATCTTTTCCCCTTATCCCACCTATAACTTATGAGATTGTTACCCAGCGGGTACTGAGTAAATTTGCAGGGGCCATTCCGTGTATTGGCCCGTATTTTAGGGAAACATTGATATACCCCACTACCGTAGTATAATTCATAATTATGACGGGCTATTACGACATCATTCTCGGACTCATTCCGCTCGCCATGGCCGGCATCACCGCCACTCTGTTCGTTGCCGGCTTCGAACTGACGACGGCGATTCCGATGGCTTCTGTCGTAACAGTTGGCCTCATCGGCCACGCGATGTTCGTCCGTGCCCCCGTCGACCCGGTCCCGAGCGACGCGTCGACCCAGCAGACCGCACAGTCAGACCCGCTACAGACAGCGGATTAAACGTATTCTAGTCCGTCTCGACTCCTGTTTTCGGTAGTGCACCAGTGACTGCCTCCAATCTAACATACCGGTCACCGCCGGGCAGTATAAGAGTCGGTCGCCCAAACGACGGAGTATGACAACAGACGCGACAGCGCTGTTTCTGCAAAGCGACGAGGTTGCTGATCTCGCTGAGCCCACCGAGTACGTCGACGTCGTCCGGGAGGGGTACCGCCAACGTGGTGAAGGTGCTCCGGCGACGCCCAGAACAACGCTGTTCTCGGACGAGCCCGCCGGTATGTTGACGGGCTATCTCGCGATTCTTCCAGACACTGGCGCGATGGGTGGATACACCTACGCGGCCGGTTTCGGCGGACGGGACGCACACTTCACGCTCCCGGTCTTCGACGCCGACAGCGGCGACCCGCTCGCTGTCCTCGACGGCGCGAGCATGAACCCGCACAAGACCGGCGCAGTCGGGGCGGTGGGCGTCGATGCGCTGGCCCGCCGTGACGCCAGCGACCTCGCAATTATCGGCAGTGGCGCACAGGCCCGCGGCCAGGTCCGTGCGACGGCGACAGTCCGAGACTTCGACCGCATCGAGGTGTACTCCCCGACGGCAAGTAACCGGGAGTCTTTCGCCGCGGAGATGAATGACGCGCTGGACCCGACAGTGGCTGCCGTCGCGTCCCCGGCCGCAGCAATCGAAGGGGCCGATGTCGTTATCACAGCGACCAGTGCGAGCGACCCGGTGTTCGACGGTGACCTGCTCGAACCGGGCACCCACGTAACCGCCATGGGTCAGTACCATCCTGAAAAGAACGAACTGGATGCGACGACAATCGAACGCGCCACGTACGTCCCGGACCTGCGCGAGCGGGTGACACAGGACGCCGGGTCGTTCATCAACGCCCTCGATGCGGGCGTCGTCGACGAGGACCACGTTCATGCCGAGCTGGGAGACATCGTTGCCGGAAACGCATCGGGACGGCAGTCCCCCGAAGAGATTACGGTCTTCGACTCCGGCGGTACAGCCATCGAAACCGTTGCTGCAGGCCATATGCTGTACGAGCGGGCAAAGGCTGAGGGCCGGGGTGAAGAGATCGACTTCGCACCCGCGAGCAAAGCCCTGACTGGCCGGTAGTAGCCACAGGAGTTAGAGGTACGGACCGAGGCCGAGAGCGTCAACCAGACTGATGCCGGCAGCGAGCGCGCCGACGATGTAGCCGGCGATAGTGCCACCGTTCAACAGCGGGAGTCCTGCGTGTGCGCGCCCTTTCAACACCATCCATAGCAGTATCGTCAGACCGACGTAGGACCCGATCATCGCGGTCACCGCCGGCAACGGGACGCCGAGTACCGTCAGTACGTCCGACGAGGCGAAAAAGGCGGCACTGGCGACGAGTATCGACGGGATGATGGCGTCACCGAGACCGATAAACAGCGCGTCGCGCTCCAGCGGGTCGGCGTGACCGTCGTCGCCCTCGTCCGCTTCGCCGGTGCCCGTCGGCTCGCCCTGACGTTCGGCCGGCTGGCTCCCATCCGCAACTGCCGGCTCATCTGCGTCGGCACCGGATTCTGTGGTCGCTGGCCCTCCGGCCGCGTCGTCCGCCGCCGTCTCGTCGTCGCCAGTCTCGTCTTCTGCCATCGGGTCCGGCGTCGTCGCGTCGAGATACGAGTACGACAGCGTCATCGGAATCACAAGAACGACGGGGACCCTGAGGTCCATGACGCCCGAGGCCAGCGTGAGCATGTGTTCGGTTCCGTAGACGCTGATCGCATCGTACACAGCGAGAACAGTCAGTAGGACTAGCGCCGGCAACACCCCGAAACTGATACCGAACAGCCCGGCGGCGGCGGCTCCCATCACCGCACCGGCACTGTCGATGACGTACCACTCGGGGTAGACCAGCAGCGCCGTCCCCAGGCCCAGCGCTAACAGGACGGCGACGACGTTGAGGCCGGCGTACGTGAGCACCGGCGGGACCAGCACCTGAAACACGTACAGTGAGAGCCAGGCTGCCGAGAAGACGATAAGCCCGCGGATGAGCTGATCCACGTCGTAGCGGAAGGCAAGCAACATAACGGCTGTCGCGATCAGAATCGCCCCGATGTACATGAGGCTGTTCGTGGGGTCAGATGGGTCTTCGACGGCCTGATACCCGGCCGATTCGAAGGGCTGGACCAGTGCCAGCGCGCCGAGTTGGACGAACAGAAAGATACCAGCGATAAGGCCACAGCCGCCGAGGATTCGCCACCGTCGCTCCATGCACACACGTCCTGCAGGAATCGGTTTGAGCGTTACGAAGCAAGTATCGACAGGTCGGCGAGCTGTTACCGCGCGTACAGGACCTTCCCGACCAGCGCCGGAAGGTGCACGCTGTCGGCTGGCGACACTGCGAGGTACGGGCGTTCGACCGGACCGAACACGTCGACGACGGAGCCGACGGTCTGGAGCTCCTCGTCGACCACGTCGGTTCCCACGGACGCGTACTCGTCGTCAGGTGCCCGGACCACGGCCAGTCCCTGCGCGACCCGCGAGACAGTGCCGATACGTTTCATTCACGGAGCGCCTGCATATAGGCTGCCACAGCCCCCAGCAGGTCGCTTTTCGTTGCATCGTCCGCGTCCTTGACGACGACTCGCCCGCGGGCCTCGTACTCGCGTGGATACGTCTTGTCACGCTCGATGACCGCGTCGTAACCGACCTGCTGGACGGCTTTGGCGATTTCATCGACAGTCGGGTCATCCACGGCCAAATCCAGCGACACACGACGCCCATCGCTACGTGAACGGTCGGCGTCGAGCGCTGCCGGCCAGATAACGTTCTCGACCATACCGGCAGTGGCCGCCCGTGGCATATATGGGTTATCGTCACCGCCGACGGTAAAACGTGATAATTATATGAAATATATGAAGAATCAAGCTTACATACCTCTGTAATCTACCCGTGACGTATGGTGAAGAAAGGGTTATTGGCTATCGCCGCCGTGGTGCTCCTCGTGGCTCTCGGGACAGGAGTTCTTATCGGAGCACAGTTTGCGGGCGGGACAGCGGATACACCGACACAGACAGCCGACTCACAGAACAATAACGGCGGCGGAAATGGCGGTAGTTCAACGGCGACAGCGGGTACTAGTACGACGCCAACACCAACGGCGGAACCAAACGGGACACCGACCGAGACAGCGACCCCACAGCAAGAGTCGATTCCGTCGCGGGAGTTCAACGAACAGAACGTCTCGAACTACATCCGGCAGTTCCTTAACGAGGAGCGTGAGGCCGCGAGTGTCCCTCGTTTTGAATCGGGACTCCAGACTCAGGAGGACCTCGACGAAATGGCCAAGGGCCACAGCGAGCAGATGGCCGTCGAGGGGAAAGCGATCCACAAGATCGATGGCGTCTCCAGTAAGGACCGGTATGAAAGCAGCGGCCTCTATGACCGGTGTCAGTTCAAATCTTCCGAAGGTGATTACATCGAGACGCCGGACCGAAATCGGTTCGAGGCGGTCGAGAAGACAGTTGCTGGACAAACGTACGAGGAGAACGGCGAAGAGCAGTTCCACGCCACCGACAAGGAAGTCGCGAGACAGATCGTCGATAGCTGGATGGCGTGGTCGGACTACCGCCAGCGGCTCACGCTCCGCAACGCCAATCTCGTCGGTATCGGCGTGGAGATTACTGACACCGGAAACGTGTACGCGACTGCCAACATCTGCGGCTAACGGCTTGACGGGCTAATCAGCACACTGGTTGCCGGTCCGTCTGTGAGTGCTGTCTTGTCGCTATCGCCCCACATCTCTGTTTAAATTTCACACGCTCCAACATACGGGCAGTGTCATCGGTAACTCGCTTCTCTGTGGTGTGCCGTTCGGAGACGCTGGTGACAGTGTTCACTCAATCAGCAGACCCTCTCAACGAAATACTGTTGTTGTGGCTACACCGGCGGCTGTTATCCGCCCTCGCTCTGGATGTGCCGAGTGGGACTTTGATGAC